>CACBHY010000001.1 GCA_902539165.1 uncultured Pelagibacteraceae bacterium
AAGGATCTATTTCGAATTTTATTTCATTATTTCCATAGACTATCTTCTGCTCATTTAAATCGACAGAAATTTCTTCTTTTCTATTTGCATATTCAGAAAGTTCTTTTATTTTTTCTTCCATAAGAATTATTGGCAAAATACCATTCTTAAAACAATTGCTATAAAAAATATCAGCATAACTAGAGCTAATCACACAAGTAATTCCAAAGTCTAATAATGCCCATGGTGCGTGTTCTCTTGATGATCCACAGCCAAAATTTTTTCCGGCTATGAGGATTTTAGATTTATTATATGGATCTTTATTAAGTACAAAATCGTTTATATCTTTTCCTTGGTCATCATATCTCATCTCAAAAAACAAGTTCTTTCCAAGCCCAGTTCTTTTAATAGTTTTCAAAAATTGTTTAGGTATGATCATATCAGTATCTATGTTTACTATTGGCAGATATGCGGGAATGCTTTTTAATTTATTAAATTTTTGCATTTAATTTTGATACTTTCTAACATCATCTAAATTTCCTGAAATAGCAGCTGCTGCAGCCATTCCTGGACTTACCAAGTGTGTTCTGCCGCCTCTTCCCTGTCTACCTTCAAAATTTCTATTAGAAGTAGAGGCACATCTTTCCTCTGGCTTCAATTTGTCTGCATTCATAGCTAGACACATTGAACAACCAGGTTCTCTCCATTCAAATCCTGAACTAATGAAAATCTTATCTAGACCTTCTTGCTCTGCTTGTTCTTTAACTAACCCTGATCCAGGTACAACCATAGCATTTACATGAGATGATATTTTTTTATCTTTTAAAATCTTTGCAGCTTCTCTTAAATCTTCAATTCTCCCGTTTGTGCAGCTTCCTATAAATACTTTATCAATCTTTATATCTGTTGCTGACATATCAGGTTTTAGTCCCATGTATTTTAGTGCTCTTTCAATTGAGTTCCTTTTATCCTCGTCAGTTTCAGTTTGAGGATTAGGAATCTTTCCATCAATTGTGATCACATCTTGTGGTGATGTTCCCCAAGTAATCATTGGTATTATTTCTGATGCGTTTAAATCAATCTCTTTATCAAAATCTGCATCTTGGTCAGTTTTAAGATCATTCCAATAATTAAGAGCCTTTTCCCAGTTATCTCCTTTTGGTGACATTGGCTTATCTTTTAGGTATTTGAATATTTTTTCATCAGGTGCAATTAATCCCGCTCTCGCACCTCCTTCGATTGTCATATTGCAAATGGTCATTCTTTGTTCAACGCTTAGAGATCTTATCAAATCTCCAGCATACTCAATTACACAGCCTGTGCCTCCTGCAGTTCCAATTTTTCCAATTATTTGAAGAATTACATCTTTGGAAGTAACTCCGATTGGTAATTTTCCATTAACATTAATTCTAAAATTTTTTGCTTTTTTTTGAACTAATGTTTGCGTAGCCAAAACATGCTCAACTTCTGAGGTTCCAATTCCAAATGCTAAAGCACCAAAAGCTCCGTGTGTAGCTGTATGGCTATCACCGCACACAATGACTGTACCAGGTTGAGTAAATCCCTGCTCTGGACCAATAATATGAACAATACCCTGTCGCTTATCATCCATTCCAAAGATTTTAACTCCAAATTCTTTACAGTTTGCATCTAGTGTATCTACTTGAATTTTAGATTCTTGATCTGATATACCTTTGGTTCTATCAGTAGTTGGAACATTGTGATCAGCAACTGCCAGGGTTAAATCTGGATGTCTTACTTTTCTATTTGAGTTCCTTAAGCCTTCAAAAGCTTGGGGACTTGTTACCTCATGAACTAAATGTCTATCGACAAAAAGAAGTGCCGTGCCATCTTCTTGCTGATCAACTAAGTGATCATTCCATATTTTATCATAAAGTGTTGTGGACATTGAAAAAAAAATTATTTTTTTTCTGAAGGGCTTTCTAATTTTTCTTCTGCTTTAAGGGCCTCTTCTTTTGGAGACTCTTTATCAACAGTCTCGTCTTTTTTGACATCTGCAGTTGAAACTTCTGTTTTAGGGGCTTCCACTACAGAGGCAGCAACATCTTCTTCTGTAACTGTTTCTGGTTTTAGATCAATATCTATTCCTATTTTTTTTCTAATTTTTTCTGCAATTCTGGCTGATTTACCTGTTCTGTCTCTTAAATAATATAATTTAGCTCTACGAACTTTACCTGACCTAATAACCTTAATTGAGTCTATTAATGTTCCATATAACGGAAATGTTCTTTCAACACCCTCTCCAAATGAAATTTTTCTTACTGTAAATGATGAATTTAAATCCCTACTTTTTTTTGCAATACAAACACCCTCGAAGTACTGTATTCTATCTTTTTTTCCCTCTGTAATTCTTACACCAACTTTAACAACATCTCCTGGGAAGAATTCTGGTAGTTTCTTTTCAGAAAGAATTTTTTTTACGTTATACTGGTTAATTTCTTCAATACTTTTCATGTTTGTAATAATCAAATTAGTTCTTCTTATATTTTTCCCATAAATCTGGTCTTCGGACGCGTGTTATAGCCTCAGATTGAGATAAACGCCAGTGTTTAATTTTACTATGATCACCAGACAATAGTACGTCTGGAACAGCTTTTTCTTCCCAAATTTGAGGCTTTGTGTATTGAGGATACTCTAAAAGACCGTTTTCAAATGTTTCCTCAGTTTTTGAATTATCATTTCCTAAGACACCTGGTAAAAGGCGAAGAATACTATCTATGATAACAAACGCTGCTGTTTCACCTCCGGACAAAATATAATCTCCTATGCTTATTTCTTCGATATTTCTTGTAGCTAAAACTCTCTCATCAACACCTTCAAAATGACCACAGATAATTGACAGGGATTTTTCATTGACTAATTTTTTAGCATAACTTTGATCAAATTTTTTTCCTTTTGGAGATAAATACAAAATTTTTTCACCTTCGGTTTTATTTTGATCTAGTGATTTAGCAATCACATCTGCTTTTAATAACATGCCTGATCCACCCCCATATGGGGTATCATCTACAGTTTTATGTTTATCTTCAGCTGCGTCTCTAATATTTACGACATTTAAATTCCACAAGTTTTTTGACAATGCTTTTCCATATAATCCTTTTGACAAAGGACCAGGAAAGATTTCTGGATAAAGTGTAAAAACTCGAGCTTGCCACATATATAACTTTTAAATTATTTTTTTTCTTCTTTAGGAGCTTCTTCTTTTGGAGCTTCTTCTTTTGGAGCTTCTTCTTTAGGAGCTTCTTCTTTTGGAGCTTCTTCTTTAGGAGCTTCTTCTTTAGGAGCTTCTTCTTTAGGAGCTTCTTCTTTTGGAGCTTCTTCTTTAGGAGCTTCTGCTGCTGGTGCTGCCTCTGTTTTAGGAGCTTCTTCAGCTTCTTTTTTTCTCTCTTTTTTTGGAACTGCTTTGTTAGGATTATTTCCATTTGCAGGCATTGCAATTAATTCATGCTCTCCCAAAATTCTAGCTACCCTTGTTGTTGGTTGAGCACCTTGGCCTAACCAATATTTAATTCTTTCAACTTCAAGACCAACTCTTTCTTTTTTATCTTTAGGTAAGAGTGGATTGAAAAATCCAACTTTCTCTATAAATCTTCCATCTCTTGCGAAACGACTATCTGCTACAACTACTTTGTATACAGGACGTTTTTTTGTTCCACCTCTTGATAATCTTAATTTTAACATTTACTCTCCTTTTTTATTTTAATTGATTAAATAGCTCTGGCGGTATTCCTTTATCAGACATACCTTTCAGATTTCCTTTTGACATCTTTTTCATCATTTCAGACATCATTTTAAATTGCTTAAGCAATTTATTGATAGTGGCTGGATCTGTGCCAGAGCCATTAGCAATTCTTTTTTTTCTTGAACCATCAATAAGTTTAGGGTTCTCTCTTTCTTTTTTGGTCATCGATAAAATTATAGCTTCATTTTTTGTGATAATACCTTCATCAATACCGGCTGAATCCATTTGTGATTTAATTTTTGAAACTCCTGGCATAAATGACATTATTCCTTCAATGCCTCCCATTTTTTTCATCTGTCTCAGCTGTGTCAGATAATCTTGCATTGAAAATTGTCCTTTTTTTAAATTTTCCTCTGCCTTTTTAATATTCTCCTCACCTAAATCTTGAGCAGCTTTTTCTACAAGAGATACTATATCTCCCATTCCAAGAATTCTGTTTGCTATTCTATCTGGATGAAACACTTCAAGATTATCGATTTTTTCACCTATACCTAAAAATTTAATTGGTACATTTGAAACGTATTTCATGCTCACAGCTGCTCCACCTCTAGCATCACCATCTGCTCTAGTTAAAATTATTCCAGAAAGGTTTACGGTATTTTTAAATTCTTTTGCAACTGATGCTGCGACTTGTCCTGTTAAAGAATCTGCAACTAAAAAAATTTCAGTTGGATTTATTACACTTTCAATTTGTTTAATCTCACTCATCATTTGTAGGTCAATTTGAGTTCTACCAGCAGTATCAAATAAAATAATCTCAGCTCCATTAAGATTTGCAGCACTTATAGCTCTTCTACAAATATCTGTTGGTTGTTGACCCTCTACTACTGGGAGGGTCAAAATATTATTCTGTTCGCCTAAAGATCTAAGTTGTTCCTGAGCGGCTGGTCTATAAATGTCCAAACTAACCATCATCACTTTTTTCTTTTTATTAGACTCTAAATATTTTGCTAATTTTGCAGTTGTAGTAGTCTTTCCTGATCCTTGTAAACCAACAAGCATCATTGGCACTGGAGGGACTGCGTTAAGATTTATGTCATTATTGGTTTCACCTAATAAATTAACCAATTCATCATAGACAATTTTGACTACCATATCTCCTGGTGAGGTAGATCTTATTATCTCTTGACCCAAAGCTTTAGGTTTAACTTTTTCAATGAAGTCTTTAGCAACATCTAATGATACATCAGCCTCTAGTAAAGCTTGTCTAATTCCTCTTAAACCATCGTCTACCTGAGCTTCATCAAGAGAAGGAGATTTTTTTAGAGAAGAAAAAATTTCTTCAAATTTATTTGTTAAATTTTCAAACATATTTTTTTACACAGCAGTAATCGCACTAGTGGGCGAAGCCTCGCTGACTAGTGTCGATCTCTTTGTTTCCAAAGACACCGCAAAGTTAATGTTTTTGCGGAAACGGCAACAACCTATAATAGAGGTTCAAAAAGTCAATAAATAAGTTAAATATCTATATATGGATATCAAAGCGTTTAAAATGGATGGTTTAGGTAATGATTTTGTCATAATAGATAATAGGCACAAGACTACTGATTTAACCAAACAACAAATAATTAAAATTTGTGACAGAAAATTTATCGGTTGTGATCAATTAATTTTGATAAATAAAAACGATACTTCAGATGCATCTCTAGAATTTTATAATTCTGATGGTGGGACTTCGGGAGCATGTGGAAACGGAACAAGATGTGTTGCAGATTTATTATCAAAAGAACACAATAAATCATTAATTACTTTAACCACACAATCTGGAGATTTAAAATCAGAGATATTGGGAGACAAGCTAGTTTCTACAGAAATTGGAAAAGGTAAAATAGAGTGGAACGAAATTCCCCTCTCTAAAAAACTAAACACCAATAATCTTAATATCAAAATATCTGATTTAGATAATAATAATTATATGGGAGGAACGGCTGTAAACGTTGGAAATCCCCACGTAATTTTTTTTGTTGATAATAATGAAAATTTTGAAATCCATAAAATTGGGCCAGAAATTGAGCACCATCCTTTGTTTCCAGAAAGATGCAATGTCACTTTAGCAACAGTCGTTAATAAGGAATTAATAAAAGTTAAAGTTTGGGAGAGAGGAGCTGGTCTTACTAAAGCCTGCGGTACAGCAGCATGTGCTACTGCATTTGCTGCAATGAATAATGGACTTTCAAGTAACAAGGTAGATATAGAGTTTTCTACAGGTAAATTATCAATTTTTATTGATGAAAATAATAATATTCACATGAAAGGACCCGTTTCAGATATTAAAAAAATTAATATAAAAATTTAATGGGAATTTTTGATAAATTTAAATCTGGTTTTAAAAAAAGTGCATCCGCATTTACTTCAGGGCTAAAGAATATTGTAATAAAAAAAGAAATAGATGACAAAACATTAGATAAAATTGAAGATTATTTAATTCAATCAGATGTTGGTACAACTGCAGCATCAGAAATTAGAGAAATTATCTCAAAAACTAAAATTGATCCAAACAAAGACACTGCAGAGGAAATAAATATAATTTTAAAAGATTATATAGTTGAGTTAATGAAACCTTTAGAAAGTTTCGATTTTTTTAAAAAAAAAGAAAAACTAAATGCTACTTTAGTGTCTGGTGTTAACGGAGTTGGTAAAACAACTACAATAGGAAAAATAAGTAAAATTTTAAAAGGTAACGGAAATAAAGTTATGCTTGCTGCATCAGATACATTTAGAGCAGCAGCAATTGAACAACTGGAAAATTGGGCAAAAAAAGTTGATGTTTCGCTTACAAAATCGTCACAAGGATCCGATCCAGCATCTGTTGCTTATAAAGCTATCGAAGAAGCAATAAATAACCAATTTGATCAGGTTTTGATAGATACAGCTGGAAGATTGCAAAACAAAAAAAATTTAATGGAGGAATATAAAAAAATTGCAAATGTAACTAAAAAAATTGACTCCGAGGCTCCTCACGATGTAATTTTAGTTTTAGATGCTACTTCTGGACAAAATGTACTCAATCAAGTTGAGGAGTTTAATAAAATTATCCCTATTACAGGACTAATAATGACAAAATTAGATGGAACAGCTAAAGGTGGAATTCTTTTAGCCGTTGCTAAAAAATATAAGCTGCCAATAGTTGCTCTTGGTTTAGGTGAAAAAGAAGATGATCTGCAAGTTTTTGAGGCAGAAAAGTTTGCTGATGCCTTTACACAGATTAATTAATTAAAGTGCTTGATATCAAAGGTTTATAAAAACTACATTGATAATTGTCTTTAAAATCATAATGATCACAGTCTTTTGCAATTGAAGATATAATAAAGTCAAACTTTCCATTAACCGGATAAACTTCTAATTTTTTTTCTATAATATCAAATTTGAAATTAGCTCTTAAGCTTTTAACGGCACTAATCATAACAAGTGTTTTATTATCTTTTAATAAATAGTATGCAAAATCATCAGGAAAGACTGGAAAATCATATTCCTGCAAAAAATATTTGGCTCTTCTGGGAAACCATTCGTAAGATATTAAAGGTGATGAACTTTTTGTTTCATAATCATATATATAGAGGTCTTTAGGATAATCGTTTATGTAGTTATTATTTTCCCCTCGTGCCAAAATAGCTTTTTCACGTGTTTTAAAATATAAAGCAAAGTTTTCATCATGTGAATTCATTTGATCTATGTGAAATAAATTATCTACAAAAGATAAGTTTTCCTTTGCAAAACTAAAATTTCCAAATGAAAGTAGTATAAAAATGAATAAATATAATTTTTTCATTCTTAAATTATTAGAATAAAAGTTTGGATTATATTTGTTGAGAATGTGGCTTAATTTAATCGGTTTAAAAAATCATTTAACATAGAAACTAAGTTAGAGTCATACTCCATCATATGGTCGTCATCTTTTGTAAAATATGAATATTTTGGATTATTTGCCAAATCAAATATTTTTTTTCCCATCCAGAAAGGAACTATTTTGTCTGCTTCACCATGCATTACCAAAACTGGGATATTAATACTTTTGATTTTTTTCTGGTTCTCGTATTTATCTTTTAAAAGTGGGCCAACAGGGATGTAGGGATAAAAGTTCTTTGCAGCTTCTACCATAGAGGTAAAAGGTGTCTCTAGTATCAATCCTGCAAAATTCCCTTTTTGAGCAATCTCAGTCGCTACTCCGGTTCCAAGCGACTCCCCAAAAATAATAATATTATTTTCATCTACACCATTATTTTTTAGCCACTCCAATGCACTTTTTCCATCAATATAAAGGTTATTTTCTGATGGCTTTCCATCATTTCCACTAAAACCTCTCCAAGCAATGATTAAAAAATTTACATTTAAATCGTTAAAATGATTTAATTTATTTATTCTATTCTCAAGATTTCCTGCATTACCATGAAAAAAGAGAATTGTTTTGTTATTTTTTAGGTTCTTTTTATGAAACCAGCCTAAAAGATTTATGTTGTCGCTTGTTCTAATTTTTACTTTCTCAATCTCAACTTCTAATTTTTCGCCATAATAATTATTTTCATTTGGGTGATACATTAGATTTCTCTGAAATATGAAAAGTAAAATCAAAATCGAAAAGTAAACAACTAAAATTCCAACTATTATTTCCAAAAATATACTCCTACGGCTTATTCTCATAATTTTTTCTAGCTAAGTAAACTCCTAAGAATACCAAAGCTGTACCTAAATAATGATACGATTCTAATTTTTCATCAAATATAAAATAACCATAGATTGCTCCATAAATTGTAAAAACATAAAGTGTAAAACCAGTTAAAGACGCGCCAAGACTTTTTTGAGCTTGAGTATATAAAGTGAATGCAATTATACCGGGAGAAATAGCTGCAAATAATACCCACATATAAAATTGTTCATTAAAAGTAGTTCTAGCTACTAAAAACTCTTCAATAATATAAAAAGGCAACAAACTGAGTGCACCAAAAAGAGAAACCAATGTAAATCTCTGAAAAATTGATAATTCAGACTTCCAGTAAAAAAGATATATTGAATATAATGCCCAGCCCATAGCTGCAGCAAGCATCCATAAATCACCAATAGTAAAGTTTAAATTTATCAATAAGTTTAAGTCTCCCTTAATAATAATTGCAAAAACACCAATTAAACAAGAAATCAATCCAATTATTTTAAGATAATTTATTTTTTCTTGAAAAAAAATTGCAGAAATTAAAATTATAAAAATAGGCGATGAAGTGTAAATAATAGCCATATTGGTAACTGTTGTTGTTGCTCCAGCTAGAAATGGAAAAGCACCACATACCCCACATCCCATAGCACCTAAGAAAAATAATTTTTTGTATTCTTTTTTTATTATTAAATAATTTTTTTTTAAAGATATATAAGTAAAAGGTAAAAGGATTATAAAAACAAATGTCCATCTCCAAAATGCAAGAGAAATTGGGGGAACAAATTCAATACCACCTCTAGCAACTATTAAATTAGAGGACATAAAAATTGGTTGAATAAACAATAAAGAAAAAGCAAAAAAATGATGTTTTTGATTAAGCAATTTTTTTTTAATTAAAAAATTATTTTTTGTCGAAGAAAGCTTCGTAGATCATCATGGAGATTGCAATAATCATCAATATATATACAGGTAGAACATCAAAGAAACCAATTAACATAGACCTTGTTAAGGTCGTCGCTAAACCTACAAGAAAAAAAATTGCAAAGGAAAGACCAATAACTGTTGTTAATTTATTCATTAAATTTTTTACTCTCTTTTTCTAACCAGGCTGAAACACCTAAAAAACGATTATCATCGTATTTTTGACCAACAACCTGAATACCTAAAGGTAAATTATTTTCACCTTGAAGTAAAGGAAGAGAAATACAGGGAGTGCCTAAATAAGACCAAACTTTATTAAATTCTGCAGTTCCAGTACTTTTCAAGCCCTTTGGTGCAATCCCGGTACTAGATGGTGTTAATATACCGTGGTAATCCTCAAACACCTCTTTATATGACTCATAACTTCTTTTAATAAAATCAATCGCCTCTGCATATTCTTTTCCAGAATGTTTGTTTCCATTTTTAATTGCAGTTTGCATATATTTAGAAAGTTTATTTTTTGATTTCTTATAATAATCACTAAAATTATTAGCTAAGTCTGTTTCATGAATTATTTGATGATACTTGTTAATATCTTTAAAATATAATGGTGTATCAAACATCTCGATATTTTTTTTAAAAGATTTAATAAAATACTCAAAGCTTTCTCTAGATTTTTTATCAATTATCTTCCAGAACTCAGTTTTATAAAATATAAATTTTGGCTCATATAAAGGGCCCTCATGAATTGCTTCAATCATATTATCAGCTGAAAAATATACAGTGGCTGGATCATATGAGTCTTTTTTAATCAAGATTTTTGCAAGCTGGGCGACATCTTCAACAGATCTACCAAATACACCTATGTGGTCAAGTTTATCAGAAGTTTTAAGAACTCCATTTCTTGAAATAAGTCCATAAGATGGTTTATAACCTACTACACCACAATATGAAGCTGGTCTTATTATTGATCCACCAGTTTGAGATCCTATAGATAAAGGAGCCATATATGATGCAACAACAGCTGCAGATCCACTCGAGGATCCACCAGGTGTTCTAGTTGAATCGTGTGGATTTGAAGTTTCAGATGGACCAAGATAAGCTAATTCTGAAGTCGCTGTCTTTCCCATTACAATAGCACCTGCTGAATGGAGTAAATCGATTATTTCTGCGTTTTGAGAATATGATTTTCCTTTTCTTATTGTAGTGCCACATTCAGTTGGCATATCTATTGTGCCAACAATATCTTTTACCGCGACAGGTATTCCGTGTAATGGACCTATAGGTTTTCCAGATTTTTTATAATCGTCAGCTTCTTTCGCTTTCTCTAAAAATAATTTTTTATCAAAATAAGCCCATGCTTTAATAATTTTATCAAATTTCTCTATTCTTTTTAGATACGCTTCACAAATGTCAACTGAAGTTAATTGTGAATTATTAATTTTCTTAACTAACGTTGAAACTGAATCATTAACGATATGGTCCATTTATTAATTAGCAAATAATTTCTCAGGCAGCCATAAAGCTATGGCTGGAAATTTATACATTAAAATCATTCCAATAATTACAATAGCTAAAAAGGGCATTATTCCCTTAAATATTTCCATCAATTCTACATTTTTAGATTGCACTCCCTTTAAGTAATAAGCTGACATGGCCATTGGGGGTGTTAAAAATGAAGTTTGTAAGTTTAAAGCAATTAACATTGCAAAAAAATAAGGGTTTACTCCAAAAAATTCTACCAAAGGTAAAAATATTGGAACAAATATAATTAAAATTTCTGTCCACTCTAGAGGCCATCCCAATAAAAAAATAATTATTTGAGTGATTACTAAAAACTGCCAAGGTTGAATATCCATAGATTTAAAAAAATGCTCAAAGACCTCATGACCACCAAGATATGAAAATACAGAAGCGAATGTCCACGAGCCAATGAACAACCACATAATCATTGCTGTAGTTTTTGCAGTTAAGAAAACAGACTCTTTAAAATTTTTCCATTTCAAAGATTTGTAAAAGAAAGATAGAACTAAAGCTCCAAATGCTCCAACTCCTGCAGCTTCTGCGGGTGTTGCTAGGCCTGCAAGAATACTACCTAGCACTAATATAATTAATGAAAATAACGGAAGAAAAGATACCAACACCTCCTTCAAAATTACAGACCTTGGAGGTATTTCTTCTTTTGGTGGCTTTGGTGCAATTGATGGATTAAAGTAAGCTAAGACCACAGCATAAACGATATATAGTCCAGCCAACATTAACCCAGGGAATATTGCAGCTGCAAACAGTCTTAATGGTGATAATTGAGCAATTACCGCATAAACAATAAGCATGATGCTGGGAGGAATTAATATTCCAAGACATCCACCTGCGCATATAACACCAGATGCAAATTTTTTATCGTAGCCTGCTTTGACCATTGCCGGCCAAGCCAATAAACCCATTAATGTTACAACTGCTCCAATAATTCCTGTTGCTGTTGAGAAGAGGGTACAAGTGACTAATGCTGCAACTGCCATTGAGGCTGGTAAAGAGTGGGATGCAAGTCTAATCGCATAAAACAGTCTTGCTACTATTCCTGCTCTTTCCACTAGATATCCCATAAAAAGAAACAGTGGAACAGCGGTAAGAACATGATTATCCATCACGGAATAAGTGTTTTGAACAAATAATTTGAAAATCCTATTATCAAAAAGATGGTCCATTCTTGATGGATCAAAATAAGCGTAATACCCAAATCCTAAACCCATTGCCATTAAAGTGAAAGCTATTGGGAAACCTAATAAGACAGCAAATAAAAATATTACCATCATTAAAATTGCTATTTCAGGATTTGTTAAACTAAATAACATCTATTTTTTCATTCTCTTTTGATTTTCTCATTAGTATTTTTTCGGTTTCCTCTGCACCAGCCTGCCTTTCTGGCCAATGGCCAGTTCTAATACATATAATCGATCTAAAAACTTCACTAACTCCTTGAATTGTTAAAAGCGTTCCTGCAAGGGGAATTAAGGATTTTGCCATATAAATTTGAATTTGCGCTGGACTATTCCAGCTTGTCTCTTTTATCATCCAAGCTTTTGCTGCATACTCATATCCATAAAATCCAAGAGCAATTACACCCGGGAAGAAGAAAACAAAATAAAGTACCAAATCAATCCATCCTTGGACTTTAGTTGGAAATAATCTGTAAATAACATCCCCTCTAACATGGGCTTCTGTTGCTAACGTGTAAGCGCCAGCCATCATAAATATTGCTCCATACATTTGTAAGCTAAAATCAAAATTCCATAAAGTTGGAGCATTAAATACATATGCCATGACTACCTCATAACACGTACCACCCATTAATATTACTATGCACCATGAAAAAGCTTTTCCCATTGATGAACTCAATGTATCTGCAAATTTTATAAATGAATTCATAGAAATTTAACTTATGTTCAAATAATTATTTTTTTCAATAAAAAAGGGGGCTTATGGCCCCCTTTAATTATAGTATTTATTATTTACCTTAGATTTTTACTTTACCTAAAGGACCAAACTCATTCTCATAAGCAAGTCTGTAATTAGGCTGATTCATCAGTAAGTATTTCATTACTCTCTTAGCGTAGGCTTTTTGAGACTCTACCACCTTCTTAAAGAATGGATCCTTGCCTGAAAAATCACCGATTACTTTATCCCAACCCTTCAACTGCTCTGCCAGAATTGCATCAGAAGTTTGGTAAACATTTACTTTATGCTCATTCATCAATTTAGATAAATCAGCAGAGTATCTCACCAAAGCTTTGAAGTAGTTAGCAGTATTCGCTGCATAAGAAGCATTTTTTAAAATTGCTTGGTGTGCAGGCGATAAACTATTAAAAGTTTTTTTGTTGATTGGTATTTCAAACATCTCTTGTGACTGATGGAACGATCCTAAGTGATAATGCTTAGAGACATCTTGCATTCCGAACTGAGAGTCTGAAGTAGGGTTATTAAACTCAGCTGCTTCAATCAAACCAGTTTTCATAGCTGGTTGAATTTCACCACCTGGTAATTGTCTAACGACCATCCCCATCGCAGTAAGAACGTTAGTAGCAAGACCAACTGTTCTATACTTCATTCCTTTTACATCAGAAGCTTTAGTTACGTTCTTCTTAAACCAACCAAATGGTTGAGCTGGCATTGGCATAGCGAAAACTCCAACATAGTCATAACCAACTTTGGCTAGCGTTTCCTCATACAATGCTCTTCCACCACCTTCTTCCATCCATCCCATAACTTCTTGAGACGAAAGACCATAAGATGGACCTGTTCCAAAAAGTGATGCTGCAGGGTTTTTACCATACCAGTAAGCCGTTACCCAGTGTCCCATGTCTAGTACACCATCACTTACTGCTTCACCGATTTCACCAGTTTTAACAACTGCTCCGACAGGTTGAAGATCAATTTTCAACGAACCTCCAGACATATCCTCGACCATTTTAGCGTAATCTCCTGCCATCTCAAAAAAGATGTTAGCACCTGACGGCCAAGCTGCCTGCATTTTAAGTGTAGTGTGACCTCCACCTAAAGCTAAGTTTGGCATCGCCACAGCAGCTGTTGCTGCTGCACCAGTTGCTGCTGCTGCTTTGAAGAACTTACGTCTTGAAGGTGTTTTTGCACCTTTTAATGATTTTTTATTTTTAATCATTTTGTTCTCTCCTCTAGTTAATTAACTTTGAGAATAGAACATAGAAATTAAGGAGAGTCCCTCAAAAAATAAGGTCAGATTGACCCTAAGTATAGTTTTATACAATTAAAAGTTGAAATTAATAATTAGTTAACTTTATTTTTACAAATTCCCGTTTTAAAAAATTCATCAATATTATCTATTGCTAAATTTGCCATTGCAGTCCTAGTTTCTTTTGTGGCACTGCCTAAATGTGGAAGTATAAATGCATTTTTGTGTTTATAATAACCTTTATTCAAATTTGGCTCATTTTTATAAACATCTAATCCTACAGCATAAACTTTTCTTCTATCAAGGGCATCGATCATTGCTTCATCTTCAATGATGTCTCCCCTTGCAACATTAGTAACAACAGCACCCTTCGGTAAATATTCAATTGTATCTTTGTTTATCATATCTATTGTTTCTTTTGATGCTGGACAACAGACAGACAAAACATCTGATACAGATAATAAATCTTTTAAAGTGTCATGATAAATTGCACCTTGTTCTTTATCATCACTGAGTTTTGATCGGTTATGGTAATGAATAATCATACCAAGCGATTTTGCAACTTTAGCAATTTTCTGACCTATTCGTCCCATACCCAAAATTCCAAGTCTTGTTCCTGTTAACTGTTTTCCAATTAAAAGATCTGCCGACCATATCCAACCACCTTCTCTTGCTTTTTCAATTCCCTCTGAGGCTCTTCGACAAGCTCCCAAAATTAACAGTACACCAATCTCTGCGGTAGCGTCAGTCAACACATCAGGGGTATTAGTTACAGCAATACTTCTTTTTTTCGCAGCCTCTAAATCAATATTCCCAAAACCCACGGCAAAGTTAGAAATAATTTTAATTGTATCAGGTAGTTGATTAATTGTTTCAGCGTCTAATTTATCGGTTAAAGCTGATAATATTCCATCACAACCTTGACTCATTTCAACTAATTTTTTTTGGGAATAAAGTTCATCATTAAGATTTAAAATTGGATCAAATGTTTCTTTCGCTTTATCTTCACAAGATCTTAGCAATCTTCTGGTAACCAAGACTTTTTTCATAAATTTTAGATTAGTTTAAATCAAAAATCTTACCTGGATTCATGATGTTGTTACTATCCAAGGTTCTTTTAATAGATTTCATAACTGGCATATTGTCTGCATGTTGTTCTAACAAATATTTCTTTTTATGGAGTCCGACTCCATGCTCACCCGTGATAGTTCCATTTAATTCTAATCCTTTTTTAATCAACAAATCATTAAATTCTCTTATTTTATCGTACATCTCTTTTTTTGCAGGATCATAAGGTAAAATTACATGGAAGTTACCATCGCCCAAATGACCTACCATGGGCGCTCTAAGTCCAAATTTTTCAGCTTGTTCTTCTGCGAAATTTACACATTCGGTTATATTTGAAATAGGAACACATATATCTGTTGAATAAACTCTTCCATTTTTAATTAAAGCTTTTACCGAATAATAGACATCCCATCTTGCTTTCCAGAGCTTATTTCTTTCCTCTAAATCTTTCGCCCACTTAAAAGAACTTCCACTATTATCTTTTGAGATTTCCTCAACAATTTTTATATTTTCTTGATTTGAAAGCTCCGAACCATGAAATTCGAAAAATAGTGTTGGCACTGCTTCAACACCTTTTAAGTTTGAGTAATTGATACTTATGCCCATTTGTTCTTTATTAAGCATCTCAATCCTTGCTATTGGAACACCATATTGAATAACTTGCTGAGCAGTTTGAACTGCATTTTCTAATGTTGGAAAATGACAAACTGCAGCCATTATGCTTTCTGGTATAGGAGATAGTCTTAATTGAACCTCAGTAATTATTCCTAATGTTCCCTCTGAGCCAATAAATAAATTTGTAAGATTATAACCTGCAGATGTTTTTTTTGTTCTTGTTCCGGTATTAATAATATCGCCGTTTGCAAGAACAACTGTAAGTCCACTTATGACTGTTTTCATCGTACCATACTTAACTGCCATGGTCCCTGATGCAGAAGTTGCTGCCATACCCCCAAGTGCTGCATTTGCACCTGGATCAATTGGGAAAAAAACTCCATCTTCTCTCAAATAATCATTTAATTGTTCTCTTGTTACACACGCTTGTACTCTACAATCAAAATCTTCTACGTGAACGCTTAATATTTTATTCATTTTTTCTAAACTAATTGTGATCCCTTTATCATTACCAACCACATTTCCTTCTAAGGAGGTTCCAGTACCAAATGGAACAACCGGAATTTTATTCTCATTGCATAAACTTAATATCTTTGAAACTTCCTCGTTGGTTTCAGGGAAAACTACTGCTTTAGATAAAATTGGGTCATAGGTATCTTCTCCTCGTGCATAAGTAGTTCTAGTTGACTCAGAAGTTGAAATTCTATCATGAAGTATTCTTTTTAACTCTATTTGAACTTGTTCATTCATAATCTTAATATTAATAAAAAAGAGTCAAAAAATACAGCTTATTTAGAGAGCATCTTGCCAATATTTTCTAAGGCCTGCTGTATGTTATCTCTAGATGCGGCAAAACTAAACCTGACGTAATCTTGGCAAGTTTTACCAAATGCTGTTCCTGGAACAATCGCAACTCCAGCTTCATGCATAGCTTTTTTACAAAATTCAGCACCTGTCATACCTGTTCCTTTTACCTTCGGAAATGCATAAAAAGCACCTCCAGGTAAACTGCACTCTATACCAGGTAAATCATTTAAACCTTTGTGAATTAAATTTCTTCTTAAAGTGAATTTATCTAACATGTCATTAATTGAATCATCTGGGCCATCTAACGCTGCTATACCTGCAAATTGTGCAGCTGCATTTACGCATGAAACACTGTTAATTAATAATTTATTAACATGTGCAACCATTTCTTTAGGCCAGTAACTCCATCCTAGTCTCCAACCTGTCATTGAATAAGCTTTACTCCAACCTTCTAAAACTATTAATCTATCTTTTAAACCTTCATAATGAAAAAATGATGGCATTTCTTTATAATCAAAAATTTGTCTACTATAAATTTCATCACTTAAAATAGTAACATGTGGATGTTTTTCTAATTCTTTTGCAAAATAATCTATGACTGGTTTTTCTACAAAACTACCTGTTGGGTTATTTGGGTTAATTAAAATTAACAATCTAGTTTTGTCGGTTATTAAAGACAATATTTTATCAGGATCAAATTTAAGATCTTTATCTTCAGTAAGGTCATATGGGACTGGCGTTGAACCAGTGTAATTTATCATTGACTCATAAATAGGAAAAGCAGGTGTAGGATGAATAATTTCTGCTCCTGGTTCACCAAAACATTGAATTGCATAACTCATTGTAGGCTTTCCACCCGGCATAATCAAAATTCTTTCAGCATCAATATCAGCGTCATATCGTTTTTTAATCCATCTTGTTACAGCTTCTCTGCATTCTGGAATTCCGTTTGACATTACATATCCATGGTGTCCGTCATCCAAAGCTTTTTTAGCAGCTTCTACTACATGCTTAGGCGTTTTAAAATCTGGTTGACCTAATCCCAGATGTATCATTGGATGACCTTTTGCTTCCAATGCTTTTGCCTCTGCTAAAACACTAAATGCAGATTCTGTTCCGAGATTATTTAAATTCTGTGCAAGTTTCATAATTTTGAAAAATGAAAACCTAGACGAAAAGAAGGCTTGTGTCCATTCATGATTTTTTAAAACCCCGTTTTAGGTTACTAAGATTTGTAAGTAATTCCTGACCGTTGCTAGTTAATTAATTACGATAGATTATTTTTGACGCATCTAAATCTTTTATGCTTTTACATCCCATCAAAATCATGTTTCTTCGGATTTCATTTTGCATATTTTCTAACAATCTCTCAACACCCTTTTGACCACCCGCACTTAAACTAAATAAAAACGCTTTTCCAAAACTGCACGCAGTTGCTCCAGCGGCCAAAGCTTTAAGGACATGCGTTCCTCTTCTCACTCCACCATCAAGTATTATCTCTAGTTTATTCCCAACTGCGTCTGAAATAGCTTTAACTTGATCAAAAGGAGATCTTGAACCATCAAGTTGTCTTCCTCCATGGTTGGATATCATAATTGCAGTACATCCTATATCTATTGCTCTTTTTGCATCCTCAACCGACATAATACCTTTTAATGCAAACGGTCCATTCCATTTTTTTGCACAATATTCAGCATCTTTCCAACCCATCGCTGGATCGTACTGTTCATTGATATATTCAATAACTGATTTTGCAATGTTTGTTCCTTTGTCTGTTTTTTTTTTTACGTTTGAAAGTTCAAATTTTTTTCCAGTTAAATAATTAAATACCCAGCCTGGTTTCATTGCAAAACTCATTAGACTTTTGGCTGTTAGTTTTGGTGGTGTTGTAAAACCTGTTCTGTGATCTTTTTCTCTATTACCTGCAACTAAAGTATCTACTGTCAAGCACATAGCATCAAATCCTGACCTTCTTGACCTTTCAATTAAGTCATCTGAAATTGATCGATCTTTATGAACGTAAAGTTGAAACAATTTTGGACCACTAGAAATATTTGATATTTCCTCAATAGAATTATTTCCCATAGAAGACATGCTATAAAAGGTTCCAAATTTTTCAGCAGCTCTTGCTGACGCCTTGTCTCCATCTGGATGGTAAAGTCTTTGCATAGCAGCTGGTGAGAGAAAAATAGGCATATCTATTTTTCGACCAAACAAGTTTGTAGTTAAATCTGGTTCTCCAACACTATTCAAAATATTAGGTACTAAATCACAATCACCAAAGGCTTCTGTGTTTCTATTTAACGTAACCTCATCATCAGCACCTCCATCAATATAATGAAAAATTGGTGCAGGTAATTTTTTTTTTGCTATTTTTCTGAAATCTTCAAAATTATAACAATTATTTATATTCACTATTTTCTAAATCTTAAGTTGCTTCTTTTAAGATCGCTAATTTTTGTACAGCCCATTAATTTCATGTCTCTTACAAGCTCAGATTTATATTTTTCAATTGCTCTTTCAACACCTGCTTGTCCTCCAGCAGCTAGGGCATAAAGGTATAATCTTCCTCCTGAGCAAGCTTTTGCTCCTAAAGATAAAGCTTTAAGCATATGTGTTCCTCTATGAATTCCACCTTCGCAAATCACATCAAGCTTATCTCCAACTGCATCAACAATTTCCGCTAGTTGGTCAAATGGAGATCTTGATCCGTCAAGTTGTCTTCCTCCATGATTTGAGACCATTATTCCTGTACATCCAATATCTACTGCTCGCTTTGCGTCCTCAACGCTCATCACTCCTTTTAAGGCAAAATGACCGCCCCACTTAGAACATAGTTGTTCAGCATCTTTCCAATTCATAGATTGATCCAACATGGTAGAAAAATAATTTCCAATCGAAGAGTTAGTGCTTGTACCCTCTTTTACAAAATCTTGAAGATGAGGTAATTCAAACTTACCTTTGGTTAAATAATTTATGCCCCACATTGGTTTTGTAGCAAAACTAAATAAACTTGATAATGTTAATTTAGGAGGCGATGTAAAGCCTGTCCTTAAATCTCTTTCTCGGTTTCCTCCTGTTATTGTGTCAACCGTTAAAGCCATAACATCAAATTTAGCTGCCTTCGCTCTTTCTAGACACGAATCATTAAGTCCTCTGTCTTTATGAAAATAAAACTGAAACATTTTTGGTGTATCGATCATAGAAGATATCTCTTCAACACTAACTGTGGCTAGAGCTGATACACCAAACATGGTATTAAATTTTTTCGCTGCTTTTCCAACTGCTCTTTCTCCATCATAGTGAAATAGTCTTTGTAAAGCGGTTGGTGCCAAATAAAAAGGTAGATCTAATTTTTTTCCAAAGATTGTTGTTGAAAGATCAACATTCTCCACACCTCTTAAAACATTAGGTACTAAATCAACATCATCAAATGCACTCGTATTTCGAGCATACGTTATTTCGTCATCAGCCGCTCCATCAATATAGTGAAATATAGGAGAGGGTAATTTTTTTTGAGCAAGTTTTCTGAAATCTGAAAAATTGTGACAATCTTTTAAATTCATAATGTAATTTAAAAGTTTTTGAGAAAATTAAACATATAACTATTTGCCCCAGGATTTTTATCTCCCAAACTTGCGTTTGATACATGATTATAGGAAATACCTATTCTGGTGTCATTTGAGAGTGTGTATGATAATTGAACTTCAGACTTAAATTCAAGAACGTGCCCTAAATCTTTTCCGTCACCTTTGTGATAAAGACCAGGCGCAAAACTTGGAGTAAAAGTAAGCTCTCCCATTTCTACATTCCATTCGAATCCTGTATAAATATAAGCTGCAGAATTTTCTGTAATAAATCCACCTGTTATCGGAGAAATATTTCCTATAAAAGTATTTCTCTCTAAATTTTCATCTTGATGTTGAAAACCAACTAACAAAGCTGACTGTTTATCATCACTAAAATCAAAGTTCCCTGTAAAAAAATTATATTGATGAGATCGAGTTTCTTGAGCAAAAGATTTAGTAATGGTCAACAATATTATACTAAGAAATACTAGTTTTTTTAAATACATAGCTCTTATTATCAGATTAATTTTTTTTTATAAGTTTTTTGTAGATTATTGCACCACCAAATAGGAAGATCAATAGAGGCAATAACCAAAGAATATATGTATTTTTACTAAGCCCAGGATCATATAAAATCCAATCTCCAAACTTTATTTGCATATATTTGTATATTTGCTTTTCTGATAAACCCTCGTCTAATTTTTTCTCTACCAAAATTTTCATACTATTGGCAAATTCTGAGTCTGAATCATAAACCGATTGTCCTTGACATACAAGACAACGTAAATTTTTTGTAATTTTATTTCTCTTATCTTCGGAACTTGCATATAAAAAATTTAAAGAAAAAATAAAATATATTAAAAGAGTAAATTTTAATATTTTCATCATATTATTTTTTCTATTTCAATTAAGGATTCCTCATTAAGTGGTCCAATGTATTTTTTTATAATTTTTTTATTATAAATTACAAATGTTTCAGGCACACCAAAAGCACCCCACTCAATCGAGAGTGTTCCTTTTTGGTCAACAATTATTTTTTTGTATGGGTTACCCAACTGATTAAGAAAATTTTGAGCATTTTTTTTATTGTCTTTATAATTTATTCCAATTACAGTTATATTGCTGTTTTTTTTTAATTCCATCAATATTGGATGTTCATCTCTACACGGAACACACCAAGAAGACCAAATATTTACTAAATAAAACTTGTCTTTTTTAAAAATATTAGCTGAATTTACCTCTTCATTTAAATAAAACAAATTAGCTGAAAAAACTGGGATATCGTAATTAATTTTTACATCTGGGGTATAGATATTAGTATTTTTTAAACCTTTATAGAAAACAAAAAAAATAATTATAAATATTGATGCGAGCGAGATGGATATTAGTTTTTTTTTCATATTCTTTTTTTAAAAAAACTCATTAAACCGCCAAAGCTAATTAGTATTACTGACAACCATATCCACAACATGAAAGGCTTAACTTGATATCTTACATTGAAATAATCTTGGTTTTGAACTAAATTAATTACAATAAACTTATCCTTCATTAACGTAGTTTTAATATCTGCTTCACTAGTTGTGATATTGGGTTGATTATATATTCTTAATTCAGGTGATAAGTTGTTATTTATACCTTTAGAATTAATAATATTAAAATTAGCAACTATAGATTTATAATTTTTTTCATTTTTTTGATTAATACTTTCAAAAACTATTTTTGTTTTTGAATTATCATAGGTTTCACCTACTCTTAAGTTAGTTATTATTTCACTTGAAAATAAATTGTTAAATAAAATACTTAATATCAACAAACTAAATCCAAAATGAGCAGTGTTTTGAGCAAAATTTTTATATTTCTTATTAAAAAAATCTCTCAATGTAATATAAAACAAATAAAGAGCACTGGAGATTAGGATTGTATTAATGAGAACATTTTTATTAAAATTTTTGACGATAAAAAAAGATATTAATATAGAGATTATTAATAAAGAAATCAGATAGATCTTATCTTTTAAATCAGATCTTATCCATTTTAAACTTGGCCCGATTGCCATTGCAAATAAAAAAGGAATTAAAAATGGGGCAATAAGTTTGTGATAAAATGGTGGGCCCACAGATATTTTTTGTGAGGATATTACATCTAAAAATATAGGATAAACTGTACCAATCAATACAACTGATAGAAAGTACATCATAAACCAGTTATTGACCAAAATTGAAGTTTCTTTACTTAACCAAAAAAAATTAGACGAATTATTTTTATTAGTTTGATGAAAAAAGAAAAAAATAAATAAAGATAAAAAAATTAAAACAAATAAAAATATTAAAATAAATAAACCTCTTTCTGGATCATTGGCAAATGTGTGAACAGAATTTAGAATTCCAGATCTTACTAAAAAAGTTCCGCACATGCTCAAAGTGAAAGTTGCAATAGATAATATAATCACCCATGAGGTTAAGATTTCTTTTCTCTCAAGTACTAAAATACAGTGTAAAAGGGTTGTCAACGCTAGCCAAGGCATTAAGGAAACATTTTCTACTGGATCCCAAAACCAAAATCCTCCCCAACCTAATTCATAGTAAGCCCAAATAGATCCAAGCAAAATACCTAATGTTAAAAAAATCCAGGAAATTAAAACCCATTTTTTAATATGAATTGCCCAGCTTGTTGAAACTATTTTCAAAGTAGTTGCAGCTAAAGCAGATGAAAAAATAATAGAAGAGCCAACATATCCTAAATATAAAATTGGAGGATGTATAGCTAGTGCAGGATCTTGTAGTATTGGATTTAATCCTAAGCCCTCGTCTGGAACTGGAAATAGATAATTAAAAGGATTTGAAGTTTGAATGAGAAATAAAAAAAATCCAATTATGATAACTTGCTGAAAACCTACTGTTAGAATTTTATACTTAATTGGTTGATTATTAGTTCTTAATATAAATATAAATATAAATATTGTTAAAACTAATAACCATAACAACAAGCTTCCCTCGTGGTTTCCCCAAGTTCCACTAATTTTATAAAAAAGTGGTTTCGTTGTATGTGAATTGTTAAATACAGTTTCGTTACTAAAATCTGAAATAATAAATGAAATGATTAAGCTTATAAAACTAACCAATACAAAAAAAAGTTGTAAAAATGAAAAAGTTAAAATTTTAGTATCTAGTTGATTTGAATTTCTAAAATTTCGAATTGAAAAATAAACTAAAGCCAAGCCAACACATAGACCTAAAATGAGAGAGTAATGTCCAGTAACACTATAAATCAATTTATTTTCCCTCCAAAGCCTCTTTTACCTCTGGTGGCATATAATTTTCATCATGTTTAGCTAGAATTTTAGTGGCAGAAAAAAAATTTCTATCCTTTAAGAATCCTTCAGCAACAACGCCTTTTTCTTCAGCAAAAAGATTTGGTACAGCACCAGAATAAGTAACATTTATCTCATTTTTAAAGTCAGTTATAATAAAATTAACTTCATCCGAGTTAACGTTAATTGAATTTTTTTTAACCATGCCTCCAACTCTTATTTTACTTTTATCTAATTCAGTTAGTATTTTAATCTCGGATGGTGATTGAAAGTAAACAACATTTTCTTCTAAGGATTTTAAAACTAAAAAAACAGTTAGAATTAAAGTGATTAAAATTAATGTTACAAACAAAAATCTTAATTTAACTTTACGACCATACATGGTTCAAAAGTTAGTTATTTGTGGCGTCAGCTAAAATTTCTTTGTTTATTCTTTGTGATTTAGCAGAATTAGCTTTCTCAGAGTCTAAAGATCCAAACTTAGCAACAAACTTATTTTGCTCTTTGGCAAATTGTAATTTAGTAATAAAATATAAGCTTGAAAAACTTAAAAGAGTAAATCCAAAAGCAGACAAAACGTAAGTTCCGTATCCATTCATAAAAAGTAGTTCGTTGATCATAATCTATCTAAGCCTTTATTTTTAATTTTTATCAGTTCTGTATTATATTTCATTAAGAAAATTAACAACGAAAAAAGTGCAAATGCCGCAGTCATTATCAATAAAGGAAAAAGCATTGAAGAATGAATTGAGCTTTTTGTCAAAAGATTGATTGATGCTGGCTGGTGAAGTGTATTCCACCAATCAACTGAGTACTTAATAATTGGAACATTGATGATACCAATAACAGTTATAAAAGTGGTAATTTTAAAAACTTTTTCCTCTTTTTCATAAATTCTCCAGGCAATTAAATAAAGAGCAAAAAATAATGCTAAAATCAACATTGAGGTAATTCGAGCATCCCAAGCCCACCAAGTTCCCCATGTAGGTTTACCCCATATAGCACCTGTAACTAATGCAATTATGTTAAATACAAATCCAGACGATGCCAAACTTTTTGCTATCAAAAAAAAATTTTTATTTTTAAAAATAAAACCACTGATGGACAGTAAGGTTATTGAAGAAAAAATTCCAAGTGAGATCCAAGCTGATGGAACATGTACATACATTATTCTTACTGCATCACTTTGTTTATAATCCTCTGGAGATAAAATTAATGCTTCGGTTAAACCAACTGTAAGAACCACAACAAATAAAAACAAAACATACCTTGGAGCTTTAGAGGTTATTTGAAAAATTTTATTTGGTTCTAAAAGTTTGAACATGCTTATTATTTAGTGATTAATTTTGAAATTTCTATTATGAAAAAGTTATCTGATCAAGAATGTAGAGGGGGAGACAATAAGACTAAATTTTAACTTTTACATCCTTGATCAGAATATAGGTTGATATAGTTAACGTTTATGGCCTAGTTTTGAGCAGAATGTGTTGGAATGTTGTTTTGCTTAATTTGAAAGTTTAAAATAACTCGAGCCTTTTTTTCCAGAAAAAATCTCCTCAATCAGCGGATGTTTTATTGGCTCATCAGAGTCATCCATAAGCAAATTTTGCTCTGAAACGTATGCTTCGTAAGTTATTTCCTCATTTTCAGCAAGTAAGTGATAAAATGGCTGATCTTTTCTTGGTCTGACATTCTTTGGAATTGATTGATACCATTCCTCTGAATTATTAAATTCAAAGTCAACATCATAAATGACACCTCTAAATTCAAAGTGTTTATGTTTAACAATGTCGCCAATTGAAAATTTAGCTTTTTGGATTGCCATTGTTGTTAGTATGGGTATTTAAATATAAAAATCAATGCAAAAAAGATTAATGTTTTGTGATGTGGCAAATATGTTAATATCTTTTTAGTGAACAAATCTTTTTTGAAATTTATTACCGATTTTGGGCCTTTAGCGATATTTTTTTTCTTTTATTATAATAATGATAAAAACTTATCAGTTGCAATACCTCCACTGATAGTTGCAACTTTAATTGCTCTTGCAGTTGTGTGGTTCTTTGAAAAAAAAATACCTCCGATGCCTTTGGTAAGTGGAATATTAATAACTTTCTTCGGGGGACTAACTATTTATTTTAATGATCCTATATTTATTTACGTAAAACCAACAATAATAAATATAATATTTGCTTTAGCTTTATTTTTTGGAAAATATTTTACTAAAGAACCAATTCTTAAAAAAATTATGGGAAAATCGATCCCATTATCTGACATCGGGTGGGAAATTTTAAATAAAAGATGGATGTTTTTTTTCCTTGGGCTAGCTATATTAAATGAGCTTGTATGGAGAACGCAAACAGAGGAGTTTTGGGTCAATTTTAAGGTATGGGGAATGTTGCCAATAACAATAATTTTTACAGGTTTTCAAATTCCTTTAATAAACAAACATAAAATCGATGCGCAGTAATCTAAAATTAGTAATCAATAATCCACAAAACAAAATAGAGCAAAAACAATTTTTTGAAAAAGATGAACTTAAAATAATTTTAGATCTATATGCAAAAATGGTTTCTGCAGGATCGTGGAAAGACTATGGATTAAATATTTCAAGCAAGCAAGTCAGTTTTAGTGTTTTTAAAAATGCTACAGAAAATGCTCTATATAAAATTTGTAAAAATTTTAAACCAAAAAATAAAAATCTTAAATACCTGATTACGGACACGAATGGTAAAATCTTAAAAAATTCTTTTGAACTTAAATTCTTACTTAAAGATACAAATTGGAAAAAACTTCAAAAAAATTAACGTCTTTGACCAAAAAGTCTTAATAGCATTATAAATAAATTTATAAAGTCTAAGTAAAGAGTTAATGCACCCATTACGGCTTTTTTGCCCATGATTTCGCCTGTATCACTTGCGGCATACATATTTTTGATCTTTTGAGTATCATATGCTGTAAGACCAACAAAAATCAAAACTCCTAATATTGAAATTACAAAATACATCATTGATGATTTCATAAATATATTAACTATTGAAGCTATAATTATTCCAATTAGACCCATCATTAAGAATGAACCTAATTTTGTTAAATCTCGTTTAGTCGTATATCCGTAAATACTCATTGCTCCAAAAGTTGCTGAGCATATAAAGAAAACTCTTGTTACACTCATGCCTGTGTAAACTAATAAAATTGAAGATAGAGATAAGCCCATCAATCCTGCAAAAACCCAAAAAGTAGTTTGAGCTTTTGATGCGCTCATTTTGTTAATTCCAAAACTCATATAAAAAACGATTCCCAATGGTGCAAGCATCACAAGCCATTTCAAACCTGACATATAAATTGCATTTCCCATTTGAGTGAGACCTATAATAGATCCAGCATCATTAGTAACAACTGACATTTTAAAAGTTAACAGTGCAACTATTCCTGTTAACAAAATTCCTGTTGCCATATAGTTATAAACTTTTAGCATGTAGGCTCTTAAGCCTTCATCCATTACGACTGTTGATTGTTGAGCTGACTTAGCTCTATTTAATATTCCATTTTTATCAAATTCCATATAACCCTTATATAATAGCCTTTTACTAATTATTCAAGATACCATAAAAGGTTAATAAAATTTTAACATAATTTTCAGATGAATTACAAAAATTTAGGTAATACAGACATTAAAGTAAGCACAATTTGTCTCGGTACCATGACTTGGGGAGAACAAAATACTCAAAATGAAGCGTTTGAACAAATGGATTTTGCTTTAGATAAGGGAGTAAATTTTTGGGATACTGCAGAATTATATGCCGTTCCTCCTCGAAAAGAGACTTATGGAGACACTGAGAAAATTATTGGAAACTGGTTTGAGAACACCAAAAAAAGAGAAGAAGTAATTTTAGCAACTAAGGTTGCTGGCCCTTCTAGAGATTATTTAAGAAACGGAGAAAATAGTTTTATAGGAAAAAACTTGGAGAATGCTCTTCACAATAGTTTAAAGAGACTCAAAACAGATTATATTGATCTATATCAACTTCACTGGCCAGAGAGAAAAGTAAATAGTTTTGGAAAATTGGGTTATACACATGAAGAAAATGAATGGAACCAATTCGAGGATGTTTTAAGTGAATTAAATAAATTCGTTAGCGAAGGAAAAATAAGGTATGTGGGCTTGTCCAATGAAACTCCTTGGGGTGCAATGAGTTACCTTAAGATTTCAAAGGATAAAAATTTACCCAGAATGATGTCTATTCAAAATCCATATAATTTACTTAATAGAACTTACGAAATTGGCTTATCTGAAGTTTCTATAAGGGAAAATATTGGTTGTTTGTCTTATTCTCCACTTGCAAGTGGATATTTGACGGGAAAATATAGAAATAAAAATTTTCCTAAAGGATCTAGAATGGAAAGAGATTGGGATTTTTGGACACGCTACAGAAAGCCAAATACTGAAGAGGCTGTTGAGCTTTATTACCAAATCAGTAAAAAACATAATCTTGATATGAGCCAAATGTCTATCAAATTTTGCGAAATTCAAGATTTTATGACTAGTGTAATAATTGGTGCCACATCAATGGAGCAGTTGAAAACAAATATAGAAAGTGTAAATGTTAATCTTTCTAATGATGTCATTAAAGAAATTAATAAAGTTCAAGCTATATACCCAAATCCATGTCCTTAATTAAAAAAGTTATAATATTTTTTAGTATTTTATTTATTTTTAGTTTTAGTCATCTTTATGCACAAGAAGTTAAGAAAATAGGAAAATATAAAGATTGGGAAGCTATGGTAGTTTCTGAAGCTAGTGGAAAAGTTTGTTTTGCACAATCAGCTCCAATTTTACAGGCTCCTAAATCAAATAAAAGAGATGCAAAATTATTTGTAGCTTTTAGACCAAATGAAAATATTTTAAATGAAGTGAGCGTTACACCAGGATATGAATTTAATAAAAAAAATTCTGTAACTGCTGCTTCGGGAAAAAATAAGTTTAAATTTGATATCAAAGAGCAAGGTTTTGCTTGGATTGCTGATACAAAAATAGAATTAAAAATGATTAAGCAGATGAGAAAAGGATCTAGATTGATGGTAACTGGATATAATGAAAAAGGTTCTCAAACAATTGATCATTATTCATTACTAGGATTCACTAAGGCTTATAACGCATCAAAAAAAGCTTGTAGTTAATTTAATGAAATCAAAAAAGAAAATTGTTTTAGCCTATTCTGGAGGACTTGATACGTCTATTATTTTAAAATGGCTTCAAGAAAATTATGATGCAGATGTAATTTGCTACACTGCAGATGTTGGCCAAGAGATTGATAGAAAAAAAATTATCTCTAATGCAAAGAAATTTGGTGTAACAAAAATAATTATTAAAGATTTAAAAGATGTCTTTGTCAAAGATTATGTTTATCCAATGATCAGAGGTCATGCTATTTATGAAGGTGTCTACTTGTTAGGTACGTCCATCGCAAGACCGCTTATAGCTAAAGATCAAATCAGAGTTGCTAAGAAATTTAAAGCATATGCAGTCTCTCATGGTGCAACCGGTAAAGGAAACGACCAAGTTAGATTTGAACTAGGTTATCATTACTTTGGACCAAAAATAAAAATCATAGCGCCTTGGAGAATATGGAAATTAAAATCTAGAACTGACCTTATTAATTATGCAAAGAAAAATAATATTAATATTCCAAAAGATAAAAAAGGTGCTCCCCCTTTTTCGGTAGATGATAATTTATTTCACACCTCTACAGAGGGTAAACTTTTAGAAAATCCAAAAAATTCTGCCCCTGAATTTATTTTCCAAAGAACTGTTGCTCCTGAAAAAGCTCCAAATAAAGCTTCTTTTGTTTCAATCAATTTTAAAAATGGAGATCCTTACAGTGTTAATGGAAAAAAAATTTCTCCAGCAAAATTGTTAGCAAAATTAAACCAACTCGCAGGTAAAAATGGAATTGGGAGAGTTGATTTAGTTGAAAACAGATTTATTGGAATTAAATCCAGAGGGGTTTACGAAACTCCCGGAGGAACTCTATTGCTGCATGCACATAGAGCCATAGAGTCTGTAACCTTAGATAAAGACACCATGCATAAAAAAGATCGAATAATGTCAAGATATGCAGAACTAATTTATAACGGTTATTGGTTTTCGAAAGAAAGATTTAAATTGCAAAAAATCGTAGACCTTAAAAAAAATAAAGTTAACGGTTTAGTAAAGCTTAAACTATATAAAGGAAATGTTACAATAGTTTCGAGACAAACTAAAAGTACTGCCTACTCAATGAAAAAAGTTTCTTTTGAAGAAAATAAAACATTTATTAAATCTAATGTAGAAAAATTTATTAATTTCCATAAAAAACAGTTAAAAAATTAGCTTAGACATTTTTAACTTTTTTCAAAAATACCATTTAAGCCGATTCTTTTAATTAAAAAATAACCATATTTTTTTAAATAGTTTTCAATTTTTTGAGCGTTGGAATTTAATTGTGAGTTCTCTAATTCAATACATATCAATTTTGGTTTAACAAAAGTTAAGTCAATACCTTTTAAAACTTCAAAGTCATGTGACTCGACATCGATATTTATAAAATTTACAGGTTTAATTGCTATTTTATTCTCTGAAATTAATTGTTGGAAAGTAACTGTTTGTATTTTTTTTTCTGAAAAATTTTTTATTGAGAGTTTTTTTGAAATAGTTTTTGAAAATTTCTCGTCAATTGTATTTACTGGACTGAATATATGGTCTGTGAATTGTGTTACAGATCTACTTGAACTTGAAATTGCTGCACAAATATTAATATCACGTTTCCTAACAATATTAAATAAATCAACTGAAGTCTGATTCATATCAATATTAATTCCTTGCCACCCACGATTATAAAGTAAAGCAGTATTGCTATATCTAATTGGGTGATATGAACCTATATCAATATAAAACCCTGATTTTATGTTTTTAAAATAGTTATTAATAAATACATCCTCTTGATCTTGAGAATAAGTTTTTCTTTTTTTGAAAGCTTTGTATCTATAGAATAAATTGTAATACAAATAAATTTTATAAAAAATACTGTTAGATAAAATTTTACTCATTAAACTAACTATTATTTATATATTCAGGACAAATTAGCAATTGATATAATACTTTTAGATTATAAATTAAACTAATGGAATCATTTAAAAATTGGATGAGAGATACTGCAAATATTTTATTTGACGACAGTAAAAATGATCTTAGGGCTCTTCCAAAAACAGTAAGGTTACAAATTCTTTTAGTCCTAAGTTTTATTTGGACTACTGTTTTTAGTTTATATGTTTTTTCATATACAACTTTTGCATTTGGCTGGGCGGGACTTTTCTTGGCTCACGTTGGATTAATATTTGCTGTCTATATGACGTTCAAACAATTCCATAGAGCAGAAGAAAGATCTTCAAGTGTTTTTCGAACAAAAAATTTTGATCCTTTTAAAATAATGGTGATTGTTTTTGTAATTGTATTTATTTTTGTTTTTTCTAAAGGAATTGAAGTTTTAACTAGTCCAAATCCAAATTCATACTCAATTCCTTATGACGGGCCTTCAAAATCAGTATTTGATAAATGGCTACCATTTAGTAAAGATAAGTAATGGACAAGATTGCAAAAAACTTACAGTTAGGATTAATGTGCATTATTTTAATCAGCACTATTATTGCAGTTGGTATTGAAATTTCTAATATGTTTTTAAACCAATCAGTTACTTTAGCTGATTTGCTTTTAATGTTTCTATATTTAGAAGTGCTTGCAATGGTGAGAGTTTTTTGGAACCAACAATCTATAAGTATTACCTTACCACTTCTTATAGCAATAACAGCTCTTGCTCGATTTATTATTCTACAAGGTAAAGAAATGGATCCTACTGCTCTTGTCTACGAGGCAGTAGCTATACTATTAATTGCCGGAGCAATTGTTGTTCTAAGATTAAGACATAGTGATAAACTGGGTCTGAAGAAAAAAAAATCAAGGTAGTTTAACATGTTATTTAAGGCTTCGAGGGCGAAAGCCATTGAAAAACTAAATCATTTTATTGAAAATAATCTAACTGATTACTCTAAATTAAGAAATTTTGATTTTGGTCCAGAAAGTAGATCTAATGTATCTTGTCTATCCCCTTACATTACACACGGGATAATAAGCGAAAAAGAAATAATCAAAAAAGCTCTTAATAAATTTTCTTTTACGAAAAATGAAAAGTTTATCCAAGAAGTGCTTTGGCGCACTTATTGGAAAGGTTGGCTAGAACTAAGACCAAATGTATGGAATGATTATTTAATAGAGCTAAAAAAAATAAGAGAAGATTTCAAAGATAACAAAGAATATTTAAATGCAATCGAAGGGAAAACAAACATTGAGTGCTTTAATTCTTGGGTAAATGAACTCAAAAAAAACAACTATCTTCATAACCATACCAGAATGTGGTTTGCAAGTATTTGGATTTTCACTCTAGAATTACCATGGCAACTTGGTGCTGAGTTTTTTATGCAACATCTGTATGATGGAGATGCTGCATCGAATACCCTTGGATGGAGGTGGGTTGCTGGAATTCAAACGCGAGGTAAGCATTATTTAGCAAGCGAATGGAATATTAAAAAATTTACTAATAACAGATTTCAAAATATAAAATTAAATGAAAACGCTCCTCCAAAAATTTCTGAAAAATCTTACTCAATTATTAAACAAGAATTTAACAACCCTCAAGACATTAAGGGAAAAAATCTTCTAATTTTTGAAAATAATCTCTCATTTGAAATCACTGACTTTAACAAAAATTTTTTTAATAAAATTTATATAGTTTCTAATAAAAATGAAAATAGATCTATCACGCTTAGTGAAAGATTAGTGAAATTTAAGTCTCTTTTAGTGGAAGACCAAAAGCAAAGGCTAAAAGATAAAATAATTGATTGTGAGGTAATTAATATAAATGAAATTGAAAATATTGAAAATTGCTACGGACTATATCCAACTGTTGGGGAAAATTTAGATTATTTAAACTCTAATAATTTAAAGATAGAATTTTTATACAGAGATCTTGATCAAATTTCTTGGCAATACTGTAATAAAGGGTTCTTTAATTTTAAAAATTATATTCCAAAAATAATTTCAACGTTCAGCTAATACCATCTAATCATTCCAACGATTCCTGCAGTTGCATAAAAAAATTGTAAAAATAAAATACCTTTGTGACCTCCTCTATAAGCCCAAATTCCAATTAAAATTGCTGATAAAAGCAATAAGCAAAAACCAAAGAACTCTATTCCAATATTTGATGCAACAAACAAAGAATACAATATTGCAGTTATAACCCCTGCCCATTCAAAAAATTTGTTATTCATAAAAGTTTGTTTAAATTATCACGAAGTGTTTTAGAATAATAATTTATATCTTTGATATAATTTGGGTCTTCAATTTTTACGTTCATCACTTAACCAATCAAATAGAAGACAACAAGGTATCTACTTACTTTTCCAATTGCTACTAAAATAATAAAATCTAAAAATTTAACTCTCAGTAAACCTGCAATTAAAGTTAATGGATCACCTAAAACAGGGACCCAAGCAAATAATAAAGACCATTTACCAAACTTTCTAAACCATTTTGATGATTTTTCTATTTGTGTTTCTTTAAATGGAAACCATTTTTTTGAAGTAAGATTTCTTGAGTAAAATCCTAAAGCCCAATTAACAACTGATCCTAAAACGTTTCCAAAGCTTGCAACGATTAACAATAATAAATTATCATAATTTGATGTTACAATTAACCCTGCCAATGTAAGTTCGGAAGAAAATGGTAAAATAGTTGCTGCTAAAAAAGATATTACAAATAACGATAAATAGATCACTTAGAGCACTTTTTGGAACAATACTTTACCTTATGCCAATTAAGCTTCCATTTTTTTCGCCATGTAAAAGGTCTTTTGCAAACAGGACAAGTTTTAGAGGGTAAATTATCTTTTTTCATTAAATAGTATTTTGTCTAATAAATTTATCCGCCTCAGATAAAATTAATTTTTTTCTTTCATCTTTCATTTTATCAAAGATTCGAACCATCATTGATAAACGAGGATTTTTTAAAAAAAATTTTCTATTTCTATCTATAAATCTCCAATAAAGTCCATCCATGGTATTGCACCACTCTCCTTTTTTAAAATCCATCATTTTCATAAAATAAGCAGATCCACAGATATAAGGTTTGGTTGCAAAAATTCCACCATCGCTGAATAAACCCATTCCATAAACATTTGGAACCATCACCCATTCAGATGAATCAACAAACAATTCCATAAACCATTTATAAACAATGGTAGGCTTAATCTCACACAAGTTCATAATATTAGATAAGATCATTAATCTTTCGATATGATGTGACCAACCATGATTAATAGCATTTTTAATTGCATAGTCTAATGGTGGAAGGCCAGTATTTCCATCGTACCAAGAGTTTTTCATTTTTCTGTTTTGTTTAAAGAAATTTCTAGTTTCCATTTCTTTAGAATAACCTTGATAAATACCTCTCATAAACTCCCTCCAGCCAATTACCTGACGGATATATCCTTCCAAAGAGTTCATTCTTATTTTATTTTTTTTATGAAAATCTAAGACTTTTTGAATTATAAATTCAGGTGTTATTAGCCCAAGGTTAATATATGGACTTAAAGCGCTATGAAAAAGAATGTTATCTTTTTGATCTACAGCATCCTCATAGTCTCCAAAAAGATTTGATTTTTCTTTAATAAAAAAATTTAAAAGTTTAACTACATCATCATATTCTGTTGCAAACCAAAAATTATCTATGCTGCCTGGATGATCTTTGAATATTTTTTCAATAATAGGTTTTAGTTTTTTTGTGTGATTTGTTTCATTAATTTTAGGGAATTTTGGTATAGAAATATCTTTGGGTAATTTATTTCTGTTATCTTCATCAAAGCTCCACTTGCCTCCAATTGGATTACCGTCCGATCCCATTAGTATTCCTGATTTTTTTCTCACTTCTTTATAAAAAGTTGCCATAAATGGTTTTTTTGAATTTCCTAAATAATTTTTGAATTCTTCACGAGTGTTAAGAAACATTGGTGTTTGGATAATATTCCAATTAATCTTCTCTTTTTTAAAAAATAAAGATATCTTTTGTTCAAAAGGTTTATCTTCAATCTCAAAGCTAGATACTTCCTTAATTTTTTCTTTGGTAATGATTTTTTTTAATTTTTTTAAATAATCTTCTCTAAATTCTTTGTCTTCAATTTTTGAATATTCTAATTTAAATTTATTTTTTTTAAGACGATCTGCATAAGAACGCATAGAAGATAAAAACAAAAGAATTTTTTGCTTATGGTGTTTTTCATAAGTGCATAATCCTTGGTCTTCTGCCATAAAGAACGTATGGTCTTTTTTGAAGCGGTCGATGTATTTTGTTGGAAATAATTGATTACCAAGTATAAAAAATAAGTTCATGTATAAATATAACGAATAAAATTTTTTATGTCAGAAAAATATCTTATTTTTGGTGCGACAGGATCTATTGGATCTAGCCTATCAGAACAGTTAAAAAATTCTGGTAATGATATCCATTTAGTTGCTAGAAAAGAAACTGAGGTAAAAGCTATTGCAGATAAACTAGGATGCTCTTTTACTGTAGCAGACGTACTAGAAGAAAATTTCATCGAAAAAGTTAAAGTCGACGCACCAGATATAAAAGGAATTGCTTATTGTGTCGGTTCGATAGATTTGAAACCTTTAAGAATGGTGAAAGAAGAAGATTTCAACAAATGTATGAAGTTAAACTTATATTCAGCTGTTGAAGTAATCAAAGGATACCAAGAGAGTTTGAAAAAAAACAAAGGATCGGTTGTTTTATTTTCTACTGTCGCTGCACAAAGAGGTTTTACCAATCATTCTATTATAGCATCTACGAAAGCAGCTGTTGAAGGATTAACTGTCTCCCTAGCTGCTGAATTTGCTCCGAATATAAGAGTAAATTGTGTTGCTCCAAGCCTTACAAAATCTAAAATTGCTGAGCCAATGTTAAAAAATGTGGCTATTGCAGAAGGAATTGCGAAAGCACATCCATTGAAAAGATTGGGTGAAGGCAAAGATTCGGCATCATTGGCAAAATTTTTAATTACCGAAGATAGTTCTTGGGTTACCGGTCAAATTATTGCTGTTGATGGCGGAAGATCTAAGCTTTCATAAGGTGAAAAAGTTTTTTTTATCCTTAATTTTTTTTTTTTTAATTTGCTCAAATAGTTTTTCTAGCAATTTAAAGTTTCAAAAAATTGTTGATCTAGAGGATCCTTGGGGATCTTCATTTATCAATAATGATGAAATAATTGTAACAGAAAAAGGGGGGAAAATAAAAATTGTTAATGTTATTTCAAAAGAATTATTAGAAGTTAAACATAATCTAAATTTTCTCGTTTATGGTCAAGGTGGTCTTTTAGATATTATTCATCAAAATAATAATATTTGGATATCTTATTCTGAAGATAGAGGTGATTGGAAAACAAGTACATCCATTGCAAAAGCAAAACTTAATAAAAATGAATTGAATTTTGAAAATATCTTTCAAGCAAATCCCCCTATAGACTCAGGCTATCATTTTGGATCTAGATTGGTAATTAAAGATAATTATTTATTTGCAACTGCAGGAGAAAGAGGACAAGGAATGATTGCACAAGATCCAACGAAGCATCCTGGTAGTATAATTAGAATACATTTAGATGGTAGCATTCCCTCCGACAATCCAAAATTTGAAGGAAAATCAAATTGGCTCCCTGAAATTTATCAAATTGGAGTTAGAAACCCTCAAGGATTAGCTTTGTCTCCCTTTGATAAAAAAGTTTATATGAGCAATCATGGTGCCAAAGGTGGAGATTGGTTTGGAGAAGCAAAAAAAAGTGAAAATTATGGATGGAAAATTTTAGGCTGGGGTGGGACCAATTACTCAGGTACTAAAATCGGGCCTAAATGGAAACCTGGCTTTACCAAAGCAATTCAATATTGGGTTCCATCAATTGCCGTAAGCGCAATTTCCATTTACAACGGCCAAGAGTTTAGTGAATGGAATGGTCATGCTTTGATTACCTCACTCAAAGATAAATCACTTAGAAAATTATTTTTTGATGATTTATCAAATATAAAAGAGGAAATAATTTTTCAAGATAAAATTGGAAGAATAAGAGATATTCAAATCCATCCTGAGAGTGGAAAAATATATTTTTTAGCAGGCAATAGTCTTTGGTTGATGGAGAATAAATAATTAATTTATATCGTTGTTATTTATTTTATAATAAAAGTTCATTTAATATATTTCATGAATTGGGTAATTTTTACTATCTCAGGTGCTTTTTTTCAAAATTTAAGATCTTCTTTGCAAAAAAAATTAAATAAGGATCTTTCAACAGTTGCTTCAACATATGTGAGATTCGCATTTGCCTTACCGTTCGCATTATTGGTTTTCTTTTTAAACTTTGGTGGTTTCGAAATTATTTCAAAAATATTAGAACAGAAAAATTTTATCTATCTAACAATAATAGCTTCAATTTTTCAAATTATGTTTACTTTTACTTTACTTTATCTTTTTAATTTTTCGAACTTTGTAGTTGGAACATCATTAAGTAAAACTGAGGTAATTCAAGTAGCTATTTTTGAATATTTTTTGCTAAAAGATAAATTAAACATATTTGGAATTATTGGAATTATAATAGCAACAGTTGGGGTAATTATTATATCAGTAAAAGATTTAAAACTATTTTTTAGCAATTTTTTCTCAAAAACTACCTTAATTGGATTAATGACAGGCCTTCTTTTAGGATTAAGTGTCGTTTTTTTTAGAGCTGCGACATTATCTTTAGAAAATTTTTCATCAAACTTCGACAAGGCAATTATTACCTTATTTTTTGGTTTAATAATCCAAACATTTATAATTTCAATTTATCTTTTTATATTTGAAAGATCAGAGTTCAAAAAATTTCAAAGTAATAAATTAGCAAGTTGTTTAGCCGGGCTTACTGGATTTCTAGCTACACTATCATGGTTTTTTGCTTTTACTTTTATTCAGGCATCTTTTGTAAGAGCCTTGGGACAAGTTGAGATTTTTTTTAGCTTTGTATCTTCAAAATATTATTTTAAAGAAAAAATTACAAAACTGGAAATCATTGGAATTATAATATTTGTCATTGGAGTAACTGTAATGTTATTAACTAAAATGAATTAATTTTTTTTTAGTTATCTAATAACTTACTTTTTGCTTTTTCAAATTCTTCTTGAGTTATAACTCCACTTTCTCGTAAATTATTTAGTTTTTCTAGCTCTTCACTTAAAGTATTAATTTTATCTGGTGAATTTAAATCACCCTCCTCATTAACTTCCTCTTTTTCTGCTCTATTAGCTTCTTTCGCTTTAAAACCCTCCATTATAGCAGTAGCTCCTAGATACAAGACGTATGCAATAATAGGAATTACTAACCCAAAAAAAATTATTTTTTCCATATTTTAATCATCATCCTCTTCTCTCCATTTTTTTTCGTACATTAAGTAAGCTGCGTATATTACTGAAAATGTACCTACTATCATACCATAATCAAATCCTGTTTGTTGATCATGCAAATACCATCCTAATTGGGTCGCCCCAATTGGTGGAACGGTTAATAATAGAAAAATTATTCCAATTCTGTATGGGTACTTTGGTTTTTTCATTATTACACATTAACAACAATTAATAAGAGTTTAACTCTTTGATCTAAAGATGTGACTAAATACACCCGACCAGATCAGTTCATAATCTGAATTGCTAACATAATCATAGATTTTACTCTGTTTTATCTCTTTTTCATGAATTTCCACACAAATCAATTCAGGTCTGAATTTTTGAATAGAAAATCCCTCTAATACTTTTAAATCTGCTCCCTCAACATCAATGTCAAGTAAATCTAATTTAATATTGTTAAAGTTTTTTTTCTCTAAAATTGCATCTAATGTAAAAGATTGTATTTTCGATTTTTTTATATCTCCCTGGAAAACTTTTAAAGCCTGTTCTTCCTCGATAGTGCTCAATTGACTCAATTTTTTTTGATGGAACATTTCTACGATTTCGTTTTTATTTGAAACTGCAAAATTACAATTAAAATCTTTAGGTCTTAAGTAATTAAAAAGATCAATGCTGAATTGATGAATATCTATATTTATCCCACACCAACCTCTTTTATGAAGTAAATAAGTGTTATTTCTGTGAATTGGATGGTAACAACCAACATCTACATAGAAACCTTTTGTTTTATCCTTAAAGTAATCATTTAAAAATATATCTTCTCCGTCCATAGAATAAGATTTTTTTTTAATAAAAAATTTATGTTTAAAGTAAATATTGTGAATTATATGAATTTTTTTCTTTATGATATTAAACATTAAAGAATATAAGATATTATTTGTGCAACCTTTTAAAACATTCAATCGTATTTTTTAGTAAACAAGCTATGGTCATCGGCCCAACACCACCTGGGACAGGTGTTAGTGCTTTTGCATTTTTCGATACCTCATCAAATGCTACATCTCCAACAATTCCATTTTCTGTCTTATTTATTCCTACATCAATAACAATAGTATCTTTCTTTACCCAGTCTCCTTTAACAAGTTCTGGAATTCCAACTGCTGCAACTATAATATCAGCCTCTAAACATTCTGCTTTTAAGTCTTTAGTTTTTGAATGTGTAATTGTTACAGTACAATTTTCTTTCAAAAGAAGTTGGGTCATTGGTTTTCCATTTAAATTAGATCTTCCAACTATGACGGCTTTTTTTCCACTTAAATTTGGTTCGACTTTTTTAATTAATAAATAACAACCTAACGGGGTACATGGTACTGAGCTTTCATATCCAGAAGAAAGATTTCCAACATTCATTGGATGAAAACCATCAACATCTTTTGAGGGTAAAATTGTTTCAATTACCTTTTGTTTATCAATATGTTTTGGGAGTGGTAATTGCACTAAAATTCCTGAGACCGTTTCATCTGCATTTAATTGCTCAATTTTTTCTAATACTGTTTTTTCCTCGACTGAATCTGGATATTTAATAACTTCAGATTTTAAACCTACCTCATTTGCTGATTTTTCTTTATTTCGTACATAAATTTGGCTTGGGGTTAAATCACCTATAAGAATAACTGTTAAGCCAGGCACTTTATTATATTTTGCTTTTAATCCTGTGACTTCATGCTTAAGCTCTTGTCTTAATTCTGCAGCAGCTTTCTTCCCATCTATTAAAATCATTTTATCTTTCTAAAAAATCATTGGCGCGATGTAGAGCTTCATACACATTTCAATAAACCAAATCAATAGTAGAAGAATTACGGGAGATATGTCTAAGGATCCTAAATTAGGTATAAAACGTCTGATTTTGTTTAAAATTGGATCTGTAAGTCTGTAGGTTAATTCTAAAAAAGAATAAACAAATCTGTTTTGAGTATTTAAAACATTAAACGCGATTAACCAGCTTACAACTACATTTGCTATTACAACGTATGAGTAAAGTTTTAGAATTTGTAAAACTAAATAAAAAATTGCTATCATTTTTTTTCGACATATAACGACTGACTTGGAAAAGCAAAAGAAGCACCATTTTTTTCAACTATCTGTTTAATTTCTATTGCTAATCTCTCTTTCACTTCTAGAGAATTACTCCAACTATTAGAGTTTGTAAAACACCTCACCAATAAATCAATAGAGCTATCTGAAAATTTTTCTATTCTAACAGCAACTCCTGTTGCTTGGTTAAAGTCTGCACTTTTGTTAATATATTCTTCTATCTCATCTCTTACTCTTTTTAATTGCTCAATCGTAGAGTCGTATTGAAGAGTAATAATCCACCTTACTCTCCAATTTGAAGTTTCACTTACATTTATTACTGCATTTTCTGCAAACTGAAAGTTTGGAATAATTGCTAGTGACTTATCAAACTTTCTAATCGTTGTTGACCTAAAACCAATTTTTTCAACTATCCCTTCTATAATTCCATCAACAGCAATCCAATCTCCAATTTTAAATCTTTTTTCAACTAATACTAAAATTCCTGAAATTAAATTTTTAAATAAATCTTGTGCACCTAAAGCCACTGCAACACCAAACAAACCAAGACCTGCAATAATTGGGCCAATTTTAATTCCCCATAACTCAAGAACTGCAGCTAAACCAAGTATGAAAATTAATACTTTTAAGGACTTTATTATCCATCCAATAAGTTCTCTTGTTAAAAGTTTATCTAGTCCACTTAATATATAAGATACAGGTTCAATTATTTGATGAATAACCCAAAATATTAAAATGGTTATCAATGTTCTATTAATAGTATCTACTACATCTCTACCTTCTGCAGAAAAAGTCATATAGTAGCTTGCAATAAAAAAACCTAAAACAATTGGTAAAAATCTTGCCGGGCCTTCTAAAGCGCGAACAAAAGTATCGTCCAATTTGTTTGTGGTTCTTTTAGAAATAATTTCTAATTTTTTAATAACTAATTTACTGATCAGGCCTCTAAAAATGAGAAAAACTAAAAAAATAGCAATACCAATTACGATTTGAAAAATATCAACCCCAAGAATTCCCTTATTCCAAACCGATAAAAATATATCAGAAAAATTATTTATTATATCCATGGCTAAATTTTATATAACAAAAACTCCTCTTCTCCAGGATTAAAAAGAAATATCTTTTTCCATTTAATTTCATTCAGTATTGACGAGGTTTTTTCACCTATACACATTAAATTCGTATCCATCCATCGACTTTCTAATTGATGAATTTTGATAAAATTTAAAAAGCTTGATCCACTGTTTTGAGAGTAAACATAGACCATATCAGGCATATTTTGTTTTAATTCTTTAACGAAGTCTTCATTAAAATTCTGGTTATGGTTGACCCTATAATTTATAATCCTCTTGATACTATAACCTTCTTTCAATAACTGCTGGTCAAGATCAACTGATATCGTTTCTCCACTCACATAAAGTAACTGTCCTTCAGAGGAGCCATGATTTTGTAAAATTAATTCTTTTAAATTTGAAACATTACCTTCAGCTGCAATTGTATTTTGGAAACCAAAACTTCTTGCTTTTTTTTCAGTTGCTTCTCCTACACAGAAACATTTGATTGTCTTATTAATTTCATCATGATTTAAAAATTTTACAGCATTAGCGCTAGTGAAGATAACTCCATTGAAGTCTGCAAAATTTGTTTCGTCATGAACTACTTTCTCAACACTTAATAAAGGAAGGTGAGAAACTTGATGGCCTAAGGATTTAAATTTAACAATCATTTCAGAGCAGTCTTCTAAAGGTCTTGTTAGTAAAATATGCATATTATCTTTTATAAGAATTATTAGATTTTATTTTTAAAATTTGACCTACTTCTCTGCCAATTTGATTAAAGTCTTCAAGTTTACCAGTTTTTTTTTCATAGTATCTTTTTAAACCGTCTAAAGAAAATAATTCAGCTTCAACGGTAATTTTACCACCTTCTACTTTAGAGTGGGCTCCAACTGCAGTTTCACAATCACCTTCCAAAACTTTTAAAATATTTCTCTCAATATGTGCTCTCATAAATGTTTCGTTGTGATTTATTTTTTTTAAAACCGAGATTATTTCCTCATCACCCTCTCTACATTGAAGTGCAATTATACCCTGCCCAGCACTTGGAATTATTTTTTCTGGAGAAAATATTTCTGAAATTTCACTATCAAAATTCAAAAATTTAATTCCTGCATAAGACAACATTATTGCGTCATAAGTTCCATCTTTAAGTTTTTTAATTCGTGTATCAACGTTTCCTCTAATAAGTTTACATTCAAGGTCTGGTCTGATTTTTTTAATTTGATATTCTCTTCTAAAAGATGATGTTCCAATTATAGAATTTTTTTTTAATTCACTTAATTTTTGTTTGTTGATCGTGATTAGAATTTCTCTTGGATCATTTCTTTCTAAGAATGCATCTGTTTTAAGACCTTGAGTTTCAAGAGCTGGCATGTCTTTAAGTGCATGAACTGCAATATCAATATTTTTATCTTGAAGTTCTTTTTCAATATTGCTTGAAAATAATCCTTTACCACCAACTTCTGACAATCTTATATCCTGAAACTCATCTCCTTTTGTTGTAATTTTTTTTATTACAATATCTTCATTGCTAAAATCAGTACTTTTAACAATCTGATCTTTGGCTTTTTGGGCATAAAGCATAGCCAGCTTACTGCCTCTAGATCCAATGATAATTTTTCTGTTCATAAATATATTTATTTCTTACTTGTATTGAGATTGTACAATTATTAAAAACTATTTGAATGAGCAAAAAACCCTTAATTCTCGGAATAGAAACGAGCTGTGATGAAACGGCTGCATCAATTATAACTCAAAATGATCAAGGGAGTCCGTTAGTTTTATCAAGCGTTGTTTCAAGCCAAGTTGAAGTTCATAAAGAATTCGGAGGAGTAGTTCCTGAATTAGCTGCACGAGCACATATTGATAAAATTGATTGGATTGTTCAAAAAGCTATCGATGATAGTGGAAAAAAAATTAATGAAATTGATGCCGTAGCTTCAACTGCAGGACCTGGTTTGATTGTTTGTCTGTCTGTTGGTTTAAGTTTTGGAAAAGCTTTCGCAGCTTCAATTGATAAACCCTTTATAGCAGTAAACCACCTAGAAGGTCACGCATTAAGTCCTAAGTTAAATTCAAATTTAAACTATCCCTATTTGCTTTTATTGATTTCAGGTGGACACTCACAATTTTTAAATGTTCAAGGATTAGGAAAATATAAAAGATTAGGCACAACCATTGATGATGCTTTAGGAGAAGCATTTGATAAAACTGCAAAACTTTTAGGCATTGAATTTCCAGGTGGTCCACAAATTGAAATTTTAGCAAAAAAGGGTGATCCTTATAAATATGATTTACCAAAACCTATTTTTAGTAAAGGTGGTTGTAATTTATCTTTTGCTGGTCTTAAAACAGCAGTGTTAAGAATAACAAAAAGTATTAAGTTAGATCAGGAAAAATTTGATCTAGCAGCATCTTTTCAAAGAACCATAGAGGAAATTTTACATAAAAAAACTAAAGTTGCTTTTAAAGAATTCGAAAAACAAAATGAACTAACCGAAAAAAATTTTGTAGTTGCTGGAGGTGTAGCTGCTAATAAAAATATTAGAAATATGCTAATCAATTTATGTGAGGAAGAAAATTATCAAAGTATTTTTCCACCAATAGAACTTTGCGGGGATAATGCTGCTATGATAGCAATGGTTGGTTTAGAGAAATTTAAATTAAAAGAGTTTAGTCAATTAGATCACCCTGCAAAACCTAGATGGCCCCTTGATGAGAATGCTGCTTTTTTGAAAGGCGCTGGAGTTAAATTATAATGCAATATTGGTTAATGAAATCTGAACCAGATGTATGGTCTATTGATCAACAAATAAAGTCAGGTGCCAAAGGGGCACCGTGGGACGGGGTAAGAAATTATCAGGCTGCAAAAAATTTAAAGACAATGAAAAAAGGTGACCTTTGTTTTTTTTATCATTCAAATATTGGTAAAGAAATTGTAGGTATTGTTGAGGTCATTAAAGAGCACTATTTAGACAAAACTGATAAAAGTCGGCGCTTTGTTGCTGTTACGGTTAAGTTTAAAAAGAAATTAGCAAAACCGGTTACCTTAGAAGACATAAAAAAACATAAGGAATTGGGCAATTTAGCGTTGATTAAACAGAGCAGACTATCTGTAATGCCAATCGATTATAAAAGCTGGAAAATTATAAATAACATGAGTAGAATTTAAAAAAAAAATTTTCACATGCCTAAAAAAAAGAAAAAAAAATCTAAAGTAAAAAAAAAATCTTCTAAAAAAGTTAAGAAAAAAACTAAAGTAAAAAAGGTTTCAAAAAAAATCAAAAAAAAATCAAAAAGCAAAAAAGAAAATGGCTCATCTCCTCCTGAAATAGTTATAAAAACTAAACCAGAATGGGTAAAAGCAAGTTTAGCAAATAAAAGTAAGTACCAACAAAAATATTCACAATCTATCAAAAGTAACGATGATTTTTGGAGAAAAGAAGGAAAAAGAATTACTTGGATAAAGCCTTATAAAAAAATCAAAGACGTTAAGTACAGCACTAAAGAAGTAAAAATTAAATGGTATGAAGATGGAACTTTGAATGCTTCAGCTAACTGTATCGATAGACATTTAAAAGATAAAAAAGATAAAACTGCAATTATTTGGGTTGGCGATGATCCAAAAGATAGTCAAAAAATTACTTATAAACAATTACACCAAAAAGTTTCCAAAGCTGCAAATGGTTTAAAAAAACTTGGAATTAAAAAAGGAGATCGAGTTACAATTTATTTAACCATGATCCCAGAGCTTGCAATTTTAATGTTAGCATGTGTTAGAATTGGAGCAGTCCATTCAATTATATTTGGTGGTTTTTCTGCAGAATCGATTTCGGGAAGAGTAAATGATTGCGAATCTGAATATATAATCACTGCTGATGAGGGAGTTAGAGGAGGAAAAACTATTCCATTAAAATATACAACTGATGAAGCTCTAACAAGTTGTCCAAATGTAAAAAAATGTATTGTGGTTAAACGAACAGGAAATTACATCAATTGGAATGAAGAAAGAGATGTTTGGTATCATGATTTAATTAAAGATGTATCAAGTCATTGTGAGCCTGAAGAAATGAATGCTGAGGACCCTTTATTTATTTTATATACCTCAGGATCGACTGGTAAACCAAAAGGAGTTCTTCATACTACGGGTGGGTATATGGTTTATGCATCTATGACCCATCAATATATTTTTAACTATAAGCCAAAAGATATTTATTGGTGTACTGCCGATATTGGATGGGTAACAGGTCATAGTTATATTATTTATGGACCCCTTGCTAATGGTGCTACAACAATAATGTTTGAGGGAATTCCTAATTATCCTGACACTTCAAGGTGGTGGCAGATCGTTGATAAATATAAAGTAAACATCTTCTATACCGCTCCTACAGCAATCAGAGCTTTAATGCGTGAAGGTGATAAACCAGTTAAAAAAACTTCAAGAAAATCAATAAAATTACTTGGGACTGTTGGAGAACCAATTAATCCAGAGGCTTGGATGTGGTATTACAAAACAGTTGGGAACTCAAAGTCACCGATTGTAGATACTTGGTGGCAAACGGAAACAGGTGGAATACTAATAGCCCCTCAAACTGGAGCTATTCCATTAAAACCTGGTTCAGCTACAAAACCGTTCTATGGAATTAAGCCTGTTATCGTTGATAAAAACGGCAAAGAGATAAAAGGCGCCGGTGAGGGAAGGCTATGTATTGCTCAATCATGGCCAGGTCAAATGAGAACTGTTTATGGAGACCATCAAAGATTTATCGACACTTATTTTTCTCAGTTTAATGGTAAATATTTTACTGGGGATGGCTGTAGAAGAGATAAAGATGGATATTACTGGATCACAGGACGAGTTGATGATGTAATTATTGTATCTGGACATAATCTAGGTACCGCTGAGATCGAGAGTGCATTTGTTGCTCATCCAAAAGTTGCTGAAGCAGCTGTAGTTGGTTATCCACACGATATTAAAGGAAATGGTTTATATTGTTATGTCACTTTAAATGCAGGAGAAACTGAAAATGGAGATCTTGAAAGAGATTTAAAACTTTGGGTAAGAAAACAAATTGGGCCTCTAGCAACTCCAGACTTAATACACTTTACTCCAGGTCTTCCAAAAACTAGATCGGGTAAAATAATGAGAAGAATTTTAAGAAAGATAGCTGCAAATGAACATGGACAATTAGGTGACACCACTACTTTGGCTGATCCAAGCGTTGTTGATAGTTTAGTTGATAATAGAAAAAATATTTAAAACTGAACTAGGTTCTGAAATTCTTGTTTAATCACATCCCATTTTAATATCATAGAGTTTAGGACAATTTTACGATCTAAAGTTTTTAACTCTTCAGCAATTGGTGCCCATTTATATAATGAAAGTGCGCTTGGATTAAATGGTAAATCTGTATAGTGGGTATCCCAATTTATATTTAAAAGTCTATGATCAAAATCCTTACGAGCTTGATCAATAATATCTAAAGGCATTTTATTTGAAATTTCATCATCTAAAATTTTATTAAAAATCTCTTTTGCCTTATCAGTGTCTTGAAAATTGAAATTAACCCTCAAATAAGAGAAAGAAAAAAGAGATAAATCTTGAAGTGCAACAGAATAGATATTCCATTTAGCAAGATTAACTGAACCCATAAACTTATCATTCTCAAAATGAAGAACATACCGAGTTCCCATTCGAGTTTTTAAATAATTATATAAAGTTACTTGAGTTACCCACGCAGATTTAGTTTGAATAAAGGTTTCAAGTTCATCTAAATTTTTTATTTTTTTTTTAGGGATGAACGCTTTAAACATTGCGAACAAATATGTCTTAAAATCAGTTGCTGTTAAATCTTTCCAAGTTAGCTTGTATTTTGACATAATTTGCCCCGTATGTGGCATTTATACCCTAAAAAAGTCAGTAAATAAGTACCTATTATGGGTAAATTTAGGTCTTTTCAAAACCCTCATAATGGTTATGGTTTTGCCAGTTATAACTAAATAGAGAGGTAAATATGTCAAATCAAGAAAAACATTGGGAGAAATCCAGAGGTTTGCTGATGATAACGTTAGCAATCTGGTTTGTATTCTCAATTGGCATCTTCCTTTTTGGAGCTGAAATGAACGAGGTCACTGGACCTTTCGGTTATCCGTGGACATATTGGTTTACATGTCAGGGATCTCTTGGAGCATTTGTAATCCTTATTTTCTGGTTTGCGAATAGACAAGAAAAGATCGACGAAGAGTTCGGCTTTAGCGAAAGAGAGGATGAATAATGAAAAGTACTAATTTCATTGATAACTTGCCTAAAGTTTATGGAATATATACCGGAGGGTTTATAGGTTTCATAATTTTAATGGCAATTGCAGAACAGATGGGTATGACTGCAAAGGCGATCGGTATCGCTTTTGTGGCATTTACTGTATTCATCTATGCATTAATCGGTTGGCTATCACGAACAGCGCAAGCGGATGCATATTACGTAGCTGGAAGACAGGTACCAACAGTATTCAACGGAATGGCCACGGCAGCAGACTGGATGTCTGGTGCTTCATTCGTTGCAATGGCTGGAGGTATTTACTTTAAAGGTTACGGTTATATGGCTCTACTTGTAGGTTGGACTGGTGGTTACGTGTTAGTTGCATCTTTATTAGCACCTTACTTAAGAAAATTTGGCTGTTACACAGTTCCAGATTTTATAGGTACAAGATACGGTGGTAATTTAGCTAGGTTTAGTGCGGTAGTAGTTTTAACCGTTGCTTCATTTACTTATGTAACAGCACAAATTAACGCTACAGGTACTATTGCATCTGTTGCACTTGATATCCCATTCCAATACGCAGTTTATATTGGACTAATAAGTATTTTATTATGTTCAATGTTAGGTGGTATGAGAGGGGTAACTTGGACACAGGTTGCACAATATATCGTACTAATTATAGCTTACTTGCTTCCAGTATTCTGGATCAGTAACAAAATGGGTGCAGGTTTCTTCCCGCACTTTATGTTAGCTGATGAAGTAGCTAGAATTGGTGAGTTAGAATCTCAGTTTGGGTTTGTTAAAAACTCTGCTGCTGATTTAGCAACGGTACCTAAAGGCTTAGCAGGAATAACTAAAGCTCACTCTGCAGTTAACGCAACACCTTGGGCATTTATTTCATTAGCATTGGCGATGATGATGGGAACAGCATCATTACCTCACGTGATGATGAGATACTTTACTACTCCAAGTGTAAAAGCAGCTAGAAAATCAGTAGGTTGGTCACTATTCTTTATCTTCCTACTTTATTCTTCTGCTCCAATGTTAGCTACACTATCTAAGTTGTCATTGATTGATCCGAATTTATCAACTGGTATTATCGGTAAATCAATTGCAGAAGTTCAAGCGATAGATTGGTATCAAAACTGGAACCAAGCAAACTTAATGTTTATCAGCGACTTTAACGGAAATGGAACTGTTGAATTAAACGAGTTCTTCATGGGTGGTAAAGCCGTTGTATTAGCAACACCAGAGATAGCTGGATTACCTTACGTAATCTCAGGTCTGGTTGCCGCTGGAGGTATGGCAGCTGCCATGTCAACAGCCGATGGTTTGATTCTAGCAATTGCAAACGCTATATCACATGATGTTTACTATAAGATCATTGATCCAAAAGCGGAAACTGCAAAACGACTAGTTGTTGCAAGGGTATTACTTGTAGTAATTGGTTTTGCTGGAGCAACGATTGCGGCAATGGAGATCCAGGGTATCTTAGGTTCGGTTATCTGGGCATTTGACTTTGCGATGTCTGGATTGTTCTTCCCACTTGTACTTGGTGTATGGTGGAAGAGAGCTAACAGACAAGGTGCTATTGCTGGTATGTTAGGAGGTCTAGCTGCTGGTACTTGGTACTTAGTTTGGGTACGAACTGGTGGAAGTGGATTCTTAGGAATTACTCAATTAACATTTGGTATCTTCGGATCAGCTGTTAGTTTGGTTGCGATGGTGGTTGTGAGTTTAATGACTCAAGAGCCAGACAAAGCAACTCAAAAAATGGTTGATGAAGTACGTGTACCAAGTGGTAAAACAATTCTTGGAAAACAGTAAATAAACTTTATAAGGGGCGATTAATTTCGCCCCTTTTCTTTCTTTTCATTTTCAAATATAAATCTTAAATGTCAGCAAACTTTCATCCGTTTATATATTTTATTGATTATTTTTTTGGGATAATCATGTGGACATTAATCGGCCGAGTTGCAATGAACATCTTTCAAAGAGAAGACTCTGAATTCTTTTTTATGAAGGTCTTTGTTAAATATACAAATCCTTTAATAAGGCTATTTAAACCAATTACTCCATCATTTATTATAGGTCCTTTAGTGCCCTTATATGTAGCTTGGTTTTTTTACATGATTAGATTTTATTTAATGCCTTGGATCTTGGGCTATTCTGTTATGGGTATGCTGTCATTTCCTCTCGAAAGTGAAATATCGAGACAAATTTATCAATTTTTTAATTCAATTAAATTTTAAAAATTGATACTAGTAAACCTAGCTATCAATGAAAAATATACAAATTTCACCGTCAATTTTATCTGCTGATTTTAGTCAATTAGGTACTGAAATTAAAAGATTAGAGGAAGGTGGTGCTGATATGATCCATGTGGATGTCATGGATGGCCATTTTGTTCCAAATCTAACTATTGGTCCCCCAGTTATTAAAGCCCTACGAAAGCACTGCTCTTTAAAGTTTGATGTACACTTGATGATTTCACCGGTGCATAAATACATAGAAGCGTATGCAGACGCCGGAGCAGATATCATTACAATTCACCCAGAAGCCACTCAAAACTTGGAAGAATCAATTAAAACGATTAAAGATTTAAAAAAGAAGGTCGGAGTTTCTCTTAATCCAGAGTCGAAAATTGAACTAATTGATGAATTTTTAGATAAAATAGATTTGGTTTTAATCATGAGTGTTAATCCAGGTTTTGGAGGTCAAAAATTTATGCCAGAGGTTCTAGACAAAATTAAACAACTTAAAAAAATTCAACAAGAAAAAAATTTGAACTTTGATATTGAAATAGATGGTGGAATAAATTTTGAAAATTGCAAAATTGCTATTGATGCTGGAGCAAATATTCTTGTTTCAGGAACAACTGTATTCAAAAGTAATGATGGAGATATAAAAAAGAATATTGATTTATTGAAACTAAAATAAGTTAATGAATAATGCAAACTCCTTAGGTTTTTTTGGCCAATTTTATTTTGGTTTAAAAGATAATTTTAAAAAAATTTATCAAAATTCCAATTTTTACGAAAAAAAAATTTCAAAAACTTTTGATAATAATTTTCAATACAAACCAAGTCCCTACCTCCTCTCTTCAATTATAAAATATCAAAATAAAAAATATAGAATTGAAGATTTTGCTGTTGAATCTATTTGGCAAAACAAAATTGGTGCTAAAGATTATGAAAAATTAAATAATTTTTTTTGGTTTTTCAGCCTTGATTTAAAATCCTCAAAAGAAACTACACAGTCAGTCATTAAAAATTGGGTAAAAGAAAATGGCAAATATAATAAAGATAGTTGGGAATTTGATTTAACTGCTAAAAGAATAATTGCGTGGCTGTCCAATCACCAACTCACCTATCAAGATGGTGATAAGGAATATCGTTTAATGTTCGATCACATGATTCAAAAACAAACTAATCATTTACTAAGTGAAATTGGATCCTCAAATACATTTGAAAATAAATTAATTGGTTGTTCTGCAATAATTTTAACTGGGTTAGCTTATAAAAGTGAAAAAAACTATCTTGATAGCGGATTAGGTATTTTAAAAAATATAATTAAATCCTCAATTGACAATCAGGGATTTACAAAATCGAGAAATATTAAACAATTAATTTTTTATCTAAAATATTTTATCATAATAAGAGAGTGGTTTAAAGAATCTCAAAATGTCATTCCAGAATATATAGATGAAACAATATTTTATTTAGGGTCAAGCTACGCATTTATCTGGAAAAATATTGGTACTGATGTTTTCTTTAATGGTAATTACCATTCAGAAAATAAGGATTTTGATCAATACTTAAAAAGATTTAGTTATAATTTCAAAAATGAAGTGAAAGAACTTGGTGGATACGCCATTCTAAAAAATAAAAAAATTATTTTAGTGATGGATGTGGGTTCAAGCCCAAGCAAAAACTATTCAATAGATTATCAATACGGCGCTCTATCTTTTGAAATATTCTCAAATCAAAAAAGATTAATAACCAATGCAGGATATTTCTCGAATAAAAATAATAAATTAAATAAACTGTCTAAAAGTACGGCACTTCATAGTACCTTGATCATCGAAGATTTTTCATCATGCTCTTCCAAAAAAACGAATGATAATATTTTGGTTGAAAAAGGACTTAAGGTTTCAAAAAAGAGTATTGTAAGTGAAAAAAATTATTGGAAAATTTCTGGCTCACATGATGGATATTTACAAAAATTTGGAACAATTCATGAGAGAGAAATTGAATTTTATCCAGAACAAAATAAATTTATTGGATCCGATAAAATTTTAAGAAAAAATCCTAATAAAGAGATAAAATTTGATATTAGATTTCATCTTGATCCGAATTCTAAAGTAATGAAAACTCAAGACAATAAATCTATACTCATTGAATTAGGAGATGAAGGTTGGAGATTCAGTTGTGATAAATTTGATATAAATATTGATAATAGCCTATATTTCGGTAATAAAAATTCATACAAAGATAATCTAAATATTTTTATTTCTGGAATGAACAAGGAAAATGAGCAAATTATAAAATGGGAAATAATTAAATTATAATGAAAATAAAAACGGCTCTTATTTCTGTATCAGATAAAAAAAACCTAAGACCTCTTTTAAATATATTAAAAAAAAATAAAATTAAAATTATAAGTTCCGGTGGTACTTATAAAGAAATTAAAAAATTAAAATTTAGTTGTATTGAGGTTTCAGAATTTACTAACTCACCAGAAATTTTGGAAGGAAGAGTTAAAACTCTTCACCCTAAAATTCATGCAGGAATTTTAAATAAAAGAAATAGTAAATTACACTTAAAAGACTTAAGAGTTAATAATTTTGAAAATATAGATTTGGTTATCGTAAATTTTTATCCGTTTGAGAAAACACTTAACAATACCACCAATCATAATAAAATAATTGAAAATATCGATGTTGGAGGCCCTACCATGGTCAGATCTGCTGCAAAAAATTACAAGGATGTAACAGTAATTACGTCATCAGAACAGTATTCTGAATTAATAGATGAGCTAAATAAATTTAAAGGATCTACCTCTTTAGACTTTAGGAAAAGACTATCGAGAATTGCTTTTACTGAAACAGCATATTACGACTCAGTAATTTCGGATTATTTTAATAAAATAACTCATACAATTTTTCCAAAAAAAAAAATTTTGCATGGAAATTTAATTGAAACACTCAGGTATGGTGAAAATCCTCACCAAGAAAGTGGGATTTATTCAAGAAAATCAGAAATGGATATCCAACAAATTCATGGAAAGCAGCTTAGTTATAATAATTATAATGATATTTTTGCAGCATTAACAATTTCAAAATCACTTCCCAAAAATACTGGAACAGTAATTGTAAAACATGCAAATCCTTGTGGAGTTTCGATTAAAAAGAACCACCTTGAAAGCTATAAATCAGCTTTTGCATGTGATCCTGTCAGTGCTTTTGGGGGGATAGTTTCTTGTAATTTTAAGATAACTAAACTTTTAGCTCTTGAATTAAGTAAGCTGTTTATTGAAGTAATTATAGCTAATAACTTTGATTCTAACGCTTTAAAGATACTGAAGAAAAAGAAAAATTTAAGATTAATAGACGCTTCAAATTACAAGGTTAATGATGGTTTAAAACATGTATCACTTAATCACGAAATATTAATACAATCAGAAGATCTAAAAAAATTCACTTCAAAAAATTTAAAAATTGTATCAAAACGAAAACCAACTTCAAAAGAATTAAAGAATCTAATTTTTGCATTTAATGTTTGCCGGTATGTTAAATCTAATGCGATAGTTCTTGCTGCAAATGAGACTACCGCTGGTATTGGTTCTGGGCAACCAAGCAGATTAGATAGCTGCAAAATAGCAATAGATAAAATGAAAAAATTTACAAATATAAATGAAGATTTGGTTGCAGCCTCAGATGCGTTTTTTCCATTTGTTGATGGTATAGAAAAGTTAGTACAGTCAGGTGTTCAAGCGGTGATCCAACCATCAGGATCAATAAGAGATAAAGAAATAATTAAATTTGCGAACGAAACTGATACAGTATTAGTTTTTTCAAAAACTAGACACTTTAGGCATTAGTTATTTTATCTATTTTTGCAGCTAAAATAAAATCATTTTCAGAAAGACCTTTTATAGCGTGAGTGGTAACTTTAATTTCAGCATAGCCCCAACCAAAAGAGATATCAGGATGATGTCCTTCATCCTCAGATATTTTACCAACTTCATTTACAAAATCTTGGCTTTTCAAAAAATTTTCAAACTCGAATTTTTTTGATAAAAAGAATATTTCATCTTTACCTTTAGTAATATCCCATCCATCTACTTTTTTTTGGTATTTGTGAATTTCAGATACATCAAAAGGCAAAACTCCACCTTCGCATGGCATACATTTTTTATTTAATAAATCACTCATAATTCAAATTTGGAGCGGGCAAAGGGGGTCGAACCCTCGACCTTCTCGTTGGCAACGAGACGCTCTACCACTGAGCTATGCCCGCTTGTTAAAAAACTATTATAGATAGCGGTTTTTAGAAATGCAAGTATTAGTTAAATTATAAAAATTTATCACCAAGTGTGTCGTGAGTGTGTCGAAATTTTTTTAAAACTTTAACATGAAAGTTTATGGTGGGGGCTAACGCCCCCACAAGCTTAATTTAGTTATTAATCTAAGCTATAAATTGTAACTGATTTTTCTTTATCAACTTCGTTAGCACTTATAAACAAGTTCCGTTGTGGAATAGCAACCAAACCTTCTGGCCCAATACCCGTTGGTAAAATAGCAACTAATTCTGGGTTTTTTAAATCGTTTGCTTTATAGACGCCGATAGCATTTGCTCTTTCAGCACCAACAAAGATATAACGTGTATCACCGTATATTGCTACTTCAACTGACTCTGGTTCTACACCTTTTTTCTCTGCACGTTTTTCTGGCCAGTAACCTGCTGAAGCGAGTGCTCTTTCATATGACGAACCTGACTCGTATACCACCGAACCATTTTTATTAAAGATTGTCCATCCACGGCTACCACCACGCTTTGCTTGACCTGGTGCTTCATGTTTATAGTCACCTTCATTTGCAGTTGCAAAATGGTCATTGTCAATCCACTTAACTGCGTCTGGTTCTCTACGAACATTCTCAATGGTATCAACCATCTTTAGTTCACCATCTTTTTTGTTATCAATACCTACTAATGTTACTAGTCCTGCATCAAACTCTGAAATTACTTTTCCGCTTCGATCAATAACCGCCATCCAGTTATTCTCTTGCATAGTAACAACTATTTCGCCTAAATTATTGATATCAACAAACTCAGGCTCTGGATCGTTAGGAGCAATAGTTGAAAAACCAACTAGGTCCGCTTTAGTAACACTGTTATCTGCTAAATTAACAATTGCCACAAAACCCCCTGGAAGTTGTGGAATTTTTTCATCATTGATGTCTTCGTTACGCTCATTTTCAATAGCTACTGCTACAAAAGTTCCATCTGGACTAACTGCAACCGAGTCTGGTTGTCCGCCTAATTCCACTTTTGTAACTTCTTTTCCTGAGGCAAGATCAACAACTAATAAGTGACCACTTGGTTCTACATAGTTTGGAGAAGTATTAATACCTATAAATGCTTGTCCATTTTTGATTGCAACACTAGTTGGTTCACCACCCAAATCCATTGAGCCTAATGGTTTCGGATTTGCTGGATCAGTAATATCAATCATGCCTAATGCGTTTGCAGGGCTATCGCTGTATACCAGTTTCATGCCATCTGCTGTTGCGGCAATTATTTCTGCTGATGTTTCTTCTGCACTAGGGTTATTTGCTGGTGTTCCAAATTTCCCAATTTCTTTAAAGTCTGCATTTACTGTGCTTACAAATGCGGTTAAAGCCAGAAGGCCTGCTAAGATGGTTTTCGTCATTATAATTTCCTTTTTGTAAATTTTTTTAGAAAAATTATCAAAATAAGATGAAAAATTTGTAACAATTTCATTACAATTATATTTTGTGCCACTCACCACACTTTTTCTTTTCTGTGTCAAAGTGTGACATGAGTTTGTCGAAATTAACTAGACGTTGAGAAAAACTAAGATTACCAAGTATAAAAACAAAGGACCTTCTCGCTGGCAACAAGACGCTCTACCACTGAGCTATGCACACCTAAATTATTTTTTAAATTAGATGTTTTTTCATTCAATCAATTCAAATTAACAATAGATATGTTATAATTATTTATAAAATGAAAAAAGAAGATCTTCCTGCACAGATACCTGTATTCCCACTAAGTAATTTTATAATTTTTCCAAAAACGACTGTGCCCTTAAATATTTTTGAACCTCGCTATATCGACATGATTAATGATAGCATGAAGTCGAACAAAACCATAGGAATGATACAACCAAAAACCTTAGCGAGTGGAAATAGTAGTCCTGCATTACATGATGTGGGCTGTTTGGGAAAAATAACAAGTTTTAAAGAAACTGATGATGGAAGGTATTTAATTGAGTTAAAGGGCATGATAAGATTTGAAAATATTAAGGAATTGACTACTGAAAAAAAATACCGAGTTTTAAATGTTAATTATGAAAATTTTATTCAAGATTTAAAAAGTGAAAAAGAAGATATTAAATTTTCTGACCTTGAGTTAATTTTTAAAGATTTAAAATCATTGTTTGAAAAGAGGGGTTTTGTAATCAATTGGAAGGCATTAGAAAAACAAAGCCTTGACGAAACAATAAATGCGCTAGCCATGGCATCTCCTTTCTCTCTAGAAGAAAAACAAGTATTATTGGAAGCTAAAAATCTAGATATGAGAAAAAATAAAATAGCTGAAATCTTAAGTACATATACTTATGATATATACGACAACACAACTATCCAATAAACTAGACTAAAGTTCCCCTATCAGCAATTTTTGTAAAAAATTTATTAATTTTAGGATTTTTATTTAATAGTTGAATAGATTTACTCAACAAACTGCTATTTGTTTTTCTCTCAAAATTAAAAAATTCATGGACTAAATCAATACCATTAGAAAATATAAAGTTTTTGTGCTTTAGTTCATTTTCAAACTCATAATTAACAGAACTATCAATGCTTAAACCTAAGCTCTGTTTGCTTACAATAATTTCTAGAAGGATTTTAACATCACGGATGGTCATGTTAAAACCCTGGCCAGCAAGAGGGTGTATTCTATGTAATAGATCACCAAAGGCTAATATATTTTCATGATAGTATGATCTTAAGCTCAAAGATTTGAGCTCAAAAGAGTTAATTTTTTGTATTTTTAAAATTTTATATTTTTGATTATACTGTTTAATCAGGTCGATAATATTTTCATTTTTTTTGTTGTAAAAAGAATAAACTACAGAAGTTTCTTTTTTAGAAATTGGTAAAAAGGCTAGTGGTCCTAATTTAGTAAAAATTTGAACTGCAGTGTCATTTTCAATTTTTTCATGTTTTAAAATTGTTGTGTAAGCGAAACTATTATATTTTTTTAATATTTTTTTGCTAAAATACTTTTTTGTAATTGAACTTGTAAAATCAGTATTAATAACAAGATTATAATCGTCAAAAAAATTATAATTTTTTAAAAAATGAAACCTTTTAAAATATTTATCTTTAGATAGGCTTTTCTCTAAAACTTCAAAAAGATTTTGATTTCTAATTATAGAAAAAAGCTCATTATTATTATTTTCAAAATTAATTAATTTTTCTTCTCTCAAGTTATCTGAAAAAATTTCTATTTTTTTTAATTTCCATGCAATTTTGTCTACATTAATTATTGCATCATTAAAAAATTCAATATTACTTTTAGAAATACCAATGGTTCTTGACTTATTTAATAAATTTACTTTTTTTTTTGAATAAAGATCCACATATATATTTTGATTAACTAAAGCTTTAGCTAAAGTTAAACTTGATAAGCCAGCGCCTAAAATACAAACTCTCATATTATTTTTAATTTTAACAACAAAAATAAGATGATACAAAGTGATTAAATTGATTCATATATGGATATTAAAAAAACAGCAAATTTATTGGTTAATTTTGCTATAAAACGTCTAGCAGAAATTTTTGGTGTATTTATTTTTGTATTAGGTGCTTTATTGCTGATTGCACTTTTATCCTACTCACCTGAAGACCCTAACTTTATATTTCCTGAAAACACAGAAATTAAAAATTTATTAGGTTTTCAAGGTAGTTTTGTTTCAGATTTATTCTTCCAGTCTGTAGGACTAATCTCTTATTTAATATCTTTCACCTTTATTTTAACAGGTATCAACATAATTAAACTAAAAGAATTTTTTCTAATTATTGAAAATATTTTTTTTACAACAATTTATTGTATATTTGGTACACTTTTTTTTAGCTATTTTTATACTAATGCTTTTACACTCTACATTAATGGAAATGGTGGTTTTGTTGGAAATTATTTTAATCAAACATTTCTAAATTCTTTAGTTCAAATTCATGAAACAACTTCATTCTATTTTTTAATTTTTTTGACGTTCGTTCTATTTTTACTAAGTATAAATTTTAAGCCAATTAAATTTTATACTTCAATTTTAAAAATTTATAACTTCTTTTTTAAAAACAAAGAAAAGAATTATACTGACAAAAGTGAAGTTATCAGTGAATATATTCCACAAGATGAAATAAAAAATCTTATTCAAGAAGATCTTCCTTTTATAAAAGCAGAAAATGAAAATAAAGAAAAACTAAAATTTAAACTTCCAAGCTTTGATTTATTGAAAATTCCAACTAAAAAAGAAAGAGAGAATTCTGATCAAAATGAGTCATATAATTCTGAGTTTCTAGAAAAAATTCTTTTAGATTTTGGTGTAAATGGTAATATTAAAAAAGTGAGTCATGGTCCAGTAGTGACGCTTAATGAATTTGAACCAGCTGCGGGTGTTAAGGTTTCTAAAATTATAAATTTATCAGATGATATAGCAAGGAATACAAGTTCTGAGTCTGCTAGAATTGCAACGATACCAGGAAGTAACACCATTGGAATAGAGCTACCAAATAATGCAAGAGAAAATGTTTATTTAAGTGAGATATTAAACAGCTCAGATTTTAAGAAAAAAGAAATTAAATTACCAATTGCTCTTGGTAAAAGTATATCAGGCAAGCCTATTGTTGGAGATTTATTTTCTATGCCTCACTTACTGATTGCTGGAACTACAGGGTCAGGAAAATCAGTTTGTATCAATACAATTATTTTATCCCTTCTTTATCGACACACGCCTGATAAATGTAAATTCATTTTAATCGATCCAAAAATGCTTGAACTTTCAACATATGAGGGAATACCTCATTTATTATGCCCTGTCTTAACAGAGGCAAAAAAAGCTGCATCTGTACTTGGTTGGGTGGTTAAGGAAATGGAAAGTAGGTACAAGCTAATGACTAAAGAAGGTGTAAGAAATATCGATGGTTATAATGCAAAACATAAACTTCCGATGCCTTATATAGTTGTGGTAGTGGATGAAATGTCTGACTTGATGTTGGTTGCTGGTAAAGAGATTGAGAATTATATTCAAAAACTCTCTCAAATGGCCAGAGCAGCTGGTATTCACATCATCATGGCGACCCAGAGACCAAGTGTGGACGTAATTACAGGTACTATTAAAGCAAACTTTCCGACAAGAATTTCTTTCCAAGTTACATCAAAGATAGATAGTCGAACTATTCTTGGTGAGCAGGGTGCAGAGCAATTATTGGGAAAAGGAGATATGCTTTATATGTCCTCTGCAAATCGAATAGTAAGAATTCATGCCCCTTTTGTAGCTGATAATGAAATAGAAAAAATTAATAATTTCCTAAGATCTCAAGCGGAACCAGATTATGTTGATGAAATATTAAATTTTGCAGATGAAAAAGAAATTGGAGATATCCATAATCAGGGTGATAAAGATGAACTCTACCAACAGGCACTCGAAATAATTAGATCTGAAGGTAAAGCATCTACTTCTTTTTTGCAGAGAAAACTTCAAATAGGATACAACAGAGCAGCAAGAATTATTGATATGATGGAAACAGACGGTATAGTCAGTAAAGCTAATCATGTTGGTAAAAGAGATGTTCTATGAGGCTTAAATATATAGTTATCTTATTTTTTTTTGTTTTAATTGGAAAAAGCGAAGCGACTAACAAAGAAAAAATAATAGAAAATTTAAAAAATACAAGAAATCTAAATTTTAAATTTGAACAAAATATAAATGGGAAAATTGAAAATGGATATTGTACTATTGAATACCCTAAAAAAATATTTTGTGAATATCTAAAAAATAATAACAAAATATTAGTATCTAACGGAAAATCTTTAGTTATTAAAACTCTAACAAGTTATTATAGATACCCTCTTGATAAAACTCCTCTTAATTTAATTTTAGATAAAAATTTCCTTATTGATAAAATTAATATTTTAGAAGAAAGAATTATCGATGGGTCTTTTATTAATTATAAAATTAAACAAAACGATAGCGAAATTAGTGTTTTTTTTGATAAAGATACTTTTAATTTAGTTGGATGGCAAAATACAGATATATACCAAAATTTTAATATCACTTTTTTATCATCAATTCGAAAAAATAGAATAATTTCGAGAGAGATGTTTCAGCTTCCAATTCAAAATTAAATATTTATGATTTCAGTTTTAAATATTTTCATGCCTCTAGTAATATAATTATTTAAAGCATTCTTGTGATCTAGAGTACAAGTATGAACCCAAACTCTATCAATTTTTTTTTTAAAAGAAATCTTGATAGCTTCTGATAATAAAAACGATCCTAGTTTTTTATTATGATACTCCTCCAGAATACCTAAATAAGCAATTTCAAACTCTTTTTTCTCTTGGTGGTGAATTAACTCAAAAAAACCTACCAAGTCATCTTTGAATTTTAAAACATATGTTTGAACATTTTCATTTGAAACATAACTTATCCATTGCTCCTCATTCCAAATTAACCTATCAACCCACTTGTGTTTATTACCAATATTTTTGTAGAAAAATTTATTTAGCTGAAAATTAATCGGATCTAACAACGTCAGAGAATAATCAGGAGAAGGTTTTGTTCCTTCATTAAGATCCTCAAGAGAATTTATTTCTAAGTAATTTCTTTTTACCTCTTGTATCACTCAACCATTTTTCCAATTCTTTCACCTCCAAAAAGATGGAAATGTAAATGAGGAACCTCTTGACCACCATGATCATTGATGTTAGCTAAAGCTCGATAGCCTTTGCCTACTTCTGTTGAGATGCCTAGCTTTTTTGCAACAATATTTATACCTTTAAGCAAACCTACCATTTCGTCAGGTGAAGCATTTATACTAAAGTCATCTAAATCAATATATTTTCCTTTAGGGATCACCAAAGCATGAATTTTTTTTTGTGGATTAATGTCATGGAATGATAAAACAAAATCGTCCTCATAAATTTTTTTACAAGGTATCTCCCCTCTTAAAATTTTAGCAAAGATATTACTGTCATCGTAGACCATTTTTTATTTTCTTCTTTTACTTAATTCCTTCATAACTTCTTCAATTTTTATTCCATTTCTTTCAAGATACATAATTAGGTGATAAAAAACATCTCCAGCTTCATGAATTTTATTTGTATCTTGTTCTACAGCTTCAATTAACTCATTAATTTCTTCTAAAACTTTTTCTTTTGCTAAAGATTTATCCTCAAGAAGCTTATTGGTATATGAGCCAGCAATAGGATTACTTTTTCGTTCTCTAGCAAGGGTCACTAGATCTTCTAAAATTTTTAACATATTAAATCCTAACAGGTATATCTTTTGAAGCCAAATATTGCTTAGCTTCATTAACTGAATACGTACCGTAGTGAAATATGGATGCTGCTAAAACAGCACTTGCACCTGATTTTATTCCATCTACCAAGTGGTCTAGAGTTCCAACTCCTCCAGATGCAATAACTGGTATATTAACAGCAGATGATATTTTTTGCATAAGTTCAATATCATAACCAGACTGAGTCCCATCTTTGTCCATAGAGGTTACCAATAGCTCCCCCGCTCCACTTTTTTCCATTTTGGAAGCAAACTCTAAAGCATTAATACCAGCAGGATTTCTTCCTCCATGAGTAAAAATTTCCCATCCACTATCATTTCTCTTTGCATCTATTGCAACCACAATGCATTGGGAACCAAACTTCCTAGAACTATCTTCAACTAATTTTGAATTTTGAACTGCAGCAGTGTTGATTGATACTTTATCTGCTCCACAATTTAGTAGTTTATTTATATCTTCAATACTTCTAACTCCACCGCCAACAGTCAATGGCACAAAGCATTTCTTAGAAGTTTTATCTACAACGTCATAAATAGTGTCTCTATTTTCGTTAGAAGCAGTAATGTCTAAAAAACAAATTTCATCTGCCCCACCATCTGAATAAATTTTTGCTTGCTCGACAGGGTCTCCTGCATCCTTTAAATCTACAAAGTTAATTCCCTTCACCACACGACCGTTTTTAACATCCAAACAAGGTATTATTCTCTTTTTAAGCATCTATTTCCTTAGCTAGTTCATCTAAATTAATATCTCCATCGTATATGGCTTTACCTACTATAATGCCTTCAATATTTTTATTATTTAATTCTTTAGCCTTTTTAATATCATCTATCGAAGAAACCCCGCCGGATATTATAACTGGGCAGTTAGAAATATCTGCAACTTTAGATGTTTCCTCAAAATTTGGGCCTTGTTTCATTCCATCCTGATTAATGTCTGTATAAATTAATCTACTAACACCAAAATCATTTACTTCTTTTAAATAATCCAAAGTTAATTTATCAGAATTTTCTTTCCAGCCAGATACTGATAAATATCCATCTTTAGCATCTAAACCTAAAGCAATTTGATTTGGGAATTTTTCACAAGCTTTTTTCAAAAAGTTTTTGTCCTTTATGGCGGCGCTTCCTAAGATTACTTTTTCAACACCAGTATCCGTATATTTTTGAATACTATCAATACTCCTAACGCCACCTCCTACTTCAATTTTTAAGTCAAATTTTTTAACTATTTCTTGGATAATATCTAAATTTACTGTCTCACCATTTAAAGCCCCATCTAAATCAACGATATGTAAGTTTTTAAATCCATGATCTTTATATTTTCTAGCTTGTTCCACTGGAGACATTTTGTATTCAGTTTTTTTATCAAAATCTCCTTTAACTAACCTCACACACTTTTTATCTTTGATATCTATTGCTGGGAATATTTTCATTTATAAATTTATAAAGTTATCAATTATTTTAAGCCCTATTTTATCACTCTTCTCTGGATGAAACTGGGTTCCAAAAATATTTTCTTTTTCGATAGAACAAACAATATTTGATGAGTAGTCTGTGGTTGCTGACACCACACTCTTATCGTTTGGAACAAGTTCATAACTGTGCACAAAGTACATGTGAGAATTATTTGTTATATCTTTAAAAATTTTACTATCTTTAACAATATTTAATTCATTCCAGCCAATATGAGGGAGTTTATAGTTTCCATTTTGGTTATCTATTTTAGATACCTTGCCTGATATCCATCCTAGACCCTTGGTTTCTATTTCTTCATAGCCAACATCAGCGAACATCTGTAACCCAACACAAATTCCAAAAATAGGTTTTTTATCGTTAATCGCAAACTCATTTAGAGTTTCGACTAAACCGTTAATATTATTTAAAGCATCAACACAACTTTTAAACGAACCTTGTCCTGGCAAAACTAATTTATCACTTGATCTAATTTTTTTTAAATCAGAGGTTACTTCGATACTTACCTTGTCTCTAGCAACTTCCTTAAAAGAGTTTATTACCGAGCTTATATTACCCGAATTATAATCAACAATTGTGACATTCATTAAACTTATAATGAGCCTTTGGTTGATGGTATGCTTTTTTTATTTCTAGGATCCATCTCTAAAGCATCTCTTAAAGATCTTGCTAAACCTTTATAGCAAGACTCTATAATGTGGTGACTATTGTCACCATAAATATTTTCTACGTGTAAAGTAATGCCAGCAGATTGAGAAAAAGCTTGAAACCATTCTTTAAACAGTTCGGTATCCATCTCCCCAAGTTTTTCCACTTTTAATTTTACTTTCCAGATTAAATAAGGTCTGTTTGAGACATCAATTGCAACTCTAGTTAATGTTTCGTCCATTGGAATAACTCTATGAGCATAACGTTTTATACCAACAAATTTTTTAGCAGCTTTTTTTAAAGCTTCGCCAATTGCGATACCTGTATCTTCTGTAGTATGATGAAGATCAATGTGTGTGTCACCCTTAGCTTTTACTTTCAAATCAATCAATGAATGCTTTGATAATTGCTCAAGCATATGGTCCAAAAAACCTATTCCAGTGTCAATTTGGTACTTCCCTTTACCATCAATATTAACTTCAACACTAATACTGGTTTCTTTTGTTTTTCGAGATATTTTTCCTTTTCTAGCCATATATATTTAATGGTATATATACTTAATCTCTTTATATCAATATCCCTTCCTCTACTTGAAGTATCAAAATTAGTTACCATTTATTAATTATGACAACAATTGTATTGGTAAGAAAAAATAATGAAGTGGTAGTTGCTGGTGATGGCCAAGTAAGTATGGGAAACACAGTTGTGAAAAGCACTGCTTCAAAAGTTAGGAAAATTGAAAAAAGAGATGTAGTTGCTGGATTTGCAGGGTCAACTGCTGATGCTTTAACTTTATTTGAAAGATTAGAAGCAAAGATAGAAAAACATGCAGGCAATTTGTCTAGAGCAGCTGTTGAATTAGCCAAAGATTGGCGAACAGACAAATATTTAAGAAGATTGGAAGCTTTAATGGCCATAGGTGATAAAGAAAATAGCTATATAATTTCTGGCACAGGCGATGTCCTTGAACCCGAAGGTGATGTAATTGGTATTGGTTCAGGTGGAAATTATGCATTAGCTGCTGGAAAAGTTTTAATGGATACAGAAATGTCTGCAGAAGAAGTTGCTAAAAAAGCAATTAAAGTTGCATCAGAAATTTGTGTATTTACAAACGATAATATTAAAGTTCACAAAATATAATGGAAAATTCAAACGTAACACCGCTTGTTCCAAAAGACAAAAAAGATAATGAGGATACTTCTTTGGTCAGTTCTCTTTCTCCAAGAGAAATTGTTTCAGAATTAGATCGATTTGTAGTTGGACAAAATAAAGCAAAAAAAGCTGTTGCGGTTGCTTTACGTAATAGATGGCGAAGACAGGCTTTAAAAGGTGAGATGAAAAATGAGGTTTTGCCAAAAAATATTCTAATGATTGGTCCAACAGGAGTTGGGAAAACAGAAATTTCAAGAAGACTCTCAAAGCTTGCTGAAGCCCCTTTCGTTAAAGTAGAGGCGACTAGATTTACTGAGGTTGGCTATGTTGGTAGAGATGTTGAGCAGATAGTTAGAGATCTAATTGAAATTGCGATTGCAATGGAGAAAGTAAAGAAAAGAAAAGAAGTTTTTGCTCAAGCTCAAAAAGCAGCAGAGGAAAAGGTCTTGGATGCTTTAGTAGGTAAAAAAGCTAGCTTAGCAACAAGAGAAAGTTTTAGAAAAAGATTGAGGAATGGTGATTTAGATAGCAACGAAATAGAAATTTCTGTAAGTGATAGTGGTTCAGGTGCCTCTTTTGAAATCCCAGGTATGCCAGGTGCCAATGTAGGTATGATTAATATCAGTGAAATGATTGGTAAATCAATGGGTTCTAAAGAGAAAAAGAAGAAAATGAGCGTTAAGGAATCTCATGAAATTTTAATTAATGATGAATCTGACAAACTTATTGAACAAGATAAAATTGTTAAGGCTGCAAAACTTTCAACTGAAAATAATGGGATAGTTTTTTTAGATGAAATAGACAAAATATCAGCGAGAACCGATAGAGTTGGTGGGGATGTTTCTCGAGAAGGTGTTCAACGAGATTTATTACCTTTAATTGAGGGAACTACAGTAAATACAAAACATGGTCCTATTAAAACTGACCATATTTTATTTATTGCATCAGGTGCCTTTCAACTTGCAAAACCATCTGATCTACTTCCAGAACTTCAGGGAAGATTACCAATAAGAGTAGAATTAGAAGCTTTAACCAGTAAAGACTTTAAAAGAATTTTGAGAGAGCCTGATTTTAGTTTAATTAAACAATACGTGGCTTTACTAAAAACAGAAAACGTAGATCTTGAATTTTCAGATGATGGAATTGATACCATTGCCAATATAGCCTCAGAGGTAAATGCAACTGTAGAAAATATAGGTGCAAGAAGATTACATACTATTATAGAAAAAATTTTAGATGAAATAAGTTTTACAGCAACAGATCGTGCGGGTGAAAAAATTATTATAAATAAAGATTATATAAATAAAAACTTAGATAATTTGGTTAAAGATACTGATCTTTCAAAATTTATTTTATAGATTTATTTTTTTTTAAAAAAATATAAAAAGCACCTTTCCCCCCATCTTCTATACTTGCATCTTTTATTTCATTAATGACATTCATTAAATTTTTATTGTTTTCTATAAATTCTGGTACTGAATATTTTAAAATACTGAGGTCTTTAGATACGTAGGGATCTTTTTCATTTTGGGAATGAAGACCTTTTCCTGTTACTACGATTAATTTATTAACTTTTTCAGCAAAAGCAGAATATATAAAATCCTCAATTTTTCTGTTCGCTTGTTCCAATGTGTATCCGTGTAAATCTATAGATTTCGTTTTAAATGATAATCTATTTTGATTTCTTAAATCTTTATTAGGAAGCTTGTCTTTATTGGAAATAAAGTTTTGCCAATCTTCCTTATCTTTGTCTGAAATTTTATTGGTCAATTAAGTAAGTGTATTTACCAATTGCCAGTTAGGATTTACTGAGGTCGTGTCTCTTGAAAAAACCCATGTATCATAAATCTTTTTAATTTTTTCTGGATCCCCAGAAACTATTTTTTTATCTTTATCTCTAATACAGGTTATTACTTCCGCAATAAAATCCACTGTTACGTTTAGTATTTTACCAATTTTCTTATGTTCCTTAATTATTGCTGAGTCTATACCAATAAAAGTAATTTCTGCATAATGTCCCCTCGCGCTCCGTTCTTTCAATGCTTCATTAAACTGATCATAAATTTGAGTATTCAACAATGGTTTACTCGTTGTTATTTTGTTATCGTTATCACTAAAATCTGTAATGATGGTTTCGTAGGCAATTTTTGCACCACTTAAAAATTCCTTTTGAGCACTTTCATCAAAATTATCATTTACTTTTTTGGCTTGATTTATTTTAACATTTTTTAAAACCTCTTGAAATTTAGGAGGAGCTTTCCCATCAAAACCGGTTCTTTTGCCTAAAATTCCTCTTAATCTTAAAAAAATAAATCCAGCAATCATAGCTAATAAAATTATATCTATATATTCGAAACTGTAATTCATCAGTTTATAGTAATTACTATGTTGATTAATTTCAACCAGCAATTTAGATTAAAGACAAATGAACTCAATTTTATTGTCAATAATTTTAATTCCAATCATAGAAATTTATCTTTTAATAAAAATAGGTACTCAAATTGGAGCTGCTACAACAATTATACTGATATTTACTACGGCAGTTGTTGGAGTTTATTACGCAAAATATGAGGGTCTAAATACGTTAAAATCAGGTTTTTCTCAATTAAGTAAAAATGAGACACCTGCTTACGAGGTAATCTCTGGCGCTGCTATAGCATTTGGAGCCTTACTTTTAATCATTCCTGGTTTTGCAACTGATATCATGGGATTTCTAATTATTTTTCCCATAACTAGAAAATTTTTATTTAATATTTTTTCAAAAAAATTTTCTAAAAGACCAGAAAAAAAAAATAATTTTATAGATGGAGAATTTGAAGATATAGATGACGACCATGACAAAAAAATATAAAATTTTAGGTAAATATATAAAGGACTTATCCAGTGAGACACGTGATATAGAAACTTATTTATTCGTAAAAGAATATATAGGCAAGTATCAGTTAAATATTGATATCAATTCAAAAGCTTTGAAAAATAAGCTCATTGAAATCAGCACTACTTTAAAATACGAAGATAAAGAACCAAATGACAAAAAATCGTATTTTGAAATTGTATACGCAACCATAATAAGACCAAGTGAAGAAGTTAATGAAAAAAAAGAACTAGAAAAAATTATCTTGTGCGATGTCCAAACAGAAATTTATCCCGATTTAGAAAAAACCTTTTTAAACCTAATGCATAATTCTGGGTATCCAGAAATTAAAATTGAAAAAAAAATTGATTTCGAAAAACTCTACAACGAAAGATTAAGTTAAAAAAAGTTCTTTTTCAGATGTTTTTTTAAATAGTCTTTATGCTTTTTTAATTCTTCAGTGGTTGGTAAAACAACTTTTTTATAGTAAGCAATATTTTCGTTTAGATCATTGTTAATTTTATTATCCTGGTTTTGAAAATTCAAAGTAGGCTCCCTTTGATCAATTAAATTAATATAAACCTTGGCTAATAAATCACAGTCAATTAAAGCAGTATGTTGAGTTCTTCTAGAATTATCAATCCTAAATCGTTTACAAAGAGCATCAAGGCTGACTGGTGAACCAGGGAATTTGTCTCTAGCTATAATGAGTGTATCTACAATCTCGTTTTCAATTTTTTTTTTTCCAAATAATTTCAACTCATTGTTTAAGTGAGCAAGATCAAATTCAGCGTTATGTATTATGAGTTTTTTATCTTTTATGAACTTTAAAAAATCATCTCCTACTTCGTTAAATTTTTTTTGTTTAGATAAAAATTCATCATTATATCCATGAACTGCTAATGCTTTTTCAGAAACTTTTCTTTCGGGATTTAAGTAACAATGAAATTTGTTTTTTGTGGGAATTAAATTTTCTAATTCTATACATCCAATTTCAACAATTCTGTGTCCATCTTTAACCGATAAACCCGTTGTTTCAGTATCGAGAACTACTTCTTTCATTTTTGAGTATTCTAATAATATTTTTTATCTCATTTGTAACAGATTTTCTTGTAAATTTATTTTTAATTATAAATTTTGATATTTTTCTTTTATAAGCAAGTGAGAGTTGTATCTTCTTAAATTTGTTTAATATTTTTGGATTAAAATTTTTTCTTCTTTTTAAATTTTTTAATATGTCAATTTTTCTGGAGTCAACATAAACTAAAATATCTTTTTTTTTGTTTATTTTATTTTCTAACAACAAAGGTATATCCAAAATAACAAATCTTTTGCTTTTATGTTTATTTAAAAAAGATCTCATCTTATGTCTTATTTCTTTATGAACTATCTTAATTATTTTTTGTAAATTTGAATTGTTAGCAAGAATTGCTTTGGAAAGTTGTATTTTATCAATTGGAAAATGATAAATATATTCTGGTAATTTATTTTTTAATTTTTTATATACATTCCTATTTTTCTGATACAATTTTGAAACTTCATGATCAGCATTAAAAACTGGATACCCAAAATTTTTAGCAACATAACTTTTGCCTGATCCAATATCACCTAAAATCCCAATCCGTATCATTGATCTAAAAGTTTAATTGTTTCATTATTAATAGCCGGTTCTATACCATGCCACAGTTTAAAAGCTAAAAACGCTTGATAAACAAACATTAATTTGCCATTTTCGTTTTTGTTGCCTAATTTTTTCCCTGTATTTAAAAAAAATGTTTCACTTGGATTATAAATCACATCATAAAATAATTTGTTTTTTCCTATATTGGTAAAATTTAAATCGAGTTTATCTTCTTGTTTTAATCCTAGACTAGTTGCATTAACGATTATATCGAAATTCGGGATCTCGCCCCAGTCAATCACTTTAATGTTATCAAAAATATTTCTGACTTTCTCTGCTTTTTCTTTTGTTCTGTTACTTATTAAAATTTCTGAAGAGCCCATTTTCATTGATGCGTAAATAATAGAAGGTACAACACCACCGGCTCCTAAAATAAAAATTGTTTTCTTGTTGAAGTCAAAATTTATTTTTTTAATAGCTTTTTCAAAACCACCAATATCAGTATTATGACCGATTACCTTTTGATTTTTCAAATATATTGTGTTCACTGCTTGTGTTGTTTTTGCATCATCGCTCAGTTCATCTAAGTAAGGAATTATTGAATTTTTGAATGGCACAGTAACATTCACACCGCTAATATTTCCTTGTTTAACATCTGTAATCAAATTTTTTAATTCATTATTCTCTAATTTTTTTTTTTCATATATTGCATCAAGTCCATTCTGTTTAATCCAATGATTGTGCAATTCAGGAGATAGAGAGTGACTTATGGGGTTTCCTACGACTAAATATTTTTTCATCTAGTTTCCTCGAGGTACTCTTTGATTTTCTTAATCGGGAGCCCCATTATGGTGTTTTCATCTCCAATTATTTCTGAGAATAACGTTCTTCCTTCGCCTTCTATTTGATAAACATTGTAAGCGTATAATATGCTATCTGGAATTTTGGCAAGATATATTTCTAATTCATTTTCAGTAAAATCTTTCATCTTGAGTCTGGCTTTGTCTGTGTAATTCCAAATCATAGATCCATTTTTTGATACACAAACAGAACTTATTAAATGATGTTCCTTGCCATTAAGCTTTTTTAATATTAATAATGCTTCAGCCCTATTTTGTGGTTTTGAAATTAGCTCTCCCCTTAAATCAATTACGCTGTCTGCACCTAACACAATTTTTTCATGATTTTTTGAACTAACTTTGTTTGCTTTTAATTCGGCTAAATTTTTTGAAATGATTTCGGGTGAAGCTTTTTCATTTAAGAGACTTTGTTTCACCATGTCTTCATCAACGTTTGAGGGCTCAACATTACAGAATATATTATTTTTTTCTAAAATGTCTTTTCTAACTTTGCTTTTAGATGCTAAAATTATATTATTTAACATTATTGGAATATATTTCGTGTATTTTAATAATTGATGCGGCCGTTTCCTCCACAGATTTTCGAGTAACATCAATAACGGGCCATTTATATTTTTGAAAAGTTTTCTTTGCTTTCATAACTTCGTCTTTAATATCATCAAGATTAGTATAATTTGTATTGTCCTTTTCTTTAAGTGAGTTCATCCTATTTTTTCTTAAATCGGCCAGTCTTTCTGGTTCGGTGCTAAGCCCAACAACACATGTAAATTGTGGGTCTTTTTTAAGTTTTTCTGGCAAAGAGTTTTCGTTAACTAGGGGTATATTTGATGTTTTAAATCCTTTGTTTGCAAGGTAAATTGAGGTGGGAGTTTTGCTGGTTCTACTAACCCCTACTAGAATTATATCAGATTTGTCTATTTCATTAAGCAAGTTTCCATCATCATGGTTCATTGTAAATTGAATAGCTTCTATCCTGTCATAATATTCCTCATTTAAAATATGTTGACCGCTTGGTTCGTGTAAGGCCTTCTGATTAAGAATTTTTGAAAAATTTAGAATTAAATTACCCAAAACTCCAAAGCACGGAATTTCTTTGTCATTGCTAGTATTCGCTAGATATTTTGCAAGATTATTATCGACAATTGTATAAAGTATAATCGAATTATTATTTTTTTTAGCATCTTCCAAAATTTTTAAAATTTGGTTTTCTGTTCTAGTAAAAGAATATGTGTGAATTTTATATTCAATATTTTTAAATTGTGCCTTTAAGGCCAGAAATATTCTTTCTAAAGTTTCTCCTGTAGAATCAGAAATTAAATAAATTTGATATGTATTGCTCATGAATAAAATGTTAATAAATATGTATTATTTTAATATAATTACTCAATTTAATTTTTGTTCATTTACCCTTGTAAAATAAGGGTTTTATTAACATTAATAATAAATTCAATTAAACAATACACGAATGTTAATAAAGATCAAAAAAGGTTGATTTTTCAGAGTTTTATTTAATTTTAGATGTGGTTAAAACGTTAATATAATGTTTATAATAAACAATCTTCGTAATCCACAGGATATAATACTAATACTATCTATATATATATATTTAATATGACACCGTTATATGAAGTAATAATAAATAAAAACACAACCACTAAACCTGTATGGATAATGAGACAAGCAGGAAGATATTTACCAGAATTTAGAGAAATAAGAAAAGATAATCCCAATTTTATTGAACTTTGTTTGAATCACAAATTATCATCAGAAATAACTCTTCAACCAATTAAAAGATTTAATTTGGACGCTGCAATAATTTTCTCTGATATTCTGATGTTACCATATGGGTTAAGACAGAAAGTTGAATTTAAAAAAAATTTTGGACCTTTGCTTGGTAACTTAGATATTAAATTAATGTCTAAAGTAGATGAAATAGATTTTACTGAAAAAGTTTACCCGGTTTACAAGGCCATAAAATCTGTAAGTTCTGAAATGAATTTAAAAAATAAAAACACAATCGGTTTTGTTGGTGCTCCATGGACACTACTTGTTTATATGATAAATCAACAGTCCCCAAAAAAAGAGGTTAAAAAAAGCTTTTTTACAGATGACTACCTAATAAATAGAACTTTATTAATTATCGAAAAGTTTTTAAAGATTCATATAAAAAATCAAATTGAAAATGGTGCAAATGTGATACAAATATTTGATAGTTGGGCAGGATTATTAGAAGAAAGAGATTATCCAAACTTTATTTATACACCCACATTAAATTTAGTAAATTATGTAAAATCATTAAACGTTCCTGTAATTTGTTTTCCAAGAGAAATTAAAAATTATAAAGAATTTTGCGAAATTGTTAAACCAGATGCGGTGAACATTGATTATAATGTTGATCCTTTGTCGATACAGAAAGACATAAAGATTCCAGTTCAAGGAGGCTTAGACCCAAAAATTTTGTTGACTGATCAAGAAAATATAAAAAAGGAAGCCCTAAAGTATTTAGACATATTTAAAGATCATCCATATATTTTTAATCTTGGTCATGGTATCCTGCCCGAAACCAAACCAGAAATGGTTGAATTTTTAATAAAAACCATACGAGATTATTAAATGACAAATGATGACAATCATCCACCCATTAAATTTGGGAAAACTGGTGTTCTCATAGTCAATTTAGGCACTCCAGACTCTACAAGCTGGTTAGACATCAGAAAATATTTAAAAGAATTTCTATCTGATAAAAGAGTTATAGAAGTTAATCCTATAATTTGGCAATTAATTTTAAACTTATTTATATTAACCTTCAGGCCATCCAAAACAGCAAAGGCATATAAGGAGATTTGGATGAAAAATGAGAACATGTCTCCCCTAATGTATTACACACAAAAACAAAGCGATAAAATCTCTAAATCTTTGCCACTTGATAATTTAATTATAGACTTTGCTATGAGATATGGAAATCCTAGCATCAAAAGCAAAATTTATAAACTTCAAGAGCAAGGCTGTGAAAATTTAGTAATACTTCCGCTTTATCCACAATACGCGGCCGCAACAACCGCAACCGTGTGTGATGAAGTTTATAGGACCCTTATGAAAATGAGGTGGCAACCATCTTTAAAAATTATCCCCCATTACGAGTCTGACCCACTTTACATTGATGCGTTAGTTAAATCTATTAATAAAAAACTTAGTGAAATAAGCTGGAAGCCAGATTTAATAATTGCATCTTATCACGGTATACCTAAAAAATATTTTGATAAGGGTGATCCATATCATTGCTATTGTCATAAAACGACCAGACTTATTTCTGAAAAATTTAATTCTGTTGAAATCAAAACTACATTTCAATCTAGGTTTGGACCACAAGAGTGGCTGCAACCTTATACTGACAAAACCTTAGAAAGTTTGCCAGCAGAAGGAAAAAAAAATGTCCTTACAATTTGCCCAGGTTTTTCATCTGACTGTGTAGAAACATTGGAGGAAATTTTAATTCAAGGCAAAGAAAGTTTTATAAACTCAGGGGGAGAAAATTTTGACATGATACCGTGTTTAAATGACAATAATGACCATATAGATTTGTTGAAATCGCTAATTGAAAAAAATATTTAATTAATGAATACTTATTTGTTATTTAAATCTTTACACTTAATTTCGGTTATCTCCTGGATGGCAGGACTTTTATATCTTCCAAGAATTTTTGTTTATCATGCAGAAAATACATCCGAGGCGAAAGTTTCCGAAATATTTAAAGTGATGGAGAGAAAACTTTTTTTTTATATAATGACTCCCGCCATGACCCTTTCTTGGTTGTTTGGACTTTTGTTGATTCATAGTATTGGTTTTCACCAGTTAGGACAGATTTGGATGATACTCAAATTAATATTTGTTGTGATTCTAACAATTTATCACTTTTATTTGGGTAGTATTTTGAGCCAGTTTAAATTGAACAATAACTCTCATTCACATAGATTTTATCGATATATCAACGAAATACCTACAATTTTGCTGATTCTAATTATATTTGTTGTTATTTTTAAGCCTATCTAGGGTTGAAAAAATAACTAGAGTATATATATTATTTTTATTCGATAAGTCCTTATCAAAATCAACCATGAACATACAAGAATTAAAACTAAAATCATCCGAACAGCTTATTACGCAAGCAGAAGAACTTGGCATAGAAAACGCCAGCACATTAAGAAAACAGGAAATTCTTTTTGCTATTTTAAAAAAAGTTGCAGAGAAAGAGGAAATTACTGGTGTGGGTGTGCTTCAATTGTTGCAAGACGGATTTGGTTTTTTAAGAGCAATGGAATCTAATTATTTGCCAGGTCCAGATGATATTTATGTAAGCCCAAGTCAAATAAGAAAGTTTGGTCTAAGAACGGGAGATACAGTTGAAGGTCCGGTAAGGGCACCCAAAGAAGGGGAAAGATATTTTGCATTACTTCAGGTGAGTAAAATAAATTTTGAAGAACCTGAAAAAGCAAGGCACAAAATCGCATTTGATAACTTAACGCCGCTATATCCTGACAAACAATTGGTTATGGAAGTTGAAACAACCAAGATAGAAAAGAAAGCTGATCTAACTCCAAGATTAATAGATTTAGTTAGCCCTATTGGTAAAGGACAGAGATCAATAATTATCTCTCCACCTAAAGCAGGAAAGACAATGATATTACAGAGTATTGCGAACTCAATAGCAAAAAATTATCCAGAATGTTACTTAATTGTATTGCTGATTGATGAGCGACCAGAAGAAGTTACTGATATGCAGCGAACAGTTAAGGGAGAGGTAATCAGCTCAACTTTTGACGAACCAGCTCAAAGACACGTAGCTGTAGCAGAAATGGTCATTGAAAAAGCAAAAAGACTAACAGAACACAAAAAAGATGTAGTAATACTTTTAGATTCTATAACTAGATTAGGAAGAGCTTACAATGCTGTAATACCAAGCTCAGGAAAAGTTTTAACTGGTGGTGTAGATGCAAACGCACTTCAAAGACCTAAGAGATTTTTTGGTGCTGCAAGAAATATAGAGGAAGGCGGATCTTTAACAATTATTTCAACAGCATTGATTGATACGGGAAGCAGAATGGACGAGGTGATATTCGAAGAATTTAAAGGAACAGGAAATAGTGAAACTGTCTTAGACAGAAAAATCGCCGATAAAAGAATTTACCCTGCAATTGATATAACCAAGTCAGGAACTAGAAGAGAAGAGCTTTTATTTGACAAAAGTGATCTTCAAAAAATGAATGTTTTGAGAAGAATAATTGCTCCTATGGGCACTATGGACGCGATAGAATTTATTAACTCTAAATTAAAAGATACAAAAAATAATTCTGAGTTTTTCAACTCCATGAATAAACCATCGTAAGATGTATTTTATTTTCCAAAATTATTTTTATGGATGCAGTAGAAAAAATTAAGTCGCTTAAAAATCATTTAAATGCTAAAAATTTTAAAAGAGTTATTGAGGGATCAACCAAACTTTTAAAAAAATTACCAAAAAACGATTACTTATTAAACTTAACTGGGATGGCCTACCAGGGCTTATCGCAACACAAAAACTCAGTTAGATATTTCAGAGAAGCAATAAAACAGGCTCCTAATAATGTGGCTGCGATGAATAATTACGCAAATTCTTTAAAAGCCCTTGGTAAACTTGAGACTTCTCAGGAACTGTACCAAAAAATACTAAAACTTAGTCCAAGCTATATTAATGCTTATAATAATTATGCAAATTTAAAAACAGTTATTAACGATTATAAGGGCGCAATAAAATTATATGAAAAGGCTTTAGAGTTATTAAGAAAAACCCCAAATGTTACTACATCTAGCATTATTGGAGTTTTATTTTCTTTGGCTGTTGCTTATCAAAGTGAGAACGATATTGAAAAAGCAAATAAAATTTTAGACGAAATATTTGCAATTGATCCTTTACACGTGGGCGCCCATAAACTTGTTAGCTCTATTTCTAAATATTCTAAAGATAACAAAAACTCTTTAGAACATGTAAAAAAAATGGAAGAACTTGATAAAAATATTTTAACCAGTGATTATGAAAAAAAAGTAGATATATCCTTTGCATTAGGAAAAGCTCATGAAGATTTAAAAGATTATGAGAAGGCATTCAAATATTTAGAAACCGCAAATAATTTAAAATTCCAGAAATTTGGGTCAAATCTTGAAGCTGAAAAAAAAGCGATAGAAAATATTATTAAAACTTTCCAAGATATAGATCTAGAGAAATCAAACGAAGATTCACAAGAAAAAAAAATCATATTCATTTTGGGGATGCCAAGATCAGGAACAACTCTTACAGAACAAATTATAGCATCACATAGTGAAGTGTATGGAGCTGGAGAATTAATTTATTTACAACAAGTAATTAAAAACAACTTCATTAATGAGTCCAAATATAACAAGCAATTAATTATTGAAAATCAAGCTCTATCAAAAAATATCATTTTTTCTGAATACTTAGAATATTTTAATTTATATGATTTGAAGGAAAATATAATCACAGATAAAGCACCACAAAACTTCAGATTTATTGGTCTCATAAAAATTTTTTTTCCAAACAGTAAAATTATCCATTGTTACAGAAATCCAAAAGATAATTGCTTGTCTCTGTTTAAAAATAGTTTTGCTTCAAACACGATGAACTGGACTAACAAGGCAGAAGATATAGCAGAATATTATAATCTATATTCTAAAATGATGAATTTTTGGAAATCAAAAATCCCAGACTGTATTCACGACGTTGAATACGAAAAATTAGTAAAAGATAAAGAAAGTGAGATTAAGAAAATTTTAAATTTTTGCAATTTGAAATGGGATGAAAAATGTTTAAGTCCAGACAAACACAGTAAAACTCCAATTAAAACTGTAAGTGTTTCCCAAGCACGACAGCCGATTTATCAAAGTTCACTAAATAGTAATTCAAATTATGATAAGTATTTGAATAAAATGTATAGTATCTTGAAATAAATCTTCAATTAATAAATATTTATAATAATTTTTTTTCAAGGTATATTGGTGCATGACCATATATGCTTTATCTACTGGGCCTGGTATTTCAGGTATCGCTGTAATTAGAATATCAGGGGAAGAAGCTTCTAAAGTCTTAACTCTTTTAACAAGTAAGCCCCTACCGAAGCCTAGGGTCGCAGCACTTAGAAAAATCAACAAAATCAACACTTCTGAGCTGATTGATGAGGGTATAATACTATGGTTTCCTGGCCCTGAGAGCTACACAGGGGAGGATATGGCCGAAATACAGGTCCACGGCAGTAAAGCCGTAGTTGATGCTCTACATAAGAGCATATCAAAAATTGAAAATTGTCGTTTAGCTGAACCTGGCGAATTTACAAAGCTTGCATTTCAAAATGGAAAAATAAATTTACTTAAAGCAGAGAGTGTTGCTGATTTAATTTCATCTGAAACTGAAATTCAAAGACAACAAGCAATCAAAATAATGAATGGAAAATCTGCTAATAGATTTAATTTTTTGAGAGAAAAACTTTTAAAAATTTTAGCTCACGTAGAGGCCAAAATAGATTTTCCTGATGAAGATTTACCAAAAGATATTTTAAATGAAATAAAAAAAAGTTCAGATGAGGTTTTAAAAAATTTAGAAAAAATTTTAGACGATCAAAAAGTTGGAGAGAAAATTAGAGAAGGATTTAAAATTGCCATCCTTGGACCAACTAATGCAGGTAAGTCTAGTTTGCTTAATCACTTATCAAATAGAGATGTTGCAATAGTTTCTGAAATTGCAGGAACTACAAGGGATGTAATTGAAACCCATCTTAATATTGATGGTTATCCAGTCATAGTGTCTGACACTGCAGGTATTAGAGAATCTAAAGATGAAATTGAAAAAAAAGGTATAAAATTATCTCTTAATAGAGCAGAAGAAGCAGATCTTAAGCTTATAGTAGTAGAAGCAAAAAACCTTAATTTTACTGATGTTTTGAAGGGTTTATTGGATGAAAATGCAATTTTAGTAATCAATAAGTTAGATCTTTTAAAGAAAGATATTGATCCAGAAATAAAAAAAATTAATCACGTTCTAATTTCAATAAAAGACAATTTAAATATCGACGCATTAATTCTGAAAATAAAAAATAGTTTAAAAAATAAATTCATAACAAGTGAGGATATTTTAATTACCAGAGAACGTCATAGACAACATCTTGAACAATGTTTAAATCATTTAAAAAACTTTAACCAAAAGAAAGAGATCGAAGATTTTGACAAAGCAGCTGAGGATTTAAGATTAGCAACACGTCATCTTGGAATGATTGTCGGAAAAGTTGATGTAGAGGAGATATTAGGCAGCATTTTCAACGATTTTTGTATAGGCAAATAACAGCTAATTTATCTAGATTTTTAGACAATTTTGACCAAAAATCGCTGGTATTCAACGCTTATTCATCAATAATAACAGGAATCTTGTAAATAATTTAATCAGTTATAAGTTTAGCTGATGAAAAATGATTTATCATTTGATGTTGTAGTGATTGGTGGTGGACACGCAGGTTGTGAAGCTGCTGCAGCTTCTGCACGCTTAGGAGTTAACACTGCTTTATTTACACATAAAATTGAAACTATAGGTGAGATGTCGTGTAATCCAGCTATTGGTGGATTAGGCAAAGGTCATTTAGTAAGGGAGATAGATGCTCTTGATGGTGTTATGGGAGAGATCGCTGATAAGTCAGGAATTCAATTTAGGTTGCTGAATAGAAGTAGAGGTCCCGCTGTTCGTGGGCCAAGAACGCAATCAGATAGATCCTTATATCGAAAATATATGCAAGAAAAACTTGCAAACTATTGTAATTTAAAGATTTTTTCAGATCCTGTTATTAAGTTCATTTTTAGTAAAAACACCATAAGTGGTTTTATAACTAAAAAGGGAAAAAAAATTAGATGTAGTAAGTTAATACTAACAACGGGCACTTTTTTAAATGGTTTGATACATATAGGTGATGAAAGAACGCCCGCAGGAAGATATGATGAGAAACCTTCCACAGGCTTAAGTGAACAACTACAAAAATATAATTTTAAAATTGGACGATTAAAAACTGGAACCCCTCCTCGATTGGATTCAAGAACTATCAATTATAAAAATTTAGAAGAACAGTTTGCAGATGATGAGCCTTATTTTTTTTCTTTTTTAACTAAAGAAAATATAAATAAACAAGTATCATGTCGGATGACATATACCAATCACAAGGTACACAAGATTATAGAAAAAAATTTGTCTAGAAGCGCAATGTACTCTGGTAGCATAAAAGGAGTTGGTCCTAGATATTGTCCTTCCATAGAGGATAAGATAGTAAAATTTTCTAATAAAGGACGACACCAGATATTTCTAGAGCCCGAAGGATTAAATGACAATACTATTTATCCAAATGGCATATCAACATCACTTCCAAGCGAGATACAGCAAGAAATATGTAATAATATCAATGGTTTAGAGGAAGTTAAAATAATTAGACCAGGGTATGCTATAGAATATGACTATATAGACCCTAGGGAGCTCTTTCTAACCCTTGAAACTAAAAAAATTCACAATCTTTATCTAGCTGGCCAAATAAATGGAACAACTGGTTATGAGGAAGCTGCAGCCCAAGGACTAATTGCTGGAATAAATGCAGCGCTATCAATTAAGGGGCAAGAACCATTTATATTGGATAGATCTGATGCTTATATAGGGGTTATGATTGATGATTTGGTAACTAAAGGTGTAGCTGAACCGTATAGAATGTTTACTTCTCGAGCAGAATATAGACTTAGCTTAAGAGCGGATAATGCTGATCAAAGATTAACTGGTAAAGGAATAGAAATTGGATTAATTAAAGATCAAAGAAAGGAGATATATTTAGATAAGTCCCAAAAATTAAAAAATATTTCCCATAGAATGCTTAAATCTCATATTTCTCCAAATAAAGCTGAAAGTTATGGTATAAAGATAGCTAAAGATGGAATTCTTAGGTCTTCGAATGAAATTTTAACTCAAAAAGGTGTTGATATGGCTAAAATAAGAGAAATTTGGAGCGATATACCTTATTATGATAACGAAATTGATGAACAGATTGAAATAAATGCACATTATAGAGGTTATTTAAAAAAGCAAAAAGCCGATATTCTCGCATTTAAAAGAGATGAAAACATAATAATTCCTGAAAAAATTGATTATGACAAGCTTTCAGGGTTATCAAACGAGGTAAAAGCTAAATTTAAAGAGATTAAGCCTAAAACTATGGGGCAAGCTTTAAGAATTGATGGAATTACTCCTGCAGCTGTATATATTTTGTTGTCACATGTAAAAAGAAAGTCTATTAAGCATATAGCTTAATGGATCAAGAAATTATAAATTCTTACTCTAAACTTACTAAACTAAATGTTTCACGTGAAACATTCTTAGACTTTGATAATTATATTTCAATGATCCTTCAAAAAAATCAAAAGATCAACATAATTAGCAATAAAAATACTAATAAAAAAGACATAATTGAACGACATTTTGTTGATTCAGCGCAAATAATTGATATCGTTGACTTTAATTGTAAAACAATCACTGATATAGGCTCAGGTGGTGGTATGCCAGGTATAATTATTGCTATTATGCTTAAAAATTTAAAAAAAGATATTAAAGTTAAACTTTATGAAAAAAGTTACCATAAAAGCCATTTTCTTAAAGATGTTTCTGCAAAATTAAATTTAAAAACTGAGATTATGCAAAAAAATATTTTTGAAGAAAAAAAAATTGAGACAGGAACAATAATGTCGAGAGCGTTTAAACCAATGCCAATAATTTTGGATTTAGTTAATGAAAATTTTTCGAGTTTTTCAAATATAATTTTTTTTATGGGAAAAAGTGGAAGAGACGTTTTAAAAAATACTTTGAAGGATTGGGAATTAGAATATTCAGAAAAAAAAAGTTTAACAAGTGAAGACTCTTTTTTAATTAATGTAAAAAAATTAAAGCGAAAAAACAAAAAATATATTAAAAAAAACTAGTGCAAATTATTTCCGTTATAAATCAAAAGGGTGGGGTTGGTAAAACAACTTCGGTAATCAACTTAGCTGCTGGGTTATCACATCAGAATAAAAAAATTTTAGTTATAGACTTGGACCCTCAAGGAAATGCTACCACTGGACTAGGATTATCAAACATAGACAATTCTTCAGAGACAATTTATGGAGTTCTAAATGGGACTAAAGAAATAATTGACGTAATCAAAAAAACGAGTTTCAAAAATCTTGATATAATAACTTCTAACGTAGATTTATCTGGTCTTGAAGTTGAGACAGCAGATGACAGCAATAGAGCCTTCTTACTTAAATTGAAATTAACCGCATATTTAAACAATTCTAGAGGCATATATGATTATATATTGATAGACTGTCCACCATCTTTGAGCTTGTTGACTGTGATGGCATTGGTCTGCTCAAACTCACTTTTGGTACCACTACAAACTGAATTTTTTGCTTTAGAGGGATTAACTCAGTTGATGAAAACAATTGAGAGAATAAAAGCAAATCTTAATCCTAATTTAATCATCAGAGGGATACTTTTAACAATGTATGATAAAAGAAATAAACTATCTTCTCAAGTTGAGAAAGAGGCTAGAGATTATTTTAATGATAAAGTTTATTCAACAGTGATCCCAAGGAATGTCAGATTGTCAGAGGCACCTTCTCATGGGATGCCAGTTTTGATTTATGATAAATCTTGCCCAGGTTCAAAAGCATATTTTAATTTTACAGATGAATTTTTAAATCAAGAGAAAACAATGGGTAGTGCTGCTTAATGGATTCAAATAAAATAAAAAGAGGTCTTGGAAGAGGTCTATCGTCTTTAATAGGAGAGACAAAAATTGAAATTCAGAAAAATCAGTTACCTATAAACGATTTAGTACCCAACAAATATCAACCTAGAAAAATATTTGATGAAGAATATCTTAACGAACTTATGAACTCAATTAGAGAAAGAGGAATTTTGCAACCAATTATTGTTAGAAAATCTAATGATGATCAATCAAAATTTGAAATTATTGCAGGAGAGAGAAGGTGGCTGGCAGCACAAAAAGTTGGTCTACATAGTGTGCCAGTTGTTATAACAGAGGCAGATGATTTAAAATCCCTGGAATTTGCAATAATTGAAAATGTTCAAAGACATGACTTAAATCCATTAGAGGAAGCACAAGGATATAAAAAGTTAATAGATCAATTTTCATATGATCAAGAAAAAGTTTCAAAATTTATTGGTAAAAGTCGTAGTTATGTTGCAAATGTACTTAGACTTTTGTTGCTTCCTGATGAAGTAGTAAATCTAATCGAAAATCAAAAATTGTCCGCAGGCCACGCAAAAATTTTAGTTGGCCTTGCTAATGCTAAATTTGTGGCTGATAAGATTGTTGAAAAAAAACTTTCTGTTAGACAAGCTGAAAATTTTGTAAAATTTTTTAAAAATAAAAAACAAAAACGAAGTAACATAAAGGACGCAAATATTATGCATTTAGAAATGTCGATTGTAAATAAAGTCGGTTTAAATGTTGAGATAAAAAACAAAAAAAACAATAAGGGAAAAATTTCTTTTGAATATAAAGATTTAGATCAATTAAATAAAATTATCGAAATTGTAAAAAATAATTATTAAATCAATGGGCAAGGTTTATTATAAAATCGGTTGTTATATTTAATGAGGATTCAGGTTTTTTTTTAATAATTAGCTCAATCTGATTTGTTTTTATCATTAAATCCTTGGTTTCTAAGTAATTTAAAGATGTCATTTGCTGCTTCACAATTTGTTTATCTTTCCAAAAAATGGGTGGTTTAAAAGATGATATTGCAACATCAATGTTATCTTTCTTAATATTTAATTGTTCGTGAATTTTAAGTAGTCTTTTCAATTTCAATAATAAAGTTCTTAAAATAATTATACAGTCTTCCGAAGTAAAATTGTTTTCATTAAGAATTTTAAGCAACACAGTTTTATTTTTTGATAAACAGCTATCTACTAGCTCTGAGATACTATAATTTTCTGACAAATTAGTAATTTTTAAAACATCTGAAATACTAATTGTTTTTTTATTTAGTGCAAAATTTTCAATTTTTTTTAATTCATTTTTGAGATTATTTCTATCTCCTGAGGCTCGATCTACAATTATATTTATAAGTTGTTGAGAAATTTTTATGTTTTTTTCTCTCATAAATTTTACAGCAATACCACTTAAGGTTTGAAAATTATCTTCATAAACTGGGATGCACGCAACTTTTTTTTCTTTTTCAAAAAATTTTCTTATTTTAGATTTTTTTTCAAGAACACCAGACAAAAGTATTATATGTAAGTCTTCAACCTCTTTAGAAATGATATCTTCAATTATATTTAAAATTTTATCGCTTGCTCTATTAATAATAAATACTTTTTCGTTTTCAAAAAATGATTTATTTGAAATATTCTGTTCAAAATCATTTAAATTTTTAAAAATTTCTGCCTCATCATATTTAAAAAGGTTTTTTGTTAAATTTGGTAAAAGTATCTCTTCAACCACGTCGTCTAATAGTCCTTTATTGACTCCATAAATAAGAAAAAATTTTATGTTTTTTAAATTGTGTTTTTTTAATTCAAAACTTTTTATTATCATGAATAATTAAGATAAAATAATATATCCTCAGCCATATCTTTAATTAAATTTTCTTCAACTTTATTTTGATACTCTTTAAATCTAAATTTGTTCTCATCGGCATTATACGTAAAGTCTTTTTTCAAGGTTTTTTCACTGACCAATTTATTATTACTATCTAAAATTTTAAATTTAACAAATATTGTTGTTCTATAAGAAGTTGCTTGCCCTTTGGAATTTTTTGAAGCTTCAATTACACTCTTATCTGCTTCAATAGTTATTCTATTCAAGTCTTCATCATTTTTAATTATCACCAAGGGAAGGCTAACTAAAATTTTTTTGCCTACTTCTGAATTCCCTATTAATTGAATTTCATTAATCTTGAAATTATTATCTTCGTTCTTTGATTTATATAATGGTTGATAACCACAAGAGGTAATAAAAAAAATTAACAATATAAAAAATTTATTCATTATTTTACGATTAAGTTAATAATTCTATCCTTAATATAAATCGTTTTGAACAATTTTTTTTCTAATAAGTATTTATCAAGGGATTTATCATTTTGTATTTTTTCTATAATTATTTTTTCTTTCAAGTTTCTTTCAACTGATATTACCGATCTTTTTTTTCCGTTAATTTGAACCACAATATTACACATGTCACTTTGAAGAAATTTTTCATTTACTTTTGGCCATGATATTTCATCTTTTTCATTTAAACTTTCCAAACACTCATTTATTATGTGGGGAATAACTGGCATCATGACAATTAATATTTTCTTATAATTTTCCCTTAGGTTTGAGAAATGCAGTTCATTTTCACTAACTTTGTTAAAGAAAGAATAGAATTCGTGGAAAACCGAGATAATAACGTTGTATCTAAAACTTTCCAAAGCATAATTAATTTTACTTATTGCTTGATTGACAAAAAAATCTATCTTTTCATTACTTTCGGCAGTCTTCTGTTTAGTTATTTTAAGAATTTTCTCATTCAATAACCAAAATTTTTGGACATATCTGAATGCAGATGCCATCCCGCTGTCAGACCATTGAATATCTTTTTCAGGAGGGCTATCAGATAAAATAAAAAATCTTACAGCATCAGCACCGTATGCTTCAATCATTTTTCCTGGATCAATAGTATTCTTTTTTGATTTTGACATAGACTCAGATGGTCCAACCATAACTTTTTCTTCTGGCCTATTTTTTATTAAATATTTTTCACCATCTTCCGAATAAACCTCATCTGGATTAAGCCAATTATTATTTTGATCTTTAAAAGTTTGGTGACAAACCATTCCTTGAGTAAACAAACCCCGGAATGGTTCTTTTAAATTAAAAGTTTTATTATCCATATCAATAGCTCTTACGAAAAATCTTGAATATAATAAGTGTAGTATTGCATGCTCAACACCACCAATGTATTGATCAACAGGCATCCAATATTTTATTTCGTCCTCATTAAAAGCCTTTTCTTTATTATTTGATGAGCAGAATCTTAAAAAATACCAAGAAGAATCAACAAAGGTATCCAATGTATCAGTTTCTCGAATGCATTTTTTACCGTTAATTATAATTGATTTCCATTCTTCTTGAGTATCTAATGGATTTCCATCTGTATTAAACTTTTCAATATCAGGAAGTTTTACTGGAAGATCTTCCTGTGGTATTTTAATTACCTCATTATTTTCATCATAAGCAATTGGAATTGGACATCCCCAATATCTTTGTCTTGATATTCCCCAATCTTTAAGTCTGTAATTTGTTTTTTTATTTCCTAAATTGTTTTTTTCTAGATATTTAATTGTTTCTGAAATTGATTTTTCTGGTGCTGATAAGCCATTTAAAAAATCTGAATTAATCATAACACCTGGACCGGTGTGTGGCTCTGTATCCACAACATAATCATCATTCTCATTTTTAGGTTTGACTACCGTTTTAATTTCTAAATTATATTTTTTTGCAAAATCAAAATCTCTTTGATCGTGCGCGGGGCATCCAAAAACAGCACCAAATCCATAATCCATTAAAACAAAATTTGCAAAATAAACTGGGACTTTATTCGTATTGTTTATAGGGTTTATAGCCATTAAGTCAGTTTTAAATCCAATTTTTTCAGCTTGTGCAATCGACTCTTCCGTGGTCCCAGTTTTTGAACAGTTTTCTTTAAACTTAATGAATTCAGGGTCATTTTCGTAATATTTTGATAAAGGGTGGTCAACAGAAAGAGCTAAAAAAGAAAAACCAAATAATGTATCGGGTCTAGTCGTGTAGCATTTAATTGAGTTTACTTTATCTGAACCTTCTATCTTAAAATCAATTTCACATCCAAAGGATTTACCTATCCAATTCTTTTGCATTATTTTAACTTTTTCGGGCCACTCGTCTAATTTGCCAAGATCACTAAGTAGCTCTTCAGAAAAATGAGAAATTTTAAAAAACCACTGATTAAGTTTTTTTCTTTCAACAACAGCCCCTGATCTCCACCCTTTTCCATCCACAACTTGCTCATTTGCAAGAACAGTATTATCTACAGGGTCCCAATTTACGTAACTTTCTTTTCTATAAACTAATCCTTTATCATATAGGTTTAAAAAAATTTTTTGTTGATGCTTATAATAATCAGGAGAACAGGTGGAAATTTCTCGTTCCCAATCTATCGAAAGACCTAATTCCTTTAATTGGTCTTTCATATTTTTTATGTTTTCTTCCGTCCATCTTTTTGGACTTAAATTATTTTGTCTTGCAGCGTTTTCTGCAGGCATACCAAAAGAGTCCCATCCCATAGGATGTAGAACATTGTATCCTTGAAGTTTTTTATATCTTGCTAGAACATCACCTATTGCATAGTTTCTTACATGACCCATATGAATCTTTCCAGATGGATAAGGAAACATTTCTAAACAATAAAATTTCTCACCATCAGTTTTTAATGCTTTGAAAGATTTATTATTCTCCCAATATTTTTGCCACTTATTTTCAATTATTTTAAAATTATATCTATCCACGTAGACTCTTTATGAATTACTGTTTATCGTCAGATGTCAGTATGGTATTTAATGGTCTTTTTTTATTTGAATCAACCATATCTTTTTTATATTTCGCTGCTTTTTTTAAAATTGCAACTTTTAGTTCATTTTCTATTTTAGGATTGCTTTGTAAAACTTTGCAATTCATATCTGTCTTGCATTCTTTACTAAAGACTTGAATTTTAAGTGCATCAGCTCTTATTTCATTCGACAAAAATCTTATTGAAATTTTCACTGAGTCATTAGAATCATTTTGATCGCTATACCAGTCTGTGATTATAAGACCTCCCCCATAATCTGCAGAAGTTAAAGGCATAAAATCTAATATATCTAAGCTTGCTCTCCACATCTCATTAGAAGTTGCAAAATTAAAATCTCCACCTTTTTTATTTCCACCCATTATTTGAAAACCCTTGCCTTCTTGAATGTTTTTTTGAACTCTTTTTTCTGGTTCAGGCGGATAATCTTTCGCACTTACAGGACGATATATGCCGCAAGAATTAAGATTAGTCACTACCATTAATAGAAGTACCAGTTTAAATGATGTAATTCGTAAATTCATTGGGTAATTTTTAGTAAAACAATCATATACATCAAGAAGTGTGTAAAGGGTAATATTTTGTTAGATCATTCAAAAACCCTTATACAATAGGTGTTAATGGTGTTGCATATTTACAACAATATTTTAAAAAATTAGTAAAAGCTTATTTAATAAAGCAAATTTTAATCACAAATGATATTTATAGCCAGTTTATAATTATAAAACAAAAATAGGAGTAAATATGAACAACATAACAAAAATTGGATTGACTGCATTAGCAGGCTCTCTAGTTGCTACTTCTGCGTTTGCAGGAGGTATGAGTGTTAGTGGTTCTGCAAAAGTTACTTACAAAGGTGGAACAGGTAACAGTGCAGCTAACAACTTTAGCAATTCAAAAGGAATTACATTTTCTGGTTCAGGCGAATTAGACAATGGTTTCACAGTTAGTACATCTTACACTATGACAGATGCTGCGTTCTCAGCTTCAAACGTATCTTTAGATATGGGTGATGCTGGAACACTACATTTCATGAATAGTACTGCATTAGCTGGTATCGACAAATACGATGATGTTATGCCAACTGCTGGTGAAGAAGTTTGGGATGATGTAGATAAAGATGACAATGGTGTTGTTGGTGTACATGCTGATAACGCATTTGGTTACGTTGTATCTGCTATGGGTATGACTGTATCTGCTGGTTACTCAGACGATGCTTATGGAAGAGATACTTCAGTTGTATTAGTTGCTGATGAGCTAATGGATGGCCTACAAGTAGGTTATGGTATTGGTACAGAAGCTACAAGTGAAACTGCTGAAACAGATCACTCTACATTGTGGGCGAAGTATACTGTAGGTATGGCAACTGTTGGTTTCCAACGTTCAGCACTTGACAATGCTAACGCTGACGAAGATAGAGATGCAATGGCAATTTCATTAGCAATTAATGAAAATATGAGTGTATCTTATGGTGTATCAAGTGTAGAATTCGAAGCTTCAGGAAAAAGTGACGAAGACAGCTCAGGAATTTCTGCCTCTTACACAACTGGTGGTATGACTATCTCTGCAATATCTAATAAAACAGATGCAGTTGCTGGTTCAGCCGCGACTGATAAAGAATACAGAGAAGTATCAGTTTCATTCGCGTTTTAATTAAACCGATATTTAATTATTTAAACGGCCCCTTTATGGGGCCGTTTTTTTTTGGAAGAAAGAAATACCAGCATAACCAGAAACGTTAAGTAATTTTATTTTATTTAGATTAGTTTTTTTAATACCACCAAGCGCAATAAATCTTACCTTATTATTTAAGGTCAAAATATTAAACTTTGAAATGTTTAAAAAATTGTTTGTTTTTTTAACTTTAAAAGTTGGAGATAAAAAAATTGATTTACACCCTTGTTTTTTTTTAATCAAAATTTCTTTAAAATTGTGAGCAGATCCAATGATATCAAAATTTTTTGGAATAACGTATTTTATATAGTTTATCTGATGGTTAAATGCAGGGATATAAATACCATTTAGCTTATATTTTAAAGCAAGTTTGATATTATTAGACAGGAATAGTTTTAAACCATGTTTTTTGCAAAAACTTTTAAGTAAAATTAGTGTACTTGTATTAATGTTTTTTTTATAGTTACGATAAATTATATGAATATTTTTATTAAGATTTTTTAAATCTGAATAATTATAATCATTTACATAACAATATAACTGAGAGTATTTTTTTTGCATAAATCAATTAATAATCTAAATTTAATAAAAGAGAATTTAAAGTTAAAAGTAAAAGATTACGATAAGACCAAAATTATAGCTGTAAGTAAAACTTTTCCTTCAGAGAAAATTATGCCATTAATCGAGTATGGACATTTAGATTTTGGTGAAAACAAAGTTCAAGAAGCAATTGATAAATGGTCAGATATAAAATTAAATTTCCCAAAAATTAAACTTCACCTAATTGGAAAACTTCAAACAAATAAAGTAAAGTTTGCCGTTAAAATATTTGACTATATTCATTCAGTAGATAGTGAAAAGCTTGCAAAAAAAATTGCTGATGAAGAAATAAAAATAAATAAGAAAATTAAAATATTTATTCAAGTAAATATCGGTAACGAACAGCAAAAATCAGGGATAAACAAAAGTCAATTGCAAGATTTTTACTTATTCTGCAAAAAACTAAATCTTAATATTGTTGGATTAATGTGCATTCCACCTGTTGATCAAGATACGATTTCTTTCTTTAAAGAGATGCAAACTTTAACTCATGATCTTAAACTTAATGAGTTGAGTATGGGCATGTCATCTGATTATATTGAAGCCGCTCGATACTCATCAACATTTTTAAGAATTGGATCTAGTATTTTTGGTCAAAGAGGTTAATAAATTTTAATCTTCGTTTTTTTATTGATAATTTTTAACATTATTAAAAAGTCCTTTTTTTTAAGTGCAATACATCCAGTGGTTGGTTTGAAATCTTTTGTGAGATGTATAAATATGCAACTTCCCTTTCCAGCAATTCTTTTAGAGTTATATTTTATTGGAATTAATAAATCATATTTATTGTCTTTCCTAAAGAGCCTCTCATGATGAACATCATTATTCGTACTTATCAATCTATTATAATATCGAGAGCTTTCTACATCGTCACACCAGCCCATTGATTTTTTAATCCTTATACATTTTAATTTTGTATCAAGTTTCTTAATACGGTCATTCCTAAAATAAAGTGGCCCAATATGAAACATTCCAATAGGAGTATGTTTATCTCCTTCAATTTTTTTTTTAGCTAGTCCTTTTTTTCCAATACAGCAACGAAAATTAAAACTATCTATTTTAAGAGTATGTTTATTTTTTAAATAAATTATCATATCTTGTTTATATATGGATAGACCAAATTTAATAATATTCAAATTTAATACTTTATATGAAATTTTAAAAGAGCTAGATGAATATTTGAACTTTGAGATAATTGAAGCTACCAATGAAAAAATTCTTCAAGAATTAAAAATTTCTTCAAAAAATTTTTTGATTTTAACTTCGAAAAACATCCAAGATGTAGACAAGCAACTTTATTTTGACAATTTACCTATAAAGTTTTTTAAATTATTAGAAAAGATTAATATTAATTTTATCAAATCTCAATTTAATCAAAAATCCGAATTAAGTATTGGTAAATATAAACTAAACTTAAACTCAAGGGAATTGATCGAAGAAAATGTTAAACTTAAATTAACTGAAAAAGAGTCGAATATAATTTTATTTTTATATAATTCTAAAAATCCAGTAACCATTAATCAGCTCCAATCTGAAGTTTGGGGTTATAATTCTAAGTTAGATACTCACACGGTTGAAACTCACGTTTATAGATTAAGAAAAAAGTTACTAAAAAATTTTAACGATAATAGTTTTATTCAAAGTAAAAAAAATGGTTACCAAATTAAATAAAAATAATAAATTTGCTAAAGAATTGTTTACGAAAAAATATAAATCGAGAATTGTAAAACCTAAAAAAGGAAAAGGAAGTTTCAAGAGAAAAAAGAGGTGACTTAACCTATGTTAGTTATTGATAATTATATAAAAGATAAAAAAATATTGGAAGCATTTCAGGATGAAAATACATGGAAAAATATGCCTTCTTTAAATTGGTGGGATGGTTGGTGGAAAACTGAACCTAGGAATATTTTTGAATATTTTACAAAAATAGTTTGGAAGCAAAACACAGATGTAGAGAATAAAATAGCAGGATTTGAGTATTGGAGTAATATCCATCAAACAGGAGGTAGTCTTGCCTGGCATGTTGATAAAGATGAGAAATTAATTACAGATAAAAAAGAATTGGTTATGCCAAGATTTGGTTTGATCTACTATGTTTTAGTTAATGATCTTGAAGGTGGTTATCTTGAAATTGCAAATAGCAGAGAAACTAAAAATATTAATCCTGAAAATGTACAAAGATTAAGGGCTATAGAAAATAGACTTATAATGTTTAATCCGTCAAATCCTCATAGAGTAACTGAAATCACTAAAGGCAAAAGAAGAGCACTACTAGTTAATGCATGGGGAAAAAAACCTTTTACGTTTTTAAAAAATGAGAATGTTAATAGACTACTACCAAGTAGAGAGATTGTTGATATTAAATGGGAAAATAAATTTAAAAAAAATTTTTAAAGCCTAGCACCAATTTTTTGAATAATAATTGACGATAGTTCAGTTCCTTTTTGAAGACTTTCATCAATACTCATTTTATTTGCCACTCCATGCAAATAACCAGCAGCGAATAAATCTCCTGCACCGGTTAGATCTGTTATTTTAAGATTTTGTTTTGCCTTTTGTTCATATACTTGATCTCCATTTATAGCAATTGCACCCTTGTCCCCTCGAGTAATTACGATTTCTTTCTTAATCCTTTTGCTAAAAGAAATAACATCCCCAAATGAATTTGTGTTTACTAAAGATAATATTTCTTGTTCGTTTGCAAAAATTATATCTAATTTATTCTGAACCAATTCTAAGAAGTGCTTTTTGTGCCTTTCTACGCAAAAGAGATCAGACAAAGACATTGCTACTTTATTTGAGTTATTTATTGCCTTATCAAATGCTTTTTTTGGCTCACCTTCGTCCCATAAATATCCCTCAAGCATGGTAATTTCTGCGTTTTTCAAATCTTTTTCTTTAATATCTTTATCGCTTATTTTTCCAGCAGTTCCTAAAAAAGTACACATAGTTCTTTCAGAGTCTGGTGTAATTAGTATTAAACAGCTTCCGGTAGGGATAGGTTCATCTTTTTTATCATATAAAAAATTTACTTTTTCTTTTTTAAGACCTTCTTCATATTTTTGGCCTAATTCATCATTTTTAATTTTTCCTATAAACCCAACTTCGTTACCTAGTTGGGACAAACCTACTATAGAATTTGCAACTGAGCCCCCGGACACTGTTTCTTCAATTTTAACATCATTAAGTAAATTTCTAAATTCATTCTCATTAATTAATTTCATTGTGCTTTTCGTAAGAGAATTTTTTGACAAAAATGCATCATCAACACGACATAGAACGTCTACTATTGCGTTTCCAATTCCTAAAATTTTCATTTTATGCTTTTAAAGTAGTCACAGGTTTTTTTCTTTTAGGATAACAAGTAGTACAAATTTTACAAGTCAATCCATAGCATTCTCTTGCTTTGCAGTATTCTCTGCCGTAAAAAATCATTTGGAGATGTAACTTAGACCATGTTTTTTTTGGAAAAATTCTTTTTAAATCAAGTTCAGTTTGGATTACATTTTTTCCACTCGTAAGACCCCACCTTTGAGCTAATCTGTGAACGTGGGTATCTACTGCAAAAGCTGGATACCCAAATCCTTGAGACATTACTACGCTGGCTGTTTTATGACCAACTCCTGGCAATTTCTCAAGTTCTTCATAAGTTTTTGGAACCTTACCCCTGTGTTCTTCTAAAAGATGTTTTGACATAAAATAAATACTTTTTGCTTTAATTCTAAAAATTCCTATCTTTTTAATTAATTTTTCAATTTTTCTTCTTCCCAATTTTACAAAATGCTCAGGTTTATAATAATTTGGATAAATATTTTTAGTGACATTGTTCACATTTACGTCTGTACACTGTGCAGATAACAAAACAGATACTAAAAGTGTAAAAGTATTTTTATGATTAAGAGGAACTGGTGCTTTAGGGTAAATTTTATTTAAAGTTCTAATTATTAATTTTGCTTTTGCTTTTTCATTCATTATGAAAAATCAAGCAAACTTCTCATAGAATATAAACCAGGTTTTTTTTTCATCAACCATTTAGCTGCTGTTAAAGCTCCATCTGAGTATAAGGCTCTGTCAAAAGCCTCATGATTTAATGTAATAACCTCTTTTCCACTTGAAAATTTTACCTCGTGTTCTCCAATGACCTCACCTTTTCTTAGTGAATTAAAATTAATTTTTTTTCCATAAGGAAAAGTTTTTTTATTTAAATATTTTTTTCCAGTTAAATTATTTAGTTTTTTGTCTTTGCCATCAGCAATACCTTTCCCAAGCATCAAAGCAGTACCTGAAGGATAATCTTTTTTATGTTTATGATGTACTTCAAAAATTTTAGTTAAATATTTTTCGCTTAAAGATTTAGAGGCAATTTCAGTTAAATACATCAGTAAGTTTACGCCAAGGCTCATGTTGCCAGCTTTTAGAATAGGAATTTTTTTTGAATAATTTTTTATAATATTTTCTTGTCTTTGATTAAAACCAGTCGTTCCGATAACAACTTTTTTTTTGAGTTTTGAAGCTATTCTTAAGATTTCAATTGTGCAATTTGGTGAAGTAAAATCAATTATAACTTCACTTTTTTTAAAAGCATTCTCAGAATTTAATTCAGGTCTAATTCCATTTATTTTTTTATTAATTGTCCTATTTTCTGTAAGGGAGGAAAGTTTAAAATTTTTATTCGATTTGGCAGATTTGATTAATTGTTGCCCCATTCTTCCCATGCAGCCTGAAATTGTTAAATTAATTTTTTTCATAACCTAAATCTATCAAATCTTTTTGGTAATAGGTATTCATTTTGTTCTTTGTTTCATCATTTAAGAGTGTCATCCAATTGTTTTCTTTACCTAAATAAAAAAACTTTGGCTTAGTTTTTTTAATTTCTATGAAAACATTTTCTTTAAATAAACCGTCTTCCTCAAATTTTTTTAATTTATCGAAAGTGGTACTTTCTATTGAATTTTTAATTTTTGTCTCATCAACTCTGTTATTAAATTTGCATACTGCATTAATAAAAACAACAACATCTCTAAAAGTTTTATATGGATCTTTTTCCATATCCTCGTATTTAATTGATAGCATTCTATAAGCCTTGTTCATCATCCATGATTGATAATGTGTCCTCCAACTCGTTAAATATTCGTATTTTGCGAAATTTTTATTCACTTCTTTAAAAGTTACCGCATTTTCATTTTTCATATATTCAAAGGACTCGTCATAGGTTTCGAACTGATTATGGTTTTTTGTAGATGTAATTACATTTCTTGGATCTCTAATTATATAGATTACACCTAATGTATATCTTGGATAGGTAAAATTAATACTTTTTCTAGAGATAAGGGCATTGTGTGTTTTTAGAAATCTTATTTCCTTTTTATCAAAAATTTTTTTTTGTGAACTTTCCCAATATTTATAAACATCTCCTTTTTCAATGATTTCAGTTTCAAAAAAATCAGCTTTTGGATAACTTTCAATTAAATCTAAATTTTCGATATTAAATTCCCCGTCCTTTGTCATAAAATATGCTGACAAAAATGCTCTCAACCAGGTGTTTCCACTTTTTGGGTAGGATGCCAACCAGACAATCATTAGATATTTATCTTATTTTATTATTTGTTTATGAATTTATTCCATATTACTTCATATAATACATAAATAAAGACACTAATGATCATAACAATTGAACTAAATAAAACAGATTTACTCCAACTCCCAAACCACAGATAAGAAAAAAAAGATATCCATACCAGTCCTATGATTTGCCAGATGATAGCTTTATAAAATAAATATTTTTTACTCATAAAAATTCTCCTTAAAGTTAATATTAATTTAATCTTTAAAAAAAATTCTTACGAGTCCTCACTATATACTTTTTTGATAAATAAATGACAATTCCAATTTTTCCAGAAGTTAAAAATAGTTCTGATCATTGTTAATTTTTCCAGAAATCTTTTGCTTTTTGAAAAAATTTTTTAATACTTGGATTTGACTTATCGTTTTCAATTTCTCTAAATTGTTCCAGTAATTCTTTTTGTTTTTTATTTAAATATACAGGTACCTCTGTTTTCACTTGAACGTATAAATCACCAAAATCACCTCTTCTCATAAAAGGCATTCCTTTACCTTTCAACCTGAACTGTTTACCATTCTGAGTTCCATCAGGAATTTTAATTTTTGCTTTCCCACCATCAATAGTTGGTATTTCAATTGTTGTTCCAAGCGCAGCATCTGCAAGAGAAAGTGGAAATTCAAAAAACAAGTTTTCATCTGATCTTTTAAATAAGTCGTGAGAGTGAACATTAATAAACAAATACAAGTCACCAGTTGATCCACCTCTGCTTCCAGCCTCACCTTTTCCTGCTAGCCTAATTCTTGTTCCATCATCCACTCCTTTAGGAATAGTTACAGATATTTTTTTAGATGTTTGTTTTTTACCTGTCCCATTGCAACCTCTGCAAGGATTTGTGATTTCTTCTCCATTTCCATTACATTGGGGACAAGTTTGTTGTACCGTGAAAAAACCTTGATTTGATCTTATTTTTCCATTTCCTCCACAATATGAACATCTATCTGGAGAATAACCTGGTTCACTACCATTACCTTTACAGGTTCCACATTGTTCTGTTGTTGAAAATTTTATATCTTGTTTTTTGCCATTATATGCCTCTTCTAATGAGATGGATAAATCATATCTTAAATCTGATCCTCTATTATTAGATTTTCTATTTCTAGATCTTCCGCCTCCTCCGAAATCTCCAAAGAAATCCTCAAAAATGTCTGAAAAATCTGTTCCACCAAAGCCACTAAAACCTCCACCAGATCTACCACCCCCATTTTCAAATGCGGCATGACCAAAGTTATCGTAGTTTTGTTTTTTTTCTTTATCGGAGAGTATCCCGTAAGCTTCGCTAGCCTCTTTAAATTTATCTTCTGCTTTAGTATCACCAGGATTTTTGTCTGGATGATATTTAATTGCTAATTTTCTGTAAGCTGATTTTAAATCTTCAGGGCTTGCGTTCTTATTAACGCCTAGGACATCATAATAGTCTCTTTTAGCCATTTAATTACCCCAGACATTAAAATGTCAGTTTACGCGCTTTTTTCTTTATTCTCGTCTTTTACTTCTTCGAAATCAGCATCAACAACATTTTCGTCTTTTTTACCCGCATCATCTCCACCATCATCTTTTCCTGAATCTGGTTTAGCAGTTTGTTGTGATTTGTAAATTGCTTCTCCAAGTTTCATAGAAGCTTGAACTAAAGCTTCTGTTTTTTTCTTGATATCTTCAATATTCTCACCTTTTAGAGATTCTTTTACAGCTGATGAGGCATCTTCGATTGCTTTCTTTTCAGCATCAGAAACTTTTGTTCCATGTTCTTTTAAGTTTTTTTCTGTAGAGTGGATTAAAGTATCTGCTTGATTTCTAACGTCAACCGACTCTCTTTTTTTCTTATCAGCTTCCTTGTTAGCTTCAGCCTCTTTAACCATTTTTTCTATCTCTTCATCACTTAGCCCACCCGAAGCTTGAATTTGAATTTTTTGCTCTTTACCTGTTCCCTTATCTTTTGCAGAAACATTTACAATCCCATTCGCATCAATATCAAAAGTTACTTCAATTTGAGGAACACCTCTTGGAGCTGGTGCAATACCTACAAGTTCAAAGTTACCCAAAGCTTTATTGTCAGTTGCCATCTCTCTTTCACCCTGTAAAACTCTTATAGACACAGCTGGTTGATTATCTTCTGCAGTTGAAAAAACTTGGCTTTTTTTAGTTGGTATTGTTGTGTTTTTGTCAATTAGCTTTGTTGAGACACCACCAAGAGTTTCAATACCAAGTGACAAAGGCGTAACATCTAATAAAAGAACATCTTTTACATCTCCTTGTAACACCCCAGCTTGAATTGCAGCTCCCATTGCTACTACTTCATCTGGATTAACACTTTTGTTTGGGTCTTTACCAAAAAAGTTTTTAACTTCTTCTAGAACTTTAGGCATTCTAGTCATACCACCAACCATTACTACTTCGTCGATTTCACTTGCATTAATACCAGCATCTTTTAAAGCTGTTTTGCATGGTGGAATAGTTCTAGCAATTAAATCTTCAACTAGGGCTTCAAGTTTAGCTCTAGTCATTTTTAAATTAATATGTTTGGGACCTGTTTTATCTGCAGTAATGAATGGTAAATTAATATCTGTTTGTTCAGCAGATGATAATTCAATTTTTGCTTTTTCCGCAGCCTCTTTTAATCTCTGCAAAGCAAGTTTATCAGATTTAAGATCAATACCGTTATCTTTTTTAAATTCAGAAACCAAATAATCAACAATTGCGTTATCGAAATCTTCACCACCTAAGAATGTATCACCGTTAGTAGATTTAACTTCAAACACGCCATCACCCAATTCTAAAATAGAAACATCAAATGTTCCTCCACCTAAATCATAAACAGCAATTTTTTTATTTTGTTTTTTATCTAAACCATAAGCAAGTGACGCAGCTGTCGGTTCATTTATAATTCTTAAAACTTCTAATCCAGCAATTTTTCCTGCATCTTTAGTTGCCTGTCTTTGGGCATCATTAAAATAAGCTGGAACAGTAATTACCGCTTTAGTTACAGCTTGACCTAAATATTTTTCAGCAGTCTCTTTCATTTTCTGCAAGATAAAGGCAGATATTTGAGAGGGAGAATATTTTTCTCCTTTAGCCTCAATCCAAGCATCACCTTTTTCAGAATTTACTATTTTAAAAGGAGCTGCCTCAACATCTTTTTTAACTGTAGGATCATCAAAGTTTCGTCCTATTAATCTCTTAACTGCAAAAATGGTATTTTCTGGATTTGTTACGGCTTGTCTTTTAGCTGGCTGCCCAATTAATTTTTCACTTTCATCAGTAAATGCTACAACCGAAGGGGTTGTTCTTGCACCTTCTGCATTTTCAAGCACCTTGGCTTGCGTACCTTCCATTATGGCAACACATGAATTTGTTGTACCTAAATCTATTCCAATAATTTTACTCATAATACTTTAACCTATTCGTCATATAAGGTTTAAATTCCAATCTACAAGCCAAACTTAGAATTATTTATCCTCTATATTTTGTTTATTTTCCTCGGTTTTTTCCTCTTTTTTAGAAGTTTTCTTAGATACACCAACTAAAGAAGGTCTAAGTAGCCGATCTTTAATAGTAAATCCTTTTTGAATTTCCTGAACAATTGTTCCGGGATCTTTTGTATCATCCTCTATCTCCATCATTGCCTGATGAAAATTAGGGTCCAACTTTTTATTCAAGCTATCTATTGCTTTAATATTATTTCTTTCAAAAATCGAAATTGCATCTTTTTTAATAATATCTAAATGTTCTAAGGATTTGTTAAGAGCATCTGTTCCTTTCAGCTTCTCATCAGTTTCCAAAATTTGCTTTGATCGTTCTAAATTATCAATTAAATTTAATGCCTCTTTAGCAAAATTATAACCACCATACTCAAATGCTTCCTCTTTTTCTTTTTCAAACCTTCTTCTTTGATTTTCCATTTCAGCGAAAGTTCTTACTACTTTGTCTTCAAGTTCAGTAATTTTTTCTTCTGGAGTAGGCTCTTTAATTTCTTCTTTTGCTTCTTGATCTGTATCTTGATTAATTTTACTATCTGAATATTCTTCAGGTTTAGCAGTTTCTTTTTCTGGCTCTTGATGATCTTTAGAAGTTGTATTTTGGTTTTCTTCTTTTTCCATAATGCCTTATATGGTAAGGATTTTAGTAATTTCTAGATGCTAAAACAAAAAATTAATAAGTTACTCATTGGAACAAATAATAAAGGTAAATTGCGTGAAATTAAGAGTTTACTACCTAAAAACATTAAAATTCGTTCAACATCTGAATTTAATCTTAAAAGTCCAATAGAAAACGGAAAAACATTTAAAGAAAACTCTCTGATAAAATCGAAATATTTTTCAAAGAAAACCGGCCTTTTATGTTTATCAGATGACTCTGGATTGGAAATAGATCTTTTAAATAAAAATCCTGGAATTTACTCAGCAAGATGGGGTGGAAAGAATAGCGATTTTAATAAGGCTATAAGAAGAGTATATAGAGAGCTAAATAAAAAAGATAAAAATTGGAAAAGTAAAAAAATTAAAGCGAGATTTATTTGTGCATTGTCTATTTCATACTTAAATAAAAAAATTGCATGTGTTTTAGGAAAAGTAGAGGGTCAGATTTCCAAACAACCAAGGGGAGGAAATGGATTTGGTTATGATCCAATCTTCATACCTTTAAAAAAAAGAAAAACTTTTGGGGAAATGGAACCATCACAAAAATATAAGATGGACCATCGATACCAGGCTTTTAAAAAAATTAGAAAATTTTTATAAGTTTTTTATTTTCAATTTTATAAAAATTTAATTGATGATTAATTTTATTATCTTCAATATCAAAAATTCCAATTTTTCCCTTAAATGAACTTTTTCTATTAAAAACTTTGTTTAATTTTTTTATATTTGAATTTAATGATAAATAGTAGATTAAACCAGCAAGATCATAGCTCAACAAAGACAAATGAGTAGGATCTTCATTAAAAGCATTAAAATATTTTATTTTGAAATTTTCAAAATTTTCCTTATTTATTGATGGATAATATAAAGGCTGAATATCTATTTCATTTAACAAATTTTCATCAAACCACTGATTTAATGTTATAAAATATTTTTTTTTGGGAAGTACGTCTGTATATAAAAGCGACGTAGCTACACTCTTTAGACTTTCGTCAAAATCTGCAATCACTACTGCGTCAAAATTTAAACCCCCTAAAGTATATCTTTTTTCAAGTGATTTGATTCGCTTATCTTTATTTGAATCGTTTGAGTTTTTAATTCTATTTATTTCATCCTCTAAGTTTTTTTTCCTAATTCTATAATTAGTAATTTCTTCAATTTGTTTTGTAAGTTCTGTTGGCTCAGTTTTATATTCATAATCTTTATAAATTTTTATTTTTGAATTTTTCATTCCTTCTTTAACCTCAAATTCATAATCTTGTATGGGTGTTAAAAAAATTGTTCTCTTAATGTTATTTGTTTCTAAAAATTTTTTAATAGTGTTAAATTGTGATTTAGAATTAATTCCTGCCGAAATAACATTTTTTGGTAGATCTAGTGTTTTGTTTGTTAATGATAGAAAAGTTAAATCTTTTAATTCATCCAAATAAGCTAAACTTTCATAAAAGACAGGACCAATAACAACTTTTACCCCCATTTCTTTCAACTCAAATGCAGACCTTAAAGTTTGATTTGCTTTATTTGCAGTGTCTTTTGGATAAATTTCAATTAAATTGCTATCTATATCCTTTATAGCTAGCCCAACGGCTTTAATAATTGAATCTCCAATTTCTTTATTAACTCCAGTCATTGGCACCAATAATCCTATTTTGATTTTTTCGTTTGCACTGAGCGCTTGAACAAATGGATAGCAGTAAGCTATAAAAATTAAAAAAACAAATTTAATTAATTTAATCATTTTGATGTTACTATAATATTTTTTGAGCTAAATCATGACGATAAAACCACAATATAAATTAAAAGAATATAAAAATGGTCTTTATTTAGTATCAACTCCCCTAGGCAATCTAAAAGATATAACTTTAAGAGCAATTGAAGTCTTAGAAAAATCTGATTATATTTTATGTGAAGACACGCGTGTTTCAAAAAAACTGTTAGATAAATACAAAATTAAATCAAAACTAATTTCAAATCATAAATTTAACGAAAAAAAAAATGTAGTTAAAATTATTGAATATCTTAAATCAGGAAATATAATTTCTTTAATATCAGATGCGGGTACCCCAGGTATTTCTGATCCAGGATCAATATTGGTCAATGAATGTATCAATAATCACATTAAAATATTTCCTATACCTGGGCCATCAGCTGTTGCTACGGCAGTTTCAATAAGTGGATTTTCAGATATATTTTTATTTTGTGGTTTTTTTTCAGAAAAAAAAACACAATTAAATTCTGATCTTAAAAAACTTTCTGAATTCAATCACACTTTAGTTTTTTTTGTGTCCCCTAAAAAAATTAATAAAATTATACCTGAAATTAGAAATAATTTTGCTGGAAGAAGGATAGTTTTTTGTAGAGAAATTACAAAGATGTTTGAAGAATTTATTCGAACAAATATAGATGAATTAGAATTATTTGAAAAAGAGCCAAAAGGTGAGCTAACAGTTGTTATTTCTGAAAAAAAAATAGTTAAAAATAGTTCTCAAAAGTTAAGTGAATCAGATAAGAGTATAATTAAGAAAATGATTAATAAACTTTCTACAAAAGAAATCTCAAATATTCTGAATCAATACATCAATGTACCTAAGAAAGAAATATATAATTATTGTTTAGACCTTAAAAATGAAAATTAAAATATTAATTATACTTTTTGTAGGAACAATCTTATCAGGGTGTATGGGTGTTAGTTCACCAGGTTTATTTGGAACAGGAGTATCAATTGCACTTGATCCAAGAACTGTTGGAACACAAATAGATGATTCTATTATGCAAAAAAGCATTACCGCAAGACTCCTAGCAAAAGATAAAAAATATTTTATTTCAGTAAAATCAAAAGTTCTTGATGGAAAGATTTTTTTAACTGGAAAGGTAGACAAACCAGAGGAAAAATTACAAATTACTAAATTAGCATGGGAAATAAAAGGAGCCAGATCAGTAAGAAACGACATAAAAATAAAAGAACAGTTTAATTTCAAACAATCAGCTAAAGACCTCTTAATTACTTCTCAACTACGAACGGCTATTATTGTAAACAAAAATATAAAGGCAACTAATTATCAAATTGATACTTATAAAAAGAAAATCTATGTATATGGAATTGCCTTAACCTCAGAGGAAAGAGACCTAGTTATAAGTGAGGCCAAAGAAATTCTTGATGTTGAAGATGTGATTGCGAGCATATTGCTTCTCGAAGATTTGAGAATTCAAAAAGAATAATTATTTTAATATTTTATAATTTCAGATGAGTAAGCAGCTATTGATGCAAGGTTAATTATTTCTGAAGTTGAAGATCTTAAAGGTGCGATTTCGATCGGAAGACCTAATCCAATCAAAAGTGGTCCTATGACTTTTGCATCTCCCAAGGTTTTCATTAATTTATAAGATATTGCCGCACTATGCTGTCCAGGCATTATTAAAATATTTGCTCTTCCAACTATTTTTGCAAATGGGTACAGTTCTTTATATTCTGGATTTAAAGCTACATCTGGTTGCATATCTCCATCAAATTCAAAATCAACTTTTTGATCCTTAAGGATATCAACAGCATGTTTAATATGCTTTGTTCGGCTTGTTAGAGGTTGACCAAATGTGGAGTGAGAGACAAAAGCAACTTTAGGATCAAAACCAAAAAGTCTTACCACTCTCGCTGCTGAAATAGCTATTTTCGCCATTTCTTCTGATGTAGGATATTCATGGACACTTGTATCCCCTATAAAGATTGTTTTGCCTTTATGAACCACCATGTTTAATCCAAACATAATTTCTCCTTTACGAACATCTACTACCTGTTTTATCTTTTCAAGAGATGAGCCGAAGCGTCTAGTATTGCCGGTCACAGCTCCGTCTGCATCACCACAGGCTACCATGCTAGTTGCCCAAATGACTCTATCGTTTCTTACTAATCGATCACAATCTCTTTCAAGAAGTCCGTGATCTCTCTGTAATTTTTTGAACAAATGTTCTACATATCTTTTTCGTTTTTTTTCGTCTTTGGAGTTAATAATTTCAATATCAAAATTTTCGTTGTAACCAATATTTTTGATTTGTTCTTTAATTTTGCTCTCTTTACCAACTAATATAGGAATACCTAATTTTGAATTCTTAAAAGCAATTGCCGCTTTTAATGTGTTCTCGTCTTCTCCATCCGCAAATACAATTCTTTTTTGATTTTTTTTTATAAAGGAATTTATTCCCTGCATAATTGTGACTGTAGGGTCTAGTCTTTGTTTAAGTTGGTCCTTATAGATATCAAAATCCTCAATGTTTTTTCTAGCTACTCCACTTTTCATTGCAGCTTTTGCTACAGCTGCCGGTATCACACTAATAAGCCTTGGATCAAATGTAGACGGAATTATATAATCTTTACCATAATGAGGTCTTTCCCCACCCATAGCAGCAACCACTTCGTCAGGGACATCTTCTCTTGCAAGTTTCGCGATGGCTTGAGAGGCAGCAACCTTCATTTCTTCGTTGATAGTTTTTGATCTGACGTCTAAAGCTCCTCTAAAAATATAAGGAAAACCTATTAAGTTATTTACTTGATTTGGATAGTCGGATCTACCTGTTGCAACGATAGCGTCATCTCTAACTTCACTAATTTCCTCTGGTGAAATTTCAGGATCAGGATTAGCACAAGCAAAGATAATAGGTTTCTTGGTCATTGCCTTAACCATTTCCTTTTTTAAAACACCTTTTGATGATAATCCTAAAAATACATCTGCACCTTTGATAGCATCCTCGAGTGTTCTAAGTTTGGTTTCAGCAGCATATCTTGATTTCCATTGGTCAATTCCACCTGGTCTTCCTTTATAAATTACACCTTTGCGATCGAGCATAATTATATTTTTAGATTTTACACCCGAGTTTATAAATAGTTCCGTGCAAGCTTGAGCTGAAGCGCCAGCACCATTTACTACTATTTTTACATTTTTAATTGACTTTTTAGTTATATCTAGTGCATTTATTAATGCAGCTGTTGTTATGATTGCAGTACCATGCTGATCATCATGAAAAACAGGAATATCTAAAATCTCTTTTAATCTTTGCTCTATTATAAAACAATCAGGTGCTGCTATATCCTCTAGATTAATCCCCCCAAAACTTGGTGCAAAATTTTTAATAGAATTAATAATTTCATTTGAGTCTTTCGAGTCTATTTCTAAATCTATAGAGTCTATGTCTGCAAATCTTTTAAATAATACTGACTTTCCTTCCATAACAGGTTTTGAAGCGAGGGCACCAAGGTTCCCCATACCTAAAATTGCTGAACCATTACTTATAACTGCAACTAAATTTCCTTTACTAGTGTAGTCGTATGCTGCTTCAGGATTTTCACTAATCATTTTTACGGGAGCAGCAACTCCTGGAGAATATGCTAAAGCAAGATCTCTCTTGGTAGTCATATTTTTAGATGAAATAATCTCTATCTTTCCAGGTTTTCCATCTTTATGAAAGTCTAAAGCCTCCTTATCTGTGTAATGATCTATCTTTGTTTTTTTCATTTTTGATAATATGTGTACAATCGGATAAAATTAAGTCTAATATGATTTATGAACTTACTTAAGTCAACAGGCACATTTGGTTTTTATACCATCATAAGCAGACTACTTGGCTACCTAAGAGACATTCTTATTGCTATTTTTCTTGGAACTGGCTTTTTGGCTGATGCTTTTTTTGTTGCATTTAGAATTCCTAACACTTTTAGAAGACTGTTTTCAGAAGGTACTTTCAATGCTGCATTTGTTCCAAGCTACGCATCAGAAATGGTAAGAGGTAAAAAAGAATCTAATAAATTTGCAAATGAAATCTTTAATCTTTTATTCTTATGTTTGTTATTAATTACACTAATTGTTCAATTATTTATGCCTGCATTTGTATCTTTAATCGCTCCAGGCTTTGTAGGTGATACTTATAAAATGGAACTAGCAATTATATTGACCCGTATCACTTTTCCGTTCTTATTATTCATTTGTTTAGCATCATTTTTTGCGGCAATTTTGAACTCACACAATAAATTTGCTGCCGCATCAGGAGCTCCTATAATATTAAATATTGTATTAGTTTTAATCTTATTATTATCGAGTTCTTTAGGAGATACTTTAGTGTATTATTTATCTTATGGTGTTTCTCTAGCAGGCTTATTACAATTATTATTTCTGTATAAGTTTGCAAGAAAACACTACTTACTTAGAATTAATTTAAAATTTAAAATAACAAACAAAGTTAGGGTATTTTTTAAAAAATTATTACCGAGTATTTTTTCATCGGGTGTTACGCAAATAAATATCCTTGTGGGAACCATTATTGCTTCTTTTCAGGCAAGTGCAGTTTCATATCTGTATTATGCTGACAGAATATACCAAATTAATTTAGCAATTGCCGGAATTGCAATTGGAGTAGTGGTACTCCCCCAGTTGTCAAAACATGTTCAATCTAAGAAAAAAAATAAAATTTTGGTAATTCAAAATAAAGCACTTGAGTTAAGTTTATTTCTAAGTTTGCCCGCATCTATTGCACTAATACTTGGTTCTGAACAAATAATCTCTGCTTTATTTGGTTATGGATCTTTTAATGAAATTTCAGTTCTAAACTCAAGTCGAGCCCTTTATTATTTTGCTCTAGGTCTCCCAGCGTTTGCTTTAATTAAAGTGTTCTCTAGTTTCTTTTTTGCAAATCACAATACTAAAACTCCTTTTTATATTTCTTTAGTTTCTGTGATTTTAAATATTTTGATTAGTGTTTACTATTTTAATGAAATTGGATTTATTATAATACCTATAGCAACAACAATTTCATCCTGGTTCAATGGTATAATTTTATTTGTTCTCTTAAAAAATAAAAACTTATTTTCATTCAATAAAATATTTTTAATAAAATTTTTTAAAATAGTCATTGCTTCAATTTTCATGGGTTTTGTTTTTAAATTTTTATTACACTTATTTCAAAATGAACTTGCATTTGAGCAAACATTTAAATCTTTTTATTTGATATTATCAGCATTATTGGGCCTAGCGTCTTACCTTATTATTTGCTACTTCATCAAAGCTTTTAAAATAAGCGATATTCAACTAAAGTATTAATTTTATGGGTAAAAAAATATTTTCTGGTGTTCAACCTACGGGTAATCTTCATCTTGGCAATTATTTAGGTGCAATTAAAAATTTTGTAGAGCTTAATAATGATAATTTAAATAAATGTATTTTTTGTGTTGTGGATTTACATGCCATTACAGTTAAACAAGATCCAAAAGAATTGAAAAAAAATATTAGAGAAACTGTAGCAACATTTATTGCAAGCGGTATAGATCCAAAGAAAAGTATAATTTTTAATCAGTCAGGAGTTGCGGCTCATTCTGAAGGTGCTTGGATTTTAAGCTGTGTAGCTCGTATGGGTTGGCTAAATAGAATGACTCAATTTAAAGAGAAAGCTGGTAAAGATAAGGAAAAAGCTAGCGTTGGATTATATTCTTATCCTGTTCTTATGGCAGCTGATATCTTGTTATATGATGCCACTCATGTACCTGTAGGAGATGATCAAAAGCAACATCTTGAATTGTGTAGAGATATAGCTCAAAAATTTAATAATGATTTTGGCGTAGAAGATTTTTTAAAAGTTCCTGAGCCTTTAATTCAAAAAGAATTTTCTAGGATCATGAGTTTAAAGGATGGATCAAAAAAAATGAGTAAATCTGAGTTATCCGATTTAAGCAGGATAAATTTAGTAGATGATAAAGATCAAATTATCAATAAAATTAAAAAAGCAAAAACCGATCCTTTAGCAATGCCAAAAGATATAAAGGAGCTTGAAGGAAGGCCGGAGGCACAAAATCTATTAGGAATTTATACAAGTTTAAGCAACGCATCTTTTGAGTCTTCTTTAGAAAAATTTGCTGAAAAAAATTTTTCAGAATTCAAAGAACACCTATCTGAAATATTAGTTGATAAATTAACACCAATATCTGAAGAAATAAAAAGATTGATTAAAGACCAATCATATCTTGATTCTATTCTTCTAGATGGAGTTGAAAAGGCTAACAAAATTGCGTCAAAAAAGATCAAAAACATAAAAGAAATAGTGGGTTTTTAACAAAAAATTAATATCAAGTTTTAATTTTCAAAATATAGACTATATCTTATTTATGTATGTGCAGACTGAAGTAACCCCAAATCCAAATTCATTAAAATTTCTTCCTGGCAAGAAAGTTTCCAATAGTGGCCCTTATGAAATTACTAATAAGGATCAAATTAATAATGAATTAGTAAGAAATATTTTATCTGTTAATGGAGTTGAAGGTATTTTTTTAGGACAAGACTTTTTATCAGTTAATAAAAGTGACCAGATTAAATGGGAAGAAATAAAACACATTGTGATTTCTTTCATAAACGATTTTTATTCTGATGGAAAAGAGTTTGTTATTGATGAAAATATAAAACAAAACAAATCTAATTTAAACGAAATAGAGCAAAAAATAGTAAAAATCTTAGATCAAAAAATAAGACCAGCTGTTGCGAGAGATGGTGGAGATATTAAGTTTAAAGAATTTAAAGATGGTATTGTTAAAGTTCAATTACAAGGTAGTTGTTCAGGGTGTCCTAGCTCTACAATGACATTAAAGCAGGGAGTTCAAAACCTATTGTGTCATTATCTACCTGAAGTTAAAGAAGTAATTGCTATTTAAATTATGAATTCGATGATTAAAAAAAACCACAAACTATTAAAAAATAAAATCTTAAACATTTTTACAAGATTTTCGTTAAGTGTTTTGATTATTACATCGTTTTTTTATACTGCACCAATTTTTATTAATTTTGCAGATAAAAATTTTAATAACAAAGAATTTACAAATAACTCTAAAAATATTTTAAACAAAACCTTGAACAAGGGTAAAATATTTAAAGGGGACGATACAGGGATGCAAAGTGGTGAAATGGACCTTCTATATGATATTCTAGAGGAAAATGACTCCGAAATAAATCTTGTAAGATATACCACATCTGAGATCAATGCTCTATTCAAGGAAGTGAAATATGACTTGGAAGAAGTAAGAGATACAAAGTTAGTCAAACCTGTCAATATCGGTTTACTTCCTAACGAGATTAAAAACATAGAGAGTTCGAAAAAGAGAAAAGAAATATTTATTAAAATTGTTTTGCCTTTAATAGTTAAAGAAAATAACAAAATCAGAATAGATAGAAAAAGACTTTTTACGATTTTAAGCAAAAATAGTAATACAGATATTGAAAAGAAGTGGTTAGAAAAAAAATATAAACAATATGGGGTAAGACTAAATGATCTTTCGACACTAAAAATTAGAATGGATGAAATCCCAGTTTCATTAGCAATAGCCCAGGCTGCCAAAGAAACAGGATGGGGAACTTCAAGATTTGCATTAAAGGGCAATGCTTTATTTGGACAATGGACATGGTCCGGCGAGGGGCTAAAGCCTAAAAATTCTAAAAAAGGTGAAGAGCATAAAGTGATGAAATTTCATAACTTACAGCTTTCAGTAAGGGCTTATTTAAGAAATCTAAATACTCACTCATCTTATAAGAATTTAAGAAAAGCAAGAACAGAGCTTAGAAATAGAAATAAACTATTGGATAGCATAGTTTTATCAAATCATCTTGATAAGTATGCAGAAACGGGAACTGAATATATAGAGGTACTGCAGAAAATAATCACTCAGAATAATTTAAAAGATTTTGATGAAGCGCGATTGCTACCATCTAGTAAGGATTTAGAAAGTTTAATTTAATTTGTTTTAATTGGAAATTGAACTCCGAACCATCTCCACTTACCGTCATCATTAAGAGAACAATTTACCCTTCCTCTTCTTGGCTCAAATGGTGCTCTAAATTCAATTGACAGTACATTACCAGAAAGAATAGTATTTGACTTTTCCCATTTGTTTGCCTCATTTGAGTAACAGTTAATATTAATCAAATTTTTTTGTTCTTCAAAAAACTCAACCATAAATTTAGGAGGATTTGTAGATTTTATTAATTGTTTTTCTAACGGTAATAATTTTTTAAATTCCAATGGAAAATAATTTATAATTGAACTAAATCTTTTTAACTCACCGTATTTTTCATTAATTGGAAATCTTGGTAACTCAAATTTATCCTTGTTTACATCAATAACTCCAGAGTGTTGACCAAAAGCAAATTCAAAGTTTTTAGAAATATAATCTCTCATCAATTTAGAATATTCACCAAATGGATAAGAAAATAAATTTGGAACATAGCCTAGTTCTTTTAAAAAAATTTTGTTTGCTTTTTCAATATCTAATATAAATTTATCATTGGTTTCATCAATGAGATAATCATGACTATGTGAGTGGTGTCCAATTAAAGAAAAAGACTCTTTTTCAATTTCTCTAATTTGATCCCAGGTCATATATCCATTTTTACCCACAGGTTCTGTTGAAACAAATAAGATAAAAGGAATTTTATTTTTTTTAAGGTATGGCCAGGCTTCAAAATAAAAGGAATCAAATCCATCATCAATAGTAATGAGTATCTCTTTTTTTAATCTTATAGTGTTAAATTGCTCTTTAAAATTATTGGGATTATGAAACTTAAAGTCTGAATTTTTAATTATCTCCATATGTTCTTTGAAAATATCCATTTGAATATTTGTTGATGGATACTTAGATTCATTAAAACGATGATACATAATCGACAGAACTCCTTCATCTTTAGAATAGTATTTGATATTCTTTTCATCTGCTTTAGAACTAATATTAGAAAACATAATAATTATGAATAAGCTGGTAATAGACGTTACAAATGAAAAAATATTTTTAATGATCATCACTGAAGATAATATTTATAATATTACTAAAGAGAATACTAAAATTAATTATGAGAAAATAACTTTAATTCTTAAAGATTTTTTACATTTGAATAGTCTGAAATTAGAAGATATTCAAAAAATATATGTTAACAGAGGCCCAGGTAGTTTTGCCGGTATAAGAAATTCTTTATCAGTAGTAAAAGGAATTAATGTTGCAAGAAACGTTGATTATTATTGCTATAGTTTTGAAGATTTTAAAGACCAAAAAGATGTAAAATACGAAGATATACCTAATTTGTGTGACAAATTTAAAATTAAAAAAAATTTGATTAAACCTATTTATTTAAGTTAGAATTAAATTATGCCAGAAACAATTGAGCAAAAATGTTTATCTAAAGGGGTTAAACTAACCGATCAAAGAAGAATAATTGCTCAAGTAATGTCCGAATCTTCAGATCACCCAGATGTTGATGAATTATATAACCGAGTTTCTAAAATAGATTCAAAAATTAGCATTGCCACTGTTTATAGAACTGTGAAATTATTTGAGGAGTCTGGAATTTTAACAAAGCACGAGTTTAAGGGTGGAAAAGCTAGATATGAAGAGTTAAATGAAGGACATCACGATCATTTAATCGATGTTAAGTCTGGAGAGATTATAGAGTTTGTGGATGAAGAAATTGAAAAACTTCAAAAAAAAGTTGCAGAGAAATATGGATATACCTTGGTAGACCATAAACTAGAACTTTATGGGATAAAGAAGAAATCCTAATAAAATGGCACAAAAGATATTTATTAAAACATTTGGGTGTCAAATGAATGAGTACGATTCTAATAGAATATTTGACTCAGTTAAAAAAATTGGTTTTGAAAAAACAGATAATTATGAGGATGCAAATTGTTATCTTCTTAACACTTGTCATATAAGAGATAAAGCAAAAGAAAAAGTTTACCATGAAATAGGCAGGGTTAAAAAAATTTTCCGATCTAAACAAAAGCCATTAATAATTATTGCAGGTTGTGTTGCTCAAGCTGAAAATCAAGAAATGTTAAATCGCGAGCCTTATATTGACTTAGTTATTGGTCCTCAATCTTATCACAAAATTAATGACACCATATTGAGTTACATCCAAAAAAAGAAAAAAATAGAAGAAACAGAATTCGACGCTGTCTCTAAATTCAAATATTTCAGTAAAATAAAAAATGAGATTGGAAAAGTATCTTCATTCTTAACTATTCAAGAAGGCTGTGATAAATTTTGTCATTTCTGTGTAGTGCCTTATACAAGAGGACCTGAGTACTCAAGACCTTTTCAACAAATTATAGATGAGGCAAAATACTTATCTGAAAAAGGGACCAAAGAGATAATACTCCTTGGTCAAAATGTTAATGCATATAATGACGGGAAAAATAGATTGTCCAACTTAATTATGGAAATAGAAAAAATACAAGATATTAAAAGAATTAGATATACCACGTCCCATCCAAAAGATATGACTGAAGATTTGATAGATGTTTATATAAATTCCCAAAAATTAATGCCACTCATTCATCTGCCAGTACAAAGTGGATCTGATAAAATTTTAGAGTCAATGAATAGAAAACACACTATTAAAGACTATCTGCGTATTTTTGAAAAATTAAAAAACATAAATAGTAAAATAGAATTTTCAAGTGATTTCATCATTGGCTATCCCGGAGAAAAAGAGGAAGATTTTGAAAATACATTAAGTCTAATTGAAAAAGTTAATTTTATTAATTCATATTCTTTTATTTTTAGTGCCAGACCAGGAACAGTTGCTTTTGATTTAGAACTTACTGACAAAAAAACTTCAATACAAAGATTAGAAAAGATCCAGAACAAATTGTATGAAAATCAAATGAATAGAAATAAACTATTTAAAAACAAAACAATCAACGTTTTGGTTGAAAATTTAACTGATGACAAAATCAAAACTTTTGGTAGATCTGAATATATGACATCAGTGGTATTTAATGGTAATAAAAAACATATTGGAAAAATTGTTCCAGTAAAAATTAATAAATTTAATAGAACCACCCTATTTGGTGAAATTGTTGAGGATTTGGATAAAAAGGTAGCATAATAATTGAGCAGTTTAACAAATAAAAATATCGGTCAATCTTTAAAGTTTGTTTACTCAGATAACAATTCTTTAAGTGTAATATTTCATAATAATGATTTGTTGATGGGTGTTGTGGGTGAATTTAATAAAAATTTACAAGAACTAGAGAAAGTAACAAATTGTAGTTTGTACTCCAGAGGAAACTCAATTTTAATTAAATCAAATCCAGAAAAGAATGAATTATTAAAAAATGCTATTCAATTTTTGGCTAATCAGTTCATTAACAATGGAAGCATCGAGAGCAAAGATATAGTTTCTTCAGTAGATAAATTTATGATTAATGAAAAAGTTAAAAGTAATAATGTAACTGATATAATTAAAACCCCAAAAAAATCTATAATTCCAAGATCTGAAAAACAAAAGGATTATGTAAGAGCACTAAGACAAAAAGATATTGTAATTTCAGCTGGCCCTGCAGGGACAGGAAAAACATTTTTAGCAGTTGCTGTAGGATTGACAATGTTGTTAGAAAAAAAAATTGAGAGAATTATTTTATCAAGACCAGCAGTCGAAGCAGGTGAACGTTTAGGATTTTTACCTGGAGATATGAAAGAGAAAGTAGATCCATATTTGAGGCCCTTATACGATTCTCTTTATGATCTTTTTGATTTTGAAAAAATTCAAAGGATGATTGAAATAGGTGATATAGAAATTGCCCCATTGGCTTTTATGAGAGGACGAACACTTAAAAATTCATTCGCAATTTTGGATGAAGCCCAGAATGCTACCGATACTCAAATCAAAATGTTTTTAACACGTATTGGAGAAAATTCTAAAATTGTAGTTAATGGTGATCCCACTCAAATAGATTTGCCAAACAGAGGTATGTCAGGATTAGTGCGCTCAAAACAATTATTAGGACACCTAAATGAGATATCGGTTGTTGATTTTGATCACTCTGATGTTGTAAGGCATCCACTCGTTTCTAAAATTGTAAAAGCTTACTCAAAGAATGATTAATATAAATGTCTTCTCAGAAGAGAAGGCTTGGTCAAAAAAGCTTAGAAATAAAGAACTTTTTTTTCAAAAAATCTGTAATGCTTTCCCAAAAAAATACAAGTTTTTAAATAAAAAAGTAAGTTTTACTTTGTTGCTTTCTAATAATAAGAATATTCAAAAATTAAATAAACTTTTTAGAAAAAAAAATAAGCCCACAGATATCTTATCATTTCCATTAACTAAAAAAATTAGAATTTCTAAACAAACTTATTTAGGGGATATAATAGTTAGTTATAATTTTATAAACAAACCTAAATCATTAAATACGAAACTTTTTAAGGAGAAATTGATCAAATTATTCATTCATGGCTTCCTACATTTATTAGGTTTTGATCATAAAAAAAATAATGATTATATAAAAATGTTAAAAGAAGAAGAACAAATATATAAGTCTGCAATTTCTAAAATAAAATAAATTGACTAAAAAATCATATATTGAATTTATATTTTTAATATTTTTAGGGGCCGCAACATCCCTGAGCCTACCGCCTTTTAACTATATAATTATTAACTTTATTACCCTAAGTTTATTATTTGCTTTTTTAATAAAGAAGTCAAAAGAAATCAAGAACAAAAAAATATTCTTTTTTTATGGATGGCTTTTTGGTTTTGGTTATTTCATTACAAATCTTTATTGGATATCAATTTCATTAACTTTTGATGAAAGTTTTAAGTTTTTGATACCAGTAACATTAATTTTTATTCCAGCTTTTTTAGCATTATTTTATGGACTTATTTCTTTTTTATTTTTAATTTTTAAAACTAAAAAAATAATTTCATCTTTCTTCATGTTTTCTCTAATTTTTGGTTTAGCAGAGTATGTTAGAGGTTCTATCTTAACAGGATTTCCATGGAATTTAATTGCCTATAGTTTTTCAAATCATTTAGAAATTTTAAATATCACCTCTGTTATAGGTACCTATGGATTTAATTTATTTTGCATTTCACTATTTATAAGTCCAGCAGTATTTATTTTAAGAGATACAAGAGCTGACATATGGCTCTGCATATTTTTTCTTTTAATTACAATTTTTTTTTATTTTTATGGATCACTGACCAAAAAAGTTTTTACTGAAGCTGAAATAAATTCTATTGATCATAAAGTTAGAGTTATTGGTTCCAATATTAAATTAGATAGATTTTATTCTAATATTGAACCAATAACAGCTATTGAGGATTTAATTGAGCTCAGTGAACCTGATAAAAATGAAAAAATTATTTTTATATGGCCAGAGGGAATACTGCCAGGAATATCACAAGAAAAAATAGTTGATTACAAATGGTTATTTGAAAATCATTTTAATGAAAATCATTTATTAGTCCTTGGTATAAATAGTAAATCTGTTGATAAAGGTGTTATTAAATATTTTAATTCTCTGTCTGTATATGATCACAGTTTAAATTTATTAAATTCATATGATAAAAATAACCTTGTGCCGTTTGGAGAATTTTTACCACTTGAACACATACTTAAAAATATTGGCTTAAAAACTTTAGCTAATAATTATCAGTCTTATTCAAAAGGAAGCGAGAGAAATATAATTAAAATTAACGAAGGCAATTACCCCCTAAAATTTTTACCCCTAATTTGTTATGAAATAATTTATTCTGGAAGAATTTTTAATAATGCAGATTTTGATTTTATAATAAATATTTCTGAGGACGGGTGGTTCGGTCAATCTATTGGACCCAAACAACATTTTATTCACAGTATATATAGAGCTATCGAGAGTGGTAAATACGTTTTGCGTTCTTCGAATAATGGAATATCAGCTATAATAAATCCAATTGGTGAAATTGAACAAGAAGTTAGTTTTAACGAAACAGGCTATATTGACTTTAGTCAATTTAAAAAAATTCAACCAACAGTATTTTCTAAATATGGAAATAAAATTTTTGGTTTAATAATTTTATTGTATATTTTTATAATTTTTTCATTTAATAGAATTAATAATGAGTAATTTAAAAAATTTTCTTTTCACTAGCGAGTCAGTTTCAGAAGGACACCCGGATAAAGTTTCAGATAGAATTTCTGATATGGTAGTTGATAGTTATCTTTCAGGAGATCCATTTTCAAGAGTAGCTTGTGAAACACTTACAACAACAAATAAAGTCGTTTTAGCTGGTGAAGTAAGAGGTCCAGAAATTAAAGAAAATAATTTGATTGAAAAAGTAAGACACTGCATAAAAGATATTGGTTATGATCAAGATGGTTTCACTTGGAAGGAAGCTACAAAAATAGAAAGCCATCTTCATTCCCAATCATCTGATATAGCAATGGGTGTAGATTCTTCAGGCAATAAAGACGAAGGAGCTGGAGATCAAGGAATAATGTTTGGTTATGCATGCAATGAAACAGAAGAGCTAATGCCAGCACCCATTCATTACTCACACAAAATTTTAAGACTAATGGCTGAGGATAGAAAGTCTGGTAAACTCAAAAATATTGAACCAGACTCTAAAAGTCAAGTTACCTTCGAGTATGTTGATGGAAAACCAACAAAAGTTAAATCTGTAGTTATTTCATCACAACATTCTGCAGATGTAAATCAAACGCAGGTTAGAGATTTATTAAGACCTTATATGATAAACTCTATTCCAAAAAAATTTTTTAGACGGTTTCAATGAAGAGGAGTTTTATGTAAATCCAACAGGCAAGTTTGTTATTGGAGGGCCTGATGGTGATTGTGGTCTAACAGGAAGAAAAATTATAGTTGATACTTATGGAGGTGCTGCACCTCATGGTGGGGGAGCATTTTCAGGAAAGGATCCAACTAAAGTTGATAGGTCAGCAGCTTATGCAGCAAGGTATATTGCAAAAAATGTAGTTGCCTCAAAAATCGCTAACAAATGTTTAATTCAATTAGCATATGCAATAGGTGTATCTAAACCGTTATCAATTTATGTTGATTTATTTGATAACGATGTTGAAAAAAATAAATTTGTTATAGAAAAAATTGATGATAATTTTAACTTAAGCCCAAGAGGAATTAGAGAAATGTTAAATCTAAATAAACCTATATATGAAAAAACAGCTGCATATGGTCATTTTGGAAGAAGCCCAGAAGAAAATGGCTCTTTTTCTTGGGAAAAAACAGACAAAATAAAAGCCTTTTTAAAATAGTTTCTGTTGAATTAAAAAAAAACTTTACTATATTGCCCTTACATTATTGAAGTTACAAAATGGGCTTTAGCCCATTTTTTTTTGGAATAAATAAATAAATGTTAAATAAAAGAGCAGATAAACTAGAATTACTAAGAATTGCAGAAGCCGTAGCCTTAGAAAAATCAATTGATAAAGAGCTAATTATAAGTTCAATGGAAACGGGTATCGCAAAAGCGGCTAAATTTAAATTTGGTCAAGAAAATGAAATTAAAGTTTCAATCAATAGAGATAGTGGAGATATTGAACTTTTTAGAAAATTAATAATTGCCGAAAATCCAGAAAATGCAAATACAGAAATAAAATTAGAGGATGCAATTAATTTAAATGAAATTAATAAAGACAAGGCGATTGGTGATGAGGTTCTTCAGCCTTTACCATCTTTTGATTTTGGAAGAATTGCTGCGCAAACTGCAAAACAAGTTATCAGCTTCAATGTTAGAGAGGCCGAAAGAGAAAGACAATTTAACGATTTTATAGATAAAAAAGATTCAATTTTAAGTGGTATAGTAAAACGATTAGAATTTGGAAATGTAATTGCTGATTTAGGAAGAACTGAAGCAATCATTCAAAAAAATGAATTAATTCCAAGAGAGAATATTAAGGCTGGAGATCGTATTAAGGCTTATTGTTATGATGTAAGAAGAGAACCAAGAGGACAACAAATCTTTTTATCAAGAGCTCACCCTAAATTTATGGAAAAACTTTTTGTCCAAGAAGTGCCTGAAATTTATGATGGGTTAATAGAAATTAAATCTTCCTCAAGAGATCCTGGAAGTAGAGCAAAAATATGTGTTAAAGCTGTTGATACTTCACTAGATCCAGTCGGAGCCTGTGTAGGTATGAGAGGATCAAGAGTTCAGGCAGTGGTGAATGAATTGCAGGGTGAAAAAATTGATATTGTTAATTGGTCAGAGGATCCAGCTATTTTAGTATCAAATGCTTTATCTCCAGCAGAAGTTCAAAGAGTAAATGTTGATGTAGAAAGAAAAAAACTTGATGTAATACTTACAGAGGAAAATTTAAGTAAAGCCATTGGTAGAAGAGGTCAAAATGTAAGACTTGCAACAAAGTTATTAAATTATGAAATTAATATAATGACTGATGCAGAAGACTCTGAGAGAAGACAGTTAGAATTTAAAGAAAAAACTGAAAATTTTGTAAAAAATTTAGAATTAGACGAGACGCTTGGTCAGTTATTGGTAGCAGAAGGTTTTTCAACAATTGATGACATCAAAGACAGTTCAGCAGAAAATTTAATGAAGATAGAGGGTATTGAAGAGGATACTGCAAAAGCGCTTATAGAAAGAGCTCAAGAATTTCATCAAAAGGATCAAGAAGATATATCGACAAGAATTAAAGAATTAGGTCTTGAGGATACTTTAATAAATTTAAAAGGACTTACTCCAGGAATGTTGGTTACTCTAGGAGAGCAAAAAATTTTAACATTAGAAGATTTCGCAGATCTAGCATCTGATGAATTAACTGGTGGTTTTGACGTGGTAAAAGGTGAGAGAGTAAAAATTCAAGGATACCTGGAAGATTTTGCCTTATCAAAAGAAGAGGCAGATGAACTAATTATGTCTGCTAGAAACATTGTTTATAAAAATTGATTGATGAGCTATGGAAAAAAAAACAAAATTAACAATATCTGGCTCAGCCAAAAAATCGATCAAACATATCGAGATTGCTAAAACTCAAAGCAAAAACGCTGTTGTCATAGAAAAGCAAACTGGAAAATTTCCAAATAGAGGGGGTTCTTTTAGACCTTACCCAGGTAAACCAAAACCAACCTCTTCATTTAATAGGGGTACTGGAATTAAACCATCTTTTGCACCAAAATCATCCCCTATAACAAATGATTTTGAAAGACGTAAGCTTGCAGAGCAAAGAGCTACAAAGAGACTTAAAGGGGATAGTGACGGAAAAGATAAAAAAACTTTAAAGTCAGGAACAAAGAAAAGAGAATTAAAATTAACAGTTTCAAGGGCTCTAAGTGATGAAATAGAGGCACGAGAAAGAAGTTTAGCCTCAGTTAAAAGAGCAAGATTAAAAGAGAATAAAAATTTATCTAAGGATCAAAATCAAGAAAGTCTTAAACCAGTCAAAAGAGATATCAATATTCCAGAAGCTATTACTGTTAGAGAGCTAGCTAATAGAATGGCTGAACAATCCAGCAATGTGATTAAATATTTATTCGGTATGGGGGTAACAGTTACAATCAATCAAACACTTGCAGCAGATACAGCTGAGTTTTTAGTTAAAGAGTTTGGACATAATCCTATTAGAGAAGAAAAAGCAGAGGAAATAATTCAGAAAATAAAAGCAACAAGAGTAGAAAATTTAAAAAATAGACCCCCAATTGTTACAGTGATGGGACACGTTGATCATGGTAAAACATCAGTCCTTGATGTTTTGAGAAGTGCAAATGTTGTATCAGGAGAATTTGGTGGAATAACTCAACACATCGGGGCCTATCAAATTGAAAGCCAAGATAACAAACTAACTTTTATTGATACCCCAGGTCATGCAGCTTTTACAGAAATGAGAGCAAGAGGGTCAAAATTAACAGATGTGGTTGTATTAGTAGTTGCCGCAGATGATGGTGTGAAGCCCCAAACAATTGAATCAATTAAACATGCAAAAGCAGCAAATGTTCCAATTGTTGTTGCAATTAATAAATGTGATCTTCCAGATGCAGATCCGCAAAAAATTAAAAATCAATTATTAGAACACGAGTTGGTTGCTGAAGATTTATCAGGCGATACTTTAATGGTAGAGATTTCAGCAAAGACAAAGTTAAATTTAGATAAACTAGTTGAATCTATAATTCTTCAAGCTGAAATTTTAGATTTGAAAACTGATTATGAGTCTAAAGCTACAGGAATAGTGTTAGAGTCTAAAATAGATGTAGGTCGAGGACCCGTTGCAACAATTATTGTAACCACAGGAACTCTTAAAAAAGGAGATTTTTTTGTAAGTGGATTGAAGTGGGGGAAAGTTAGAGCAATAATCAATGATAAAGGTAAAAATATTGATGAAGCCTCACCATCTACTCCAGTTGGAATTTTAGGTATTAATGGTGCAGCAAAAGCAGGAGATGATTTTATTGTTCTTGAGAGTGAAAAGGAGGCTAAAACATTAAGTGAAAACAGAGCAGAAGAGACAAAGGATGGAAAAAACCCTTTAACATTCGCTACACAAGAATCTGCATTTTCAGATAAATCTTCAGAGGAATTAAATTTAATTATTAAATCTGATGTACATGGATCTTCTGAAGCAATTAAAAATGCGATTAGTCAAATTAAACATGATGAAGTTAAACCTAAAATTATTTTAGCAGATATTGGAATGGTTACAGAAACTGATGTTACTTTAGCAAAAGCATCGAATGCTGTGTTAATTGCTTTTAATGTTAAGCCAAGTAAAGAAGCAAAAAAACTTGCTGAAAATGAAAAAATAAAAATTTCTTCATACAACATTATCTATGAAGTACTAGATTATATTAAACAAAAAATGTCGGGACTATTAACCCCAGATGTTCAAGAAACTATAACTGGATCAGCGCAAATTTTAGAAATTTTTAAAGTCTCTGGAGCGGGTAAAGTTGCAGGTTCAAAAATCACCGAAGGAGAAATTACTAGTACCTCAGATGTTAGAATTATTAGAGATGGAGCTATCATTTATACTGGAAAAGTTGGAACTATTTTTAGAGAAAAAAACCAAGTAAAACAGGTTAGTGATGGACAAGAATGTGGAATAACAGTTAAAGATTATATGGATTTCCAAAAAAATGACACAATAGAAGCTTTTAGTGTTACATCAACAGAGAGGTCAATTTAATGGCAGATAGAATAGGAAAACCAATTTCACAAAGACAGCTTCGAGTTGGAGAAATGATCAAACAGTCTTTAAGCATGATTTTTATAAGAAATGAGGCTAAGGTCCCCAATTTAGAAACAAACACGATAACGGTTACTGAGGTTAGAATGAGTCCAGATTTAAAAATTGCTAAAGCATATGTACTTCCATTAGGAGGAAAAGATGCTGAAGAGACAATAAATACATTAAAAGAGTACTCATTTTTAATAAGAAAAATTTTATCACAGAAAGTGGTTATGAAATTTTTACCAAAATTACTTTTTAGAAAAGATGAGTCTTTTGAGTATGCGGAAAAAATAGAAAACTTAATAAAACAAACAAATAAATAAGGAAAAACGAGGCATGAACAAAAAGGCACAAGAATTAGCAATGCATGATAAAGATACTGGATCATCTGAGATACAGATTGCTTTGTTAACAGAGAAAATTGAAACTCTCTCTAAACATATAAAGCAATTCAAAAAAGACAAACATTCGTCTGTTGGATTGTTGAGAGCAGTCAATAGAAGAAAGAAATTGTTAGAATACTTAAAGAAAACAAAAATGGATTCTTACAAAAATGTACTGTCGAAATTGAATTTAAGAAAATAGAAGTCAAGATAGATAGAATGGAACGAAACGAACGAAACGAAATGGAAATGAAATGTTTAAAGTACACAAGAAGGAAATAGAAGTAGCAGGAAAGAAAATAAGTTTAGAAACTGGTAAAGTAGCAAGACAAGCAGACGGAGCAATTATCGCAACATGTGGTGAAACAGTTATTCTAGCAACAGTCGTTGGAGCAAAGAAAGTAAATCCAGATATGGATTATTTCCCTTTATCAGTCAACTATCAAGAAAAATATTATGCAGGTGGAAAGATCCCTGGTGGATATTTTAAAAGAGAAGCAAGACCAACTGAAAGTGAAACATTAATCTCTAGATTAATTGATAGACCAATCAGACCTTTGTTTCCTGATGAATTTAAAAATGAAGTACAGTTGTTGCCAACGGTAATTTCTTACGACAAAGAAAACCAACCAGATATTCTAGCAATCACTGCTTCGTCAGCAGCGTTAGCTATTTCAGGAATGCCATTTATGGGTCCTGTAGGTGCCTCTAGAGTGGGCTATATTGATGGTAAGTATATTCTTAACCCATCAAAAGAAGAGTTGGAAAATTCAAGTTTAGATTTAGTTGTGGCAGGCACTAAAGATGCAGTGCTTATGGTTGAGTCTGAAACATCAGGTTTATCTGAGGAAGTAATGTTAGCAGCAGTTAAATTTGGTCACGAGGGATTTGTTCCAGTAATTGAAATGATTGAGGAACTTGCAAAAGAATGTAGAAAACCTGAGTGGACTGTTGAGAAGAAAGATTTATCTGAAGTTAAACAAAAACTTGAGGAAACTTTTACAGAAGATTTAACAAAAGCTTTTGCTACAAGAGATAAACAAGATAGATCAAATCAGATTTCAGAAATTACTGATAAAGCTAAAAAGCTATTTGAAGAAAACGAAAATTATTCTGATCTTGATGTTAATTCACAGCTGAAAAATCTAGAGAAGAAAATTGTTAGAACTGATATTCTTAAAAATAAAAACAGAATTGATGGTAGAGGATTATCTGATGTAAGACCTATCGAATGTGAAGTTGGTGTTTTACCAAGAACTCACGGTTCTGCTTTGTTTACTAGAGGAGAAACACAAGCAATTGTTGTAACCACTTTAGGTACATCTGATGATGAACAAAGGATTGAAAGTCTAGATGGTCTTCAAAGAGAACGATTTATGCTTCACTATAATTTTCCTCCTTTTTCAGTCGGTGAAACTGGAAGAATTGGAACTGGTAGACGTGAAATTGGTCATGGAAAACTTGCTTGGAGAGCGATCAACTCTTCATTACCTTCAAAAGAGGCATTTCCATACACTTTTAGAATAGTATCAGAGATTACTGAGTCTAATGGTTCATCTTCAATGGCTACTGTTTGTGGAGCATCTTTAGCATTAATGGATGCAGGTGTTCCGATAAAAGAACCAGTTGCAGGTATTGCAATGGGTTTAATTAAAGAAGGAGATGATTTTAGTGTCTTATCAGATATTTTAGGTGATGAAGATCACTTAGGGGATATGGACTTTAAAGTTGCTGGAACTAAAGATGGAATTACTTCACTTCAAATGGATATCAAAATTACTGGTATCACTTTTGAAATCATGGAGCAGGCTTTAAAGCAGGCTAAAGATGGAAGAATTCATATTTTAGGTGAGATGAATAAGGCCTTAGGCGAATCTAGATCTGATGTTGGAAAACACACTCCAAAAATGGAACAAGTAACTGTTGATAAAAAAGACATTGCTGCTGTAATTGGAAAAGGTGGAGCAACTATTAGAGAGATCGTTGAAAAATCAGGTGCAAAAGTAGATGTAAATGATGAAGGAGTTGTAACGGTTGCTGCTCCTGATGAGGTGTCTAGAAACATCGCTATGCAAATGATCAAAGATATTACTGCAAAAGCTGAAATGAATAAAATTTATTCAGGAAAAGTTATGAAAATCATGGAGTTTGGTGCATTTGTTAATTTCTTAGGAAAACAAGATGGACTTGTTCATATTTCAGAACTAGCAGATAAAAGAGTTGCAAAAGTTACTGACGTTGTCAAAGAAGGCGACGAAGTAAAAGTTAAAGTAATTGGTTTTGATAGAGGTAAAGTTAAACTTTCTATGAAACAAGCTGCCGAATAATTAATAATTTAAATTAAAATTCTAACCCCTGGAATGAAAGCTCCGGGGGGTTTTTTTGTGGGGCATTCGGTAACAGAACGTCTCTGTGACAATCATTTATAAGTTTAATTTTTAACGAGTGCTAATTAAAACAACAACAAAAGGAAAAATATGAAAAAATTTTTAATTTTATCAATATTAATACTTTTTTCTAACTCAGCATACGCTGGTTCATGTCCAATGATGGTCAAAAATTTGGATAGCAAAATTGAAGAAATTCAAAAAATGCGAGATGCGGGAATGAAGGCTCACGAAGCTGGAGATCATGCAAAATCTGAAGAATTATTGAATAAAGCTTTAGAGTTAATTAAAAGTTAATAAAAAAAAATAATTAAGGGGCACCTGGCAACAGAACGCCCCTAATATTTTTAACTAAATTTAACTATATTTTAGCTAATATTCTTAGGATCTGGCATCCCAACCTTATTATATCCAGCATCTACATAGTGAATTTCACCAGTGACACCGTTTGCAAGGTCACTTAGTAGATATAATGCCGAATTTCCAACATCATGGATATCAACGTTTCTTTTGAGTAATGAATGATCTTCATTCCATTTATATAAGAATTTTGCGTCTCCAATTGCTGAAGCTGCTAAAGTTTTAATAGGTCCTGCACTTATGGCGTTTACTCTCATACCTCTAGCACCTAAATCTCTTGCTAAATACTTAACACTAGATTCTAGTGCAGCTTTGCAAACACCCATTACATTATAATTTGGAATAGCTTTATTCGCTTCATAACTTAATGTGATTAAGCTTCCACCCTCCTTCATTACTTTAGATGCCTCTTTTGCAACTTCCGTAAATGAAAAACATGAAATTAACATACTTCTTAAAAAGTTTTCTCTAGTTGTATTTAAATATTCACCAGATAATTCTGATTTATCAGAAAATGCAATTGCATGAACTACAAAATCAATTTCACCCCATTGCGATTTAATATCTTCAAATAATCTTGTTACATCTTCTTTTTTTTCTACATCACAACTAAATGTAACTTTTGAATTTAATTTTTCTGCTAAAGGAATAACTCTTTTCTTTAAAGCATCACCCAAATATGTAAATGCAAGTTCAGCTCCAGCTTCAGCAAGTTTTTGTGAAATACCCCAAGCAATAGATCTTTCATTGGCAACACCCATTACCAATCCTTTCTTACCTTTCATCAAACTCATGTTTATACTTTCTCAAAAATTAAAGCAGCATTAGTTCCACCGAAACCAAAACTATTAGACATCACTGTATTTAAAGTCGCTCCTGTCTCGGTTTTAGCAACTATAGGAAACTTTTTAGCCTCTTCATCCATTTCACTAATGTTAGCGGAACCTGCTATGAAATTATTTTTCATCATAATCAAACAATAGATCGCTTCATGAACTGATGCAGCTCCTAAGGGATGTCCTGATAGTGATTTAGTTGAACTAATTTTTGGAATATCATCTTCAAAAGTATTTTTAATTGCATTTAGCTCTGTGATATCTCCAACTGGAGTAGAAGTTCCATGAGTATTTATATAATCAATTTTATTTTTAGAGGTTGCCATAGCCATCTTCATACAACGCACTGCCCCTTCTCCTGATGGAGCTACCATATCGTATCCATCTGAAGTTGCTCCATAACCAGTTAATTCCGCGTATATTTTAGCCCCTCTTGCTTTAGCATGTTCGTATTCTTCAAGTACTAACACCCCTCCACCACCTGCAATTACAAAACCATCTCTAGTTTTGTCATAAGCTCTTGATGCGGTCTCTGGGGTATCATTATACTTCGATGTTAAAGCAGTCATGGCGTCAAACATTGCAGTCATTGCCCAGTGAACTTCTTCACTCCCGCCTGCAAAAACAATATCTTGCTTACCCATTTGAATTAGTTCCATCGAGTTTCCAATACAGTGTCCACTTGTTGAACAAGCTGAACTCATTGTGTAGTTAGTACCTTTAATTTTAAACGGAACGGCAAGAGTAGCTGAAGCTGTACTGGCCATTGTTCTTGGAACAATAAACGGTCCCATTAGTTTTGGAGTTTTGGCTCTAGTTTTATCGGCTGCTAAGATAACGTTTTCAATTGAGGGTCCACCAGAACCCATCACTATCCCAGTTTTAAAGTTACTAACTTCACTTTCTTCCAATCCAGAGTCTTCGATTGCCTCTTTCATTGCTATATAGTTGTAAGCAGAGCCTGAACCCATAAATCTAATTGTTTTTCTATCAATATGATCCTCAAGTTTTATATTTGGTTTTCCATGAACATGGCATTTAAGATTATGTTCTTTATATTCCTCTGCATAAGAAATTCCTGATTTCGAATTTACTAAAGATTGATGTACTTCTTCTTGATTATTGCCTAAACACGAAACAACTCCTAAACCTGTAATAACTACTCTTCTCATTATTTAAATAATCCTACTTTTAAGCTATCTGCTGAATATATTTTTTTATCATCTGCGAAAACGAAACCATTTGCAAGTCCTACAGTTGTTCCCCCTGGGGACATAATTTTCTTCATATCAATCTTATACGTTACTAACTTAACATTTTTCAAAACTTCACCTGTGAATTTTACAGTTCCAACTCCTAGTGCTCTACCCTTACCAGGGTTTCCAAGCCAACCAAGGTAAAAACCGACTAACTGCCACATAGCATCCAACCCTAAACAACCAGGCATAACAGGATCTGATTTAAAATGACAATCAAAGAACCAAAGATTGTCTTTAATGTCTAATTCAGCTTTTAAGGATCCCTTATTAAAAGTCCCAGTATTGTCGTTAATCTCAGTTATTCTATCAAACATTAGCATTGGAGGAAGGGGTAATTTAGCATTACCAGGCCCAAAAAGTTCACCATTTCCACAAGTAATTAGGTCATCGTAGCTATAGGAGTTTTTTTTCATAAAAATTGAATTCCCTTATTACTTGATTTAATGATAATATAATATAATAAAACAGTATATATTGTTCTTAGTTTAGAATTGTTATAAAAAACTATGTTAAAAAACATGAATTTTATTGAAAAATTGCGAGAAACTGGGCTTAGACCTACAAAGCAAAGGGTTAAAATCTGTGAGATTTTGTTCAATAGAGAAAAAACATTTCATTTTACAATTAATGATCTTGCAAAAAAAATATCTGAAGAGCTAAACGAAAAAATATCTCTTGCAACAGTTTATAACACTGTCCATGCATTACAAAAAAAAGGATATTTGAAAGAAATATCAATCAACTCTGATAAAAGTTATTTTGATACAAATACTTCTGTCCATCACCATTTTTACGATGAAGATACTCAGCAATTAATTGACTGTGATGAAAACGAGATAGGAACAGTCAATGTTAAAAAAAATATAACTGGAAAAAAAATTAATTCAGTGGAAGTTCTGGTTAGAGTTGCGAGTGATAATCAAAATCAAAATTAATTTAATATTATCAGTAACTTAAATTATATATTATAATTATTCTAAACTGTTGACAATCAATTTAAAACTATTATATGGTTAGCAATCATTAAACTAAGGAGAACATAATGTCATTAAAAGGAAGTAAAACAGAAGAAAACTTAAAAGAAGCATTTGCTGGCGAAAGTCAAGCAAACAGAAGATATCTTTACTTCGCACAAAAGGCTGACATCGAAGGATACAATGATGTAGCTACAGTTTTTAGATCAACTGCCGAAGGTGAGACAGGTCACGCACATGGTCATCTAGAGTATTTAGAGGAAGTTGGAGATCCTGGAACTGGTATGCCGATTGGTGAAACTAAAGCAAATTTAGCATCAGCTGTTCAAGGTGAAACACATGAGTACACTGATATGTACCCTGGTATGGCCAAAACAGCTAGAGAAGAAGGTTTTGAAGAAATTGCTGACTGGTTTGAAACTTTAGCGAAAGCTGAAAAATCTCATGCTGGTAAATTTCAAAAAACTTTAGAGTCGATCAGTTAATACATTTTTTTAGTGGGCGTTAAACTGCCCACTAAAACATCCAGTAAAATTTCAAATTTATATGAGTAAAGAAGGCAGTCTAGACGCCCCAACAAGGCACCCAGTTGATTTTGAGCACCCTGATTTTTTAAATCCTGAAAAATTAGACTCAGAAATGAGAAGAGTATTCGATATTTGTCACGGTTGCAGAAGATGTTTCAATCTTTGTGACTCATTTCCAAAATTATTCGATATGATTGATGAGTCTAAAAATGAGGATGTTGAAAGTTTATCCAGTAATCAATTTGCTCCTGTTGTAGATGCTTGTACTTTATGTGACATGTGTTTTATGACCAAATGTCCATATGTACCGCCTCATGATTTTGACCTCGATTTCCCTCACTTAATGTTAAGATATAGAACAGCACAAAAAAAGTTAGGAAAATTACCAGGTGTACCAACACAATTAGCAAAGATTGACCGAAACGCTAAAATTGGTGTGATGTTTTCTAAATTTGTAAATTGGGCCTCAAATTTAAAAAATAAATTTATAAGAAAAATTTTAGAATTTATATCTGGAATAGATAAAAGAGTTCAACTACCAACATATAATTCAGAAACATTTTCAAATTTTTTTAAAAACAATAACGACAAAATTAAATACGACACAATCACTAAAGATAGAAAAGTTGTTATTTATTCAACATGCTTCGTAAACTTTAATAAAAAAAATACAGGTGTAGCAGCTTTAAAAGTCTTAAAAAAAAATGGTGTTGATGTCCAAGAGGCTTATCCAGGTTGTTGTGGTATGCCATTCTTAGAACAAGCAGATCTTCCAAAAGTAGTTGAACAAGCCAAAAAAGTGTCAGGTGATTTGATTAAGTGGATTGATAAAGGTTACAAAGTTATAACCTTAACAGCTAGTTGTGGACTGATGTTAAAATTTGAATGGCCATTATTGTTACCTGCAGATGAAAATATAAAAAAATTATCTTCAAACGTTATGGATATCGATGAGTATGTTGTTGATATAGCTAATAACGAGGGATTAGTCGAAGGTCTTGAAGAAATTGACGGTGGAGTAACGGTTCACCATGCTTGTCATGCAAGGGCTCAGAACATGGGAATAAAAGCTAGAGACATGCTAAAACACATTCCAAACATTAAAATCGATGTTGTCGAAAGGTGTGCAGGACATGGTGGAACCTTTGGTGTTATGAAGGAAACTCATGACTTAGCTAATAAAGTTGGTAGACCAACAGCAAGACAAATAAAAAATAAAAATAATAAATATATGGCATCTGATTGTCCACTTGCTGGTAAGCACTTAAAACAATTAGAAGTCGATACTAATATTTCTAATGATGAGGCACTACACCCTATAGAATTAATAGCAAAAAGTTATAAGTTATGATTATGCCTAAAGAAAAAAGAGAGATACAAAAATCTGATATAATGCCATTAGAGGCTTATATTAAAAATAGAAAAGAGTTAAGAAAAAATATTGTAAGTTTTAAAAAAGATAGAAGAGTTGCCCTAGGACCTTACGCAACATTCTATTTTGAGAGTTACGAAACTATGCTAGCTCAAGTTCAAGAAATGCTCTACATCGAAAAGGGTGGAAATGAACAATTAGAAGATGAACTTGTAGCGTACAATCCGCTAATTCCAAATGGAAAAGAACTAACTGCTACTTTAATGTTTGAAATAGACAATCCGGTATCTAGAGCAGCATTTTTAGGAAAAGTTGGTGGAATTGAACAAATGGTTTTTATGAGATTAAATGCTGAAACTATTAAAGCTGTGCCAGAGGAAGATGTTGATAGAACATCTAATGAAGGTAAAGCTTCTTCAGTCCAATTTGTGCATTTTAATTTTACAGACGAACAAATTCAAAAATTTAAATCAAACGAGATTAACGTTGAATTGGGAATAGATCATAAAGAGTATTCACACACCACAAAACTAACTAAAGAAAATATAGCTTCTTTATTAGAAGATTTTAGTTAATAAAACCCCAAAGATTTCCAGTTTTTATCCACCCACTTAAATTATCAGTTTCTATTTCACACCATTGTTTTTCACATTTTTGAACAATAAGTAATCTACCTTTTTTAATTAATGCAATAGGTTGAGCAAATGATGTTGGTTTTTTAAATAAAACTTTATCTTCAGTAGCAATTACTGAATTACTTTTCTTTAATTGTGAAACATGTATCCATCCAGCATTATTTTTTAGATCAATTATTCGTCTAAAGTTTTCTTTTTTATCTATTTGTTTTATTGGAAGATTTATTTTTTTATAAACATACTTGATATCAGAGTCGAAACTTGGACCATAACGAACATTAACTTTATTTTTTTTTAGAGAGACAAAAATTTCATTTGCAGAACTAATTGTGCAAAAAAATAATAAATAAAACAATATAGAAATTTGTTTAACTTTTATTTTGAAGAGCACTATTTTCTTTTTTTTAATTTTATTTTTCTTATATCTAAATTTAATAAATCTAGAATTAAAATAAATCCATTTAAATTTTCGCCGATATTAAGAATTTTTTTTAGAATTTCGTTTGCTTGTATTGTGCCAACAATACCTGCCACAGTTCCTAAAATACCATCATACTCACAATTTAAAATCTCATCAGTAACAACCTCTTCTTGGTAAAAGTCTCTTAAACTAGGATTATTTTTATTTTTAAAATCAAAGCTAAAAATATGACCATCAAACTTACTTATAGCACCAACTACAAGAAATTTTTTATAATCTAAACTCATATCATTAATTAAAAATTTACTTTCAAAATTGTCTGTGCCATCAATGATGTAATCATAATTTTTAATAATTTTATTAAATTTGATTTTATTTAATTTATAGTTAAAAATATTTATTTTAGTTTTTGGATTAATTTCATTCAATTTTTTCTTTGCAATTTTAACTTTTGATTTATTAACATTTTCCTCAGTATATAAAGTTTGTCTGTGGATATTTGACAAACTAACCCTATCGTGGTCTACAATACCTAATGTTCCAATTCCTGAGCGTGTTAAAAATTCAGCAGCAGGGCACCCCAAACCACCCATTCCAATAATTAGAACTTTTGCTTCTCGTATTTTTTTTTGACCAAGTGCACCAATATTTTTTAAAATAATTTGACGAGAGAACTTTTCTATTTCTCTTTTATTTAATTTTGTGCTCATTTTCCTGTTGAGCCAAATCCACCCTCTCCTCGAATTGTTTCTGGCAAAGTTTCTGTTTCTTCTAATTCCATTTTAACAACTGGCGTCAAAATCATTTGTGCTATTCTATCATTGTTATTGATTATAAATTCTTTATTTCCGTGGTTAAAGAGAATAACTTTTATTTCACCCCTATAATCACTATCAATTGTGCCAGGAGTATTTAATACATTAATATTATTTTTAGCTGCCAAACCAGATCTTGGTCTTATTTGTATTTCAAATTCCTCTGAAAATGCAACAGAAATACCAGTTGGTACTAAACAAGAAGATTGAGGTTTAAGAATTATTGGTTCAGAAATAAAAGCCATTAAATCCATGCCTGAAGCTCCACTGGTTTTATAAGCAGGTAATTGAACAGATGAAGCTAATTTTTTGATTAGAACTTTTGCCATTAATTTAATTGATCAATAATTCTATCAACTATTTCATCAGATATTTCAGACTTTTTTTTATAAAAGAGTTTTTCGTTATTTATTTTTTTATTTTTGTAGTGAATAGTTACTTCATTAAAATCAGAATTAAATCCTATATTTTTATTTGTAACATCGTTTGAAATTATCCAGTCACAACTTTTTTTATTTAATTTTTCTTCTGCATTTTTTTCGTGGTTATCGGTATCAGCTGCAAAACCAATAACAAGATTTGGCCTCATTGAATTATGATTAGAAACATAATTTAAAATATCGATGTTTTTTTCAAGATTTAAATTTAAAGTCTCTTGTTTTTTGATTTTATTTGTATACTTTTTTTGTAACTTAAAATCAGCTACTGCTGCTGCAAAAATTGCTACATCAGTTGGTAAACTTTTCTGAGTTGCAAGAAACATTTCTTCTGCAGTTTCAACCTTAACTAGATTAATATCATCATCAATTTCTAAGTTAGTGGGACCAGAAATGAGCGTTGTATCAAAACCTTTTTTAGAGAGAGATTTTGCAATCTCATAACCTTGTTTGCCACTGGACTTATTGGTTATAAATCTTACAGGATCAATATATTCATTAGTAGGTCCTGCTGTAACCAAAGCTTTTAAATTTTTATTTTTTTTCTTATTTAAAAAAAATTGATCAATTTCTTCAGCTATTTTTCTTGGATCAGACATTTTACCCTCACCATATTCTCCACAAGCCATATCCCCAATTTCAGGACCAATGAATTTATAACCACAATCTTTCAATTTTTTTAAATTTGCTTTGGTAGTTTGATGTTCCCACATCCTCACGTTCATTGCTGGAGCTAAATAAATACTTTTATCTGAAGCGAGAACAACCGTCGATGCTAGATCATCTGTAGTGCCCTGAGCCAGCTTTGAAATAGTATTTGCTGTTGCAGGAGCAATAACAACAACATCAGCCCATCTTGAAAGTGAAATATGATCCATTTCATTTTCATTTTCAACACTGAACAATTCACTGTAAACTTTACCTTGCGATAGTGCAGTAATTGAAAGAGGTGTTACAAATTCCTTAGCGCTAGCAGTAAGTATAGTTTTAATTTCGACGCCACTTTTTTTGAAAAGTCTGATTGTTTCAAGACTTTTATATGCAGATATTCCACCACATATAATGAACAAAACTTTTTTATTTAACAGATTTTTCATTTTCAGAATTAAAATACTATAAGTCCAAAAATTACAAGAAGTAATAAACCAATAATAGATTGGTTTTTAAAAGTGTTCATTTCTGCTTTTTTATCATTTAAAGCTGTATAGGAGTTTGAATTCTGAGGAATTTGTCCACTAGCTAAAAAAGTTAAAGCTTGATTTGCTTTGTCCATAATTTCAGGAAATTCTGGCAGTCGTTTAATTACTTCAGAAGTACTTTTTAAAGTTTCATTTAAATTGGTTATTGGATCTTTTGTTTCTCTTAACCAACCCTCTAGCACTGGCTTAGATGTGGTCCATATATTTGTATTTGGATTTAATTTTCTTGCAACCCCCTCAACAACCACCATTGTTTTTTGTAACATTAATAACTGTGGTTGGGTTTGCATATTGAATTTTTCTGTAACATCAAAGAGTTGTTTTAATAATCTTCCACCTGAGATGTCTTTTACTTCTTGACCAAAAATTGGTTCTCCTATTGATCTTAAAGCTTGAGCTAAGTCATCTATTGGAACATCTTTTGGAACTAACCCAGCCGTTAAGTGTACTTCAGCAACCTTACGGTAATCCCTTTGAATAAAACCGAATAAAATTTCTGCCAGAAATCTCTTACTTACTTTATCTAGTCTACCCATTATACCAAAATCGATAGGTGCGATTTGACCACTATTATCAATGAAAATATTACCTTGATGCATATCTGCATGAAAAAAACCGTCTCTTACAGCATGTCTTAAAAAATGCTGAATAATATCCTCTGCTAATTTACGAGTGTCTAAATTTCTCCTTTTTAATTCTTCAGTTTCTCTTATTGAAACACCATCGATCCAATCTAGAGTCATTACATTTTCACTGGTAAAATTCCAATAAATTTCAGGAACTTTAAATCCGGCATCATTCTTTGTATTCTCTGCATATTCATTAGCAGCTGCAGCCTCAAACCTTAAATCCATCTCTAGATTTGTTATTTCTTTTAATAAAAAAACAACTTCTATCAGTTTTAATCTTTTTGTTTTTTTTACGAATGACTCAATAATGAATGCAAATAACATCATTGCATCAATTTCTTCATTAAATATTTTTTTTATATCTGGTCTTAAAATCTTTATGGCAACATCTTTAATTGTTCCGTTGTCATTAATTTTTGCTTTATGTACTTGAGCGATTGATGCTGCTGCAACTGGCTCACTTAAATCTATTATAGAATTAAAAGTTTCTTCTCCAAGATCGCTTTTAATAATTTTTTTTGCTTCATTTATAGAAAATGGTGGTAAACGATCTTGAAGATTCTCAAGTTTTTGTGATAGCTCTTCACCAATAATATCAGGTCTTGTGGCTAGAAATTGTCCTAGTTTTATAAAAGTAGTACCCATTGATTCTAGGGATCTAGAGAGTCTTTGTCCCTCATCTTTATCCAAATCACGCCCCTCTTTTTTTTGAAATGAAAAAGATAATATTTTGAATAAAATAATTAAAGCCAGTGGAGGTTTTCTAAATTTTGATGCAATTGAAAGTATGTCTGATTTTGCAATTTTTCTTCCTAATTTAAACAAGGTAATTAACTTTTTTATCATTAAACTTTCCATCCGCTATGAATTGAAACAACACCGTTAGAAAAATTCCTATAAGAGCATTTTTGAAATTTGTGTTTTTGCATCAAATCGATTAGTTCTTCTTGATTAATAAACTGTTCAATACTTTTTACTAAATATTCATAGGGCTCTTTTTCTCCTACTATAAATTGACCAATTATAGGTATTAACTTTGAGTAATTTTTGTAAATTAAATTCAGATTTGTGTTTTGGATTTTAGAGAATTCTAAACAAAGATACCGGCCACCAGGCTTTAAAACTCTATAAGCTTCAGAAAGTGCCATATCTAAATTTTTTGTATTTCTCAAACCAAAACTGATTGTATAGTAGTCAAAAGAGTTATCAGCTAATGGCAATTCCTCAGCTGGAGCTGTAATCCACTCAATATTTTCATATTCAGATAGTTTACTTCTCCCTTGACTAATCATTTTTTTGTTAGGATCTACAGATGTTACGTTAGATTTTTTATGAGTTTTGTCTAAAAAAAGTTTACCAATATCACCAGTGCCACAAGCAACATCCACTAATTTTTTGTTATTAGACGGGTTCATCATGTTAATCAAACTTTTTTTCCAAAGTCTATGTATGCCAAGTGACATAAAGTCATTCATCAAATCATAACGGTCATAGACTTGGTCGAATACACCCTCTACTAGTCCTTTTTTATTTTGAAGATATTGTTGCATAAAAAATTATATATTGAATATAGTGTGTAATGCCAGAATTACCAGAAGTAGAAATTGTTAGACAATCCTTAAACAAAAAAATTAATCAAAAAAGGGTGAAAAAAGTAATAATAAGAAATAGAAATTTAAGATTTTTAATACCAAATAATTTTAAAAGTTATATTAAAAATAAAAAAATAATTAAAGTAGATCGATTTTCAAAATATTTAATAATACATTTTTTAGAAGGGGATTATTGTTTAGTTCATCTAGGTATGTCAGGAACAATCCATATTGTTGATAGATTTAAAATATCAAAATTTACAAACACTAGTTTTTATCACTCACCAACACTTCCCAAAAAACACAATCATGTTGTATTTGAATTTGATAATTTTAATGTAATCTATAATGATCCAAGACGTTTCGGTTTTTTTCAATTATTTAAAAATAAAAATGCGTTAAATGAAAGACTTAAACATTTGGGCCCAGAACCATTTGATAAAAAATTTAATATAAATTATGTGATAGGTTTTTTTAAAGATAAAAATAAAGATATTAAAAGTTTTTTATTGGATCAAAGATTTGTTTCGGGAATTGGCAACATATATGCTAGTGAAATATTATTTTTATCCAAAATTGATCCATTTAAACAGGCAAAATTATTAACTAAAAACGAATGTAAAAAAATTATTTTGAATTCTAAAAAAGTTTTAAATAGAGCAATAATTAAAGGAGGATCAAGTATTAGAAATTTTCAAGATATATCTGGAACATTGGGAGGTTATCAAAAAGAGTTTAAGGTTTATCAGCAAGAAGGAAACAGATGCAAAGCAATTGGATGTTTAGGTATTATTAAAAAAAAAATTGTATCAAATAGATCAACTTTTTTTTGTGATTCCTGCCAAATATAGTAAAATATTATGTTGACCACTATAAATTCTCAAGTTATACCCCTGCGCAGATGGCAAACACAAAATCAGCAATTAAGAGAATCCGAAGAATTTCTAAGCAAACAGTAGTCAATAAGGCTAGAAAAAGTAGATTTCGTAACGCATTAAAAAAAATGAACCTTTTAATTGACGAAAAAAAGAAAGATGAAGCTTTGAAATTTTTGCCCAAGCTCAATTCAGAGCTAATGAAGATTGCTAAGACGGGAATTGTCAAGAAACAAAACGCTTCTAGAAATGTTTCTAGAATCACAAAGAAGATTTCTACAATCTAAGCGTTAAAAAAAATCTCATTTAATTAAACAACTCTTGGTAAGTACATTATCTATTTAAATATCATCTTGTTTTACTATATTTAGATTTAGTAAATTTTTACCTTATATAAATTCAATCTACATTTGATTCAATCATAGTTTGATTCAATTTAGAATTTTAATTTTTAATTGTTTGAAATAAAATAAAATTAAACTTTAACTCTATGACATCTAAATCCACAATCCTAGATTTTATTTTTTTTTTAAATTTTTTATTAACTTGTTGCAAATTATTTTAAATCGGTTCTAACTAAGTCTCTTCCAAACTTATGACTAAACTTACAAACAATCAAAATATAGATAATTTTAAGTCGAACAGCTTTGACTGGAGACTGGTTCAAGCTGATATGAAAGATAAATTAGGATCTGAAGTTTATGAAAGTTGGTTAAAAAAAATTTCATTCCTAGAAGAATTTAATAATTATATATTGTTATCTGTGCCAACTAGATTTATTAGAGATTGGATAACATCAAGATATTTAGATCAAATATTACAGATTATAAAAACTTATAAAAAAGATATTTTTAGAATTGAATTTAGAATAGTTGAATCAGATAATTCTGTTAAAAATAATGATGCTTTAGAAGAAGTTAATTTAAAAGAGAATGTTTCCTTTATTAAAGACTCTTATTTGCAATATAATCGAATTGATCCTAATAAAAGATTTGATAATTTTATCACGGGATTAAGTAATAAGCTGGCTTATGAGGCATCACTAAAGGTTTCAGAAAATATTTCGCATTACAACCCACTTTATATTTATGGTGGTGTTGGAATGGGCAAAACACACTTGTTAAATTCGATTGGTTATGAGTTAAAAAAAAATAATAAAGTTATGTTCATTTCAGCAGAACGTTTTATGTATCAATTTGTAAAATCAATCAAATCAAATGATATGGTAAAGTTTAAAGAATACTTTAGAAACACTGACATATTATTAATTGATGATATTCAATTCATAAGTGGTAAAGAGGCCATGCAAGAAGAATTTTTTCATACCTTTAATGCTCTATTGGATAAAGGTTCACAGATAATCGTCTCTGCTGATAGACCTCCTAATAAATTATCAAGAATTCAAGAAAGAATTAAATCTAGATTTTCAGGTGGACTAGTAGTTGATATTCAAAAACCAGATTTAGAATTAAGAAAAAAAATTGTTCAAAAAAAAACAGAAGAACTAAATAGTATATATTCAGACCAATTACAGATTTCAAAAGACATACAAAATTTTATAAGCACTGAAATCAAAGGGAGTATAAGAGAGCTAGTTGGAGCAATAAATAGGGTGGTTTCTTTCTCAAGAATTTACGAAAAAGTCCCAAATTTATCCGAAACAAAAGTAGTCCTGAAGGATTTATTAAATCTATCTGAAAACAAGGTTACTATTGATTTAATTCAAACAGTGGTATGTAAGTTTTTCAAAATAAGTAAAAATGAGATGTTGTCTTCGAGAAGATCAAGGTATCTAGTTAGGCCTAGACAAACAGCAATATATTTAACCAAAATTCTTACTTCAAAATCATTACCTGAAATTGGAAGAGAATTTTCAAATAGAGACCACACAACAATAATACATTCTGTTAAAACTATTGAAAAAATTAAAGAAAAAGATCCTGAGATGGTTGATAATATTAATAAATTAAAAAATCAAATATTATATAATAATAAAGATAATGAAATTTAACGTTAATCAACAAGACCTTCAGCAAGCACTCAACTATTGTCAGGGAGTTATAGAAAAGAGAAGTACTTTACCAATTTTATCTAATATTTTAATAGACGCGAATAATTCAAACTTAATAATAACTGCAACAGATCTAGATTTAATTTTTATACACAAAATAAATAATGTGGAGGTATTAGAGGAGGGAAAAACTACAACTGTATCATCAACCATATATGATATTGTCAGAAAGTTATCCTCTGGAAAAAAAATTAATTTAACTTTAAATGAGACAAGTAAACTTCATTTAGAGTCTGAGAAATCTATTTTTAATTTAAATTGTCTCAGTCCATCAGAGTTTCCTCTTACAGATGAAAACTTTAATCAAAATGAATTTATTATTAAATCTAAACAACTTTTGAAATTACTAAATAAATGTAAATTTTCAGTTTCTAATGATGAAACAAGACATTACTTGAGTGGAATTTATTTTCATCAAACAGAAGTAGAAGATAAAAATTATCTTACAGCTGTAGCAACAGACAGTCATCGGATGTCTATTTCTAAAATTAGATTAGATGAAAAAATTGATTTTGATCCGATAATATTACCAAAAAAAACAATATTTCAACTATGTTCTCTTTTAGATAGCTATGATGGTGACGTAAAGGTCTCAAATGTTAAATCTAAAATTAAATTTGAATTAAATAACAGTATATTAATATCAAAACTGATAGATGGTAAATTCCCCAATTATATTCAGGTAATTCCTAAAAATAATCAAAAAAAATTAGAAATAGATTTAAAATTATTTTTAAATTCTGTTGATAGGGTAGCATCAGTATCGTTAGATAAAAAAGATGGAGTAAAATTTAGTTTATCTAAAGATACATTAGATTTATCAGTTAATAATGCTAACAGTGGTGATGGTAAGGAGACCTTGAACGCAAAATTTGATCACGACTTAGAAATTAGTTTTAACTCTAGATATTTAATAGATGTAGCTTCTCAATTAAATGGAGAAAAAGTAGAGATATTTTTTAATGATACTGGTTCTCCAGCTTTAATAAAAGATCCAGGCGATTTTGATAGTATTTATGTTGTAATGCCAATGAAAGGCTAACTTAATAAGTTGAGTTCATTATAAATTTTATTTTCTAAAATTTGTAAAAAATTTTCCTTATCCATCCCAGCATTAATAGGTGTTAAAATAGAAACAGTGATTGTTTTATGACTTTTTTTTTTACCTTTTTTTGGCCATACATATCCAGAATTTACAGCTACGGGTTGGCAGGCTATATTAAGTTCCTGATAAATTCTGGTTGCTCCTTTCTTAAAGGAAGGACGTTCTTCGGGTAAAACTCGTGTTCCTTGAGGAAAAATTATCAATGGTCTATCGCTACTATTTACTGTTCCTAAAATATCCTTAAAAAATCCTAAATTGTCTCTACTTACCTTGTTTCTATTAATAGAGATAGATCCAATTTTTTTTAAGTACCATCCAAAGATTGGAATGCGTAGTAACTCTTTTTTTAAAATAAATATTGGTGAATTGAAAACAGTTTGTAGGTAAAATGTTTCAAACATAGACTGGTGGGAGGCAGCAATAAAAAATTTTTGGTCATTTATAATGTTTTCTTTACCTTTAATAATAATTTTTACCGATAAAAAAACTCTCAAACAAAACTCAGCCCAATGACCCATCAATTTCCCCCCGAGCAAGGTAATTTTCTTTGGTAAAAGTAATGCAGGTAAAAACATTACTGAAATAATAATTATTCCTACAAAAAAAAATATTGAGAATAATATATTTCTGATCATCTTTATCAAAAGCTAAATTAAATCTGTATGCTTTTGTCTATTTTTAATTATTTTAATTTTTCTTCCTTTTATCAGTAATTCAACAGCTTTTGGCCTAAGGTTATAATTAGAGCTTAGAGACATACCATAAGCACCAACATCACATATAGCTACCAAATCTTTTTCTTTTAGTTTTTGAAATTTTTTTAAAGTTACAAATTTATCTGTGCTCTCACAAATAGGACCTACAAATTCATAAGCATTTCTTGAGAAACTGTTTGATTTATCAACGGGTAAGATTTTATGGACTGCTCCATATAAAGCTGGTCTCATAAGATCATTCATTGCAGCATCTAAAATAATAAATTTTTTGGCTCCACCATCTTTAATATAAATTATTTTAGATATCAAAGTTCCTGTATTACCGATTATTGATCTACCTGGTTCAAAAATAATTTTTGTATCATGCTTTTTTAAAAAATTTTTAATTGCTAAGTTGTATTTTTTATAATTAAGCTTTTTGATTTTATTATTGTAAGAAATTCCCATTCCTCCACCCAAATCAACAAATTTAAATTTGTGATTGGTTTTATTAATTATATTACTTATAGCTTTAAGCATCTTTTCATAAGGCTTGTGGTCTAATATTTGACTACCTATATGAACACTTAAACACTGCAGACTGATATTTTTTGAGTTTTTGCAGTAGTTTACAAGTTCATAAAATGTTTTACTATTTACCCCAAATTTATTTTCACTTTTACCAGTAGAAATTTGTTTAAGTGTTTTTGCGTCAGTATTTGGGTTTAGCCTTATTCCAACTTGTACTATTTTTCTTTTTTGTTTTGCAATTTTATTAATCTCTTGAATTTCACTTTTTGACTCAGCATTAATAAGTAGTATTTTTTTTTCTATAGCAAAATTGATTTCTTCATTAGTTTTACCAACTCCTGAAAATACTATTTTGCTTGGACTTACTCCTGCTTTTAAAGCTAACATTAGTTCTCCTTTTGAGACAACGTCAGCTCCTAAACCAAATTTCTTAATTTCTTTAATTATATTTACATTAGTATTGGATTTTACTGAAAAGCAGATTAATGGGGAAAAGGATTTAAAATTTTGTTTAAAATTATTTATATTTTCTTTTAACTTTGAGTAAGAATAACAATATGCAGGTGTGCCGTATTTTTGTGCTAAACTTCTAAAATTGATATTTTCTATTGTTAATTGTTTATTGTTATATTTCATTAAGCTTTATTAATTAAAAGTAATTGCATATTTTTCTTAATTGTAGTCTCTTTATATTCAGGATCACCCTTTTTCCCACAAGCGACTAATATGCAGCACAACATTAAAGCTAAGACAAATTTTCTGATCATATTTATTTTTTATATTTTATTATCATCTTTTTAATATTATCAAAAGATGTTCCCCCATAAGATTTTTTTGAATTGACAGAAATGTTTAAATCAAACACTTTTAAAACATCTGCGGTAAGTTTAGGCTCAATTTTTTTAAGTTGGTCTAAAGAAAGTTCGTTTAATTTTTTTTTTGTTTTTTCTGCTAAATTAACTATAGCGGAAGTTTTTTGATAAGCGTTTCTAAATGACATTGAATGATTTTTCACAAGATAATCAGCTAAGTCTGTTGCAGTAATGTATCCTTTATTTGCAAGCTCAAGCATTTTTTTTTTATTAGGACTACAATTTTTTAACACCTCATCAAAAATTTTTAGACAATTTACAAGTGTATCATTTGAATTAAAAACAATCTCTTTGTCATCTTGAAGATCTTTAAAATAAGAAAGTGGTAAACCTTTTAAGATAGTCAGCATAGAAAATAGATTTCCATAGGTACTTCCAGATTTACCTCTTAAGTATTCTAGAAGATCAGGATTTTTTTTTTGAGGCATTATCGAAGATCCAGTTACAACTTTATCAGACAAGTTAATTAAATTAAATCCATCTGAATTCCATATAATCAACTCTTCTGCTATTCTTGAAATATGCATAGAGCATACTGATACGCTATAAAGAAAATCAATTACAAAATCTCTATCTGAAACTGTATCAATAGAATTGTTTGTAGGTTTTTTAAAACCAAGTTTTTTGGTTGTATAATTTCTGTCTATATTAAATGAGGTACCAGATAAAGCAGCGACACCAAGTGGATTTTCATCTAAACTTTCTAGATTATTAGAAAATCTTTTTTTATCTCGATTAAAAATTTCAACATAAGACATTAAATAATGTGCGAAAGAAATTGCTTGTGCATTCTTTAAATGAGTAAAACCAGGCATGATAGTTTGAATATTTTTTTCAGCTAATTTTATTGAAGTTTTAATGACCTTATCTAAATTGTTGTTTATTTCATTAGTTGCAGATTTTAACCATAATTTAAAATCAGTGATTACCTGGTCATTTCTTGATCTTGCTGTATGGACATACCCTGCCTCTTCACCAATAATTTGAAAAAGTCTTTTTTCAATATTCATGTGAATATCTTCATATTTTCTATTAAATTCAAATTTTTTACTGGAAATTTCTCTCTCTATTTTATTCAGACCATAAATAATCTTATTTTTAATTTTGAATGAGATTATTTTTTGCTTAAAAAGCATCTCAACATGAGCAATGGATCCTTTGATATCTTCTTTATAAAGTTTTTTGTCTACATCTAAAGAATTACCAACTTTTTGAAACAAATTTGATGAATTTTTTTTAATGCGCGTGTTCCATATTGCCTGGTTGTTTTTATTTTTTGCCATGATATTTAATTATACCTATTTAATATGAGAATTTTAATATTATTTACCTTTTTCATCACTAATACTCTTGCGAATGAATTGCCGGATTTTAAAAATCTTGTAGTTCATAAAAACCCAAAAACATACAGTAATGTTATTTTTTTAGATAATGCAGACAAAGAAATTAATATTCAAAACTTAGATAGTCAGCTAATAATGTTAAATTTTTGGGCAACTTGGTGTGCGCCTTGCAGAGAGGAAATGCCTTCTCTAGATAGGTTGCAAGTAAATAAAAAGTTTAAGAATTTGAAAATATACCCAATTAATATTGGCAAAGAAAGACTAGATAAGGTTAATAATTTTTTTGCTGAATTAGGTATAGATAATTTAGAACCTTATTTTGATCATCCTTCAACTCTAGCAAAAACTTTTTCTTTAAGAGGACTTCCAACAACTATACTTTTAAATTCTAAAGGAGAAGAGTTTGCAAGGATTATTGGTTCAATAAATTTTGACGATGAAAACTTTATTAACTGGTTAAAAAATTTAAGTTAATCTTTAAAAAAATAAGCAAAACCTACCAAAGCAATTATAGCAATAAATTGTAAAATAACTCTCATTTGCATTAACTTATTTGAATATTTTTTACTTGTTTCTCCACCCTTGAAAAGAGTACCTATACCTAAAATTAAGACAACACCCACAGCAATTAAAAGTGCAATGGATAAAACTTTAACTATTATTCCTGATAACATATTTATATTGTAGATTGTTTTTAAAAATAAAACACTTAATAAATTAACTATGACATTTTGCCTTAACTCTACAATTATTAGACCTGAAAATGAAAGTGAAATAAAAAATGCAATTATTTTACTGCATGGATATGGTGGTGATGGAAAAGACATTAGCATGCTCTCATTAAATTGGAAAAGACATATGCCAAACACAGTTTTTATTTGTCCGAATGGGAACGAACCATGTGCTATGAATCCGTCTGGATATCAATGGTTTGATCTAAGTAAAGAAGATCCAATTTATATTTTAGAGCAATCAATCAAGGCAGAAAATATAATTAAAAAATTTATTGAGGAGGTTAAATTAGAATTTAATTTATCAAATAAACAAATATGTTTATCTGGTTTCAGCCAAGGTTGTATGATGTCTATAAATGTTGGCCTGACATCAGAAGAAAGATTTACTTGTATTGTTGGTTTTTCTGGAAAAATTATTGATAAAGATAATTTAAAAAATAGAATCAAAAATAAAACTGAAACTTTGCTTATACACGGTGATACGGATCAAATTGTCCCATCAATTAATTTATTAGAAGCAAAAGACTTTTTAATTAGAAACGATGTAAAAGTTGATACACTTTTAATTAAAAATTGTGATCATCACATTCCTATACAAGCTTCTAGTACAGCACTTAATTATATCTTAAAGAAACTTTAATATCCCTTAATGTTGATAAAGTAGATTAACTAAGTTAAAATTGGTTATGAATAATTTTATTGAACAAGATGTTTCATTAGAAAAATGTCCAGCATTAGTCTTAAATGCTGATTACAGACCATTAAGTTATTACCCTTTATCATTGTGGTCATGGCAAGACACAGTTAAATCTGTTTTTTTAGATAGAGTAATTATAGTAAGTAATTATGATAGAGTTGTTAGAAGTCCTTCCTTTAACATGCAATTACCAAGTGTTATTGCCTTAAAAGATTATATCGTACCGCTTTCAAAACCTAGCTTTACAAGATTTAACGTATTCTTAAGAGATAAATTTTCTTGTCAGTACTGTGGTAATTCTGATGAACTAACATTTGATCATTTGTTACCCAGATCAAAAGGAGGAGAAACTAACTGGGATAATGTAGTTACCGCCTGTTCAGCATGTAATGTAAAAAAAGGTGGAAAACTATTAAAAAATTCAGGGATGAAGTTGCACCAATATCCTTATAGACCCTCAACAGAAGATTTACATAAAAATGGAAAGAATTTTCCTCCAAACTTTCTTCACAAAAGTTGGATGGACTACTTATATTGGGACGTTGAATTAGAAGCTTAGATTTTTTCGGATATATTTATTGCAATTTTAGATCCAGTTTTTATTAACTTATCTAAAATCGAGTAAGGTCCTTTTTTGGTTGCACCTTTTTCATAAGCTATATCTTTATGATTTAACTCATCTTCTCTGAATTTTATAATTTTTTTCTTCAAGATTTTTTCACTATTATCAAGTTGTTTAATTTGACTTAAGTAATGTTCATCAATAACTTCTTCAACAGATGCAGTGCAAAGCATGGCAGCTTTTTTACCTAACAAAGTAGAACCAAAGCCTAAACCCACACCTAACAAATCCCATAGAGGCAAAAATTTCGTTGGAGCTATATTTCTTTTTTTTATTTCTTTTTCAAAAAAATCACGATGTTCTTTTTCATGAATTTTCATTTCCTCAATAGTTTTCTTTAGTTTGTCATTTTTAACAAATGTATTTAAAGCAAGTAATTGGCCTTCGTAAATTTTAACAGCACCTCTTTCTCCAGCGTGATCAACCCTTATAAATTCCTCAATTCTTTTTTTATTTACTGTTTTCATATCCAAAGTAAAATCTTATTAAAGTAATAGTTAATAATATAGAAATTATTATATTGTAGCTTGTAAGTGATAATCCAAAAATATGAAATGTTACATCTTTGCAACTTATATTTTTTTGTTGTAATTGCTTTAATATTTCATCTTTATCAAGAATATTTGCTCCCTTTTCAAGATCGCAAAGCATAGACTCTTGTATAAAACCTTGTTCAATTCCTAAGTGATATAAAGACAATATTGTTGCTAATAAAAAAATTATAGCCAATAAGAGAATTAGATACTTTTCTAGTTTGTTGTATTTATAATTTATTAATGTAATTAAGATTGCTAAAAAATATGGGATCCTTTCATATAGACAAAGATTACAAGGTTGATGACCAAGAATATATTCTATAAAATATGCAGATACTAAAGCAATAAAGCTTATTAAAAATATACCTGTAAACAAATTTTTTTTGCTGAGGCTATACATTAAATTTATAAAATAAAAATATTATTAAGAATATAATAACAAGCAATATCCCTAAAATGGTAAACCATTTTGATCCATGCTTGTTCATAAAATAAGTAAATAAATGTCCAAATTTATAGGACAAGTAAGAAATAATAAAAAATCTAAGGCTTCTAGAGATTAGACTTACAAGGATAAATATGAATAGATTAAAACCAATTAGTCCACTAGCAATAGTGAAGGCTTTATAAGGCAAAGGAGTAAAACCTGCTAAAAAAAGTATACTTAGCCAAGCTAGAAATCCCTCACCAATAGATAGATTATATTTTAATTTTTCAACTTTATTTTCATATCCATAAAACTCGATCACACTAAAAGATAGATCATAAAAAAATGATCCCAAGAAGTATCCAAAAACACCTCCTAAAACTGAAAAAATGGATGCTATCAAAAATATTTTTATGTAATTTTTTTTCTTTGCAATGACCATAGGCACAATCATTACGTCTGGAGGTATGGGAAAAAATGAACTTTCAATAAACGAAACTAAACCCAAATAAAAGTTTGAGCTCTTATGTGATGCTAAATCCAAACATTTCCTGTAAAGAGTTTGAAACATTTTTTGGTTTTAATATAATTTTAGTTCTTATACTATTTAAATATAATTTAATTCAAATTAGCGGGCGAATGGCGGAACTGGTAGACGCGCACGACTCAAAATCGTGTTTCGCAAGAAGTGAGAGTTCGATTCTCTCTTCGCCCACCAAAAGATATGGAAATAAAGAAACAAAATAATCTTTTAGAACTTTTTTATCAACAGTACTTAAAAGAAAAGCCTAATCAAATTTTTTTGAAATCATTAAAAAATTTCGAAAACGAATTCACATGGGAAGAAACGTATTTAAATATTTTAAAACTGTCTCAAGAGTTAAGTTCATTTATAGAAAATAAAGATCGTTGTTTGTTAATTTCAGAGAATAGACCTGAATGGATGATCTCTGATTTAGCAATAATGTTATCAAAAGGTATCACTGTTCCAGCTTATACGACCTATGTAGAAAGAGATTACGAATATTTAATTAATGATTGTAACCCATCAGTTGTAATTGTTTCAGATGATTTACAATATGATAAAATAAAAAAAATAATTAAATCTAAACCTTTCATAAAAAAAATATTATCTTTTGAACAGATAAAAGATGCAAATGATGTTATCTGTATCAAAAATATTTTTGAAAAAAAAAAATATCAGAAAAAAAATTTTCTTAATTTAGATATTTCTAGAAAAGATGTTGCTTGTATAATTTATACCTCAGGCACACAAGGAAACCCCAAAGGTGTAATGTTAAGTCATGGGGGAATATTAAGTAATTGTGAAGGAGCTTTATTTTTACTCAAAGATTTTATTTCAAAAAAAGCTAGGTTTTTAACCTGGTTACCATTGTCACACTCGTATGAGCATACTGTTCAATTTGTTCAGATAGCATTGGGGGCCAAGGTGTTTTATGCTGAAAGCATAGAAAAGCTGATAAAAAATATGGGTGAATGTAATCCTGATATAATGACTGCAGTTCCAAGATTTTATCAAAATTTGTATCAAAAGATAAATGCATCTTTTAATAAAACAAATGGCTTAAAAAAATATCTTATTAACAAAATGCTTTCTCTCGGGGAAAAGGTTTTATTTAAAAATAAATTGTCTAATTTAGAAAAAGTACAAAATATTATTTGTGAGAAATTAGTTAGAAAAAAAATAAAAGCACAATTTGGTGGTTCATTGAAATTATTTATTTCTGGAGGCGGTGCTTTAGATAAAGATGTAGGGGTATTTTTAAATGCAATAGGGTTACCGACATTACAGGGATACGGTTTAACAGAAACCTCTCCAGTGGTTAGTTGTAATCCAAAAGATGATATAAGAATCGATACTGTTGGACCTGCTTTTGCTGCAAATGAGGTTAAAATAGCAGGTGATGGTGAGATCTTGGTTAAGGGTGAAAACGTAATGTTAGGCTATTGGAATAATGAGGAAGAAACTAAAAAAGTTTTAAATGATGGATGGTTATCTACTGGTGATATAGGTCATTTTGAAAATAAATACTTAAAAATTACAGATAGAAAAAAAGATATTCTAATTACCCCTGGAGGAGATAACATTTCACCAATAAAAATTGAAAATGATTTATTAAAAATTAATTTTGTTGAGCAATCTTTAGTGTATGGTGATAATAAACCTTATTTAGTTGCATTATTAGTTTTAAATAAAGAAAAATCCAACATACCTGATGAGAAAATTTTACAAGAATTAGAAATAGTGAATAAAAACTTATCAAAAATAGAAAAAATAAAAAAATTTATTGTTATTAAAGATCAATTTACAATTGAAAATGGACTGATGACTCCGACATTAAAATTAAAAAGATATAAAATTATACAAAAATATAAAAATCTTTTAGAAAATCTTTATTAATTTATTTTTATAAGATGGTTTATTAACCGCATAAACATTAACTTAATTAATAGATTTAAATTTAAAAAAAAATAAAAAATAAAAAATAATTTTTCAAATTCTAATTTTTAATTAAAGGTTTGACATAACTTATAGAAAAAAATAAAAATATAGTAACAACGAATCATTTTGATTCGTTTAACTTAAAAAGGGAGCTAAAGATGCCTAAGAAAAGAAAAAAAGCGGCAAAGAAAACTAAGAAAAAAGCTAAGAAAAAAGCTAAGAAAAAAGCAAAAAAAAGAAGAAGATAGTAACTTAGTATTCTTTATAAAAAACGCTTCTCATTACAAATTGTATGGGAGGCGTTTTTTTTACTCCTCAATAGTTTCGTCTGTATCTGAAATTGGCTCGTCTACTGGTAATTCTGTTGCAGCTACTTTAGTTGTAATAGGTGCAGGTGCTTGACTACCCAGGTTTCTTTTTAAGGCTTTATCTAATTTTTTTTGAGTGTCCTCAAGTGATAAATTTAAAATAATCTGAAACTCAGATAAAATTCTTTCATAAGCTTTTTCAAAGAGTTGTCTTTCACTATAAGATTGATCAACCATTAGATCATCACCTTTATTTAAATCTCTGACCACTTCTGCTAATTCATAAATTTTTCCAGAGGAAATTTTTGCTTCGTATTCTTGTGCCCTTCTACTCCACATTGATCTTTTAATTTTTGGCTTACTTTTAAGAATTGAAATAGATTTATTAACCTGATTAATAGTTGCCAAGGGTCTTAAATGAGACTGCTTATTAACTGGTACCATTCCATTTGCTTTATCTTTTTCAAATTTTATAACATAAGTCTCAACGTCTATTCCACCTATATTGATTTTTTTAAATTCTGTAATTTGACCAACACCATGCTTAGGATAAACAACATAATCTTTAATTTTGTATTCTCTTTTCTCAGTCTCTTGTTTTTTAACTTTCTTTATCTCTGGTTTTACCTCGTTAGTTTTAGAGATTCTTAGATTGTCAACTTTTGGCTCTGCTGCAGAAGAAACTAATTTTTTATTTTTCTTTGCCCTTATAAATTTTGTAGGATTTTTCTTTAAAACTTTTTTTATTTTTTTGGAAATTATTTTTTTGGAAATTATTTTTTTAGATTTTTTTACTATTACTTTAGCAACTTTTTTTTTAGTAACTTTTTTTTTCACTTTTTTTTCGGTTTTTCTGTTAAAGATTTTCTTTAAAATATTTTTCGTACTTATTTTGCTCATCCTTAAATTTTTCATGATCCGGTGGAGGATCTTTTTTTTCACTTATGTTAGGCCAGATCTCAGAATATTTTGTATTAATCTCTAACCATTTTTCACTTCCAGGTTCGGTATCAGCTTTGATGGCGTCAACTGGACATTCTGGCTCGCAAACGCCACAATCTATACACTCATCCGGTTTAATTACAAGCATATTTTTCCCTTCATAAAAGCAATCTACTGGACATACATCAACGCAGTCAGTTAATTTACATTTTATGCAATTATCATTAACAAGATATGTCATTTCACATTTTCATTTTTAATTTTGTTTTTAATATCTCCCATTACTTTGCTATCTATATAAAGTAGACCAGCAAGTCTTCTCATTAAATTAGTCTCGTACAAATCAGCATCTTTATTTGAATATATTATAGCCCAAAGTGCCTCTATTATTTTGATTTTTTCATTCTCAGATAAATTTTTTACTTCTCTTGTAAATTCAAGGATTTGATTTGAATTTTCTTCAATAATTTTTGCTTCCTTGATTGTGGATAAAAGATTTTCTTTTTTAATTCCCAGTTCTAAAAGTGTACTTTTAATTATTTCTTCTTCATTATCAGTATAATTTTCATCAATTTTAGCTGTATGGATTAACAAAGCACCGACTTTAATTAGAAATCTATCGTCGATCTTTTTATCATTTTTCTTAAAAAACATAATGACTATCTTAGGTTTAAATTTTTTAAAACTTCAAATGGATTTTCTTTTGAAACCTTTTTAATTGGAGCTTTTTTGAATTTTTTTATTGGATTATATTTAAAATATATTTCTTTTTCTTTTTCAAATACTTTATAATTCATTTTCGTTAAGAGTTTTTTAAAGTTTTCTTTACTGCATCCTAATAAATTTAACATTTCAGGGACTACTTTAATGTCACTTTTTTCTTTTGAATTTGAATTAATGATTAACATAAAAAGTCTTTCTAGAATATCTATCCTAACAAAGAATGCGTCAAATTTTTCAAATCCACATAAAAGCATGAAGTTTTGATTTTTTAGGTCTTTATTATCTATAAAATTAAGACCAAATGTGGGGGGTTTTAAATTATAAAATTTTTGATGAAAATTTTTCCATAATAGAGTTCTTAAAGAAACAGCTTCAGGTTTAATTAATTGATGCAGAAACACATGATACCGTCCAAATTTTACACCTAATTCTCTGAGAATTTTTCTTTCATTTTGACCTAAATTTTTTAAATATTCAGATACCTGATCCCTCTTTAAGACGCCATTATTTTCATAAAGCTGATAGGCTAAAGCTTTTATAGACGGGTTATTTTCTTTAATATTTTTTAGGTCAACAAGACTCTTTAATACCTCATTGATTTTTTTTTGAATCCACCCATAAATATATCCATTTAATTTTTGTTTAGGTTCTTGATCAATTATGTCATCTATTATTAAATTAAAATTAGGATTTAGATAATCGGTTCCTATAGAAAGTTTTGCAATAGGAAATTTGTTCCAATAAATTTTGAAGTCTTCATTAAGTTGAATTAAACCTGTATCAATAATTACCTGAACTCTTCTTTCAAGTTCTGGGCCAATAGTCTGTCTTGCTGCTTTTTTTAAGGATTTGATATCTGTCTCAAAAGCACCTTTTTTCATATCTAATTCTAATTTTAACCCATTGATTTTTCCAATAAATTGTTCATCGATCATTACATCGTTGTTTTCCAAGATTTCTGTTTTAAATTCCATGTCTTGTTTTAATCCTCTTGCAAGAACACTTGCTCTTTTATCAATAAAAGTTTTAGTAAGTTCTTCATGAAGTCTATCTGAAAGTCTATCTTCTAAGTGTTTAGTTTTCTCAATCCAATAATTTTGATTTTCTACCCAATTATTTTTATTTGAAACATATGACCAAGTCCTAACATTTGCAATTCTATTTGATAAAGAGTCAACATTTCCATCTAGTTTGTCAAGTTTCAAGAGCTGTAATCTCATATAATCGTTGGAAATCACTCTTTTATTACTACTTAAAAATTTAAATACACTACCAATAACCTCATAATGGTTACCATAAGTTTTTTTTACAAAATCAGGAATTTGGCAGCATTCCCATAGTAGACTTAGAGTTTTCTCGTCAAATTTTAAATTATTAAAATTAGTATCTTTTAAAAAATATTTAAGAGCTTTTTCATCTTCACATTCATGTATTTTTCTCAACCATTCCATGTGAGGTTTTTCATCTAAACTTTTAATTAAACTAGAAGAGTTATTAAAATTTAAATTTGAATTTCTCCAAAATAAAGTTCTTATTTCTTCAAATTTATGACTTTCTAAGAGATCCACATCTTCAGCCGTTATTTCTTTACATTCTCCAGTTATACCAAAACCTCCATCATTTAAATATCTTCCAGCTCTCCCAGCTATTTGACCTATCTCAGAAAGATTAAGTCTCCTTAATTTTTTTCCATCAAATTTTTTAAGATTAGAAAAATAAACATGCTCTAAATCCATATTAATACCCATCCCAATAGCATCAGTTGCAACTAAAAAATCTACATCTCCCGACTGATATAATTCTACTTGAGCATTCCTTGTTTTAGGACTTAGTGAACCCATTACTATAGCTGCCCCACCCTTTTGTCTTCTTATCAGCTCAGCTATTGCATAAACTTCTTCTGCAGAAAATGCTATAATTGCTGTTTTTCTATTTATTCTAGAAATTTTTTTATGACCTGAATAGGTAAGTTTTGACAGTCTTTCTTTATTTATAAACTCTATATCACCATCTAACTTAGTGATAATATTTTTTATAGTATTAGATCCCATTAACATTGTAAGTTTTTCACCCCTCATATTTAAAAGTCTATCAGTAAAAATATGACCTCTCTCATGATCTGCACACATCTGTATTTCATCTACTGCAACAAATTCTAAATATTTATCGATTGGCATAGACTCAACTGTGCATAAGAAATATTTTGCATTTGATGGAATAATTTTTTCTTCACCGGTGATTAAAGCAACTTTGTCAGTGCTAATCTTTTTTATTACTTTGTCATATACTTCTCTTGCTAACAGTCTAAGAGGAAAACCAATCATTCCAGTTTCAAACGAGAGCATAGTTTCTATTGCAAGATGGGTTTTTCCTGTATTTGTTGGACCCAGAACAGCAGTTATTTTGTGTTTAGTCATTTCAATCTTTAGTATACTTTTTTTTTCACCTACCAGATATTGTTACAGTTAAAGAACAAAAATAGACTAAAACATGACCGAATCGGAGAGTAAAAAGTTCTCATTTTCCTTATAAATTATAGTGAGATTATCATAAATAAGACTAATTCTACATCAGTAATTTGCAAATATTAAATGACAAAAAAAATTTGGGAAGCTTCTTTAAAAACAAAAAATAATTCAAATCTTTATGCATTTGAAAAATTTTTATTAGAAAAACATAATATAAAATTTAATAAAAATTATAAAAATCTATTGAATTGGAGCATTAAATATTCACCAGATTTTTGGAGCTCTTTTTGGGATTTCAGTGAAATTAAGGGAAAAAAAAGTAAAAAAAAAATTAAGAGATCTAAAATTTTTCATAAAAACTTATTTTTACCTGGAAGCAAGTTGAACTTTGGTGAAAACTTATTATCAAAGAATACAAATGAAAAAGCCATAACCTTTGTGAGTGAAAATGGCTATAGAGAAGAAAGGTCATGGAAACAATTAAACATAAATGTAGCAAGTTTAGTTCAATTTTTTAATGAAATAAAAATTGTTAAAAGCGATAGAATTGCAGCTTACATGCCCAACTGCATAGAAACTGTTGAGGCTTTCATAGCAACTTCATCTGTTGGAGGGATATGGTCTTCCTGTAGTCCCGATTTTGGTGTAAGGGGTCTTGTAGAAAGATTTTCTCAAATTAAACCAAAATTACTATTCATTACTGATCAATATTTTTATAATGGTAAGCAAATAAATATAATAGAAAGACTGCCTGAAATATTAAAACTTATACCATCTATAAAAAATGTAGTTATTATAAACTATCCTGGCAAAAAATTTCTCAAAATTAAAAAAAAATTTAAAAGACAAAAATTATTTAAATGGATTGACTGTATAAAAAAAACAATAAAAGAAATAAAATTTAATAAATATGATTTTGAAAATGAATTAGCAATTTTGTATTCAAGTGGGACGACTGGAAAACCCAAGTGTATATGCCATAGGTCAGGAGGTGTTTTAATTCAACATAAAAAAGAACACCAACTGCATTGTGATATTAAGGAAGGTGATAATGTTTTTTATTTTACCACATGTGGGTGGATGATGTGGAATTGGTTAATATCTGTGTTAGCATCCAAAGCATCGATTTTGCTATTCGATGGTTCCCCTATTTATAAAACAAATGATCTATTACTTAAGATTGCTGATAAAGAAAAAATTACTTTAATGGGTGTAAGTGCAAAATATATTGATGCTTTAAGAAAGAATGAACCGAATTTAAAATTTAAATATAAACTTAATAAACTAAAAACTATTTGTTCTACTGGATCACCATTATCTATTGATGGATTTAAATATGTATATCAAAATATTAAAAAAAATGTTCATTTATCATCTATCTCAGGAGGAACCGATATAGTTTCTTGTTTTGTTTTAGGAAATTTATATCAACCAGTGTACTTAGGTGAAATTCAAAATAAAGGGTTAGCTTTGGATGTAGATATATTTAATGACAGTGGAAAACCAATAAAAAATAAGAAAGGAGAATTTGTTTGTAAAAATCCTTTTCCTTCTATGCCAATAAAATTTTGGAATGATAATAATGATAACAAGTATAAAAAAGCTTACTTTAAACGTTTTAAAAATACATGGCATCATGGAGATTATGCAGAAATTAAACAGACAGATGGTTTTGTTATTTATGGAAGATCCGATACAACTTTAAATCCTGGTGGGGTTAGATTAGGAACGTCCGAGATATATTCTGAGGTAGAAAAATTTAACGAAATTAAAGAGTCGATCGTAGTAGGACAATCATGGGATAATGACATTAGGATCTTACTTTTTATTGTTATGAATAAAAAATACAGGCTTACAGAAAATTTAATATCAAGATTAAAATTACAAATAAAAAAAAATGCTTCTCCTCGGCACGTACCTAGTAAGATTATTGTTGTGAGAGATATTCCAAGAACTAAAAGTGGTAAAATAGTTGAGCTAGCAGTTAAGAACACAATAGAAGGAAATGAAATTAAGAACAAAGAAGCGATAGCTAATCCAAAAGTGATAGATTATTTTAAAAATTTAAAGGAATTAAAATATTAATTTCTCACATCTTTGTTAAAATTTTCCAAACACCAGATGCAGAAGTTATAATTTTATTATTACAACTTAGCTCACAAAATAGAAATACTAGAGTATTAGTTTTCTTCAAAATTTTAGTACAGCCAATAACTTCATCTCCTTCTTTTGAAGCTCCAATAAATTTTAAATCTAATGATATTGTAACACAAGGTACATTCCCAGCAGCTCTGTGTGCAGCAGTTCCTGATCCTGCATCAATTAAAGCTGAAAGATAACCACCATGGGTTATTCCTGCAGCATTTAAATGTTTTTCATTAATTGTTGATTTAAATTCATATTCTTTTTCTGATATTGCTCTAAATAAAACGCCACCATTGTGTTTCATAAAGCCAGGTTTAATACTTATTTGTTCGAATTTCCTATTCATATTTTTTTATAATACATATGTTAAAAATAATAAAATAATTAAAATAATTATAAAAAAATAAATAACTGATTTTTGTAGCGATGCTTTTAATATCCAATCAAACATACCATTTCTTTTTTGGTGGACCGCCCAGAACTCGAATCTGGAATCTCCCGGTTCGTAGCCGAGCGCCTTATCCAATTTGGCCAGCGGTCCTAATTACTAAAATTTTGCAAATATAACAAAATTTATCGTATTTTTTTGATTTTAATAACAATTTTTAACGATTTAAATTATAGGTTTGCACAAAAAAGACATTTAATGTGCTAAAATATCACTAAATATACTTTTATTAAGGTGTATAAACCGGTTTAAATAATGAGTGAAAAATTATTTGTCCCTGACATAGGTGAGTTTGAAAACGTTGAAGTTATAGAGATACTTGTAAAAGTTGGAGATAATATTAAAAATAACGATCCCCTAATAACGATTGAAAGTGATAAATCTAGCGTTGAAATTCCAGCAACAGTTTCTGGTAAAGTAGAAAAAATAGAAGTTAAAGTAGGAGACAAAGTTTCAAAAGGAGATTTAATTTTGAGTTACTCCTCTTCATCAAAACCTTTACTTGAAAGTTCGCTTCCAAAGGACACTGAAAGCATTATAAAACAAGCAGAAAAGGTAATTGCTGCAAATAAAGAGGAGGAAAAAAAGACCCAACAAACAGAAATTAAAAAACCAGAATCGAAAATTGAAGTAATCAATGGTGCAGACATAGATCCTTTGGAAACAAAAGATTGGATTGAGTCTTTATCTGCAGTAATTTCTAAAGATGGAAATCAAAGAGCTCATTTTTTAATAAAAGAATTAATAAATAAAGCTTACCGTGAAGGTGCAAATATTCCTTACACACAAAATACTCCATATATAAATACAATTCCCCCTGAGGCAGAGAAAAAATCTAGTGGAGATCAAAATATCGAAAGAAGAATAAGATCACTAATTAGATGGAATTCAGCTGCTATGGTAGTTAGAGCTAATAAAAAGTTTCCTGAACTAGGAGGGCATATTGGAACATTTGCATCTGCAGCAACTTTATATGATGTTGGAATGAATCACTTTTGGAGAGGCAAAAATAATAAATTTGGAGGAGATTTAATTTATTTTCAAGGTCATAGTGCACCTGGAATGTACGCAAGAGCTTTCCTTGAAGGGAGATTGAATGAAAAACAACTAGATAGCTTTAGACAAGAGGTGAAACCAGGTGGCCTTTCTTCATATCCTCATCCGTGGTTAATGCCAACATTCTGGCAATTTCCAACTGTTTCAATGGGTTTGGGGCCAATGCTTGCAATATATCAGGCAAGGTACATGAAATATTTAATTAACAGAGGATTAATAAAAGATGAAGGACGAAAAGTATGGGCGTTTTTGGGAGACGGTGAAATGGATGAGCCAGAGTCCATGGGTGCAATTGGTTTAGCTGCAAGAGAAAATTTAGACAATTTAATTTTTGTTATAAATTGCAATCTCCAAAGGCTTGATGGACCTGTAAGAGGTAATGGAAAAATTATTCAAGAATTAGAAGGAAGTTTTAGAGGATCTGGATGGAATGTCATTAAAGTGATTTGGGGTTCTTATTGGGACTCTTTGATTATGAATGACAAAACAGGTCATTTAGTAAAAATTATGAATGAGACAGTTGATGGAGAATATCAGGCAATGAAAGCAAGGGACGGTGCCTATGTTAGAGAAAAATTTTTTGGAAAGTATCCTGAGACATCAGAACTAGTTTCTAGTCTTTCAGATAAAGATATCTGGAGATTAAACAGGGGTGGCCACGATCCTCATAAAGTTTATGCTGCATACGACAAAGCAACAAAAAATATTGGTAGCCCTACAGTCATTATAGCAAAAACAATAAAGGGATATGGAATGGGAAAATCAGGAGAAAGCGTAAACACGACCCATCAAACAAAAAAACTGGATGTTGATGATCTAATGTATTACAGAGACCGTTTTGATGTACCATTAACAGATGATCAGGTTAGAAATATTGAATACTTCAGACCTGGTGAAAAATCCTTAGAAATTAAATATTTGAGAGAAATGAGATTAAAATTAGGTGGATTTTTGCCTGAAAGATCTACTTTTGCAAAATCAGTAAAAGCACCATCAAAAGATATTTTTGATTTTATGAAAGTTTCTACCGGTGAAAAAGAAATGTCTACTACTATGGCTCTAGTTAGAATGCTTACCAGCTTAATGAGAGACAAAAATATTTCCCCAAGGTTAGTTCCAATTATTCCTGATGAAGCAAGAACGTTTGGTATGGAGGGATTTTTTCAAAAGATAGGAATTTATGCTCACGAAGGACAAAAATATGAGCCAGAGGATGCTGCTCAACTAAGCTCATACAGGGAAGAAAAAAGTGGACAAGTTTTGGAGGAAGGAATCAATGAGGCAGGAGCAATGTCCTCTTGGATAGCTGCCGCAACATCCTATACCAATCACGATATTGAAATGATACCAATCTATACTTTTTATTCTATGTTTGGATTTCAAAGAATAGGTGATCTTGCTTGGGCAGCGGGAGACAGTCAAGCAAGAGGTTTTTTGATAGGTGCCACTGCGGGAAGAACAACTTTAGCTGGAGAAGGGTTACAACATCAGGATGGGCATAGTCATTTGATAGCATCCACAATACCAAATTGTGTAAGTTATGATCCAACATTTCATTATGAGTTAGCTACAATTTTTAGGGAAGGTTTGAGAAGAATGCATGAGAAAAAAGAAAATGTCTTTTACTATATCACAACAATGAATGAAAATTACTCTCATCCTGAAATGCCTAAAGATAAAAAAATAGAAGAAGGAATTTTAAGGGGAATGTATAAAATTAAAGAATTTAACAAGTACAAAAAAACTAAAATTCAACTTTTAGGCTCAGGCTCAATTCTAAGAGAAATGATATCTGCAGCTGAAATTTTACAAAAAGATTATCAAATTGATAGTGATATCTGGAGTGTAACAAGTTTTAATGAACTTAGAAAAGATGGAATGGAGGTTGAAAGATTTAATCTACTAAATCCAGATAAAGAAAAAAAAATATCTTACGTGGAGGAGAGTTTAAGTAAAACAGAGGGCCCTATAATGGCTGCATCAGATTATATGAGAATGAATTCAGATCAAATTAGACCATATACCAATAAGAGCTTTTATTCTTTAGGGACCGATGGATTTGGAAGAAGTGATACAAGAAAGAATTTACGAAAATTTTTTGAAGTTGATAAAGAGCATCTAGTAGCTTATGGCTTAAGTATACTTGCGCAGGAGCAGCTTATAGCTTCAAAATATGCAAAAGAGGCAATAAAAAAATATAATATTGATAGCAACAAACCGATGCCAACCAAATTATAAAAATGTCAGAAATTGATGTTAAAATACCGAACATTGGTGATTTTAAAGACGTTGAAGTTATAGAAGTTTTAGTTAGTGAAGGACAGACAGTTGTTAAAAATGATCCTTTGATAACAATTGAGAGTGATAAATCTAGTGTTGAAATACCTTCAAACTTTGATGGAAAGATTAAATCTTTAAATATAAAAGTTGGTGACAAGGTCTCAGAAGGAAATTCTATATTAATTTTAGAAAATAAAGCTACTAATATTGAAGCCTCAAAAAAAGAGCGAAAAACTGAAATTAAGTCTAAAATTATTGAACCTAGCAAACCACAGATGGATCAAATTCAAGTAAGCAGAAGCAATGTTACAGATATATTGCCCGCGAGCCCAAAAGCAAGAAAGTTTGCAAGAGAACTTGGAGTTGATATTAATCAAGTTAAGGGCAGTGAAAAAGATGGAAGAGTAGTTGAATATGATATTAAAAAATTTGTTTCAGCCAAATCAATAACAAATAATGAGATTAAAGAAATTCCCCCTAAGAAAATTAGTAATGAATTTGCACATTCAGATTTTGGAAATGTTGAAATTCAAGATATACCCAGGGTAAAAAAATTAGCATCAAGCTATCTTTCAAATTCATGGACAACAATTCCTCATGTAACAAACCATGATGAAGCAGATATCACAGAAATGGAAACTTTTAGAAAATCTTTAACAGATAATTATACAGGAGAAAAAATTAAAATTACTCCTTTGGCCTTTATTGTAAAAGCTTTAGTTGCATCTCTTAAAAAATTCCCAACCTTCAACTCCTCTATAGATAAGATTGAAAGTGGAAAAATGACTTTAAAAAAATATTTTCATATTGGAATTGCTGTTGACACACCAAACGGATTAATGGTTCCCAAATTAAGGAATGCTGAAAATAAAAAAATTTCTTTGATAAGCAAAGAATTAAAAGAAATAAGTGAATTATGTAGAAATTTAAAAATAGATAAGAAAGAGTTATTTGGTGGATCAATGACTATTACAAGCCTAGGCGGAATAGGTGGATCTTTTTTTACACCAATAATTAATTATCCAGAGGTAGCCATATTAGGAATAGGAAGATCAGAAAAAAAACAGATTTATTTAAACGGAAAGTTTCAAACAAGAATAATGTTGCCATTATCACTATCTTATGACCACAGAATAATAGATGGGGCAGAAGCAGCCAGATTTAATAACGATTTAAAAGAAAATCTTGGAAAAAACTTTGCTTATAAATTAGCAGTATAATTTTATCTAAAAGTTATTTAAATATAGCCTATGATAGAAAGTATCACAATTTTATCTAATAGTTTAAGAGTAAGATTTAAGAATAAATATGAGGAAAACTATCCTAATATATGGCTTAGGGACCATATAAAAGATGAGAGAAATTGGGACAAAAGAAGTCATCAAAGAAAAACTTTTACTGCATCTTTGGATTTAAATATTCAGATTAAAGAGGCTAAAATTATAGAAAAAGGCAATTGCATAGATATTTTATGGGCTGATATGGATAACACAGTACAATACTCTTACGAGTATTTATTTAAGAATATATTAAACAATAAAAGAAAGGATAATAATTTACGACTTTGGAATAAAAATGAAATTAAGGATGATATATATATTAATTATCAAAATTTATTAAAAGATGATGGATTCAAAATATTTCTTAAAAAATTATACAGTCTTGGTTTTTGTGTAATTACTAACTGTGAAACTAAATTAGAGACTGTAGGAATAATTGCTAATAAAATTGGCTACGTAAGACAATCTATTTTTGGAGGTCTATGGGAATTTGAGTCAAATGAAGATATGGCTGATAGCGCGTATACTCAAGAAGAGCTTAGACCACATACAGATTCGACTTACAGCAATGATGCGCCAGGTTTACAATTATTATTATGTTGCGATTATAAAGCAAATGGTGGTGAGTCTATAATGGTAGATGGATTTAATATTGGTGAGACGATGAAAAAAAATAACAAACACTTATTTGATATGCTATCAAAAATAGATGTACCAGGAAAGTATGTAGGTGATGGAGTGATACTCGAGGCCAAAAGACCTATTTTTAAATTGGATAATAAAGAATTAGTTCAAGTTAGTTTCAACAATTACGATCGTGCAGAATTTAGGATAGATGAAAAAGCTACAAATCAATTCTATGAAGCAATTAAAAAATTTGATGAATTAGCAAACTCAGATAAGTTTCAATGGAGGCATGTTTTAAAACCTGGTGAACTATTAATTTTCAATAATTGGAGAATTTTACATGGAAGAGGATCCTTTAATGGAAAAAGAAAAATAGCTGGTTGTTATATTAATATGGAAGATTTTAGAAGTGCATGTAAAATCCATGGCATACAGTAAATTTTTCTAAATAATTAACCCTATGACAAAATCCATCTCTTTAATTTGTGCTTTAGTTACTACATTTATTTGGGGTACAGCATTTATAGCTCAAGATACAGGTATGGACAACATAGGTCCATTGACATTTAATGCAGCACGATTTCTAGTTGGTTTCATAACAATTTTGCCATTTGCTTTTTTTTTTGAAAAACAAAAAATAATAAAAGAAATTAATTTAAATAAATCGAAGTTTTTTAAATATTTAGTAATTATGGGTGTTTCTTTATTCTTAGGTACCTCATTGCAACAAGCATCACTCCAATATACAAACGTTGCAAATGCTGCTTTTTTTACTGTATTTTATGTTCCGCTAGTACCTATATTGTTGTTTTTTATATATTCACAAAAAGTGCATTGGAGTATATGGCCTTCCATTGCTCTTTGTATATATGGAGTTTATTTACTTAGTAATTTCTCTGATGCAGAAATAATGAAAGGAGATGCGCTGGTAATCTTGTGCTCTTTGTTTTGGGCACTACATATAATATTTGCAGGAAAATTTATGGAGACATTTAATATTCCAGTTTTTTATGCAGCTTTACAAGGATTTTTAGTCGCCACACTGTCTATTTTGTCTGCTTATACTTTTGAGGAAGTTATTATTTCAAATATTTTATTAGAAAGCTCTTCAATTATATATGCTGGTGTTTTATCTGGTGGTTTAGCATTTACATTACAAATGTTTGCTCAAAAAAATATAGAGGAGGCACCTGCTGCAATCATATATTCTTTAGAAGGAGTTTTTGCAGTTGTAGCAGCTTGGATTATTTTACAACAAGTATTAAATATTAATAATATAATTGGGTGTGTTTTAATTTTAATCGCAGTTATCTTTTCACAACTAGCGCCTAGCGTAAAAAAAGCTAATAAATAATGCTAAATAAAACTAAAGCAATTAAGATTCTATATATTACAAATGCATTCATAGAAAATCTATTAATATAATTTAAAAAGAATTTAACAGTTAAAAACGAAAAAATAAAAGATGATATAATTGCTATAAAGACTAAATAGTTTAAGCTAATTGATTCATTGTATATATCTTTCAAGCCTAGAAAACTCGCCCCACAAAGAGCAGGTATGGAAAGTAAAAAAGATATTTTACTGGAATCAAGTCTATTAAATTTTAATATTCTTGCAGCTGTTATAGTAATACCCGCCCTACTTACTCCTGGTATCAATGATAATACTTGAAGCAAACCAATAAAAAGAATTGACCGAAAATTTAAATTTGTAGAAATTTTTTTATCAAATCTACTTTTATCGGATATATATAATATGATACCAAAAATTAGAGTTGTCCATGCAATTACCTTTACATTTCTTAAACTATAAATTAAGTCTGTTGAATACAAAATATAACCAACAATTATTAATGGGATGGATCCTGAAAAAATTAAACTTAATAATCTTTTATTATTTTTTACATCCAATAAATCGTTTTTAAAATAATAAATTATTGCTAGTAAAGATCCTAAATGAAGACTTATATCTATTAACAATGAATTAGATTTAAATTCATAAAGGCTTGAAACCAATATTAGATGTGCAGAAGAACTTATTGGTAAAAATTCTGATATTCCCTGTATGGCTGATAGAATTATTATTTCTATTATATCTTGAAGCATTTATTCTTCGTAACTTATAAAATATCTATTTTAAACAATTCGATTTGATCATATTAGCTATGCATTTTTTAGAAAGTCGTTTAAATTAGCTAGGAGTCAACAAAAAAAGGTCATAATACATGACCTATTTTATCCTTTATTAAATATTTTCAATATATAACTTACAAAAAAAAAAATTATTATGCCTGACAAAATGCTAAAATTCGTAAAAATAGGTCAACAAACGCCACCTAAAAGGGAGGTGGTGTCAAGAAAGCAGGACTTTAACGAGATTTATGACGAATATATTAACGAAAAAGCCAAGGAACAGTCTAGCAGATGTTCTCAATGTGGCGTTCCTTTTTGCCAAGTACACTGCCCGCTAAGTAATAACATACCTGATTGGCTAAAACTCACCGCCGAGGGAAGACTTAAAGAGGCTTACGAATTATCCCAAAGTACAAATAATATGCCAGAGGTTTGTGGAAGAATATGCCCTCAAGATAGATTGTGTGAAGGAAATTGTGTAATTGAACAATCTGGACATGGAACTGTAACAATTGGTTCAGTAGAAAAATATATTACTGATAATGCCTGGGAACAAGGTTGGGTCAAACCAATTAAAGTTAATCAAGAAAAAAATCAAAGTGTTGGCATTATAGGTGCAGGTCCAGCAGGTTTAGCTGCAGCTGAACAATTACGAAAAAATGGATACAAAATTACAGTTTATGATCGATACGATCGAGCTGGTGGCTTGTTAATTTATGGTATTCCAAATTTTAAATTAGAAAAAGAGATTGTTGAAAGAAGAACAAAACTTTTAAAAGACGGTGGTATAGAATTTATTCAAAACTTTGAGGTTGGAAAAGATGCAACTTTAGATCAATTACGTAAAAAGCATGATGCAATGCTAATTGCAACAGGTGTTTATAAAGCAAGAGAAGTTGAACTTAAAGGAAATGACTTAGATAACATTTTTCCAGCAATGGATTTTTTAACTGCATCAAATAAAAAAGGTTTAGGCGATGAAGTAGAATTATTTGATAAAGGAATTTTAAATGCAGAAGGCAAAGATGTTGTTGTAATTGGTGGTGGTGATACAGCAATGGATTGTGTGAGAACTTCAATAAGGCAAAAAGCAAAATCAGTAAAATGTTTATATAGAAGAGACAAAGAAAATATGCCTGGATCAGCAAGAGAAGTTGCCAATGCTGAAGAGGAAGGTGTACAATTTGTTTGGCTATCAAGTCCAAAAGAATTTAAAGGTACAAATAAAATTGAAAAGCTAGTTGTTGATCAGATCAAACTAGGTGAACCTGATGAAAGTGGCAGAAGAAAACCTCAAGTTCAAGAAGGCTCAAGTTATGAAATTAACGCAGATATGGTGATCAAGGCTTTAGGTTTTGATCCTGAAGATTTACCAAAAATGTTCGATGCCAACGAGTTACAAGTAACAAAATGGGGAACCATTAAAGCTGATTTTGATACCATGGAGACTAACATAGGAGGGGTTTTTGCTGCAGGAGACATAATTAGAGGCGCCTCCTTAGTAGTGTGGGCAATTAAAGATGGAAGAGATGCAGCTATATCAATTAAAAATTATTTAGAAAATAAATTTTTAAAAGAGAGAAAAGTAGCATAGTGAATAAATACCTTAAAAATAAACTGCGGTTGAAAAAAAATCATGTTTATTCAGAGGATATGGAACATGATGCGTGCGGCGTTGGTATTATTGCTTCAACGGAAGGTAAAAAATCCCGTAAGATTGTTGAGTATGGGATAGAAGCTTTAAAAGCAGTTTGGCATCGAGGTGCAGTAGATGCTGATGGAAAAACCGGAGATGGTGCAGGAATACATGTTGAAATACCTAAGGATTTTTTTGTAGAAAAAATTGAGGTTACTGGCCATACACATGACAATTCGGAGATAGGTGTTGGAATGATTTTCTTACCTAGAAATGATTATGAAGCACAAGAGAGTTGCAAGACAATAGTAGAGAGCGAACTAACAAAAAATGATTTTAGTATTTACGGATGGAGACAAGTTCCAATTAATCCAAATATTTTAGGAGAAAAGGCATTACAAACAATGCCTGAAATCATCCAGGTTTTATTCAAATCACACAATCCTGAACTTACAAACAAAGATTTGGAAAGAAAAATATACGAAACCAGAAGAAAAATAGAAAATGAAGCTTTTAAAAAATCTTTAAATCATTTCTACATTTGCTCTTTGAGCTCAAAATCAATTATTTATAAAGGAATGTTCTTAGCTGAAGCAATTTCAGATTTTTATTTAGATTTAAAAGATGAAAGATTTATTTCACGATTTGCAATTTTCCATCAAAGATTTTCTACTAACACTGCTCCAAGTTGGAATTTAGCGCAACCATTTAGAGCTATAGCTCATAATGGAGAAATAAATACGTTTAGAGGAAATAAAAATTGGATGAAAGTTCACGAGCAAGAAATGAATAGTGGTCTTTTTGAAAATATAGAAAACTTAAAACCAGTAATTCAACAAGGCACATCTGATTCTGCCGCATTAGATAATGTATTTGAATTATTAAATATATCCGGTCAACCAGCACCCTTAGCTAAACTTATGTTAGTTCCAGACGCATGGTCTAAGAAAAATGAAACATTACCTAAAGATCATCAACAATTATTTAATTTTTTAAATAGTACTATGGAACCTTGGGATGGTCCTGCAGCTATTGCAGGAACAGATAATGAATGGGTTATCGCTGCTAATGATAGAAATGGATTAAGACCATTAAGATATGCAATCACTAAAGACAATTTATTATTTGCAGGCTCTGAAACGGGAATGATAGAGCTTAATGAAAAAAGAATATTATCTAAAGGAAGATTAGGACCAGGTGAAATTATTGGAGTTAGAATTGAAAAAGGAAAAGTTTTTAAAAATAAGCAAATTAAAGACTATTTAGCTAAAGAATATAAGCATTTTAGTTCACAAATTATTGATTTAGACGAAAAATTAACAATCTCAGATGAAAAAAAATCTTATTCAGGAGACGACTTAAGAAGAAGACAATATGCTTTTGGAATTAGTTTGGAAGATTTAGAAATTATATTACATCCTATGGCAGAGGATGCTAAAGAAGCTATAGGATCAATGGGTGACGATACTCCTCTTGCAGTATTGTCAGATAAATACAGACCTTTATACCATTTTTTTAGACAGAACTTTAGTCAAGTAACAAATCCACCAATAGATTCTTTGAGAGAAAATAAAGTAATGAGTTTAAAAACTAGGTTTGGAAATCTTGGAAATATCTTAGATTTTGACAATCTAACTAAACAAAATATCTATGTTTTAAATAGTCCAATTTTATCAAATTCTCAATTTGAGAAATTTATTAATTTTTTCAGTAATAATTCCTCAGTAATTGATTGCACTTTTTCAGATAGTGAAAATTTGCATGATTCGATAAAAAGAATTCAAAAAGACGCAGAAATCGCTGTCAGACAAGGTGTTACCCAATTAGTTTTGAGTGATAAAGAGCTATCAAGCATAAAACTTCCAATTCCAATGCTGCTTGCGGTTGGCGCAATTAACTCGTTTTTAATTGAAAAAAAATTAAGAGGTTATGTTTCTATTAATGTTCAATCAGGTGAAGCAATTGATACCCATTCTTTTGCAACATTTATTGGAGTAGGTGCAACTACTGTAAATCCATACCTAGCGTTTGATAGTTTATATCAAAGGCATGAAAAAAAATTATTTGGAAAATTCAGCTTTGATGAATGTGTTGAAAGATACATCAAGTCTATAAATGCGGGACTTTTAAAGATAATGTCGAAGATGGGTATTTCTGTTTTGAGTTCTTATAGAGGTGGGTGTAATTTTGAAACAGTTGGTTTAAGTAGAACAATTGTTGCAGATTATTTCCCTGGAGTTGTATCAAAAATATCGGGTATTGGTTTAACAGGAATTGAAAAAAAAATTAGACAGATACACAAAGAAGCTTTTGAAAGTAGTGATACAATTCTACCAATAGGTGGAATTTATAGATACAGAAAAAATGGAGAAACTCATCAGTACCAAGGAAAGTTAATTCACTTACTTCAAAGTGCTGTAGGTTCCAATTCTTATGACGCTTATAAAAGGTATGCAGAGGGAATTTATAATTTACCACCTATTAATTTGAGAGATTTAATTGATTTCAGAACAAAAAAATTAAATAAGTCTATAGAAATTTCTGAAGTTGAACCTTTAGAAAATATTTTAAAAAGATTTGGAAGCGGAAGTATGTCTCATGGTGCTTTGTCAAAAGAGGCTCATGAAACACTTGCTACTGGAATGAATAGAATAAAAGGTGCTTCATGCAGTGGAGAAGGAGGAGAAGATGAAAAAAGATTTAAGGTCTTAGAAAATGGTGACAGTGCGAACTCAAGAGTAAAACAAATAGCCTCTGCAAGGTTTGGAGTAACAGTAAATTACTTGAACAATTGTAATGAAATTGAAATTAAAATTGCACAAGGAGCTAAACCAGGAGAAGGAGGTCAGCTACCAGGATTTAAAATTACAGAAGAAATTGCAAGACTTAGACATTCAACGCCTGGAGTAACATTAATTTCTCCACCACCGCATCATGATATCTATTCTATAGAAGATCTTGCACAATTGATTTATGACTTGAAACAAATTAATCCTAAAGCGAGGATAGGAGTTAAGTTAGTTGCATCTTCTGGAGTTGGAACAATTGCAGCCGGTGTTGCTAAAGCTAAAGCAGATATAATTTTAATATCAGGACACAATGGTGGAACGGGTGCTACTCCACAAACTAGTGTGAAATATGTTGGAATTCCTTGGGAAATGGGTTTGACCGAGGCAAATCAGGTTCTAACTCTAAACAATCTTAGACATAAAGTTACTTTAAGAACTGATGGTGGAATTAAAACTGGAAGAGATGTTGTCATCGCAGCAATGATGGGTGCCGAAGAATATGGAGTTGCAACCACAGCCTTAGTTGCCATGGGTTGTATCATGGTTAGACAGTGTCATTCAAATACCTGTCCAGTTGGTGTTTGCACACAGGATGAAAAATTGAGAGAAAAATTTACTGGAACACCTGAAAAGGTTGTAAATTTATTCACATTTATTGCAACTGAAGTAAGAGAGATACTAGCTAAATTAGGATTTAAGTCTTTAAATGATATTATTGGAAGAACTGACCTTTTGAGACAAGTTAGTAAAGGTTCTCCAAATCTGGATGATTTAGATTTAAATCCACTTTTTGTTCAAGCAGACTCTGGTAATCATAAAAGATATTGTGATAACCCCGAGATAAATAGTGTGCCGGATACTTTGGATCAAGACATTTGGCCAGAAATAGAAAAGGCTTTAGATAATTCAGAAAAAATTGAAAAGGTTTATCCAATACAAAACACGCATAGAGCTGTTGGAACAAGAATCTCTCATCATCTCTATAAAAAATATGGATATGAAAAACTTAATGATGACTTTTTAACTTTAAATTTTAAAGGCTCTGCAGGACAATCTTTTGGGGCATTTTCTTCTAAAGGTTTAAAATTGGTTCTTAATGGAGATGCTAACGATTATGTTGGGAAGGGTCTGTCAGGCGCCACAATATCAATTAAGTTACCAGAGGAAAGCAACTTAGTTTCTAACGAAAATACTATTTTGGGAAACACAGTTCTTTATGGAGCAACCTCAGGTAAACTTTTTGCAGCTGGGCAAGCGGGGGAAAGGTTTGCGGTAAGAAATTCTGGAGCCACAACAGTAATTGAAGGATGTGATTCAAATGGTTGTGAATATATGACTGGTGGAATAGTAGTAATTTTAGGAGAGGTAGGAGATAATTTTGCAGCAGGGATGACTGGTGGAATGGCGTTTGTTTATGATAAATCGCAGCAATTCGGAAAAAAAGTAAATGATGAATCTGTAGTTTGGCAAACTATTGAAACAGATTATTGGAAAGAAAATTTGAAAAATTTATTATCAGAGCATTTTAAAGAAACAAAGTCTAAATTTTCGAAAAAAATAATTGAAAATTTCAATGAGGAATTAAATCATTTTATTCAAGTTTGTCCTAAAGAAATGTTAGATAAACTAGATAATCCAATTACTTTAAAAGGCAAAAAAAAAGTAAGTTAGCTTAATAATTTAAGCTCACTTATTATTTTCTTTTGAAGTTTTTTACTGAATAGACTGTGATCTCCATTTTTGATTATTAATAATTTTTTTTTGGCGTTATTAAATAATTTTAATACTTTCCTAGATAAGGAAATTGGGACTGTAGTATCATTACTACCATGTATCATTGTCACCGGAATTTCGAGATTAATTTTTTTATTTAGAATTTTATTCTTCTTGCCATCTTTTATTAATTGATAAGTAATCGGATATTCATAACCACCATGTTTTAAATTATAAACTCCTTTACTTTTAGTTTCAATTTTCATTTTTTTTGTAAATTTTTTCCACATTATTCGATCTAAAAACTCAGGAGCCGAACCAATACCTAAAAAACCTTTAATTTGTTTTTGAAAATATTTAAACTGATTAAGTGAAATCCATGATCCCATACTAGATCCTATTAAGATAAAATTATTTTTTTTTACAATCTTTTTGATTACAGTCTTTGTATCTGAGGTCCATTTACTAATATTTCCCTTTGTAAATTCTCCTGAAGATTTTCCATGTCCTGAATACTCAATAGCTAGAAAGCCAAGTTTATTTTTTTTTGCATATTTAAGAAATACTTTAGGTTTTTCCCCCTCTAGGTCAGACATGAAACCATGGAGAAAAACTATATAGAGATTTTTTTGATAATAGTTACACAAATATCTAATTTTTTTTGATTTTGAGATCTTATAATATTTGAAATTAGCCATTTCGTTTAAATACTTTGTTTTATAATATATAAGTTTATCAGATGGCATCTAATTTAAAAGTTTTACAGGTCATTCCAAAATTAGGATATGGGGGAGCAGAAACGGGTTGCTTTGATATTGCACATTATTTGCCAGAAAATAACTGTAAGTCCTTTATTGTGACCAGTGGAGGTGAATTATTGAAATTTGTTGATAGAAAGAAAGTAAAAATTTTTAAACTCCCTGTGCAAAGTAAAAATCCATTATTAATTTTTATTAATTCAATCATTTTAATTGGTATTATTTTATTAAATAATATCTCAATAGTTCATGCACGTAGTAGAGCTCCTGCTTGGTCCTGCTTGTTTGCATCTAAATTAACTGGAAGAAAATTTGTGACCACCTTCCATGGTACCTACAATTTTAAAAGTAATCTTAAAAAATTTTATAATTCTGTTATGGTAAGATCTGATTTAATTATCGCAGGATCAAATTTTATTTTTTCTCATATCAAAGAAAATTATTCTAAATATTTAAATAATAAAAAAAAATTTCTAGTAATCTTCAGAGGTATTAATGTTGATTATTTTGATGCATCTACAACTTTTGAAGCTGATGAAAAAAAATTATTAAAACAATGGAATATTGAGAAAGATAAAAAAATAATACTTTTGCCAGGAAGATTAACTTCATGGAAGGGTCAGGAAGTATTCATAGAAGCGATTAATTTAATAAATATTGAACTTGGATACGAAGCGTTTTATGTGGTAATTCTCGGAAGCGATCAGGGGCGAGAACTTTATAAGAAAAAATTAATTAGGCTCTCTGAACAATATAGAATGTCAAAACAAATAAGGTTTATAGATTATTGTAAAAATATGGCTCTGGCTTACAAAGTTTCAGATATAATAGTTTCAGCTTCAAATGAGCCAGAAGCTTTTGGAAGAGTGTCAGTGGAGGCACAATCAATGGGAAAACCAATAATAGCAAGCAATATTGGTGGTTCTAATGAAACAGTCATTGATGAAAAAACGGGTTTTTTATTTGAGTCAAATAACGCAAAATCTTTAAGTAAACAGATTTTGAGAGTGCTTAATATGGATGAGACATCTTTAAAATCGCTAGGAATAGAAGCAAGAAAAAATGCTGCTCAAAGATTTAATGTTGAAAAAATGTGTTTTTCTACCTATTCAGAGTATAAAAGACTTTTAAACTAAATGCCTACAATAACATTACCAGACGGAAACAATATAATTTTTTCAAAAAAAGTTACTGGAGCTGAGGTAGCTGAGAAAATAAGCAAGTCTTTAGCTAAACAAGCAATGGTTATAAGCGTTGATGGGGAACTAAAAGATTTAGATTATTTAATAGATAAAGATTGTTCGGTAAAAATTTTTACTTCTAAAAACTCAGAAGGGTTGGAAACAATTAGACATGACACAGCTCATATTTTGGCAATGGCTGTTCAAGAATTATTTCCAGGCACTCAGGTTACAATTGGTCCAGTTATTGAAAATGGATTTTATTATGACTTTGCCAGAAAAGAACCATTCACTGAGGATGATTTATTAAAAATTGAAAATAAAATGAAAGAAATTGTTGATAGAGATGAAATTACCAAGAGAGAAATTTGGGAGAGAAATAAAGCTATTGATCATTTTAAAAAAAAAGGTGAAATTTATAAATCTGAATTAATTAAAGCTATTCCAGAGAAAGAAGATGTCTCAATTTATTTTCATGGAGATTGGCATGATCTTTGTAGAGGTCCCCACCTATCCTCAACAGGTAAAATAGGAAAATATTTTAAACTAACAAAAGTTTCGGGTGCTTATTGGAGGGGTGACTCAAAAAATGAAATGTTACAAAGGATATATGGTACTAGTTGGGCTACTCAGAAAGATTTAGATGAATATCTTAAAAGAATAGAAGAAGCAGAAAAAAGAGATCATAGAAAATTAGGAAGAGAAATGGATTTATTTCATTTTAGAGAAGAAAGTCCTGGATCAGTTTTTTGGCATGAAAGAGGCTGGGCGTTATTTCAAAATTTAATTAACTATATGAGACAGAGGCAGGATACAGCTGGTTACAAAGAAATTAATACACCAGAGGTATTGGATAGACAATTATGGGAAAAATCGGGACATTGGGGTAAATACGGTGACAACATGTACACATCCGAAACTCCAGATGAAAAGGTGTTTGCAATAAAACCTATGAATTGTCCAGGACATGTTCAGGTATTTAATCAAGGACTAAAGAGTTATCGAGATCTTCCTTTACGATATGCAGAATTTGGAAAAGTTCATCGATATGAACCGTCAGGAGCATTACATGGGTTACTTAGGGTGAGAGCTTTTACTCAAGATGATGCACATATTTTTTGTTCTGAGGATCAAATTACAAGTGAGTGTTTAATTGTAACTAATTTAATTTTAGATATTTATAAAGACCTTGGGTTTGAAAATGTAATTCTTAAATATGCAGATAGACCTGAAGTGAGAGTTGGAGAAGACGAAATTTGGGACAAAGCAGAAGCATCCTTACTTGAAGCAGTGAAAGCATCAAAGTTAGAATATAGTATTAACAAGGGAGAAGGAGCATTCTATGGTCCTAAAATTGAGTTTGTTCTAAGGGATGCAATTGGTAGAGATTGGCAGTGTGGAACTTTACAAGTTGATTTAAATTTACCTGAAAGATTAGGGGCTTCCTATATCGATAAAGATGGAACTAAGAAAATTCCTGTAATGTTGCACAGAGCACTATTTGGATCTTTGGAGAGATTTATTGGAATCTTAATTGAAAATTATGCAGGTAAATTTCCATTCTGGATATCACCTTTGCAAACAATGGTAATTCCTATTTCAGAAGAATTTAATGACTATGCTATTGAGATATCTAAAAAAATTAAAAATGTAGGTATAAGTTCTGCTGTTGATTTAAAAAATCAAAATTTAAATTATAAAATAAGAGATCATTCGTTAGCCAAAATACCTCTTTTGTTAATTTGTGGTAAAAAAGAAGTTGACTCCAATTCTGTAACGATTAGAAGATTAGACTCTAATAAACAAGAAAATATGGACATAGACACATTCTTAAAAACTTTCTCTGCTTTAAACAAAGCATCCTCAAACTAAGTGGCAGATTTTAAACAAAATTATTTTCAACGAAGGACTAAAGATAGAGGACCAAGATCTAATAATAGAATTTCCTCTCCAGATGTTCAAGTAATAGCAAGTGATGGTGAAAATCTTGGTGTGCTAAATACTAATGAAGCTATTTCAATGGCAAAAAATCAAGGACTTGATTTAATTGAAATAGCACCCAACGCAAATCCTCCAGTTTGTAAAATCATGGATATGGGTAAGTACAAATATGATGCTCAAAAAAAAGCAAATCTTGCGAAAAAAAAACAAAAAATTGTTTTATTAAAAGAAATTAAAATGAGACCTGTAACAGAAACTCATGATTATGATTTCAAAGTTAAAAATGCAAAAAAATTCATAGCTAAAGGAGATAAAGTAAAATTTACTATAAGGTTTAAAGGTCGAGAATTACAGCATTCCCATCTAGGAAATGAATTGATGGGAAAAATTAAAGAAGACATGAAAGATATTGGCAAGGTGGAGCTGCATCCAAAATTTGATGGCAAGCAAATGATTATGGTTATCCAACCTTTATAGGGTTTAATAGAGGTTGTAAAATTATATCATTCTTTGTATAAGACCGCTGAATTATGCCAAAATTAAAAACAAAAAGCTCAGCAAAAAAAAGATTTAAAATATCAGCTAAAGGTAAAGTAATGACTGCCCAAGCTGGTAAAAGGCATGGTATGATTAAAAGAACAAATTCTCAAATTAGAAAATTAAGAGGCACAACAACAATGTCCAAGCAAGATGGAAAAATTGTTAAATCCTATATGCCTTACAGCTTAAGAGGTTAATAATGGCAAGAGTTAAAAGAGGCGTAACAAGTAAAGCAAAACATAAAAAAGTTTTAAAAGCTGTCAAAGGTCAATGGGGCAGAAGAAAAAACACTATAAGAGTTGCAAAGCAGGCAATGGAAAAATCGATGCAATATGCTTATAGAGATAGAAGAAACAGAAAAAGAGACTTCAAATCTTTATGGATACAAAGAATCAATGCCGGTGTTAGAGCTGAAGGCATGACATATTCTAAATTCGTAAATGGATTAAGTAAATGTGGTATAGCAATTGATAGAAAAATTCTTGCTGAAATTGCCTATGATAGCCCAGAGGCGTTCAAAACAATTGTACAAAAAGCCCAATCAGCATTGAATTAATTTTCATTGTTGTTTTTCTAAGGTTAACAAATATTCTACCGATATGTCTGATATTAAAAAAATTAAAGATGAATTTTTAGAAAGATTAAATAAGGATTTAAGCATTGAAAGTGTTAATCAAATTAAATCTGAATTATTTGGTAAAAATGGTAAAATTTCATCTTCTTTTAAAATTCTTGGATCTTTACCAACTGAAGAACGAAAAAAATTTGCATCAGATTTAAATTATGTAAAAGATGAGTTACAAGAGAAAATTAATAAAAAAATTCAACAAATAGAGATTAAAGAAATAAATTCTAAGCTAGAGAATGAGAAGGTAGACGTAACACTACCTGAAAGAAATATTGTACAAGGCAAGATACATCCTGTTTCTCAAGTTATAGACGAATTATCCTCAATATTTTCTGAAATTGGTTTTAGTGTTGAAGAAGGACCAGATGTGGAGAATGAGCATTATAATTTTACAGCATTAAACACACCAGATAACCATCCAGCAAGAGACATGCATGATACTTTTTATTTAGATGATAAAAAAGAATTACTTTTAAGAACTCACACATCTCCAGTTCAAGTACGAACAATGTTAAAAGGCAAACCTCCTTTTAAAATTATCGCTCCTGGTAGAACGTATAGATCTGATAGTGATCAAACTCATGCACCAATGTTTCATCAAGTAGAGGGACTTCATATTGATAAAAATATTAATATGGGACATTTAAAAGGCTGTTTAAATTATTTTATAAAATCTTTTTTTGAAGTGGATAAAATTAAAATGAGATTTAGACCAAGTCACTTTCCCTTTACAGAGCCATCAGCAGAGGTTGACATTGGTTATGAATTGAAGAACGGCAAAATAGTTATCGGAGAGGGAGATAAATGGTTAGAGATTTTGGGTTGTGGGATGGTGCACCCAAATGTACTTAAAAATGTAAAAATAAATCCAGATAAGTATCAAGGCTATGCATTTGGGATTGGTATAGATAGGTTGGCAATGCTTAAGTATGGAATAAATGATTTAAGAGCTTTTTTCGAGACTGACTATAGGTGGCTAAATCATTTTGGTTTTGACCCATTAGATGTACCTTCAAATTATAGAGGTCTTAGTAGATGAAATTTACAATAGGCTGGCTTAAGGAACACCTTGATACAAAGTTCGAGGATAGAGAAATAATTGAGAAATTGACTGATGTTGGGCTTGAAGTTGAGAGTTTTGAAAAGGTTAGTTCCGATTTAGATAACTTTAAAGTGGCAAAAATTATAAACGCTGAGCAACACCCAAATGCAGATAAGCTTAAAGTATGTGATGTTGATATCGGTGAACAAGAAACTGTAAAAGTTGTTTGTGGAGCACCTAATGCTCAGAAAGACCTTTTGACTGTTTATGCTGGTCCTGGATCAGTAATTCCAAAAAATAACATGAAACTAACAGTTAGTAAAATAAGGGGTGTAACTTCATATGGGATGTTATGTTCAGAGTCTGAATTAAATTTATCTGATGAAAGTGACGGAATAACAGAACTAAAGTCAAATAAATACTCAGACAAGGTAGGAGAAAATTTTTTCAAAAATAATACTGAAAAAGTTATTGATTTATCAATCACCCCTAACCGACCTGACTGTTTAGGGGTAAGAGGAATAGCGAGAGATCTTGCAGCTGCAGGAGTTGGGAAATTAAAACATACTTCAAATACAAATATCAAAAATACTGGAGCTCAAAAAATTAAAATTTCTATTACAAAAGATAAAAATCAAGGTTGCATTATTTTTGGTAGTTGCTTAATTAAAGATGTATCAAACAAAGAAAGTCCAAAATGGCTAAAAGATAAAATCGAGTCATTAGGTCAAAAATCTATTTCAGCCATTGTCGATATAACTAATTATGTAATGCTGGATTTAAATAGACCCCTTCACGCATATGATGCAGGCAAAATTGATGAGGAAATTATTGTGAGAAATTCGATAAAGGGTGAAACTTTTGAAGCTCTTGATAATAAAGAGTATAAATTAGATAATGACATGTGTGTTATCTCTGATAAGTCCGGTGTATTAGGTTTAGGTGGAATAATCGGAGGCACGCGTGCAGGCACTGAATTTAATACTAAAAATATTTTGTTAGAATCTGCATATTTTTTGCCTAGATCTATTAGAAAAACTTCAAAACTATTGAACATTGATACGGATGCTAAATTTAGATTTGAAAGGGGCATTGATCCTCAATCGATTGAACTGGGTCTAAAAAAGGCATCCAAATTGATAATTGAGATTTGTGGAGGCAAAGTTAGCAAGTTTGATGTTCAAAAAATTAAAAAATATAAAAAAAATAAAATTAAATTTAAGACTTCCTTATTTGAGAGAATTGCAGGCTTTAAGGTAAAAGATAAAGAAATTATTAAAATCTTAACAGATTTAGGTTTTGAAGTTTCTAAGAAAAAATTGGAATTAGAATTAACAATTCCTTCATGGAGACCAGACATTACTCAACCTATAGATATAGTTGAAGAAATAGTAAGAATTAAAGGTTACAATAATATAAGAACTTTGGAACCAGATAAAACAAGATTTAAAGCTACACTTAATAAACAACAAAAACTTTTTCATTTTTTGCAGCGCTCTGTAGCATCTAAAGGATACTTTGAAACTGTAACTTGGTCTTTCACAGATTCAAAATTAAACAATCTTTTTAAAGAAAATTATAACGAAATTAAAATAGTAAATCCAATAAGCTCAGACTTAGATGTTTTAAGAAATTCAATATTTTCTAATTTGATATCCTATCTCAAAAAAAATTTAGATAGAGGCTTTAAAGACGTTTCTCTTTTTGAAATAGGACCAATTTTTAAGGATAACAAACCTGGCGAACAATTAACGGTGCTTGGTGCAATAAAATCAGGAAAGATATCAAGATTAAACTGGAATGAAGAAAATAGATTGGTTGATTTATTTGATGCAAAAAAAGATGTAATTCAGACTTTAGTAGAAGCTGGATATGATAGGCAAAATTTATTTGTAAGAGAAAAATCACCTTCTTATTATCATCCAGGAAAATCTGGCTCTGTATATCTTGATAAAGATGATATTAATCCAGTGGCATATTTCGGAGAAATTCATCCAAATATTATAAAAAAAATTGATATAAAAACTGAAGCACTTGTTTGTTTTGAGATCTATCTGGATTACCTAAAAGATAAAAAAATTAAACTTAAAGACTTAAAACCTCAATTTAAGTTCTCAGACTATCAAAAATCAGACAGAGACTTTGCTTTTGTAGTTGATAAACATTTTAAAGCTCAAGATATAATAGATATTATATCTTCCATTGATGAAAGCTCAATTCAGTCAGTAAAAATTTTCGATGTTTATGAAGGCGAGAATATTCCTAAAGACAAAAAGTCTATAGCTCTCAATGTAACTATTCAATCTTCAGAAAAAACTTTAGAAGAAAGTGATCTTGAAAAAATTAATAAACTTATAATTTCAACTGTTGAGACTAAATCAGGCGCAAAAATTAGGTCCTAAATGTCCAGTGAAATTGATAATATCAGAAATTTTGCAATAATTGCACACATTGATCACGGAAAATCTACTATTGCTGATCGAATAATTCATAGTTGTGGAGGATTAACAGAACGAGAAATGAAAGCCCAAGTTCTTGACTCGATGGATATAGAGAGAGAAAGAGGGATTACAATTAAAGCTCAAACTGTAAAATTAAATTATAAAGCTAAAGATGGTAAAGAATATATTTTAAACATCATAGACACACCTGGTCATGTAGATTTTAGCTATGAGGTAAGTAGATCACTTTACGCATGTGAGGGCTCTATTTTGATTGTCGATAGTACCCAAGGAGTTGAAGCGCAGACTTTAGCAAACGTTTATCAAGCTTTAGATACGAACCATGAAATTGTTCCAGTATTAAATAAGGTTGATTTACCAGCATCTGATTTAGAAAAAACAAAGAAACAAATTGAGGATGTTATTGGCATTGATACTGAAAATTCTATTCCATGCTCTGGTAAAACTGGAGAAGGCATTGAAGACATTTTAGAGCAAATAATAACCACCTTGCCTGCACCAAAGGGAGAAGCTACATCAGATTTAAAATGTTTACTTGTTGATAGTTGGTATGACACTTATTTAGGTGTGGTAATTTTAGTTAGAGTGATTGATGGAAAATTATCAAAAAATATGAAAATTAAAATGATGTCAACCAACCAAGAATATATTGTAGAAAAGGTTGGGGTGTTTACACCTAAACCAACAGATATAAATGAATTAAGTACAGGTGAAATAGGCTTTATAACAACAGGGATTAAAGTTCTCTCAGATACAAAAGTTGGTGATACTATTTGTGATGCAACAAAACCGTTAAAGGATGCTCTACCAGGGTTTAAACCTAGCAAGCCAGTTGTATTTTGTGGATTGTTTCCTGTTGATAGTTCAGAGTATCAAAAACTAAAAGATGGATTGGCTAAGCTTCAATTAAATGATGCGAGTTTTTCATTTGAACCTGAGTCGTCCTCAGCTCTAGGTTTAGGTTTCAGGTGTGGTTTTTTGGGCTTGCTACATCTTGAAATAGTGACTGAAAGATTAGAGAGAGAGTTTGATGTAAACCTATTAACGACTACTCCTGGAGTTGTTTATAAAGTTCATCTTAACAATGGAACAATAGTAGATTTACAAAATCCATCTAGTTTACCAGATCCAACATTGATTAAAATGATCGAGGAACCTTGGATTAAAGCTACAATTATAACCCCAGATCAGTATTTAGGATCTATAATCAAAATGTGTCAGGAAAAAAGAGGGATACAAACAAATTTAAGTTATTCAGGAAATAGAGCAGTTGTAAGTTATGAGCTTCCTTTAAATGAGGTAGTTTTTGATTTTAATGATCGTCTTAAATCAATGACCAGTGGTTATGCCAGTTTTGATTACGAAATAATAGAACATCGAGAAGGTGATTTAGTTAAATTAGGTATTCTAGTAAACGCTGAGCCTGTTGATGCTTTAGCAATGATGATACATAAAGATTTTGCTCAAAGAACTGGCAGGGAAGTTTGTGAAAAACTAAAAGATCTTATACCTAGACATAATTTTATGATCCCAGTTCAGGCTGCAATAGGTGGAAAAATAATTGCAAGAGAAACTATAAAGGGGTTTAAAAAAGACGTTCTAACAAAAATACACGGAGGTGGAGCTACAGACAGAAAAAGAAAACTTCTTGAAAAACAAAAGAAAGGTAAAGCTCGCTCAAAACAATTTGGACGTGTTGAAATTCCACAAGAGGCATTTATTGGTGTTTTAAAAATAAACAGTGACAAACAATAGAACATTATCGGTAAATATAAAAGTTTAAGAAATATTATGAAAAATTTAAAAATTTATTGTGTGACCAATAAAGCAATAGATTTTTTAAGTAACACAAATTACGATTTAGCTTGGGTGGGACAGGAAAAGGCTCCAAAAGATTACCTAAAATGTGATACTGGAGATAATATTTATTTAAAAGAAAAAAATTATTCAGAATTAACATTTCATTATTGGTTTTGGAAAAATAAATTAGATCTAAATATAGAAAATTGGGTTGGCTTTTGCCAAAAAAGGAGATTTTGGATTAAAAAAAATTCAGAAAATAAAAATATAAACCATTCAAATATTAATGATCATTTATTAGAAAGAATCCCAAGTGATTGGGCAGATTATGACTCAATTTTATGTGAACCAATATATGTCAATAATGTAAAAACAATGAAATTAATCAAGAGAGGATATAAATCTATATTAAAAGATCCAAGTATTTTTTTTAATAACAATAAGCAAACCTTGTTGTTGCATTTTGATATGCATCATGGATATGGAAATATGCAAAAAGCTATAGAACTAATGCATGAGAGAGACAGAAATGAGTTTTATGAGTATTTAAATAAATCTTGTTTTTATAATCCACATATAATGTTTATTTCAAAACCAGAAATTATAAATCGTTGGTTTAATGATTTGTTTACTTGGCTTTTTAAATGTGAAAAAATTTTTGGTTTCAATGATCTAAAGGGGTATGACACCCAAAGGCTATACGCATACTTAGCAGAGAGATATTTATCCTTCTGGTTCAAAAAATATACAAAACATTTAAATTGGCCTTGGACATTTATAGATTACAGTAATTAGTTTTTATTAAAAAATTTTTTAATTTCTAAACAAATTTTCTTTATTTCTTTTGTACTAAGCATAGTATGAAATGGTAAACTTAACTGTTCTGAGCCCCATTTTTCACTTATTGGGCATGATGTATTTTTGTATTTTTTTTTATAATACGTTAAATTTGTAATTGAATTAAAATTAACCGTGACAAAAATTTTATTTTCTAAAAGATGAACTATCAATTTATCCCTAAACTTTTTTTCAACCCCTATCGGAAATAAATAATAATCTCTATTCTTATTTGGTCTATCTTTTGGAAAAGAAATTTGAGGAATTTTAGATAATTCTTTTTTGTAGTTTTTAAATATATTTTTTTTTATTTTTGCAATTTTCGAATATTCTTTAATTTGATCAATTAAAATTGAGGCATTTATGTCACTTAAATTTGCTTTAAACCCATAATTATAAACATCCCAGGGAATATATTTATTGTTCACAAAACGCTTGAATGCAGGCTTGGTCATACCATTGTTTGATATAGATCTAATTTTTTCTGCATGATTTTTTGAATTAGTTATTATAGCTCCACCTTCACCGCATGTGATACTTTTTGTAGCGTAAAAAGAAAAAACTGCAAAGTCAGAATATTTTCCTAATATATTATTATTATACTCCCCACAAAATGCATGTGCACTATCCTCAATAATAAATATATTTTTTGGTATTTTTTTTTTTAATTCAAAAGTATTGAACAAATTACCATACAAATGTACTGGCATTATAACCCTAGTATTTTTAGAAATTTTATTAAAACAATCTTTTAGATCCATTAATTTTGTGTTTGGGTCTATATCTACAAATACTACTTTCGCACCAACCATTTCAATAACATTTGCACATGCAACAAAGGTGCAAGCAGGTATCATTACTTCATCTTTAGGTTTTAATTTGAGAGATAGTAAAATACTAATTAAAGCATTGGTCCAAGAATTACTCATAATTGCAAATTTTTTTTTAAATCTTATTTTCAAAAGATTTTCTGTTTTTTCACATACTGGACCTGAAGTTAAATATGGACTTGCAATTGTATCTTTTAAATAATTTTTATTTTTCTTTAAATTATGTTTGTAGAAAGGGATCATATTTTATTTTTCTTCAAAAATTCTTTATAAACTGACAATGTAATTTTTTTACTTGCAAAGGGTTTTTTATCTTTTTTAATTTTAGCATAAGTATTCATAATTGATTTATTTGTTAAATTTTTAAAGTTTTTATCAGCTAAAATTTTCCTTGATGATCTTGTTGACACTTCATAAGATCGTTTATCAATTGTATTTTTTTCATGGAACACATTTACATCTTTAATTTTTGTTAATGAAAGTATCTTTTTAGTTAGTTGAATTATATTGGTGTTAAAATTTCCTACATTTATAGTTTTATTAAGATATTGATATTTCTTTTCAGCAATTATTTGACTTATGATCTCACATGCAAAAATGTTGTGACAGAAAAATCTAAGTTGGGTCCCTCCTAATATTTCTACTTTTTTCAAAAACACCATATCTCTTATGATTTTATTAATTGCAATATCGTATCTCATTCTTGGTGACCAACCATAAAGAGTACCAAGTCTCATAATTGTGAAAGGAATTCTTTTTTTACTTTTTAAAAATTTTTCATATTTTAAACATAATTTTGAGTATAATGATATTGGTTTAGGTATTGAGTTTTCTGTAATTAAATTTTTATTATTCCCATAAACAGAGCATGAAGACATATAAACATATCTTAACAATTTTTTATTATTTTGAATTTTTTTATATAGTTTAATTTTGTTTAAATAGTTTGTTTGGTTAGTAAATTTTTTATTTAATTCTGAAGCTGGATCATTAGAAATGTTTATAAGATCTATTATAATATGAAATTCTTCAAAAAACTTTTTATTGAGCAAATTATAATCTATTTTAATAAGCTTAAAATTATTTGAACTGTGATTGTTTTTCCCAAAAAAACACTCATCAATCCCAATTATAGAGATATTTTTAAATTTAAGAAGATGAGGCACCAAAACAGAGCCTAAAAAACCTTCAGAACCTAAAACGAGAATTTTTTTCATACCGATTATTGTATTTGATATAATCCAATTTAAAATATAATCAAACTTTATGATTAAAAAAGTTTTTTTTTGGGGAGCCAAATACAAGGCTGGTATAATTTATGACCTTATTAAAAATCATAAAATTATTGAAAAAACAAAAAACCTATCAGTAAATTATATTTTTGATCCAAATTTAGAAAGCCCAAAATTTAAATCCAACGCAATTTTCTCAAATAAAAAAAAAAAACTAAATGAATTTTTTAAAAAATCTGACTATTTTGTAACATGCATTGGAAACGAGTTAGGCAGGGTAAGATATTCTATTTCAAAAGAGCTAGAAAAAAAAAAACTTGAGCCTCTTAATATTATTTCTAAAAATGCATATTTTGACAGTAAAAAACTTTTAGGAAAAGGTATACAATTATTCCCAGGTTCGATAGTTCATTATAGAGCAACTGTTGGCGATTATTGTATTTTAAATACTGGCTCTATTTTAGAACATGATTGTAAATTAGGAAATGGAGTTCACATGATGCCAGGATCAGTAATTGGTGGAAATACTATCATTGGAGACTTTGTATCTATTGGATTAAATGCAACGATATTGCCACAACTAGAAATTGGAGAAGGAGCTGTTATTGGAGCTGGGGCGGTTGTAACAAAAAATGTAAAAAAAAATGAGGTTGTTTTAGGTAATCCAGCGAAATTTCATAAGTTTACAAGTCAAAAAGTAGATCTTAAATTATTTAAATAATTTACATGCAAATTCACTTATCATCGTTTTATAGCTCAGACTTAAAAAGGTCTGCTGGAAGATTTGAAAAACAAGCAAAACAAATGGAAGTGTACGATCAAATTCATATTTTTAATCAGGATGATCTTAACGAGGATTTTAAGAAATATATTGCTTCTCTTCTAAAGCTTGGGAAAATAAGGGGGTATGGTCATTGGGTGTGGCAAACGTATATTCACCAAAAAGTATTATCGAAGATGAATGATGGAGATATTTATCACTGGTGTGATATTGGGTGTCATTTAAATAAAAAAGGTATCACAAGACTTAAAGAATATATCCAAATAGTTAAAAAAAATGACAATGGATGTTTGTTTTTTTCTTATATGAAGCCTAATTTAGATAAAGAATTTTATAATTATCAATTTCCTCAGAATTTAGAATATCAGTATACTAAGTCTGATCTTATTAAATATTTCAACCTTAACTACAGCGATGAAATTATTCAAACTCCCCAAGTATGGGGTGGATCTTTTTTTTTAAGAAAGTGTAAAATTTCAGAAGCTTTAATGAAAGAGCATTATAATATAACAAGAAATAGGTATGATTTAATAGATGACGATGAAAGTAAATTTGTGGAAGAATCTTTACCAGGCTTTATAGCTCATAGACATTCACAAAGTGTTTTATCGATTCTAGCAAAAAAAATTAATTGTAGTTTTCTTTCTGCATATGAATCTGAATGGGCGCTAGATGCAAATGGCAAAAGAACTTTTGACCATTTATATAATAAACCTATTATTGCAAAAAGGGATAAAAGAAAGAACATATTTCTAAGGTTTATTGACAGGCAAAAAAAAAATATTAGAAGAAGACTTGGTATACTTAGAAGATAATAAAAATTTAAATTAAAGTTTTTTTTAAATTTTTATTATTTTTAAAATTATTTTTTTTGTGTAATTTATAGTTTTCAAAATTATTATAATATTTTTTTGTAATAATATTATTTCTTAGTGCTGATTTAAAAGAATCTTTAATTTTTTTATTCAAAATACTTGAAAAGCTCTTTTTAATTTTTTTATTTTCTTCTAAATTTGACCATTGGTGTTCGTAATCCGATTGATTGATTTTATCATAATCTGCTTGACCAATTTTTTTAGTTTTGATCAAAAGATAAAGTGGTTCTGCAGAGTTTATTTCCAATCTCTCTCCTTTTTCTTGTCTTTTGACCTCATACCAATATTTTCTATCAAAGAGATTAATTAATATAATTTCTGTATCACAGAAGCCATTTTTTTTACTATAAATATTAAAAAAAACTTCAGGACTGAATTGCCAAAATCCATGACCACAATTATTATTAGCTGGCAAACAATGAATTATAATACCTTCAATTTTACATAAAGATGAGATATTTTTTAAACATTGTGAAATATCAAAAACATGTTCTGATGTACCAAAATCTAATACTGTATCGAATTGTTTTTCTACATTAATTATTGGTTTATTTAAATCGTGAACAATATCTGCCTCTTCAAAGGCTGAGTAATCCAAAGCATTAAGTGATAATAAGTTGAAATTGTTAAAAAGTATTTTATCAGCATATAATTCATCAGAAAAAGATATATTTAATTTTATAAACTCATCTTTTTTAATTAAGTTATTTAATCTACCAATAGATAAAGTTCTCCCAAAAGCATGGTTTTCATGTTTTAATTTTTCAAGAAATTTAAATGTGTGAAATGTTAAAGCCATAATTTTAACGTTAAATTCTCTAATCTTGGATTAAAATTTGCCAGTTATCAACTTTTTTAAAAATTTTATAATTTTCATTTATAAATTTATCAATATAAACAAATCTATATTTAGGTGATAATTCATTTTTATCTCGTCCTTTCATATTTCCAATATTTTGGTAATTCCCACCAATAAGAATATACACCGGATTTGCTTCTTTTAATTCTTTAATAAATAAAAATTGATTTTTTTTAGGACCCATATTCATTATATGATAAAATTTTGTACAGGATGGCTTATTTAAAAAGTATGAGATTGCAGTTTCATACGAAAATATTTGGAAGCATTTTTCATTTTGGGTGAGATTTTTAAGATTTTGAATTAGATTTTTTTCAGAAATGTTCAAATAAAATTGATCATCTAAGTTTATATAGTTTTTATATCTCGATTTAAAACTTGAAATATTTTCAATAAAATTATTAGGAAGATTTGTAACAAACAATAGTAAAATTAAAAGATAACTAGTTGATATAATTAGATTTTTTTTTATATTAAATTTTTTGTTAATCAAAATTAACAAGTTTAAAACAACAAAATATAATAGCAATATTATGTTAAGACTTATTGCTTGCTTTAAATGTCCGCCATCAGATCTTGTAACACCAATCTTATAAAAAATTAGTGATAGAAAATAGTAAAATAAAATAAATATAATTAAATTTTTATTTAAGTTTTGTTGTTTTCTTAGGATATAATTTAGTACCAATATTCCATTAATTATAATTATTAATAAATTTTTTGTAGCTCTTGAGGATTCTGGTTGATTTGTAAATGGAATAGGGTGAATAATTCCATTCAAAAGATCTGAACTTCTTAAAATATCATAAGAATTGGATAGAAAAAATAAAAATTCATTTTGACCAATTAAAATATAAAAACTTATAATTGAGATAATAAGAAAGGTAAAAATTATTAGTAATTCTCTAATTTTTTGGTTTATAGAGAGTATTAAAATAAGTGGTATATATCCTGCAATAATGAATATACCCCTATCTAAACTCCACAGTAAACTTATGATAGGAAGTATTCCAAGAAAAAAAGAATTTAATTTTAAATTTTTATTTTGACAAAAAATTTCGTAAACAATAATTAAAAAAATAAATAAAGGGATATCTCTGTAAGAAAATGTATTATTGCTTGTTAATATTAATACTAAAAAAACTAGAAAAACATAAAAGACAGTTTTTAAATTTTTATTTAAATTTATACCGTTCGTGAATTTAAATATGAAAATCAAAATTAACAATGAACAAATCAAATTTAAAATCTCAATAAAAAAACGGTAGGAAGAAAGGGATTGTATTTCAAATAAATTCCAAGCTATATTTGCATTCAAAATATCAACGAATAAACTTGTAATTACAAATGAATTACTCCAAAGTCTGTTGAGTATTTTAAAATTTAATGCTCCTGATAATGCTTGACCCTCATGAAAAAGATCAATTGGATTGAAATTTAAGTCCTTAGAAAAAAAAAAGATTAATTGAATAATTATTAAAGCATATAAAAATATCAATGAGATATTCTCTTGAGAATTGGTATTTCTTTCTAAAATGAAAGAGTTTTTACAAATATTAATTTTTATTTTATTAAAATAAATAAAACTTAATAAATATGTGAGCAATACAAAACTGATAAATAATATAAATCTAAAATTATCATTTAAAGGGCTATATTTAAAAATACTATAATACCCAACAACTTCCTCAGGATTTGCATATTTGAATTCAATTTTGCCCCAAAGTAGGGTTCCAATTATAAAAGCAATTATGGTAAAACAATATACTATTAGATTTTTATTAAACAATTTATTCATACAGATAAAGTTTTACTAAAATAATAATTGTTGATCAGAATATGTTTTTTTCTGCTCAACATTGTTTCTATATTTTTAATCAAAATAACACTATTATTCATTATTAAAATATTGATTAATAATCATGGAGAGGTGGCCGAGTGGTTGAAGGCGCACGCTTGGAAAGCGTGTAAAGGAGCAATCTTTTCATGGGTTCGAATCCCATTCTCTCCGCCATTTATTTAATTTTTTTAAGTTTCTGTAAAATGCTATATGCAATATCAACTGAATGATCTACTTTAGCAGAAAAAATTTGAAAATAATTTTTTGTAATTTCATTTATTTTTGATACTCTACGATCAGTTTTCTCAACGTTTATGGGAAGTACTCTTGGATTTACAAATTTACTTTTTGTTAAATTGATATCTAAACTGGGTAGAAACTTTTTAAAATCTTTAAGGATAAGTTTTTTTTGATTATTAATTTGAGAATTATACTTCTCCACGTTTTTCCATGTTGATGGATATTCTTTACAAATTTTTTGTTTAATTATTGAATGTTTCACATGATAAAGTAAGTGTTTTTTTTGATTACCTTTGGGTAAAAAAGAGAAAAAATTACCATCCATTAACGCAATACCCATTTTGTCAATATTTTTAAAAATAAATTCAAATACAACAACTAATTGATACTTTTTTTTTTTTACTTTTTTAAAACTCTTAATTAATGAATTAGACTGTTCATACGTTGCATCAATTATAATATCAAAAAAATAAGTTTTTTTATTGGTAGTTACTTGGAAAATATCTTTTTTTTTTATTTGCAACACTTGTTCATTTAAATGAATGTCGTTATTTTTAATTTTTTTTAACATTAATTTAGTCCTTTGTTTTATTAATTTCCAATCATAAATAGGTTCCTGGACTTTTATACCTCCCTCAATCTGATTTAAATTAAATTTAATGCTATCCTTTTTGATTTTTTTAAAACTTAATTTATTTTTTTTACAAAATTTAATGTAATTACTAAAGTTAACCTTGCTCTTGTCGGCAATTAAATAATAGTTTTCAAAATTTTTAATTATTGCTTTTTTGTATAATCTTTTAAAACTTAAATAACCCCTGATAGATTGCTTGGCTGTTAAGTTATCTCTAGGATAATGGTAACCAAAATGTACTCGATTTAAGTTGTTTGTAGACGCACCTAGTAATAAGTTCTTGTTTTTTTCAAAAAGAGTACAGTCATAACCTTCTTGTTTCAGAATTATATATGTCGAAATTCCAAATAAACCTCCACCTATTATTGCAATTTTTTTATTCATTTTATTGTATTAATGAATTAAAGATTATTTGTATATGAATATTTTAGATTGTGTGACCTATTTTGATGAAGAAATAATTCTAGAATTAAGATTAAATATTCTATATGAGCACGTATCAAAGTTTATCATCACTGAGGGTGAATTTGATCATAGGGGAAACAAAAGAAAACTAAACTTTGATTTAAACAAATATAGTAAATTTAAAGATAAAATAATTTATATTCCTGTGAAAGATTTTCCAGATTTAAAAAACCCTTGGAGTATGCTGGAACACCAAAGAAATTATTGTAATAAAGAAATCAGTAAGTTTGATGATGAAACATATGTTCTAGTTTCCGATATTGATGAAATACCCAATCCTAAAAAAATAAATGAGTTTATTAATTCAAAGCATAAATATGGTGTTTTTGAACAATTATTTTTTTATTATAAATTAAACTTATTAAATTTAACTCAATCAGAATGGCATGGGTCTAAAATTTGTAAAAAACAATATCTCAAAAATCCAAATTGGCTTCGGGAATATAAAGTTAAAAAATATCCATGGTGGAGAATAGATAAACCAAAAAATATTAAGATAATAAAAGATGGAGGATGGCATTTTTCTTTCTTATATGATGTTGATGGAATTATAAAAAAAATAAGTTCTTTTCAACATACAGAATTTGATAAAGACGAATTTAAAAAAAAAGAAATAATTGAGAAAAAAATAAAAAATGGTGAAGATATATTTAACAGAAATTTTTCATTTAGAAAGATAGATATAGATTATAAATTTCCAGATTATCTTTTAAAAAATATTAGCAAATACAGAAATTGGATTCAACATTGAACTTAGCTTTGGTTGGTTATGGACAATTTGGTAAAAAATATTTTAGTAATATAAAAAATAATAAGAATTTTTTTTTAAAAAAAATTTTTAGAAAAAAAAAATCAAAAAATAAAAAATTTAGTGAATTGTCAAAACGAAATTTATTGAATTCTAATATAGATGCAGCCATTATTTGTACTCCTGTTGAAACTCATTTTAAAATAGCCAAATTCTTTATAGAACAAAAAATACCAATCATTTTAGAAAAACCTGCTGCGCAAAATTTAAGTCAAATTAAAAAATTAAATAATTTATCAAAAAAAAATTTAGTTTCAGTAATTGTTAATCACTCAGACTTATTTAATCAAAACATAAATAATATTTCCTCAAGATTTAAATCGATTGGTAAAATTAAATATATAGACGCCAAATTTGGCAAATATAGCAATAAATATAGGGATAAAAACTTATTACCTTGTTATGATTGGTTACCCCATCCAATAGCAGTAATTATAAGATTATTCAAAAAAGTAACATTTAATAAGATTATAAAGAATGAAGTTAAAATGAGGAACAAATCTATTTTTCAGGATTTAACTATTGAACTAAAAACGCAAAAAAATATAAATATAAAAATACGTTATTCTAATAGATATAAAAAAAAAATTAGAAACTTCAGATTTTATGGAGATAAAGGATTTATCAATTACGACGGATATGATTATAAAAATAATTTTATTTTTGTAAAAAAGAGAATAAATCTAAAAAAACCGTCTAAAACACCATTAGAGAACATTCTATCTAAATTACATTTCGCAGTAATTCAAAAAAGGTATTTTTCTGACTTAAAACTAGCTTTAGAAGTTGAAAAGATACAGTCAGAAATAAGGAAAAAAATTATAATCTAAATTAAAAAAAAACACCTCAAAAGCAAAGCAAACCAGTCCGTTTTAAAATTTTTTTTTGTGAAAAATAATGGTATTGTTTATTATCTTTAAAAAAAATGTCAAAAAATTCATATCAAGCAGATTCTATTAAAGTTTTAAAAGGTCTTGAAGCGGTTCGTAAAAGACCAGGGATGTATATTGGTGACACAGATGATGGTACTGGACTTCACCACATGGTCTATGAAGTTGTCGATAATTCTATTGATGAAGCATTGGCAGGTCACTGTAAAAATATAAGCGTTAAAATTAATGAAGATGGAACAGTTACAGTAAGCGACGATGGTAGGGGCATACCTGTAGATATTCATAAAACTGAAAAAAAATCTGCAGCAGAAGTTATTATGACCCAGCTTCATGCAGGAGGAAAATTTGACCATGAATCATATAAAGTTTCAGGTGGGTTACATGGGGTTGGTATTTCAGTTGTAAATGCTTTATCTAAAAAATTGCAATTAGAGGTTTACAGAGATAACAAAAAATATTTTATAGAATTTGAAAATGGTGAAGCAAAAGCACCATTAAAAGAAATTGGAAAATCTAAGCAATCCGGTACTACGATTACTTTTTTACCTTCTACAGAAATTTTTTCCTCCGTTAAATTCAGTGCCAATATTTTAATTAAAAGAATGAGAGAATTGGCATTCTTAAATAAAGGGATCAAAATTATTTTTATTGATGCTAGCTTGAAAAAAGAAAAAATATCCGAGTTTAAGTTTGATGGAGGTGTAATAGAATTTGTCGATTTTTTAGATGAAAAAAGAGAAAAGTTACAAAATAAAAGTGGAAATGATTTATTTAGAAAACCTATTTATATAGAAGGAAAAAAGAATAATATTGAAATAGAGTGTTCACTGAAATGGAATGCTGGTTACGGCGAAGAAATTCTTCCTTACACAAACAATATATACCAAAAAGATGGTGGTACACACTTGTTAGGATTTAGAAGCGCATTAACTAGGGTGGTAAATAAATATGCCAGCGAGCATAACTTGTTAAAAAAAAATAAATTAGCAATTTCTGGGGACGATATTAAAGAAGGCCTGACATGTGTATTATCAACTAAAATTCCAGACCCAAAATTCTCATCACAAACAAAAGATAAGTTAGTTTCTTCTGAGGTAAGAATGATTGTAGAGACTGTAGTTAACGAAAAATTATCTACATGGTTTGATCAAAATCCAACTGTTGCCAAAATGATTTTAGCAAAGATAATTCAAGCTGCTATGGCAAGAGATGTAGCCAGAAAAGCGAGAGAAAACGTTAGAAGAAAGGGAGCACTAGAATTGAGTGGTCTACCTGGAAAATTAGCAGATTGTCAGATAGGAAAACAAGAAGGGACAGAATTATTTATAGTTGAGGGTGACTCAGCTGGAGGTTCAGCAAAACAAGGAAGAGATAGGTCAAATCAAGCAGTTTTACCTCTTAGAGGAAAGATTTTGAATACTTATGTTGAGGATTTGACAATTAAAAAAAATGGTAACGGAAATGGATCAGATAAAAGGACTAAGGCATTATCAAAAATGATATCTTCAAACGAGATAGTTACATTAATCAATGCATTGGGCTTAGATCCCAAAGCAGAAGAGATAGATTTAAAAGATTTAAGATATGGTAAAATAATAATTATGACAGATGCAGATGTTGATGGTTCACATATCAGAGCATTATTATTAACTTTTTTTAATAATGAACCATTTAATAAATTAATTGAAAATGGGTATATATATTTAGCTCAACCACCATTATTTAAAATAAATAAAGGAACAAAAGGCATTTATATTAAAGATGAAAAAGAATTAGAAGATTATATTTTAAATAACAATAAAGAAATTAAGAAAATAAAAAAAGGAACAAAAGAATTTTCAAAAGCTTTAGATCTAGAAAAGTCTAAAATGAATATTCAAAGATTTAAAGGTTTAGGAGAAATGAATCCTGAAGAATTGTGGACCACTACACTTGATCCAGAAACTAGAAATTTACTTCAAGTACAATATTCAAAAGACCTTAAAAAAGACCAAAGTTTAATTCATACACTTATGGGTAATGATGTTGCATTAAGAAAGGATTTTATTGTTTCTAATGCAATTAATGTTCAGAATCTTGATATATAAAAATGGGGTTTTTTGAAACTTCAAAACAATACTCTTTTAAAAAATCTACCTATATAAATTTAAGATGGATTGGAATTACTGGCCAACTAATTGCTGTAAATTTTGTATATTTAATTTTAGATTTTAAATTTAATTTTATATTATCAAATCTAATAATATTTTTTGGTGTTATTAGCAATTTTTATTTAATTTATGTTTATAAAAAAACCCAACTATCAGATAGGTCTGCTTTTGTTTTTTTATTTTTTGATATAATTCAATTAAGTACTTTGCTTTATTTGACGGGAGGTATTGTTAATCCTTTTGTTATATTTTTATTAATTCCTAGTGTATTTTCTTCATCAAACTTAAGTTTCAAAACTAATTCATTACTAGTAGGTTTATCTGGTATTGCCATTATAATTCTTACTTTTTATTCTAAAGATTTGCCCTCACCTTTAAATGAGCATTTTCATGTAAGCCCTTCTTATTATTTTTCTATACCTATTGCCTTAATTATTGCTTTAGTTTTTCTAAACTATTTTGCAATGACATTTGGATCACAATCCCGTTTAAGAAAAGATGCTTTATCAAAAATGGAAGAAGTAATGGCAAAAGAACATGAATTATTGTCATTAGGTGGTCAAGCTGCTGCAGCTGCACACTCTTTAGGTACTCCTCTTTCTACAATCAAAATAATTACTCAAGACTTAGCTAAACAATTACAAAGCAATGAAGAATTTAAAAAAGACATCGAATTACTTAATAGTCAGGTTGAGAGATGCAACGAAATTTTAAAACGTTTGAGCTTAAACCCAGTTGAGGAAGATGATTTTATAGATAAAGATGTATCGGTAAGAGAATATTTGTCAGAAATTATTTCCTCTTTTAGGGAAATAAGTAATAAAAATTTTGTCTTTAACTTTGATCAAGATTCTAATCCAAAAAAAATAACCAAATCTATTGAGATTGTATATGGATTAAGAAATTTTATTGGGAATGCTAATAAGTTTTCAAACGATAAAATTTTTATAAATTTGAAAAGTGACAGTGAAACGACTGAAATAACAATTGAAGATGATGGGGATGGATATCCTAAAGATATTCTCTCTAAAATTGGGGAGCCTTATTTAAAAACAAGTAATTCAAAAGAAAAATCTAAAACAGGTTTAGGACTTGGATTATTTATTGGTAAAACTTTATTAGAAAAAAATTTTGCCTTATTAAATTTTAGAAACTCCAAAACTAGAAGCGGAGCAGAAGTTATAATTAGTTGGCGAAATTCAGATTTATTTAATATCTAGTGGTATTTTTTTTTGCTATCAAAAAGAGAACTTAATTGTGAAATCATTACGTCTCCTAACTCATTAACATCGGTAATCTTAATCGCTTTATCATAATATCTAGATACATCATGACCTATTCCAATTGCTAAAACTTCAATATCAGATTTATTTTCAATATATTTAACTATTTTTTTTAGGTGTTTTTCAAGGAAATCGCCTGAGTTAACAGAAAGCGTTGAGTCATCGACTGGAGCGCCATCTGAAATAACCATTAAAATTTTTCTTTCTTCTTTTCTCTTTTTAATTCTACTGTATGCCCAAGTTATTGCTTCTCCATCAATATTTTCTTTAAGCAGACCCTCTTTAAGCATCAGGCCCAAGTTATTTTTTGCCTGTCTCCAGTGAGTATCTGCACCCTTGTAAATTATATGTCTTAAATCATTTAATCTTCCAGGAGTTTTTGGTTTTGAATTTTTAGCCCATAGTTCTCTTGACTGCCCACCTTTCCAGTTTTTAGTCGTAAAGCCTAAAATTTCTACTTTAACAGAACATCTTTCAAGAGTTCTGGATAAAATATCTGCACATATGGCAGCTATTGTAATAGGTCTTCCTCTCATTGAACCTGAGTTATCTATTAACAAAGTGACAACAGTATCTTTAAAATCTAAATCTTTTTCTTTTTTAAATGATAAAGAATTGTAAGGATCCATTATTATTCTTGGTAGTTTTGAACTATCGAGCAATCCTTCCTCTAAATCAAATTCCCACGCCCTGTTTTGTTTTGCTAGCAACTGTCTTTGTAATTTATTGGCTAGTTTAGTAATAACATCTTGAAAACCTATTAGTTGCTGGTCCAAGTTCTTTCTTAATTTATTTGCCTCATCTGCATTTTCTAAATTTTCTGCCTTAACAATTTCATCAAATTGTAGAGTAAAAATTTTATAATCAAGGTCGAGATTATCGATATTCTTTTTCAGAACTTGCTCGGTACTTTGTTCCTCTGACTCTATTTCTGATAATTGCTCATCTAAGTTAAATTCATCAACATTATAATCTGCATCTAAAGTAGCTTGTGCTTCCTGATCTTTATTTTCATCTTTACTATCTTCATTGTCATTATTCTGATCATCATTTGAAGGATTGTCTTGCCCTTGGTCTTGATTTTCCTCATTTGCTTGGTCTTCTTCACTTTGAAAAATATCCATCTCCTGTAAAATTTGAGAAAAACGAGAGCTATAAGTATTTTGATCTTCAAGATTATCCATTAAAAACTCTTTGTGTTTCTCTATAGATTTTTCAAAATCTTTTTCCCAAAAATCAAGCATTTTTGAGGTTAATGGATTTAGTTTTACTTTATGAAAATTTTTAAGCATGTAGAGTTCAAATGCTTCAGTAACACTAACATCTTCTTTAGTTTTTAATTGATCTCTCCGCTTTTGGTTAATTATTTGAGAATAATTTTCATGAAAATTTTTTTCAATTCCTTTTAACATTTGGCCACCTAAAGCCTCATACCTTATTTTTTCTGCAATATTGTAAAGTGATCTTGAAGAATTATTTCCTGGTAAATTTTTTTGATAGATAGCATCATTAGAAAATTTTTTCTTTAAAGCTGAAGAGTCTGTCTCTGCTCGTAATTTTATAAAATCACTTGGACTATTTATATTATCAATTTCTATAGAACTTGTATCCTTTGACTTATTTTTTTCAGAAATTTTTTTATTTAAATCAAAGTCATCAGAAATAACTTTTGCTGTAGAAGTTAATGCAACTCTGAATTTTTCTTTTAAGGTGCTTTCTCTGCTGCTCATTTAAATTTGAATATTTATCAATGACTCAGGTAATTCTTCACCAAAACATCTTTGATAATACTCAGCGATAGTATTTTTCTCTATATCATCACATTTATTTAGAAAAGTTACTCTGAAGGCGTAACCAATATCTTTAAAAATTTCTGAATTTTCTGCCCAATGCATAACAGTTCTTGGACTCATTACTGTTGAAATATCACCCGCAATAAACCCTTTACGTGTTAAAGAGGCTACTTTGATCATGTTGGAAACAACTTCTTTTCCTTTTGAATTATTTAAGTTTTTGTTTTTAGCTAATACAATATCCATCTCTCTATCAAGATTAAGATAATTCAGCGTAGTTACTATATTCCATCTGTCCATTTGACCCTGGTTTATTTGCTGAGTGCCATGGTAAAGACCACTAGTATCTCCTAAGCCAACAGTATTTGATGTTGCAAATAATCTAAAAAATTTATTTTGCTTTATTACTTTATTTTTATCTAGCAGGGTAAAATTACCTTCAGCTTCCAAAACTCGTTGAATCACAAACATAACATCAGGCCTACCTGCATCGTATTCATCAAATACAAGAGCAACTGGATTTTGAATAGACCATGGTAAGATACCCTCATTAAATTGAGTGACTTGTTTGCCCTCTTTTAAGACAATTGCATCTTTTCCAATTAGATCTATTCGGCTAACGTGGCTATCAAGATTTACACGAATACATGGCCAATTTAGTCTAGCAGCTATCTGTTCAATATGAGTAGATTTACCTGTGCCGTGATATCCTTGAACTAAAACCCTTTTATTAAATGAAAATCCAGAAATGATTGCTAGTGTAGTGTCTCTGTCAAACTTATAACTTTTATCGATTTCAGGTACGTAATCATTTTTTTTTGAAAATGCGTCAACTTCCATCTCTGAATCTATTCCAAACGTTTGTTTCAAAGAAACTTTGATATCTGGTTTTATGTCAAGATTTGGTGTCAATTTTATCTCTATATGTATTTTTAAGCTGAGTATAAGCTAAAGTTATTAATTTAAGTTTTTCCTCGTATTTTTTATTTCCAGAATTCATATCAGGGTGGAATTTTTTCACAAGCACTTTGAATTTATCTTGTATTTTCTTCCACTTTAGGCCTACGGAAATACCAAGAATACCAAACGCTTTGATATCTTTGTGATCAAATTTAAATTGACGCATATGATCATAATCACCATTTATTTTATCTTTATCTAATTCATCCTTTAACGTTGTATTCCAAAGAACTTTAAAAAAATTATCTGAAGAGCTAAAACTTTGAGTAGGTTTATGCCATATCATGTCAGACTTTAAAAAATCCATTACTTGGTCATCATTCATACCTGAAAAGTAATTCCAATTCTTATTGAATTCCTTGACATGCTCAAGACAAAGCATTCTAAATTTTTTACTATTATCTTTTTCAACTGGTGCTTTATATTCACCAATTTCATTACAATTATTCCAGTCACAAATATTTTTCATGCTATATAATAAATTATACTTATGGATATAAATGACTTAATTGCAATTGTAAAAAAAAAATTACAAAATCATATAAATATTGAAAATATTAAAATTGAGGACAAATCTTTTCTTCATAAAAATCACGCCGGTAATCAAGACGGTAAATTTCATTTGAAAATAAGTTTAATTTCAAATGAACTCAAGACTATGAATAAGATAGAAAGTAATAAAAAAATTTATAAAATTTTAGATAAAGAGATGAAAGAGTCTATTCATTCAATCCAAATCTTAATTTCGTAAAAAAATTTTTAAGAATAAACCTATTTTTTTTTTAGAATATTCTTTATTAATTATTGGGGCTCCAATTTTTTTAAGTAAGACCAAATTAATATTATTTGATCTATTTTTTTTGTCTTTTGCCATAAAATTTAAAATTTTGTTTACATCATTTGGATTAAAAAATTTCCTTACAGAAGATGGTAAATCAGAATTATCGATATGATCTAAGATAGAATAATACTCTCTTTTATTCATAAATTTTGTCTTGAGACTAAAATTTAGTGCAGTTTTCATTCCAAGTATTACAGCCTCTCCATGATTTAACTTTTTGCTAAATCCTAATGTCGCTTCATAAGCATGGGCAAAAGAATGACCAAAATTTAAAATTTTTCTTAAACCTTTTTCTTTTTCATCTTTTTCAACTATAGCTTTTTTAATCTTACAACTCTCATAGATAGCCTTTTCAAGAAACGGAGAATAAAGCTTTAAAATTTCGTTTTTATGGTTGTCTAAAAAATTATAAAATTTCTTATTACCAATAATTGAATGTTTTAAAATTTCTCCATATCCACAAACTATCTCTCTCTTAGGCAATGTTTTTAAAAATTGAGTATCAGAAATAACAAGATTGGGCTGGTAAAAACTTCCAATTAGATTTTTACCATACTTAGTATTTACCCCAGTCTTACCACCAATTGATGAGTCAACTTGTGACAAAAGAGTAGTAGGTATGTTTATAAACTTAATTCCTCTCTTGAAAAGACTTGCAGCAAAACCACTTACATCTCCTGTAATTCCTCCTCCAACGGATATCAAACAGTCATCTCTGGAAAAATTTTTATTTAACAAAATTTCTAAAATCTTGTTTATACTATTCATATTCTTATTTAATTCATTGGCTTTAAAATCATAGATATAACTTATTTTATTTTTTAAAGATTTTTTAATAATTATAATAAATTTTTTAGGAACATTACTATCTACAACTAAAAGACATCTGTTAAAATTAATTGAGTTAGATTTTGTAATTTTAGAAATATTCGCAGATAATTTTTTTCCAATATAGATAGGATATTTCTGTGTCTTTGTTTCTATATTTAATTTAATTTGATTCATAAATTTTAATTATTTTATTAACTACTTCATTTTTTGTTAAGTTATCACATTTAATTTCAAACGAAGCTTTTGCATAAACGGTAGAGCGCTTTTGAATTAGGTCAATTATTTGATTATCTGATGAGTTTATTACAAGAGGTCTTTTTTTACTATTTTTTATTCTTCCCAACAAAACATTATTATTCCAGTTCAACCAAAACGATATATGACTTTTCAAAACTTCTTTTCTAATAATTTCATTCATAAAAGCTCCACCACCAAGAGAAATCACAGAAGAATGTAGTTTTAAATTTTTTAAAGTTACTTTTTCTTCTACTTTTCTAAAAAAATCTTCACCCTTATCCCCAAACATTTTGCTTATGGTTGTCCCTACTTTATTTTCAATCTCATTATCTATATCTATAAATTTTAATTTTAGTTTTTTTGCGACCAGCATACCTATAGAACTCTTTCCAGATCCCATCATTCCTAAAAACACAAGATTTTCTTTTGATTTCATAAGTTTCTTTATTGAAAAAACACAAATATGTCTTAATTTGAAATTATCTAAAGTTATATGCAATTTACTAAAAACACAAGTTCAGGCAAAGCTAGTATTACAGGAATTGTAATTAAATTTACACTTGGATTAATTGTTGTTATAGGAATTGTATTTTTAATAAACTCATTAGATTTTCCTGCTCCCAAAAAAGAAATTGAAAAAATAATTCCAAATGAAAATTTCAAAATTGTTAAATAAAAAATATTTTTCAATTTTAATATTTTATTTATTTTCAGGGATAAATACGGTTGCAGAGGAAAAACCTGTTGATATATGGAATATAAAAAAAAAGGAAAAGGATATTGTTGTAGAAACCAGTATTTCTGATCAAAATCAAAACAATAGTACCGGAAGAAGCATTTATGACATGCGATCAAACAAGAAAATTGATCCAATCAAACTAGACCAAGATGTTGCGTCGAAAGCAATTAAAATTGTAGGATTATATGATCCAGCTGAATATGGACTAAGTATCGATATGTGGTCAAATTCTAACGGTTCTAAATTAAAAGGTCTTTTTGAAAACATTAATAAATATAATCTTTCACAAGATGCTTCAGAAATAATGAATATTTCCATGTTAACCAATGCTTACTACCCAAATCAAAATATAAGTGAGCAAGAGTTTTTGAAATTTAAATCTGATTGGTTAATTAAAAATTCTAATCTAGACCTAATTGAAGAATATTTGATAAAAAATCAGACTATTAACTTGCATCCTGAGCTAACTAGGTTTTTAGTAGATACTTATTTATCTACTTCAAACATAAAAAAATCATGTGAAATTTTTTCAAATATTACTAAACCAATTGAGGATGAATATTTGTCCAAGTTCAATTTATATTGTTTGATCAATTATGGCAAAAATGAAGAGGCTCAATTAATTTTAGATTTGAAAAAAGAACTTGGTTTTCAAGATGATTATTATGAAAATAAAATAAATTACTTATTTGGATATATAGAGGAAGCAGATAAAACAATTTCTGAAAACTCTATTTTAGATTTTCATTTAGCACATCGAACTGATCCTGAATTTTTATTTGAGCCTAATGTGGATACTCCAAAATTTATTTGGCAATATTTATCTACATCTAATCTTCTATTTAACATTAAAGATGTTGAAATTACTGATACAGATAAAATTTCTGCGATTGAAAAAGCAGTTCATGATAAAAATTATTCAGAAAAAGATTTATTTGAATTTTATAAAAAGTTTCAATTTAATATAAGTCAACTGTTAAATGCTCAAGAAGTCTATAAGTCCTTATCACCAATAGAAGGAAGAGCACTATTATACCAGCGAACACTTTTAATGGAGGAGCCAAATTCAAAGTTAGAGTTGATGAAAACTTTAAAAGATGTATTTAACAAGGATGAAATTGGTAATGCTTTTGATAAAGAATTAAAACATTTTTTAAATCAAATTTCAGAAGATGACGTACCTTCTAATTATACAACTTTCTATAATAGCTATTCTAAAACAGAGCAAGTAAGTGATAAAAAAATTAAATTTAATAACAAAGTTTTGCATCAATCTAAATTACTAAACTATTTTAACGGGGACTATGCGAAATCTCAAATAGAACAAGATCTTGAAAAATTTTTAAAGAAAATCAAAAAAGATAAAAAATATTCTTTATCCAAAAAAGACATTATTTTCTTAGAAGCGTTGAAATCTGATGGAATTCAAATTTCAAAAAAATATGATAGCTTGTATGAGATTAAAAAGTCTGAAATGCCAGCAGATATTCAAGACATGATTGATAACAATGAAATTGGCACTGCATTGCTTAGGGTAATTGAAGTCATTGGTCCAGAAAAAATAGAAAATCTAGATGAAGATACAGTATATTTTATTATCAATACACTTAATCAGCTAAATGTTGATTTGATAAGAAATAAACTTTTGTTAAAAGTTCTACCTTTAAAAGTATAAAATTTATAATAAAATAAATTTAAACATGTCTATAAGAACTATAATTACAGAACCCAATAAACTGCTCAGACAAGTTTCAAAACCAGTAAATAAAGTTGGCAAGGAAGAGCAGAAACTGATGAAAGATATGTTAGAGACCATGTATGCTGCAAACGGGATAGGTCTTGCAGCAATACAAGTTGGTGTCCCACAAAGGATTATAGTTATGGATATTTGCAAAGAAGAAAACAAAAAAGAGCCAAGATATTTTGTAAATCCTGTAATTAAAAATAAAGATCCTTTAAAAGCAACTTATGAGGAGGGATGCCTTTCGGTTCCAAATCAATTTGCAGATATAGATAGACCAAGTAAATGTGAAGTAGAGTATTTAGATTATAATGGACAAAAACAATTGCTTAAGGCTGAAGGTTTGCTTGCTACTTGTATTCAGCATGAAATGGATCACCTAGAGGGCATATTATTTATTGATTATCTCTCAAAATTAAAAAGATCGATGATAATCAAAAAATTATCAAAATTAAAATCAAGTACAGCCGAAGTTTAATTCATGGCTAAGAAAATAATTTTTATGGGTACGCCCATGTTCGCTGTACCAATTTTGAAATCTCTTTATCAAAATGGATATCCTGTATCATGTGTTTATACTCAACCCCCACAAAAATCACATCGTGGACAAAAAATTAATAAGTCTCCTATTCAAGGAATTTCTGAAACTTTAAATTTAGAGTATAGGGTACCGTCGACTTTAAAAGCAAATAAAGAAGAATACGAATTTTTCAAATCAGTAGATGCAGATCTAGCAATTGTTGTAGCCTATGGACAAATTATACCTAAAGAATTTTTAAGTTTAACAAAAAAAGGATTTATAAACATACATGCATCTATTCTACCAAAGTGGAGAGGAGCGGCACCTATACAAAGAGCTATAATGAATTTAGATAAAGAGACTGGGGTCAGTATTATGAAAATAGAAGAAAAATTAGACACAGGCCCAGTTTGCAATACCTATAAAATTAATATGGAAAATAATTTTAATTCTGCTGAAATTGCTGAAAAGTTATCTTTTATTGCTGCAGAAAAAATTTTAGACAATATTGATGACATACTTGAAGATAAAGCAACTTTCGTGGATCAAGATCATTCTAAAGCGACTTATGCCCCAAAAATTCAAAAGAACGAGGGATTAATTGATTGGACGAGTAATGCAGAAAATATTATGGGGAAAATAAATGGTTTATATACAGTCCCAGGTGCTTTTTTTATATCAAGTGGTGAGAGGTATAAAATTTTAAAAGCAGAAATCAGCAATGGGATTGGAAATCCGGGAGAGGTTCTTAATGATTATTTAGAAATTGCTTGTGGAGATAAGCAATCAATAAAAGTCACGGAGATACAAAGACAAGGAAAAAGGCCCCAAAATATTGGTGAATTTATGCTTGGTTCAAGAATTAGAAAAGGTCATCAGATTTAAATGGTGAGGTATCAAGTTCTTATTGAATATGTTGGGACAAGTTTTAGAGGTTGGCAGTTTCAAAAAAAAGGCTCTACTATTCAAGGATTAATTCAACAACATTTATCAAAGCTTCTAAAAGAAAAAATAATTCTAAATGGATCTGGCAGAACAGATGCAGGTGTGCATGCTCATGCTCAGTCAGCTCACTTTGATTGTCAAAAAAAAATTTTAGATTTAACAAAATTTTTAAAATCAATTAATCATTTTCTTAACAATAAAGGTATAGCAATTACTCAAATTAAAAAGAGAAGTGAAAAATTTCATTCACGATTTTCTGCTAAACAAAGAATTTATAGATATATAATTTTTAATCAAATAAGTGCTCCTGTAATTGAAAGTGGAAGAGGGTGGCATGTGAGGAAAATACTAGATGTTGATTTAATGAAAAAAGGAGCAAAAAAATTATTGGGAACGAATGACTACTCAACCTATAGATCATCAAGTTGTCACGCTAAAAGTCCAATCAGAACAATTAAATCAATTAAAATAAGAACATTAAAAAATAAAATTGAAATAGAATTTAAGTCACAATCGTTTTTACAACAGCAAGTAAGATCGATGGTAGGTTGTTTAAAATATTTAGGTGAGAAGAAATGGGATCTAAAAACTTTTGAAAAAGTATTTAAATCTAAAAAAAGAGTACTATGTGCTCCACCAGCGCCACCTGAAGGGCTTTTTTTACATAGAGTTATTTATTAATTTTTTCTTATTACTCATTGCAAACTTTTTATTAATTCTCCATCTAGACTCAGCTCTTACTATATAGCCACAACAGTTTTTAGATTTGCATTTACATGGAAATTGTTTGTAATTTTCATCGTAACCAAATCCGTAATCACAAGTAAATTCCTCACCCTTTTTAATATCTCTTATTGCTTTAACCCAAATTTTTAGTCCCTTACCATCATAGTCACAGTTGTTATCACATGAATGATTGATTAATCCTGCAATATTCCATGGAAAATCTCCATCAAGATCGTATCTTTTATTTATAGTAAATAAATAAATGGGTTTACCATTGTCGTATTTATCAGATTCTTCAGTTTGTTTTTTTGTAATTAATTTACCGATGTAATCAATTACTTTAGTTCCAGCTTTAATATCTTTTGTTGCATAAAGTCCTCTTCCTTTTTTATCTATATCTGACTTTTTAATTCTGTACAGTTTCATTTAGAGTGTGTTTAGATAGTTATATTTAATTATCAATTAAATTCTATGAGAGCATCAACATGTCTCTCGGTACTTTCTTGTAAAGCTTTAAGATCATATCCACCCTCAAGTATTGATACAACATTTCCATTACAAAATGGTTTTGAGATCTCCAATGTTCTTTTGGTAATTTTATAAAAATCCTCAGAACTAAGCTGCAGTTGGGCCAAAGGATCATCAATGTGTGCATCAAAACCTGCAGAAAACAACAAGAATTCAGGCCTAAACTCTCTCACTTTATTTAAAACATTTTCGTAAGCGTTAAGATACTTTTCTGCAGATGTTCCAGCTTCAAGAGGGATATTAAATACGTTATTAAAATTACCTTTTTCTTTTTCAGAGCCAGAACCTGGATAGTAAGGATATTGATGAGTAGAAATAAATAAAACTTTTTCATTATCATAAAAAATATTTTGGGTACCGTTTCCGTGGTGAACATCAAAATCAATAATTGCTATTTTATTATATTTATATTTTTCGATTAAGTAATTTGCTCCAACGGCAACATTATTGAAGATACAAAAACCCATTGCTTTTTCTTTTTCTGCGTGGTGACCAGGCGGTCTTACTGCACAAAATGCATTTTTAAACTCTTTATTCTGTACCCCATCAATTGCAGTAATAATTGAACCTACAGCATCCTTAGAAGCATCTTTACTACCAGGAGAAATTATTGTGTCGCCATCAAGAAAATTATATCCTTTTTTTGGAAAAGATTTATTAACTTGATTTATATAATTTGAGGTGTGAGTTTTAATTAAAAAAGAATTCTCAAATTTATTCGGTTTCTTCCAAATTAGTTTTTTATTGTCTAATTTTTTAAAATTATCTATTACAACAGTAACTCTATCAATTTTTTCAGGGTGTCCATCCCCAGTATTATGATTTTGATATGTATCTGATGTAATTAACCCTGTTTTCACTTAAAATAATTCTTCAATATATTTGAATAAATTAAAGTCAATTTTTTTAAATCTGACAGTGAAACTGCTTCATCTACTTTATGCATTGTTTTACCAACTAACCCAAATTCTAAACAAGGTGCAATTTTCCTAATAAACCTTGCATCTGAAGTTCCTCCTGTTGTTGAAAGTTTAGGTTTAATTTTTGTAATTTTCTTAATTATATCTTGTATCATAAAAGTTGTCTTATTAGGATTTGTTAAAAAAGCTTCTCCAGATACACTATATTCAATTTTATATTTAGATTTATTTTTAGCTGATATTTTTTTAATAACTTTATTTATCTTACTCTTTAAGGAAGTAGAGGAGTGTTTATTATTAAATCTTATATTAAATGTAGCTGTAGCAAAACCTGGAATTATATTATCAGCAGTGTTATTAATATTTATTTTTGTTATTTCCAAGTTAGTTGCTTGAAAATCCTTTGTTCCTTTATCAAATTTGATATCTTTTATTTCATTAAGAATTTGCACAAGTGCTGTTGAAGGATTATTTGCTCGATGAGGATAAGCTACGTGCCCTTGCACTCCAGTGATAGTTAATCTACCATTCATACTTCCTCTTCGCCCAATTTTAATCATTTCACCCAATTTACTTGGGTTAGTTGGTTCACCTACTAAACAAAAATCGATTTTCTCTTTTCTTTTTTTTAAATACTCCACAACTTTTTTCGTCCCATTTATAGCGACACCTTCTTCGTCCCCGGTAATTAAAAGACTAATTGAGCCTTTAAAATCAGAGTAATTTTTAATAAAATTGCTAATTGCTGCGACGAACGCTGCTATAGAGCTTTTCATATCATTCGCGCCTCTTCCAATTAAATGTCCTTTTTTAATTGAGGGTTTAAATGGATTGACTGTCCAGTCCTTAAGATTTCCAGCAGGCACTACATCTAAATGACCTGCATAACAAAAGTTAGGACTTTTATTACCAAGTTTTGCGTAAAGGTTTTTTACTGGTTTGCTGTTCTTTTCTCTAAATTCAAGCACTTTAGTTTTAAAACCAAGCTGTTTTAGTTTTTTTTCTAAAAAACTCATTACACCTGCATCAACAGGAGTAACAGAAGGAAACCTAATTAGCTCTTTAGCTAATTGAAGTTCGTTGATTTTTTGCATTTTTATTCTCTCAAAAGATCGTTTACTGATGTTTTTGATCTAGTTTTTTCATCTACCTGTTTAATAATTACCGCACAATAAAGTGATGGCGCTGCAGGATTATTTTTATCTGGTAAAGAACCAGGTACAACAACTGAATAAGGTGGTATTTTTCCATAAGTAATTTCACCAGTTTTTCTTTCAACTATTTTTGTAGATTGACCAATATACATTCCCATACTTAATACAGATCCTTCTCCAACTATTACACCTTCAACAACTTCTGACATGGCGCCAAGGAAAACATTGTCTTCAATTATCGTGGGTAATGCTTGAGCAGGCTCCAATACACCCCCGACACCAGAGCCAGCTGAAATATGACAATTTTTTCCAATTTGACAGCAACTTCCTGCTCTTGCAAAAGTATCAATCATAGTGCCTTCATCTATGTATGCACCAATATTAACATAGCACGGCATTAATACTGCATTTCTTCCAACGTAAGATCCTTTTCTCACAGGTGAATTGGGTACCATTCTAAAACCAGCCTTTTCATGATCTTCTTTAGTCCATCCTGCTGTTTTGCCTTTTAAAAGATGAGCTTTATCATACCAACTACTGTATGGACCATTTAAATTTTCCATTGGGTACATTCTAAAACTTAACATGATTGCTTTTTTAAGATATTGATGAGTTTTCCACTCACCATCTATTTTTTCAGCAACTCTGACTTTACCGCTATCTAAATCATCAATAATTTGATTTACAGTATTCTTTAAATTTTCATCTGAACTTGGGGTTATCTGGTCTCTTTTTTCCCAAGCTTCGTTAATAATATTTTCTATACTCATAGCTTTTATGTGTTTTTTAATAACCTTATTTCTTTTAAAAATAAAGAAAGATTTTCTATCTTATAGTCAATGTATTCTTTATCTGACTCTTTTTTACCCCAGTATTCGTCATTGATTAACCATGCAGTTATTGTTCCTCTTTCTTTTCCAATGGATAAATTTTTTGCAATATCTTCAATATAAAGTGTTTCTTTTGGATCTATTTTAAATTTTTCTATCATTAGATCAAAAGCTTTTGCTGCAGGTTTGGGATTATATTTAGCATCTACTATGTCAAAAACATTCTCAAATTGATCTTCAATACCAAGTGATGTGGTTATGTTTTTTACGTGTTCTTTGCTTCCATTAGTAAAAACAAATTTTCTTAAATTTGTACTCTCAAGCTCTTTTCTCAAAGTTTGATCTTTTTCCAAGAAAGATAAATCAATATCATGGACATAGTCTAAAAATTCTTTTGGAGGGATATCATGATGAATCATTAAACCATTAAGACTGGTATCGTATTTATGAAAATAACTTCTCTGTAATTCTTTAGCCACTTTTAAATCTAAATTTAACTTCTTAGATATATATTCAGTCATTTTTTTACTTACTTGACCAAAAACTGCTTCTAGATTTTGATATAACACTCCATCACAATCAAACAGTATATTTTTAATATTCTTTAATTTTATCATTTTCTAATCAATGTACCTGCCCCTTTGTCAGAGAATATTTCCCATAAACATGAATGTTTTTTTGTGCCATTAATTATTCCAACTCCAGTTACTCCGTTATTTACAGCATCTAAACATGCACTAATTTTAGGGATCATGCCTTCTGTTATAGTTTCATTTTTAATCATTTCTAAAATTTCTGTGGAAGATATTTCTTCTATTAATTTTTTTTCTTTGTTAAGAACGCCATCAACATTTGTCATTAGTAACAATCTTCTAGCTTTTAAAGATTTAGCTATAGCCATAGCAGCTGTATCACCATTAATATTGTAGGTTTGACTATTTTTATCTAAACCTAATGGAGATACAATTGGAACTTTATTTTGCCCCAGGATATTAAATATTATTTCATTATCAACTGATATTGGTATTCCTACAAAGCCCAACTCTTTTGCCTCAGGTTTTACTTTAATAATGTTGTTATGTTTTGTGTGTATTGAAACACCTTTAGAGCCTTTTTTGTTTAAATTTTCAACAATATCATCATTAAAGTCAATTAAAACAGACTCTACAATATTAATTATATTTTTATCAGTAACTCTTAAACCTCTTATAAATTTTGATTGAATATTAGATTTTTCTAATTCTCTTTTTATTCTTGGTCCACCACCATGCACAACTATTGTTGAAAGACCTAATTTATTTAATACATATAGATCTGTTATAAAGTTGTTAAATATGTTTCTATCAATTAATATATTTCCACCATACTTAATTACAATTAAGTCATTTTTATATTTCTCGATATATTTATTAACCTCATTTATAGGCGGCCCATCTTCGGGCAATATGTTTTTAAGATCCATGTTTATATTAGTATTAAAAAATTAATTTGTAGTTTTAACTGTTGTGCGCTTCATAATGAAGACTTGCTGCGCCATAGTTAAAATATTATTTACTGTCCAGTATATTACTAGTCCAGCGGGGAATGGAGCCAATATTACCGTTAAGAAGAGCGGAAAGAACATAAATATTTTCGCTTGCATTGGATCGGTAGGCGCCGGGTTAAGTTTTTGCTGTACCCACATAGATACCCCCATTGCCACTGGCCAGGCTCCAATTACTAAGAAGGATGGTACGTCATAAGGCAATAATCCAAATAGGTTAAATAATGAAGTTGGATCTCTTTCTGATAAATCCTGTATCCAACCATAAAATGGCATATGTCTCATTTCAATAGTTACAAATAATACTTTGTATAAAGCAAAAAAAACTGGAATTTGAACTAGAATTGGTAAACAGCCCGACATTGGATTAACTTTTTCCTTTTTGTAAAGTGCCATCATTGCTTGCTGCAATTTCATTTTGTCGTCTTTATGAAGCTCTTTAAGCCTTACCATTTCTGGCTGTAATGCTTTCATTTTAGCCATACTTCTAAATGAGAAATTCGCTAAAGGAAAAAAGGCTAGTCTAATGCAAATAGTAATAGCAATGATCGCTAAACCATAATTTCCAAGAAGTTTAAAGAAATAATCTATTCCAAAAAACAATGGTTTAGTAATAAAATACAAAAACCCCCAATCAATTGTTAGGTCAAATTTATCTATTTTTAAAGACTCTGCATAACCATCAATAACATCTACTCTTTTAGCAGCTACGATGATCTGCATTTTATCCTCTATTGATGAATTGCTATTTAATTCGAGAGGCTCAGTTGCTACAAAATTTGCTCTAAATTTATTTTTATAGTCAAAAGTAGTTTTGAACTCTTTTCCTTTTGGAGGAATTAATGAAGTTATCCAATACTTATCTCCAATACCAAGCCATCCTTTCTGAGCAATTCTTGAGAATTTTTTTTCTTCAATATCATCATAATCTTCTTCAATAAGCTCATCATCTAGTGTTGCAACTAAACCTTCATGAAGTATATAAAAATTTGTTATTTCAGGTGCTTCATTTCGAATAATTTGACCATAAGAGTAAAAATCGTATTTGTTATTTGTAGAATTAATTACTCGTTGTTTAACTGTAAACAAAAACTTATCATCAATTGATATTTCTTTTTCAAAAGTAATACCCTGATCATTAGCCCATGTTAATTTTATTGGAGATTGTGCAGTAAGTTTACTATTACCTGATACTGACCAAATAGAATTTGAATTAGGTATTTCTACGTTTTTATCAGTTGTTATAAATCCACTCTCTATAAAGTAACCTTCTTTAGCATTTCTTGGTGCTAACAAGTTTACCTTTTCATCACCATTTAAAACTACATTATATTCTTTAAAAGTTAGATCATCTATCGCCGCTCCCTTCAAAGATATTGAACCAATTATACTTTGATTTTCAAACTGAATTCTTTCACTTTCACTTAATGCCTGTTCTTTTGAAATTTCCTTAATGTTTTCTTTTTGATCTAAACTAGGAGTATCTGAACTTTGTTCAGTTTTATTTTTTTCAACTATGCTCTCCTGAGTTACTGGTGGTGGTGCGAAAAAGAGTGTATACAACAATATCACTGCTGCAGACAAACTTATAGCGGCGATAATATTGCGGGTTTCCACTATTTATTATCCTTTACTTCTTTTTTTACAGGATCAAACCCTTCTCCTCCGCCTAAAAATTTAATTGGATGACACGACAGAATTCTTTTAATACTCTTGAAAAGACCTTTAACAAAACCAAATTCCTTCAAAGCATCAATACTGTATTCAGAACATGTGGGTAAATATCGGCAAGAGTGTCCAAATAAAGGACTAATTAGATATTTGTAGCACTTAATAAGTTTAATTAGTAATTTAGTAAATATATTCATTATTTAATTTTTTCTAAGTCTTGAAATAGGGTTTCTTTTATATTTTTGTACTCATTGTTTAACATACTCTCCTTTGCAAGAACAAGGATAGAAAAATCAAAGTTTATTGATATTATTTTGACTGCATCGTTAACAATACTTCTTAACCTTCTTTTAATTTTATTTCTTTTGACTGCATTTCCAATTTTTTTTTTAACTGAAAAACTTATATTGAGTTTTTTATTGTCTTTATGAGGCAATTTTCCAAAAAAAATAGTCACATACTTATTAGAAATTTTCTTTTTTTTTAAAAGACTTTTAAATTCTTCATTCTTTGAAAGAGCAAGGATTTTGCTTTTCATTTATTTAAACAGAAACTGTTAGTGATTTTCTTCCTCTAGCTCTTCTTCTGGCTAAAAGTTTTTTACCGCCTTTTGTTTTCATCTTTGATCTAAAGCCGTGTTTTCTGGCTCTTTTGACATTCGAGGGCTGGTATGTTCTTTTCATAATAAGTGGTTAATTTTTTATTAAATTTCGCTCTTTATAGTAATTAAATATATAAATAGCAAATAGAACATTTTATAAATAACTTTGTTATTAATGGAAAAATCAAACAAATTTAAATTATTTATAGGTTTAGTTTATTTAATACTAATTAGTTTATTTTTATTTTTTTTCTTCTCTAAATTTAGCATTCAGGAACTTACCTCATATGACTTTATAAGAGAAAATAGATTATATTTTTCTGAATTAAAAAAATCTAATCTAACTCTGATATTTTTTATTTTTTTGGGTTTAACAATTTTATGGGTATTTCCTCTTTTAGGTTTTGGATCACCCGTCGCTTTAATGGGTGGATTTATTTTTGGAAAATGGATAGGCACCGTTGTTGTTGTACTTGGGTTGAGCGTTGGTGCAACTTTTTTATATATTTTTGGAAATTATTTTTTAAAAGAGTTTATTAAAGAAAAGCTTTTAAATAAATATCATAAACTAGAGATTAAATTTAAAAAATCTGAGTTTATTTATTTACTCGTATATCGTTTTATAGGTGGAATACCGTGGCAGATAAGTTGTATACTTCCAACACTTTTTAATGTTCGAGTAAGAAATTTTTTCTTTGCAACGCTAATAGGCATTGTACCACAAATATTTTTAGCAGTATCGATTGGAAGTGGATTTGAAAAAATTATTGATCAAAACTCTGAAGTTCCTGGTATTACTGAAATTATCTTTTCACCAGATATTTACATTCCTCTTGTAGCTTTTTTTAGTTTAATCTTAGTGACTATCTTTTTAAGGAAGATATTTTATAAAAATTAGTGGTGCTCCCACCCTGTACTGACCAGGGAACTAGTCATTACCAATGACTTGTTATGCCATTTAACTACAGGAGCAAACAATTTATATCTTGTGGATAATAACGCATTTTTTTCAAATTATTGCCTTAATTTTTTGATCAATATGATTTATATCTACTTAAGGAAATGTTATGGGAATTCACTACGATTATAAATCAACCAAAGGAAACAAGCTTATGGAAAAGCAAGCTAAAAGAGAAAAGAAGCTTGCAGAAAAAAAAGCTAAACGTTTAGCTAAAGAAGGCCCAAAACAAGAAGAACCTAAAATAAAAGCTTTAGATCCTAATAAGCCAATATCTTTAGACTTTTTGACAAACCCAAACAAAGAATGAGTTCTAAAGATAAAAATGAGCGTTTAAGTCTTGCTCTAAGAAAAAATTTGAAAAAAAGAAAGATTTTCCAAAAAAAAAATAAGAAAAAAAATAAATAATGTCAGTTCTCTCCGATAAATGGATTAGAAAAATGTCCAAAGAATACAACATGATCTCACCTTTTGAAGAAAAACAAGTAAGAGGCAAGAGCATTTCTTATGGACTTTCTTCTTTTGGCTATGATGCAAGAGTATCAGACGAGTTTAAAATTTTTACAAATGTTAATTCAGAGATTGTTGACCCTAAAAATTTCAAACCAACAAATTTTGTAACTAAAAATGTATCTGAATGTGTTATTCCACCAAATTCATTTGTTTTAGCAAGAACTGTAGAAAAGTTTAAAATTCCAAATGATGTATTGGTTATTTGTCTAGGTAAATCAACATATGCAAGATGTGGGATCATTGTAAATGTAACCCCACTAGAGCCTGGGTGGGAAGGATATGTTACACTTGAATTTTCGAACACCACACCTTTACCTGCAAAAATTTATGCAAACGAAGGTGTTGCACAATTTATTTTCTTAAAAGGAAATGAAAAACCAGAAGTGACTTATGCAGATCGAGATGGAAAGTATATGGGTCAAACTGGGGTAACATTACCTAAAGTTTAAATATGCAAAGGCTAGAGGTTCTTGGAGCGAATAAGCTCAAGGGACAAATAAAAATTTCAGGATCGAAAAACGCATCACTACCAATTTTGGCAGCAACATTGCTTTCAAAAAATAAAATAACTTTAAAAAATTTACCAAAAGTTAAAGATATAGAGACAATGATTAATTTACTTCAATCATTGGGATCAATTACCAAATTTACTAAACAAAGCCTTGTTATAGATAATTCTAAACAAAAAAAAGTTTTTGCATCTTATAATTTAGTAAAAACCATGAGAGCTGGAATATTAGTGCTTGGTCCATTGCTTGCCAAATTTGGCAACGCAAAAGTTTCACTACCTGGTGGTTGTGCAATTGGTACCAGACCTGTTGATATTCATCTCAAAGCTTTATCAAAACTTGGAGTTAAATTTAAAATTTTAAATGGATATGTTCTTGCTAATGCTCCAAAAGGACTAATAGGGACAACCATAAGTTTCTCAAAAATATCTGTTGGTGCTACGGAAAATTTAATTATTGCTGCTTGCTTTGCAAAAGGAAAAACTATTTTAAAAAATTGTGCAATTGAACCAGAAATAAAAGATTTAGTTAATTTTTTATTAAAAATGGGTTGCAATATCAAATGGATTGGTAAACGTTCAATAAAAATCTCTGGAGTAAAACAAATTAAAGAAATTAGTTATTCAGTTATGTTTGACAGAATTGAAGCTGGAACATATTTGATTGCAGCAGCATTGACAGAGGGAAAGTTACAAATAAAAAGTGTAATACCCAAAATAATCAAAACTGAAATTGATATTTTAAAGAAAATTGGAGCTAAAATAAAAGTTAATCACGATAAGATAAATATTGTAGGCAATAAAAAGATAAAAAATTTAGAAATTAAAACAGCTCCATATCCAGGTTTTCCAACTGATTTACAAGCCCAAATTATGGTTTTGTTATGTAAAGCAAATAAAAAATCAATAATCAAAGAAGATATTTTTGAAAATCGATTTATGCATGTTGCTGAACTAAACCGTATGGGCGCACAAATTTTAACTAAAGGAAACAAAGCTGTAGTTCAAGGAAATATAAATTTTGTACCTGCTGAATTAATGGCCACAGATTTACGAGCATCAGTTTCATTGGTCCTTGCTGCTTTAACAGCTAAAGGAAAATCAGTTATCAATAGAATTTATCATTTAGATAGAGGTTATGAAAATTTAGAAAAAAAATTAAAAAAGGTTGGGGCAAAAATACGCCGAGTGAACTAATGGAAAAAAAATATCTAGCAAAAATTATTGCAAATGATCAGGAGGGTTTACAAATGATTTCTGCATGTAGTGCCGGGGCAAAAGTAAAGGTTCTTGATATAAAATATCTTGCATCAAACAAAGTATTTTTGCTCTCAATAGAGAGAACAAAAGTTGAAACTGGCCAAGATAATAAAAAAATCAATAGTATTTGTAGGTTTGATTTCGTTGATAAAGTAAAATCTAAAAATATAGATCAGTCAAATCAGGAATTAGTTTTAGAATTAATTGGAATTGATTATTTGAAAAATAATACTGATTATGAAATAAGCTTAATTTTCAGTAACAATGCGCACATTGCTTTGACTACAGAAACAATTGAAGTAAGACTAGAAGATCAAAATGAAATTAAAGATTAATGAAAATACTAAATAGCACTAATAAGAATTTTAGTAATTCTTTAAATAAATTACTTTCACTGCGAAAAAAAAAGTTCAATCTAGTTCTATCTCAGTGACCAGTATTGTTAGAGATGTGAAAAAAAATGGTGATAAAGCTTTATTGAAATATGAAAAAAGATTTAATCAAAACAGAACTATTGTTCCTACGTCAAATCAAATTAATAATTCAATAAAATCTTTAGATCAAAAAGTAAAAAAAGCAATTGATATTGCTTATGATAGAATTTACAAATTTCATTCTCTTCAAAAATTCAAAAATATTTCTTTTATAGATAAGTTTAAAAATAAACTTGAATATAAATATTTACCAATAGACTCAGTTGCAATATATGTCCCTGGTTCTTCTGCATCTTATCCATCAAGTGTTTTAATGAATGCTGTACCGGCAATTGTTGCTGGTGTTAAAAGATTAATAATGATTAACCCTGGTTTTAAAGGAAAGCAAAATCCAGCAGTTTTGTATGCAGCAAGAAAATGTAAAATAAAAGAAATTTATTCTATTGGTGGTCCATCTGCAGTTGCTGCTGCTGCCTACGGAACAAAAAAAATTAAAAAGGTTGATAAAATTGTTGGTCCTGGAAACGCTTACGTGGCTGCAGCAAAAAAAGAGGTTTTTGGAGATGTGGGCATTGAAGGTATGACAGCTGGTCCCTCGGAGGTAACTATTGTTTGTGATAAATATTCAAATCCTGAATGGGTTGCAAGTGATCTAATTGGTCAAGCAGAACACGATAATCTTGCTCAATGTATTTTAATTTCAAAAGATAAAAAATTATTAGAAAAAGTAAAAATTGAATTAATTAAACAATTAAAAAAAATTCCAAGAGTATCTGTAGCTAGAAAGAGTTTAAATAGTAATGGAATTTTGATGTATGTAAATTCGGACAAAAAAATTATTGAGATTATAAATAAAATTGCGCCAGAACATTTAGAGTTAAATATTCAAAATTATAAATCTTATGTTTCTAAAATTAGAAATGCTGGATCTATATGTTTAGGAAAATATGCTGTAATGGCAATGACAGATTATAATGTTGGTTCTAATCACGTTCTCCCAACAAATGGATCTGCAAAATACTCTAGCGGAATTAGTGTGAATGAATTTTATAAAAGAATTTCTTACATAAACCTATCAAAAAAGGGTATTGAAAGTCTTGGACCATCAGTTATAACACTTGCAAATTACGAAGGGCTTGTTGGACATGCTCAATCAGTAATAAAAAGAATTAGGAGAAAATAAATTTGTCAAAACAAGACTTACTGGAATTTAAAGGTAAAGTAATTGATCTACTTCCAAATGCTATGTTTAGAGTTAAGTTAGAAAATGGACATACGGTTACAGCTCATACAGCAGGTAAGTTAAGAAAAAACAGAATTAGAGTTCTTCAAGGTGATAACGTGACTGTAGAAATGACACCTTATGACCTAACAAAAGGCAGAATAATCTTTAGAGGTTAAAATCCTGCCTCGGTAGCTCAGGAGTAGAGCAGAGCCCTGAAAAGGCTTGTGTCGGAGGTGCGAATCCTTCCCGAGGCACCACCATTTACTTTTCGTCTTGAAATAATTAAAAAAAAAATTAACCTATTTAGTATAATAAATAACAAAAGGACTAAGTAATAAGATGAGTACACTTACTGGTAAAATTAAATGGTATAATGGAAAAAAAGGATATGGCTTTATTGAAAGAGACGATAAAGAAAAAGACGCCTTTGTTCATGCCTCTGCTGTAAAAGATGCTGGAATGAGATATCTTAATGAGGGTGATAAACTTGAATTTACATTAGAAGACGGACCCAAAGGTCCTTCTGCAGTTAATTTAAAGAAAGTAGACTAATTTTTTTTTAATATTTTAAGGACGTTTTATCTAATTATACTAGATACACGTCCTTACTAAATTAGCTCTTGTGTTATAGTAGTTTTTGTCTAAAAGACTGCTCATGATTATAAATATTACATTTAGAGAGACTTCAAGAAGTACTCATAGAAATAGTCTACATAGCCTTTAGGCTATTTATTTATAATATAATTTTAAATCCACAGAAAATAATATAAAAACAAGGGATGCCTGGGTGGTGTAACGGTTAGCACGAAAGTTTGTGGAACTTTAAGTTTGAGTTCGATTCTCAGCCCGGGTACCAAAAAATGGATAAAGAAAATAAATTAGTACCTGGATTACCTTCAGGATTTGAAGATCGTTGGGAAAATAAACTTCTTCTCAAAAAGAAGCTATTAAAAGCTATAGAGAATAATTTTATTAAGTTTGGAGCAGAACCTCTTGAAACCCCTTCGTTTGAAATTAGTGAAAATATTGGATCTTTTTTGGCAGAAGATGACACCAATCCTATGTCTGATGTATTCTCATTCCAAGATGGTGAAAAAAGTATTACGCTTCGATATGATTTATCAAGCCCACTTGCAAGATTTGTAGCTCAAAACAATCAAGAACTTCCATCAATTTTCAAACGATATCAAATTCAAAACGTTTTTCGAAACGAAAAAGCTGGAAACGGAAGGTATAGAGAATTTACGCAAGCAGACTTTGATATTGTTGGGAATGTTGATCCAGCACAGGCAAATGCAGAACTTTGTAATGTAATATCAAGCACATTATCAGATTGTGGTTTGAACAAAGATCAATTTACAATCAATGTAAGTAATAGAAAAATTGTACAAGGTATAATTAATGAATTGAAAATATCTGAAGAAAAACAGGTCAAAGTTATAAGAGCTATAGATAAGTTGGATAAGCCAGGATTTGGTCTAAAAGGAGTTGAGGATTTATTAAAGAAAGAACGAAAAGATCAAAGTGGTGCTATTACTAAAGGAGCAGAGCTTTCTGATGATCAAGCGTCAGAAATTTTAAATTTTTTAAAAATAAAAGATTTAAAAGAATTAAAGAAAACTTTAAAAAATCCGTTATCTCAAGAAGGAATAAATGAATTGGAAAATGTCTTTGAGATACTTGGATATGGATCAAATTTAAATCAAGTTAAAACAAATTTTACGATTGTGAGAGGGTTAGCTTACTATTCAGACTTTATTGTTGAAACAAACTTAAATTTCAAAGTCACAAACAACAAAGGTAAGGAAGTTGAAATTGGTAGCATATGTTCAGGCGGAGCCTATGCAAAACTAATATCAAGATTTAGAGGGATTGATATTCCAGGTACTGGAATAAGTTTTGGAGTTGATAGATTGTTATTCGCTTTAATGCAATTAGATCAAATTAAGGTAGAGGATCAAAAACCAGTTTTAGTATGTGTAATGGATAAAAAATATTTGAAAAATTATTATGAGATAGTTGATCAACTAAGAGATAATAGTATTAGTGCTGAAATTTTTTTAGATAGTAAAAAAAACCTAGGTAAACAATTAACTTTTGCAAATAAACGTGATTTATCAGTTGCGATTATTTGTGGTGAAAATGAATTTAAAGAAAAGACTGTCACCATAAAAAATCTAAAAGGTATTAAGGGCGAAAACAACAAAACAATCCCAAAAGAAGATTTAATCAATGAAGTCAAAAAACTTATCTGAAAAAATCCTTAGGTCAGTAAAATCTAAGGGTTTTAAATATATTGAGCTACCATCTGTAATAGAGGCAAATCATATTGTTCAAAGATCAGGAGAAAACTTTAGGAAATTTATGTTTTCTTTCACAGATATAAATGGCAAGGAATTATGCTTAAGACCCGACTTAACAATTGCATCATGTCTCAGATATTTAGAGAACAATTTAAAGAGTAAAGAAAAGATTTTTTATAACGGTCAGGCCTATCGAAAAGTACAAAGCAAAAAAGATAAAATTATAAGAAATCAAGTTGGTTTTGAAATTCTAGGATCTAAGGATGAAAAAAATGATGATAAACAAATTATAAATACATCAATAAAAATACTTCAAGATTTAAAATTTTCATCAGGCACGTTAACCATTGGAAACATTGAGATATTCAATTTACTTATTTCTAAATTAGATATTCCAAAAAGGTGGAAACTTAGATTATCAAGACATTTTTGGAGAGAGGAATATTTTAATGATTTGTTAAAACGTCTAGAAACAAATGCTGATATTGATCCCACAATTGTAGAAATAGATAAAAAACGTTATTTAGATTTACTCAATAAAAATCCCGAAACTATGATTGCAGGAAGATCAGTTGGAGAAATTTTAAAAAGATTTGATACAAAAATTAAAGATCCCAGACAAGCCAAGAGAGGTAACAAAGTATCAAAAATAATAAAATCTTTTTTAAAAATTAGTTGTCCAATTAACAAAGCAGCAATGGAGCTTAATAAATTCTTTAAAAAAAATAAGATTAATCTTGTAGTTGATCAAAGATATTTTCCAATCTCATCAAACAAATTATCAAAACTAAACGTTAAATTTTCGACTTCATTTGGAAGACATTTAGAATATTATTCAGGAATGGTTTTTAAAATAGATGTGAAATCAAAATCTACAACAATCAAGTGTGCTGGTGGTCGTTATGATCGATTAATATCTGATCTTGGTTCTAAAAAACAAGTACCTGCAGTTGGAGCTGCTTTTAATTTATAATATATGAAGGATATTATTAAAATTGGTATTCCTAGTAAAGGAAGGCTTCGTAAAGATGTTCTTAAAATTTTTAACAAAAATAATCTTAAACTTATCTCGGAGAGAGGTAAAAGAGATTTGTTTGGATCAGTAAAAGGAAAACCAAATATCCAAATTATTTATCTACATGCACGTCAAATCATTGAAAGATTATCAGATAAATCTCTTGATATTGGTTTTTCAGGCTTAGATTTATTAAAGGAAAGTGAAATCAACATTCAGAGAAATATTAAAATTTTTAAAAAATATCCATATGGACAAGCCACTCTTGTGGTTGCAATACCAGATGATTTTATTGATATTTACTCAATGTCCGATTTAGAGGAAGTAGCATTTGAATTTAAGGAAAAGAAAAATAGAAGAATAAGAGTTTCTACTAAATATCCAAATCTTACACGGGAATTTTTTTATAATAAGGGTGTTACTCAATTTTCAATTGTAAAATCAATTGGATCAACCGAAATAGAGCCTTTTACTGGAGGTTGTGAATTGATAACTGATATCACTAGTACTGGGTCGACTCTAGCTGCAAATAATTTACGTATAATAAATGATGGCTATATTTTAAAATCTGAGCTTTGCATGTTCATGGGTAAAACTTCTTTTAAAAATCAAGGAGTAAAAAAATTAGCGAAACTACTTTCTACGAAGTATTAAATCTTTCCAATATATTAAAATAATCTTTATAATATCTATATTTCTAGCGATCGCATATCCTGCAATTACAATAATAAGGGCAAATAATATTTTTAATATAAGAGATAATTCCATTAAGTTAATTTAAATATTTAAATATATTAATCAATTTTTTACTATAAAATAAGGGTTAAGAATCATGGATCTTATTTTGATAGTTTTACTTATTTTATTGCTTGTGGGAGTTTTCGCAATTCTTTATCTAAATTTAAGGCCAAAACTAAAAGACGAGATTGACAATAAAGAAGCAGAAGAAATAGCTAATTTAAAAACAGAAATAGTTACTCTTAAAGATACCTTAAATAATACTATTAATACCTCTCTTGGCACAATGTCGACATCGTTTAATAATCTCTCAACTGGGGTAACAAAAGATATGACCGAAGCTTTAACCAAAGTAGATGAAAAAGTTGGAAACTTTAACCAGCAGGTACAATTGCTTAATCAAAGCCAGGAGGGTATTACTAAAATTTTAGCTGGAGTTAAAAAGTATGGAACACTTGCTGAATTTAGCTTAGATGCTTTAATTAAAGATTTGTTACCAGCCTCTCAATTTATGACGAATGTAAAAATGAAAGAGGACACAAGTGAGAATGTTGAATTTGCAATTAAACTTCAAGGAGATGTTTTGGTTCCAGTTGATAGTCATTTTCCTGTTGAAAAATTTAAAGCAATTACGGATGGTCATGATGTAGACGACAAAAGAGCTGTTGCTGAGGCAAGAACGAAATTAGCAACCGCCTTTAAAGCTAAAGCTAAAAGTGTTAATGAAAAATATATCGTGCCACCTAAAACAACAGATTTTGCAATCGTCTATGCACCAACAGAAAGCTTATATAAAGAGTTAACTGAGTATCAAGATCCAAGCACTAAAGAATTATTAACTCAAGAATTAATGAAAAAATTTAAAGTTGTAATCTGTGGACCTAATACTTTATCTGCTTATTTACAATCTCTCCATATGGGTTTCCAATCATTGAAAGTTCAAAAGGGTGCAACAGAAATTTATAATCACTTAAAAACAATAAGTACAAGATTTGGTAAACACTTTGATAATATAGTTTCTCTTAGAAAAAAATTAGAAGAAGCAATGGCTGTGGTTGATAAGTTTGGTACAGATGCAAGATCAATTACTAGAACGCTTGAAAGTATTAAAGATCCAGAACAACTTGAAAAGGCTGTTCAAACTGAAAATGTAGAAAAATTTATTGATCGTTCAAAACAAGCAAATAATTAATTTCAATTTATCTCAAAGAAAGCATATAAGAAATCACATGCAGTGGAATAAGAAATATGATTATCCAACATCATCAAGAGCTACAGTAGATGGTGTAAGAAGATATTTATTGGGAGAGGCCAAATTACCATCAGTGACTAGTATTCTTGACCAAACTCGTTCTGAAGAGGACAAAGCTGCGCTAGCTAATTGGCGTGAGAGAACAGGCTATAAAGAGGCTGAGGCAATTACAAAAGCAGCAAGTAGCAGGGGTTCTCAGATGCATAATTATCTAGAGTCTTACCTTTTAGGAAGAGAAAACTTAAGTTTTTTCGATGACAACGAACAATATAAATTAATGGCAAAAGAAATAATTGAAAAAGGATTAAATAACAGATTGGAAGAAATTTGGGGAGTTGAATGCACACTTTACTATCCAGATAAGTATGCTGGTACTGCAGATTGTGTTGGAGTTTATGAGGGACGAGAAACGATAATAGATTTTAAACAGAGCAATAAACCAAAAAAATCAGAGTATATCGACTCATGGCTTCTACAAACGAGCGCTTATTCATTGGCTCATAACATTGTGTATAACTCTAATATCACTTCTTGTGTAATCCTAGTTTGCACAGTAGATAAATTATTCCAAGAATTTAAAATTCAAAGCCATGATTTAGTTGTTTATCAAAACTTATTTTTGGGAAGATTAAAAAAATTTAATGAGCTTTCAAATTTAGCTTAAATATTAAAATGGATAAAATAGTCATATACGATACTGAAACTACAAATTCGACCATATGGGGAAGTATTATTGAGGTTGGTGCTGTAGTTGTAGATAAAAATCTTAAAGAAATTGGGAAGTTAAATATCCGTGGGCGTATGCCAGAAGGAGAAGTACCTAGTGCAAAAGCACTTCTAGTAAATTCTACAAGTATTGATCTACTTACCAAAGGCAACTATTCACATTACGATTTTCTAGGAGCTGTCGAAAATTTCTTTTCAAAAGCAGCTCCATCTTTGTTCATGGGTTGGAGCAATCTTAATTTTGATCGTCGAATGTTTCACTTTAATTTTTTTAAAGGAAACAGATATCCATATTTAACACACTCTTCACCTAATCAAGAGTCTGATGGACTTCATGTGGCAAGAGCTGCTCAAACTATAAACTCTGAAACTTTAAAAACTGAATTAACACCTGCAGGAAATGAAAGTTTGGCACTAGAAGCACTTGCACGACAACAAGGATTTGATACCACTCAACAGCACACTGCTTATCACGATGCTTTTACAAGCTTAAAGATACTTAGAATTATTAAAGATCAACACAAAGATAATTGGGAAAAATTTTTAAGTACTTCAACAAAGAGCAGTGTTGAGTCACTTTTAAAAAGTGAGGGAATTTATTCTATTTTTGAGAACGTAAAAGGAAGAAATATGATGTATCTTGTTTGTACACTTCATCCAGAACATTGTTTTCATCCTGCCTATGCATCTTGGGGATATGTTTGGGATTTGAGAAGAGATCCAGAACCTTTTTTAAATTTGTCAGTTAATGAGCTTAAAGCAAACTTGAAAAAAATTAGCCCAAAAGCATTAAGAGTATTAAAAACTAATAAGGCTCCAGTAGTTTTAGATAAAAAATTTGCATTAAAAGAAAAAGCATATTCAGAATTAGATTTAGAAACTATTCTGAAAAGAGCAAAGCTAGTAAGAAATAGTGAAAATTTTTGTAAAAATATACAAATTATTAATAGGGAAGCTGCCGAAGAGAAAGCTCAAACTCAAACTCAAGAAGATTTGCTTCCAGAAGAAACTTTGTATGAAAAATTTATTCCTAATAAAGATACTGCATTATTTAAAACATGGCATAGTTCATCCTGGGAAGATAAATTAAGATTATTAGATAAGTTTCAAGACAAACGCTGTAGCTGGTTTGGTCAAAAAATTATTTACCAAGAAGCACCTCATATTTTACCCCCCGATTTATACAAAAATATTAAAAGTGAAATTGCTAGGAGAATATTGAGTAAAAACAAGGAAAAGTGGCAAACCATCAGTATGGCTTATACGGAGATTGATACATTGAGAGATCAAGCATCTAACCGAGATGATCAGGAAGAGTTGAAAAAATTAGACGAAATTAATGAATTTATAATGTCTATTGAAAAAAAATATGAAATTGCCTAGTTGACTTTAAGGCCCCAATTTATAGAAAGGATTTATGCTTATAGATTTTAAAGATGAAGATTTTGATAATAAAATCAAAAATGAAGACGTATCAGTAATTCAATTCTCAGCATCCTGGTGCGGTCCATGTAAAGCTCTCAAGCCAGTGATGGATAAATTGTCAGATGAGTACAAAGACAAAGCAAACTTTTATATAACTGATATTGAAGATGCCGGAATCAATACAGGTTCTGCAGCTGGGATCCGTGGAGTGCCAACAGTAATCATATATAAAAAAGGACAAGAAGTTAGCCGTAAAGTTGGAGGAGTTCCAGAAAGTCATATGAAAGAATTCCTAGACGAAAATATTTAATTTAAATTTAACACCTCGCCAGCAAGATACAAAGATCCTGTAATCAATATTATATCGTTTTCCTTGACTGGAATTGACTTGATAGCATCTATAATACTCTCTTTATATCGAACGTTTTCGAAACTATTAAGCTTACTTTTTAACACTTTTCCTTTGATTGAGTTTGGCTGATTGGGGATATCTATAGTGGTCAAGGAAGAAATATTTTTAAAGTAACTCATATAATCGTTATGATCTTTGTTACTCATCATACCTAGAATAATATGTTTATTGCAATTTAAACTTTCCAAATATTCATTCAAAACTTTTGCCCCTAAAGGGTTATGAGATCCATCGACAAGTAATTTATTATTTTTTACCAATTCTTTAAGATTACCAGAGTCTATTTCTTGAAGTCGTGCAATACTTTTAATTTTAGTAATTCCATCTTTAATATGTTTTTCACTAACTTTTAAATGGTTGATTGATCTTAAGGTTGCTATTGCTGTTGAAATATTTTCAAGCTGAAATTGACCTTTTACGTTTGGGGTTGGAAGCTTAATACCACCATTTTTATCTTCATAAAAAATAAAGCCATTTTCATTCGATGAATAATTATAGTCTTCATTAAAAAAATATTTTTTTGAGGAATTTTTTAAAATTGAACTTTTTATATCATTAACAATTTCAGATGAACTTTGCTTTGCAATAATAATATTAGAATTTACTAAAGTTGAGGTTTTTTCAAATATTATTTTTTTAGTTGTTTGTTCATTTTCAGGTAACCAATCTAAATGATCCAAACCAATAGAAGTTACAATGCTTGCTAAATTATCTTTTAGTATATTTGTTGCATCAAAGCGGTGAAATAGCCCTGCTTCAATTAGGTTAATATTTTCAGGGTATTTTGAGGCATTATAAAAATATGCTGCAGTTAGTATTTCAAAAAAAGTTATTGGCTCATTGTTATTTGCTTCTTCAACTTCCTCAAAAAGAATTCCAAGATCATCATCATTTAATTCTTCATTATTAAATACAAATCTTTCATTTATTCTTTTGATATGGGGGCTGGTATAAATATTACACTTAATATTTGCCTCTCTTAAGATTGCAAATAAAGCCTGTATCGTTGAATATTTGCCATTAGTTCCAACTAGCGAAATAGCTTTTAATTTATCTTGTGGATTTCCAAGGGTTTTACAGAGTTTTTTTATTCTATTTAAACTTAGGTCTATCTCTTTAGGATGCAACTTTTGTAAGCGATTGACTATCTTCAGCAATTTCATTTTGTTCAGAAGTTATAACAGAATTTCGCTTTAACAATATTGATAATAGAGTTCCTATTTTAGAGGCTAGTTCTTTTCGTTCAACTATTAGATCAACAAATCCGGTTTTTTCAACATACTCACTCTTTTGAAAACCTTCGGGCAACTCTTCTTTAACAGTGCCTTGAATAACTCTAGCCCCTGCAAATGCAATCAATGCACCAGGTTCTGCAATATTGATATCACCTAGCATTGCATAAGAGGCAGTTATTCCTCCGGCAGTTGGGTCCGTAATACAAACCAAGTAAGGTAAACCATTTTTTTTTAATTCATTAATTGCTAGAGTAGTTCTCGTCATCTGAGATAATGAAATTAAACTTTCCATCATTCTCATTCCGCCACCAGCACTTATACATAAAAAAGGAGTTTTATTTTCTATCGCATGTTGAATTCCATATAAAAAAGCTTCACCTTCAGCAGCAGCCATTGAGGCACCTAAAAAATCAAAATCAGATGCAACTGCAGTAATTTTAATATTGTCAATAGTGCCAGATGCAACCATCATTCCACACTCTAAACCAGTTTTTTTTCGGGCACTTTTTAGTCTGTCTTTGTATGACTTAGAATCAGTCCAATTTAACGGATCATCTTTTGGAATAGGAGTTTTAAATATTTCATAATTGTTTTTACCAAATAAAATATCAAATCTCTGTTTAGGCTTAATTCGGTGGTGTTTGTTACATTCAGGACAAACCCATAAGTTATTTTCTAAGTCTTTTTTAAGTATTGGACCTATGCAACATGAAGTCCAATCACTATTTGCAATGTCTTCTTTTGATGCTCTTTCCTTGATAGCTGTTTTGATTTTTTCACCAGCTTTAATTATTTTTGTAATCCAGTTCATTTAATTTTATTTTTTAATCTTCTAACTACATTAGTAACATTTGTGACAGCATTTTGTCTGTTTTTAATGGATTTAGATATTTCCTTACAAATTGCGCTTCCTACAACTAAACCATCAGCCTTTTTGAGTGATTTAATAGTTTTCTCTGTGATTCCAAACCCAATTACAACATTTTTTGATTTGTTTTGATTTTTAATTTTGAAATAATTTTCTAAAATTTTTTTAGGGGTAACTTTTAATTTTCCTCCTGTAGTTGACAACATACTTATGTAGTAAATCATATCATGAGAGTCTTTGATAATTCTTTTTAATCTTATATTTGATGTAGTTGGAGACACTAATTGTACAAAGTTAACACCTTTTTTTTTACATTTTTTAGAAAAACTTTTATTTTCTGGGTAGGGAAGGTCAACAACAATCAAACCATCTATTTTTGAACTTTTACATTTTTTTAGAAATTTATTTTCATCATATTGATAAATCATATTGTAATAGCCCATTAAAATAATAGGAGTTGTCTTTTTTGATAACTTAAATTCTTTAGCAATTTCAAAAACATCATTTATTTTAATTCCATTTTTAATTGCGCGGTAAGCACTAGTTTGTATCTGACCACCATCTGCAATGGGAGTGTTATGGGGGAAACCTAACTCGCATATATCAGCATAAGTTGATATTGAATTAAGAATATCTAGAGATTTTTTTTTAGTATTATCACCAGCAACTGTATAGGTTAACAATGCAGGCCTGTTAGCATTTCTTGCTTTTTTAAAAGCTTCATTAATTAATGAGACCATTAATTTTTACCCAATCTTTCTTTCAAAATATCCCTGTCTTTTTTCGCGTCCCCACAAGAATTTACAATTATAATTGTATCTTTACTTAGTTTGGGAGCAATTTTAATTGCTTCAGCAAATGCATGACTAGGCTCTAAACTTGGGTTAAGGTTTTCAAACTTAGTTACCATAACGTGTGCATTCAAAGCCTCCTCATCAGTTGCATAAGTGTATCTTGCTCTTTTGGTATCCTTTAAGAAACAATGAATAGGACTTACACCTGGATAATCTAACCCAGCACTTATAGACTCAGTTTCGTTTATTTGACCTTCATTATCTTGACAAACGTAAGAAGCAGCACCATGCAAAATTCCAATTTTTGCATTTCGGCTTAAGGGAGCTGCATGAAGTTTTGATTTTTCAGGCCCACCTGCTTCAACTCCAATCAGCTCAATTTGTTTTTTGTCAAAATCTATAAATTCACTCCAGAAGCCATAAGCTGAACTTCCACCACCTACACAATTAATTAATTTAATTTTTTTTGGAATTTTTTTAAATTCAGATTTTAATTGTACTTTTAATTCTCTGGAAATTTGGGCAGTACTCCACCCACATATTTTAACAAATATATTTGGTCCTACTGTACTACCAACACACATATGAGTATTATCGCAGTTTGATACCCAGTATCTCATGCATTCACTTACGGCATCTACTAAAGTCTGGCTGCCAGAATAAACAGGGACAATCTCAGCCCCATTTTTTTTCATTGCATCACAGTTTGGTTTTTGTCTTTTAATATCTTTAGCACCCATAAATATTTTACATTTCAAGCCAAACTTTTTTGCAGCCATACTTAACATTTTTCCTGCATAACCGGCTCCTGTGTCACCAACAATATATTTTTTACCCATCGCTTTACAAAGAAGTGCATGCACAGTCGCATTATATATTTTGTGAGCTCCTCCATTAGCTTCGGATACAACTTTTGCCCATATTTGGGCGCCACCTAGATGATTAGATAAATTTTCTAATTTTACAAAAGGGGTTGGGGAGCCGATATAATTTTTAAAATAATAGTCTCTTTTCTCAACAAATTTTTTATTTTTACTTAATTTTTTGAATTCATTTGTTAAATCTTCTACAGGTTTTTTTAAAGTTTCAGGAATAAAACTTCCTCCAAATTTACCTCCCCAAAAGCCATGTTGATCATGTTGGTCGATTAAAGGAATTCCTTTTTTAAGTTTCATTTTGTACCTTTTTCATCTTGTTTAAAAATATATTTATTTTGGATTTATCTTTTACCCCAGAAGTCTCAAGTCCCCCAGATATATCTATAATATCTGCTTTTTTTTTATAATTATCAAGATTATCACTTACCTGAATGTTACCAGCTATCATCAATGGTTTGTTAATCTTTATTTTTTTGATAAGCGAATGATCAAAAGCCATGCTTTTTTCATAACCCTTACTATCAAATAAATAAATATCAGTTACCTCAGAGAATAATTGATATTTTTTAACATCAATTTTATCTTTTATAGTAAGAGCAGTAATAATTTTTTTATTATATTTTTGTTTAATTTCTTTAATTTTTTCAGGCGAACTGTCATAAATTTGATAATAATCAAAAGGCAAATGTTTAATTTCTTCTAAAATATCCTCATCTGGTTTTACAAGAACTGCTACAAAATTAGATTTCTTTTTATCTAATTTTAGTAACACATTTAGCTTTTCACCCCCAACATATCTTGAGCTTTTTTTATAATTACAAATGAAACCAATGAATTGAGGTGGATATGGATGGTTGATTATAAAATTAAGGGTATCAAGATCTGATATACCACAAATTTTAGATCCCTTGATCATTTATTTAAGTGGTTAATTAATTTTTGAGTATTGTTTTTGATATTTCCTTTAATTAAAGATCTTCCTATTACAATTCCAGATACTTTATTCTTAAACGCATCATTTGGGGTCATTACTCTTGATTGGTCGTTAGCAATATCCCCGGGCAATCTTATTCCAGGCGTTACTATAAATAATTTTTTAAATTTTTTTCTAACCATTTTAGCCTCTTTTGCAGAACAAACTATGCCATCACAACCTGATTTTTTAATTAATTGAGCTTGTTCTAATACTAATTGGTCTACCGATTTTGTATGGCCTATTTCTTTAAGTGATTTATTATTAAGACTTGTTAGGATTGTAACACCAAGCACTTTTAAATCTTTATTAATTGATTTTGCTTTCTTGTTAACAACTTTTAGCATCTGAAGACCGCCATTTGCGTGAACAGTTATATATTTACATTTTTTTAGATCTTTTAAACTATCTATTGCAGACAATGCAGTTTGTGGAATATCATTAATTTTTAAATCTAACCAAAAGTCTTTTTTAAAATTTTCTAAAAATTCTCTTCCATTCTTAGAATAAAAAAATTGAAGTCCAAATTTTGGTATAATTTTAAGTTTATTTGTCTGTGTTTGTTTTATAATTTTTTTAACTTCTATTAAATTAGAAGTATCACAAGCAACAAAAATACTTTTATTCTTCATCATTTAATTTTTTAAACAAGTCTTTTGACATTTTAAAGTGAATTGTTTTTTTCTCAGGAGTATTAACTTTCTCTCCAGTCTTTGGATTCCTAGATATTCTAGCTTTTTGAACGTTCGTAGAAAATATACCAAAACCTCTTAACTCTACACGATCACCCCTTCTTAGGGCTCTCTTAATTTCATTTAAAATAATGTCTGTAAACTTTTCTAGATCTTTTTTTAAAAAATTTGGATAATTACTTGCTAACTGCTTTAAAAGCTTTGATTTTACAATAGCCAATGTAGGTTTTTTTTAATTATTATTTTTCATCTTCTTTTTTCTTTAAATCTTCAGATAATGAAGAAAAGGGTAAATTTTTACCCGATCCCTCGGATCCATATTTTTCTAACGCCTCCTTTTTCTCCATTTCTTCCAAAAGTTTAATACTTAATGTGATCTTTCTTTTATCTAATTGTATATCTTTAATTGCAACATCCAGCTTTTCACCACCCGTCCATCTCGATGGTCTCGCATCAGCAGCATTTATTGCTATTTCAGATTTTTTAATATGAAAATCCATGTCACAATTTTCTGGTCTTACCATAATACCTTTATTGTCTGTGCCAACTACCTTGACAGTTATTGTCTGATTTTTTTTCTTATTATTAAAAAAATCCATAGGATCTTTTTGAGTTTGTCGATGACCAACCCTAATTTTTTGCTCAGAAGCTTTAATTTCTAAAACTTTAACCTTAACTTTGTCACCTTTCTTATATTTAGCTAATTCTTCTTCTGCATTATTTAAATATGTTAGGTCGTTACTATGTAAAAATGCCTCAATTTCAATATTATCAAATTTCACGAATAAAGCATATTCATTTTTATTCACAACTTCTGCATCGTAAACCGTATCCACTGGATAACGGTCTGAAAAAGTTTGAAAAGGATTTTCTTGTGTTAACCTATAACTTACGGCAACTCTTCGTTTTTCTTTGTCTATTTCTTGTATAATTACATCAATTTCTTGATTGATTTCGAACATTTTTTTTGCTGACGCGTTTTTTTTTGTCCAAGAAAGCTCTGAGGAATGTAGTAAAGTTGTTAATCCTGGTTCAAGTTCACAAAATGCACCAAATTCTGTTATTTTCATTACTTTTGCTTTGTAAATTTTATTAAGTTCGTAATTATCAATGTGCTCAAATGGATCTTTTGATAATTGTTTAATGGAACAACCTACTTGAAGTTTTTCATTATCAACAGATATAACTTTTAAATCTGATTTTTGTCCAATTTCAAGGACTTGGTCTGGATGATCAACTCTGCTATAACTTAACTCTTGAAGGTGGACTAGTACATCAAGCTCACCTTTAACACTAAAGAAACACCCAAAGTTTGAAAAACCTTTTACTTCTGCACCTTTTATAATATCACCAACCTTATACTTCGATACAATCAACGCTTTATCTTCCCTCTTAAACGAAGAAATTATTTCCTTTCTAGAGACACACGCATTACCTCTCAACTTATCCAATTTAATTAATGCAAACTTTTGAGGTTCATTCATCAAGTGACTTATATCTTTTAAGGGTTTATCACTTATTTGTGACCCAGGCAGAAACATTAACGAACCGGTATCGATATGTTCAACAATACATCCTCCTTTACACTTTGATGTAATTTTACCCATTATAGGTTCATTTTTTTCATAAGCTTCAACAAGTTTATCCCAACCTTTAATTTTTTGTGCTTTACTTGCCGAAACTAACACTTCACCATTTTTGTCCTCTATTTTTTCCAATAAAACAGGAATTGTTTCACCTAATTTAATTTTCTCTTGAAGGCCCATGCTTTTTAGCTCGTTGACATCTAAAACTGGATCACTTTTCAATCCCTCAATAAATAAAAAGACAAATTTTTCTGTTATCTTATTAATTTTACCATTTATGACATTTCCCTCTACAATATTTATTTTGGATAGTTGACTATTTAGTAATTTTTCAAATTCTTTTGATGCTGGGCTAGACAGATCTTTATATATTTCCATTATTTTATGTGCTTAATTATTATTAATTTAAAATCAAAGCCTTTTAATTAAATTTGATGAATTTATCAACATCAAACTTTTAAAATCGTTATTTTTTGTTAATTTTACTGCCAAAATGTTAATTTGGCATTAACTAAACTTAATTTCATCTCATTAAGTTGACATTCCTAGTTCCTCAAGTTTTTTTAAAAAAGTAGGAAATGAGGTATTTATTGAGTCTTTATCACCAATATTCCACCTTCCACCAAATGTCAATGCAGCTATAACACTTGTCATGAACACTCTATGATCTTTTAAAAAATTTTTGATAATAATCTTTTTTTTTACTTTCAAATTTGGATTACCAAAAATCTTAATATCATTTTTGGTCAGAATGGTTTTAAAACCCATTTTGTTAAGAATTTTTGCTCCCCATTTTAATCTAGGGCTTTCTTTCTCATTCAGCTCAGCTAAATTTTTAAAATAAGAAACACCATTAGCTTTGGCTGCTAATAAAAAAATAAGTAAAAATTCATCAATAGAATTACTATTTAGTTTTGTTGGACAATTAATTGCTTTAATTTTTTTTTGACTTTTAACAAATATATCGCCCACTAACTCACCTTTATAATTTTCTTTATTTTTAATTTGATAATTTACTCCCATTAACTTTAAAATTTTTAACATACCTGTTCTAGTAGAATTGATATTAACTTTTGAAATTTTAATCTGAGATTTTTCCGACAAAATAGTTAATACTATAAAAAAAGCACTTGAGCTAATATCTGAGGGAATTTTATAAATTAGTGGCTTAATTTTTTTAATAGAATTAATCTCAATTAAATCATAATTTTTCTTTTTTTTAATTTTAATTGGTAATTTTAGGTATTTATAAAGTAATTCAGTATGATTTCTTGATTTTTTTGCTTTTATTAAAGTTTTGCCTTTTGTATTTAATGCGGCCAACATCACACTACTTTTACACTGAGCAGACCCCTTAGTCTCATGGTATTTTATTGGAACCGGTTTATTTGTACCTTTAATTAATATGGGTAATTTTCCATTATTAGTTTCAATTTTTGCTCCAAATTTTTCTAATGGACGTACCACTCTATTAAAGTCTCTTTTAGATAAGCTTTTGTCTCCATTAATTTTAACCTTAGTTTTTGAATGTGTTAAAAGACCCAAGATAAGTCTTCCCAAAGTACCAGAGTTGCCAGCATTTAATGATAAATTGTTTTTATACTTAAAACCGTTCAAACCAAGTCCATTAATTTCACATCGATCCTTAAATACTTTTATTCTCACTCCAAGTTTTTTTAAACAGTTCAGTGTATTAATTACATCTTCAGATTTTAATAAATTGAAAGCTACCGATTTTCCTGTTGCTTGCGATGCTAATAATGCCCATCTAATTGATAGACTTTTGTCACCCTCAATTTGTATTATTTTATTAAACGGTTTTATCGTCTCGTTAATTCTTAAAATTTTTTGCATTTTAACTTATTTTAAAAGAGTCACCAAAATAAGTATCTTTTGCAATACCATTGTTAATTAAGTTTGAAGGTGTATCTTGAGCCACAACCCTTCCGTTGTGAATTATAGCTGCTGTGTCAACACATTTTAAAAGATCTCTCGCTTGATGATCACAAAGTATTACAGATAAATTGTTTAAACTTTGAAGATTTACAATTATTTCTTGAAGCATCTTAATTGTCATTACATCCAAAGCAGCAAATGGCTCGTCTAAAAGTAGAATTTTCGGATTTGAAATTAAAGCAATGGCTATTACCAATTTTTTTCTTTCACCACCCGATAACAATTTAGCATTAATGTCTCTAATTGACTCCAATTCAAATTTTGAAATTAATGAATTTACTTTTTCGTTTCTAATACTCTTGTCATTGGTTTTTATCTCTGCAATTGCATTAAGATTTTCATCAACCGTCATGTCTTGAAAAAAACCACCATATTGCGGAACAAAACCAATATTAAATTTTATCGTTCTTTGGTATATAGGATAATCATTTACTTTTCTTGCATTGATCATAATTGACCCATAATCCGGAGACAAAAGTCCAGTTATTAAATTAAAAATCGTTGACTTACCTACACCGTTTGGTCCTAGCAAACCTAATATCTGGCCATTATTCAAGCTTAAATTTAAGTTATCAAGTATACTTTTTTTACCAAATTTTAAAGAAATATTTTTGAGTTCTAATACAGAATTATTTTTTTTAAAAGATTTAATTCTAAATTTCTTAATATTTGAACTCATAAATTAAAATGAACTTATCATCACATTATTATTAAGCTGATTCATAAAAATCTCTACATTTTTAGTTATTGTATCTATTCTGATATTATCTGTCTCAATTTTTTTATCAGGACTGCTGAATCTTACATTTTCAAAAATTAAAATATTATTATCTATAAAATTAAAATCTAGCTTTTTAGAAGTTATAATTTTGTTACCAAAATTAATCTCAACATTATCTCTAAAGAAAGTATTATAATTATCTGAATTGAATGTAGCACTTTTTGAACCAACAAATAATTTTCTTTTATTTTTATCTATAAATAAAGCATCAACATTTTCCATAAAGATAACCTCTACGCCGTCTTCAAAAAGAATTTTACCCGACTCAGCTTTAATAATATATTTACTATTATCTTTAAGCGTTACTTCATATTTTAAATTTTTTATAATATTCCTTTTTTCATTGTTCGAGTTGATAAATTCGTCGTTAATTTTAAGATCTTCTTTAATAACAACTTTGTCCTCAAAAAAATAGTTTCTATAAAAAAAAATACTTATTATTACTATTATACAAAAAAGTGTTAATTGTAATAATGTCTTCATTATATCTATTTCAAATTATTTATAAGATTATGAATATGAAGAACACCAGTTGTTTTCTGCTTATTCCTTTTGTTAAAAACACAAACATTTGTTATTTTTTTTTTTGTCATTAAAAAAAGAACTTTTGATGCGAGCATACTTTCCTCAACTATAAAAGGCTTTTTAGACATATAATCTTTTATAATAAAGTTGTCTATTTTTTGACTTTTACGCATCATTCTTTTCAAATCTCCATCAGTAAAAACACCAACAGTTAATCCTTTACGATTTATAACAACTAAAAAACCAAGTTTTTTTAAATTAATAATCTTAATAGCTTGTTTAATTTTCTGATTTTCTTCTATAAATGGAATTTTGTTTTTGGTGAGCATCAGGTCGCTAGCTGTTTTCAATTTGTTTCCTAAGGCTCCTAATGGATGATATTTTTTAAAATCAAGAATTCCAAATTTTTTTCTTTTCATTAATGTTATTGCTAAAGCATCACCAATACAAAGTTGAGCTGTAGTGCTGGAAGTTGGTACTATGCCAAAGCCAGATTCTTCAACACTAGGTAAATTTAAATTTATATTTGCTTCTTTAAATAAAATTGAATTTTTATTAGATACAATCCCAATTAAAAAAATCTTATATGATTTTGCAAATTTAATTATATTTTTTAATTCATTTGTGTTTCCTGAATTACTTATTAAAATAAGTATATCTTTTTTGGTAATTCTGCCCAGGTCGCCATGTGAACAATCACTTGCAGAAACTGTAAACGAGGGTGTTCCAACAGAAGATAACGTTGCTGAAATTTTAGACGCGATAATTCCACTTTTTCCAACTCCACAAACAATTACTTTAGATCGACATCTTATAATAGCATTGACAGCACTATTGAAATTATTGTCGATAACGTTTTTTAGTTTTTTTAAAGCTTTTATTTGTAAATCAATTACATTCTTTGCAATTACAACAGTTTCATTTTTCATCATTTAATGAGACCAGATATCATCTTTGAATAATGCTAAATCAAGATCAACTCTTATTTTTAAAAATTTTATGCAATTTTCATATAATTCGATTCTGTTTTCTCTGTGAAGTATTTTTTTTAATTCTTCATGTATTTTATGTAAATAAATTACGTCATTCGCACAATATTTGATTTGAGCAGGTGTCAATTCACCACCAAAATCTGAACTTTGAAACTGTTTGCTTATATCCACATTTATAAATTCTTTTATTAACGTTTTGAGTGAATGATTATCCGAATAAGATCTTGCAAGTTTAGATGCTATCTTAGTATCAAGAATGTTTACAGTATCAGTTTTTAAGTAGTATTTAATGTGCGCCAAATCTGCTCTACCGTAATGAAAAATTTTTACAATTTCTCTATTACTTAATAATTTAACCAAATTAGGTGCATTGTAATTTTCTCTGTCAAATTGAACTATATGCGCATCTGAATTTCCTGATGATATTTGTATTAAGCATAAAGGATCACGTCTGACATTTAGACCCATGAATTCACCATCCACAGCAATTATATTGCCTAATTTTAGATCATCTGGTAGATCATTTTTGTGTAATTGAATATTGTTACCCATTTTTGAATATATATATATGAAAGAGAAAAATTGTCTAATTTTTGGTGGTAGTGGTCAAATTGGTCGAAACCTTATAAGAAAACTCACAAAGAATAACTATAAGGTTACTGTAGTAACGAGAAATATTCATCAAAAAAGTTATATTATAAAAACACAGGCAAATGCTGGATTTATTAATATAGTAGAAGCTCAGATTTTTGACGAAGAAAAAATAAAAAAACTTTTTAAAAATACAGATATATGTATTAACTTGATTGGTATATTATTTGAGAAAAAGGGAGGAAATACTTTTAAAAATGTTCACTCTGTTTTTCCGTCTATACTTGCAAAACTTTCTAAAGAAAATAGTTTAAAACATTTTATCCACTTGTCTGCACTGGGTATTAATGAGTCGGTTGATTCAGATTATGCTAAAAGTAAACTAGATGGTGAAAATAATATTTTAAAAAACTTTCCTTTAGCAACAATTCTTAGACCATCATTAGTATTTTCCGTTGATGATCAATTATCAACAAAATTTATGACGTTATTAAATAGATTACCTCTATTTCCACTTTACTATGGAGGAAGAACTAAATTCACACCCATACACTGTTCAGATTTGACTGATATAATTTATCACGTGATTTCAAAAAATATATATTCAAAAATAATTGAGTGTGTGGGTCCAGAAACTATGACATTTAAAGAGTTGTTACAAAAACTATTAATGTTAATGGGTAAAAAAACTTTTTTATTACCCTTGCCTTTACCAATAGCAGAATTTACAGCTAAGTTCTTCGAAGTACTACCTAATCCTCTATTAACTAGAGATCAACTCAGGCTTTTAAAATATGACAATATTGCATCAGGTAAATATAAAACTAATTCAGATATTGGGTTACCAAGTATTAGATATTTTGAGAAAGAAGTTAAAAAATATAGTTATATGTGGAGAGAAGGAGGTCAGTTTTCAACTGAAAAATATGCCAATAAAAAAAATGTTGACATCAAGAATAATTAAATGCTTAAGCTGACTGTATTTTTTTTTCTATAAATTCTGGAGCCTCCTCTTTATCTGCCACATCTTCTTTTTTGCCTTTAGGCTGATAGGCATACAGCAAATGTAATTTGCAGTAGGAAAAATCTTTTAAGGATGATCTCCCACAAAAATAAAATGATTTTTCATCAGGGTGTCCAATCGGCCACTTACAAGAATTTTCATCAAGTTCTTCCAATTGTTTCGGCTTTTCTGGTTCAAAATCTTTTTCTATAATTAATGACTTAAATTTACTTTTTCGACCTTTTTTTAATTGATTATTTTTTACTTCTAAAGAGTTTTCAAAATTTTGATTAGATGTTGCTGTTCTTGTTTTAATTTTTGCTGATAAATTCAGTCTGTGAGCTTTACCTATTACAGCGTTTCTACTTATACCACCAATTATTTCTGCTATTTGGCTAGCGGTACTGCCTGAGCCCCAGAGCTCTTTTAATTTTTCTACTTTTTCGTCTGTCCAACTCATATATCTATATCTTGTGTTAAAATTATATATATTAACAATATACTGAGATTAAACTTAATTAAACAACCAAAAAATCTCAGTTATCAACACATATTTGATCAACTTATTAGATATATTTTCAATCATGGCTTGTATCCAATAATTAAAATTTATAAAAACAAATTTAATTTATGACGTATTTAGCAAAAAACTATAATCGAAAAAAAATATCCTTTAAGTATGGAAAAGGAAGTTATTTATTTTCCACTGATAACAAAAAATATTTAGATTTTGTTCAAGGTATTGCAGTAAATTCATTGGGTCATGCGAACCCGAAGCTTACAAAAACGATTAGCACACAAGCAAAAAAATTATGGCATGTTTCAAATGCCTTTCAAATTCCTGAAGGAGAAAAGTTAGCTAGAAAATTATGTAAAAAAACTTTTGCCGATTATGTGATGTTTCAAAATAGTGGTGCAGAAGCTACTGAGGCTGCAATTAAAGTTGCTAGAAGATATTTCTATTCAATTGGTAAAACTAATAAAAACAAAATATTATGTGTTAAAAATTCCTTTCATGGAAGAACTTTGGCTGCAATTTATGCTAGTGGATCAAAGAAAATGACCGAGGGATTTGGTCCAAAAGTAAGTGGATTTGATCATTTTGACTTTGGAGATCATAAGTCTTTAAAGAAAAAAATTACCAAAAATACAGCTGCTATTATGTTGGAAACAATTATGGGTGAGGGTGGTATTAAAGTAATACCTGATTGGTGTTTAGTGGAATTGAGAAAGCTATGTAACCAAAAAAAAATATTACTAATTTTAGATGAGGTTCAGTGTGGTATAGCAAGATCTGGTGACTTTTTTGCATTTGAAAAATCTAAAGTAAAGCCAGATATTGTGCCAATTGCAAAAGGGATTGGAGGTGGATTTCCTATCGGAGCAGTTTTAATGAATAAGAAAGTTGCTGCTGGGATGACACCAGGAACACATGGTTCAACTTTTGGTGGTAATCCATTAGCAATGGCTGTTGGAAATACTGTGATGGATATAGTTTCAAATAAAAGATTTCTAAAAAATGTTAAAGGTATTTCTAAATATTTTTTATTAAAATTAAATAATTTAAAGAATGTTTATCCAAATATAATAAAAAATATAAGAGGCAAGGGACTTTTAATTGGTATTCAGCTACATGGAGATCAAACAAAATTTATAAAAAAACTTATGGACAATAAATTATTAACCATACGTGCAGCAGAAAATGTTGTTAGAATTTTACCTCCACTAAATGTAAAAAAAAACGAAGTTGATCAAGCCTTGAAAATAATAAATAAAGTTTGCAAAGAATTAAATTAAAATGAAACACTTTATCAATTTAAAAGATATTCCATCTAAAGATCTTAAAAAAATAATAATAGATGCAAAGAGAAGAAAAAAATTGAGAAAAAAACTAAGTACTCTTGAAGTTGATAAAGGAACTCCTTTGAAGGGAAAATTGCTTATCCAAATGTTTGAAAAGTCGAGTTTAAGAACTAGATTAAGTTTTTATCTAGCAATTAAACAACTTGGAGGAGGCACTTTAACTCTTAGATCAAACGAACTTCATCTTGGACAGGGAGGCGAAAGTATTGCAGATACTGCAAAAATTCTTTCAACATACGGGGATGGATTTATGTTGAGAACCGATAGTGATAAAAAGGTAGAAAATTTTAGAAAATATCTTTCAATTCCAGTTATAAACGGTCTTAGTCCATCATCTCACCCGACACAGGTTTTATCTGATGTATTTACAGTTGAGGAAATAAAGAAAAAACCCATCTCAAAACTGAATATTTGCTGGATTGGAGATTCTAACAATGTTTTAGATAGTCTGATTGCGGCATCAGTTAAATTTTCATTTAAATTAAGTATAGGCTGTCCAAAAAAATTTGAACCCAGCACAAAAGTAAGAAATTGGGTTAAAAAAAATAAAAAGAAAATTTTTATTTACAACGAACCAAAAAAAGCAGTTTCAAATGCAGATGTAATTTTTTCAGACAAAGTTATTTCTATGAATGATAATGTTAATAAGAAGAAAAAAATAGCTCAATTTAAAAAATTTAAAATCGATAAAAAACTTATGGGGTATGCTAAAAAGAATTGTATTTTCCTACATTGTCTTCCAAGAGGAAAAGAAGTAACTGATGATATTTTTTTAGGAAAAAAATCTCATGTATGGCAACAAGCTCTAAATAGAGTTCATGTTCAAAAGAGTATTTTATTATACTGTTTTGGAAAATTAAGGTAAGGGTAAAGGACTATCTGAGTTTTGGTTTAGATATTTAATTACAGAAGCTCTATCTTTTTCTTTTCTTAATCCAGCAAAAGCCATCTTTGTTCCTTTGACCCATTTAGCAGGTTTGATTAAATAACCATTTAGCTCCTCAAAAGTCCATTCCTTGTCATAAGACGCTAACGCTTTAGAATATTTATAATCAGAAACTACACCAGTTTTTCTCCCAACAACATTATATAAAGCTGGACCAATATTATTTTTTCCACCTTTCACAATAGAATGACAAGCAGCACATTTTTTAAAAACTTTTTCACCTATGGTCACATCACCCATAGCCATCAATGCAGCAATATCAACTTTCTCTTCTACACTAGCTTTTGTTGAAGTTGAAACTGTGGTTGCTTCTTCAACGTCAACCGCGTAACCTGGCTTTTCTGGCTTTTCAACATGAAAAATAACATCTGATAATTTTCCAATACCAATAACCAAAAGTGCAACCATTAGAACTGCAGCAACTATTTTATTAATTTCGAAAGAATCCATTTTTTTATTAAATAATTTTGAACATATATCACGTTAAATTAAAAATTTATCAAAATTATCTGTATAAATTTGCCTCTATTGGTATTTAATAGGTATAATTAATTCACTATTTATGAAAACGTTGATCATTATACCATCCAGACTAGGGGCTACTAGATTACCTGGAAAACCTTTGTTAAAAATTAATAATAAATCCATAATTTCGCATGTTTTTAAAAGAGCTCAAGATGCTGATATTGGAGATGTAGTAGTAGCCACGGAAAATACGGAAATTGTTGAAGATGTGACTATGAATGGAGGTAGAGCCATTTTAACCAGCAAAGAACACAAGACTGGCACGGACAGAATATATGAAGCTTTTAAAAAAATGAAATTTAATGATGTGGACTTAATAATGAACTTACAGGGAGACGAGCCGGCGATTAACATAGAAGATATAGTAAGTTTAAAAGATAAAATGATTAACTATCAATCAAAAATGGGGACACTTGCTGCAAAAATAGAAAATAAAAAAGACTTTCAAAATGAAAATATCGTCAAAGTTCAAACAAAATCCAATCTTCAAGAAGACTCTTTTTCTGAAGTAGAAACATTTTTACGGATAACTAAAAAATTAGACAAAGTTTATCATCACATTGGTATATATTGCTATTCTGCCGAAACTCTTGAAAAATTTGTTGAATTAAATCAGACTAAAAACGAAATCAAGCAAAGATTAGAACAGCTAAGAGCACTAGATAATAGTATTAAGATAAATGTTGCGTTAGCTAAATCTCCTCCTATAGGAGTAGATACTGAAGAAGATTATATGGCCTTAAAAAAAATTATGGAATATAAAGATTGATGAGTAAAATTTATTTCCAAGGTACATTTGGCGCATATTCTCATTTAGCAGCTTTATCAGTTGATCCAAATGCTGATATACTTCCGTGTAAAACTTTTGATGAGTGTTTTAATAAGGCATCACTTGAACCAGAAAGTAAAATAATTATTCCAGAGTCTAATAGAATAACAGGAAACATAGGAATTGAGTATTTGATATTTAAACATAGATTAAATATTTATATGGAGCATTTTCAAAAAATTGAACATAATTTGTTAGGTCAACCAGGGTCAAAATTAAAAGATATAAAAGAAGTATACTCTCATGCACAGGGATTATCTCAATGTTCAAAATTTATAAAAGAAAATAATTTAACAGAACATATAAGAGCAGATACTGCAGGTTCTGCTGAAATGATTTCAAAAAATAAAGATATTAAGAAAGCTGCGATTGCCTCATCCCTAAGTGCTGAAATTTATGGACTTGAGGTAATTAAAAAAAATATCGAAAATGAAAGTGGAAATCTAACAAGATTTTTGATTATGGGCAAAAATATTTCTCAACCAGAGTTTAAAGAAAAAAATTATATTACATCATTTTTATTTAAACTTAAAAGTAAACCTGCTGCGCTTTATCAATCACTTGGTGGTTTTGCAATTAATGGAGTAAATTTAACTAAACTACAGAGCTATCCAGAAAAAAATACATTCGATTCTTACTTTTTCTTATGTGACCTAGATGGACATATTGAGGATAAAAAAGTTCAAAAATCTTTAGAAGAACTGGGTCTTCATTGTGAAGATTTTCACGTCTTAGGTGTTTTTGAAGCAGATAAGTTAAGAGAAAATAAGTAATAATCTTTTCTTGTAGATTAGAAAATATAACTGCTATAATACTTTTGGAGGCTAGAGGTGGATGCTGCTTGAACCCGACCAGATCTTAACGGAAGCAGTCGTAGAGACAGTTATCCAGGTTCTAGTCTCCTTATATATATATGAACAATAATTCGAAAGTACTAGCATTAAAATATAGACCACAAATTTTTGACGATCTAATCGGTCAGGAAGTGGTTACAGAAACAATAACAAATTCAATTAAAACAGACAAAATTCCAAATGCGTACTTATTTACAGGCATTAGAGGTATTGGAAAAACTACAATAGCTAGGATTGTTGCAAAGACTCTTAACTGTTCAAATGGAATTGAAAATAAATGCAAAGTTAAATGTGATAATTGTGATTCTATAGCAAGTTCTAGTCATATTGATGTTTTAGAAATGGATGCGGCGAGTAAAACTGGCGTTGATGATGTAAGAGATCTCATAGAATTTTCTAGATATGGGCCAACTTCGGCTAAATATAAAATTTTTATAATTGATGAAGTGCACATGCTTAGTAAACAGGCTTTTAATGCTCTTTTAAAAACCTTAGAAGAACCACCAGAATATCTCAAGTTTATTTTTGCAACTACTGAAATTAAAAAAATACCAATCACTGTTGTATCTAGGTGTCAAAGATTTGATTTATCTAGAATTAAATCATCAGAATTATTTGAGTTCATAAAAAAAATTAAAGATAAAGAAAATGGTAAAGTTACAGATGATGCTTTAAAACTAATAGTAAAAATTTCTGAAGGATCAGTTAGAGATGCATTATCTTTATTAGATAGGGCCTTATTAAGCTTAGATGAAAATACTGAATTAGATTTGAATGCAGCACAAAAAATATTTGGTTACTTTGATAAATCTCAACTGATAGATTTATTTGAACTTATTTTAAAAGGTGAAGAAACAAAAGTTATAAATATTTATAGAAAAATTTATGATCAAGGAGTTGAACCAAAAGTATTTATAAACGATTTTTTAGAATTGTTGTATTACTTTAAAAATATAAATTTTTTAACGCTAGAAAGCACAAATTTTTCTTTAAATGATGAGGAATTTTCGAAAATAAAAAGTATTTCAAATAAAGTAGAGTCTGATGTGTTAGTACTGTTCTGGCAATTTGCAATCAGTTCTCTTGAAGAGTTAGATATAGTTTCAAATCAACATTTGTCGATTGAGATGTTTTTAATCAGATTAATGCATTTACAGTCTGTGAAACCACAAAAAAAAATTGAGCTTGAAGCTGAAAAAAGCGAAACCAATGAAATTGAGAAAAATACAAACTCAAATAAAATAATAGATCAAATAAAAAATATTTCCCAAGAAGAAAAGAATAAACCACAAGCACAAACTGAAATTAAGGCAGAAAATAAAATACTTATAAATTCTTTTGATGATCTATTATTAGTCTGCTCTGAAAAAAAAGAAATCAAATTGAAATATGAATTAGAAAAAAATGTCAATTTAGTAAAATTTGAAAAAAACAGAATAGAGATATCTTTTAATGATAGTTTGGATAAAGATTTTGTTAAAGATTTATCATCGAAACTTTTTGAATGGACTGCTGAGCGATGGATTATTACTTTTAGCAAATCTAAAGGGGAAATGTCTGTAAAAGAAAAACAATTAAATAATAAGAAACTTTTAATTGATGAAGCAAAATCTTCAGAAGCTTATAAAAATATAATAGAAAACTTTCCTGATGCAGAATTAATAGATGTGAAGTTGAGGAAGGATGAGGGTCAAAATGACTGATTTCAGTAAGATTTTAGATAAAGCTAAAGAGCTTGAAGCAAAAATGAAAGAAAGCCAACAGAAAATTAAGGAAATAAGAGTAGAGGGAGTTTCCGGCTCTAATTCTGTAACAATAACCCTTGATGGTGAAGGTGAAATGCAAACAATAAAACTATCTGATGAAATTATGAAAGAGGACAAAGCTATTATTGAAGATTTAATTGTTGCTGCTCACAATAACGCTAAAGCACAGTTGAAATCAAAAACTTCTGAAGAAATTTCAAAAGCCACAGGTGGTTTTGGTATACCCGGTTTTAAATGGCCTTTATAATTCATGCAAAACATTAACGAAATAGATGAGCTGGTTAAACTAATATCAAAACTACCAGGCTTAGGCCCTAAATCAGCAAAGCGTATTGTATTAAAATTAATCAATAATCGTGATGAGCTTGTTAAGCCTTTGGCAAAGTCATTAGCTGATGTATACAAAAATATTGTTCGTTGTAAGATTTGTGGAATTTTAAAATCAAATTCAATCGAGTGTAATTTCGATGACTGTAAGATTGTTGAAAAAAAATATAATAAGATATGTGTTGTTGAGAATATCTCTGATCAATGGAGCATAGAAAGTTCTAATATATTCAGTGGATATTTTCATATTTTAGGAGGTACAATTTCGTCAGTTGGTCAAAAAAAAGAGGACTTGCTAATTAATTCTTTAGTAGAAAGAGTAAAAAAAGATAATATTGATGAAGTAATTTTAGCTACAAGCGCAACGGTCGAGGGTCAGACAACTGCTTTTTATGTACAAGACAGCCTAGAAGGTATTGAGGTTAAAGTAACGAAGTTAGCTCAAGGTCTGCCTGTTGGAGGTGAAATAGAAAGTTTGGATGATGGAACTTTATTTTCAGCTTTTAAAAATCGTTCAAATTTAATTTCTAATTCAGACTAGATTTCTTATCCAATCTATTAACATGTAATAGCGGTTCGGTATATCCAGAAGGCTGCTCTATACCTTTAAAAACTAAATCACATGCAGTTTTAAAAGCTATAGAGTTTTCGAGGTCGTCACTCATTTTTATATATTTAGAATCATTTTTATTTTGACCATCTACAACCTTTGCCATTTCTTTCATAATTTCAGTGACTTGAATTTTAGTAGTAATTCCGTGATGTATCCAGTTTGCGATGTGTTGTGATGAAATTCTTAAAGTTGCTCTATCCTCCATTAAACCTATATTGTTAATATCTGGAACTTTAGAACAACCCACTCCTTGATCAACCCATCTTACAACATATCCTAGTAAAGATTGTGCAGAATTACTTATCTCATTATTTATTTCATCAACAGACCAATTAGTTCTATCTGCTATTGGTATTGTTAGAAGATCATCAAGCTTAGCTTGATCTCTATTTAAAATTTTTTTCTGTTCATTAAAAATGTTTACATCATGATAATGTAATGCGTGTAAAGCGGCTGCGGTCGGAGATGGTACCCAAGCACAATTTGCACCAGCTTTTAAATGTCCAATTTTTTGTTCCATCATATCTTTCATTTTATCAGGCATAGCCCACATACCTTTACCAATTTGAGCTTTACCGGAAAAACCACATTTTAATCCAATATCCACATTTCTATTTTCGTAAGCCGTAAGCCATTTTGATGACTTCATTTCTCCTTTTTTAATCATAGGTCCGGCCATCATCGATGTATGCATTTCATCACCAGTTCTATCTAAAAATCCTGTATTGATAAAAAATACCCTATTTTTCAAAGTTCTTATGCACTCCTTAAGATTGCTAGATGTTCTCCGCTCCTCGTCCATAATACCAATTTTACAAGTATATTGTTTTAAGCCCAAGACTTCTTCCACTTTTGAAAAAATTAAATCTGTAAATGCTGTTTCGTCTGGTCCATGCATTTTAGGTTTAACAATATATACAGACCCAGTTCTTGAATTACTTTTTTTCTTTAGATCATGAAGTGCTGCGGCTGTCGTTATAAACGCATCTAAAATACCTTCTGGCACTTCATTTCCGTCATTTAAGATAATTGAAGGGTTTGTCATTAAGTGCCCTACATTTCTTACAAGTAGAAGGCTTCTGCCATGTAATTTTAAACCTTTACCATTTTTAGAAATATAACTTCTATTTGGATTAAGCTTTCTCTCATATAATTTTCCATCTTTTTCAAATTTTGACTTAAGGTCTCCACGCATTAAACCTAGCCAATTTCTATAACAAATAATTTTATCATCAGAGTCAACTGCTGCTACACTATCCTCATTATCACATATAGTAGATACGGCTGACTCTAAAATTATGTCACTTATTCCTGCATGATCTTGTTGAGCAGCAAATGCTTTTGAGTTTTTAAGAATTTCTATATGTAAATTATTATTTTTTAAGATAATTGCTGAAGGATTATCACTCTCACCTCTATGTCCAACAAATTTTTCTTCATCTAACAAATCAAATATATCAGCTCCCTTTAATGCCTTAAATTTTCCATACTTGACTGCAAAACTTGTAATTTTTTGCCAACTTAATCCTGCTAATGGAAAATGTTTATCTAAAAAATCTCGTCCATATTTTATTACCATTTCACCTCTTAACGGGTCATATCTTTCAGACACGCTGTCTTCTGAGTCTTCAATCATATCTGTCCCATATAGACTATCATATAAGCTCATCCATCTAGCATTAGCAGCATTTAGCGCATATCTTGCGTTCATAACTGGCACAACTAGTTGAGGTCCTGCTATTTTTGTTATCTCATCATCAACATCTTTTGTTTCAATTTGAAAATCAGGTCCTTCTTCTCTTAAATATTTTATTTCAATTAAAAATTTTTTATACTCTTCGAAATTGAATTCGGATCCTTTGTTTTTGATATGCCAATCATCAATTTTGTTCTGCAAATCTTTTCTAATTTTTACTAATTCTCTATTTTTAGGTGCTAATTCATTTACAGTCTTCTCAAAACCTTCCCAAAATTTTTCTGGTGATATCTCTGTTTCTTTTAGTAACTCATCCTTTACAAATTGAAGAAGATCGCTAGATACCTTTAAACTTTTAATATTTATATATTTTTCTTGCATAGCACTTTTGTTACCCCTTCTGTATTTTTACCTGAGAGTTTTGCTCCTTCGGTGGAATTTAATCTCTTTCCAGAGTGTTATGCCTGTATCGGTCCGTTTGCCTGAGAGTTTCCGGGGTGGTTGCTCCTTCGGCGCTAAAATCTGTATAGTCTCTCCCGATCATGAATTTCTATCTTTTAAAATTATTTAGTCAATTATTAACAATTACCATTTAAATAATTCATCATTTTATGGCCTTTTTTATGATTTAACTATCAGATATAAGTAAATCATGAAAAATTATCTTAATTTTGAAAATGACATTAAAAATCTTGAAAATGAGATAGAAAAATTAAAGGATCCATATATTAAAGAGGGACTATCAGAAGTTGATACTCAAAAAATATCTAGTACCCAAGCAGAGTTAGATGAAAAACTAAAAGATACTTACTCAAATCTAGATCCATGGCAAACAACTATGGTTGCAAGGCATGAAGATAGACCAAAATCCAAATTTTTTATAGATAACTTGTTTGAGGATTTTATTTCTCTCTCAGGTGATCGTCATTATGGTGAAGATAAATCAGTGTTAACTGGTTTTGCAAAATTTAAAGGAAATTCGGTTTTAGTGATTGGACAGGAAAAAGGAGAGGATTTAAACAGTAGAATTGAGAGAAACTTTGGAATGATGAGACCTGAGGGATATAGGAAAACAATTCGATTAATGAATTTGGCAAACAAATTTAATATTCCAATTATATCCTTTATAGATACTCCTGGCGCATATCCGGGTGTTGGTGCAGAGGAGAGGGGTCAAGCAGAAGCGATAGCAAAATCTATAGAATGTTGCATGGAACTTAAGGTTCCAACAATTGCAATAATAATTGGTGAGGGTGGTTCTGGAGGAGCAATTGCTCTTGCATCATCAAATAAAGTTATCATGTTTGAGAATGCAATCTATTCCGTGATATCTCCTGAGGGATGTGCAACTATTCTTTGGAGAGACCCTAAGAAAATGCTTGATGCTGCAAAAGCGATGAAGCTTTCAGCAAAAGATTTATTGAAATTAAAAATTATAGATGAAATTATACCCGAACCTTTAGGTGGTGCACATAGAGATAGAGATACAATGCTCGAAAACGTAAAAACTTCCATTACACAAAATTTAGATTACTTCAAAGACATGTCTCCAGAGGAGTTAACAAATGAGAGAAAAAATAAGTTTTTGAAGATAGGTAGAAATGATGGATTTATAAGTACCTCACAAGATTTAAGTTCATTAACTGTCAAAAAAAATAAATTTGAAAATATTTTAAAATTAAGAAAAGTACAAATGGGTATTGGTATAAGTATGCTATTATTAGCTCTATTTTTTTTCTTAGTATAATAAATTATAATGCTCCACAACAATTTTTAAATTTTTTTCCTGTTGCTTCACATCTTTCGTTTCTAGAAATTTTTTCGTTTTTTTTAGTCATTAAAAGACATTTTGGATTATCCATTGTATCAATTTTCTCTGAGCGTTGAATTTCAGGTTCTTCTTGTTGAACAACTTTAAGATTAATTAGTATTGTAATAAAATCCAATTTGAGTTTTTCTAGAAGATTTGAAAATAGAGTAAATGCTTCTTTTTTATATTCCACTAAAGGATCTCTTTGACCATAAGATCTAAGCCCTATCACTTGTCTTAGTTGTTCCAAATATTGAATATGAGATTTCCAATTTAAATCTATGGATTGAAGAAATATTCTTTTTTCAATTTCTTTTGCTTGCTCTTCTCCTAAAAGTGTTATTCTTTCATTTCTTGTTTTTTCAAACTTTTTTTTAATTTTATTTTTTAATTCATTATCTTTAGCAGAAATTAAACCCTGCATTTCATTTTCTTCAAAACTTTTTCCTACAATTTGTCTAATTTTTTTTGAGAAAACTTCACTTTTTGGGTCAGAAAGATTTTGAATTTTTAATTTAATAATATTTTCAACAATTTCCTCTAAAAATTGATCTGAATATTCAAAGATATTTTTGCTGCTAATTACATTCTTTCTTTGAGAAAAAATTACATGCCTTTGATCATTTAGAACATTGTCAAATTTAATTAAAGTCTTTCTAATATCAAAGTTTCTTGCCTCCACTTTTTGTTGTGCTCTCTCTAAAGCTTTGTTTATCCAAGGGTGATCAATACTTTCACCATCTTTTAATCCTAACTTCTCCAACATTTTATTCATAGATTCAGAACCAAAAATTCTCATTAAGTCATCATCAAGGCTTACATAAAATACTGAACTTCCCTCATCCCCTTGTCTCCCAGATCTTCCTCTGGCTTGATTATCGACTCTTCTGGACTCCATTCTCTCAGTGCCGATGACAAATAATCCTCCCAAGGATTTAACTCTCTGTTTGTTGATTTTTAATTCGTCCTCTTGAATAGATCCCCTTTTCCCCCCAAGCTGAATATCTACACCTCTTCCAGATATGCTAGTTGTAATAATTACTGATTTTTCTTTACCAGCATTTGCGATTATTTCAGCTTCATTTTCATGATTTTTTGCGTTTAAAACCACATGTTTTATATTGTTTTTATCCAACAGCTCAGAATAAATTTCTGACTTATTAATACTAGATGTAAACATAAGTATTGGCTGACCTAAACTATTACATTCTATAACTTTATTTATTATAGAATTATTTTTTTCTTTTTCAGTTCTAAAAATTTGATCATTATGATCTAATCTTATCATTTTATTATTTGTAGGTATAACCACAACTGGCAAATTATAGATTTCAAAGAATTCTTCAGACTCTGTTGCAGCTGTACCCGTGCAACCTGATAATTTTTTATAAAGTTTGAAGTAATTTTGATAAGTAATTGAAGCAAGAGTTTGATTCTCCAACTGTATAGTAACTTTTTCTTTTGCCTCTAAAGCCTGATGTAGTCCCTCTCCATATCGTCTTCCTTCAAGTATTCTTCCAGTAAGTTCATCAATGATTTTTAAAGACTGATCTTTAATAATATAATCTTTACCTTTTTCGAACAAATGATTAGCCCTTAAGGCTTGATTTACATGATGAACTAAATTTAAATTTTCTGGATCATAAAAATTATTATTTTTAAGTATCCCCGCATCTGAAAATATTTTTTCTACATTATTTATTCCCTCATTTGTTAAGAGAATATTTTTCTCTTTTTCATCTATTTCGTAATCATTTGAATTCAATTGTCTAACTAGTGTGTCAATAGCCAGATATTGATGAGTTTTATCATCAGCTGCCCCAGAAATAACCAAAGGAGTTCTTGCTTCGTCGATTAAACAAGAGTCTATTTCATCAACAATAGCGTAGAAATGTTCTCTTTGAACCATCTCTTTTTCTGAAAATTTCATATTATCTCTTAGATAATCAAAACCTAATTCACTATTTGTTGCATAAGTAATATCACAATCGTAATTCTTTTTTCTCTGTAAGTCATCTTGGTCGTTATTTATGTAACCAGAAGTCAAACCTAGAAAATTATAAATTTGGCCCATCTCTAAAGAGTCTCTTTTTGCCAAATAATCATTCACCGTAACTATGTGAACACCTTTTTCATCTAAGGCATTTAAGTAGGCTGCAAGAGTTATAGTTAGAGTTTTACCTTCACCCGTTCTCATCTCTGCAATCTTATTTTCATGCAAGATTACACCACCAATTAGTTGAACATCAAAATGTCTCTCATTTCTAATTCTAAGTGAGGCCTCTCTTACAAGTGCAAACGCCTCCGGTAAGATTTCATTTAAAGATTTTCCACTCCTCAACTGTTGTTTAAATTCATCAGTTTTTTTAGGAAAATCTGAGTCTTCTAGACTTTTATATTTGTTTTCAATAAGATTAATTTTTTCTACAATTTTTCCTATTCTATCCAACTCTTTTTGATTGTTGGATTTAATAAATTTGGAGATTAGATTTAATGGATTGAACATGACTATTTGATATATTCTTTAAATATTATGTTTAATATATGTATTAAATAAATAATTTAAACAACATGGGAATTAATTTTACAAATTTTCTATCATCGCAATCAAAAAATACAAAAATGATGGATTTTCAAGACTTAGACCATCTAGACGGCCTATCTATTTCAGTTCTAAGTGCAAATTTGTATAAAACCAACAGAGATGATTTATCAATGTTCTATTTTAGAAACGGTGCAAATCATGCCTCTATATATACACAGTCTAAAATTGTTTCCGAAAATATAAAATGGAATTTAAATCAAAATACTAAAAAAGTGATTTGTTTAATTGTAAATACTAGAAATGCTAATGCATTTACTGGAACACACGGATACGAAAGTTTAAAAAAGTTATCAGATTTGATATCAAAAGGTTTAACAGAAAAACAAAAACAAGATGAAGAATTCCCTAGAAAAATTAACCCAAAAGAAATTCTATTTGGATGCACGGGCACTATTGGAGAAGTGTTTCCATTTGAAAAAATATCTCATCAAATACCAAATCTAATTAGTAGAATTCGTTACACTCAAAATAAATTTATTTGGATGAAAGCAGCACTTGGAATAATGACTACTGATACAAAACCAAAAATTGCAATGGAAGAGTGCAAGATAGGAAGTGAAAAAATAAAAATTTATGGGATTGCTAAAGGGTCGGGCATGATTCAACCTGATATGGCAACAACATTGGCCTATATTTTTACAGATGCAAGCTTATCTAATGATATTTTAAGTAAATTATTAAAAAAAAATATTTTAAATACTTTTAATGCTATTTCTTGTGATGGAGACACTAGTACAAACGATATGGTGTCTATTTTTGCTACTAATAGTATCAATAATTCAAAAATAAAAAGTATAAATGATAATAAAATTAAAAATTTTGATAGAGCTTTAAATAATGTTTTATTAAATTTAGCCAAAAGAGTTGTTGCAGATGGTGAGGGAGCATCAAAATTTATTTCTATAAACGTATCTAAGTGTAAAAATGAAATAGAGGCAAAAAAAATAGCTTTTTCAATAGGGAATTCGCCCTTAGTTAAAACTGCGATTGCAGGCGAGGATCCAAACTGGGGAAGAATTATAATGGCAATTGGTAAGGCAGGACCAAAAATTAATTTAAAAAAACTATCGATTAAATTTGGAAATTTAAAAATAGTTCAAGATGGAAAATTGTACCAAAATTATAATGAAGTGTTAGCAGCCAAATATATGAAAAGTGAAAATATTGAGATAAGTGTTGAAGTTTTCACAGGAAAAAAAGATTTTACTGCATACACTATGGACCTAACTAAGAAATATATAGATATAAATGCGGATTACAGAAGCTAAATGATATTGAAAAATTTTATCTAATTATTACTTATCAAATATGATAAAATATAAACTTGAATGCAAAGGTTGTAATTTAAAGTTCGATAGCTGGTTTGCATCATCAAATGAATATGAAAGATTAAAAAAAAGAAAACTTTTAACTTGTCATAACTGCAACTCACTTAAAGTACAAAAAACTTTGATGGCTCCACAACTAATAAATAGCAAATCGAAATCAGAGTCTAAATTTGATACAAAAAAATATCAAAAAATTAAAAAAACTATTAAAAATTATCAAAAGTTCATCAAAGCTAATTTCCAATATGTGGGAGATAATTTTGCTTACGAGGCAAGATCAATTCATTATGATAGTAAAAAAAAATCAAGAGGCATTTATGGAAGTGCCTCCAAACAAGATCTTAAAGAGCTTAAAGAAGAAGGAATAGATGCGCAGATGATTCCTTGGATAGAAGATAAAAATAATTAATTTTTTAAAAATTTTGCAATATAATTAACGGAAAGGTCATTTGTAATACTCCACTCATCTTTTATTATATTAAAATGCATTCCATCGAATTTTTTTAAGGATAAATTATTTTTGGATAAAATTTCTTTAAGCTCCTCTGGTTTAACAAATTTTTCCCAGTCATGAGTTCCTATAGGTAACCACCTTAAAACGTATTCTGCTCCAACTATAGCGAATACATAAGACTTTAAAGTTTTATTAATTGTTGCAACGAACATTAATCCATTTTTATTTAAAAGCTTAGAACATGATTTTAAAAAGAAAGAAATATCCTCTACATGCTCAACTATTTCCATATTTAGTATTACATCAAATTTTTTACTAATTTTTAATTTTTCAGGAGATGAACAAATATAATTAATTTTAAGCTTATCTTTTTTTGCGTGGAGTTTTGAAATCTTAATATTTTTTATTGATGCATCAATTCCGGTTACATTGGCACCTAATCTACACATTGGTTCAGAAAGCAGACCACCACCACAACCGATATCTAAAATATTAATTCCAGAAAGAGGCTTATTCTTATTTTTTATTTTAAATTGTCTAATTATATTTTCTTTAATATATTTAATACGGATTGGATTGAATTTATGTAAAGGTTTAAATTTTCCATGGGGATCCCACCATTCATCCGCCATATTTGAAAATTTTTCTATTTCTATTTTATTTACACTACTCATTGAAGATAATTAGTTGACATAGCAATTAAGATGTATTTTATCAAATATTAATTAAATAATAATTAAATAACAATTAATCAGCTGATCATGAAAACTGTGGTATTAAAATTTGGCGGGACTTCTGTAGGTAGCATCAATAGAATAAAAAAAGTATGTAAAATTATAGCTAATTATAAAAAGAAAAAATATAATGTGGTTGTAATTTCTTCTGCTATGAGTGGTGTTACTAACGACTTAATTAATAAATCTAAGTCTGTAAGTAATAATTTTGATTTGGCAGAATATGACGCATTATTATCTACTGGTGAACAAGTTTCTTGTGCACTTATAGCAGGAAGATTGAATCATATTGGATTAAAATCTAGATCTTGGTTGTCCTGGCAGCTACCTATTGTTACAGATGGAAACTACTCAGGTGCTCGAATAAATAAAATAAATATTAAAGAATTAAATAAATATATTAAAAATGGAGGAGTTCCAGTTGTAACTGGTTTTCAAGGCATTAATAAAAATTATAGAATAACTACTATTGGTAGAAGCGGTTCTGACGCAACAGCAATAATGTTAGCTAAATATATTAAAGCTGACGAATGTATAATATTCACTGACGTAGAAGGAATTTATACTACAGATCCACGACAGCACAAAAAAGCAAAAAAAATTAAAAAAATTTTTTATGATGAGATGCTTGAAATGGCATCATTAGGTTCAAAAGTTATGCAACCAACTTCAATTCAGGACGCAAAGCTGAATAAAATAAACATCAAAGTACAATCTTCTTTTGCATCCAAGTCAGGCACTTTAATTACAAATTCAAAAAAATCATTTAGTGATCAAATAATTACTGGAATCTCTTCAACAAAAAATGATGCTAAAATTACAATAGTTGGTGTTAAGGACAGACCCGGTGTTGCTGCGTCAATTTTTAAACCATTATCTAAAAATTTGATTAATGTTGATATGGTTGTTCAAAATATCTCACAAAATGGAAAAAATACCGATTTGACTTTCACAATCAAATCTGAGGATCTTAAAAAAACTGAAAAGCTAATAAAAGAAAATAAAAGTATTTCATATCAAAAATTATCTTTTGACAGAAATTTATCTAAAGTCTCAATAATTGGTGTTGGAATGATTACAACGCCAGGAATAACTTATAGAATGTTCCAAGCTTTAGCTTCAAAAAAAATAAATATTTTAGTTATTTCAACATCTGAAATCAAAATTTCAGTTTTAGTATCAGCAAAGCATGTTAAAAAGGCAATTGCATCTTTACATAAAGAATTTAAATTAGATTAATTAAATGAGTGTTAGACCATTTAGAGATATCAGGAGAAGAAAAACAAAAGTAATAAATGTTGGAAATGTCAAAATTGGTGGTGATAATCCAATTTCTGTTCAATCCATGACCAACACTTTAACAACGGATGTTAAAGCAACAATAAATCAAATTAATGATATTGCTGAGGAAGGAGCCGATATAGTTAGAGTTTCGTGTCCAGATACAGAGTCAACCAAAGCTCTTAAAGAAATAGTTAAACATGTATCTATCCCAGTAGTAGCAGATATTCATTTTCATTATAAAAGAGCGATCGAAGCAGCTGAAAACGGAGCTAAATGCTTAAGGATAAACCCTGGTAATATTGGTGAGGAGTCAAAAATTCATGATGTCCTTAGTGCAGCAAAGAATAATGGTTGTTCGGTTAGAATTGGAGTAAATGCTGGATCATTAGAAAAAGATATATTAGATAAGTTTAAAGAACCTTGCCCAGAAGCTCTGGTGGAAAGTGCTTTAAGAAATATAAAAATTTTAGAAGATAAAGATTTTTTTAATTTTAAAATAAGTGTTAAGTCATCAGATGTTTTTTTATCAATTGGTGCTTACAGACAATTGTCTAAAGTGTGTGATTATCCTCTTCATTTAGGCATTACTGAGGCTGGGAGTTTTGTATCTGGAAGTATAAAGTCTTCTATAGGACTAGGAAGTCTTTTAATGGATGGAATTGGAGACACAATAAGAGTTTCCTTATCAGATAATCCTACGAAAGAAGTAACAATAGGAAATGAAATTCTAAAATCATTAAATCTAAGAAATAGGGGAGTTAAAATCATATCATGCCCCTCTTGTGCAAGACAAGCTTTCCAAGTAATTGATACTGTAAAAATATTAGAGGAAAAACTTTCTCATATAAAAACACCAATAACCTTGTCAATTATAGGATGTGTTGTAAATGGACCTGGAGAAGCAGCTATGACCGACATAGGTATTACCGGAGGCGGAAAAGGTAATAATATGCTTTATTTATCTGGTGTACAAAAAGAAAGAGTTTTGACCAAAGATATTATTGAAAAAGTTGTTACAGAAGTTGAAAAAAAGGTTTCTGAGCTGGAAAACTAAAAATGATACCCAATAAAACTATTGAAGAACTTATATCAAGGCATTCTACATTAGAAAAAGATTTATCTTCTGGGAATATCGATAGAAAGTTATTTGCGGAAAAATCAAAAGAATATTCAGATGTAAATGAAATTATTGAAAATGCAAAAAAATATATTTCGTTTAATAATGATAAAAAAGAATTAGAAAAAATATTAAACGATAGTTCATCTGATCAAGAACTAAAACATATGGCTGAAACTGAATTAAGTGATTTACAAATACAACACGAGACAAACGAAAAAAAATTAAAACTATTTTTGCTTCCAAAAGACGAAGCAGATAAAAAAAATGCTATTATTGAAATAAGAGCAGGAACTGGTGGATTAGAAGCAAGTTTATTTGCTTCTGATCTCTTTAAAATGTATGAAAAAGTAAGTCATAAAAAAAAATGGTCCTTAGAACTTATTTCAATTTCAAGAAGTGATGCCGGTGGCTTAAAGGAGGTTATAGCTTCAATTAAAGGTAATAATATTTATTCAACACTAAAATATGAGAGTGGAGTTCATCGTGTCCAAAGAGTTCCTGATACTGAAACTCAAGGAAGAGTTCATACGTCAGCAGCAACAGTTGCTGTATTACCTGAAGCAGAAGAAGTTGACTTAAATATAAACGAATCAGATTTAAGAATAGATGTTTTTAGAGCCGGTGGACCTGGAGGGCAATCAGTTAATACAACTGATAGTGCTGTTAGAATAACTCATATTCCTACTGGATTATCAGTCTCACAGCAGGATGAAAAATCACAACACAAAAATAAAGCAAAAGGAATGAAAATACTGAGAGCACGTTTGTATGAACTAGAGAGATCAAGAATCGATCAAGAACGATCAAAAGATCGTAAAACAAAAATTGGGACTGGAGATAGGTCAGAGCGAATTAGAACTTATAATTTTCCCCAAGGAAGAGTTACAGATCACAGAATAAACTTAACACTACATAGATTAGAAGAATTTTTAGAAGGCGAAGCCTTTGATGAAATGATTGAGTCATTAACTTTACAAGCTCAAGAAGAAAGCTTAAATAATTTAAAATAATGAATATTAATTCAGCAATTATTAATGGTGCAAAAGTGTTAAAAGATAATTTAATAAAAAATCCTTACTTAGACTCTGAAATACTAATGACGACAGCAATCGAGAAAGATAGAAAATATATTTTGCTTAATCCTAAAAAAGATCTCGATAAAGAGGATTTAAATACTTTTCAAAAATTGATAAAAATAAGATCAATTGGAAAGCCAATTGCTTATTTAACAAATAAAAAATTCTTTTGGAACTCAGAATTTACTGTATCAGATGATATTTTGATACCTCGACCAGATACAGAATTAGTTATTGAGAAAGTTTTAGATTTAACTGTAGATAAAAAAAAAATGAATATACTAGAGATTGGCGTTGGATCAGGATGTATACTCCTATCAATCTTAAAAGAGAGAAAAAGTTTTTATGGAACAGGAATCGATATAAGCAAAAGTTGTTTAAAAATATGTAAATTAAACGCAATTAAGCTTAATTTAACCTCCAAACTTAAATTATTTAAATCTAATGTTGACAAATTCAATTTAGGCAAATATGACTTAGTTATATCTAATCCTCCATATATTAAAAATTTTAAGTTAAAATATTTGGAAAAAGATGTTGCTAAGTTTGAACCAAAACTAGCTTTAGACGGTGGATTAGATGGTTTATCAGCAATCAGAAAAGTAATTAAAAAATCATCTGAACTGATTAAGAGGAATGGTAGGTTTGTTTTAGAGATAGGTTTTGATCAAAAAAATAAAGTAATTAGTTTATTAAAAAAAGAGGGATTTTATATTAATAGTATTAACAAAGATCTTGCCAATAACGATCGATGTATAGTTTGTACAAAAATATAGTTTTAAGAAATCATGGTAACATTTAGAAATAATAATAATAACAATAGAAGAAATAATTTTAGAAGAAACGACAGAAGCTTCAAATCAAACGGGGAAAGACCAAAATTTGGATCAAATTTCTCAAACAATGAGAATTTTAAAAGGAAAGTTCCTGGGAGAAACAATCATAATGCGCCAAAATTAATTGAAAAATATAACGATTTAGCGAGAGAGGCCTCTTCAAATGGTGACAAAATTTTATCTGAAAATTATCTTCAACACGCAGATCATTTTACAAGAGTTTTAAATGAAAGAGAAAGTATTAGAAGAGAGAGATATTCTGAAAATAAAAGTGTGGATCAAGCTAATCTTTCAGAGGAAACTAAGATACAAAATGAAGAAACTTTAAAAAATAATTTAGCTAATGAAGCAAAAAAAGATAATGAGGAAGAAAAAGTTCCAGAAACTCAAGTTTAAGTCTTTAGTTTATCCCTATAATTTTTTCAGATTTTAAAACATCTAATTTGATTTTCTTAGTCTCAAAAATTTTTCTTTCTTTACCTTTTAATATCTTTCCAGATGGCAGTTTTAGTTTTTGAGAATTAACTTTTTTTCCATTAACTATAACCTCATAGTGTAAATGAGGACCAGTTGATTTACCTGTTGATCCTACATAACCTATAGTTTGACCTTGTTTAACTCTGACACCTGCTTTAATACCACGAGCAAATTTTGACATGTGAGCATAAATAGTTTGATAGGTAGAATTATGTTTTATTTTTACACAATTTCCTCCACCACCACACCATCCTGCTTTTTTTACTACACCATCTCCTGATGCCATAATAGGAGTTCCCATTGGTGCAGCAAAATCAGTTCCTCTATGCATTTTATTAAAACCATCTATAGGATGTTTTCTCATTCCAAAAGGAGATGAAAGTCTCGCACCATTTATTGGTGTCTTCATTAATGCTTTCTTAACACTTTTTCCATTTTTATCATAATGACCTTCACTGCCATCATTATCAAAATAATACAAATTATTATCTTGACCACTAAGTTTTAGATTAGCAAAAAGAATCTCTCCAGTTTCAATTATCTCTTTTTTTTCGTTTAAGAATATTTCATACATAATTTGAAATTTATCCTGTTTTCTTATATCTCTTTGAAAATCTACTTGAAATCCATAAATTCTTGCAAACTCAATTATTGCATTAGCTGGAATATTTTGGTCGGTAGCAGCTTTGTAAAGACTTTGTAAAATTATATTTTCCTTATAAACTATTTTTTTATCCAGTTTTATTGATAAAATTTCTTGATTAAATTTGTCATTATCGATATTTCTTTGTAAAAATATTTTTTGAGTATTTGAATTTTGATACACAAATTCACTAATTTTATTATTTGTTTTGTCTAAATTAAATTGAATTATTTGTTTTGTATTTAATTTGTTCAGATCAACTTTGTCTTTAAGAGAGTTTTTTATTTTAAGGATTTCACTTTTTTCAATCGAATAGTTTTCTAAAATTTTGTCAAAAGTTTCTCCAGATTTTATTTTATGTTTAATTTTTATGTATTTGGGTTCAAGGTTATCAATTAAATGACTTATAGTTTTTTTAAAATAAATATTATCAATAAAATTATTGTAAGACTGAATATTATTAATTTTTTTTAAATTAAAATAGCTCGTTGACACTATTGTAATGACAATTAAAAAAATGAGACCAAAGATTTGAATATTTTTTCTGATTTTATATTTTAAATTTTTTAGCATTTGAAAATGAATAGGTTACAATTATTAGTTTAGAGAAACTTAAAAATCAAAAAAAACCCTTAAAAATCCTACATTTTAATCCAATTTTTTAATGTTAAACGCTTGATTTCCTATCATTTTAGCCTATAAGCACTGAACTTTCTCAGTAAAAATATTGTTAACACAATAAATAAGTGAGGATTATTGAGCCTTTTTTGCTCAATTAGCTATTTAAAACGTAAAAATTAAGAAGAGAAGTGTGGACGGTTAAGGTTACCAAAAATTTGTCGTACACACTTCAATATCATATAAATTTTATTCTTAGAATTTATATGGAAGCTAGTGTGCGCCGTTTTTAAACTTGAGAGTTTGATCATGGCTCAGAACGTACGCTGGCGGCACGCCTAACACATGCAAGTCGAACGAAGTAGCAATACTTAGTGGCAGACGGGTGAGTAACATGTGGGTATCTACCCTTTGGCCTGGAATAACACGAGGAAACTTGTGCTAATACTGGATAAGTCTTTACGGAGAAAGCTTTATGCACCATTGGATGAGCCTGCACTTGATTAGTTTGTTGGTGGGGTAATGGCCTACCAAGACTGTGATCAATAGCTGATTTGAGAGGATGATCAGCCACATTGGGACTGAGACACGGCCCAAACTCCTACGGGAGGCAGCAGTGGGGAATCTTGCACAATGGAGGAAACTCTGATGCAGCGATGCCGCGTGAGTGAAGAAGGCCCTTGGGTTGTAAAGCTCTTTCGTCGGGGAAGAAAATGACTGTACCCGAATAAGAAGGTCCGGCTAACTTCGTGCCAGCAGCCGCGGTAATACGAAGGGACCTAGCGTAGTTCGGAATTACTGGGCTTAAAGAGTTCGTAGGTGGTTGAAAAAGTTGGTGGTGAAATCCCAGAGCTTAACTCTGGAACTGCCATCAAAACTTTTCAGCTAGAGTATGATAGAGGAAAGCAGAATTTCTAGTGTAGAGGTGAAATTCGTAGATATTAGAAAGAATACCAATTGCGAAGGCAGCTTTCTGGATCATTACTGACACTGAGGAACGAAAGCATGGGTAGCGAAGAGGATTAGATACCCTCGTAGTCCATGCCGTAAACGATGTGTGTTAGACGTTGGAAATTTATTTTCAGTGTCGCAGCGAAAGCGATAAACACACCGCCTGGGGAGTACGACCGCAAGGTTAAAACTCAAATGAATTGACGGGGACCCGCACAAGTAGTGGAGCATGTGGTTTAATTCGAAGATACGCGCAGAACCTTACCAACACTTGACATGTTCGTCGCGACTTTAAGAGATTAAAGTTTTCGGTTCGGCCGGACGAAACACAGGTGCTGCATGGCTGTCGTCAGCTCGTGTCGTGAGATGTTGGGTTAAGTCCCGCAACGAGCGCAACCCTCACTTTTAGTTGCCATCATTAAGTTGGGCACTCTGAAAGAACTGCCAGTGATAAGCTGGAGGAAGGTGGGGATGACGTCAAGTCCTCATGGCCCTTACGTGTTGGGCTACACACGTGCTACAATGGTATCTACAACAGGAAGCAAGACTGCGAGGTCAAGCAAATCCTTAAAAGATACCTCAGTTCGGATTGCACTCTGCAACTCGAGTGCATGAAGCTGGAATTACTAGTAATCGTGGATCAGCGTGCCACGGTGAATGCGTTCCCGGGTCTTGTACACACCGCCCGTCACACCATGGGAGTTGGTTCTACCTTAAGGCAAGGTTTCAAACCCTTGACCACGGTATAGTCAGCGACTGGGGTGAAGTCGTAACAAGGTAGCCGTAGGGGAACCTGCGGCTGGATTACCTCCTTTCTAAGGATGAATGAAAGTAAAATTTCATTCTAAATAATATACAGGTAATGTTGACCGTCCTCATTTCTCTTCTTAAAGTAGTGTTTCTCTTGCATGGGGGCCGGTAGCTCAGTTGGTTAGAGCACACCCTTGATAAGGGTGGGGTCGAAAGTTCGAGTCTTTCTCGGCCCACCAATTTAAGATCATGGGGGATTAGCTCAGCTGGGAGAGCGCCTGATTTGCATTCAGGAGGTCAGCGGTTCGATCCCGCTATCCTCCACCAGAACACTTAGTTATATAAAATTGTAAATATAAATAATAATTAATATCAATATCTATATCCGAACATTAGCAATGTTATTAGCTAATGTTCAAAATAAAAATTTGATTCAACACAGAATTTTTTTCTGTGCATAAATCAAGCGTTTAAGGGCGTGTAGTGGATGCCTTGGCACTGAAAGCCGATGAAGGACGTGATATACTGCGATAAGTTTCGGGGAGCTGTATGTAAGTTTTGATCCGAAAATTTCCGAATGGGGAAACCCACCACTTTATGTGGTACTTTAAACTGAATACATAGGTTTAAAGAGACAACCTGGAGAACTGAAACATCTAAGTAACCAGAGGAAAAAAAATCAATTGAGATTCCGTTAGTAGTGGCGAGCGAACGCGGACTAGGCCAGTAGTTTTGTTAAAAAAATTTGAATAGTTTGGAAATGCTAACCATAGAGGGTGATAGTCCCGTATGAGTAATGTTTAACAGAATTCTTGAGTAAAGCGGGACACGTGAAATCCTGCTCGAATATAGGGGGACCACCCTCTAAGCCTAAATACTCTTCAGTGACCGATAGTGAACTAGTACCGTGAGGGAAAGGTGAAAAGAACCCCTATTAGGGGAGTGAAATAGAACCTGAAACTGCATGCCTACAATCAGTCGAAGCTCTTTTTAGAGTGACGGCGTACCTTTTGTATAATGGGTCAGTGACTTAATTTATAAAGCAAGCTTAAGCCATCTAGGTGTAGGCGTAGCGAAAGCAAGTCTTAATAGGGCGATTAGTTTTATGAATTAGACCCGAAAACGAATGAGCTTACCATGAGCAGGTTGAAAGTTGGGTAACACCAACCGGAGGACCGAACCAGTTGACGTTGAAAAGTCTTTGGATGACTTGTGGTAAGGGGTGAAAGGCCAACCAAATTCGTAGATAGCTGGTTTTCCGCGAAAACTATTTAGGTAGTGCGTTGAATAAATAGACATTTAGAGGTAGAGCACTAAATGGGCTAGGGGGAAGAGATTCTTACCAAACCTAATAAAACTCCGAATGCTAAATGTTGTTCTTCAGCAGACAGACTGTGGGTGCTAAGGTCCATGGTCGAGAGGGAAAGAGCCCAGACCACCAGATAAGGTCCCCAAATTATGATTAAGTGTGAAAGGATGTGGAAATTCCTTAACAGCCGGGAGGTTGGCTTAGAAGCAGCCATCCTTTAAAGATAGCGTAACAGCTCACCGGTCTAATAGAGTTTCTGCGCCGAAGATGTAACGGGGCTAAAATCATATACCGAATCTGTGGGTTTATAAAACTTTCGAGTTTTATAAGCGGTAGCGGAACGTTCTGTAAGCCTGTGAAGGGATACCCGTGAGGGATCCTGGAGGTATCAGAAGTGCGAATGCTGACATAAGTAACGATAAAAGAAGTGAAAAACTTCTTCGCCGAAAATCCAAGGGTTTCTGCGCAAGGTTAATCCGCGCAGAGTTAGTCGGCACCTAAGGCGAGGGCGAAAGCCGTAGTCGATGGAAATAAGGTTAATATTCCTTAACCAGATGGTAGTGACGGATCTTGTAAGTTGTGAGTTCTTAATGGATTGAACTTGCCGCGAAAAGGTTCCAAGAAATAGCTCCATCATTAGACCGTACCCTAAACCGACACAGGTGGATTAATAGAGTATATTTAGGCGCTTGAGAGAATGATGTTGAAGGAACTCGGCAAAATGCTTCCGTAACTTCGGGATAAGGAAGACCTGTTTTTAGGCAACTAAAGATGGGTGGCACAAGCCAGGGAGAAGCGACTGTTTATCAAAAACACAGGGCTCTGCTAACACGTAAGTGGATGTATAGGGTCTGACGCCTGCCCGGTGCTGGAAGGTTAATGCGATGGGTGCAAGCTCATTTCTGAAGCCCCAGTAAACGGCGGCCGTAACTATAACGGTCCTAAGGTAGCGAAATTCCTTGTCGGGTAAGTTCCGACCTGCATGAATGGCGTAACGATTTCTCCGCTGTCTCCAACATCAACTCAGTGAAATTGAATTCTCCGTGAAGATGCGGAGTTCGCGTAGTTAGACGGAAAGACCCCGTGCACCTTTACTGCAACTTTACATTGGTATTAGGAAAAACATATTTAGTATAGGAGGGAGACATTGAAGCAAAGGCGTCAGCTTTTGTGGAGTCACCAGTGAAATACCTCTTTTGTTTTTCTTGGTATCTAACTGATTGCCGTCATCCGGCATCAAGACATTGTATGGTGGGTAGTTTGACTGGGGCGGTCGCCTCCCAAATAGTAACGGAGGCGTGCGAAGGTAGGCTCAGAACGGTCAGAAATCGTTCGTAGAGTGCAATGGCATAAGCCTGCCTGACTGTGAGACTGACAAGTCGAGCAGAGACGAAAGTCGGTCATAGTGATCCGGTGGTTCTGAGTGGAAGGGCCATCGCTCAACGGATAAAAGGTACGCCGGGGATAACAGGCTGATACTGCCCAAGAGCTCATATCGACGGCAGTGTTTGGCACCTCGATGTCGGCTCATCACATCCTGGGGCTGGAGCAGGTCCCAAGGGTTTGGCTGTTCGCCAATTAAAGTGGTACGTGAGCTGGGTTCAGAACGTCGTGAGACAGTTCGGTCCCTATCTGCTATGCGTGTAGAAGAATTGAGAGGAGTTGACCCTAGTACGAGAGGACCGGGTTGAACATACCACTGGTGGACCGGTTGTAGCGCCAGCTGCAGTGCCGGGTAGCTAAGTATGGACGAGATAACTGCTGAAAGCATCTAAGCGGGAAACTCACCTCAAAACTAGTTCTTCCTATAGAGCCGTGGTAGACCACCACGTTGATAGGCTGGATGTGGAAGCGCAGTAATGCGTGCAGCTGACCAGTACTAATAGCTCAATTGGCTTGATTTATGCACTGAAAAAAATTTTTACGATATCTGTTATCTTTTTTATTTAGTATTATTTATTTAATGAAAAAAAAATTTTTATTATTTATTCTATTTTTAATTGTTATATTTTATCTTTCATTTTCCAACGTAATTTTTGCAAAAAACGAGGGTTTTGTTAAAAATTTAAGAGATAATACACCACAATCAATAAAAAATTTTTTAAAGGATACTATTTTTCTAATACCAAGTATAAAAAAAAAAAATTTAATATTAGAAAGAGATTTGGCTTCATTAAAGGAAAGTTTGTACAAACAACAATTGTCTATTGAAGCACTTCAAAATAAACTTAATTCAGAATTGATTACATACAATGATACTTTAATCACAAAAAATAAAAAATTATATAATCTTAAAAAAATTTCTTTACCATTCTATAATTTAAATAATCCATATAAAAATAAAAAACAGGGGTACTTATTAGTTATTGAAAAAAATTTATATATTTTTTTCTGGTCAGGCAAAATTATTAGAATAAATATTGATCAGTTACATAATGGAGAAATTAAATTTTCAAATGTAGAAAATAATTTAGATCAATTTTTAATAGATCATCAATTCAAATGGGTAGGTATCAAAGATGCAATATCATATAAAAATGAAATATATTTAAGCTACACTAATAAAATTAAAGAAAATTGTTATAGTGTAGGAGTGCTTAAGTCAAAAAAAAATTATAAGTTGGAAAATATAAGATTTGAAAATTTTTTTAGCTTCGAGGAATGTGTTAATATTGAAAATAGTGATAAATTTAGTAATCGAAAATATTTTGGTGGTTTTCAAGCTGGTGGAAGAATGGATTTTAAAAATAATTTTTTGTTTCTTACTGTTGGTGATTATAGAAATTGGGCGCTTCCCCAAGATGAAAATAGTAATTTTGGAAAAATATTAAAAATAGATTTAGCAACAAGTGAATACGAAAAACTTAGTAAAGGTCATAGAAATCCACAGGGATTATTCATAATAAATGATGATTATATATTATCAACTGAACATGGTCCGAAAGGTGGAGATGAAATAAACTTAATTAAAACAAAAAATATCTCTGGCATACAAAATTTTGGATGGCCAATTGCATCGTATGGTGAACATTACAACAGTGTAAGTGCTAATTATAAAGTAAGAAAGATTGCACCAATGCATAAATCTCATATTAAATATGGTTTTATAGAACCAGTGAAAAATTTCACACCATCACTTGGCATAAGTCAAATAGAAAAATCAAATAAAGATAATAACGCAGTTTTTGTAAGTAGTTTAAAAAATATGGAAGTTTTAGAATACGATATTAATATTATTAATGAAGAATTAATTTTAAAAGATAATCTAAAATTTGATGAAAGAATAAGAGACATTATTTATCATGAAAATAAAAACTTACATTATATATTTTTTGAGAGTGAGCCAAGTTTAGGTATTTTAGAAAAAAAATAAAAATGTAATATTAAATTAATGCCAAAAAATATTTCTCTCTATAAACCTACATTAGGAAATTTTGAAAAAAAATTCGTAAATGAATGTTTAAATTCAAATTGGATATCATCTAAAGGCAAATTCATAGAACTTTTCGAAAACAGATTTAAAAATTATACAAAAATAAAAAATTGTATATCTGTTACTAATGGAACTTGTGGTTTACATCTTGCCTTAAAAAGTCTTAATATTGGTAAAAATGACGAGGTTATTGTTCCATCTTTTGTAGAGATATTAAATTATAATTTTAAGTAAATTGTTTTAAAAATAATTATAATAGATTGGTGAATTTGGAGCAATATTTTTAGAAGCTTTTTTTCCTAAAACTTTAAAAAAAAATTTAGCACTTAAACCAACCTCAGGTCTAAAAGTTGATATATTTTTGTAGGTAAATTTTTCACCTTTTTTAATTTTTTTAATTGAAAAAATTGATCTTCTAAATTTAAGAGATTTTTTTTCATTTTTTTGAATATCAAAATTTCCTTTTCCAAGAGAAGAATAAATTAATTTTGAAATTTTTGATAAATTTTTTAAATCAATTGGATTTATAGAAAATTTTCTATCTAATGATTTCAGTTTTTTAGATAGAATAAAGTGTTTTTCAATAAAAACAGCACCATATGGAATTGATGCAATCGATGTAAAAATACCATTCGTATGATCTGATAACCCAATATTTATTTTTTTAAATTTATTTTTTAAAGTTAATATTCTCTTTAAATTAGCTTCACTTTCAGGTGTAGGGTAACCAGATACACAATGTAATAAGGCAATCTTATTATGATATTTATTTATTAATCTTATACATTCTTGAATTTCTTTCAAAGAAGCCATTCCAGTTGAAATAATTATCGGCTTTTTTGTTTTTGCTATTTTCCTAATTAATTTTAAGTCAGTAATTTCAAATGAAGCAATTTTAAAAAGCTTAACATTAAAAGATTGTAAAAAATCAACAGCTTTTTCACTAAATGGTGAGCTAAATAATTCAACTTTTAACTTTTTTGCTAAAGAAAAAGCATCTTTATGCCAAGCATAAGGTGTTTGTGCTTTAGAATAAAGTTTCCAGATTTTTTTCTTATTCCAGTTTTTAATTTTAAAAGATTTATTAATAGTTATATCGCTAGCCTCGTAGGTTTGAATTTTAATTAAATCAGCCCCGTTTTTCGCTGCTGATCTAATAGATTTTAAAAACAAAGATTTTTTACCACAATGATTAGCTGAAACTTCCGCAATTATCAAAGGTCGTAAATTATTTTTTGATTTAAAATAATTGTTTAAATTAAAAGTCATTAAAATCCATTAAATACTTTGTTTAAATGTTTTATATTTTTTTTATAATCAAAATATTTTTTTAAATTTTTTTCTATTTTGTTAATTTTATTTAAAAACTTATCATGGTTGATTGACTTATGTAATGATAAACTTACTATTTTATCAAAGTCCAAGATACAATTGTGATTTAAAAAGTTTTTAAAATTGTAGGATTGATTACGCGCAACACTTTTAGAAACACAAGGTATATTGTAAAAACATCTTTCATATAATGAAATACCGCATGCACCAATTGAGAATAAAGTTTTTTGGTATAATTTCTCAATATTAGCTATAAATTTATAATGAATTATTTTATTTTCTAATTTTATAAATTGAGAATCTTTCTTTGAATAAAAGTTATTTATAATCACTATTTTAAGTGATTTTTTTAATTTGATATTTTTAATAAGAATTAAGGATTTTTTGATTAGGTACTTGTTCTTTATTGAGCCAAAGTTAATTAATATTATGTTTCTATTTTGAAATTTTAATTTTGAATATATAGGAAAATTTTTAACCCCAATAAGAATTTTTTTATTACTATGATAATTGTATTTTCTTCCAAATGTATGGTCAATAATATGATCTGATTTACATTTAGTTTTAAAATCTAATATATTAATATGTTTATTTGAAAATTCATTGAAATTAATACTTCGAATATTTGAGTCGTAAGTATCTAAAAATGTTACTACATGTTCATATTTTTTTTTTATTAATTTAAGAGCATTAGAGAGATTAGAAAAAAAAATATATTTAATTTTAATATTTTTAAAATTTTTTTTAATTAAGTATTTTTTACTAAAATTTTTTTTTACTAAAAAAATAATCTCACATTTTGGATTAACAAAATTAGAATACTTAAAGCATCTAAATAAATGTCCCAGACCAGCTTTTTTATTAGTATCAGGAATAAATATGAAAGTTTTCATTTAACTCAATTTAGTATAAAAAATTTAGTATGAATATACTTTTTTTTGGGAGCACAAGTTTTGTAGCACAAGATCTAATAAAATCATTTAATAAAAATTATAATGTATATTTATTCACAAGAAAAAAAATTAAAAAAAAAAACTATCTATATTTTGATTTAAACAAAAAAAATCAAAATATAGATAAAATAATTAAACTTAAAAAAATTGATTATCTTTTCTTTTTCCCAAGTTTTGTTCCATTAAAAGAAAAAAATTCTTCTTGGAAAAATTGTAAAAATACAAATGTGTATGGTTTAGTAAGATTATTATTGAATTTAAAAATAAAAATTAAAAAAATAATACTTTCTTCTTCTTGTTCCTTATATGGGGAGGAAAACAATCAAAATAACGAAGTAAGTTTTTTAAAACCTAGTAGCGGTTATTCGTTATCTAAATTAATGCAAGAAAATATTTTAAGGGTCTATTGTTATAAGAATAACATAAAGTTTCTGAGTTATAGACTTGGTTATATATATGGTAAGAAGATGAGCCACAAAAGATTATTAAAAAAACTAATATTAAAACATAAAGCTAAAAAAAAAATTAATATTTATAATAAAAATTTAAATTTAAATTTAATGCATACCAAAGATCTTTCTAACTTAATACTACAAACATTCATAAAAGCTGAAGGTATTTTTAATTTAACAGATAAAAAATTAATTACGCTAGATATATTTTGTAAGATGCTGAAGAAAAAACAAACTAAAATTATTAAAAAACAGAATACTTTTTCATCTAAAAAATTGTTTAGAAAATTTCCAAAATTGAAAATTGAAAAGTTAAAAGATAGAATTGAAGTTTTTAAAAATGAAATTTAAAAATATCATATTGCTAGGAGGAGCAGGTAACATTGGAAAAAAATTAATTTTAAATTTTTCAAATAAAAATAAAATTTTTTTAATAGACAAGAATAAACCTAATAAAATTAAATCGAAAAATTTAAATTATATAAAACATGATTTTTTAAAATTGAGACTTTTTAAGAAAATACCAAAAGTAATTGATAAAGTAATATTTTTAATTGGTAAAACAGGTGGCCCAGAAAGTTTAGAAATAAAAAATCTAAAAGATTATATAGATATTAATTGTGAAACATTAATTAACTTTTTGAAAGTTTCAAAAAAAATGAAAATTAATAAAATAATTTTTGTATCTACAGAACATGTTTATGGTGATAATGCAAAAAATACTGACAAAACTAAGTTGATTGAGCCCAATCCAAAAAATTACTATGGGGTATCAAAACTATTGTCAGAAAAAATTCTATATAATTTTTTTAAAAAAAACAATGTTAATGTTGATATTTTGCGTGTTCCAAGAGTAATTGATTATGAGATTAAAAATTTAATGTCAACAATGATTGAAGGTGCAAATAAAAAAAAAAAAATTATCATTAACAACACCAAGGCTAAATTTAATTTTATTCACACCGAAGATTTAATATCGGCTTTTGAAGCTTGTTTAAAAAAAGATAATACTGGATTTAGAATTCTGAATATTTTTAATAACAGTAAACCTTTATCACTTTATGATATTGCTAAATATATAAAAAAACTAATAAATAATAATTCAAAAATAGTTATTTCAAAAACAAAAAGTAATATCGAGCATAATCCACAGGGACTGATAGTTTCAAATAAATTATCAAAAAAATTATTAAAATGGAAACCCAAGTGGAGTAATAAAAAAATAATAAATAAAATGATAAAAGAATATGAACTTAAAAAGTTTTTTGAACAATCTTAATTTTGAAAATATTATTTCTTGTTCTGAAGTTGAATTAAAAAAAATTAAAGATATCAGAAATGAAGATAATATTAGAAAAAATATGAGAACTAAGCATAAGATTTTAATAAAAGAACATTCGGAATGGTTTGAAAAAATTAAAAATTCAAAAAAAAACTTTTTTTATGTAATAAAGTATAAAAATAATATTATCGGTGGGCTTGGATTGAGCAATTATAATAAAAATGAGTTATTTGGAGAATGGTCTTATTATATCTCAGAAAAAACTAAATTTATTGGGTTGGGTGCTTCAATAGAATATAAAGCAATTGAATATTTTTTTAATTCTTATAAGTTAAATTCATTATTTTGTTACGTTTTGAAACATAACTCTTCAGTATTAAAAATGCACAATAGATTTGGATTTGAAAAAATAAAATTCATTAATTATTTTAAATATAA
>CACBHY010000002.1 GCA_902539165.1 uncultured Pelagibacteraceae bacterium
AAATTAATTTAAGATATGTGGTCTTATGTGAAGACTTATTTATTTCTGAAATTAATACTGGAGGAATTCCAGATACTGAAAAAAGAACCTTAATATTAGATATTAACTTCAATCCAAAATATTTTGAAAGAATGGTACATCACGAAATTTTTCATATGATTCAAAAGAGCTATGTGGAAATTTTTGATGAAAAACATTTTTCTTCTTTTAATGATGTTAATTTCAATTATGCTGAATGCTCAACTTGTTCCGATAGATTAAACTTAGATTTATATGACGTTACAAATGGGTTTTTAACTGAATATTCAAAATCTATTGTTTCTGAAGATATGGCTGAGATCTTCTCTTTTATGATGACGGACAAAATAAAATTAAAGAAATTAATTAAAAAAGACAAGATTTTAGAAAAGAAAGTAATTTTTATTAAGTCAGCAATTTCAAAAATAGATAATAATGTTTTATGATAAAAGCAATTCAAGCTTCTAAATCTGAAAAAGTATTATTTGTCTTTTTAATAGCACTAGTTTTTTTCACTTTTTCTTCTTTCTTTTTATTAAAAAATAAATGCCTTTTTGTTGAAAAAGTAAATTTAAATAAAATAAATTTTACAGATCCGGAAAATGTTGTTGTAATGAATATTGAGTGTGGAGATGTAATTATTGAGTTATATCCTGAGTTATCTCCTCAATCAGTCAAAAGATTTAAAACTTTAATTGAAAATAAAAAATATGATGGATCTGTGTTTTATAAGGTAGCAGAAAATACCTTTGTACAAGCGGGTGATATTGAATTTGGAAATATTGAGTACCTTGACTATTCAAAAATAGGTAGTGGTAAATCTGGCTTAGGGACCCTTAAATCTGAAATCGATGAAGATTTTAAATTCAGTGAAGGTAGCGTAGGTCTAGCAAGATCTACAAAGTTTGATACCGAAGATAGTGAATTCTTTATTACTTTAAAAGAAATTCCTATTTATCAAGGTGAATATACTCCAATAGGTAAAGTGATTCATGGCTTAGATATTTTAGGTAAGATTAAAACCGGAAATAAAGGTGTTTACGTATTAAGGCCAGATTATATTAATTCTTTTAGAATTTTTAAGTCTAATTAACTAAGGGTTTTCCAGTTGATAGAGTATGTTTTATTCTCTGCTGGGTCTCTTTTGTTTCAATTAGTCTCATAAATGAATCTAATTCTAATTTGTACAAATCATCTTCAGATAAAGTTTTGTCTATTGTGGTTTCACCTCCGCTTAAAACATTTGCAAGCTCTGTACCAACTCTCATTCCATGATCTAATATAATTTTATCATTATATAATTTCTCAAGTAATTTTACCATTTTATCCTTGAGCGGTTTTCCAGAGAGTTTGAAGATTGCTTCTGTTGGAGATGAAAAATCTTTATTTTCATCAATTATTGATTTTGAAACTTGTAGTAAACTATTTCTGCTCATTATTTTTTTATCCTCAGGCATTAAATATTTTAGTGGCTCTGCTTCAACTGGCGATGTTGCAGTTTTTCCATAACCAATTATGTCAAAAACTTTTAGTGGTGCGTAGTCAGGGTCTTTTTTTGCCTCTGTGGTTTGTGACCATCTCCATAACATTTCTTTACATCCACCACCTGCGGGAACTAATCCCACCATAGTTTCTACAAGTCCAACAACGATGTTTGTATGTGAGGCAACAAAATTACTTTGAACAAGTACTTCAAATCCTCCACCCAGAGTTAATCCTGAGGGTGCTGAAACTACAGGGTATTTTGAATATTTCAGTTCTTTACAGGTTTCTTGGAAATATTTTACAAATTTTTCAATGGATCTATAATCACCTTTATCTGCAAAATTCATAGTATAAGTGAGGTTTACTCCTGCTGAAAACTGCATACTTTCATTTATAATTATTAAAGGTTTATCAGTAGCATTTTTTAATGCATCCATTGAGTCGTAATCTAATGCGTTAGCTTTTGTTGTGAACTCGACAATATTGAAATCATTAAATCTATAAATTTCAGCTGAATTGTTTTTGTCTAACTTTAGAGCTTTTGGTTTTATTTTACCTAGTGTTTCGATTTCAGTATATTTTTGTCTCTCTCCGTAAAAATTTTCATAAGTTTAGTATGGACGTTTAAGATAAGATCATATTATCTTAGATAATTACAAAATGAAAAAAGAAAAAAATAAAAATCCTATTCAACCTGTAAGTGGAACGAAAGTTCCAAGATTTGCTGGCCCCAGCACATTTGCAAGACTTCCTGAATTAAGAGACGTTGAAAGTTGCGACGTTGCAATAGTAGGAATACCTTTTGATGCTGGAACTAGTTATCGACCTGGTGCAAGATTTGGACCGCAAAGCATTAGACAAGCGTCTAGACATTTAAGAACAAATTATCACCCAAGTTATGACGTTGAACCTTTTAAAATTCAACAAGTCGCAGATGCAGGAGACATTTCTTGTAATCCTTTTAGTATAGATGAAGCTATAAAACAAATTGAAGTTGGTGCTACCGAATTGTTAAATAAAGTTGGTGGAATTATTAGTCTTGGTGGAGATCACACAATTGCAGTTCCTTTGTTGAGAGCAATTAATAAAAAAAACAGAGGTCCGGTATCTTTAGTGCATTTTGATGCTCATTTAGATACATGGGATACTTATTTTGGGGCACCTTATACTCATGGAACTCCATTCAGAAGAGCTAGAGAAGAAGGTTTATTTTTAGATGATGCATCGATGCATGTAGGAATTAGAGGACCACTTTACAGTAGAGATGATATTAAAAATGATGAAAGTTTTGGTTTTAAAATAATTCATTGTGACGAGTTCCAAACAGAAGGAACTGATAAAATAGCTGAAAGAATTAAGAAAAGAGTAGGCAATAACCCACTTTATTTATCAATTGATATAGACGTTTTAGATCCAGCTTTTGCTCCTGGTACAGGCACTCCTGAAATAGCAGGCATGACAACAAGAGAAATGGTTAATGTCTTAAGAGGACTATCAGGTTTAAATCTAATTTCTGCTGACGTTGTTGAAGTTTCTCCTGCCTATGATCATGCTGAAGTAACTTCATTAGCTGCTGCAACTATTGTTTATGAATTAACTAATTTGTTTGCAAAAACATAAAGAAAGGATAGTTTTTCACGATGTTAGAAAAAAGAAGCTTTTATATTAATGGTTCATGGGTTAATTCAAAAGAACAAAAAGATATTGAAGTTATAAATCCAGCTACTGAAAAAGCATGTGCAGTAATATCATTAGGTAGCAAAACCGATATCAATGATGCGGTATTAGCTGCAAAAGAGGCCTTCAAAACTTGGGGTTATTCCACTAAAGAGGACAGAATTGCTCTCTTGGAAACATTTTATAGTTTATACAAAAAAAGATGGAACGATATAACAGATGCAATAATACAAGAAATGGGTGCCCCAAAAGACTTTGCATCAAAACTGCAAACAGGAACTGGTGCAAGTCACACGAAGTCATTTATAAAATATCTAAAAGAATTTGAATTTGAAAAACCTTTAGGAGACCATGCAAAAAATCAAAGGATTTTGTATGAACCAAAAGGAGTATGCGCTTTAATTACACCATGGAACTGGCCAATGAACCAGGTTTGTCTTAAAGTTATTCCAGCTTTAGCATCGGGATGTACAATGATACTAAAACCATCAGAACTAGCACCACTATCGGCAATGGTTCTTGCAGAATTAATTGATGAAGCAAAATTTCCAAATGGAGTTTTTAATTTAGTCAATGGAGACGGTGCAACAACTGGAGATGCTTTAACAAGTCATCCTGACGTAAATATGATTTCATTTACAGGCTCAACAAGAGCGGGCTCCCTTATATCTCAAAATGCAGCAAAAGATTTTAAAAGAGTTAGCTTAGAATTAGGTGGCAAAGGAGCAAATATTATTTTTAAAGATGCAGACAATGAGGCAGTTGAAAGAGGTGCTTTAAGATGTTTTAGAAATTCTGGCCAATCCTGTAATGCTCCGACTAGAATGTTGGTTGAAAAATCTATGTATAGTGAAGCAATAGAAAGATTAAAAAAATATGCTAACGAATTTAAAGTAGACGATCCTAATAAAGAAGGTGAGCATATTGGTCCTGTAATTTCTCATACGCAATTTAATAAAATTCAGAGTTTAATTCAAAAAGGTATCGATGAGGGTGCAAAATTAATCGCTGGTGGGCCAGGAAAGCCAGATGGTTTGTCAAATGGTTATTATGTGAAACCCACTGTATTTGCTGATGTTAATAATAATATGGAAATTGCAAGAACTGAAATTTTTGGACCAGTACTATCTGTCATACCATTTGAAAACGAAGAAGAAGCAATCGAAATTGCTAATGACACTGAATATGGTTTAACCAATTATATTCAAAGTCAAGATTCTGAAAAGGTAAAAAGACTTGCAAGAAAACTAAGATCTGGAATGGTTGATGTTAATGGCGCTGGCATTGCAGTTGATGCACCTTTTGGTGGATTTAAACATTCTGGAATTGGAAGAGAAGCAGGAAAAGAGGGACTGCTCGAATTTCTGGAAGTCAAATCAGTCGGTGGGTGGAATTAGTTCAAAGAAGATTTATTTTTAATTCCATCAAGTAATCTTAAACATTTTTTTAATTCATCTAAAACAATATATTCATCAATTTTATGAGCTTGTTCAATTGATCCAGGTCCACAGACAACTGTACTTATTCCTACCTCCTGAAATAAACCAGCCTCAGTTCCAAAAGACACCACCTGTCTAGAATTATCTCCTGTTAAACTTGAAATTAATTCACATGCTTCGGACCTATCATCTCTGTCAAATCCAATAATTTCACCTATGATATCTTTTTCAATTGAGGAATTTGGAAATATTTTTTTCATTTCAGGCAGTAAGATTTCATTAGTAAATTTATCTAGCTCTTTATTTAAAAATTCAGCATCTTCCTTCACTACCGGTCTAGTTTCCCAATTCACATGACACTTATCAGCTATTACATTGTGTGCTATGCCACCAAAAATTCCACCAATAGATAGTGTAGAATGAGGTGGATCAAAAATAGAATTTTGTGGAGCTCTTTCTTTAAGTTTTTCTCTTAATTCAATCAACTTGTTCACATATCTAGCCGCATATTCTACTGCACTAACACCTTTATTTGGAGTGGAGCTATGACCTGCAAGGCCTTTAAAATATGTTGTATATTCATAACATCCTTTATGAGCATCTATTATTTTCATATTTGTAGGTTCTCCGATTATACAAATACCATCTTTGATATCTCTTTTTTTTAATTCCTCAATTAATATAGGTGCACCTTGGCATGCTGTTTCTTCATCAAAGGTAAATGAGAAATGAATGTCTCTATCAAGATTGGTTTTAGAATAAATAGGAGCAAAAGCCAAAGTACATGCAATAAACCCTTTCATATCACATGAACCTCTGCCGTAAAGTTTATCGTTTTTGATGGTTGCTTTAAATGGATCTGTAGTCCATCCTTTTGATACTGGAACAACATCTGTATGCCCTGACAAAATTATAGGTTTTTTATTACTTGGACTCTTGGACTTTAGAGTAGCAAATAAATTAACTCTTTGTTTGTTATCATCGTAAGTTCTAAATGAAGTCGCTCCAAGTTTTTTTAAAATATTATCACAATAGTCAATTAAAGAACTATTATCCTCTCCAGATATTGTTTTAAAACCTATCAAGTCAGTCAAAATTTCGACTGAGTTATTGAATAAATGATCAAAATTATTTTCTGTACTCATATTTAGCATTCATTATATATTAAATATATGAAAGAACAAATCACCTACGATATTTTTGACAAAGTTGATATTAGAATTGGTACAGTTATTTCAGTAAAAAAAAATAAAAAAGCAAGGAAACCTTCATTAGTTGTTGAAGTAGATTTTGGAAATGAAATAGGAGTTAAGCAATCATCGGCTCAAATAACACATTATTACAATGAGGAAAACCTTAAAGGAAAACAAGTTATAGGGGTTTGTAACTTTCCTGAAAAAAATATTGCAGGTGTAATTTCACAAGTATTGATTTTAGGATCTATTGATAAAGAAGGAAAAGTAATATTAGTTCATCCATCTCAAAAGTCAGAGAATGGATTACCTGTAGCATAAGAATGCACCCAGAAATATTATCTATAACATTGTTTGGAATTGTAGCTGCATACACACCTGGACCAAATAATTTTGTAGCATTTTACTCTGGATTTAATTTTGGTATTAAAAGAACCCTTCCACACATATTAGGGGTTACATTTGGTTTTCCATTTCTCTTATTATGTATGGCCCTTGGATTAATAAACATATTTAAACTTTATCCATTAATTCAAGAAATTTTAAAATATTTAGGTACATTATTTTTAATTTATTTGGCATATAAGATCTCTTTTTCTGGATCTGTAACTGGTGACAACAAAAACAAAAATCCTGTTAAATTTTTAGAAACCTTTATATTTCAATTCTTAAATCCAAAAGGGGTAATTGCATCGGTAATTGTGGTCTCAACATATATTGATTCAGGTGAAAATTTTATAAATTATACAACTCAAATAATTATTTTAGCGTTCATTGTTTCGGTCACAAGTATCACGCTTTGGACATTCATGGGTAAATTTTTGAGGAAATTTGCGACAAATCAGAAATTTATTAATTATTTTAATTATGTTATGTCACTGCTTCTTTTATTAAGCATAATAAGTTTTTATTTATAAATGACACCAGGAAACAAAGACTCTTATAAGTCACTCAAAAAAATTTTAATAGATGGAAAAGAATATAAATATTATTCTTTAATTGAAGCCGAGAAAAATGGTTTGAAGGGAACAAATAAACTTCCTAAATCTCTTAAAGTATTACTTGAAAATTTATTAAGATATGAAGATGAATTAAGTGTTAATAAAATCCAAATAGAAGCTGTTAAAGATTGGTTAAAAACAAAAAAGTCTAAAATTGAAATTGCCTATAGACCAGCAAGAGTTCTATTGCAGGATTATACTGGTATCCCAGCTGTTGCAGATCTTGCAGCAATGAGGGAAGCTGTAAAAGATAAAAATAAAGATCCAAGCTCAATAAACCCCCTGTCATCAGTTGATCTTGTGATTGATCATTCTGTGCAAGTTGATCAATCTGCTAAACAAGATTCATTTGAAAAAAATGTAGATATTGAATTTGAAAGAAATGGAGAGAGATATTCTTTTTTGAAATGGGGACAACAAGCTTTTAATAATTTTAGAATAGTTCCTCCAGGTACTGGTATTTGTCACCAGGTAAATTTAGAATATTTATCAAAAGTAGTTTGGTCAGAAAAATTTGAGGGTGATACATATCTTTTTCCAGATACTTTAGTTGGAACCGATAGCCATACAACCATGGTTAATGGATTGTCAGTTTTGGGATGGGGAGTAGGTGGTATTGAAGCTGAAGCTGGTATGTTGGGCCAACCAATTTCAATGTTAATTCCAGAGGTGATAGGTTTTGAGGTAAAAAACAGAATGCCAGAAGGTACTACAGCAACAGACTTAGTTTTAACTGTAGTTAAAATGCTGAGGGACAAAGGAGTGGTGGGTAAATTTGTTGAGTTTTATGGTGAAGGATTAAAAAATTTAACACTTGCTGACAGAGCTACAATTGCAAACATGGCGCCCGAATATGGAGCAACATGTGGTTTTTTTCCAATAGATGAAGAAACTTTAAAATATTTAAAATTTTCTGGAAGGGATCAACATACAGTAGACATAGTTGAAAAATATGCAAAAGAACAAGGCTTGTGGTCGAGTAATGATATAGAGTTTACAGACATTTTATCATTAGATATGTCAACTGTTGTTCCAACCATTTCAGGACCTAAAAGACCCCAAGATAAAGTTCTTTTAACTGATGCCCCATATAAATTTAAAGAAGTATTAAAGGAAGCAACGAATAAAAATGAAAAGTCAGTCTCAAAAGTTTCAGGAACAGATTATGAGATTAAAGATGGGTCAATTTTAATTGCAGCAATTACTTCTTGCACAAATACTTCAAATCCGAATGTTTTAATCGGTGCAGGTTTATTAGCTAAAAAAGCTATTGAGCTAGGTTTAGAAGTTAAGCCTTGGGTAAAAACATCACTGGCTCCAGGATCACAAGTAGTTACTGATTATTTAGAAAAAGCTGGGTTAAATATTTATTTAGATAAATTAGGATTTAATCTTGTAGGGTATGGATGTACAACATGCATTGGTAATTCTGGACCACTACCCGAAAATATTGTTGAAGCAATTCAAAAAGATAATATTTATGCAGTCTCTGTTTTATCTGGAAATAGAAATTTTGAAGGAAGAATTTCTCCACATATAAAGGCTAATTATCTCGCTTCACCTCCATTAGTTGTTGCTTATGCAATAGCTGGCCATATGGAATTTGACTTATACAAAGACTCTTTAGGAAAAGATAAAAAGGGGAATGATATATATTTAAAAGATATTTGGCCATCAAATGAAGAAATAGAAAATACATTAAAAAAATCTCTTAACGCAGATATGTTTATTCAAAGGTATTCAAATATTTCAGAAGGACCAACGCAGTGGCAAAAGATCAAAACAGACAAGACTAGTATTTATAATTGGGATGAGAGTTCAACCTATGTAAAAAAACCACCATTTTTTGACTCGCTTCCAGACGAGCCAGAGGGTTTTAAAGAAATTAAGGACGCAAGACCATTACTTATACTAGGTGATATGGTGACTACAGATCATATTTCACCTGCAGGAAGTATTCAGAAAAATAGCCCAACAGGGGAGTATTTTATGGAACATCAAATTTTACCTAAAGATTATAATTCCTATGGATCCAGGAGAGGAAATCACGAAGTTATGATGAGAGGTACTTTTGCCAATATTAGAATAAGAAATGAAATGGCTCCAGGCACAGAAGGTGGATTTACAAAATTATATCCTGAAGAAAAAATATTACCTGTATATGACGCAGTAGTTGAATACAAAAATAGAGGAACAGATTTAGTTGTAATTGGTGGTAAAGAGTATGGAACAGGATCATCCAGAGATTGGGCCGCTAAAGGAACAAAATTACTTGGTATCAAAGCTGTAATAGCTGAAAGCTTTGAGAGAATTCATAGATCTAATTTAATTGGCATGGGTATATTGCCTTTACAATTTAAAGATAATGTAAATAGAAAAAATTTAAATTTAGTTGGTTCAGAATTGATAAGTGTAATTGATATTGAAAAAGGAATTAGTCCATCTGATGAGGTAATAATTGAAATTAAATACGTTTCTGGAGATATCAAAAAAATTAAAACCTTATGCAGAATTGATACAAAAAATGAATTAGAGTACTATAAAAATGGAGGTATTCTTCAATATGTATTGAGGAATATGATTTAATTATGGATGAAGATTTTTCAATTATTAATTCAAATACCAGGAATGAAAAAATTAAAAACTTTTTTTTAAATAATAAAAAGAAATTTATTTCTGGGGTAATAATTATTACTATATGTTTAATTGGAACTTATAGTTTCGATAAATACACAACGGGTAAAAAGAAAGAAATTTCGGATAATTATAATTTTACAATAATTGAATATTCAAATAACAACAAAGACTCTACTGTCAAAAAATTAATTGATATAATAAATAAAAAAGATCCAACTTATTCGCCACTATCACTCTATTTTATTATAGATAATAATCTTATTTCAGATCAAGAAAAAATTAATGATTTATTTGATATTTTAATTAAACAAACTTCGTTAGATGAAGAAATTAAAAATTTAGTTATATATAAAAAAGCACTGCTAAATGCAGATCAATCAACAGAAAGTGAACTTTTGAAAATATTAAATCCTTTAATAAATTCTGAAAGCGTTTGGAAATCTCATGCACTGTATCTAATGGCAGAATATTTTTACGCTCAGGACCAAAAACAAAAATCAAAAGAATTTTTTAACAAAATAATTAGTTTAGAAAATTCAAATCCAGATATAAAGTCACAATCAGAACGAAGATTGAACAGAGATTTAAGTGAATAAATTAATATATTTTCTAATTATTATTATTTTATCTGGCTGCTCTTTAAACAAAAACTCCAAATTTTGGACTACATCAGAAAAGATTAGCAAAGAAACAAAGTTGGAGAATAAAATTTTAAAAGAAGAACTTTATAAAGAAGAAGATGTATTAGAAAAAGAATTTAATCAGAATCTTAAAATCAAAGTTGATGGTAAAACCAACTTTAATAATCAAATTGGTAATTACACCAACAACAATGGAAGGGTTAATTTTGATGGAAATTTACAAAACATTTCAAGATACAAATTTTCAAAAATTAAGAATTTTTATCAATATGAACCTGAATTATCATTTCATGGGGACAATGTAATATTTTTTAACAATAAGGGAACAATTTTAAAATTTAATGAAAATTCAAAATTAAATTGGCAAAAAAATTATTACTCAAAGTCTGAAAAAAAACTAAAACCTGTTCTACAATTTGCAAATAACAATAAATATTTAGTCGTAGCTGACAATATAGCAAAATATTATTTGTTAGATATTGAAACTGGACAGCAGATTTGGTCTAAAAATAATAATGCACCTTTTAATTCTCAAATAAAAATTTATGAAGATAAAATTTTTGTTATAGATTTTTCTAATACACTTAGATGTTTTTCATTAAAAAATGGAGAAGAATTATGGAATGTAAAAACAGAGAGTTCTTTAATACGCTCCCAAAAAAGGCTTTCTATGGTAATAGTGAAAAATACTATTCTATTTAATAATTCAATCGGTGACATAAGTGCAGTAGATTTGAATAATGGAGAATTGTTGTGGCAATTACCAACACAAAGTAGTTTAATTTACGAGTCAACATTTTCTTTAGAAACATCAGACATCATTACAGATAATAACAATCTGTATTTTTCAAATAATAAAAACCAGTTTTTTTCTGTAGATATCAATACTGGAAGTTTTAATTGGGAAACTAAAATAAACTCAAACTTAAGGCCTACTTTAATTGGAAATATGCTATTCACTGTATCTCAAGAAGGATACTTATTTCTAGTTGAAAAAAATAATGGAAATATAATCAGATCTACCGATTTATTTGATCAGTTTAAAATCAAAAAAAGAGATGCTATAAGACCTACTGGTTTTATTTTAGGAAAAAATAAAATTTATCTTTCTACAGATAATGGTAGACTACTAGTTGTTGATATAGCAACAGGCAAAACAATTTCTACTTTAAAAATAGATAATGAAAAAATTCAAAGACCTAAAATATTAAATGAAAATTTATTTATTGTAAAAAATAATTCTATAATCAAACTTAATTAATGTTTCTAAAGTTACTGGATAAGTTGGGTCGAAAAAAAGTTGTTTTAGATCGTGGGCCCTCTCATCCTAAATTTAGTGAGGCCAAACCATGGATGAACAGATATTATGTTCTTATGAGGCATAGACCTAAATGGTTTCCTTTTAATATTTTAATTCATGAAATGTTGGCAAATGATCATGGTGAAGGAGTTCACAATCATACTTTTCCTTATATTACGATAATCATAAGAGGAGGATATTGGGAAACTCTTAAAACAGGTAAATATTGGAGACCTGTAGGTTATATAGGGTTTAGATCTGCTAATAATCTTCATAGAGTAGATCTTAAGCCAGGAACAAAACCTTTAACTATATTTATTTCTGGACCGTTTGGATTACGTAAAGGACCAAGGTCAGAGTACGGTATCGATTTTAAAACAAAGAAATGAATTTAGATAATCTTTTCAAAAATTTTTGTAAAAAAAATAATTTAGAAATAAATACTTATCAATTAGCAATAATAAATAAATTAAAGAATTATTACAGATCAAATTTTAATAAATCAATTTTTAAAAAATTATTTTTAAAAAACGATTTAAAACCATTTTTTTATTTACATGGTGGTGTTGGCGTTGGAAAAACTATGATCTTAAATTTTTTTTTTGATCTAGTTGAGGAAAAAAAATTAAGACAACATTTTAATGAGTTTATGTTAAGTTTTCATGATTTTGCACATGAAAAAAAAGAAAAAAATGAGGAAAATGTAATTAATCAATTTGTAAAAAATTTAAAATCTAAAACTAAACTAATTTATTTTGATGAGTTTCAAGTAACTAACATTGTTGATGCAATGATTCTAGGAAAGTTATTTGAGCAAATATTTGAAGAAGATATTAAAATAATTTTAACATCAAATATAAAAATATCTGAACTATATAAAGATGGCCTTCAAAGAGACCAGTTTAAACCTTTTATAAAAATTATGGAAAAACAATCTATAGAGTGTGAACTTAAAATAGAGGATGATTATAGAAAAACAGATCATAACCAAAAACAAAGATATTTTTATCCACTTAATCAAGAAACTAATTTTAAAATAAACAAATTTTTTAGAACTATCACAAAAGAAAAAAGTCACTCATCAAAAATTATTAATGTTAAAGGAAGAAATTTTAAAATAGAAAATTTTTATGAGGGGGTTGCAAGATTTGATTTTAATGATTTGTGCAATCAAAATCTTGGTGCAGAAGATTATTTAGAAATAATTCAAGCCTGTAAATTTATTACTCTTGATAATATACCACAATTTAATGATATTAATTCCAATCAACAACATAGATTTATAACTTTAATAGATATCATTTATGATAAAAATATTCCTCTAGCAGTAACTGCAGAGCAAAATATAGATCAATTTACTTCCTCGAGATTATTAGAAAACTCATTTAAACGAACTATCAGTCGATTATATGAGTTAACATCTGAAGAAAGGAATAATGAAGCAAGAGTTCTTTAATTTTAAAATAAATACTGCCGGTCAAGGGCTGTATGAATTCACCGATAAGACAATTCAGTGGATCAACAAAAATAATTTTAAAAATGGAATACTTAATCTAAGCATTCAACACACTAGTGCATCTTTAATTGTTCAAGAAAATGCTGATCCAGATGTTCAAACAGATTTAATAAATTATTTTGATAAATTAGTACCTATGGATAATAAGTTGTATGTACATACCACCGAAGGCAAAGATGATATGCCTGCACATATTAAATCGGCACTAACCAATAATCAAATCACTCTTAGTATTAAAGATAATGAATTGTTACTTGGAACTTGGCAGGGTTTATATTTATTTGAACATCGTTTAGAGACACAAAATAGAACAATTATTCACCATTTCATTGGAGATTAAAATTACATTATCTATATGGGTCATATGCCCATTGCAAAATTGCTTGTCTTTGCCTTTTTCTACATCCTAAATCACCTTGCTCACAATTTTTTTCAATTGCAAGCACATGTCTTCTGAAATTTTTCCATCTTTTAATTTGTATTTCATCTATGTGTGAAATTCTTCTTCCATTAGTAAATCTGCAATACCATTGAAACCAACCTAATGGGTCCTCTTTAAAAATCCATCCTTTTTCAATCCAATGTTCTCTTGAAAGACCTGAAACAACTTTAAATCTATTTAGGCTTACATCAAAATTCTTACTGATTTTTGCATTTTTAAACCATGATTTTGGAAATTCTTTAATATCTAAGCCAAAGTAAGAACCACCAAACACTCCTAGTTCCAACATTCTTTTTGGGGATAATTCAGGTTTAAAAATTTTATAAAAATCTAAATTTGCAACTTCTTTATTTATTACTTTTCTCATTAATCTTTTAAATTATTGATTTGTAAGTTTTTTATACATTTCTTTATCAGTATCACCTTCACAACCAAAAACTAAAACATTGGATTTTTCGTTAAGATCTAGTTTATGTCTAATATTTTCATCTTCACAAACTGTTATTAAGCTAATTACACCTGGTGCAGAATTCTCTCCTGCTACAATTTTTTCGTCACTAAAGCTTGAATTCCCAAGTAATTTCATAGTTTTTGCAATATCGTCGTCTGGTAAACTCACACAATGTTTTACTGAATTTTTTAAGATTTGCCATGGAACTAATGAAACCTCTCCACATGACATACCACCCATCAAACTTTCCCTTTTTATATCTATCTTTTCTATTTTTCCAGTTTTAATACTTTCCATAACGCATGCTGCACTATCCGGCTCTACAACTATAGTAATTGGAATATTATTTAAATACCTTGCAATACCAGACATCATAGCTGCTGCCATACCTCCAACACCTGCTTGTAAGATTATATGACTAATTTTTTGATCTTTGATTTGGTCAGAAATCTCTTTCATCATTACCGTATACCCTGCCATTGTATACTTTGGAACTTGCACATAATTTTCCCAGGCAACATCTTGCACGATTTGCCAATTATTTTCTGTAGATTGTCTGATACATTCTAACAATGATTTTTCATAGTTTCCTTTAACTTTTATTACATCAGCCCCAAGATCTGACATAGCTCTTCCTCTTGCATCACTTACAAATTCACTTATAAATATTTTACAACTTAAATCTAATCTTTTTGCACCCCAAGCCACAGATCTTCCATGATTTCCCGCTGTGGCAGTTGCTACAACAATATTTTTATTTCCTTTGCTTACTTTTTCTACAGCATAGGCACCACCAAGAGCTTTAAAGGACTTAAGATCGAACCTTTTATTTTCATCTTTATAATAAATTTTATTGAGATGTAATTCTTTTGATAATTTATTTAATTCTATTAAAGGAGTAGGGGTATAACCATCCCATTTTGAAATGCTAGAATATGCATCATCTATTTCAATTTCTGATAGATAATTTAGGATTTGTTTTTTATTAAAAGAGTAATTTTTATTATTTATGAATTCTGAGTACTTCCATTGATGACCATTAGACAGTATCGTCATAATCTAACAATCTAAGGTATTATCTTTTTCCCATTTTGTTACAGGTTTTGTTTTGTCAAAATTTCCTTTAGATTTAAACTCTTTAATTTCACTGTTTCTGAGTTTTATATAACTCTCAATTGTTTCTTCTCCAAAAGCATTATTCATTTCTTTGTTATCTTTTAATAATTCTAGTGATTGATCCAACTCATCAGGTAGTTTAGGTAAATCAGGATATTTTTCATAATCTGTATACATATTACAATCTAAGGGTTTGCCAGGATCAATTTTATTTTTTAAACCATATAATCCTGCAGCTAGAACACTTGCTTGCAACAAGTATGGATTAGCAGACCCATCCATTAATCTTAATTCAAATCTTCCAGGGTCAGGTATTCTAATCATATGTGTTCTATTGTTGCCAGTATAAGAAATACTACTTGGTGACCAAGATGCCCCTGATTTTGTTGGTGGAGCATTTATTCTTCTATAACTATTTATTGTTGGATTAAAAAAAGCCGATAGAGAGGAAGCATTTTTTATAACTCCTCCTAAAAAATTATAAGCCATTTTACTCAATCCAAGTTCGTCTGATTTTTCTAAAAATTTATTTTTTTTACCTTGCCAGACAGATATGTGTGCATGACAACCGTTCCCTGTTAAATTTTGAAATGGCTTAGGCATAAAGGTTGCTCTCAAACCATGTTTTTCAGCTATCGTCTTTACCATATATTTGAAAAAAGTATGTCTATCAGCTGTTTTTAAACAATCGTCGTAGTCCCAATTCATTTCAAATTGTCCGTTCGCATCTTCATGATCATTTTGGTAAGGGCCCCATCCCATTTCAATCATACAATCACAAATTTCTTTAATTAAATCATACCTTCTCATTAATGCCGATTGATCATAGCATGGTTTGGATTGTGTATCTCTCGGGTCAGCAATGCTTTCCCCATCAGGTGAAATTAAAAAATATTCACACTCCACTCCTGATTTCATAGTTAAATTTTGTTTTTTTAATTTCTTTATTTGATTTTTCAACATTACCCTAGGTGATGCTTCAACAGGTTTACCATTCATCCATAAGTCTGATGCAAGCCATCCAACTTCTTTATTCCAAGGGAGTTGTATTAAGCTATCTGGATCAGGTATTCCAAACATGTCAGAGTCAGCAGGAGACATGTCTAACCATGCTGCGAAACCTGCAAAACCTGCACCAGCATTTTGCATCTCTTTAATTGCTCGAGCAGGGACTAATTTTGATCTTAGAACACCAAATAGATCAACAAAACTAATTAAAAAATATTTTATTTTTTTTTGCTTTGCAATCTTAAATAAGTTTTTAGACATAAATTAAGCTATCACAATTACTTTAAAAATGAAAAGATAGTTTCTTTATAATAAAATAGATTTACTACAATTATTAAGATTACTGCGAGAATTACGCCGTACTTTGCTTTTGGAAAAGCAACTCCTCTCATCTTACTAGGCCTTAGCTCTTCTTTGTCGTTCTCACTCATTATATTAAGATTAAAAAAAAGGGCGCCACATTCAAGTAGCGCCCAAATTTTAATTTATTTTACCAATCGGTAATATTGCTTTTATGATCGTTTGCACCGTGTCTTTTTTTAGATAATCTATCAAGTTCTTCCCTCTCAGATTTATCTGTGATGACACTCCATCCAATCCATACAGCAATTAACAATAGGACTAGTATAAATTCACTAGATCCTGCTCCAGGATAAACCGATCCAGCAACCTCTTCTGCAGGTTTATTTAGATGATCTATCCAGTTTGATACTGTAGCCATATTTTTCTCCTTTACCTGGTTGCTGATGAAACTGCTTTTTCATCATCTTTAGCAGCCTCCATCATTTCATAGTCTAGTCCTGCTATCTCAACTTCTCTTGGGATTCTTAATTTACCCATTCCGTTAAGAACTCTAGCAATTATATATCCTGGTATAAGTCCTAGAACAAAGAACATTATTATTGCTCCTATAAATTGACCCAATGGATTAATTGTTGCGTAAGTTGTTCCATCAAACATAGCTCCAACGCTATATCCAGATGAAGGATAACCATTTAAAACAAATCCACAAATTACAAGTCCAATAAAACCAGCATAACCATGTACAGCTACAGCTCCAACCGCATCATCAATTTTGAACTTTCGTTCAACCCAATAATGAAGTTTGTAAGAAATCACAACACCAATCATACCAATAATTAAAGCTTGAATTGGATGATATAAGTCATTTCCAGCTGATGCACATATTATACCTGCTAGTCCACTTGAGTAAGTCCAGAAAGGATCACCTTTTGCTATAACATACCCAGCTAACAATCCACCTGATAACGACATTAAGAAGTTCATAGTTATTCCACTTAATGTGGTAGGTGTTAAATAGATGTTAGTTGCTGTCCAGAATGTTACTCCTTCCATTCCATACTCAGGTCCAAGGTCATATATCGGAACATTACAAGCTGCATAAAATCCCCAGAAACCAGTATAAATCAGAAATAATCCAATAGTAACTAGCCAAGGATTTCGTGGTCCTATATTTCTTGGTTCACCACTTGATGAGAATTTACCAATTCTCGGTCCTAAAACCATTAGAACACCTAGCGCAAATCCACCTGCTATTGCGTGAATAACACCTGATGCATAAGCATCATGATATCCTAAAATTTTAAGCATCCATCCATCAAAGTGCCATCCCCATGAAGCATCTATCGACCAGAAAACAGATCCGATCGCAATTGCTAAAACTCCAAATGCGAAAGTTGTTATCCTTTCAATAATAGCACCCGAAACGATAGAAGCAGCTGTCCATGAAAATAATAAGAACGCTGCCCAGAAAACACCCATTATATGGTCGTTAAGATTTATTGCCATAAGAGCATTAGTTGGATTAGCAAGATCATTTCCTCCAAATCCTCCACCTAAAACGAGCCCAGTACTTTCCGTCATTATTGATGGTGCTATTCCTGGTCCTGTAGGAAAAGCCCAATAAATCCACCAACCAAATAAAAACCAAGTTACTGTTACCAAAGGTATCAGCATTGTATTTTTCATTAAGGTATGTTGGTGGTGTTTGTATCTTGAAGCTCCAACTTCATACATACAGAAACCGACGTGAATTAAAAACATCAGTACCACTGTTACCCAGTAGTAAAACTCTGTAAATATAGTAGTAAGAGCACCTAACTGATCAGTCATTTTTTACCCCCATATTTGTTTAAGAAAGCTTATGAAATTTCAAAGGGTGTTACAAATAAAACAACTCTAAAAAACCTACTGTGGACAATAGATTTGAAAATAAAAACAACTCTCGATTGTGATGTTAAAATTTTAGATAGGCTTTTTTCAAATCAACAAGTGGATGCTTAGGCGACATTTGAAACTTAACTAACAGTTCTCTAGCTATCATATCTCTATCTTGTTGATTGTTAGGTAATTTAATTGATTTTGGAATAGTAACCCAACCGTTAGCATTTCTACAAAATACTGCTGGTCTATCTTCTTCATAACCCATATGTACATCTTCTAGCCAGTTTAAATCATCCCATCCCATAGCTTCAATATACTTCTTTAAAAATGGAGTTATCTTTTCGTAATCAGGAAGTAAGTTAACATCATATCTATAACCAATATGTTGACCAATTAATTTTTCTCTTGCAGTTTCCTTAAAAGTACCAAGCTTATCTTTTTTTGGTTTGCTTTTAGATTTAATTTTTTTTGTTTTTTTCTTTGGCATAGTTACCTTATATTTTGTGATAGTTATCTACTCCAACAGTATAATTAGTACCAGCTAAAGGAACTTTAGCTAACGCAGATGCCTCAGATGTTAATGCAGCTAAATCTTCTGGCTCTAACGAATGTATGTTTGTTTTACCACAAGCTCTTGCCAACAATTGAGCTTCTAGAGTCATTGAATGCAAATAATTATAAACTCTTAAAGCAGCGTCATCGGGATTTAATCTTGCTCTTAATTTTGGATCTTGCGTAGCAACTCCTACTGGGCAACGACCTGTGTGACAGTGGTAACATTCTCCAGCTTTTACACCCATTTCTTTTTCAAAATCAGCTTCAGGAATATCTTTGTTACAGTTTAGTGCAATCATTGATCCTGTACCAATTGCAATTGCATCAGCTCCTAAAGCTAGGGCTTTTGCCATATCGGCACCATCTCTTACACCACCTGCATAAATTAGAGTTACCTTTCCAGTTTTACCAACATCATCAATCGCTCTTCTGGCTTCTCTAATAGCAGCAATTCCAGGTATTCCAGTATTTGCAGCAGCAATGTGTGGTCCAGCTCCAGTTGATCCTTCCATTCCATCTAAATAAATTGAATCAGGATCACATTTTGCAGCCATACGCACATCATCATAAACTTTTGATGCTCCTAATTTTAATTGAATTGGAACTTTATTTTTTGTTAATTGTCTTAATTCTTCAACTTTCAAAGCTAAATCATCAGGACCTAACCAGTCAGGGTGTCTAGCAGGTGATCTTTGGTCAATACCTGAAGGTAGTGATCTCATTTCTGCAACTTGGTCAGTTACTTTTTGCCCCATAAGGTGGCCACCCATTCCAACTTTTTGACCTTGTCCTATAAAAACTTCTATTCCATCAGCTAACTGAGCATGATGAGGATTAAAGCCGTATCTTGATTGAATACATTGATAATACCATTTTTCAGAATACCTTCTTTCATCCGGTATCATTCCACCTTCACCTGAACAAGTAGCGCTACCAGCCATAGTTGCTCCTCTTGCTAAAGCAGTTTTAGCTTCATAAGATAGTGCACCAAAACTCATCCCAGTAATATAAACTGGAATATCTAATTCAATTGGGTTTTCACATCTTGGACCAATTACTGTTTTTGTCTCACATTTTTCTCTATAACCTTCAATTACAAATCTTGTTAATGTTCCTGGTAAGAAAACTAAATCATCAAATGTTGGAATTTTTTTCATTAATGCCATTCCACGCATTCTGTATCTCCCTAACTGTGCTTTAATATGTATGTCGTCGATTACTTCAGGAGTGAAGATAGCGTTATGCCCTAATAAACTTTTATTTCTTTTTCCATCTTCGTGTGCGTGAACGTCAGCTTTTCCACCAACTCCTTTTCCATTTGATTTTACTTTTCCATTTTTTTTACTTTTTTTCTTAGGCATTAAATTGCTCCCTTCTTCTCTGTAGGTTCTAGATTATCATAATTCCAAAGTTTTTTACCAGCTACAATTTTTTTCATTTTGCTAACGTCAAAATCTTCACCTATTTCTGCAACCTTTAGTTTTCGTCTTAACCAATCTTGGTCACTAGCTGTTAATTCTGCATCTACAGCATCACTACCATATGACCCAATTTCTCCACCTACGAAAATTGTCCCATCATACATAGAATCACCTAAATTTATTCCAACATCTCCAAGGATAATTATTCTTCCTCTTTGCATCATAAAACCTGTAAATGCTCCAGCATCTCCACCAATAATAATCGTTCCGCCTTTCATATCGATACCAGTTCTTGCACCAACACTACCCTTGCAGATCAAATCTCCACCTCTTATTGCAGCTCCAAAACAAGAACCTGCATTTTTTTCAATAACTACTTTTCCAGCCATCAAATTTTCTGCACATGACCAACCAACTCTGCCATTGATTCTAACTATTGGACCATCACAAGATCCCATTCCAAAATAACCTAAACTTCCTTCAAAAATTAAATTTAGTTTATTCAAAATACCAACACCTAAACTATGTTTTCCTTGTGGATTTTTAATTACTATTGTCCCATATCCTTGGCTCATTAAGTTGTCTATTTCTTTATTAGCTTCAGGTGCTGACATATTCATTACGTCTAAGTCTGTTCTTTTATTAAAGTCAACATCGTAAGTTCCAAAATAATAAAAGTTTTCAGCTTCGTCAGGGTTAAAAAACTTTTGCTGAGTTCTTCCCGTTAATACCTCTGTGTGCATTCCCATTGATTGGGCTTTGGACTTTTTCTCGCTAGTTTTTATATTTGCCATACTTTTACCTCCCCATCAAAAGGATCATAAGTATCAATTTCATGTGGTAACACAGATCTGATTGCAATCTCTTCTGATCCCATTGCAACTAAATCATCCGACTCATAAAGTACTAAAGGTTTTGCTGCCATAGTATCTTTTGCCATACCTAAAGAGTCTTTTGTTGCTACAAAATAAGTAAATACACCGTCTAAACCAGTTAGAGAATCTTTCATTCCTTCTTCAAGACTTGCTCCTTCTCTCATTTTTTGTGCTATATAAACCGCTATCAATTCTGAGTCACATTCTGACATAAATCTCATACCTTTATTTTCTAAAACTCTTCTGTTGTTCCAATAATTTGTAAGCTGTCCATTATGAACAACTGATACATCACTAAAAGGATAACCCCAGAAAGGGTGAGCTGATTTAATATCCACGCCAGACTCAGTCGCCATTCTTGCATGACCTATAGCGTGAGTTCCAACAAGTTTATCTAAACTATATCTGTCACACACCATTTTTGCGTTCCCTAGATCTTTGATTACCTCTAAAGATTTTCCCATAGATAATATTTCTACTCCAGGAATACTTTCAATTCTTTGAGAAAAATCTAATAAATCTTTAGTTTCATAATCAACTTCATATCTTAATGAGTAGGGAAGAGTTCTTTCCTCTTTGATAATTTTTGCACCCATCTCAGATAGAGTCTGATCAACGATTTTTTTTCTTTCGTCGTAGACCGAAACATCTTCCATAACTGAAGAACTACCTTCTCCAACATTTTCTCCAACTTTAAAACGCATGATAAAATTTTTACCATCCGTGTCTCCGTATAAAGCATAACCCGTTGAATCTTCACCTCTATGTTTTAATGCTTGAAGCATGCCTTGAAGTTCACTTCCAACATTTGAAGACTTTCCTCTATGAATTAAACCTGCGATACCACACATATTTTTACCCTTCTTTTATTTAAAGACCTATGGAAGACAATCAAGATAAGTATCCAGATCCCATTGAGTTGTTGCACCTAAAAATCTTTCCCATTCATCATTTTTGTACCAATGGAAAATTTTATACATTTCATCAGGCATTGCAGATTGTATTACCTTATCTTCTGCTAATCTGTCCAAAGCTTCACCCAAACTTAAAGGTAATTTTTTGACATTCTTTCCTGCTTTCTGAGCCTCATAGATATTTCTAGACTCAGGTTTACCTGGATCAATGTTGTTTGTTAATCCATCATCAAACGCTTTTAATAATGATGCTCCCATTAAATAAGGATTGTGCATTGAGTCCACCGATCGGTACTCGAATCTACCAGGAGCAGATACTCTTAAACCACAAGTTCTGTTTTGATAACCCCAGTCAGCATAAACAGGAGCCCAGAAACCTTGATCCCATAATCTTCTATAAGAATTAACTGTGGATGATCCAATAGCAGTTAAAGCAGGAAGGTGTTTCATAACACCACCAATAGATTTTAATCCAATCTTACCTGGTAACTGAACATCTTTAGTGTCTGGCATGAATGTATTTGTTCCACCTTCAACATAACTAAACACTTCATCCATTCCAGGAAGAGATTTATGACCCAATTTGTTTACTTTGTCTTTTCCGCCTGTCCATAAAGACATATTGGTATGACATCCACTTGCAGAAACACCCATAAAAGGTTTTGTCATAAAGCAAGCAATTAAATTAAACTCTCTAGCAACTTGTGCACAAATTTGTCTGTAAGTTGATAATCTGTCTGCATTTCTTAAAACATCATCAAACATCCAGTTTAATTCTAACTGACCTGGAGCATCTTCATGGTCTCCTTGAATCATATCAAAACCCATAGCTCTTGCGTATTCCATTACCCTCATAAACACTGGTCTTAATGACTCGAATTGGTCAATATGATAACAATATGGTTTCGAGAAACCCTTTCCAGTAGGAGTTCCATCCTCATTTCTTGTTAACCACATCATCTCAGGCTCTGTTCCAACTCTTAACTGATAACCATGCTTTTTCTTAAATTCCTTAGCTATAATTCTTAAGTTACCCCTACAATCAGACGTAAGATGACCACCTGGATTTTCTCTCTCTTCTCTGTTTCTAAAACATGTTACAAAAACTCTCGCAACTTTTTTATCCCAAGGTAACTGACAAAAAGTTTCAGGATCTGGTATTCCAACAAGTTCTTTAGCTTCAGGTCCATAACCTATGTAGTTATTGTGACGATCCAAGAAAAGGTTTGCTGTTGCACCATAAACTAATTGAAAACCTTTTTCGCAAGTTCTTTCCCAATGGTCTGCAGGTATTCCTTTACCCACAACTCTTCCAGTAACAGATATGAACTGAAAAAAAATATAATCAATTTTAAGTTCATTAATTTTAGCTCTAACCTGTTTTACTAGTTTATCTCTTCCAGGTTGGTTAACATGTTTTTCTAAATCAGTCATTTTTCCCCTTAATGAATTATAAATTTTATAAAGCGTAGCTGAAAAATTTATTTGTGTCTAGGCTTGAAGTTTAACTCCAAGGGAACGGACTGTTCGAAGTAGGGTGAAGTTCACCTTTCTCGTAACGGTTGAATCTAAACGGTTTCAATAAATCACTTTCAGTACCCAGAATTTCTTTTGCAACAAGTTCACCTACACCAATCATTTTATATCCATGATTAGCATCAGCAATCATATAAACATTTTCTAAAAATCTATCAAAGATAGGAAATGAATCTGGTGTCATGCATCCAAGACCACCTGATGGTCCTTTTTTATATAAACCAGATTTTCCCTCAAATCTTTTTTGACAATGTGCTAGAGCTGAACACCACATATCATTAAATGCTTCTGTTGTTTGGTATTCAGGAGACTCCACTCCGTACGGGTCAACATTAACTTGATCAAAATGTTTATCAACTATGTAAGGAGATGTCCCGCCCTGTACACCTAGTCCTTCAATGTCTGGCTTGTAATAAATTCCCCAAATTTTATCGGTAATTAGTTTTTTTGTTGAGTCAGAATATAATGGAGCTGTAGAGTCGACATGAATCACAGGGGGTTGTTTGCCATTATTCATTTTTAAAAAATCTGGCTCAACACCTAGAACACCTTCTTGCAGCATCCAGTATTTCCACATGTCTGTTTTATGAAACTTACCATCTTTATCTTTAATATTTGCAGTCTTTGGAAGTTCTAACATGTTCCAGAAATCTCTTACCCAAGGACCTGCACCAACTACTACTTGTTCGCATTCAATAGTACCTTTATCAGTTTCTACACCGGTTACAGCTTTACTGTTACTTCCTCTTTTAAATCCAGTTACTTTAACTTCTTTAAATACGTTCACTCCGTTTGATGTTGATTTTTTTTCAAGCGCTTTTATAGAGTCCACATTAAATGCGTAACCACCTTTTTTTTCATGCAAAATAGACGTTATGCCTTTAGCTTGCCAATCATCGAACATACCTTTCATATAATTCGTACAATCTTTTTCACCTTCTATAAATTCTGAATCATAACCAATTGCTTTTTGCTGCTCATAAATTGAAGTTACGTCATCATGCATAACTTCAGGCGAAATTTGTAAATATCCAACTGCATTATACTTGAAAGCATCTGGATCACTTTCCCATATAGAAACTGAATGTGCCATTAATTCTCTCATTGCTGGCTGAAAATAATTATTTCTTACAACACCACATGCAATGCCACTTGCACCTGCAGCAGTATCTTTTTTTTCTAGAACAACTATGTCTCCAGGATTTTTATATGTTTCTGATAGTTTCCATGCGGTACTTAAACCGTGTATTCCACCACCTATAATGACTACTTTTGCTTTTGTGGGTAATGACATTATGAAACCTTATTTTTTACAAAGTAGAATTAATATAATTATTTTTAGAACTAAAAAGTATATATATAAAATATACACTTTAAACTTAACAGAAATATTTGCTTAATAGCTTATATTTTTAAGAGTAGTCAAATATTCATTGAACTCTTTGATAAAAGAGTCACTTGGCTTAATATTTTTAATTCTTTGATCTGTTGAAGTTTTTTCTAATAAGAAGAATCCTTTTTCGCAAGCTTCGTTAATGATTAAAGCCGATTTTGGCCTCGATGTTTTGAATAGTTTAGTTTTTAGTTGTTCAACAGATAATTTTTTATTTTCTTTGTAGGCAGACATTACTAATAACATCATATGATAATGAGAAGGTGATTTTCTAAAAAAATAGTTACTTGAGGTATGAGATTGTCTCATTTGATCTTCCCAGAAATTTAATAGAGTTTTTTTGTCTTTTGGCATTTAATTTATGATCTTACTCTAGACTTAGTTGGGTCATAAAAAGGAAAGGCAACTACTTTGGCAGCTATTCTTTTTTGATGACCATCAATTTTACCAACTTCAACCTCATTCCCAATCTCTGAATACTGCATATCAATCCTACACAATGCTATATTTTTATTTAAAGTTGATGATAGGCATCCACTTGTAACCACACCAACTTGAGATCTTCCAATATGAACACAGTCACCATGACCAGCAATTTCTTTACCAGCTAATTCCAACCCAACAAGTTTTTTTTGAGGGTTATTTTTTCTTTTTATTAATTCTTCTTTACCAATAAAATCCTCTTCTTTTGTTTTCAATGGAACAGCAAAACCAATTCCTGCTTCAAAAGGATCTTGTTGACCATCAAACTCATTACCAAATAAAATTAATCCTGCTTCAATTCTAAGTTTGTCTAAAGCTCCAAATCCTGCAGGAATCAAACCATCTTCTTTTCCTGCTTCCATTAATTTATCCCAGACTTCAGGAGCATGTTTAGGGTGGCACCAAATTTCATAACCTAACTCACCAGTATAACCAGTTCTAGAAACAATCAATGGTATTCCTTGCAACTCTTCTATTCTACAAATGCTAAATCTAAACCAACCAAGTTCTTCTATGGAAGGTTGAGTTGGAGGTGTAAAAATTATTTTTTTTAAAATTTCCCGACTGTTTGGTCCTTGTAATGAAACGTTACTTATTTGGTCTGTTGAATTTTTAATGTTTGCATTAAAATTTTTCTTTTTTGCAATTTCTTTTAACCATTCGCCGCCATATTCATCTCCACAAATCCATCTAAATCCAGTCTCACTTAATCGTAAAAGAGTACCATCATCAAACATCATTCCATTTTCGTAGCACATCGCAGAATACACAACTTGACCTACCGATAATTTTTTAATGTTTCTTGTAAGTGTATAATTTAATAACTCTTCTGCATCAGGGCCAATAATTTCAAATTTTCTTAACGAGGATAAGTCAATTAAAACCGCATCATTTCTGCAAGCGTTGTACTCATTAACAAGCCCATGTTTTGTGTAATCATTTGGAAGCCAAAAACCTCTGGCATCTATAAAATTTCTAGTTAGCCTGGATGTTCTTTCATAAAAGCCAGAATTTCTTGTGAGTTTTTTTTCAGAGTCTGTTTTCATCCTAAATGCAAATGATTTAGTAAATTCTTTTTTTTTGTCATATGTTCTAACAAAAATATTAGTTGGATTCCATGAATTACAAGGATCTATATCACTTGGACACGCTGTTGTGCCAATAGTTAAATCTTTTAACGCTCTAAACATGACATAATCTCCAGGACGAGAATAAGATTCATCGGAAATGACTGAGTTTAAACCACCTTCAGAGGTATTAAAAAATAAATTGATTGCGTGCCAGCCTTTTTGTTTTTGAAGACCATACTTAGACATACTTTCTGTAAGATTATCTGAGCAATTTGCATGGCCAAAATAACCAGCATCCTCATAGTACTTTGAAGTACAGGCAAGATTAAACGTATCATGTTTACCAACGGTATCTCTAATTACTTCTACCAAAGGCTCATGGTCAGTATCATAAAATTTAGAAAATAATCCTGGACCTGGAAATGTATTTCCCATGAAAGTTCTAGTTGTTTGCCAATCTAAACCTTTCTCAATTCCTTTTTCTAATTTCTTTGTGTCAAATGCCACAAAGTCTGAACATTGTCTTCCAGTTGGACTTATCACTTGGATGTAGTCACCTTCTTTAACTTCATAAGATATACTACTTGCTTTTTTTATATTCTCCTCGTGCGATGGTTCAAAGACAGGGTTTGGAATAACATTTAATTCTTTGTCATCAATAATATTTGCTCTTTTAATATAAATAATTAAATCTGTAGGAGGATTTTGCTTTGTAACATCCATGTCTTGTCCAGGAGCTGCAAATATTGCAAAACAATTATCTTTAGACTTTAATTTAATTTTTTCGCCAATTTGACTATCAATATCAAATACGATTGAGGATTTTGAATTTGAAATATTTAAATTTAGTTTTTTAAGTTGATAATTGGTTGCTAGAATACTTTCATCTTTTTTACTTAAGATATCTCTAATAAAATTTTTATTATTGTTACTTTTAAGGTTTAAAATACCTACATCTGATTTTCCATCTTTATTGAAACAGATAATTTCACAAATTTGATTTCCATCGTTATTAATAATCTCTATTTCATCATCAGGAAAAATATGAAAAGCAGTAAGGCCACCACCATTTACAATATGTCTTTCAACTCCTGGTGGTAAAATATTTAGTCCTGGATATTTTATTTCTTTACTAGTTCCTAACATCTTCAATGTTTTATTATAATTTTATTGTGACCATATTATACTGAAAACGAGTTGACTATACCTTTAAATCAGAACATACTTTGACATTAATATTAATAATCGAGGGGAAAAAAATGAAAAAAATAATATCATTATTATCTGCTCTTATAATTTCTGTAGTTAGTTTTGCAGGAATTTCTAATGCTGCAGATAGCAAAAAACCCATAGTAATCCCAACTCATAACTGGTCAAGTCAAATTGTAATGGCGTATGTTATTGGTGGAATTTTCGAAAGTATGGGTAACAATGTTAAATATGTAAATGCTGACTCACAAGCAGTTTACGAGTCAATCAGAATTGGAGATGTAACTATATCTCACGAAGTATGGGAATCTGCATTTGGTAAATCATTTACAACAGCTCTAGACAAAGGTGGCTTACTTGATTGGGGAGACCATGAAGCAAGAACACTTGAAGATATGGGATATCCTAACTGGGTTACAGATAAAGGATTATGCCCTGGTCTTCCAGACTGGACAGCTTTAAAAAATCCTGACTGTGCTAAAAACTTCACAACACCTGACTCACCAAATGGAAAAGGAAGAATGTTGGAAGGTCCACAAACTTGGCATGGTGATTTAATACCTCAAAGGGTTGACGCTTTAGGTTTAGGTGACCTTTGGTGGGTAAAATTTGCTGGAAGTGCAGATGCGCTTTGGGCTGAATTAGCAGCTGCTGAAAAAGAAGGAAGAGGAACAATAATTTTCAATTGGACACCAAACTTTACTGATGGTGCTGGTTTTACATTTATTGACTTTCCTCCATACACCGCAGGTTGCAGACCAGAAGATGGTGGAGATGGAAAATGCGGTTCTCCAGATGGTTATCTGAAAAAAGCAGTTAATGAGGATTTTCCAAAAACTCATCCAAATGCAGCTAAAGCATTTAAAAAAATGTCATTTTCTACAAGTCAAATTGGAGCAATGGCAGCTTTAGTTGATTTAGATAAGATGACTCATGAAGACGCAGCTAAAAAATGGTTAGCTGATAATAAGTCAGTTTGGCAAGCTTTTACTAAGTAGGGATAAAAGTTAAATTCAGAGTCTCCCCCAACATTGTTGGGGGGGATTTTTTTTTATTTGATTTTGTGTAAAATAAATTCATGAAAAAAATTCCTATATTATTACTTCTAACTTTTTTTATCGTTACTGCAGTTCTTGCCCGAAGCACTGGATGTAAAGAGGGAAATTGTGAAAATGGATATGGAAAATGGGTTTATACAGATAAAACCACTTATGAAGGTGAGTGGGTTGCAACAAAAAAGCAAGGTCAAGGAGTAGAAACTTGGCCTAATGGATATATCTATAAAGGTGAATTTGAAAATAGCGTATGGAGTGGGCAGGGAATTTTAACATTCCCAGATGGCTCTACATACGATGGAGAGTGGGCTAATGGTTTCATGAATGGTCAGGGAACATTTACTTGGGCAGATGGAAAACAAAAATCAGGAATTTGGAAAAACGGAAAATTACAGGAATAATGTCTCAACAAAATTATTTTACTAAATTAAAAGAATTACCAGAGTCTGTTAGACAGTTTGGGGGATTAGTAATTATTACATTAATTATAATCTTATCTTTTTTTATCTTAAATAATATTTTTGGAGAAGGTGAAGATTTAGTTAAAAGGATGAAAATAGAAGAGGAAAGAATTGCAGAAGAGAGAAAATTAAATGAATTAATTTCAACTCTGCCATCTGGAATATTGGTTACTTTTGATGGAACTGATCATTATAGATTATCTGACGAGGTTTATGAAAAAGTCTGCAAAGCTACAAAACTTATCCCTCAAAGAGCAATAATGGGAGCTAATTTCCTCAATTTTAGAGCACATGAAATTTATACAATTAATGGCAATAAAATTGATGAGACATTTGTTGAATGGGACGAAGAAAAAAATAAATGTTTTGCAGGTTTTACAGTAAGTGGAAATAATGTTGGGGTTGATGAAAAAATCACAGTAAGTGGGGAGGCATTAAGTTTTTTAAGCACTGGTATTGATACTAGAATTTATTACATCAAAAATTTTTAATTAAGGAGAAACAATTATTATATAGATATTAATTCAATTAATTTTCGTATAACTTATTAATAATTTATGTCTGAAGCAGTTATTAAATGTGAGTCTGTTTATAAAATTTTCGGAGAAAATGCCAAAAAAATGCTTCAAGAAGCTAATGGAAACGTTGACGCAAAAACTTTTCAAGAAAATGGATGTATAGTCGGAGTTAACAATGCTTCTTTCGAAGTAGCAAAAGGAGAAATTTTGGTTGTGATGGGTTTATCAGGATCAGGTAAATCAACATTACTCAGATGTATTTCAAGATTAACAGATGCTACAGGTGGAAAAATTTTTATTGAAGGTCAAGATTTATTGCAGCTAAATAACAAAGATCTCATAGATCTTAGAAGAAATAAAATGGGGATGGTTTTTCAAAGCTTCGCGTTGTTGCCACATAAAACTGTAGTTGAAAATATAGCATTTCCATTACAGATTAAGGGAATTAATACTGACGATAGTATTAGTAAGGCAATGGATATGGTTAAGTTAGTTGGATTAGATGGAAGAGAAAATTATTTTCCAAGAGAACTTTCAGGTGGACAACAGCAAAGAGTAGGTATTGCAAGATCCTTAGCTGTTGAGCCAGACATTTGGTTTTTAGATGAGCCTTTTTCAGCTTTGGATCCTTTGATCCGAAAAGAAATGCAGGATGAATTTTTAAGACTTCAAGACAAACTTCAAAAAACTATAATGTTTATTACTCACGATTTTGATGAGGCTTTAAAACTAGCAGACCGAATAGCAATTATGAAGGATGGTATAATTGAACAATTAGATACACCTGCCAAAATAGTTTTAAATCCCGCAACTGAATATGTTAGGAAATTTACTGAAGAAGTTCCTAGAGAAAAGGTTTTATTAATTGAAGATGTAATGGACCAATCTACAAGTGATAATTTAGGAGATTTAAGAGTTTCAAAAGATGAGATTATAGAAAATGTTGCTGAAAAAATTCTAACTCAAGATAAAACTGTAGGAGTAATAGGTAAGAATAATAAAGTTATAGGCTCTATCAACCCCACAAAGATAATCAATACAGTCTTTGGTGGAAGGAAAAATGGAAATTAACCAATGGAATTTTTAAAAAAAAATCCAAAAATATTTCAGTGGTTGTTTTTATTAATTGTTTTTTTTGCATTATGTTTTGCAATCGAGGTTCCTGAAACATATAAATTTATAAGAGGTCAGGCAGAGTTTATTAAAGACCCCAATCAAAGCACCTTTGTTTTTGCAGGCAAAGAGGTGAGATATTATGCTTTTGATGTCTTTTGGAGATTACCCCCATTACTTGGATGGCTGCCTATATGGATAAATGATTCATTATTTTTCCTAATGAACGACTGGATGCCAATGGAGTTTTGGAATGAAGATACACAAGAATTTAAAACAAGACCACTTCTCTTACAAATAAGTAGAAATTTAACAGGTTTCATGACTTTTATAATTGAGTTAATTAGAGAGATTTTATTAGGCGGACTGGAAACTATTGTTGCATTTACAAGTTGGGATTTTATTGATGCCAATCCATGGGCCGAACTTCCAGGCTTACCATGGACCATAGTTGCTGCGGGTGCAACAATATTATCTTACAAATTGAGTGGCAAAGGTTTAGCTATCTTTGCTGGTTTGACTATGGTTTACATTTCTATTTTTGGTCAATGGAAACCATCGATGCAAACTTTATCATTTATATTAGTTGCAGCACCATTATCATTTATATTTGGTCTTGGCCTTGGTATATCTGCATTTAAAAGTAAACGTGTTGAAAAAGCTCTTTATCCAATTCTCTTGGTTATGCAAACCATGCCACAATATGCAGTTCTTGTTCCAGCGCTAGTTTTATTTGGAGTTGGTGATCATGCAGCAGTGATTATAACTATGATAGTTGCCATTCCACCAATGATATTATTAACTTTATTAGGATTGAGAGCCATACCTCCTGAAGTAATCGAGGCTGGCAGAATGAGTGGATGTAATAATTGGCAACTAATGTTCAAAGTATTAATTCCTACAGCTAGAAGAGATATACTGATCGGAGTTAACCAGGTGATTATGGTTTGTTTTTCAATGGCAGTTATTTCAGCTTTTATTGGAGCGAAAGGTTTAGGTTTTAATTTATTGTTAGCTCTTAATCAGCTTAATATTGGATTAGCTCTAGAAGCAGGTTTATGCATCAGTCTAATTGCAATATTATTAGATAAAATGTCTTTGGCATGGGCAAATAAACAAACAGATTATTTTGGCAATCTTTCATTCTTTGAAAGAAATAAAAACACTATATTTTTTATTGGAGCATTTATAATAGGTATTGTACTTGCTTATATAGGAACTTTTTTATTCAAAGATACATTTAATTACTTATTTGAAATTCCTCATAATAAAGGAATATCAACTGCTGACTTTTGGAATAAAGGAGTTGACTGGATCTTTGATACATTCTTTGTTTATATAAAAGCATTTAATACATGGTTAATTCAAGATGTACTCCAGCCAATGCGAGCACTCTATTTAAGAATGCCTGCTATTGCTACTATAGTTTTAGTAGTTGGGGCTGGTTATTTAATTGGTGGAATTAGATCAGCGTTAGTAGTATGCGGATTAACTTTGTTCATAGCTCTTAGTCCATGGTGGGATAGAGCATTGGTTACAACATATATGGCAACTTTTGGAGTTATAGTTTCGTGTTTGATTGGTTTTACAGTTGGAACCTTGTGTTTTCAAAGTAAAAGTGCAGCGAAATTTATGTTAGGAGTTTGTGATATATTTCAAACCTTTCCATCGTTTGTATATTTAATTCCGGTAATGATGTTATTTGGAATAACAGACACATCAGTTTTAATTGCTGTAATAGTTTACGCAACAATTCCTGCAACTAGATATACAATTGAAGGTCTTAGAAGTGTTCCAGTAGGTTTACATGAAGCTGCAACGATGTCTGGTGTAAATAAGTTTCAAAGATTAACAAAAATTGAATTCCCATTAGCTTTTCCTCACATGATGCTTGGTTTAAATCAGACGATAGTTTTCGCTTTATTTATGGTAATTATCGGGGCATTCATTGGCACAGAAGATTTGGGGCAATATATTTTAAAAGCTTTGTCTGATAAAAATGGTGCAGGTATAGGCCTGACATTAGGAATTTGTGTAGCATTCATAGGGTTAATCTTTGATAATTTAATTAGAACATGGGTGGACAAAAGAAAAAAACATCTTGGCATAGCTTAAAATTTTGAAAAAGTTTATTATTTCGATAGACCAGGGCACAACTTCATCAAGAGTAATTCTTTTCGATAACAAGGCTAAATTAGTTTTTAAATCTCAATTTGAATTTAAACAATATTTTCCAAAAAATGGGTGGGTTGAGCACGATCCCAAAGAAATATGGTTAACTACAATTAAAGCATTAAAAAATGTTATAACAAAAGCCTCCAAACTTAATGGAAAAATTATTAGCATTGGCATAACCAATCAAAGAGAAACCACTATTATTTGGAATAAAAAAACTGGAAAGCCAGTATACAATGCAATTGTTTGGCAGGACAGAAGAACAGAGAAATATTGTAATAAATTAAAAAATAAAAATTATGAAAAAAGATTTAGAAAAAAAACTGGTTTATTTATAGATCCATATTTTTCAGCTACTAAAATAAAATGGATTTTAGATAACGTTCCAGAAACTAAAAGTTTAATAAAATCAAATAATTTACTCTTTGGTACAGTCGATACTTATTTGATATGGAAACTTACTAATGGCAAACAACATTTAACAGATGCAACAAATGCAAGTAGGACAATGCTTTATAATATTAATAACAACAAATGGGATAATGAAATTGTTGAAAAATTAAAAATCCCTAAGAAAATTTTACCTGATGTTAAAAATTCTGCAGATAACTTTGGTTTTACGGATAAAAAAATTACTGGAAAGAAAATTCCGATCTCTGCTGTTTTAGGTGATCAACAAGCAGCAGCAGTTGGTCAAGCATGTTTTGAAAAAGGTTCTATAAAAAGCACCTATGGCACAGGTGCTTTTATTATAATGAATACAGGATCTAACAAAATTTATTCAAAAAATAAATTATTAACAACTATTTGTTATAGGTTAAATGGTAAGAATACATATGCACTAGAAGGCTCAATATTTATTGCAGGTGCAGGTATTCAATGGCTACGAGATAAAATTAAATTAATAAATAATGCCTATGAAACAGAAAAAATAGCTAAATCTACAAAGACCAATAATGGAGTGTATATTGTTCCTGCTTTCAGTGGCATAGGTGCTCCCTATTGGAGATCCGATGCAAGAGGATTAATTACGGGATTAACAAGAGATAGTGATTGGAAAACTTTAGTAAGAGCAACTTTAGAGTCTGTTGCTTATCAAAGTTATGATTTATTTAGTTCAATGAATAAAGATGGTTTAAAACCAAAAATTATTAAAATAGATGGTGGTATGGTCGCCAATAATTGGTTTGCACAATTTTTATCCGATATTATAGATATTCAAGTAATAAGACCCAAGGTTTTAGAAACTACAGCTCTTGGAGTTGCATTGTTTGCAGGTTACCAATCAGGTTTATTCAAATCACTGAAAGAAATTACTCTTTTGTGGAAAAAAGATAGAAATTTTAGGCCAAAAATCAGCAAGGCAACTAGAAATAATTTGATTAAAGGTTGGAATTTAGCAATAAAAAGAACCTTAGCTTAACTAAATATATGAAAAAAATATTAATTATCGGATCAGGCGCAATGGGAGCAGCTTTTTCTATTCCCTTAATAGATAATAGTCACAAAGTAACACTAACCGAACCTTATAATTTAAAGTTGTTAAAAATACTAAGTTTAAAAAAATTTCATCCTGCTCTAAAAATAAATTTACCAAAAAAGTTAGTTATAAAAAAATTTACATCAGACATTTTGTCTATTAAATGGGACCTAATTGTTATTGCAGTAAGTTCAATTGGAATAGATTCAATTGGTGAATATTTAAAAAATTTTAAGAAAACTACTCCCATTTTAGTTCTAACAAAAGGTTTAAAATTAGATAAAAATAAAATTATCACAATGTCTGAGCAACTAAAAAAAAGTAATAAAAAATTAAATATTTCAGTTTTGAAGGGACCATGTTTAGCAAAAGAGCTGTCAAGAAAAGTTAAGAGCTATACAGTGGTAGCGAATAAAAATATAAAAATTGCAAAGAATATTGGCAATATAATTTCTACAAATTTTTATAGGACTGAATATTCTAATGATGTTAAAGGTGTAGAGTTCTCATCTGCAATTAAAAATATTTATTCAATGATAATTGGGTCAGGACAAGGAAATAATACTTCATCAGCTTTATTTAGAAAATCAGTTGAGGAAATGGAGTATCTAATTAAATTTTTTAAAGGAAAAAAAGAAACAGTCTATGGGCTCGCAGGAATAGGAGACTTATACGTAAGCGCAGTAGGTGGCCGGAACAGTAAAATGGGAGAATATTTAGGTAAAGGATTTACTTTCAAACAAGCCAAAAAAAAATTTATGAGAGAAGATACAATTGAAGGTGCAGATCTTGCTTTTGAAATAGCACCATATGTATTTAAAAAAATAAGTAATAAAAAAGTACCTTTGATGATTGCTTTATTAAAAGCAATCATCAAAAACAATAAATTAAAAATAAATTATTAATTTTATTTATTAAGAAATGTTTTCATTGAGTCATCCATTGCTTTTTCCCACGGTGTATGATGGACAGGAGCAACGGAACCAGTGACAGGTGAAGGAAAAGATTTATTTCTATAGGTTAATATATCTTCAACTTTGTGGTGTTCCCATTCTTTAAAATTTTCTCTAATTAGCTCGAAATCAATTTTTGGATAATCAGACATGCTATGAAGCTCTTTTGTGTATTCCGTTTGAAAGTCGATCATTTGATCTGGATTTTCTAATTTTTCTTCCATAGAAACCCACTTATTTATATCTTTTTCTATTTCGTCCTCTTTAGGCATTTTAATTTTACCCATAATAATATCTCTTGCATACCAAGCTTGGCAGTCAAACATATTAAAAGTATGGAATTGATCCTGCATTCCAAGATATAAAAGTTTATGATTATCTTGCCAAACAACACCTTTATATAATTTAGGAGGATATAATCTGTTATGTGTTTTTAATTGCAGACTTTCCTCTAAGAATGGAAAATGATGAAGATAACCAGTGCATAAAATAATAACATCTGCTTCTTGTTCAGTACCATCTTTAAATATTGCCTTTTTGCCCTCAAGTCTGTCTAAGTAATGAACTTCTTTCATTCCTTTCGGCCATTTAAAACCCATGGCATTATTTCTGTATCCAATAGTTACACTTTTAGCTCCATATTTGTTACATTGTAAAGCCACATCTTCAGCCGAGTAACTGCTTCCAAGAACTATTACATTTTTATTTCTGAACTCTTCTGCGTCTCTAAAATCATGAGAATGCATAATTCGTCCTGGAAAAGTATTCATCCCTTTATATTCTGGAATAAATGGTACAGAAAAGTGGCCACTCGATACGACTACATAATCAAAACTGTCTTTTAAAATTTTATTATTTGCTTTATCTTGATAACTAATTTCAAATTTGTTATTTTTGAAAGTAGTGTTCGTAACTCTTGTATTGAATTTAATCTTACTTTTTATATTTCCTTGGTTCACTCTTCCGATAATATAATCAAACAGAACTTCTCTTGGGGGAAAAGAGGGAATTGGCTTTCCAAAATGTTCATCAAAAGAATAATCTGCAAATTCTAGACATTCTTTTGGTCCATTTGACCATAAGTATCTATACATGCTATTAGGAACAGGATCTCCATACTGGTCTGAACCAGTTCTCCAGCTATAATTCCAAAGACCTCCCCAATTTTCCTGTTTATCAAAACAAACTATTTCTGGTATCTTTTCATCCTTCGCTTCTAAATGCTCAAAAGCTCTTAACATCGATAGACCACATGGACCTGCGCCTATTATTGCTATTTTTGACATTTAATTTCCATATCTTTAATAATTCTATAAATATATCTTACTAACAAAATAAGAAAATTAAAATTATATTTTACTATGAAAACTAACTGGAATTATCCAACTTTGATGTGGGTTGGTGAAAATAGGTCAGGAGATATATCTGAAGCTTGTAAACAACTTGAGATTTCAAACCCACTGTTTGTTACCGACAAAGATTTAATAAATTTAGATATGACGAATAAAATCATATTAAATTTAAAGAAAGAATTTCCTCAGGTTAAGGTATTTTCAAATTTTTCAGGAAATCCATTTGGTGAAAACGTTGAAGATGGAGTAAAAAATTACAATCTTTCACAATGTGATGGGGTTATTGCATTTGGAGGGGGAAGTGCAATTGACGTTGGAAAAGCAATAGCCTTTATGTGTGGTCAAAAAAGAATTATTTGGGATTTTGAAGATATAGGAGATTATTGGACAAGAGCTGACAGCTCTAAAATTTCAAAAATTATAGCTATACCTACTACTGCAGGAACTGGCTCAGAAACGGGAAGAGCATCTGCAATAATTAATAAAGAAACAGGAATTAAAAAAATAATTTTTCATCCAAAAATATTGCCTTCAATTGTGATTTTAGATCCTGTTTTAACTATTGATCTCTCTCCCAGGTTAACAGCAGCCACAGGTATGGACGCATTAGCACATAATTTAGAGGCATTTTGTGCACCTGGTTTTCATCCTATGGCTGATGGTATTGCTTTAGAAGGAATGAGATTAATAAAGAAATCATTGAGTGAAGTAGTCAAAAATGGTCAAAACTTAAATGCAAGATTAGACATGCTTGTTGCATCAACTATGGGTTCAACTGCATTTCAAAAGGGATTAGGCGCTATTCATTCTTTGAGCCACCCTGTTAATGCACAATTTAATGTTCATCATGGCTTGTCAAATGCAATTTTTATGCCGTATGTATTAACTTTCAATAAAAATGAAATATCAAATAAAATAATTTCGATCTGTGATTATATTGGTATAGAAAAATCATTTGAAAACTTTATTAAATGGATAATGGATTTACGAAAAGAATTAAATATACCACATAAATTATCAGATGTTATTGATAAAGATAAAATTGAATTAGATATGTTGTCTAAAATGGCATTAGATGATCCATCCACCAATGGTAATCCAAAAAAATTAAACTTAGAAAATATTAAAACTATGTATGAGCATAGTATTTCCGGAAAACTTTTTTAATGAAAAAAATATTACTAGTTGAGGGAAATCTAAGGGAAGTAAACCAAGAGTTTACAGATAATGGAATTAAAACACATACTGAAAGTTTGAGAGAGAGTATAGATTATTTTACAAATAAATTAGAAATAGACTCCGTAAACCCATCCTCAGATAAAGATATTTTTGAAAAGGTTAAAGATTTAGATAAGTACGATGGATTAATTTGGGGTGGAAGTAGCTTAAACATTTACAGTAACACCATTGAGATAAGAAGACAAATAGATTTTATGAAAGAATGTCAAAAGAAAGTCAAAAGTATTTTGGCAATTTGCTGGGGATTACAGGTAGCTGTTACAGCAGCAGGAGGAGAAGTTAAAAAGGGTAACAATGGGGCACATAGAGGTATTGCTCATGAAATTATAATTAATTCAGATGGATTAAAACACCTTTTATATAAAGATAAAAAACAAACTTTTAATACACCTGCATTTAACTATGATGAGGTTGTAACTTTACCAAAAGACTCAATTTTATTATCATCAAATAAAGTCAATAAAGTAATGGGTTTAAACTTTAAAACAGAGGTAAGTGACATTTGGGGTATACAATATCATCCCGAAATTACTTATGAAAAAATGGTAACCTTAATAAATTTCAGAAAAGAAAAGCTTCTCCAAAATAAATCTTTTACCAACGAAGAAGATATGAATTCACATATTCAGATTATTGAAGATGAAATAAAAGTATCTAATAAAGATTTAAGAATGAGAGAGCTTAGAAATTGGCTTAATTTTATTTAATAATAATTTTTTAAAATAAACCTTCAATTTCACCATCGCTATTTAATTTAATTGAGTCTGCAGCAGGAACTTGTGGCAATCCTGGCATTGTCATTATTTCTCCACACACAACAACTACGAATTCAGCTCCAGATGATAATCTCACTTCTCTAACAGGAAGAACATGTCCTGTTGGAGCGCCTTTTAAGCCAGGATCTGTCGAAAAACTGTATTGTGTTTTTGCAATACATATAGGTAGCTTCTTATATCCTTTCTCTTCGAAGTCTTTTAATTGTTGTCTTACTTTAGTGTCAGCAACAACTTCACTTGCACCGTATATTTCTAATGCAATTTTTTCGATTTTTTTAAACAACGGTAAATCATCTTCATACAAATACTTAAATGTATCTTTTTTATTATCACAAATATCACTTACATTTTGAGCTAATTCTTTTGTGCCTTCACTACCATTTGACCAATGAGTACATTTTGAAGCTTTTACACCTTGTGTTTCACAAAAATCTAGTAGGGTTTTCATTTCATTATCTGTGTCAGTAATAAAATGATTTACAGCAACAGTTACAGGTAATCCAAACTTTCTTATATTATTTATGTGTCTCTCTAAATTAACCAATCCATCTTTTAATGCAGAAACATTTTCTTTTTTTAAATCTTCTTTATTAACTCCACCATGCATTTTAAGAGCCCTAATAGTTGCAACTATAACAACACAATCAGGTTTTAATCCAGATTTTCTACATTTTATATCTAAAAATTTTTCAGCACCGAGATCAGCTCCAAAGCCGGCTTCCGTCACAACATAGTCAGCTAATTTTAACCCAGCTTTAGTTGCGATTACAGAATTACAACCATGGGCAATATTAGCAAATGGTCCACCATGTATTATAGCTGGGTTATTTTCTAAAGTTTGAGTTACATTTGGTCTAATTGCCTCTTTAAGCAAAACAGTCATTGGACCTTGTGCGTTTAAATCTTTTGCCTGTATAGATTTTTTTTCTCGAGTATAACCAATAGTTATATTTCCAATTTTATCTTCTAAATCTTTCAGACTAGTAGCTAAACAAAATATAGCCATCAACTCAGATGCAACTGTTATATCAAAACTGTCTTGTCTTGGATAACCATTTGCAACTCCACCAAGATCAACAATAACAGATCTTAAAGATCTATCATTCATATCCATTACTCTTCTCCAAACAATTCGTCTAACATCAATGTTAAGTTTATTGCCCCAATAAATATGATTATCAATCAAGGCTGACAATAAATTGTGTGCTGACGTTATTGCATGAAAATCTCCAGTGAAATGAAGATTTATTTGTTCCATCGGAACTACCTGAGCATAACCACCTCCAGCAGCACCACCTTTCATACCAAAAGAGGGTCCTAAGCTTGGTTCTCTCAAGCATACAATTGATTTTTTTCCAATTTTATTAAGACCGTCATTTAAACCAACTGAAGTTGTCGTTTTTCCTTCTCCTGCAGGTGTTGGTGTAATTGCAGTTACTAAAATTAATTTACCATCTTTATTTTTAAGGCCATTTAAATATCCTAAATTTATTTTAGCTATATGTCTTCCCATAGGACTAAATGCGTGATTTTCATCTGGAACATTTATTTTTGCCAATATGTCATTTATTGGCTGCATTTTTGCTTCTCTAGCTATTTGTATGTCTGATTTTATGTCGCTCATTAAAGTCCTTTTTAATATTTAGTTGCACGATTAGTATCTCTTTTTACTCTCTTTGGAAACTTCTAAAAAATATATATAAAAAAAATAAGAACTATTTATATTGTTTGTTATAAAATTTTCTAATGCAAAATTATTCAATTTTCAATCTAATCAAAAATGCATTTACTAATCATCAAAATTGGGACTTAGCATGGAAAGATCCAACACCAAAAAAAGAGTACGATGTTGTCATTATAGGTGGAGGTGGTCATGGATTAGCTACAGCATATTATTTAGCCAAAGAACATAACATTACAAATGTTGCAATTATTGAAAAAGGTTGGATTGGGGGCGGAAACGTTGGAAGAAACACCACAATTATTAGATCTAATTATATGCACGATGAAAATGCGCTCTTCAGTGAATTTGGTATGAACTTGTGGAGAAAAATGAGCCAAGATTTAAATTATAATGTGATGTTTTCCCCAAGAGGAATTATTAATCTTGCACACTCAGATGCTCAGATGAATGCTTACGCTAGAAGAGGTAACTCGATGAGGCTAAATGGAATTGATGCAGTATTGTTAAACAGAGAACAAGTAAAAGAAATTATACCCATGGCTGATTTTTCAGAAAATGTAAGATTTCCAATATTTGGAGGATTAATGCAACCGAGTGCAGGTACTGCCAGACATGATGCTGTTGCCTGGGGTTATGCTCGTCAAGCTGACTCTATGGGGGTAGATATAATTCAAAATTGTGAAGTAACTGGATTTGACCTCTCTGCTGGAAAAATAAAAGGTATCAGAACTTCACGTGGTGATATCAAAGTTAAAAAAGTTGGATTATGCGTTGCAGGTAGCACTAATATTTTAGCTGAAAAACTTAATATGACATTACCTATAGAAACTCACCTACTTCAAGCATGTGTTTCTGAACCTGTAAAACCAGTTTTAGATAGAGTAGTTACTTTTGGTGCAGGTCATTTTTATATTAGTCAATCTGACAAAGGTGAAATGGTAATGGGTGGTGACTTAGATGGATACAATAGTTATGCGCAAAGAGGAAATTTACCAACCTTACAACATGTACTAACCGAGGGAATTGCAATGATGCCTTTTCTAAGTAAATTAAAAATGCTTAGAACTTGGGGTGGTATAATGGATATGTCAATGGATGGTTCTCCTATTATCGATAAAACGCACATTGACGGATTATATTTAAACTGTGGATGGTGTTACGGTGGTTTTAAAGCAACACCAGCATCTGGTTGGACTTTCGCTCATACCATTGCACAAGACAGAGTTCATGAATTAAATGCTGGTTTCAGTTTAAATAGATTTAGCACTGGTCATTTAATCGATGAAAAGGGACTTGGAACCAAAACTTGGATATCCTAAATGCTATATATTAAATGTCCTCACTGTGGGATGAGATCACAAAATGAGTTTTCTTATGGTGGAGATGCGAGCGTAAAAAGACCTGAGCTTAATCAAGAAATTTCAGATCAAGACTGGGATAACTTCGTATACAATAGAAAAAGCCTAAGAGGCAAACACTTGGAACTTTGGCAGCATATATCAGGATGTAGACAGTGGATTAAAGTTGAAAGGGACACTGGTACTCATGAAATATTCAATACTTATAAAGCAGACGAGGCTTCTTCTTAATGAGTCAAAACTTTAGATTAGAAAACGTTGGTTTTATTAATAGAGATAAAAAATTATCTTTTAAATTTAATGGAAAAAAGTATTTTGGCTATGAAGGAGACACTCTTGCGTCTGCTTTATTAGCTAACGGTGTTCACTTAGTAGGAAGAAGTTTTAAATATCATAGACCCAGAGGTTTTTTCGGAGCCGGTGTAGACGAGCCATATGCAGTAGTTCAATTATATAGAAACAATGAAACCGAGCCTAACGTAAAAGCTACAGAGCAAGAGCTTTTTGAGGGTTTAGAGGCTAAAAGTGTTAACTGCTGGCCGAGTGTTAATTTTGATATTGGTGCAATAAACAATTTTCTAAAAATTTTTCTACCTGCAGGTTTTTATTATAAGACTTTCATGTGGCCAAAAAGTTTTTGGTATAGAATTTACGAACCTTTTATAAGAAAAGCTGCAGGTTTAGGCGTTGTTTCTACCAAGCATGATAAAGAGAGGTATGAACATAAATATGAATATTGTGATTTATTAATTGCAGGTTCTGGTCCATCAGGTTTGGCTAGTGCGTATGCGGCTGCAAAAAATGGAGCAAGTGTAATTTTAGCTGAGGATAAACCAAGATTTGGAGGAACATTACTTACAAGCGACGTAAATATTGGAAATCAATCTGGAGAAGATTGGGCAAATAGTATTATTTCAGAGCTAAAAGAAATGCCAAATGTTACTGTTAAAAACAGATCACAAGTATTTGGATACTACGACCATAACATGCTTGTAATGTCAGAAAAAGTTAGTGATCATTTACCGAAAACAAAAAAATATCATCCAAAACAAAGGCTATGGTATATCAGAGCAAAAGAGGTCTTAATCTCATCTGGTTCAATTGAAAGACCAATAGTTTTTGGAAATAATGATACGCCTGGAGTAATGTTGTCATCTGCTGCAAAAGAATATTTAAAAGTTTATGGGGTCTTAGTTGGAAAAAACCCCTTGGTATTTACGAATAATGATAGTGGATATGAAACTGCAATTGAATTTAAAAAAAACGGAATTAATGCAATTGTTTTAGATTCTAGGGTTAATCCACAATCAGAGATAATTGATGAAGCCATAAATCTGGGTATTAAAATTAAATTTTCCTACGTTGTTGTTGCTGCACAAGGGTATAAAAAAGTTAATTCAGCAGATATTTCAAAAATTTCAGATGACAAAAAGCAACTTGGTACAATTGAAAATATTAAGTGCGATTGTATTTGCGTTTCAGGTTTTTGGACACCAACAATCCATTTAGCCTCACAGTCAGGAAACAAAACTCAATTTAAAGAGGAAATTGATGCTTTTGTACCTGGAGTAACTAAACAAAATGAAACAACATTAGGTGCTGCTAATGGAGTTTTCACATTAGAAGAGACATTAAAAAGTTCGTTCTCAGCTGGTCAAGATCTATCAAAAAAAATTACAAATAATGATAATAAAATTTCTTTTCCAAATGTTGTTGAAAAGAAGTCATCACAACATGATAAATTTTGGTGTGTACCTTTGCCAAAAGGAAAAAGTTACAAGAGATTTTTAGATTTTCAAAATGACGTTGCAGTTTCAGATATAGAAATAGCTTTAAAAGAGGGCTATCGGTCTATAGAACATGTTAAAAGGTATACGACACTTGGTATGGCTACTGATCAAGGTAAAACAAGTAATTTAAATGGATTACAATTAGTTTCTGATATCGAAAATAAAGTAGTGCCTTCAGTAGGTCATACTACTTTTAGACCTCCATATACTCCAATTTCTATTGGAGCAATTGTAGGCAGAGAAGTCGGAAAGCATTCTAAACCTACTCGAAAATCTCCAATGCATTCATGGCATGAAAAACACAATGCTGTATTTGTTGACGCTGGAGTTTGGTTAAGGCCAAGATATTACAAAAATGGTAACGAAACTCTTTTTGAGGCATCCAAACGAGAAGCCAAAAATGTAAGAACAAATGTTGGAGTTTGTGATGTTACCACTTTAGGAAAAATTGACATTAAGGGTCCAGACGCAGCAGAATTGTTAAACAGAGTTTATACAAATGCATGGTTAAAGTTACCAGTTGGCAAAGCAAGATATGGGGTGATGCTTAGAGAGGATGGAATTGTTATGGATGATGGAACAACAACGAGGATTTCTGAAAATCATTATCACATGACTACTACTACAGCTCAGGCAGCAAATGTTCTTTCACATTTAGAATATTATCTACAACTTGTTTGGCCCGAACTAAACGTGAATGTTGTTTCAACAACTGAACAATGGGCTGGTGCAGCTATAGCTGGACCAAAATCTAGAAAATTATTACAAAAACTATTTCCTGATATTGATGTTTCAAACGAAGGACTGCCTTTTATGGGGTACATGAAATCTGACCTATTTGGAGCTAAAGCTAGAATTTTTAGAATCTCATTTTCAGGTGAATTAGCTTACGAGATTAATGTAGAGTCTGATAATGGAAACTTTATGTGGGAAAAAATTATTGAAATGGGTGAAGAGTTTAAAATTCAACCTTATGGTACAGAAGCACTTTCAACTTTAAGAATTGAAATGGGACATGTTGCAGGTTCAGAATTAGATGGTCGTACAATTCCTTATGATACTTCTTTAGAGGGATTGGTAAGTAAAAAGAAAGATTTTATTGGAAAAAGGTCGCTTGAAAGAAAGGCATTCACAGCAAATGATAGACAAAAAATAGTTGGAGTTGTACCGTTAGATAAAAAAACAAGTATTCCTGAAGGATCTCATTTAGTCAAGGACGCACAAGCTCAATTACCAAACAAAAAATTAGGTCATATATCAGCCTCATGTTGGAGTGTAGAACATGATAATCCTTTTTCATTAGCGATATTAAAAGATGGAAAAAACATGATCGGTGAAAAATTGTTTGTTATGTCTCCATTAAAAAATAAAATAATTCCTGTTGAAATTGTTTCATCACACTATGTTGATCCAAAAGGAGAAAGAGTTAGATCATGAGTTTAGTTTCAGCCCTTAAAAATGTTCATATTAATGGTCAATTTGGAGACATTGAGGATAAAAAAGAGAGTGATCTAATTATAATTTCAGAAATAACAAACTTAACAATTTTACAAATTGTTCAATACAAGAGTTCAAGTATTTCAATCAATGATATAACAATTGATAATTTAAACATGAAGTCCGAAGTTCTTTCTGTAAGTAATAATTCTAATATTAGAATTATCTGGAATGGTCCTAGAAATTGGTTAATTGTTTCATCAAATAAAAGTATTTTGAATGAAATACATCAAAAATTTGATGATGATAATTTTGCAGTTACTGACTTGTCTCACTCTAAAGCAATTATTGAGCTTGAAGGAAATCAAGCAAAAGAAGTTTTAAAAAAGGGATGTCCATTTAATTTTAATGAATTAAAAAAAAATAATAGTTTGAATTCAGTTTACCACGGAATGTCTATTACTATAGATATGTTAGACGATAAACCTGATAAATTTCGAATTTTTGCCTTAAGAAGTTTTGGTGAATCACTATACCATTCAATCACTGATGCATGCTTAGAGTTTGGTTATATTGGAAAATAAATTTAATCTCTGGTTGCTATATAAACTCCAATAGTAGCGACCACAAACCCTATTAAATCTAAATTACTTAAACTTTCATTTAAGAAAAACCATGCCATGAATGCAGAAGTTGGTGGAATTAAAAAAAAAATTGATACAGTTTTGCTTGCAGAATTTTTTTTAATTAAAAACATTAATATCGTAAATGCGCCAAAAGAAACCAGGAAAACCTGATGGCTCATTGCAATAATAAATGTAGAGGATAAATTAATATAGGGTTCTACAAACAAAATAACTACGATTATATGAAATATAAAACCGCCTAAAGCTTGGTTCATATTACTTACAGACAATGGTAAATTATTACTTAGTTTTTTTTGCCATATAGTTGAACTTGTGATTGCTATGAGAGCAATTATTGTTGCAACTAAACCATCTAATGGAATTTTTGATCCGACATCAAAACCTAAAACTAAAGAAGCTCCGATAAATCCTAAAAAAACTCCAATCCATTGTTTCGATGCTACTTTTTCATTTAATATTGGTCCACTCAAAGCATTTGTAAGAATAGGTTGAAGAGTGACTATCAATGCTGCAATCCCAGTCGGCATTCCTTTTGAAATTGAATAAAAAACACCACCAAGATAAACACCATGAAACAACACTCCACTAAAAAAAGATTCTAAAAAGTTTTTTTTATTAACTAGAATTTTTTGCTTTGTATAAATTGAAAATAAAAAAAAACCTAAAGCAACCAAACCAAATCGAAAAGCTAATGCAGCAAATGGATCACTATTATCTACTATTGGCTTAGTCGTTATAAATGCCGATGACCACAGTAAAATAAAAACAAATGGAAACACCTTAGCCATATTCTTTTATAATTTAAAATTTCAATTTAGTTTCAAAATAATACTCAGTTTGAGCATTTTCTATCTTGAGTTGCATGTATTATTATGCATAAATAATTTCCATGATTTTTAGGTTTGTAAAAAACTTATTATTGATTGCAACTCTAATATTTTTAAATGGGTGCTTTCAAACCACAGCGCTTGTTGGACCTGGAATAACATTAGCTACTACTGGGAATGTAATACAAGCTGGTGTCCAATATGGAGCAAACAAAGCAATTAAAAAAGAAACTGGAACAGATGCTTTGAATTATATTAAAAATAAAGTTGAAGAAAAAAATAATCAAAATAAATTTGAGAAAAAATTTAAACAACTTGTAGAAAAAAGAATTAAAACTACTAGACAAAAATTGTTGTTAAATTAATCCAAAATGTTTAATTTAATTAAATTTTCCTGCTTAGTTTCTTTACACCACATTTCGTAACTCTCACAAACTCTCCACAAGTGATCAAATGCTCTTTGAGAAATTTCAAGTGGGAAGTGACTTTTTGTATAATACAACTTTGGAATTTTCATAAGCAACTTAACCATCGAGTCTTTCTGCACCTCTAATAACTTTAATGTCTCATTAGTTATTTTTTTTCCTGTAATTTTATCTATAAATTTATTATTTTTTAATTCTAAAAACCATTTATCGTGAAATTCCCCAGAACTTACAAAATCGTATTCTTTTGTACTCATAAATATTTCAAATGCTTGCATATTGTTGATTTCTGGATTTTGTTTCTTTATTTCAATAATTTTAAAATAAATGAGTTCCGCTACTCTTAAAACATATGGTTTTTCACTCATCGAATTTAGATTTATTATTTATGTTTAGTCATTGCGGATTGTGCCAATATAAGGTTGGGGTCTAAAAAAGTTTTAGAAGATTTTATATTTTTAAAAGACTTAAAAGCAAAAATTGCTATCGGCAATTCAGTACAGCCTAATATTATCTTCTTACATTTTATATTGGTTAAAAAATTGATAGCAGGTTTGATAGCTTTTTCTGCAGCTTTTACATTCCCCATTTTTACAAATTTTATTGCTTTATTAACTGAATTTTTTTGAATTGTTTCTGGAGGGCTAATTAAGTTGTACTCTTTAGCAAAATATTTTTTATAAACACCCGTTATCAAAGTACCTTCAGTAGCTAAAAGGCCAACCTTTGATTTTTTTTTACAATTTTTTTTTGTATACTTAAAAACTTCATGAGGCATATTTATTATAGGAATTTTTATTTTTTTTTGTAGATCATCAAACCAATAATGAGCTGTATTGCAAGGTATAACAATAAATTTACATTTATTTTTTTCAAGTAATTTGCATCCTTTTAGCAAGCTTTTTAAAACCCTATTATATTTTGCTTCACTTTTTTTATTTGTTGATTTGTTAGATAAACTTTTGGTTTGTGATCCTATAGACTCTGGTCTGCCTGGGATATTAGATTTATTATAAAGTAAAAATAAAGGATACTCTTGATCAATTTTTCCTCTATTTAAAACTGCTAACTTGTTACAAAAATCAAGTCCAGCCTGGGTACCCATTCCACCTAAAATTCCTATCATGATCTGATCAATCTATAATTTTTAATATTAATTTCTATAATTAATAATTGTGTTTAAAGGTTGATATAAAAAATTTTGGAATTGGCTGAATGAAAAAAAATTATATAAATATTTAATTTTAAATCTTTCAGCCAATTGGAAGTGTGAAATTATGCAGTTTTTAAGTTAACTGCTGAAGGACCTTTAGGACCATCTTCAACATCGAAAGTCAAAGCTTGACCCTCATCTAAACCGTTCATACCAGCATCTCTTACAGCTGAAACATGTACAAACACATCTTTTTCTTTATCTTCTCTTTCAATAAAACCAAATCCTTTGGTTGGATTGAACCATTTTACTTTTCCTTGTAGACTCATATTTATCTTCTTACTTTTTGTTATATTAATTTGTTACTTATAATTAAGTAATAAACGCTTTCTTTAGAATTTGCGGGGTTTTGTCAACAAAATATAATATATTTTAAAAATAAAGTTTAATTTGTGTCAATTTTTTTGGTTAAATAAACAGAATTGGGGTCCTCATTGTAATGTGCAAACGGTTTACATTCAACAAATCCACATTTTTTAAAAAGTTTTCGTGCCGGTAAAAAAAAATTCCCAGAGCCAGTTTCAATACTCAATTTTTCAATATTAAGCTTTTGAGCTTCTTCAATTAAATGTTGGATAACGTGGATACCATAGCCTTTATTTCTAAAAGTGTTGTGAATTCGTATTGATTTGAACTCACCATGTTTTTCGTCTAAAAATTTTAAAGCTCCACAACCCATCAACTTATTGTTTTCCCATAAACTCCAAAACTTTATAGAAGGTATTTTTAAACCTGGAATATCTAATACATGTGCGCTCCCTTCAGGAGAAGCAGCTCTTAATTCTATAAAATGTTTGGATAAAAGTTCATGAACTTCTGGATCATCAAAGTTTCCCTCTATTGATTTTAACATTTATACTAATATTGTGATGTGACCCATTTTTCTTTTTTCTTTTATCTCTTTTTTAAGATAATCAAAGAAAAATTCATTATCTTTTAAACTTGTAGAATTTCTGTAATGAGATATTTGATCACCAAGCAAATTAATCATTTTTGCATTAGATATTTTTTTTAAGGGAATTTGTTCTAATCCACAAACAGCTCTAACATGGTTTTCAAACTGACTAACATTAAAAGCATTAATAGTTAAATGACCTGAATTGTGTACTCTTGGCGCGATTTCATTTACATATAAATTATCATTTCTATCAATAAAAAATTCAACACATAAAGTTCCAGTATACTTAAGTTCCTCGGCAATTAACATGGCCCACTCTTTTGATTGGTCAAATATTTTTTCATTTATATCAGCAGGTATTTTTGAGTTTTTAAGTATTTGGTCTTCGTGTGTATTTTCTATTGGTTCATAAATCTCATATTTATTATTACTGAATCTAGTAATGATTATTGAAATTTCTTTTTTTAATTTAACTAGTTTTTCTAGAATATACCCACGTGAAAAATCTAAATTGATTGAATTTAGATCCTCCCTCGAACTTATTGGGTGCTGGCCTTTTCCATCATATCCTAGCGTTGTAGTTTTTAATATTCCCGGAAGAAAATCTTCTAAAGCATCTATATCTGATTTTTTTTCAATAGATACATATCTTGTAGTTCTAATATTTAACTTATTAATAAAATCTTTCTCTGCTAACCTATGTTGTATTAGTCTATTAACAGAAGGTTTAGGTAATACTGGTTTTAACTTATTGATTTCATTAAGTGTCTCATAAGGTATATTTTCAAATTCATAAGTAACTACATCAGCTAAATTGGTAAATTCTGAAATTTTATTTTTATCATCGTATTTTCCAGATATAAACTTATTGCAAAAATTTTGTGCAGGTGCATCTAAATCATCACAAAAAATAACAGTTTTAATATTAAGTTTTTTTGCTGCAATTGCGAGCATACTTCCTAGCTGTCCTCCCCCAATAATTCCAAGTGTTATATCCACCATTTTATTTAGGATTTTTTTTTACTTTTTTTGTTTGAACTGAGCGCCAATTTTGAAGTTTTCTTTTAATAACAGTATCGTTATTTGAGATAATTGAAGCAGCTAATAGTGCGGCGTTGATTGCTCCATCGTCGCCAATTGCGAGAGTACCAACTGGTATTCCTTTTGGCATCTGTGCTATTGACAATAGACTATCCAAACCTTTTAGTTTTTTGCTTTCAATAGGTACACCAAGTACTGGTATAGTCGTAAGCGCTGAAATCATTCCAGGCAAATGAGCGGAGCCCCCTGCGCCAGCTATAATAACTCCAATATTTTTTTTTTGAGCATCCAAGGCATATTGGTACATTCTTTTAGGGGTTCTATGAGCGGATATGATTTTGGTTTCAAATGGAACGCCAATTTTTTTTAGTGTTTTTTCTGCTAGCTGCATCGTTCTGTAATCCGATTGACTACCCATCACTATTGATACTTTAAGAGATTTATTTTTTTTCATGAAATTTTGAATGATTTCTTTATTTCAAAATTAATTCAAAATTTCAATAAAATTAATAGTATTTAAAAAACATATTGATTAGAGTTATTCATATTATGAATTTTAAAATTGATAATTTGCAATATTGTAATTGGTCCAGAGAAATCTTTGAAGTTAACAGATCTGCAGGCCTTGATGCTGTACATGTCACAATAGTGTATCATGAAGATTATGATGAATTATTAATAGAAATACAAAAATGGGACAAACTCTTTAAAGAAAATTCAGATTTAATTTTTCAAGGTAAGGACTATAAAGATATCGAAAAAGCTAATCAGCTTAAAAAAACTGCGATTTTTTTTGGTTTCCAAAATTGTTCTCCAATCGAAGATAATATTAATTTGGTTGAAAAAGTTCATGAATTAGGATGTAGATTTATGCAGCTGACTTATAATAATCAGTCATTGTTAGCAACAGGGTGTTATGAAAAAATAGATAGTGGTGTTACTAATTTTGGTCGGGAAGTAATTAAAGAAATGAATAAGGTTGGTGTAGTAGTTGACATGTCTCACTCTGCAGAAAAAAGTACACTAGACTCAATCGAAATAAGTGAAAAACCAATTGCAATTACACACGCAAACCCTGCTTTCTGGCATCCTGCGAAACGAAATAAATCATCAGATCTACTAAAAGTATTAAGTGATAGTGGAGGTATTCTTGGTCTATCATTATATCCACATCATCTTAAGGATAATACTAATTGCACTCTTGAAAGTTTTTGCGAAATGGTTGCAAGGACTGCTGAATTAATGAATATAAATCAAATTGGTATCGGCTCAGATTTGTGCTTAAACCAACCAGATAGTATTGTCGAATGGATGAGAAATGGTACGTGGTCAAAAAGTAAAAATTATGGAGAGGGATCTAAGAATAAGCCTGGTTTCCCTAAGCAACCAAAATGGTTTGAAGATGCTAGAGGGTTCTCAAATATTGAAAAAGGTCTTAAACAAGTAGGTTTTTCTGATACTGAGACGCATGGAATACTTGGAAACAATTGGTACAATTTTTATAAATCCATATAATTATGAAAATTGAATTAAGAGATCCTAACATTATTATGAAATTATCGCGATTGGGATCATTTCATCAATCTAAATTGTCTTTTTTAAGAAGTTTTCTTAATGAGTTTAAAGATTGGGAATATAAAAAAGATTTATTTAATTTAGATCAAAATGGGTTCGGGGAGGCAGTATATTCTTTTAAAAAAAATAAAAGAATTTATTCATTGGTTTGTTTTGCCAATGAAATAAGAGATGAAGAAAGATCCGATAGAGTAATTGCAACCAAGTGGGACGCTGCTTTTACATTACACGATGGTATACCTAGTAAAAAAGATATCGAAAGGTTAAAAAATGAAGTCCCTAAACAAGAGGTAGGCAGACTTTCATTTAAAGAACTTACATTATCGAGGGCAAATAAATCACTGAGAGTTTTCAATCATGTGGTTGAAAACCTAAGTAAGGGTAAACAACCAGATTTAGAATTATTGTCTAAAGTTGGATATTTATACAGAACGACAGCAGTCTACGGTTCAGGAAAATTTGGACTCGCAGATCGTTTTAGAATTAAAGATAGAGAAGAGATCAATGGACCATTTAGACTAGAAATGATGCTAGTTTATCTTGTTAGACAATTTACTTTTGATCAAGTTAATCATGTAGCTTACTACAAAAACCCGATGAAAGCAGTCAAACTGGATGAAAAAATTTGTAAAAATTTAGGGATAGGAAATTCAACTGGGCTAGGCATGGCACCATTTGTTGTCAATCATCCTACTTTATTAAATAATTGGATATTATGTAGAGAAAAAGCACTCAAAAAAATAAGAGAAATTAAGAATGTCGATAAAAGAGATAAAGATTTATTTATAGAGTGTGTAAAAAAGTCATTAACCAATGTAACAAGTTGGAATACTGATAGTGAATATCAAAAGAAAAAAATTAGATCATTATTAAATGATTTAGAAAAATTTATAATATTTATTGATCGCAAATTTAGTTTTGAAGCAGAATATCCTTTCAATGAATTATATTTATGGCTGGAGAAAGAGTGTGGTGATGAATGTATTGAATATATAGTTTCAATAATGATGGAGCCATATAACAGTATTACAGGCCCTTTGGTGAAATTAATGAGTTCAGATGAAGATAAGTATTTTAATATTCCTACTTATCGAACAGTCTTAGAATTAAGAGATATTATTGAAAAGAATTATCAAAATATATTGAATATAAATTTTACTAAGAAAGAAAATAACCAAAATTTTTGGTTTATTTCTAAAAATAAAGAAGAACCAAGATTAGCAGATCGATTTGAAGAGCATGGATCTGAATTAGAACAACCTCTTGCAATAGCAAGGGACATAAAAAAACTTTATGAAAAATTATTAGTCACAAAAAATAGTTTAAGCATTGCTAACTTTTTATCTGAAAATTCAAAATTTAGACATGTTGTGCGAAGAGCATTTATTGTCGAAAAATTTCCTTATTCAGAAATACAAGATAATACTATAGGTAAAAATATTATGCCCATTGATATGTTGAGATTAAAACTATCTTTTTTTGGAGCACTTAAATTTGATCCACGATCTGATAAATGGTTAAGAATTTGTATGTTTCAGGGTGCCCCCTTGCCTCATGAGTTAAAAAATTATGATGAACAGTGGGTATATAAAACTAGTATTTAAAAATGAAGTCTTTAAGTGAAATTGAAACAACAGTAAAAAGAGCCTCAAAGGCAGCAGGCTTTTCATGGGGAGTATCTGAAGAGATTGCTAAAGGAGTAAGATCATTAGAGTTTTTTAGTTTGCCAGGAATAAAACATTTAAATGGTTACTTTAAAGATAGAGAAAAAAAAAAATTTGATGAATTAAATATCTTTAGTGAAAATAACTTAGCAAATAATAATTTTTTTTGTCCGATTTTATTGGGAGTTAGTTTTTTAGATCAAGTAAAATCATTAGAAAATTACCAAAAAATTAATTTTTCAAATGTCGCTTATCCAATTCTTTTTTTATCTTTTCTAACCAGATCTTCAGAAATTATAGGTCAAAAAATTCAAATACAAATTGATCAAAAAGAAATTTTATTGAATTTAAATGTTAATATTTATAGCAGCTATATTAATACAGAATTCCCAAAAGTAGCTCACAAACTTGAGGTTAAGTTTATCAAAAATGAGGATAATTTTTCTGAGGAAGATTGGAAAAGTTTATATAAATTATCTGAAAACACCTTTGTAGAAGAAACCGAAAGCTTAAAAAAGGGAGCAGCAGGAGCAGGATTAACTGATAATGACTGAAGATTACAATAAGAAATTTAACAACCAAAAAAGTGCAGAATTAAACAATATTTGTGACGAATGCAGAGAAAAGGATGAGAGTGTTTCTCAAAATCTAATACTAACAGGGTTTAAAATCTGCAAATCTTGTAGGATCTCAAAAACTATTTTTCCAATTTAACTAATTTGACTTACTGGTAACATATTCATTCTACTCATTACAAAAGATATAGATAAAAAAGCAATAATTAAAAAAGATAAAAGCACAATACCAAAAGATTTAAAATTAGATTTTAAATTTAATATGTGTTTAGTAGAAATTATTAATCCTGCAAAAATCCAAAATTGGGTAAGAAAAATTATTGGCATCATCAAATCAGGCGTTACAGCGAAAAATCTTACTAATCCTGGAGCATGTGCAAATCCAACAGCAGTTAAAACTTTTTTAAAAGAAACTTTTGTCTGTTTATCTGGAAAAAGTTTTACTCCAATTACATAAATAAATATTGCCCATATAAGCCATGTAATAATTGCAGTAAGTCCTGACATCGCAAAAGCAGTCTTAATGATATTATTTGCAGCTACAGCACCAGCAATTCCATCTAAAATCATTATTATACCAGCAAAATAAATTGAGGCCTCACCAAAGTTCTTGTTGTCCGTATATAGAGACTTATCTAATTTTATTGATTTAAAGATGATATTTAAAAATTCCCCAAACATTATTATTTTTTTTTATTTTTTTGTGCTTTAAAAGAAACGATCAATGGAAATATTATTAAAGCAATCGCAATGATTATGCAAATAACGATTAAAAACCCATTAGTCATCGAATTTATGGGGGAGAATTACCCCCCCAAAAAATATTAGCCTTCTACCACTTCTCGAGTATTTGCATTAAATGACTCTTTAAATGGAATATCTACTACAACAGCATCCACAGGGGCTCCTGGTGTATCAGAATATTTTTCTGGTAAATGAACTTTATATTTTGTTCCAATTTTACCCTTTGGAAATCCATTTGCATTTAATGTTCCATCAAATGGTACATACCCCATAGCTATATTTTGTTTTTTCTCTGGGTGATACCAAGGTGATGTAATAAATCCTACAGGTTCACCTCCACTCTCAGGTGAAATTAACCAAAAGTCTGGAGCATAATCTTCAATTGGTTTTCCTCCAAACTCAAGTCCAACTAACTGAAGTTTGTATGGTTTATTTCCTGCCTGTAATTTAGCTTTCATTTTTTCTAAAGCTGCTTTACCCACATAATCTGCTTTCTTGTTCCATTCACCTTTCCCAGATAAAGAAACTTGATAACCCAAGTTACATTGAAAAGGATTATGTTGAGCATCCATATCTTGACCCCATGAAAGGATACCTGCTTGTATTCTTCGATGGTGAGCTGGAGCTATAACCATCAAGTTGTGTGCTTTTCCCTTTTCAAGAACTGCATTCCACATGTCATCAGCATACAAAGTGGAATTTCTTAGATAAATTTCATAACCTGCTTCTCCAGAGAAACCAGATTGAGAAATAACAACATCCCTTCCACCAACTTTAGCTTCAGCTAAACCATAAAAAGGCATGTTATCAAAGTCTACATGATCTCCACATAGATCTTTCATCAATGCTTTTGCCTTAGGTCCTTGGATTTGAACAGGGCTGACATCGATTTCATCAATTGTACAATTAAATCTTCCATCAGCATTAACACCTTGAAGATACATTCCAATATCAGAGTCTGATAAAGAAAACCAAAATTCATCCTCAGAAATTCTTAATAGAATTGGATCATTTAAAACTCCACCATAAGCATTACACAAAATTACATACCTTGCTCTCATTGGTGAAATTTTAGTTGCATCTCTTGTAATTACATAGTCTGTAAATTTTTCTGCATCGGGACCCTTTACTCTTATTTGTCTTTCAACAGCAACGTTCCACATTGTTACATGGTTAACAATAGCATCATACTCCACCATTGCACCGCCATCTTCAGGTTTTACATAGCCTCTTGGATGATAAATACGATTATATACAGTTGCTCTCCAACAACCAGCCTTCATTGATAAATGCCAATAAGGGGATTTTCTTACCCTTGTTGAAATTAGCATTTCAACTTTAGTTGGCCCACTTTGTCTTAAATTGTATGGCACTTCTCTATCAGACTGATCAACAGAAGTAACATGTTTTAATTTAGTATAGTCAAATTCATTAGACATAACTATTCTCCTTCAACCACTTGTTAGTTTCCTTCAAGCCGCCGAATGTATAAATGTGGAAGTTATCAGTGTGTGATTTAACTTTCCCAATTAAATCATTAGGGTCTTTAGGTTTCAATAAATCTAACGCCTTAGTAAAATTAGATTTAAGAAAGTTTATGGAATTTTTTGCCCCAACAATATTAGCAAATTTAATTAAGCTAGTTATTTTTAATGGCCCAGTAATTCCCACATGCACTGGTACGCTTTGTTTAGAAATAAAATCTATAATAAGCTGAGGATCGAGCAACCATTGAGTTACAATATAATCAGCGTAAGGCTTTTTATCTATCATAGCTTTTTCTAATTCTGTATCGGATATATCAGGACTCCCCTCTGGATGTCCAGCTATTCCTATTTTCATTTTTTCAAAATATCCGGTCTCTAAAAGTTGAAAAGAGCTATCAAATTTTCCAGCTGGTTCTCTTCCACCTCCAATAATTAAAGCCTGTTTAACTCCACCATCCTTACATCTGTCAACATAATCTTTAAGCTCTTTTTCGTCTTGCATAGATCGTGCTGGAAAATGTGGTACAGGATTAAATCCTTTTTTAACAAGCTCAATGGCTTTTGTTGCTGTCTCTTTATAATCACCCCCAGGCAACATAGTGATGTAAACATCACTTAAAGCTGGGACAGCATCAATCTCGGTTTTTGGACCTATTTCTAATGAAAATTTCATTTTGTGGATCTTTATTGATTTTAAAATATGAGTCTAGAAAATTCGATTACTGTGGCAACTCTATTTCTTAAGCTGGCCCCGGTGCTTTTGAATTCTCTGACCATACTGTTGAGTCACTCTATCGAAGATGATTGCAAGTGCCACTATGGCCAATCCGTTCATCATACCTAAGGCAAGATATTGGTTTGAAATTGCCTGTAAAATAGGCACTCCTAGACCTCTTACACCAATCATCGATGCTATAACTACCATTGCTAAAGCCATCATAATTGTTTGGTTAATGCCTGCAAATATCGTAGGCAAAGAAAGAGGAATTTGAACAGACCTTAGTTTTTGCATTGGTGTAGCCCCAAAAGCCTCACTTGCCTCTAAAGTTTCTTTGTCAACTTCTCTTATCCCAAGATTGGTAAGCCTTACTATTGGTGGTAGGGCATAAATACATACAGCTAACAAACCTGGTACCTTACCAATTCCAAGAAGCATTATTATTGGGATTAAATAAACAAAGCTTGGAATAGTTTGCATCATGTCCAAAACGGGTAAAATTGTTTTCTCCGCTCTTGATGATTTTGACATCAATACTCCAATTGGTATACCCACTACAATACAAACTAATGTTGAAACAGATATTATTGCAACTGTAGCCATACAATTTTTCCACATTCCAAAATATCCTATTACAAGGAAGCAAGCTATAGTTCCAATTACAAGTTTAATACTTCTAGAACCAATCCATGCAAGTAAGGCAAAAACACCTATGACTATAGGCCATGGACTACTCACTAATATTTTCTCTAACCAAATTAAAAAATATAAAAGAGGGTCAAAAAATCCTTCTATTGCATCGCCGTAGGCTCTCGAAAATTCTTTAAAACTAAAATCTATACTTTTTTTAAGCTCTCTTAAAGCCGTTCTATCCATTACAGGGATTTTGCTAAAGAATTCCATAAATCTTTTTTATTTGAATCGAACCCGTTTTACAACGGGTTCGATAATTTTATTTTAATTAAAGTGCTTTTTTGATTTTTTTAGCAGCTGAGCTTGAAACCCACTTAGTCCACACATCTTCTTGTGTTTTTAAGAATTCAACAGCAGCATCTGCACCTTCAGCTTGGTTTTCACCCATCCAAACTAACATACCATTCATAACTGGTCCTGGATAAGTTCTTTTTTCAAGATACTTCATACCTTCGTCTCCAGCAGTCTTTTTGTACTTATCTGTTACAACTGAATACACTTCAGATTTTACCCATGAAGATTTTAAAGGATTAGCACATTCTTGCTCTGGTTTTGATAAACAGTTGTCCCAGTTATCTTTACCAGCATACTCACCCATATCTACAGCTTGCATGTTGTACTTACCAATAATAGCAGTTGGCGACCAGTAATAACCAAACCAGTTTTCACCTCTTTCAGCAGCTTTTGCTATAGAACCATCTAATCCTGCAGCAGAACCTGTTTCTACTATCATCCATCCTTTTGCTTCCATTTCCCAAGCTCTAAAATGGTTTCTGTTACTTAATTCACAGTTCCATCCTGGAGGGCAAATATGAAATCCACCTTTTGAGGGATCTTCTGGATGTGGAAATAGATCAGGTCTTTTTAAAATTGCATCTGCAGTTGTTAATTCTGGATGCTTTTCTAAAGTAGCAGGTAGTACCCACCAACCTTCACCAAGTCCAGTGATTGGTGCTTTATTAATTGAATGAAGTTTACCCTCAGCAACAGCTGCTTCTAACTCAACTTTAGCAGCATTTGCCCAAAACTCTGGTGCAATATCCGGCTCACCTTTTTCTTGCATTGAAGTAAACGTAGGCATTGTTGAACCAGGAACTAATTCAACAGAACATCCATAACCTTCTTCAAGGATAATTTTATCCACTTCAGCCATGAAGTTTGCTGATGCCCAATTCATATTAGCAATTGTTAATTTTCCACAAGCTGCGTTAGCTACACTCCCAAAAGAAGTTAAACCAAACACTAGAGCAAGTGAAAGTAGTATTCTTTTAATTTTCATTTATTTCTCCCAATGATTGTTAATTGAACTCATAAAAACATATTAAAAAGTCAATTGCAAATTACATTCAACTTCAGATTGAAGTTAAATTGTCTTTAAATGTAAATTTTTTAAATATAATGTTTCATTAATATGAAATTTTCATCAAATTTCTTTTTTAAAGAATTTGTATATTTATTAAATTGTAAGACAGTTTTTCAACAAATCATTATTAGAGAATCGTAATTATCTAACCTTAATATTTAATTTTTAATTAAATAACAAAGGAGGTAAATGAAATTTAATAAAAAATTATCAGACATTGTTGATATTAGTAAAATCGAGGTTGTTAAAAACCCAATTGAAAAGGCTCATGGTTTACCAAATGAGTGCTATTTAAATGAGGATTATCTAGAATTTGAAAGAGAAAAAATTTTTAAAAACAATTGGACAATGATAGGTGTTGCAAGCTCAGTACCTAATGAAGGAGATGTAAAACCATTTAATCTTTTAGGAATTCCCCTTTTAATTATCAGAAATAAAAATAAAGAAGTAAAAGTTTTTCACAACGTTTGTAGTCACAGAGGATTTAAATTAATAGATAAAGAGTGTAAATTAAAAAATGTTTTGAGATGCCCTTATCATTATTGGTCATATGATTTTAACGGAAAACTAGTTACCACTCCACATATTGGTGGATTAGGAAAACATGATGTAGATGGTTTTGACAAAACCAAAAGTAATCTTAAAGAAGTTAATTCATATATATGGATGGATTTAATTTTTGTTGACATTAATTCAAATGCTCAATCATTTAAAGAATTTATCAAACCTCTAGAAAATAGGTGGTCAAAATTTATAAAAAAAGAAGATCGGCAGCTAATAAGACACTCTACTGACTATGGTTATTTCAATATGGAAGTTAATAGTAATTGGAAGTTTGCAATTGAAAATTATTGTGAAAGTTATCATCTCCCAACTATTCATCCTGAGCTAAATAAAGTTTCCAATATATCAGATCATTATCATATAGAAGATAAAGACTTAAGTTTTTCTGGACAAGGAAGTAATAAATATTCTCAACAATTTGAAGGCAATATTAAATTTAATTGTTTTCCTAACTGGCCATCCGATTTATATAAAAAAGCAGAATACGTATCTCTTTATCCAAATGTAATGTTAGGAATACACGTTGATCATTTTTATGCATTTTGGCTAGAGCCAATTACAAATAACAAAACAAAAGAACACTTTGAGTTATATTATATAGGTAAAGAAAGTGCATCTAGCGATGAATATAAAGATATAAGAAAGAAAAATTTTGCATTTTGGCAAGAAGTTATGAATGAAGATGTAATTGCAATAGAGGGAATGCAAAAGGGTCGAAGTTCCCCAGCTTATAATGGCGGAAATTTTTCCCCAGTTATGGATACTCCTACTTTGATGTTTCACAAGTGGGTTGCAACTAATTTAACGAAATGAGAGGATAAATATGAAAAAAGATCTTATTACTAGATTAAATGAGGGCCCGATAATGTGTGCAGAAGGATATCTGTTTGCAATGGAAAGAAGAGGTTATCTTTCAGCAGGTCCATTTGTTCCTGAAGTTGTTTTGGAACATCCGGAAGTGGTCACTCAGTTACATCGAGAATTTATTAGAGCAGGTTCAGATGTTGTTCAAGCATTTACTTATTATGGTCATAGAGAAAAGCTTAGAATAATTGGTAAAGAACACTTGTTAGAACCAATGCAAAAAAATGCACTTAAAATTGCAAAAGATGCTGCTGCGGAGTTTAAAGATTTAGATTTAATGGTTTGTGGAGATGTGGCTAATACAAATGTATTTGATCCTGCTGATGAAAATACTCATAAACAATGTCAACAAATGTATGAGGAGCAAGTTGCCTGGGCAAAAGAGGCTGGAGTTGATTTTGTTATTGCTGAAACAATTAGTTGGGCTGACGAAATGAAAATTGCATTAAAAGCAATTAAAGATGCAGGATTAATTGCTGTTTGTAATTTTGCAATCCCTAGAGGAGACAAAACCAGAGACGGTCATAATGCAGAGGATGCATGTAAAATGATGGAAGATCTAGGTGCTGATGTTGTTGGGTTAAATTGTTATAGAGGTCCAGAGATGACAATGAAACTTTTAAATAAGGTTAGAAATAAAGTTTCATGCCATGTATCAGGACTTCCAGTTCCTTACAGAACTACCGATAAAGAACCTGGATTTTTAAATATTACAGATCATGGTTGTGACTGTATACCAGGTGGTAATGCTTTCCCTGTTGCTTTAGATAATTTATTTTGTAACAGATTTGAGATGGCTGAATTTGCAAAAGATTGTGTAAAAAATAAAATAAATTTCATTGGTATATGTTGTGGTGCAGAAGCTCATCACGTTAGAGAGATGTCAGTTGCTATTGGAAAAAAACCAATTTCGATGAAATACATGCCAGACATGAGCAAACATTTCCATCATGGTACAGATAAATCTTTAAAAAAAGTAAATAAGGAAATTAAATATTAATGGAAAAGCATGCTAAAGTTGTAATCATAGGTGGTGGTGTAGTAGGATGTTCTATCCTTTACCATTTATCTAAATTTGGATTAAAGGATTGTATTCTACTTGAGAGAAACGAACTTACCTCAGGTTCTTCTTGGCATGCTGCAGGTAATGTTCATGTAATATCATCTGATCCTAATATTTCTAGGATGATGGCTTACACAATTGGTTTATATAAAGAGATTGAAAAAGAGTCTGGTCATTCTGTAGGCTTTAAGCCCAGTGGAGGTTTTTATCTAGCTTCAAATGAGGTGTGGGCTGATTATTTAAAGAGAGAAAGATCAAAAGCTAGATACATGGGACTTGACCAAGAATTTATATCCTTAGAAGAAGTAAAAAAGAAACATCCATTAATTGATCCATCTAGATACTTGCTAGCATTATGGGATCCTATTGATGGTGAAGTTGATCCATCAGGAGTTACTTATGCTTTTGCAAAAGCTGCAAAAGTTCATGGTGGTAAGTATCTTACTCACACAGTAGTTAAAGACACTAAACAAAAAAATGATGGGTCATGGGAAGTGTTTACAGACAAAGGAAACATTAATGCGGAAATAGTTATTAATGCAGGTGGTTTGTGGGCAAGAGAAGTTGGTCAATTAGCTGGGCTTAATCTTCCAGTTCAACCAATGGAGCATCATTATTTGATTACAGAACCTATTCCAGAAATTGAAGCAATGGGTGACCAAAGATTGCCTATAGGAACAGATTTTGAGGGAAATATTTATTTTAGACAAGAAGGTAAAGGAATGTTGCTTGGAACTTATGAGCCAAAATCAACTCCTTGGAAAGTAGAAGGTACACCAATGAATTTTGGCCACGAGTTACTGGAGCCAAAGTTAGATAATATTGAAGATAGACTGGCAATTGGTTTTGAAAGAATGCCAGCGCTAGAACGTGCAGGTATTAAGAATATAGTTAATGGACCTTTTACTTTTGGTCCAGATGGAAGTCCTCTGATTGGTCCAGTGCCTGGAATGAAGAATTATTGGGTTGCGGTTGGTGTTATGGCTGGATTTTGCCAAGGTGGTGGTGTTGGTAAATGTATAGCAGAATGGATTATTGATGGTGAACCTTCAATTGATGTTTGGGCAATGGATGTTGCAAGATTTGGAGATTATGCATCACCTCAATATGGAACAATAAAGTCCTCAGAAAATTATGAGAGAAGATTTATTATGACATTTCCAAATGAAACTTTGCCGAAAGGAAGAAAACAAAAAACAACAGCACTTTATGATCGTTTTGTAAATCAAGGTGCTGTTATGGGTGATAGCTTTGGATTAGAAAATGTTTTGTGGTTTGCAAATAATAAAGCAGACGCCCATGAAGAGCCTACTATTAAAAGATCAAGATCTCATGATTATGTATCAAAAGAAGTTATTAATGTAAGAGAAAATGTTGGTTTAATAGAAGTTGCAAATTTTTCAAAACATGAGTTCAAAGGTCCTGATGCTAGAAAATTTTTAGATCATATAATGGCTGGAAGACTTCCAAAGCCAGGGAGAATATCTTTATCTCCAATGTTATCATATAGAGGAAAATTATGTGGTGATTTAACAGTGGCTTGTTTAGAGCAAAATGAATTCATGGTATTTGGATCTGGAGCTGCTCAAGAAATGCATAGACGTTGGTTTGAAAGTCATTTAGATAAATTTAACTTAAGTTACTCCAATAGATCTGATGAGTATCATGGATTGTCTATTGCAGGACCTAATTCAAGGAAAGTTTTAGAAAAAATTGTAAGAGATGATGTTTCAAATGAAAAATTTAAATTTAAAGATTCAAGGAGAATGTTTGTTGGTAGTGTTCCTGCAATAATAAATAGAATTTCATTTACAGGTGAACTTGGTTATGAAATTTATGTAGCGCCCCATTATCAATTAAAGCTTTATGAAGAATTAATGGAAGCTGGAAATGAATTTAATATTAAACCTTTTGGTGGAAGAGCATTAATGTCAATGAGGTTGGAGAAAAATTGGGGAGCTTGGACATTAGATTATCGACCAGATTTTACTGCAAAAGAGACAGGCTTAGATGCTTTTATTAATTGGGATAAAGAGTTTATTGGTAAAGAAAGTGCACAAAAGGAAAATTCTTCAAATAAACTCATACCATTAATTGTTGAAACAAATGATATTGACGTAACAAATAATGAAGCTGTCATTAATGGGGATCAAAGTATTGGTTACGTAACCTCAGGTGGTTTTGCACATTTTGTAAATAAAAGTGTAGCATTTACTTTTATTGATCAAAAAAACATTAATTCTGAAAATAAAATTCAAGTGGAGATAAACGGTGATTTATTTAATTGTTCAATTATTAAAGAACCACTTTACGATCCAAGTGGTCAAAAAATGAGAAGCTAATGGCTCAAAAAGACGTAGGAAACAAAATTCCAATTTATAAGCTTAAAACCACCGATGAAGTTATGAAGTATTACGATGAGTGGGGAGACAAAGACAAATATAATAAAGACATGGTTGACTGGAACTATACAGGACCTAAAGAGACCACAGAAATTTTTGATAAATATGAAAAGAATAAAGACATTTTAATATTTGATGCCGGATGTGGCACTGGTTTAGTTGGTTTAGAGCTAAAAAAATATGGTTTTAAACATTTTCATGGAGCAGATTTATCACAAACCTTGTTAGACTCTGTTCCAAATAATCTTTATCAAAATTTAACAAAGGTTGATCTTAATAAAAAGATAGAAGCAAAAGATAATTCATATGATGCTGTAATGTGTGTGGGAACATTTACATTTGGTCATGTAAAACCAAATGCCTTAGATGAGTTTGTAAGAATTACAAAAGCAGGTGGGTTAATTTGTTTTACTATTAACGAGGGTATTCACGAAGAATATGGGTTTGATAAAAAAATCACAAGTTTAAAAGAAAATAATAAATGGAAAGAACTAGAGTTTTTCAAATCAGACTATATTGCTAGTAAAGATGTAAACGCTTGGCTAGGTTTGTACGAGGTTACGAAAAATGTATAGACCTCTTCCTGCAAATCTCACAATACAAGTCTCTAAAATTGATGGCTTGGGCTTATTTACTAAAACCAAAATTCAAAAAAATTCATTTATAGGGATAACACATGTAAAGCATGAGGATTTTCAAGACATGTATATAAGAACTCCTCTTGGTGGTTTCTATAATCACTCAAAAAATCCAAATGTAACTAAAATATCATCTGATAAACTTCCTAAATATGATTTTGGTCAAAATATTGAGAGGAAAATCAATGAATTTTTGGAAGATAAAAATAATAACTTAAAGTACTGTTATTTAGTTTCTTTAAGAGACATTGAGCCTGGTGAAGAAATTGTAGCTAAATATACATTTTATGAATTTTAATGTAAAATTAACGAAATATGAAATTTAAAAGAAAAATCGCTCCAGAGATAAAATCAAGACAAAAATTTATTACTAAAAAAAGATTAAGAGAAGATGAGATTGATTTTGATAAGTTAAGATCATATCGTTTAGATAGAGTTAGAAAAGAATTAGTAAAAAATAATTTAGAGGCTTGTATTCTGTTTGATCCAGTAAATGTTCGTTATGCTTTAGACACTGTGAACATGAGTGTTTATAATATGCATAATTTAACAAGATATTGTTTTGTACCAGTCAATGGTCCAACTATTCTTTATGAGTATTTTAATTGTGAGATATTATCTAAGCATTTAAATTTAATTGACGAAATAAGACCTGCAATCACATGGGACTACTTTAGTAATGGGGACCAAGCTAACAATCAATTATCAAAATGGATCAATGAAGTTAAAGATTTATCAAAGAATTATTTTAAATCTAAAAAAATTGCAATTGATGTTCTTAATGGTCCTGCTGTTACAGCTTTAAATAAAGAAGGTATTGAAGTTATAGATGCGAAATTAATTTTAGAACAAGCAAGAGTAATAAAGTCTCCTGATGAAATAATTTGTATGAAAGCTGCAATAGAAGTTGCAGAAAAAGGTGTATCTAAGATGAGATCAGATCTTAAACCAGGAATGACAGAAGATGAATTGTGGTCAATTTTACATAAAACAAATATTGAAAATGGTGGCGAATGGATTGAGTGTAGGATTTTATCTTCTGGTGAAAGAACAAATCCATGGATGCAAGAGAGTAGCAATAAGGTAATGCAACAAGGAGAAATTGTTGCCTTTGACACTGATATGGTTGGTCCCTATGGATATTGTGCGGATATATCTAGAGCCTTTGTAGTCGGAAATGAATTTAATGATAAACAAAAAAAACTTTATTCAATGGCTAGAGATCAAATAGATCATAATTTTAGAACAATAAAACCAGGGATGAGCTTTAGAGAGTTTATTAAAAAATCTTGGGTTTTACCTGATGAATATTACGGAAACAGATATTCATGCATGGTTCATGGAATTGGTTTGTGCGATGAGTGGCCTCAAATAAGATATCCAACTGATGGTGGTGAAGAAGGGGGAACTTTTGAGAAGAATATGACCATCACACTTGAGAGTTATATTGGTAAAGTTGGTGGTAAAGAAGGTGTAAAACTTGAACAGCAGTACCTTGTTGGTGAAAATGGACTTGAATTGATGTCCCATCATCCGTTAGAAGATATTCAATGAAGATTATTTTAGTAATGGGTTTACCAGGCGCCGGTAAAACTACTTTAGCCAATGAAATGGCACCAATGTTAAATGCAAAAAGATTAAATGCAGACGAAGTTAGAAAAGCTGCCAATGATTGGGATTTTTCAGAGGAGGGTAGAGTTAGACAAGCAAAAAGAATGGCAGAGGCCGCGTTAAAATTAAAAAATGAAGGTCATTACGTTATAGCAGATTTTATTGCACCAACACCAGAAGCTAGAAACCTTTTTCCTGCAGATTATAGGGTTTGGGTGGATACAATTAAAGAAGGACGTTTTGAAGATACAAACCAGATGTTCGTTAATCCCAAAAAATTTGATTTTCATGTGACAACTCAAGATGCAAAAAAATGGGCACCTAAAATAATACAGGAGATAAAAAAATGAGCTATCAATGGGATAACAAAAAACCAACTGCTCAAATGTTAGGAAGATGGCAACCTTTTCATGACGGTCATTATAAGTTGTTTAAGGAAATAATTAAAAAAACAGGTCAAGTTTGTATTCAAATTAGAGATGTTCAAGGAGTGGATGATAACCCTTTTGATTTTGAAACTGTAAAAAAAAACATTGAGGATAGATTGAATCCTGAATTTGAGGGAAGATTTAAAGTTATAGTAGTCCCCAATATTACAAATATTTGTTATGGAAGAGGTGTTGGATATAAAATTGAGGAAATAGTTTTGGACGAAGAAACTCAAAAAATTTCAGCTACAAAAATCAGAGCTAAAATGAGAGAAGAAGGAAAATTAAAATAAACCAATGAATGATAGACTTAAAACTATAGTAGATCTTGACAATTATCCTATTCACGACCTTAACTCACCAAAAATAAAAAAATTAATTAATAGATGTAAAAACGAATTAGAAGAAAATAGCTGTTCCACAGTTTCAAATTTTATTTTACCACAGTCTTTAGAGATCATGAATTCTGAACTAGAAAAACAAATTGATGAAGTATACATGTCAAAAGAAAAAATTAATGCATATCTATATGCCAAAGATGATCCATCCTTACCGGAAGATCATCCTAAAAGAAATTTTATGAATAGATATAATGGATATCTAAATTCTGATTGTTTCTCAAAAAGTTCTGAAATGAAATATCTGTATGAAACTGAAGAACTATTGAAATTTGTATCTGCTTGCTTGGGAGTTTTCCCAATATATAGGTGGGCAGACCCATTAGCTTGTCATGCTTATAATGTTATGAAACCAGATGGAATTCTTCCATGGCATTTTGATAGTTGTGAATTTACATTGAGCTTAATGATACAAAAACCAGAAAATGGTGGTGTTTTTGAGTATTGTCCAAATATTAGAGAACCAGGAAATGAAAACTTTGATGAGGTTAAAAAAGTTTTAGACGGAGATAGAGCGAGGGTAAAACAATTAAATTTGGAACCTGGCGATTTACAAATATTTAAAGGAAGATTTACATTGCATCGTGTAACTAAAGTAGAGGGTCAAAAATCAAGATATATGTGTATTCCAGCATATGTTTTAGATCCATGGAGAGTTAACACTCCAGAACATTCTAAGGCTATTTATGGTAAAGTTTTACCAATTCATATAGAAAGAAATCAAATTAGATCTGATGGATTAGCTGATTAAAATGACAAGTAACATTAAAATTAAAAAAATAACCAATGACATATCATCAATAATAATTGATGAACAAAAAACCTATAATTCTCTATCATTTAAAAACCTTTCCGATTTATTAAAAGCGTTTAAAAAATTAGATGCCGACAAACAAGTAAAAGTAATAATTTTAGAAGGTGCAGGAAAAGGTTTTAGTGCTGGACATAATTTAAAAGAAGTAAGGGGACTAAAGAAAAGAGATAAATACCTTAAACTATTTAACCTTTGCTCAAGTGTAATGACCCAAATCGTTGAGGGAAGAAAACCAGTTATTGCAAAAGTTCATGGCGCAGCTTTTGCTGCTGGCTGTCAATTAGTTGCAAGTTGTGATTTAGCATATAGCACCAAGGACGCTTTGTTTGCAACACCAGGAGTAAATATTGGTTTATTTTGCAGCACGCCTATGGTTGCTGTAAGTAGAAAAATTAATCGAAAACCCATGATGAAAATGTTGTTAACAGGTGAACCAATCCATGCAAATTATGCTAAAGAGATTGGGTTAATTAATGATTGTTTTTTAAAATCAAAATTAAATTCAGAGGTTATAAAAGTTGCGAAAATAATTGCTTCTAAATCAAATCTAACAATAAAAATTGGAAAACAATCCTTTTATAAACAATTAGAAATGCCACTAAGAAAAGCTTACGCCTATACAAGTAAAATGATGACAATTAATATGATGGCGATGGATGCAAAAGAGGGAATATCAGCGTTCCTTGAAAAAAGAAAACCTGTATGGAAAAATAAATAGTGTTTAATAAAAAAAATATTTTAATTATTTTTTTTATATTTTTAGGAATGTATATTATTTTAAATTTTAAAGATTATAATTTTAAAAGAGCTGTTGATGCATGTCTGGCTGCTAGCCAAAAATTATCAGAAGCTAAAATTACTGATTTAGACGAAGCTAAAAGATTTTGTGAAGATCAAATAAAAAAAAATAAGTAAATATTGTTGTAGTGATGAAAAGGTTTAAAATAAAATTGATTTATTATAAAGTTTTAAATAGGATTAATTAATGAGTGAATCGTGTTGTGGACCTGGATATGTAAGCCCTTCTGCTGCTGTAAAAGCTCCAAATGAAAAGCTATTATATACAATAGCCATTTATACTGGAACTGGAATTCAAAAACCTGATTACTTGGCCACTATAGATGTAGATCCAAAAAGCCCAAATTATTCCAAGGTTATCCATCGTTTAGAAATGCCTGGTATTGGAGATGAACTTCATCACATGGGATGGAATGCTTGTTCTTCATGTCATGGTGACGCTGAAATGAGTAGAAAATACCTTCTTGTTCCTGGTGTTAGATCAAATAATATCCATGTAATTGATACCGCAACAGATCCTCACGCACCAAGAATACATAAAATAATTGAAGGTTCGGAAATCAAAGCAAAAACTAATTTATCTGGACCCCACACTGTTCATTGCTTAGGCTCCGAAATAATTATTTCATTCTTAGGAAATGCAAAGGGAGAGGCTCCGGGTGGATATTTACATTTAAATAAAGATTTTGAAATTGTTGGAAGATGGGAAAATTCCATGGGAGATATACCATTTAGTTATGATTTTTGGTATCAACCTAGACATAATGTAATGGTCAGCTCTGAGTGGGCAGCTCCAAATACTTTTATGCCAGGTTTTGATCTTGAGGAAGTAGGACATTTAAAATATGGACGTAGGTTACATATTTGGGATTTTAAGAAAAAGGAACCTATAGAAACCATGTATCTTGGAGAAGATGGACTAATACCTTTAGAGGTAAAATTTCTGCATAACCCTGAAAGTAGTCATGGATTTTGTGGCGCAGCTTTAAGTGCAAACGTAATTCATTTTTGGAAATCTAAAGAGGGTAAGTGGGAATGGGAAAAAATAATTGATGTTGATAATGAACCACATCCAGATTGGCCAATTCCTATACCAGGTGTTATGTCGGCAATACTTGTTTCAATGGATGATAAATATCTTTATTTAAATAATTGGCTTCACGGTGATATGAGACAGTATGATATTTCCGACCCACATAAACCTAAATTAACTGGACAAGTTTGGATGGGTGGACTTTTAGGAAAAGCACCAGTTGTTAATGGAGTAAAGATTGCTGGTGGACCACAAATGTATCAACTGTCATTAGATGGCAAACGTATGTATGTAACAACTTCTTTATTCTCTACTTGGGATAATCAATTTTATCCTGAAATTAGAACACAAGGTGGAGCAATGATAATGATTGACTGTGACGTTGAAAATGGCGGAATGAAAATTAATAAAGATTTTATAGTAGACTTTGGCAAAGAACCTAATGGTCCCAGCAGATGTCACGAAAGTAGATATCCTGGTGGAGATTGTACCAGCGATATTTGGCTGTAATGCAAATTAAAATCGCGAACCGTAAAAATATTGTTTATAAAGTTTCGGGACGAATGCCCTTACTTCAAGAATTGAGAGAACAAGGAGTAGATTTACCTTACGGATGTCAGTACGGTGGATGCATTACTTGTGCAGCCAAACTAATTGAAGGTGAAGTAGATCAACGTTCTCAAGTGGCATTAAATAATCGTCAGATAAATGATGGCTACGTAATATTGTGTGTTGCAAGACCAAAAACAGATTGTACAATTGAGATTGGAGTTGAAAGTCATGATAAACTTTATCGAAATCCTTTTCTTGACCCACTTGCACCTCATGAGTTAAAAGCTGATATAGCTACTCAAAAAAAATCAAAAAAATGAAATACATGAACCATAGTGAGCCTTATAGTGATGACTATCTTAAAGGCATTTTGACATCAGTTAAAACAATTGCAATGGTTGGTGCCAGTCCAGATAAAACAAAATTCAGTTATGGTGTGCTTAGAGTTTTAAATGAAACTGGTTATGACATGATACCTGTAAATCCTCGTTCAGATATAACTGAAATAAGAGGATTAAAAGTTTATCCAAATTTAAAGTCAATCGACAGACCTGTAGACATGGTTGAAGTATTTAGAAAACCAGAAGACCTTTATGAAATCGCCAAAGAAGCAATTGAAATAAATGCAAAAGTTTTATGGGGACAAATCGGAGTTATAAATGATGAGGCTGCTCGTTTAGCAGAGGATGCTGGACTTAAAGTAGTAATGAATAGATGTCCAAAAATAGAGCTTTTCAGACCTTTCTGGAAACCCCGTCTTGATCTTAAAATTTAAAGCATTTAAATTTTAAATTTAATTTTTTTTATGAATAAAGTAATTAAATTTTTAGACAGTACATTTTTAGATTTAGGACGACAGTTTAAATGGACTTATTTACCACCATTAATGGTTTATGTTGCTGCAGGTATTTCTGGTTTAACAGGAATAGTTGGAACTTTTTTTGTTAAAGACTACCTTAATTTATCAGCAGCATTTCTAGCAGGATTGGGTTTTTGGGCAGGTATTCCTTGGGCTCTAAAGATGCCTTTAGGACATTTAGTTGATCTTATTTGGGAGAAAAAAAATTACATGGTTTACTTTGGGGCAACCTTAATTGCTCTAAGCTTATTAATTATGTATGGACTTATTATTCATACTGAGGATATGTCAGAAATATATTCAGTAGAAACATGGTTTGTAATAAGTGTGATATTGGCACCAGTTGGTTATGTTATTCAAGACGTGGTTGCAGATGCAATGACGGTTGAAGCAGTTCCTTTAACTAATGACCAGGGCAATCATTATAACAAAGAAGAAATTAAAATAATGCATACCACAATGCAAACACTTGGTCGTTTTGCGATAATTGGTGGTACAGTTTTAGTAGCGTCAGCTAACGTAATCTTATTTAGAGATATAGAAAATCTAGAACAAGTAGATAAAATTCAATTATATGGATCAATTTATATTTATGCACTGATTATTCCTCTAGTTTCTATTTTTGGAGTTGTATTAGCAAAATATTTAAAGAACAGAAAAATAAAATATTTAAAATCGCAAGGATTAAAATTTATAACTGAGAGAGGTAACGAAAAAACTAAAGTTAATTGGTGGATATTAGGTGGAAGTTTAATATTTGTAATTTTTACATTATCTATTGGATCCTTAAATGCTCCATTCGCACAAGAAATAGTTTTTATGGGCTCTGTTGTGATAATTTTATTCCTAATGTTTAAATTAATTAAGGAATTACCTCAAAACTTAAGACTTACAATTGTAGGCACTGCTGTAATAATTTTTATTTTCAGAGCTATGCCAGGGCCAGGGCCAGGATTATCTTGGTTTGAGATTGATGTATTAGGATTTAATGAACAATTTTTTTCAATATTATCTTTATTAGCCTCAATCCTTACTTTAGCAGGAATTGTATTATTGAGGCCGTTTATGGCTAACAATTCTATTGCTAAAATTATAGTGATATTAAGTATTGCTGGTGCAATTTTATTTCTTCCAAGTGTAGGAATGTATTATGGTTTTCATAATTGGACTGCATCTTTTACGGGAGGAGTAGTGGACGCAAAATTTATTGCGTTAATTAATACCGCTTTAGAGTCTCCATTAGGTCAAGTTTCAATGATACCCTTGTTAGCATGGATAGCTAAAAATGCTCCTGCTCATTTAAAAGCAACATTTTTTGCGGTTTTTGCATCATTCACCAATTTAGCATTATCTGCAAGTGCGTTAGGCACTAAATACTTAAATGAAATTTTCACAGTTACCAGAGAGGTTAAAGACAAGGTGACCAATGAAATACAAACAACGGCTGACTATTCTGAATTAGGGATATTATTGATTGTTGTAACTGGTTTAACCTTAATTTTGCCAATTTTATTTGTGTTTATAATTAACAACAGCAAATACAAAACTGCAGAGTAACTATTACAAATATTCATTAGTTATTTAACCTATTTTAGTTATTACAAGATTATGAAAAAAATATTTTTAATTTATGGTCATTACAGTGAGAATTCTTTTAATGCTGCAATTAAAAATGCATTTATTAAGGAATCTGAGGCAATAGGTAATAAAGTAGATGTGGTTGATCTATATAAGGAAAAATTCAATCCTGTCTTTGCTGGTGAAGATCCAGACTATGAAGTTTTAGATCACAGAAAACGAATAGAAACTTGTGATTCTATTGTTCTGATTGCCCCTATTTGGAATTTTAGGATGCCAGCTATTGTAGAGGGATGGATTGACAAAGTTCTAGCTCCACCTTGGGCTTTCAAGTTCAAAAAATTGGTTGGAAATTATGGGTATCCCATTGGTAACTTGAGGAATAAAAAAGCTGTTATCTTTTGTACATATGGCTCACCAAGATTAGCAATTACTACTTTTTTTTTAAACTTACCTATCAGAAGATTAAAGAGAGGAGTATTTCACATGTGTGGCATATATAACATTATCTATAGAAGATATTTTGCAGTACCATTTGTTGGTGATGCGAAAAGACAAGAATTCCTAGAAGATGTTAAAAAAACTGCAAACAATATTTAAAGTATTTGTTATTATAATTTCGTTGACTGTAGTTTCAAAAGCAGAATTATTAAATCCTAATAGCAACATTGCACCTTCAGAAGTTGTCAAAATCCAATTAACAGGGCTTCAGAAAAATGATCTTAATTTCAAAGATAGCGGTATTGAGCAAACTTGGAAATTTGCACATCCAAATAATAAAAAAGTAACTGGACCTTTAAATAATTTTAAAAGAATGATTAAAGGAAATGCCTATCAAATGATGATTAATCATCTAAGTCATACGATAACGGAGCTAGGAAGTGGTGACAATTGGGCACAATTTGAAGTAATTATTCTTGATAAAAATAAAATCTACCACAAATTCAATTGGCAAGTTGAAAAGTACACGTTGGACGGTGATTTAAAGGACTGTTGGCTAACCACAATGGTTTCAAGTCCCATACCTCTTGGAAGCTCGATATGATTATTCATATATACATTTTTGTTTCGGAATTATTAAAAATTTAGTAGGAATCCTCAAATGAAAACAAAAACTAAAGTTGTGGTAGTTGGCGGTGGTGTAGTTGGGGTTAGTGCTCTTTATCATCTAGCAAAAAAAGGATGGTCAGATGTTGTTCTTGTTGAAAGAAAAGAATTAACTTCAGGGTCAACATGGCATGCTGCTGGATTACTTCCTTTGTTTAACATGAGCTATTCGGTAGGACAACTTCATAAATATGCAGTCAATCTTTATAAAACTTTAGAAGAAGAAACTGGAAAAAATGTTGGATTTAGTGTTGTTTCAAATATTAGATTAGCAAGTAACAAAGATAGAATGGATGAGTACCATCAATATGCGGGTGTTGCACAAACTATTGGGGTAGATGTAAAATTTCTAACACCAGATCAAGTCAAAGAAATTTGGCCTTTATGTCATACAGATGATTTGGTTGGTGCAATTCAACATCCAGAGGATGGATATATTCAACCAGCCGATCTAACTCAGGCTCTAGCAACTGGTGCGAGGAATAGAGGAGCAGAAATTTATAGAAATACAGCTGTGTTATCTATGAAACAGACAAAAGAAGGATGGGTTGTTGAAACTGATAAAGGTTCAATAGAATGTGAACATGTTATTACATGTTCAGGAAATTTTGCAAGACAAACTGGCGAGATGGTTGGATTAGATATTCCAGTAATACCTGTTGAGCACCAATACATTGTAACGGAACCACACCCCGAAATTCAAAAAAGAAAAAAAAATGGTCTTCCTGAAATGGGAGTGTTAAGAGATAGTGATAGCAGATGGTATATGAGGGAAGAAGCGGGAGGATTAATTCTTGGCCCTTATGAAGATGGTGCTCCAGCATGTTATGTAGAAGGACCGTCAAAAAATTCCGAGTATGAATTATTTCAAGAGGATTTAGATAGATTAGCACCTCATATAGAAGGCGCTATTCATCGTGTTCCTGCTTTTGGAGAAGTGGGTGTTAAAAAAGTCTATAACGGTGCAATCTGTTATACACCAGATGGAAACCCAATTGTAGGACCTGCTTGGGGACTTAAAAATTTTTGGATTAATGAAGGGCATAGTTTTGGAATTACAGCTGCCGGTGGAGCTGGCTGGCAATTAGCAGAGTGGATTGTAGATGGAGAACCAACTATCGACATGCTTGGAGTTGAACCAAGACGATATGGAAATTATGCAACTAAATCATATTTAAAAGCTAAAAATGAAGAGGCTTATAGTCATGTTTTTATTACTCATTATCCCGATGAAGAAAGACCAGCTGCGAGACCATTAAGGACAGCACCGTGTTATGAGAGAATGAAAAAACTAGGAGCAGTTTTTGGTCAAAAATTTGGATGGGAAAGACCAAACTTTTTTGCAACTGACGGAATGGAACAAAAAGATGATTGGTCATTTAGAAGATCAAAATGGTTTGATGCTATTAAAAAAGAATGTCAAAATGTAAAAGAAAACGTTGGTCTTTTAGATATGACAGCATTTGCTAAATGCAGAATTAAAGGACCTAAAGCAGAGGAATTTTTAGATTATTTAGTAGCGAATAAGCTGCCTAAAAAGATTGGTAGGATTAACTTATGTCATGCTCTTAATACAAAAGGAGGTGTACACTCGGAATTCACAATCATGAAGGAAGCAGAAAATTGTTACTATCTTGTTTCTGCAGGAGCAAATTTAAGATTAGACCATGATTGGATACAAAAATGGATGCCAGATGATGGTTCAGTAATTTTTGAAGATTTAACAAATAGTACAGGTGTTTTGGTTGTAGCTGGACCAAAATCAAGACAACTAATGAAAAAAGTCTCAACAGACGATTTTTCAAATGAAAACTTTAAGTGGTTAACCGCCAAAAAGGTAGATGTGGGGTATGCACCTGTTAATGCTATGAGAGTAAATTTTGTTGGCGAATTGGGTTGGGAACTGCATCATCCAATTGAATATCAAAACCATATATTTGATAAATTGATGGAAGCTGGAAAAGATTTAGGTATTAAACCATTCGGAATTAGAGCAATGAATAGTTTGAGACTTGAAAAGTCATATAAGTTGGTTGGTACTGAGCTATCAATAGAATATTCGCCATATGAGTCGGGCTTAGACAGATTTATACATCCTAATAAAGGAAATTTTATAGGATTAGATGCCCTAAATAAATGGAGAGAAAAAGGTTTTGATAATAAATTAGTTACCCTAGAGGTTCATAATACCAAAGATGCTGATGTTCTAGGAAATAATCCTATTTTAAAAGATGGAAAAGTTGTTGGAAGAGCTACCGGTGGAGAATTTGGTTTTAGATTAGATAAGTCAATAGCGTTAGCAATGGTTAAACCAGATTGCTCTAATGTGGGCGACAAATTACAAGTTGATATTTTAGGAGAAATGTACGACGCTACTATCTTGGGTGAGAGTCCATATGATACAGAAAACAATTTATTGAGAGCTTAATGAAAATCTTAGTCGCTGTAAAAAGAGTAATAGATTATAACGTTCAGATAAGAATTAAAGAGGATGGGTCAGGTGTGGTTACAGACAATGTTAAAATGTCAACCAATCCACCAGACGATAATGCAATAGAGGAAGCGGTAAAAATTAAAGAGGCCGGTAAAGCAACAGAGGTTGTTGCTGTAACAATTGGAGAAGAAAAAGCTCAAGAAACTGTGAGAAAAGCTTTAGCAGTTGGTGCAGACAGAGGAATTCATGTTAAAGTAGATAATAGTCTTGAACCTTTGGCTGTTTCTAAAATTTTAGAGAAAATTGTAGATAAAGAGAAACCCGACTTAGTCTTTATGGGAAAACAAGCAATTGATGATGATTGCAATCAAACTGGTCAAATGTTAAGCGCACTATTAAATTGGCCGCAAGCAACTTTTGCATCTAAAATTGAAGTTAAGGAAAAAAGTTTAGAAGTTACAAGAGAAATAGATGAGGGATTAGAAACAATAGAAATTAATGTTCCAGCAATTGTAACCTGTGATTTAAGATTAAACGAACCAAGGTATGCTTCATTACCAAATATAATGAAAGCCAAAAAGAAACCCATCGAAGAAATTAGCGCTGCAGATTTAGGTGTAGACACTGCTCCCCGGGTTGAGCAAATAAAAGTAGAAGAACCACCAAAGAGAAAAGCAGGTATAAAGGTTGCCAATGTTGCAGAATTAGTTCAAAAATTAAAAAATGAGGCAAAGGTTATTTAATGGCAGTTTTACTCATAGCTGAACACAACAATAAAGATTTAAAAGCATTTACATTAAATGCAGCAACTGCTGCATCACAAATGGACGAAGATGTACATGCAATAATTATTGGTCATAATTCAGGTGATGCATCAAAAAAATTATCAGAATTACCAGTAATAAAAAAGGTGATAAGTATAGATGCACCTCATTATGAAAACTTTACAGCAGAAAATTTTGCACCAGTAATAACTAAAGTTGCTGAAAATTATTCTCATATCGTTTGTTCAGCAAATACTTTTGGTAAAAATTTAATGCCCAGAATAGCTGCACATTTAGATAGTTCTCAAGTGAGTGACATTATAAAAGTAATTTCTAATGATACCTTTTTAAGACCTATTTATGCGGGTAATGCATTTGCAACAGTCAAAACCAATGATTCTAAAAAATGTATAACAATAAGACCTACATCCTTTGACCCTTGCGAAAGTTCAGGTGGTTCCGCACCAATTGAAAACGCTGAAGCAGGTGAGGAATTTACAAATACTAAATTTATAAAAAGAGAAGAAGTTAAATCAGATAGACCAGAACTTGGCACTGCTAGAATTGTTGTTTCAGGTGGAAGAGGTATGCAAAGTGGAGATAATTTTAAATTAATCACAGAGGTTGCGGATAAACTAGGTGCCGCAATAGGTGCCTCTAGAGCAGCAGTTGATGCAGGCTATATTAGTAATGATCATCAAGTTGGACAAACTGGAAAAGTAGTTGTGCCAGACTTGTATATCGCAATAGGGATTTCTGGTGCCATACAACATTTAGCTGGTATGAAGGAAAGTAAAATAATAGTCGCAATCAATAAGGATGGTGAAGCCCCAATATTTAGTGTGGCAGATTATGGCTTAGAGGCTGATCTGTTCGAGGCTATTCCTCAGTTCATGGAAGAACTGAACAAATTAAACACTATACAAAAATAATCCTTACAGTTAAAAACTAAATTGTGTCTAGAGAATCAATGGAATATGATGTTGTAATTATCGGTGGAGGGCCATCTGGTTTATCTACTGCAATTAAGTTAAAACAACTAGATCCAAATATTAATGTATGCTTGCTTGAAAAAGCTTCTGAAATAGGAGCTCATATTTTAAGCGGTAATGTTTTTGAAACACGTGCCTTAGACGAACTTTTACCTAATTGGAGAGAATTAAATTCACCAATCAAAACAAAAGTTAGTAAAGAAAAATTTTTATTTCTTGGAAAATCAAAATCATTGAGTTGGCCAACATGGTTGCTGCCAGCTGTACAACAAAATCATAAAAATTATATAATTAGTCTTGCAAATTTATGTAGATGGTTAGCAGAACAAGCAGAAGCATTAGGTGTAGAAATTTTTCCAGGTTTTCCAGCAAGTGAAATTTTATATAACGAAGATGGATCTGTTAAAGGTGTTGCAACTCAAGACATGGGAATTGATAAAGAAGGAAATAAAAAAGATAGTTTTGAACCTGGTATTGAACTTTTAGGAAAAGTAACTGTTTTTGCCGAAGGATGCAGAGGTCATTTAGGAAAAGAACTTATTCAAAAATTTGAACTAGATAAGGGTAAAGATCCTCAACAATATGGAATTGGTTTTAAAGAAATTTGGGAAATCGATGAAAAAAATCATGAGGAAGGTCTAGTGATGCATACCGCAGGATGGCCTCTTGATAATAATACTTATGGTGGAAGTTTTATGTATCATGCAGAAAATAAACAGATTTTTTTAGGGTATGTAATTGGTTTAGACTACAAAAACCCTCATTTATCTCCATATGATGAATTTCAAAGATTTAAAACTCATCCAGCAATAAAAAAAATAATTGAGGGTGGAAAAAGAATTTCTTACGGAGCAAGAGCATTGATAGAGGGTGGTTTTCAAAGTTTGCCTAAAATGTTTATGCCTGGAGCTTTACTGGTGGGTTGTGATGCAGGTACTTTAAATATGCCTAAAATTAAAGGTTCACATACAGCAATGAAAAGTGGAATACTAGCAGGAGAGACAATTTTTGAGCATTTAAAAGAAAATAAAGATTTATCAATCTTTGAGGAAAAATTTAAAAATAGTTGGTTATATAAAGAATTATTTGAGGCAAGAAATGTAAAGCCTAGTTTTAGCTGGGGTTTAATTTTAGGAATAATATTCACAGGAATTGATCAAATACTTTTTAGAGGAAAACTTCCTTTTACTCTTAAACATAAACATGCAGATCATGAAACTTTAAAACCCGCAAAAGAAATGCCTAGAATAGATTATCCAAAATACGATAATGTTATTACTTTTGATAAAACAAGCTCAGTGTATTTAACAGGAACCAATCATGCGGATAATCAACCTGTTCACTTAAAACTCAAAGATCCAGATTTACCAATTAACTATACATTAGAAAAATTTGATGAACCTGCTCAGAGATATTGTCCGGCGGGTGTGTATGAAGTTCAAAAAGAAAATAATATTAATAAATTTGTAATAAATTCTCAAAATTGTATTCACTGTAAAACTTGTGACATCAAAGAACCTTCACAAAATATTATTTGGGTCACTCCAGAAGGTGGCGGTGGGCCAAAATATGGAAATATGTAAGTTACGATAAATCTATTGCAAACTTTTTCAAAGTTTCAATAGGCACATGTTTAAGAGTATTTTCATGAGTTCTTTTCAAAAAAATCGGACATCCTTTACCTGCCTCAACTGCTCTTGCATACCAACTCGCGCACAAACACCATCCATCGCCATCTTTTAACCCTGGAAATCCAAACTCAGGATGTGGAGTTATTAAATCGTTACCTGCTTCTTTCATCCACTCTAAACATTCGTTAGTAACCTTAGCACAAACTGTATGCAGTCCATGATCATTTTCATCTGTATTACAACAGCCATCACGAAACCATCCTGTTAATGGATCATTTGAGCATTCTTCTAAGTCTTCGCCTAGAACATTTTTTTGTCTTTCACTCATTTAAATTTTTGTTGGATTAGGTTGGCCTTTGTATACTTTTTCTGGATCAAATTTTTTTTCTTTTTCTAGAAATTCCATTTCAATTTTTCTACCATTATCTATTGGTCCTAAGGGAATAGATCTATAAAAACATGATCGATAACCAACATGGCAGCTAGCTCCATCGCCGATATTTACAGTCAACCATATAGAGTCTTGATCATCATCTATTCTAATTTCTGTAACTTTTTGAGTAAAGCCACTTGTTTTACCTTTGTGCCAGATGGTTTTTCTAGACCTACTAAAGTAGTGAGCTTCTTTTGTTTCAATTGTTTTTTTTAATGCCTCAATATTCATATACCCATGCATTAAAATATCTTTAGTTTGAGAACACATAGTAATAACTGGAATTAAACCATCATTATCGAATTTTGGAGAAAGTAGGTTCCCTTCCTCAATTTCAACTACATTTTCTCTTTTTTTGAACATTTAAGGTGATTATGTAGCATATATCTCAATATATTAAATATTTTTAAAATGAAGTATTTACTGTATAAAAAGGCGCTATGAAATTAGTAAAAGATACCGACACCAAAAACATAAATCTAGAAGTTTCTGACAAAGAAGCAGAGGAAGCTTTTAGGACAATCTTAACTTGGATGGGTGAAGACGCAAATAGAGAAGGCTTACTAGAGACGCCTAAGCGTGTGATGAAAGCTTACAAAGAATATTTTAAAGGTTATCATGAAGATCCCTCAAAAATTTTAGATAAAACCTTTGGTGATGTCGAGGGTTATGATGATATGGTTGTTCAGAAAAATATTTCTGTTCAAAGTCATTGTGAACACCACATGGCCCCAATTATTGGTAAGGCTCATGTTGCTTATATTCCAAAAGAAAGAGTTGTGGGTTTAAGTAAACTTGCAAGAGTTGTTGAAGTATTTTCAAAACGACTACAAACACAAGAAAGACTAACAATGCAAATTGCTAATACTTTAATGGAATCATTAGATGCCAAAGGTGTAGCAGTTACAATAGACTCTACTCATCAATGTATGACCATGAGAGGAATTAAAAAAGAGCAAGCAACAACTGTAACAAATTATTACTTGGGTCAATTTAAAGAGGATCTTAGCTACCAAAATAGATATTTAAGATTTATTACCACTAGATTAAAAGATTAGTAAATAAAGTGTCTGATCAATATAAAGCAATCGTCCTTAATCAAGAAGGCGAGAACTTCAAAAGAGAAATAAAAACAATAGATAAAAGCTTTTTAAAGCATGGTGATGTTACTGTAAAAGTTGATTATTCAGATCTTAATTTTAAAGATGGCATGATTTTGAAAAATGGTGGACGTTTAGTAAAAGAATTTCCTCATATACCTGGAATTGATTTTGCAGGAAAAGTTTTAGAAAGTGATAATTCAAAATTTAAAGAAGGTGACGAAGTTATTTTAACAGGCTTTAGAGTAGGTGAAATTTTCTTTGGAGGATATTCACAGATTGCAAAAGTGAATGCAGATTTTTTAGTTAAAAAACCAGATAGCTTATCCACAAAACAAGCAATGATCTTAGGAACTGCTGGTTTTACATCTTTGATGAGTGCTTTCGCAATTCAAGCAAGGGAAAGTATTTTATTAGGTGAAAAAGTAAACGATGTATTGGTAACGGGTGCTACTGGAGGAGTAGGGAGCGTAGCAATCATGGCTTTAACAAAATTAGGATACAAAGTAACTGCAGTTACAGGAAAAGATTCTAAGACAGATTACCTTAAGTCACTTGGAGCTAAAAACATTGTAAATAGAGCAGAATTTGACAAAGATCCTAGACCTATTGATAAAGGTTTGTGGGATGGAGTAGTTGACACTGTAGGTGGAAAGATTTTAGCAAATGCAATCGCTCAAACAAAATCCAATGGTATTATTGCTGTATGTGGCAATGCGAATAGTAACGAGCTTAATACGAATTTACTTCCGTTCATGTTAAGAGGAATAAAAGTTTGGGGAATGGACTCAGCAAACGCTAGTATCAAAAGAAGAGAGTTTATTTGGGGTGAAGCTTCAAAATTAATTGATTTTGATTTATTAGAAAATTCAATTTTAACATTGAGTTTAGAAGAATTACTAGAAACTTATCCAAAAATCTTAAAGGGTGAGATTTCTGGAAGAGTAATAGTTGATTTGAACAAATAATGGATTGGGATAAATTAAAAATTTTTCATGCTGTAGCAGAAGCTGGTAGCTTTACAAATGCTACAATTAACCTAAATTTAAGTCAGTCTGCAATAAGTAGACAAATACAATCATTAGAACAGGATTTAAAAGTACAATTGTTTGAAAGACATGCAAGAGGCTTAACACTTACAGAAAATGGAGAGTATGTTTTTAAAACAGCTCATGAAGTAATTAGTAAGTTAAAGGAAGTAGAAACATCTTTGGGTGACCAAAAAAATAAGCCCACAGGCAAATTAACAATTACGACTGTCAGAAGTTTTGGTACTCATTGGCTTACTCCAAGGATTCAGGAGTTTATGAGACTAAATCCTGAAATTGAAATAGAATTAGTGTTTGATGATAAAGAATTAGATTTAAGTACACGCCAAGCTGATATAGGAATTTTTATGAGAAGGCCTAAACAACTTAATTATATACAAAAAAAATTAGTTGATATTAAGTATTATATTTATGGATCAAACAAATACTTAGAAAAATTTGGAATGCCAAAAACTATTGCAGATTTAAATAAACATAAGTTTGTTTCTTTTGGAAAAGGAGCACCATCACCAGTATATAACCCTGACTGGGCTTTAAAACTCGGAATGCATGATGGAAAGAAAAGAAAAACAATAATGAAAGTAAATAGTGTTATGGGATTACTCTTAGCAGTAGAGTCTGGAGTTGGTTTAGCTGCTTTACCTGAATATTTAGTTTCTAATTCATCAAACGTTATAAAGGTTTTACCAAAATCTGAGGGACCAATAACAGAAGCACATTTCGTTTATCCTCAATCTTTAAAAAACACTGCGAGAGTACAAGCATTTAGAAACTTCTTATTTAGTAAGATTGGTGATTGGAAATAAACCCCCAATATTTTAATTCTTAATTAAAACCATTGTAATCTGCGACAAAATATGCGATTGATAATCATTCGCATTGAGAATAATTCTCATTCGCAAATAATATGGGTAAAGAAAAGTAAGCAGTGAAAAAAATAACTATCATAACATTACTATTAGCTCTATTTACCACTGTTTTTGTGGCAGCAAATGAAGTCAATATATATAACGCAAGACATTATAAAGCTGACGGTGAGCTTTATGACAAATTTACAAATAAAACTGGAATTAAAGTAAATTTAATTAATGGTAAAGCCGGTGCTTTAGAAAAAAGAATGATTGAAGAAGGTTCTGACTCTTCAGCGGATCTTTATATCACAGCTGATGCAGGGAGATGTGGAGCGTTTCAAGCAAAAGGTATGACACAAGGGGGTTTATCATCAGATACTATTAAATCATCTGTGCCAAAAAACTTTAGAACAAGTCACTGGGTTGGAGTAGCAAAAAGAGCAAGAATTATTTACTACTCACCAGAAAGAGTTACTGGAGCAGAGTTGTCCGGAATGTCTTATGAAGGTTTAGCTGATCCAAAATGGAAAGGTAGATTAGTAATTAGAAAATCTAGTAATATTTACAATAAATCTCTTGTAGCGTCATTAATTGCTAACAATGGAAAAAAAGCAACTGCTGAGTGGGCTAAAGGAGTTGTTGCAAACATGGCTAGAGATTCAAAAGGAAATGATAGAGCTCAAATTATGGCTGTAGCAGCTGGCGAAGCTGACATTGCTGTAGCTAATACTTATTATTTAGCACTAATGTTGTCAGGTAAAAAAGGTGCAGAACAACAAGAGGCAGCTAAAAAAGTTAAAGCATTCTTTCCAAATCAAGATGACAGAGGAACACACATGAATATTAGTTGTGCTGCTTTAGTTAAAGGTGCTCCAAATAAAGCAAATGCAATTGCATTAGTTGATTTTTTATTATCACCAGAGTCACAAGAGCATTTTACAAACAACACTTTTGAATTTCCAATGATTGGTGGTGTTTCACCAAGTCCATTGGTTGTAAACAATTTAGGATTAGATTTTAAACAAGATCTAAAAACTAAAGTTTCTACTTATGGTAAAAATCAAGCAGCAGCATTAGAAGTAATGACTGCAGCTGGATGGAAATAATATAAGTGAAAAAGAATTTATTTAATTTTGATTTAGATAATTCTTCTGATAAGAGGGGTTCATTAGTGGGTCAGATAACATGTGAACCTTGCTCATCGGAGTGTAAAAAAATAAAAAAAAAAATAAATAATAGAAAATTTTCTGAAATCAAAAAAAGTGATATTGATCATATAACTAATGTTTTTGATATAAAAAGATAATTTTCAGAAAGTGAACCTAATTTAATAGTTATTATCCTACTATTAATTATGTTCACTAAGATTTAAAAGGGTAAAAATGTATTTAAAAAAAATTAATTTTTGGTTTGTAAGTTCATTATTAATTTCAGTAATTGTTGCTATTCCTATTATTACTGTTTTTTCAAGCTTTTTTGAAGATACTTCAAATTATTATCAAATTCTTAAAGATACTTTTTTATTTGAATACATATTTAATTCATTAACTTTATTGATTTGTGTTTTAGCTCTCACTTTTTTATTTGGTATTAGTGCAGCTTATTTAGTTTCATTTTATACATTTCCACTAAGTAATTTTTTTAAATGGGCGATGATTTTATCATTCGCAGTGCCGCCTTATATTTATGCATATTCTCTGACTGCTTTTTTTGAAAATTATGGAACATTATATTCAATTTTAAAAAATTTATTGGGGGAAGGAAATTACAATCAATATATACCAAAATTTGATGGTTTATTAGGAGCAGTGCTGTCACTTTCTTTTTCTTTATTTGCATATGTTTATATTCTCTCCAGAGCATCATTTCTTTATCAATCACAAAACTTAATAGATTTGGGGAGAAGTCTTGGATTTTCAAAATATAAATCCTTTTATTCTTTAATTTTACCAGCGGCTAGACCAGCAATTGTTACCGGATTATCACTTGTTGCTATGGAGACATTGGCTGAATTTGGAGCAGTTGATTTTTTTTCAATCAATACTTTAACAACAGGAATTTATAACTCTTGGATTACTTTTGATGATTTGGCTTTTTCAAACAGAATTTCTTTTTTTCTACTAGTTTTTATATTTGCACTTTTTATTTTAGAAAATTTATCTAGAAAAAAAGCAAGATATCATTCTAATACTAAGGGTGGTTTTAAACATAAAGAAAAATCACAATTATCTGGCATTAAAGCATTTTATGCTTTTTTTATTTGTTTCTTGATATTCTTTTTGAGTTTTTTATTCCCATTAGGTCAAATGCTTTACTGGACAATAAAATTTCCTGAAAATTTTTTTGATCTTGAGATAATATCTCTAACTTTAAATACAATTTATTTAGTATTTTTATCAAGCCTGGTTTTGATATTTTTTTCTCTTATTTCAAATTATGGTAATAGGGTTTCAAAAAATAAAGTATTAAATATCTTATCAACATTATCTATTTCTGGTTACGCTATTCCTGGTGTTATTTTAGCAGTCGCGTTTATAACTTTTATTGCTTGGTTTGATGAGAATGTAATTCAGGCTTTAGGGTTTTTATCAATTAAAAAATTGTTTATTGGTTCTGTTCTTGGTCTAGTTCTTGTTTATTTTGTAAGGTTTTATTCTTTAGCGTTTAATGGAATAAAATCTGGATATGAAAAAATAAATATATCTGTAGACGAAAGCTCTTATCTTCTTGGCTATTCAAAACAAAAAACATTTACCAATATTCATGTTCCATATTTAAGAAATTCACTTTTATTTGTCGTAATATTAATTTCGCTTGAAATAATTAGAGAATTACCAATTACGTTAATTCTAAGACCTTTTAATTTTGAGACTTTTGCCACAACAGCTTATATTTCTGCTTCAGAAGATCTTTTGGAAGCTGCTGCAGCACCGTCTTTATTTTTAATTTTAATTGCAACTATATTTATTATGATTACATCTAAATATATTTTAAGGGAAAAATGAGGAAAGATTTTTTAGAAATTAAAAACGTTGATTTTACAATAGGTGGTAAAATAAAACTGAAGAATGCCTCATTTTCTATTGAAAATGAGGGAGAGACTTTATGTTTACTAGGCCCGTCAGGCATTGGAAAAACTACAATTCTTCGAACAATAGCTGGATTAGAAAAGATAGATAAAGGCTTAATAAAATTAAATGGCAAAATATTATCCTCAGAAAAAGAAAATATTGAACCAGAACATAGAAATGTATCTTTAGCCTTTCAAGATAATAGTCTTTTTCCACATTACACAGTTGAGAAAAACATTTTACTTGGGGCTGAAAGAAACAAAGCAAAAAAAAGACGTAAAATAAATTATAAAGAAATAATTAAATTACTCGATATCTTAAAAATACTACCAAAATATCCACATGAAATAAGTGCCGGAGAGGCTCAGAGAGCTTCTCTTGCAAGATCTTTATTAACCCAACCAGATCTGTTGTTGTTAGATGAACCATTGTCAAATGTTGATCAAAGTTTAAAAGAAGAAATTCAAGTAAGATTAAAAAAAATATTAAGTGAATTGAAAATTACCACGATAATAGTCACACATGACTCTTATGAGGCTTTTTATTTAGGAAACAAATGTGCAATTATTCTAGATGGTCAAATAAAACAGTTTGATGATCCATATAACGTTTATCATTTCCCAAATTCAGTTGAAGTAGTAAATTTTTTAAATAGAGGAATATTAATTCCAGCAAAAGTAACAGGAGAAAATTCACTGGAAAACAAAGATTTAGGGACAATCAAAGGTAATTTTATTAAACACTATCCTAAGGGTTCTGATGTTCAATTGTTATTACAGCCAGAAGATCTTGAGCATGATGATCAAAGTAATCTAAAATTAGAAGTTGTTGACAGAAAATTTAGGGGTACAAATTTTATATATACCTTAAAGACTAATAGTGATTTATTAATTCCTGTTTTTGTGCATTCCCATCACGTTCATCAACATGAGGTTGATGAAAAATTTGGTATTAAAAGACCAATAAATATTGATCATATAGTTTGCTTCTAATACAAATTGTTCAATGAGCAATAAATCTAATATCTTTGTTAAAGGCATAGTAGATGTAAGTCCATTAATGATACCTGTAGTTCCGTTTGGAATTATATTCGGGGTATTGGCTATAGATCTTGGACTATCGCCTGCTACTACAATGGCTATGTCTATTATAATATTTGGTGGAGCGTCTCAAATTGTTTTTTTACAACTTTTTTCAGCAGGAGCTTCATCTTTAGTTATATTGAGCTCAGTGGGGGCTGTTAACTCAAGACATCTTTTATATGGAGCAGTCTTATCTGAACATACATCTGATTTAAAGATGATTTGGAAAATTATAATATCATATTTTTTAGTTGATCAATCTTTTGCTGTTACAAATAAATATTTAAAACAAAGCAGTGATAAAGATAAAGTTTTTCACTCATTTGGAGCTGGTGTCACTTGCTGGATGATTTGGCAAACAACAACTTTAATTGGAATTTTTTTAGGATCAATAATACCAGAGGAGTTGGGGCTTAGTTTTGCTGTACCTTTAACATTTATCGCCCTTTTGGTAGATGATTTAAGAAAATTATTAAATGTTATTGTAATTATTATATCTGGATTAATAGCAACATTTGGTTACGAAATTATTCCTTTCAAAGCTTATGTAATTGTCGCTGCTGTAATTGGTTTACTATTAGCAATGATTTTAACAAAATTTAAGGTTTTCAGAAATGGTTGATCTATCGTTAATTATATATTGTGGTTTAGTAACTTTCTTTTCAAGATATTTGATGATTGCTATTTTAAAGAAAGAAATGTTTACCGATAGAATTAGAGAAGTTTTATCTTTTGTTCCTTCTGCCATATTTCCAGCTATCATATTTCCAGCAATTTTTTTAGACAACACTGGTATGTTTGTTTTTGATAGTAACCCAAAAATTTATGCTGCAGCAGTTGCTGTATTATTTGGACTAATTACCAAAAATGTGATTGTTACAATTTTTTCAGGTCTGACGTCATATTGGTTAATTATCTACATGTTTTAATATTTATATTTGTACATTTCACATAGCTGGGTTGTAGTAATAAGCTTAGTTAAATTTTAGATATATTGTAGTTTCACAATAGATATTTAATTAAAATTTCTTGAATTGAGTATCTCTCTCTTGTTATTTAACTAAAATTGCCTCTCCTTAAATGGGGAGGCATTTCATCCGCCTAGCATCAAATTCCGAGAAACATTAATTTCAATCATTTTAGGTTTAGACAAATTCAAATTGGACATAATTTCAATATATTGATTAATGCTATCTACCTGCAGTCTTGGATTAAATTTTTTTTCATCACCAATTGTACTAACTTTTTTTCCATTATAATCATGACCTGGATAAAGAAGAGTTTCCTCTGGTAATTTTAATAATTTATCAAATAAAGAGTGATAAGCATCCTCTGAGCTCCCGTTTTGAAAATCAGTTCTACCAGTACCATTTATTAAAAGTGTATCTCCAGAAAATAGGTAGTTATTCATTAAAAAACTATAACTATCAGATGTATGTCCTGGAGTGTATAATGCCTTAATTTCCAATTGATCAACCTTGATTATTTCCCCATCTTTAAGTTTTAAATCAACTGTTTCAGCAGGAGAATTTTCACCCATTATAGTAGTACAATTTGTTTTATTTTTTAATTTTGATGCACCAGTTATGTGATCAGCGTGGATATGGGTATCTATTACTTTAACAAGCTTTAGATTTAACTCCTCAAGGAGCTTGACGTACTCTGCAACATTTTCTTCAACAGGATCTATAATCAAAGCCTCGCGACCATTTGACGAAGCAATCAGGTAAGTATAAGTTGAAGATTTTTTATCAAATAGTTGTCTAAAAATCATGATTTAAATTACCATATTTACTAATTAATATAAATTAAATATCAATCAATACCATGTCAATTTTTATTAAAACTATTTCATCAATAATTTTTTTGGTTTTTAATTTTTTGAACATTGCAAATGCTCATAATCATTTTCCAATAACTACAGACTCCAAACTCATGATCGAGCGAGGTAAAATTGCATATCAAAATAATTGTGTTTCTTGCCATAAGGTTAATCTATCTGGAGCTAAAAATTGGAAGGGAATAGACAGTGATGGACATAGAAAAGCCCCACCTTTAGATGGATCTGGTCACACTTGGCACCATGACGATAAAACACTACATGCTATAATTAAATATGGATTAGCTAAATTAGTAAAAAATTATGAAGGTAAGATGATTGGATTTGAAGATAAATTATCTGACCAAGAAATTGACAGTATATTAGCTTACATGAAATCTTATTGGTCTAGAGAAAATTACGAATATCAACTAAAGCTTAATTGATGCATTGAATTATTGATTAAATTAGCTATATCACAAATATGATCAAACATTTTTTTATAATATTAATTTCATTCACTGTATCAATTTCGACTGCACTAGCTGATAAAAGTATGAAGATTGGTAAAAAAGGAGAACAAGAGGACGTTACAAGAATAATTAAAGTTTTAATGTATGATAATTATTTTGAACCAAGTTCTTTTAAAGTTCAATCTGGTGAGACTATAAAATTTGAGGTAGAGAATGTTGGTGAATTAGTGCATGAATTTAATATTGCTAATCAAACTATGCACAAAGATCATCAATCTGAAATGCTAAAAATGGTTGAGATGGAAATAATATTAGCTGACAGCATTGACAAAGATAAAATGAAAAAAATGTCTAAGATGGACAAATCTATGGCTCATAGTCATGCTAATAGTGTTCTGTTGGAGCCAAATAAGAGTAAAGATTTAATTTGGAAATTTGAAAATGCATCTAATATAGAAATAGCCTGCAATGTACCAGGTCACTACGATGTAGGAATGATTGCAAAAGTAGAAATTAAGTAAAATAAAATTTTTTTATATGGAAAGCACTGTTAATTTTAATTGGTCTTGCAATCATACATGGAAAAGAAGTGCCAAAAATACTGCCTGGTGTTTATTAGGATGTGCAATTGGTGACTTTGGAACTATATTGTATTTCCAAATAACAGGAATTCCCTGGCCTGTTTTAGCCATTATGACTTTAGCAATTATCAATGGTTTAATTACAAGTGTTATTTTAGAAACCATAATTTTAATAAGACAAAATTTTAAATTTAAGGATGCCTTAAAAACTGCCTTGGGAATGAGTTTTATTTCAATGGTAAGTATGGAAATTGCAATGAATTTAACAGACTATCTTTTAACAGGTGGAGCCTTATTAACATGGTGGGTCGTACCAATAATGCTTATAGTTGGTTTTTTAACTCCTTGGCCTTATAATTATTGGAGATTAAAAAAGTTTGGAATTAACTGTCATTAAATGTTTTTAAAGAATTTTTCTTAATAAATTTTCATCAAAGAATAACTTGTGAATTATAACAGCTGAAATATGTAGAGCGATTAAAACGACAATCGTATAATTAGAGTATATGTGTATATTGTAAAATTGATCAGCTAACTCAAAATTATCTTGAATTTTAATTTCTTTAAAAAAAATCACTAAAGATTCTCCATTAAATAACTTTTTTAAGATTCCTGAAATAGTTATGGATAAAATTGCCACATAAAGAAGAATGTGATTTAGTTTAGCAATAAATTTTTGACCACTAAATATACTAGGATCTAATTTTGGAGGGGGATTAAAAATATTATTTAGTAATCTTATAATCACCAAGTAAAATATAGACAATCCAATGATGGTGTGTATATTTTCAACATTTAGTCTTACCGCTCCAAAATCTAGATCAACTAAATAAAAACCAAGTGGAATTTGAAAGATAAGCAATGTTGCACTTAGCCAATGTAACAACTTTGAAATAATACCATACTCTGTTAAGGTATTTTTAACATGCATACCTTAGTAAACCATATTAAGTATTGCTTTTGTATCTTTTTGTTGTCACTGTTTTTTACCATAATTGGATCTCAAAGTATCGCAGAGCAAACAGCAGAAGAAATTATCAAAGGAAGAAAAGCTCTTTTTAGTAAGAATTACAGTACTGCAAAACGTGTTCAATCATTTTCTTTTAATGGCGATTTTGATAAAGCAAAAGAATTGATGATCGAAATGAGTGAAAATTATAAAACATTGTTAGGATTATTTCCTGAAAATACTCAAGAGGGATTTAAGACAGAATCTTTACCAATAATTTGGGAAGAAAAAGATGAGTTTAATGCTTTAATGCAAAAATCCTCAGACGATATGGTTAAGCTTACCTCGGTAATTGAAGACAGTGATGATATTCGAGGCACCCTTCAAGAATTAATGTGGAGCAATTGTAAGGCGTGTCATAGTAAATACCGAATGCCTTATTAAACTAATTTCTTATCAAACAGTGATACCTCAAAAAGTTATAGAGCATTTAGAAGAGTATATTAGCCAAGAAATATACGTTCAAATAGCAATCATTAAAGGTAAAGAAAAAGTTTCAAATGATTTAGCTATATATAAATATTTTAAAACTAATCATTTTAGAGATTTGTCTGAAGGAAGACCCTATGACCATTTTATTGAAGGATTAAGAGATAAGTGTCTTGGAAAGTTAAAGAATTCACCAATGAGAAATAAACAAACAGATGACCCAATTATTATGGAATTACAGAATAAATTAAATAATTTAAGTGATAAAGAATTAGATAATACTTATTGGGAAATAGAAACTGGACAATTTTTTACAGGAGAGCAAATCAAAGAATTAGAAGACAGTCGAGATAACTTAATATCTAAGTTAAAGACTGATAAAAATACAAATGAAAGTTCAGTCTTAAAATTAATTATAGATTTTTGTCAAAGATACGAAACACTTTGTCAAAAAAAATACCCAGATGCACCACTCCCACTAGAAATTTTGAAATCAATTAATAAGTTTTAAGGGTTCGCCCTTTAAGATTTTACCTAAAGAGCTCCCTTATATCGCCTTTTTGGCATTTAAATCCAAGTGGATTTTATGTTTTTGTTTTTTTTGAAATATAAAGCTGTTCAGCTAAGTGTCAGGTGGTGATGAAATTAACATAATAACCTCCTTAATAAAAAGGTAATTATATTAAATTAATTTTCAATAAATTTATTTTATTTTAGAGTAAATATATTTGTTGAATACAACCTAGTCCTTTAGTAGATTCCCGCTATCACATTTATCTTTTAGAAATAACAATTAAAAAATAAAATTTTATCTTAATGTGAATTTCTAGGAATGCCTTTTGAAGTAGACACCTTAAGATAAACACCTCGTGACTTAATACAAGCACCGTCTTCAAGTTGACCTACAGTATCTCTAAAAATTTCTTGCCAAGGTGTTTGATTATTGATTTTAAATTTTTTTATTTTTTTTCTTCTATTTTTAAATTCAGATTGAGAAATTAATAAATCAACTCTTCGTTTGTTTAAGTCAATTTTGATTTTATCACCAGTTTTAACTATACCTAAATCTCCACCAACGGCAGACTCAGGTGATACATGAAGAATTGATGGGCTTGCAGAAGTACCGCTCTGTCTCCCATCACCAAGCGTTGGTAAAGTATTAATACCTTTTTTTAATAATTTATCTGGTGGTTGCATATTTATCACCTCTGCTGAACCTGGATAACCTACCGGTCCACATCCTCTAATAATTAAAATTGAATTTTCATCAATTTTTAATTTTTTACTATTCAATCGTTTATGATAATCCTCTGGTCCCTCAAAAACTACTGCATTTGCTTTAAAAACGTTGAAATGTTTAGGATTTGAAAGATATCTTTCTTTAAATTCCTTACCTATTACTGATGTCTTCATTATAGCTGTTGAAAAAAAATTGCTTCTCATTACTAAAAATCCTGCCTTATCTGCAAGTGCGTTTTTGAAGGTTTTAATTACATTTGGATCTACTTTTATTTTTTTTCTTAAATTCTGTGAAATTTTTTTACCAGTAACTGTTAGTAAATTTGTATGAATTTTTTTATTTTGTATTAATTCTCTCATTACAGCGGGAACCCCTCCTGAATTAAAAAAACTTTCCATTAAATATTCACCTGCAGGCTGACAGTTTACCAGCAAAGGAATATTGTGACCTAATTTTTGCCAATCAGATAAATTAAACTTAATACCCATATGTTTAGCTATTGCACTTAAATGAGTGGTGCAGTTACTTGATCCTCCTATTGCACTTGCAACTACAACTGCATTCTCGAATGCTTTTCTAGTCATTATTTTTGATGGTATTAAATTTTCATGTACCATTCCAACAATTCTCTTCCCAGTTTCAAATGAAATTTGTTTTCTCTCCTTATATGGAGCAGGTATAACCGCACATCCAGGCAAAGACATTCCTAATGCCTCTGCAACAGAATTCATCGACGAGGCGGTGCCCATAGTATTACAATGTCCGACACTAGGAGCTGACGAAGCAGCCATATCCATAAACTGATCATAATTTATTTCACCTTTTGCTAATAGCTTGCGAGCTTCCCAAATAATAGTACCAGATCCAGCTAATTTACCTTTGTAAAAACCATCAAGCATAGGACCTCCTGAAAGAACAATTGCGGGAATATTTACAGTTGCGGCTGCCATCAAGGCTGCTGGTGTAGTTTTATCACAACCTGTTGTCAAAATTACACCATCTATTGGATAACCGTATAATACTTCTACTAATGATAAATAGGATAAATTTCTATCTAACATTGCAGTGGGTCTTTTTCCAGTTTCTTGTATTGGATGAGTAGGAAATTCCATTGGAATACCTCCAGCTTTTTTTATCCCATCCTTAATTTTTTTACTTAAGGATAAAAAATGTCTGTTACAAGGTGATAAGTCACTGCCTGATTGAGCTATACCAATTATTGGTTTCCCAGATTGTAAATCTTTTCTTGTAAGACCATAATTCATATATTTTTCCAAATACAATGCAGTCATGTCTGGATTTTTTGGGTTATTAAACCACTGATCACTTCTTAATTTTGTTTTTAATTTTTTTGGCATTTAAAATTATTGGTTTGTTTAGAATATAAGTTATATAATAAATTTATGTGTAATCTATTAGTTTTAAATCTGAATGACAATTTTGACATTATCTAGCAATCTTATTTTTTAATTAATCGTAATTCATGAAAAAAATTGGCTTTATTGGAATTGGTTTAATGGGTTTTCCTATGGCAAAAAATATACTTAAATCTGGGTATGAATTAAAAGCATTTAATAGGTCACTAGCTAAAGCAGAGGCGTTAGAAAAATTTGGTGCTGAAATATCAAAAACAGTTGGAGAACTCGTCAAAAATAGTGACATTATAATAACTATGTTGACTGATGATAAAGCAGTTGATGAAATTATGGAAAGCTCTCATTTCTTGGAAAATTTAAAGCCTGGATCAATTGTAATTGATATGAGTTCGATTAAACCAATAACTGCAAAAAAACATGAAAAAAATTTAGGTTTAAAAAAAATTGAATATCTAGATGCTCCAGTCTCAGGAGGCACAGTAGGTGCTGAAGAAGGTTCTCTCGCCATTATGATTGGTGGAGACCAAAAAGTTTTTAAGGAGGCAAAAGATCTCTTAAAAACTATGGGAAATCCAACTCTTGTCGGTCCAGTTGGGAGCGGACAAGTTTCAAAATTAGCAAATCAAATTATTGTTGGTTTGACCATAGGTGCAGTAGCCGAAGCAATTACATTATGCGAAAAGACAGGTGCTGACCCAATTAAAATGATCAGTGCACTATCAGGTGGATGGGCGGATAGTAAAGTTTTACAAACACATGGAAAAAGAATGATTAACAAAGATTTTAGCCCAAAAGGTAAAACTTCTACACACTTGAAGGATATGAAAAATATTTTAGAATGTGCAAACAATTTTAATACTCATTTACCTATTTCAAATTTAGTTAAAGAAATGTATAAAAACTTAGTTGAAAATGGTCATGGTAATGATGATCATAGTTCATTGTATAAAGAAATTGAAAGGATGAACCAAAAATGAGCGGAAGATTACAAAATAAAAAAATTGTTGTAACAGCTGCAGGACAAGGAATTGGTAAAGCAACCGCAATTGCATTTCACGATGAGGGAGCCAACGTTATTGCAACAGATATAAATGATAAAACTTTAGCCGATTTAAATAAAGAGTATCCAAAAATTAAAATTAATAAGCTAGATTCAACTAATAAAGACTCAATTACAGAATTTACAAAACAATTAGACACAGTTGACGTTTTGTTTAATGCGGTTGGTTTTGTACATCATGGAACTATTCTTGAATGCGAAGAAAATGATTGGGATTTTTCAAGTAACGTAAATATAAAATCTATGTATTTTATGTGTAAGGCAATTTTACCATTAATGATTAAACAGAATAGTGGAAGTATTGTGAATGTTTCTTCTTGTGCTTCTAGTTTAAAAGGGTTTCCCAATAGATTTGTATATGGAACTACTAAAGGCGCAGTAATTGGTCTAACAAAATCAATTGCGGCAGATTTTGTTAAAAAAAATATTAGATGTAATTCAATTGCACCGGGTACAGTTTTTTCACCCTCTTGGCAAGATAGAGTAAATCAAAGCCCTGACCCTGTTCAAGCAAAAAAAGATTTTATAGCAAGACAACCTATGGGAAGATTGGGCACTGCAGAAGAAATTGCAGCAATTGCAATTTATTTAGCAAGTGATGAGTCAACATTTACAACAGGAACAACAATTTCTGTTGATGGTGGAATTTCAATTTAATTAAAAGGAGAATTATGAAACTATTAAGAGTAGGACCAAAAGGAAAAGAAAAACCTGCAGCTTTAGATAAAGATGGTAAATTTAGAGACTTAAGTGCTTTTATAAAGGACTTAAACCCTGACCACTTAAATTTTGAGACCTTTTCAAAACTTAAAAATTTAGAGCTATCTTCTCTTCCAGATTTAAATTCTAGTGATAGAATTGGTTCTTGTATTACCAAACCTGGTAAATTTATTGCTATAGGTCTTAATTTTTCAGATCATGCTGCAGAAACAGGCGCAGAAACTCCGCCCGAACCAATAACTTTTATGAAGGCTACAAGTTCAATTAATGGTCCAAACGATGACATAGAACTCGTATCAGGTTCAAAAAAATTAGATTGGGAAGTTGAACTTGGTTTAGTCATTGGAAAAGAAACTAAACATATTTCAGAAGATAAATCCCAAGACCATATATTGGGATACTGTTTGGTAAATGATATCAGTGAACGTGAATGGCAAATAGAAAAAATGGGTCAGTGGGTAAAAGGTAAATCTCATGATACATATGGACCAATAGGACCTTATTTAGTAACTAAAGATGAAATATTAGACATTAATAATTTAAAAATGAGCCTAGATGTTAACGGTAATAGAATGCAAACTGGGAATACAAACACTATGATTTTTAATGTAAACTTTATTGTTTCCTACTTAAGTCAATTTATGTCTTTACAACCAGGAGATATAATAACAACAGGTACACCCCCAGGAGTTGGTATGGGGATGAAACCTCAACAATTTTTAAAAGTTGGTGATACTATGAAATTGTCAATTGAAAATTTAGGAGAACAAAACTCAAAAGTTATAGAACTTTAATTATTTGTGAAAATAAAAACCTCGAAACCAATACCTCTCTGGAAAATTAAATGCAAATTAGGAGAGGGTACGTTATGGGTGAAAGAACAAAATTCAATATATTTTGTAGATATTAAAGAGAAAAAAATTTTTTCGTTAAATATCAAAACAAAAAAAAAGAATATTTTTAAAACTAATAAAGAGATTGGTTTCATTGCACATTTTAAAGGTCAAATTTTCATATTAGGTTTACAAGGCGAAATTAGATTTCAAAATTTAAATTCACAAGAAATTTTAAAATCAATAAATATTGAGTCAAAAATAAAACTAAATAGAATTAATGATGGAAAAACGGATCCAAAAGGTAACTTATGGTTTGGCACAATGGATAATCTTGAAAGAAAAATTGAAAATGGATCTTTATATAAACTAGATAAGAATTTAAACTTAAAAAAAATAGATAAAAATTATAGAATAACCAATGGACCTGCATTTATTGATCAATTTAATTTTTATCATACCGATAGTGGAAAAAAAATTATATATAAAATAAAAATAAATAATAAAAATAAAATTGTAAGTAAAAAAATCTTTAAGAAATTTACTTTAGATGAAGGTTCACCAGATGGAATGACCTTAGACAAAAATAAAAATTTATGGGTTGCTCACTACAATGGTGCATGTGTCTCAGTTTTTGATATTAAAGGTAAATTAATTCACAGAATTCATTTTCCAGCTAAAAACATTACTAACTGTGCGTTTGGTGGACAACATAATAATGAGTTGTTTATTACCTCAGCAACTAAAGGCATGAACAAAGCAGAATTGCGAAAATTTAGATATTCTGGTTTCTTATTTAGTGTAAAAACTAATACAAAGGGGTTTGTACAAAATAAATTTAAATTAAGTTATGAAAAAAAGAGATCTTTATTATGAGAGAATACCTACCAAGCTACTTAAAGAAGATATCCGCTATCTTGGAAATATTTTAGGAGAAGTAATAAAAGAGCAAGAAGGAATTAAATTTTTTAATTTGGTAGAAAATGTCAGAAAACTATCAAAAGCAAATAAAAACAGCCTAAAAAATAACAAATCCTTAAAAAAAATAGTTAAATCAATAGAAAATATTAATCCAAAAGATACTTTCAGATTGACCAGGGCATTTACACATTTCATGAATTTCATAAATTTAGCCGAGGCCATTGATACTTCAAGAAATTTAGATGCATATGAAAATAGTCAGAAAAAAAGTTTAAAGCACAACATATTTATTGAAGAAATTTTTGAAAATCTTTTTAAAAATAATAAAATTCCTAATAATAAAATTTATAATCTTGCAAAAAATTTAGATATTGGAATTGTTTTAACTGCACATCCAACAGAAGTTAAAAGAAGAACATTAATTCAAAAATATCATAGAATTATCGAAATATTAGAACAAAGAGACCTTTTAAAATCTTACCCATCAAAGTTAAAAAAATTACATAAGCAACTATTTGATGAATTTACAATTATCTGGAATACAGATGATCTTAAAAGAACTCGACCTTCTCCTTTTGATGAAGCAAGATGGGGTTTAGCAATTATAGAAGATAGTTTATGGGACACAATTCCGAAAGTTTATAGAAGATTAAATTCAATTTTTTTAAAAAATATGAAGAAAGGATTACCTAAAAATTTTAATCCAATTCAATTTGGTTCATGGATGGGTGGAGATAGAGACGGAAACCCGAACGTTACCTCAAATGTGACTAAAGAAGTTATACTTTTGTCAAGATGGGAAGCAGCAAAACTTTATGAAAAAACTTTAACTAAAATTATCAGATCTTATTCAATGAAAAAATGTTCTAAAAAAATAATTAATAAAGTTGGTAAATCTTTTGAACCGTATAGGGTTTTTTTGAGACCATTGAGAGATAAGATGAGAATGACCCACAGATCAATAGAGCAGCATCTGGTTAATAAAAGACCTTTAAATAGAAAAATATTATTAAGCTCGACAGAGGAAATTTTAAAGCCATTGAGAACCGTAAGAGAGTCACTAGAGGAAAATCAAAATGAAAATATTGCAAGTGGAGAGTTACTGGATTTAATGAGAAGGGCTAAATGTTTTGGTATAAATTTGGCTAGACTAGATATAAGACAGGAATCATCAAGACATAGCCAATTAATTGCAGAATTTGTAAAAAAGAAATTTAAAAAAAATTATAATAAATTTACTGAAGAGGAAAAAATAAATTTTCTTAAATCAAAAATAGTAAACAAAAAAAATATCATTAATAAATTTAAGTTTACAAATCGAGAAAATAATGAGGTCTGGTCTACTTTCAAAACCCTCGCAGATGAACCATCAGAATGCTTAGGTGCATATGTAATTTCAATGACTACTTCTGCATCTGATATTTTATCAGTTTTATTTTTACAAAAAGAAGCAAATATCAGAAATAAGTTGAGAGTCGTACCTTTGTTCGAAACACTAGATGATTTAATAAATGCTAAGTCCATTATGCAAAGTCTTTTTTCTAAAATTTGGTACAAAAACCTCATTAACAATAAGCAAGAAGTAATGATAGGGTATTCAGACTCAAGTAAAGATGCCGGTAAAATATGCGCAAGTTGGCATCAGTATAAAGCTCAAGAAGATATAGTTAAATTAGCAAAAATTTTTTCTATAGAAGTTACTTTTTTTCATGGAAGAGGAGGTTCTCCTGGAAGGGGTGGGGGTCCAATCCAAGCAACATTAAGATCTCAACCTCCTTATTCTGTAAACGGGAAAATTAGAATTACTGACCAAGGTGAGGTTATACAGCAAAAATATGGCTATGAGCCAATAGCAGAGTATAATTTGTGTAGTTACATAAGCGCTGTGACAGAGGCTACACTTGTTCCGCCACCAGTACCAAAAGATAATTGGAGATCTTTAATTGAAAAAATGTCTGACATTTCCAAAAGTTCTTATAGAAAAAATATTAATCAAAGCGCTGATTTTATTAAATATTTTAAAACTGTAACACCTCACATTTCTCTAGGTAAATTGTTTATAGGGTCTAGACCATCGAAAAGAAAAAATGTCGATAACATAAAAAGTTTAAGAGCTATACCTTGGGTATTTGCATGGACTCAGATTAGATTAATGTTGCCAGCATGGCTGGGTAGTGCTGAGGCTTTAAGGTATTGTTATATTAAAAAATTTAGAAGGACATTATTTGATATGGAAAAAAATTGGCCTTTTTTTTATTCGATGTTAGATATACTTGACATGGTTATAACAAAAGCTGATCCAGAAATTTCTAAAATATATGAAGAATATTTAGCAGATAAAAATTTAAAAAGAGTTGGAAAAAAACTCAGATTTCAGTTTGATACAGTTAAAAGACTTAATAAAAAAATTTCTTCAAAAGAGATGATACTATCTCGTAAGCAATTTAGAACCTTAATTGTTGTTAGGAGCGTGTATTCAGAGGTACTCAATATTATTCAACCAATTGTTATTCATAAAATAAAAAAAAACAAAAACATTATAGACAAGAAGTATTTAAATGATGCTCTCCTAACATCAATAGCAGGAATATCTGCAGCTATGAAAAACACTGGTTAATGACTGAATTTTTAATTGCATTTGGAGCAGGTTTAATTAGTTTTTTATCTCCATGTGTATTACCATTAATTCCAGGGTACATTTCGTATATATCTGGTCAATCTTTACAAGAAATTTTAAATTCAAAAAAAACAAACTTTTTACCATTGATTTTGTTTTGTTTTGGTTTCTCAACTGTGTTTGTAATTTTAGGTGCTTCAGCTTCTATTTTGGGTCAAACACTTCTTCAAAATTCAGAAACATTAAGGGTTATCGCAGGAATTATTATAATTGTATTTTCTCTACAGCTGCTAGGCATTATTAATATTGGGTACTTAAACTTTGAAAAAAGGTTTGACGCGAAAGAATCTAGAAATATTTTTTACCCTTATGCAATAGGCTTAGCATTTGGTTTTGGATGGACACCATGTATCGGTCCAATTTTAGGATCTATTTTAGCGTTGGCCTCTATTGAAGAAACCTTAGATCGAGCAGTAATTTTACTGATATTTTACTCTCTAGGATTAGCAATACCATTTGTTCTATCTGGCCATTTAATTCAAAGGTTTTTATTGTTTTCTAAAAATTTTAGAAAAAATATTAATTTAATTTCAAAAATAGGAGGAATAACCCTTCTAATTACTGGTATTTTAATTTTAACTAATCAACTGCAAGCAATTGGTTTTTATATTATTGAAATCTTTCCTTTTATGCAAAATTTCGGATAAAACTAATTAATGAAAATTTATCAAATAGATTCTAGTGCAAGAAAAAAAGGATCTACCTCTCGCGCATTAGCTAAAAAACTTTTAGATAAAATAAAAAAACCAGGAGACGAAATTTTATATCGTGATTTGGATGAAGAGATGCTTTTTGTAAGCGGTCTAACTGAGTCTGGAATGAAAATTGAAGAGAAAGATCAAACAGAGCATCATAAAAAAATGTTCGAGTTATCTGATAAACTTGTAAAAGAGCTAAAGGAAAGTGATATTGTAATTATTTCTGCGCCAATTTATAATTATGGACCTCCTGCTACGCTTAAGGCATGGTCAGATTTAGCAGCAAGAATTGGAGAAACATTTAAATTTAAACCAAATGGAAGACGAGAAGGGCTACTTAAAAATAAACAAGCCTATTTGGTTATAACATCTGGTGGTACCAAATTAAATAGTTCAGAAGATTTTCTTACACCATGGTTAAAATTTATATTAAATTTTTTTGGAATAGAAAAAGTAGATGTGATCAGTGCTGACCAAATGGCTCTTGATTATGAAAAATCTATAAAAGATGCTGAAGCACAGATTGAAAATTTATTTAAAGATTAAATTTTCTCTTTAAGTGTCTAAGTTTACCTTCGGTACTATCATAATCTATATAACATCCTTGTAAAAATCTTTCGCCCTCAGATGCTTGGTAAGCTGTTCTACCGTGTAATAATCTATAATTATCCATCATAATTAAATCTTTAGCTGAAAGTTTAAATTCAATTTTATATTTATCAGAGTTGTACTTCTCAGATAATTTTTTTCGTGCTTTGTAATATAAATCTAATTTATCTTTATCAAGGACTGGTACAAAATCAAGTCTTGGACTAAACCGAACTTGCTTGAATTCTCTATCATCACTTAATTCAATTAAAGGTGACCAATTTTCTAAAACAACTTCTTTATCTATAAATTTAAACTTGACTTTTATTTCAGTCAAAATTTTATAAAATTCAGGATGATCAGTTTTTAAATCTTCTGTGACTGTTAGACCATCAACTAAGGTAGACAGACCACCATTAACTTTATTTTCAATACAGTGTAATAGCTGGATACATGGAACTGGATTTCTATAAGGATTATCTGTGTGAGGTGTAAGTGCTAAAGAAGTATAAGCAAGGTCATTAGGATCTGGCTTAGATTTTACATTGAAGTGTTCACCAAAATTTGTTCTTCTAACACTACCAATAGAATTTGCAAATTTTACAATAAAATTATCATTTGTTGGAACATTTTTAATAATTACAAACCCATACTGGTAAAAAGAAATAAGTAAATCATGCATTTCTTTGCTGTCAAAAAGATCATCTTGGTATTCAAAATTTTTAATATTTTTTAAATCAGAGTTCCATTTAACTTTATCAATAGACTTAATAACTTTATCTTCATTTGAAAATTCTGAAGCAATTTTTTCAATGTTTAATTTTGAGTGAACACCATCATTAAAATTAATCACAAGATAATCGTCGGAAATACTTGCTTTGCTTATAGCGATATTACTATTTAAAGAAGTAGGATCAAATAGCCTTTGTTGTGTATTTTTATCTAAAAACTCCTCTCCATTAACTCTTTCTCTTAGCCAAAATGGATGAATTTCTTTTTTCAGTGAGTTACTGATGAAGTAAATTTTATTTTCAACAAGTTCTATTTTCATAAATACAATCAAGAATTATTTAAATTTTAACTTTAATCAACATAAATTAAATAGTATGAGTTCTTTGTGAATAAATTTGATTCAAAAAAATATCCAATATTTGCTAATTTTCTAAAACAATTAGCTAAAGACTTAACTAAACTGTATTACTCAAAATTAAGTAATTTTAAAGTATCCAATAAACTTAAAGGTAAGCTTTATGACCCAGTTACAACTTCAGACAAAGCATTTGAAAAATTTATCAGATCAAAAATAAAGAAAAAATTCCCTTCTCATCAGATTATTGGTGAAGAATTTGGACATACAAAATCAAAAAGTGAATTTTCTTGGATCATAGATCCAATTGATGGAACAAGATCTTTTGTAATAGGCAGCCCTACATGGAGTAACTTAATTTCATTAAATCATTTGGGCAGTCCAATTATAGGACTTGTTAATTTTCCTATTTTAAAAAAATACTATTTAAATGAAACAGATAAAAATGCATATGTTTTTGAAAATGGGAAAAAAAGAAAATTGAAAGTAAATATAGATGCTAAATTTAAAGGAATAAAACTAACAGCAGCATTTCATGGAAATCTCTCTTTTAAACAACAGGAAAAAATTTCTAAAATACTACAATTGAACAACTTTCCAACGTCTGACGCGTTAAGTTATATGCAAGTAGCCGATGGTACTTTAGATATAGCAATCCAATGTGGTAACCATATTTGGGATATTCATCCCTCTATACCTATTATAAAAGCCGCGGGTGGAGTGGTTACGAACTGGAGAAATGAAAAAATTATTAAAAGGGATAATACTTTAGTGTCAGCTAACAAATTAGTGCATAAAAAAATACTTAAATTATTAAGTCCACTTAAAAAAATTTAAATTTTACTTTGTAATTTTATCTACAAATCTTCGAGCAATTGGCCCAACTATCAAAGCCGTTGATATAGCTATTGGCAATCCTACAGCCCAAGCTTTTAAAAATCTATTTATAAATTCTTTATCTATACCAGTATTAATATATGTAATAATTAGGGTCATAAATAAACTCATTCCAAAACCCATAATCAATATAAACAACAAATTAGAATATTTTTTGGGAAACATTTTTAATTATTACCTAATAAATTCACCATTAGCACACCAATGATAATTAATACTAAGCCAATTAAAGAGTACATATTGGGAACTTGATTAAATCTAATTACACCTACCACCACAGTTGCAATGATTGTCAGACCAGCAAAAGATGCGTAAGTAATTCCCATTGGTATATTTTTCATAACTAGAGAAAGCGTATACATGCATAAGACTATTGTAATTGCTGTAATTACACTTGGTAAGAGAAGAGTAAAACCTTCAGCACTTTTAGCAAAACTATTTGAAGTAACTCCTAGGAAAACTGCAACGCCAAGGAACAAGTATGAAGTAGCGAGACTCATTAAATGAGTTTAAATGAAATCTCGCTAATTATATATATTTATTTAGGCATCGGAGTAGCACCTGTCTCCAAACTTACTATTTTTCCATCCTTATACTTATAGACAGCCATTACAGCCTCAACATTTCCATCGTCAAATGTTACAAAAGCATGGTGAATACCTACTTCATCATTTTCATAAACGATTCTTGTGTCTCTTTGGTTAATGTCACCGCTCATTGCCCATTTCATTACATCAGATTTACTTAATGTATTACCTGATTTATGCATGGTGAATTTAAAATCATCATGTAAAAGTTCATTCATTGCAGCTTCATCTTTATCTTTTAATGCAGCTTCGTATTTTTCTAATATAGACATTTTTATTCTCCTTGTATTATTATTCCGTTTGATTTTGCATTATCTATACGGATTTGTTTAATTGGTTGATATTCTTTCGAATTGTACCATTCCAATGCTTTTTCATATGAAGGAAATTTTATAACAACATTTCTACTATATTGCCAACTTCCTTCAACTACCTGATTATTCCCGCCCCTAACAACATATTCTCCTCCAAATTTCTCAGCAATAGGCTTAACACTTTGAACATATTGTTTGTAGGCTTCAGGATTTGTAACTTCGATATTAAAAATTACATATCCAGCTGGCATTTCTATTCATCCCTATGAATTGTATTATGAACAGGAAAAATTTGTGGTTCTCCTGAGTCAATACCCATTTCTTCTAATATAGGCCCCAATTTCTTTCCATGATCTTCAAAAGACTCCATTGTGTCGTAAACTACTGAAACTTTCATTTGATCTCCTTCACCAAAGCATACTTCAAAATCTAATCCTTTGTGAGGATGTATTCCTAACTCATATTCTTTTTTTACGATTGCATCATATTGCTCTGCAGTCATAGATTTTGGAGCATATCTAACCATTATACTCATATTATTTATTCTCCTAATTAGATATCTACTTTTGTCAATTCATAAAGTTTTACACCAGCTACACATTCTGCGTAAATTGATTTTGCTATTGGATTGTTACCAGCAACAAATTCTTTCATACCCGCTTCATTGTGAACTGAAACTTTAAACATTACCCCACTTTTATCCGGTTTAATTCCTGGAATAGTTTTTTCTGGATAGGCTACACTTTTTCTAACACCCATTCCTTCCTCAGATGCCATCCAACTCATAAAAGTATCAAACTTTCCCTCTTTTAAGCTTAAGATAGCTAACATTTCTTTTTCCATTTTTTCTCCTTTGTTATTTAATAAGTATAACTTCCACTCATTTGATTTAGTGAATGAGCCATTCCAGCTTTACCTTTTATATTTTGTCTACTAGAAAAACCAGTTCCTGATATTGTTTCATATTTTCCAGTTCCACCAACAATTACAAAATCTCCAGACCCACCTTGGCCACCAGTTCCTTTACCTTTGTAATTAATGAAAACCTTCTCACCATCCATTAAGTAAAAAGTACACATACCTGTCTCATCATCAAATTTACCCGCAACTAAAGTTAAACCTCCAATACAGTGCATTGTAGACTTATCAAAAATACTTCCTTCTTTATCTGAAAGTCCGGCATTACCATCATAAGTAATACTCATATTTCCGTTACCAGCATTCATAATATTTGTAACCCAAGACCCAGCTCCAGAGGCATTAAATTTACCTGTTTCAGCTAAAGAGTAGGTTGTTAATAGTGAAATTATTAATGTTAATATTGTTTTTTTCATTTTTAGCTCCTATTTGTTAAAATCGAAAACTTCTTCTTTAACCTCAGTAAATTGGTGAGGCTCAAAAAAATCATTCATCTGAGAAAGCTGTTCATTAATAGCATCAGTACTTTCTGCCATCCAATGACAAAACATTGTCATAGTATCACCCGGGGTGAAATATGTCATTTGGCATTTTGCTTTATCACTAGTGGAAGATTTAATCATATCTTCTCTAGACATGCCTCCTGTAACCTCGTTAAATTTGTCTTTCATTTCTTTCGATTTGAAAGTGTGAGTTACCATATAGTATTTCATTTTTTCTCCTTTTTTTGTTGTTTAGTCAGAGCAAATGCTCATTACTGTCGTTTCTTGCTTGTGTCCTGATTGTTCAATTACTTTAGCATTTTCAGGATCTTGCATAAATTTTTGCATTGTATCTGCTGCAGGTGTTTCCATTACGATATGTACTTTATTTGTATTTTCTATTTCATTTCCAACATAAATTGTCTTAATTCCTGCGGCTTCTCTTGCATTAGAATGTTGGTCAAACATTTTCTTCCAGTGAACCCAATCATTAACCTCAAAGTTACCAATAATTTTTACCATTATTCTCCCCAAACTCCTGCAAATTCGTATGCTTCAACAGGTTCGTCACCAACAACCCAAGCGTCATGGCCCGGCTTGACAGAATAAGAATCTCCAGCAGTATAACTAATCTCTGTTCCATCATCATGTTTTGCAAAAACAGTGCCTTTGGTGATTATTCCTATATGATTTGCCTGACAACTATCAGTTCCAATATGTGGCTTAACATCTGTGGACCATCTCCACCCTGGTTTTAAATGTAATCTGACTACCCTTTGACCACCAACTTTAACCGCTTCTATTTTAGCGTTATTAAACTTATCAACCACTTCATCTGCTTTATCAAAAGTTTTAACTTCTATACTGCTCATATATATCTCCTCCTTTTATTAATTACTGTGGTAATTTTGTAGCTCCAGTTTCTAATTCTATAATTTTGCCATCTTTAAATTTCCAGTAACACATTAAAGCTTCTTTGTTTCCATCCTCGGCATAAGTAACAATAGAATGATCAAAACCTATTTCATCGTTTTCATATAAAATTCTATATTTATCAACTTTCATGAAGCCTTTATTAATTGCCTCAATCATTCCTGTTTTTCCACTTTCGGTATAGGTTCCTTGAAGATGAGAATACCTCTTATAATCATCATGAATTATCTCGGCTGCTGCCGCACCATCTTTTTCCATGATGACTTTATTTAGTTTTTCTAAAATTGACATATTGTTCTTTACTTCTTCATTGCATTGAACATGCTAAGTGTATCATCAAAAGTCATCATAACTTTTGTTTTTCCCTCGTCACTCACTTCAAAATAGTGACCAAACATAGTATCCATGTTATCCGCAGTTGCATGAACTCTTGCGAACACTTTATTACCTTCACTTATCATATCTAAAACTTTTAAATGGAAATTTGGCCAAGTAGCTGGGATTTTAGACATTGCAGCCATCATAGCTTGTTTTCCTTTATGAACTCCAGAAAGTGGATGTACACCTTCTTTGCCTGGAAATGTCCAAACGACTTCATCATCGATTATATCTTTAAAAAATGTTTCCATATCTCCTGAACTAAATAGTTCATATGCTTTTTTAGTTTGTTCTTTTGCGTCCATAGTTTTCCTCTAATTTTTTTTAATTTTTTTAAATAATTTAATTCTTAGTTTAATACTGTTACACATTCATTAAAACGTCATGCGTCAAATGTGTATGTCAAATATGCAAAACTTTCATCAACTCACAATTGAAATTAAATTTATTTTCGCAAAAATAAAGTGTATTCAAAACTTATTTTTGATATTGTTAAAATATGGTTGAAAAATTTAATGGAGTTTTTTATTTAATTCTTTTTTTAATTCATTTTATAGGCTTTGCTTATTATGGGTTTAGATGTGTTTTTCAAACTCAATCTTTTTTAGATCAATATGGCATGGATGCAACTGGAGCAGGAGCAGTTAGATTTTTTGGATCTATTTTTATTGGCTCAACCTTAATGGCAATCTATGTCGGCTTTATAAGACCTAACGGATTGGAAGCTACCTGGGGTTTCTTTAACGTAATTTTTTTACAAAACCTATGTGCTTTTTTTGTTGGTTTTTATAGTACTAAAATAAATAAACTTGGACATACGGATAAAACTTCGGATGAAGCAATTTATGCTCCGTTAGTGCTCACTATTTTAAGTGGTGTTCTTTGCTACGGATTAGCTGATAAAATTTATATTTAAAACCAACTAGGTAGTGGTAGTCCTTTTTCCTCTAAAAACTTTTTGTCAAACATTTTAGTAGCGTATTTATCGCTTCTATCACAAAGAATTGTAACAATTGTTTTTCCAGGGCCTAATTCTCTACCCATTCTTATTGCGCCAGCAATGTTAACACCACAACTTGTACCTAAACTTAATCCTTCATTTTGAATTAAATCATAAAGAATTGGCAAAGACTCATTGTCATCAATAGAATAGGCATCGTCAATTTTAGCATCCTTAAAATTTGCTGTTATCCTACTAGATCCAATTCCCTCAGTTATAGAACCACCTTCAGATTTTAATTCTCCACTTTTTATATAATTATAAAGAGCAGAGCCTTTTGGATCAGATAGAAATATTTTTATGTCTTTATTTTTTTCTTTGAGAGCATTGCTAACTCCTGAAATAGTGCCACCAGTACCAGATGAGCATACAAACCCATCCACCTTCCCATCAGTTTGTTTCCAAATTTCTTGACCTGTTCCATCGTAGTGACCTTTTGCATTTGCAGTGTTATCAAACTGATTAGCCCAAACTACTCCATTGTTATTTGATGGTCTGAGTTCATCAGCAAGTCTTGCCGCAACCTTAATATAATTATTATCATCTTTATAAGGTTTAGCTGGGACCAATCTTAGTTCTGCTCCAAGATTTTTAAGTAAATCTTTTTTTTCTTGTGTCTGACTATCGTTCATTACAATTATGGTTTTATAACCTAATGAATTTCCTAAAAGACCCAAACCAATTCCTGTATTTCCAGCGGTACCTTCAACCACAGTACCTCCCTTAGAAATTAATTTTTTTTGTTGTGCATCTTTAATTAATGCAAGAGCTGCTCTATCTTTGACAGATCCCCCTGGATTTAAAAACTCGGCCTTACCATAAATATTACATCCAGTAATTTCAGACGCTGCCTTTAGTTTAATTAGTGGAGTGTTTCCTATCCCAGAAATAAAATCGTTTTGTATATTATTCATTTATCTGATTTTTTATCACTATCAGGTGTAATACCGTATGGTTTAAATTCACTATCTGCTTGACCAACATTTTTTGCAGGTATGCCTACCATGACAGCTTTTTCGGGAACATCTTTTGTAATGACAGCGTTGGCACCAATTTTTGCACAACATCCAACTGTAACAGGACCTAATACTTGTGCACCTGATCCTATTACTACTTCGTCTTCAATAGTTGGGTGTCTTTTAATATTTCTTTGATTATTTGAATTTATGCTTGGCGCTATTCCACCCAGCGTAACCATATGATAAATGGTGACGTTATTTCCAATTTCAGATGTTTCTCCAATTACCACTCCCATACCATGGTCTATAAATAAATTTTTACCTATTTTTGCTTTTGGATGAATTTCTATACCTGTTAAAAATCTTGAGAACTGAGATATAATTCTTGCAATTAAATCAAATTTTGCAGTACTAAAAAAGTTAGCTAATCTATGAAAGAATACTGCCTTAACCCCTGGATAAGTTAAAATTAAACTTATTCTTGATTTTGCAGCAGGATCTCTATCGATTATAGATTGTAAAAAATCGTTCATATATTTGCCTAGTTGAAATAAAAGTTAGAGGTTATATAATGACTAATTTAAGTTATTAAAGGATTATTTATGTACAAAAATACAAATTGTTTTCATTTAGCAATTCCATGTGGAGATTTAGAAACTGCAAAAAAATTTTATAGCGAAATTTTAGGCTGTAGGCTGGATAATTCAGCACAAGAGTGGGCTGACGTAGATTTTTGGGGAAACGAACTTACATTGCACAAAAGTGAGCACAAATTAGATAGTGAAAGACACGATGTAGATATGGGTAACGTTTCAGTTCCTCATTTTGGTGTTCATTTATCTCGAAAAGATTTTGATGCATTAAAACAAAGATTAAAAGATAGTGGTACTAAGTATTATGACGAACCTTATTTAAGATTTAAAGATACTAAGTATGAGCAAGAAACTTTCTTTGTTAAAGATCCAAACGAAAATATTTTAGAAATTAAAACACTTACAGCTAATTCAGAATAGTTTTTTTATGAATAAAAACCTGGATGCTTACAGTGAAACTCTGTTTCATTTAATAAATTTTCGATGTAGTCAATTTAGACTTTCTAGATCTATGATCGGAATTGATTACGATTCTTTTTTGATATGTTCAGTGATAGGATCTCATTTTTTAAAACACAATACTAAAGACGGAGACTCATGGGATGCAGTTTGGGAAGCAACAAGAACAAAAAAAATGCATGAAAATTATAGTGATAAAAAGTTAACTATATTTGCTGTAGCTAATATTTTAGAATTACCTAAAGAAACTGTTAGAAGAAAAATTGAAGTTTTAAAAAAAAAAAAATTGGTATCACATTCATCTAAGTTAGGCTTGTTACCTACTGAAAAAATAGAAGATTTAATGAAACCTTTTGCCACTGCAGAGCTCATTTCACTTGCAAATTTCTTACAGGCTTTAAAAAAACATAAAGTATTAGATCAGCTTCTCACATTGAAAGATTGATTAAAAATTAATCTTTAACATTAAGAACTTATTATGGGTTTTATTTTGATTTAAATAAATATTTTTTTCATTAAAATAAATGTGTGAGAAACCTCAATATATTTTATACACTATTAGTATTAATGATTACATCTTCATCCTATGCAAATGAAATTAAGAATAATATTTTATCCAAAACAAGTGACAAGATATCAGAATATTCAATAATATGTTCAGCATAGAGTTGCTCTCACCACACCATTTACAGTTGGATTACTTACCCCCAATGTAGATATTGCTTTTGGAGTAAATAACGCACTTTTTGCTTATTTTACCAATGACAAAAACAACAACGGAGGTGTTAGCTTTGATTGTGCATTCTGGGCCGGCGAACCATCTGTTTCAGTAACTTTTAAATAAATTCAATTTAGATTAAAGCTGTCTATATATTTAAAATAGCTTAATAAAACTTAATGGAGTTTTTATTATTAGGTTTTTTTACCAGCCTTAGTTTAATTTTAGCTATCGGAGCCCAAAATATATTTGTCATAGAACAAGGTTTAAAAAAACAACATATATTTCTAGTTTGTTTAATATGTTCAGTATCTGATTTAATATTGATTTTTGCTGGAGTTTTTTTATTCCATTTTTTTAGTCAATATTTTAATTCAATAATTGAACTAATCTTCAATATAGCTTTGATTGTTTTTTTAACTCATTTTATTTATACAAAAATAAGATCTCACAATAAAACAATTAATTTCAATAAAGATTTTACGAATATTTCAGCACTTAATATTTCCTTTAAAACTCTTGGTTTTACTTATCTTAATCCACACGTTTATTCAGATACTGTTTTCTTTTTAGGAAATTTTTCTAAAAATTTTTTACTGAATCAAAAAATAACATTTGGTATTGGGGCTGCACTTGCTTCATTTATTTTTTTTTATATAATTGGATATCTTTCTAAATATTTATCAAAGTATGCTCAAAATCAAAAAGTATGGAAAGTAATTAATTTTTTTATAATTCTTTTTATGAGTCTTTTATGTTTTTTTGTCGCAATAAATTTTTTTACTGATTAATAAGCTTTTAAAAACCTAATATAGGTTTTTATATTTACCTTAAATTTGCATACCTGTTTTGTAAGATGCAAAATTGTCCAAAGTTCAATTGTCTATATACAAATCTTTGTAAAAATTTATTTAATGATTATTTGGTTAGCATCATATCCAAAAAGTGGAAATACATGGGTTAGATCTTTCTTGTCTGCATACTATTATAGTAATAATGGAATTTTTAACTCTAACTTACTAAAAAAAATTAAACAATATCCAAGTTCAGTTTTTTTTGATAAAAAAATAGATAGACCTAATGAAGTTCCTAAATATTGGTTAGAAACTCAGGATAAAATTTTATCAAAAAAAGAAATTACAATTTTAAAAACACATAATAGTCTAACTTCAATTAACTCCATTCCATTTACTACACCAAAATACACTATTGGTGTTGTTTATATTTTAAGAGATCCTAGAAATATTCTTACTTCTTTAAAAAATCATTATGATTTAGACTATGACGAGGCAATAAAGTTTATGTTGAATGAAAAAAAATTTATTTATGATGACAGAACACCAGATAATATTAATTATTCAAATTTTCATTTTTTAGGTTCTTGGTCAAATCACTATAAATCTTGGATAAATACAAATTTGTTTAGAAGAATGATTATAAAATATGAGGATTTAATTAAAAATCCATATGAAACTTTTAGAGATTTATCTGTTTTTATAAATACTCTTGCAAAATTAAATGACCCAATTAATCCACAAAAACTAAATAATGCTATCGAAAGTACAAAATTTGATAATTTAAGAGAAATTGAAAAAAATAATTTATTTCCAGAAAATGTTTTTTCAAAAACTAAAAAAAAAATTCCTTTTTTTAATTTAGGACCTAAAAATAAATGGAAACAAAAAATTCCATTAAAATCACAAAAAGATGTTAATCTTTATTTTGAAAATGATCTTAAAAAATTAGATTATTTTTAACAAGTTTCAGTTTAAAAGCCATACTTTTTAAATGACTTTATACCGATCGCATCTAGTTAGAAAAACCATATTTCCTAAGTCTTACATCACCAGTTCTTGCATGTGCTTCCATTCCTTCATATCTAGATATTCTAGCAGCGGCAGCTCCAACTAACTCAGTAGATTCTTTTGTCATTCTTTGAAAACTCAATGTTTTGATGAACTTTCCAACAAATAAACCTCCGGTATATCTTCCTGCACCTTTTGTTGGTAAAATATGATTAGTTCCAGAACATTTATCACCGTAAGCTACAGTTGTTTCCTCGCCTACAAATAGAGAACCATAATTTGTTAATCTTTTATGAAACCAATCTAGATTTTCAGTTTGAACTTCTAAATGTTCAGGTGCATATTCGTCACTCACTTTGACCATCTCTTCATCTGTATCACAGAGAATTACTTCTCCGTAATCTCTCCAAGCTGCATCTGCACTTTTTTTTGGAACCTCTGGAAGTTCAGCAATCAATTCAGGAACTCTTTTCATTACTTTATCAGCAAGTTCTTTGCTTGTTGTGTAAAGCCAACAAGGTGAATTATACCCATGTTCTGCCTGCCCCACTAAATCTACAGCAACAATTTCAGGATCAGCTTTAGCATCAGCTATAATTCCTATTTCAGTTGGTCCTGCAAATAAATCAATACCCACTTTTCCAAATAAAATTCTTTTTGCTTCTGCAACAAATTGATTTCCTGGTCCAACAATTATATCTGCTGGAGGATTATTAAATAATCCATTGGTCATTGCTGCAATAGCTGGAACACCACCAAGATTTAAGATTATGTCTGCACCACATAAATCAGCTGTATAAACAATAGTTGGATGTGCCCCAACACCTTCTTTTGGTGGACTGCACGCAATAATATTTTTAACGCCAGCAACTTTTGCCGTAGTAACGCTCATCACCGCAGAAGCAATATGAGCATATCTTCCACCTGGCACATAACATCCTGCTGTATTTACAGGTACTAGTTTTTGACCAGCATATAAACCATCTGATAATTCAACTTCAAAATCTTGACCATAATTTTTTAATTGTGCTTCAGCAAATTTTCGAACACGATCAAAAGAAAATTGAATGTCGTCTTTTGTTTTTTGATCCAATGATTTTTTTATTTCTTCAATTCTTTCTTTAGAAACGATTATTTCCCCATCATATTTATCAAACTTTTTTGTTAAATCGATACATCCTTGTTCTTTGGTGTTATCTAAATCCTTTAGTAGATCCTGAACGATACCAGTTGTTTTTGTATCATCTGTTGATGAAGTTTTTGGTGATTTTTTTAAATATGTAATAGTCATTTTTTTAATCTTTTATACAATCAATTAATCTAAAGCAACTACGGCCGCAGCTATTGATGCTAATCTTGCTGGAGCGTCATCTGACCTACTTGTGATCACAACTGGAACTTTGCCTCCAATTACAATGCCAGCAGCACAAGCTCCCATAAAATAAATCATCATTTTTACTAAAGCATTTCCTGCCTCTACATTAGGAACCAATAATACGTCTGCCTCTCCAGCAACTATGTTTTTTATTCCTTTTATACCTGCAGATTTTTTAGAGATACTATTATCAAAAGCTAATGGACCAAAAACATCTGCATTTAAATTTTCTTTTTCAGCCAATTTTGTAAGCTCGGCTGCTTCTAAGGAACTAGGAACACTATCTATTACTTCTTCAGTTGCAGATAGTATTGCAACTTTTGGTCTCGAAATTCCTATTCTATTTGAGAAATTTACTACGTTCTTAAGTATGTGCATTTTTGTTTTGATATTAGGTAATACATTTAAAGCACCATCAGTAATAATTAATGGCCCATCGTCTTTTTCAATAGTCATATGCCATATATGACTTAATCGAGTTTTACCCATTAAATTATATTCACGCTTTAGAACTTCTTTCATCAAAATATCTGTATGAATATGTCCTTTAACTATTATTTTTACTTTATCTTCGCTTGCTAGTTTAGCAGCTATAGGAGCTGTATTATTTTCAACAGGTTCATCAATAATTTCATATTGAGAAATATCCCATTTCAAATCTTCAGCACATTTTTGAATTTCTTTTTTGTCTCCAATAAAAATTGGCTCTATTAAATTTTCTTTAACTGCATCTTGAACAGAAAGCATTGGTAAGGGCATTCCTGCATTTACAACTGCAGCTTTAACTCCTTTTTTTTTATGTGCTACATCCAGTAGGTTGTTTGGGCAGACAATTTCTTTATTAGATAACATTATTGATTTTTATTATTAATATTTAATCAAAAGTATATAGGCAATTGTTACTAATTTTACTAACTAAATTTTTCTATAAACATTCTAATTTATATTTATTTTATTAACCTCTCTCATAGTGGTATGATATTTGTGCTATGGAGATAGTAACAACAATTGCACCAATAGTTTTAGCCCTAATCATGTTGGGATTGGGCCTAGGACTTTCAATTAAAGATTTTACAAGAATATTAAGAACCCCAAAAGATTTTATTGTAGGTTTTTTATCTCAATTAATCTTGTTGCCAATGGTAGCTTTAATCATTGCACTAACTCTCGATCTTTCATCTGCTATTGCGGTAGGTCTCATGATAATTGCTGCAGCACCTGGGGGTGTTACTTCAAATGTTTTAACAAAATTTGCTAATGGGGATGTAGCTTTATCCATTTCGTTAACTGCAGTAACTAGCTTAGTTTGCATAATTAGTATTCCAATAATTGTAATTAACTCTGCGAACATTTTGGGAGTTACCATTGCAAAAGAAATCTCAGTAATTGGAATTGCTTTAAAAATGGCTTTAGTAGTAACTGTCCCTGTAATTATTGGGATGATTATAAGAGGTTTTGCTGAAAATTTTATTTTATCTAAAATTAATTTAATTAATAAATTAACGGGGTGGTTATTTGTAATTGTATTTATTGCAATATGGATTGAAGAAAAAGATAATATTTTTACTTATCTTGCTCAGGCAGGTTTAGCTGTTTTAATTTTAAATGTTTTGATGATGGTACTAGCTTATTTTATTGCTAAAAAATTTGTATCAGGAGCAGCTCAACAAAAATGCATTGCATTAGAGTGTGGTCTGCAGAATGGAACTTTAGCAGTGTTTGTTGCAACATTAATTTTTGATGAGGTAGCTTATATGGTGCCAACAGGAGCCTATGCACTGCTAATGTATATAACTGGATTTATTTTTATTTATATTTTAAGAAAAAATAATTAATTATCTCAAATAACTAGGAATAAAATCAGAATCTTTATCTTTAGTAGAGTCAATAATTTTAATTTGGTTAAATACTTTATAAATAAAATTACTTAAAGTTTTAATATTTGCATCTTGTAATTCACTACTTCGTTTTAATTTTGCACCTTGAATATTAATAAAAAGAAGTTTTTTTTCATTAATACTTAGGTAATTATTATCGATTAAATATTTTAATTTTCTAACAACGGTTGGCCTTGGAATTCCTGTGATATCAGATAAAGACATCGCATTCATTCCTCTTCCTTCTGAACCCATAACTTTTTTTTGATATGTTTTTAAGTTTAATTCCTTTACTTTAAAACTCTTATTGTGAGATGCATTAAGCATTACCAAAACTCCAATACAAAAAGTTTCCAGATCCTTTACTTCTTTTCTCCACCTATTGGTAAAAATAAATATAAATTTGTAAAACTGATACCAACAAAAAGAAAAATTTTCTTTCATAGAGGATGAAATCTCATCAACGGTAAAAGTCTTTTCGTTTTTTAATAATTTATTAAATTCGAATAACAAAGAACTCATATCTTTTAGAGTATCTATAGCTTGGGTAGCAACAAGTGTACCCCTATTAACAAACATTTTTTTTCCAGATTTTTTAATTACATCCTCTTTTTCTAATTCTAAAATTTTTCTTCTTACGCTTTCTTTTGGTATATTTAGATCTTTTGAGATATCGCTGATATTTATTTTTTCAATTTCTATTGATCTATCTTTATAAAAAGTGTCGTAATTAACAATTAACCCGTTTCTTCTGAAAATAATTAGATCTTTATTGATGAGGTAAATAATAATTATATATTTATCTATATCTTTATGAACATTGTATGCTCGTATTAGCCAATTGCTGATTAAGTAATAATAACTTGGAGCTAATTTGCTAAAATTATTACTAATAATTTTAAAAATTTCTTTCTCATCAATTTGAGCCGATACACTCGGTATTATTGTCATTGTTATCTCCAGACCCACTATGGACAATTGTAAAAGTAATATCAACCCAAATTGGACTCTTAAAATGTATTAATTTTCATTGCAAAATGTTTTAGTTATGAAATGAATAACGAAGGCTTAACTAGAACATCTAACGTTGTTGATGACCCCACTCAAGAAACTGAGACTCCTCTTAGAGTGAACGTAGATGTTCTAAAGCAAAGACTAATTGAACAAAAAAAAAAAGATAGAGTTAAACGAACAATCATTTTATCATCAGTAGTAGTATCTTTAGGCGCTTTGACTATTTTAACTTATTAAAGCTTCCAAATCCTTTTTAATTATATCAGGAATAGAAATTTCTTTTTTTAGATTATTTTTATATCTGTAAAACTTATTTTGTCCCGGATACATTATTTCTTTTACTCCTTTAATTTTTGGAAGTTTTTTAATTGTTTGAATATTATCTTTTATTCTTTGATTGTAATTTTTTTGAAATAAATTTGCCTTAAAGGTGATGAATAAATGCCCAATATTTTGTGGTCCAGAAAAATCATCGAACGGATCTTTTACTCGTCCTGCATGATTTCCACCTGTGATTACTCCACTTAAAATATCCACCATCCATGCAAGACCTGATCCCCTAAATCCTGCAATTGGGAGCTGAACACCTTCTAATGCTTTTTTGGCGTCATTAGTTGGTTTACCAAACTTATCTAATGCAACACCTTCAGGAATTTTTTGATTGTTTCTTGCAGCAACTCTTATTTTACCTCTGTTGATCATAGAGATTGAAGTATCCAATATAAAAGGAATTTTTGAACCACTAGGTGTTCCAAAACATATGGGATTTGTACCAAATAAACTTTTTAAAGCACCGTGGGGTGCAACTGCAGGTGGGGCGTTAGTGTAAATCATAGTGATCAAATTTTTTTTAACCGCTTGCTCAGCGTAATAACCTGATAATCCATAGTGCCCACTTCCTTTAATGGCAACCATTCCAATGCCAGTTTTTTCGGCATGTTTGATAGCAATCTTTATTCCAAGATCAGCAGCCACAAAACCTATACTGTTGTTCGCATTGATATGAGACACAGATTGGGAAATTTTTTTTGTTTTAATTTTTGGTTTAGGATTAATTACTTTCTTTGAAATTCTATCACAATACATTTTAAGTCTTGATAATCCATGTCCATAAGCACCAACCAGTTCAGCATTAATTAATGCATTTGCTGAGATTGTTGCATGATCTTTACTTAATCCAAATTTTTGAAATATTTTAATGACTTGTTTTTTTAAGATTAAGGTTTTCACTTTAACCTTTTCCACGCCATGGAATAGTTTTATCGATAACTTTTCTTAAAGTGATATCAAATAATAATCCAAGCATTCCCATGATAAAAATAGTGATCCAAATTACTTCGTATTGAAAGTATTTTTTAGCAACATTTTCCACAAACCCAATACCAGTAGTTCCAGCTAAAAATTCAGCAGCAACCAATGTTCCCCAACACATTCCAACAGCAACCCTTATTCCAGTTAAAATTTCTGGGAGTGAGTTTGGAAAAATTACATATCTTAAAATTTGTCTCTTTGATGCGCCTAATGAGTGAGCTGCATGGATTTTTGAAAGCTGAGTTCCTGAAGCACCAGCTCTTGCAGAAATGATCATAATAGATAAAGATACCATAAATAATAAAAATACTTTTCCCGTGTTATCAATTCCTAAAACTGAGATAATAAGAGGGGCCCAAGCAAGAGGCGGCACTGGTCTATATAATTCTATTAATGGATCAAAAAATCCTTTTGCAAATCTATTTAGCCCCATAAATAAACCTAAAGGAACACCAATCAGAATTCCAAACACTAACCCTAAAAATACCCTTAAAAACGAGTCCCAAATATGCCCGTAGGGCACTGGAATTTTGAATAATTTAAAGTCACCAGTAACAACTTTTAAAACATTTCCCTTAAAGTTTTCTTTAACAATTCCATCTTTGGTGTGAACAGGATAATCCCCTGGCAAAATATCAGCTATCCAATCAGGTAAAATAAAACCAACTATTGATGAAACATCAATCATTTCTATCCAAAGCAGTGGAATATTTTTATAACCAACACTTGGTTTAGACATTAGGATAAATTTATTTAAAGTATCAGACGGTTTTGGTAGCCATCTTCCTGAACCTTGCTCTGAACAACTGGGTCCACTGGCAACTATTGTCCCTGCTGGAAATAGGAGAATATCAATTAATCTTAATCCACCTTGTTCTGATTTTTGTATATTATCAAACTCAATGATTGCTCTTTGCATCTCATCAAGAGCATTAGGAGGATAGATACTTGCAAACTCGATACGTCTTGCAATTTTAACAATATTTTTTGCATAGTCTGATGCTATTTCTTCATTATCATTTAAACTTTTCCTATAGGTTTTAATTTCATCTTTTAATTGTTTGATTAAAGTTTTGAATTGAGGATTATGATTTCTTAGTTTAAAAAATTTGTCACTAATGACTTTTAACTCTTCAGCTGCAACATGAAATTTAAGACCTTTGTTTGTCTCAGGAACTACAGGGATTTCTATCGTATTTTCTATAGATCCAGTTCCAGTTTGAACTTTTGTAATTCCCCATCCTCCTTGTTCAGATATAGCTTTTTGTCTTTCATTTTTTTGCTCTTGAGTTTCAAATGGATAATCTTTTTGTTTGAAATTTGAAGTTAAGAGTTTTATCTCTTCAGTCATTTCGTTTATTTTAGCTTTGGTATCTCTCTCAATCAGATCTTCATTAGTTAACAAAGGTATTAATTGAATAGTTTTATTAATGTAGCTAACCAAAATAGTTTTTTGCTGACTATTTAAGTCCGGAGAATTTTGAATTTCTTTAGTAATTTTTTGAAGATTTTTGTTTTCAATTTTAATTATAGAGGTGCTCTTAAATTCTCTCTCTTCAATTGGAAATTGATATTTCAACCCCAGCAAAGAGTCGTTTACTTTAGCAACTTGACATAACTCATTTGCTGATTTTGGATAAAAACCTTTTGCAATATCCCAAGAGTAATATAGCCAAACCAAAAGTATTGCAGCACTTCCAACAATAACCCAGTGCGTACCACCTTTCGCTCTTTCAGGATTTCCAAATACGGCATCTACTTTTTCTGTTCTAATTAATCTTCGACCGTAAAGAATACTTCCAATAATCGCGACAAATATTAATAAAGTTATTATTTGAATAAACATTAATTTTCTTTACCCATTATTTCTTCTTCCATGTTCCAGATCATGGACAAAATTTCTTCTCTCTTTGATGAAAATTCTTTATTCTTTTTAATTTCTCTTAAATCTTCTTTAAGACCCATTTCTGCAAATGGAAGATTGTATTCTTTATGTATTCTCCCTGGTCTTGGCGCCATTACATATAATCGTTCTCCAAGTAACAATGCTTCCTCCACAGAGTGAGTAATTAAAATGATCGTTTTTCCAGTTTCTTTCCAAATTTTTAATACTAAAGACTGCATTTTCTCTCTAGTTAGTGCATCTAATGCGCCTAATGGTTCATCCATTAAAATTAAATCAGGATCATTAATAAGACATCTTGCGAGCGCCACTCTCTGTTGCATCCCTCCAGATAATTGGTAGGTAGGTGTATTACCAAAACCTTTGAGACCAACAATGTCCAACCACTCTTCAACTTTTTCTTCAGTTAATTTTGTATTTTCTTTTTTCATCCGTAAACCAAAGTTTACGTTTTCAGCAACAGTTAACCATTCAAACAAAGCACCTTGTTGAAATACCATTCCTCTTTCAACACCCGGACCATCAATTTCTTTATCATTTAAAGTTATTGTCCCAGATGTAGGTCTTAAAAATCCAGCAGTAATATTTAATAAAGTTGTTTTTCCACAACCAGAAGGACCAAGAACAGTAAGTAGTTCTCCCTTTTTAAGAGTGAAACTTACATCTTTTAATGCGTGAACAGTTTCTCCTTTTGGAGTTTTAAAAATCATATTTAGATTTTCAGAGATAAGATCACTCATTCACTACCTTATATTAGAAATTTTATAAAAAAAATAGGCACCAATCATTATAATCGGCGCCTATTTAAATTTTAAACCTTTTAAAATTATAAAGGTAGGAAACTTGTATCTACAGCTCCATCCGGTGTTCCCATTCCTTTTAGGAAACCATCAAGATTACCACTTTCCATAGACTGTTTAGTTTCTTCTGGAGTTAAGAATTTAAATCCATCTAAAGTCTCTTTCATGTCAGCAACTTTCATTTCAGAAGCTTTTGACATAGAATTCATATCGCTTTTACCAGCTCTATATCTATCGTTTGCTTCGTGAGTTACTTCAATAAAAGTTCTTAGCATTCCTGGATTTTCCTTCATAAACTTATCTGTTACAGAGGTAATATCTATTCCTAAGATACCTGCATCTCTAGCTTCTTGAACTGTCAATAATCTAGAACCAACAGCAACTGCAGCTTTAATAGAGTTACCACCAAATAAACATGCCATTACAACATCACCACTAACTAATGCAGCAGCACCTTCTTCAGGATCCATTTGGATTATATCCATTTTACTTCTATCCGCTCCAACAACTTTCATACTTTCATCGAAAACATATTCAGCCATTGTTCCAAGAGGTACAGCAACTTTTTTACCCTCTAATTCTGAACCATTTGCTTTTGTAATTCCAGAAGCATTAGATGTAACACAAGTTGTTCCACCCATACCGTATTCCATAGCAATATCGACTAACTTAATAGGTGCTTTTGATTTTACAGCGTTGATGAAAGGTACTAGACCTTGTGAGTAAGAAATATCAATATCTCCTGCTAACATTGCATCAGTCATGGCTCCACCGTTTGTGAAGTTTGTCCACTTAACTGGTACTCCTAGAGCTTTCGCAAAATTCTTCTTTTGCATGTCCTCTAAATTTGGACTTGGCCATTCTAGAAAATACGCAACTCTAACTTCATTTGCAGCAGAATTAGCTACTGAAATTGTTAGGTTAAGCGCAAATATAGATCCTAGAATAAAACTTAGTATTTTTTTCATTTATTCCCCTATGTTTAATTAATTAAATTACACATATTTAAATGCAATTTTTGATGGAAGTAAAACACTTTATATTGAAAACCAGTGTTGCAAATAATTCAATAGTTCTATTTATAGTTGTATATTAGAGTGGTTCATTATAGGTCAAAATAAATGTAGTAAACAAAACATTTTAGTCTAAGAATTTAGAAAATAATACTTTAAAATTTATATGAGCTCAGAAAATAGAACTTCAGTACCAAATTCTTTAAATGAACACTGGATGCCATTTACATCCAATAAAGATTTTAAAACAAATCCAAGATTAATTACTGAAGCCAAAGGAGTTTATTTAAAAACTCATCACGGTAAAACTCAAATCGATGCAAGTTCTGGATTATTTTGTAATCCTTTAGGGCATGGTAGAAAAGAAATTACTGAAGCTGTAACTAAACAATTAGAAACTTTAGATTATGCTCAACCTTTTCAACAAGGTTTCGGAGGATCGTTTGAATTAGCTACAAGAATTTCAAAACATACACCAGGCGATTTAAATAAAATGTTTTATACAATTTGTGGATCAACTGCTGTAGAGACTGCAATTAAAATTGCAGTGGCTTATCATAGAGCAAAAGGAAATGCTCATAGATTTAGATTTGTAGGTCGTGAACGTGGATATCATGGGATGAATATTGGTTGTGTTTCTGTTGGAGGAATGATTAATAATGTAAAAACTTTTGCAAGTATTCTAATGCCTGGTGTTCAACATATGAGACATACGCATTTACCAGAACATAAATTTGTAAGCGGCCAACCAGAGACGGGTGCAGATTTGGCAGACGACTTAGAAAGAATAGCAACTAACTTTGGACCTGAGAATATTGCAGCATGTATTGTTGAACCTATTGCTGGATCAACTGGAACTTTAGTACCACCAAAGGGTTATTTACAAAAATTGAGAGACACATGTGATAAACACGGCATACTTTTAATTTTTGATGAAGTGATTACAGGATGGGGTAGAACGGGATCTGTATTTGCTAGTCAGGAGTTCGGAGTAACACCAGATATCATGACAATGGCTAAAGCAACAACCAATGGTGTAGTTCCAATGGGCGTTGTTGCATGTAAAGATGAAATTTATGATGCAGTGATGGATGCTTCTCCAATGGGTTCAGTAGAATTATTTCATGGTTATACTTACTCAGGAATACCAGTTGCAGTAGCCGCAGCTTTAGCAGTTCAAGATATTTTTGAGAAAGAAGATATATTTGAAAGAGCAAAAAACTTAGCTCCTTATTTCCAAAAAGGTTTATTTTCACTTCAAGATTTAGAAGCTGTAGAGAATATTAGAGGATATGGAATGATGGGAGGAATTGATATGAAATTAAATACTAAGCCAGGTAAAGCAGGTTACGAAACTTTCAAGGCTTGTTACGAAGCAGGAGTTAATTTCAAAGCTACTGGCGATTGTTTAATTATAGCTCCACAATTTATATGTGAAGAAAAACATATAGACGAAATTATCGATAAACTAAGAACTGGTATAACTAATTATCAAAAAAACCAAAAAAATTAGTTAATTTTAACTTAAAAAAAAAGAAAGCTTATGAAGATAGGCGTACCTAAAGAGATAAAACCTCAAGAGAATAGAATTGGACTAACCCCTGAAAGTATTAAGACTTTAGTTTCTGAAGGTCACGAGGTTATTGTCGAAAACAATGGGGGTTTTGAAGCTGGTTTTGAAAATGAACAATATATAAAAGCTGGTGCAAAAATTGCTAACACTGCTGCAGACATTTTTAATGACGCAGAAATAATTGTTAAAGTTAAAGAGCCTCAAAAATCAGAGGTAGAAATGATAAGAGAAAATCAGATTGTTTACACTTATTTGCATCTTGCAGCAGCAAAAGAATTAACTGAAGGGTTAATTAAATCAAAAAGTATTAATATCGCTTACGAAACAGTAACTGATAACAATGGTAGATTACCTTTACTTGCTCCTATGAGTGCAGTTGCGGGGCGTATGTCTGTGCAAGCTGGAGCTCATTGTCTTGAGAAAAATCAAAATGGAAGAGGTCTTTTATTAGGAGGGGCACCTGGTGTAACTGGGGCAACTGTTGTTATTTTAGGTGGCGGTGTGGTTGGAGAAAACGCAGCGGTAATTGCAACTGGAATGCAAGCAAAAGTTCACATTGTCGATAAATCGGAGGAAAGATTAAAACAACTTACCGAAATGTTTGGTGATAAAATTATTCCAGAACAAAGTGATAAAATTAATTTAACTAAATTATTATCTGAGGCTGACCTTTTAGTTGGGGGTGTTTTAATTCCAGGGGCTGAAGCACCAAAATTAGTTACTAAAGAAATGTTAAAATTTATGAAACGTGGATCTGTAATTGTTGATGTTGCAATAGATCAGGGTGGATGTGTTGAAACAAGTAAACCAACTACCCATGGAGATCCAACTTATATAGTTGATGATGTTGTTCATTATTGTGTAGCAAATATGCCTGGTGGTGTACCAAGAACATCAACATTAGCCTTAAACAATGCTACACTTCCATTTTTAGTAAAACTTGCAAATAAAGGTTATCAAAAAGCTTTGGGCGAAGACAAACATTTTTTAGCAGGACTAAATGTTTACAAAGGTCAAGTAACCTATAAAGCTGTTGCTGACGTTTTTGGTCATAGCTTTGTAGAGCCTGGAGAAGCTATCAAAAATTAGTGATGGATAAAAAGTATCCTTCAAGCACAAAAGTTGTTGTAATAGGAGGCGGAGTTATTGGATGTTCTGTTGCTTATCACTTAACAAAGTTTGGTTGGAAAAATGTTGTTTTATTAGAAAGAGACCAACTAACATCCGGAACAACTTGGCATGCAGCAGGATTAGTTAGCCAGTTAGGTCCATCAGCCGTTGTAACTAAAATTAGAAAATATACTTTAGATTTATATAAAAATTTAGAAAAAGAGGTGGATCACTCAGCTGGACTAAGACTTAATGGTGCACTTTCAATTGCACAAACCGATAGTCGTTGGCAAGAACTTAAAAGACAAGCAACAACCGCTCAACTTTATGATGTTGATTTAAAGATACTTAATAAAGACGAGATAAAAAAAAAATACCCAATGATGAATACAGAGGACTTAAAAGGTGGTGTTTTAATGCCAGGAGATGGCTCTGCGGATCCAAGTGGGGTAACTCATATGCTTGCAAAAGGGGCAAGAAAAGGAGGAGCAAAAATATATGAACAATCCCCAGTCGAAACTATATTGACTAAAAATGGAAGAGTTCATGGCGTTAGAGTTAATGGTAAAGATATAGAGTGTGAGTATGTTGTTCTAGCAACTGGAATGTGGTCTAGACAAATTGGTGAAAAGATTGGAATTAGCATTCCTCTTTACCCTGCTGAACATTTTTATGTAATTACTGAACCAATAGAAAAGCTTTCACCAACTTTACCAGTGATTAGAGATTTTGATAGCAGTGTTTATTTTAAAGAAGATGCAGGGAAATTATTAATTGGAATATTTGAGGGTAAATCTATACCTGCCTTTAATAAAACTAATCAAGTACCAGAGGATTTCTCTTTTGGAGAACTTCCTGAAAATTTTGAGCACTTCGAACCTTATTTAGAAAAATCTATGAAAAGGTTTCCTGTATTAGAAAAAATAGGAATTAGAAAATTTTTTTCAGGCCCAGAATCTTTTACCCCTGACACCAATTCTTTATTAGGTGAAGTTCCTGAGGTAAAAAATTTATTTGTAAGCTGTGGTTTAAATAGTATTGGAATTGGGAGTGGAGGAGGTGTTGGAAAAGTAACTGCTGAATGGTTAATGAATGGACATATTAATGAAGATATTTTTAATTACGATATAAAAAGATTTCAGAAATTTCATTCTGAATTAGGTTTTATTAAAGATAGGATTACCGAGTCTTTAGGGGATTTATACGGAATGCATTGGCCTTACAAACAACACAAAACGTCAAGAAATATAAAAATTTTACCTCATCATGATTTATTAAAAAGTTTTGGAGCATGCTTTGGAGAGTCAGCAGGATACGAAAGACCAATGTGGTTTGCGCTCGATGGCGAAAAAACTGAATATGAATACAGTTACAACTATCAAAATTGGTATCCAGCTGTTGAGTACGAGACAAGTAATACAGTCAATAATGTAGGTTTGTTTGATTTAACTCCATTTTCTAAATTTGAAATCAAATCAGATCAAGCTCATGAAAATCTACAAAAGATTTGTACAGCAAATATTAAAAATGAAGTTGGAAAATGCACCTATACTCACATGTTAAATGAAGATGGGGGTATAGAAACTGATCTGACAGTAGTCTGTATTGATCAAAATTATTTTAGAATTATTAGTTCAGCGGCAACAAGAGAAAGAGATAAATTTCATATTAAAAAACATTTGTCAGATGGAATTGATCTTAAAGATATAACAGACGATTATTGTGTATTTGGTGTTTTTGGTCCAAAAAGTAGATCTTTAATGCAAGAGTTAAGTGAAGAAGATTTTACAAATGAAAATTTTAAGTTTGGGCATGCTAAATATATTAAAATCGACAATACAAAAATTTGGGCTCAACGATTATCGTATGTTGGGGAGCTTGGTTATGAATTGTATATAAAAATAGCTGATGCTAAAAAAATCTACGAACTAATTATTAAAAAGGGAGAGAAATTTAATCTTTCTAATTGCGGAATGCATGCTTTAGATACCATGAGAATGGAAAGTGGTTTTTTGCATTGGGGTAATGATATCTCACCGGAAGAAAATCAATTTGAGTCAGGACTGTCATTTACAATTAGTTTTAAAAAAGATGAAAATTTTATTGGAAAACGAATCCTAAAAAAAATTATAAAAGAAAAAATTAAAAAAAGATTTGTAATGTTAATTTTAAAAGAAACTCAACCTGGCAAACCTTTAATGCTTCACGATGAGCCTATTTACCATGGAGAAAAAATAATAGGTAGAACTACTTCAGGAAACTATTCATTTAATTACAAAAAAAATCTAGCATTTGGATATATTGATAACAAATATTTACATGAGAAAATTCTTAAAAATAATCTTTATATTGAAGTTGAAAAACATAAATATCTTGCTGAAATATTGTCTAGACCGCTCAAAAATAGTGATTATAAAATAATATAATTCTGTATAATGGGTTTGATTTTTAGAGAAATTTCTGCTTTGATTACCTTGTGAAAAGTAATCATTTTAAAGAAGTTTCATCTAAGATTAGTAATTACTCAAATAATTTACCAGATTCTAAATCTAAAACTACCAACATTAATGTATTGTTAAATAGAGTTAGATTGGAAAATAAAAAAAATTTTAAGAAAAAAATATTTATTTTAATAGCAGCATCACTCCCCTTATTGGCAGTTTTACTAATTATTCTGTCTTAAAAATATATAAAAAGCTTATTGAAACAAAAAGGATTTATAATATAAATCTCATTGTTACATGGCGGGGTAGCTCAGTTGGTTAGAGCGCAGGACTCATAAGCCTGAGGTCAGTGGTCGTTATCCTTTAATTTTAAATATTTTTTTATTAATTGATAAATTCTCATCAACTTAATTGGAATAAAATTTGGATATTCATGATTTTTTGCTAATTTTTTAATTTTTGAAAGTTCCTCAACAATTTCATTTGTTTCAACATCAATTTTTTTTGTGATTAAAGTGTGTAGTCTATAAAAAAACAAATATTGATTAGAGTAAATTACTTTGCATTTCTTATCATATGGATATTCGTATAACCTTATCTTTTCACCTGATGTATCTTTAAAATATCTATTGTTATTGAAAAAAAAACCCTCACTTTTTAAATTCTTTTCAATAATTTTGAAATATTCCTTTATATCTTTTTTTCGCATCTCCATAAAACTTGCTGAATTAATTACACAATTTAACTTAAGGTTTGTTTGAATCTTAATTGAAGGTGGTAATAGAAAAATATCATATTTTTTGACATGTTCTTCCTCTAAACATAAATTTGGCAAATCTTCAGCAAAACAAATTTTTTTATTGGGGAAAAATTGAGTTAAATAATATCCTTGTAAAATCAATTGTTCTGGTAAATCAATAATAAAATATTTCGCATTATATTCATTCAATATCATTCTTGCTAAATTTCCAAATCCCGCTCCTATTTCTAAAATATTTAAATTTTTATCTTCTTTTTTGAGGCAATATTTCTGAATTAATAGATACAAAATAATATGATCTAACTGAACTAAATCAATATATTTATCTTTGTAATTTATAAAAATTTTATTTTCACCTATATTTTTTTCCATAAAAAAGTGATTAACTTTATCAAAATCTAAATTAAAAAGTTCTAATGTATTTTTAAAATCTAAAATTTTTTTATTTAAAAAATCTAAGTTTATGAGTCTCGAATTATCTAATCCATCACTTAGTCCATTTTGTCTAAATTTTGTAATTTCTTCAAAACTTAAATTATCAAATTTTTTTCCAATATATTTATCCCAGTGCTCAGACTTGAACTTTTTATCAATTAATTTTTTATTTGATAAAATTTTATCTATATCTTTTGATTCCATACACAAAAATTATTTTAAATAAATTAATTTGTTTAAAATTTTTAATATGATAATGATTTATATTATCAATACAAACTAAATGAAATTTTTTTCAAAATTACTTCTACGACTGTCTAAACGTTAGTATTATAAAGCTAACTATAAGTACCTAATTTGAAATCAGGTAAGGTACTCTAAACGTTTAGTTCGAATTCCAAAATGACTCTGGTACCTCTATTGATGGACCATAGGAGTCCCTAACAAGGGACGACCGCAGGAACCTCGTAAGACGTTCATCCTGACTCACATAGGGCGCACTCGGCACAGCTTGACACACTCTTTTATTGAATTTATAAACTCGCCTGATAAACTCTAATTACAACAAATCGCTTAGTGTTTGTTAAGAAAGAAGAGGGGAAAATGTTTTGGCGGGGTAGCTCAGTTGGTTAGAGCGCAGGACTCATAAGCCTGAGGTCAGTGGTTCGATCCCACTTCCCGCTACCAAAAATATGGCAAGTTCTAAGGAGATAAATACTAATTTTATAAAAAAACTTATAAAGAGTTTTTTTGAAGCTTTTGGATACGAAATAAAAAGAAAAAATAATTTTTTTGATAGATATAGTAATTATATTGCTGAATTAAATGATGAAGAAAAAATCCTTATAAATAAATTTGAAAAAATTAGCTTAGTAACCAGATTAAATCTATGGTCTATATTACAAAGCATCAAGTATATAGAGGATAATAAAATTGAGGGCGATTTTGTAGAATGCGGTATATACAATGGTAATACCCTGTCATTACTAGGTATTTTGCTAAATAAATACAATTCAAAAAGAATGATTTGGGGGTACGACACTTTTGAGGAGGGGTTTATAAAAAATACTTTAAGCTTTAATGATAAAGAATTTAATAAAAAAGATATAAATCTTGAAAAAGATACAACTAAATATCTAACAATGAAGGAAGTAATAGCAAATATAAATAATAATGATTATTTTGATGAAAAAAAATATCATTTAATTAAAGGTGATATAATAAAAACTTTAGATAATAGTAAAAATATACCTGAAAAAATTTCTTTTTTAAGAATGGATACCGATATATATAATACAACAAAAAAACAACTTGAAATTTTATACCCAAAACTTTCAATAGGTGGCGTTCTTCACATAGATGATTATGGATTTTGCCCAGGCGTAAAAAAAGCTGTAGATGAGTATTTTGTTAATAAGAAAGTATGGTTACATAGAGTTGATTTAACTTGTAGATATTTAATTAAATCTTAAATCTAGTTATTTTTTTTTAAAATTGTTTTTAAAATATTTAAATTCATTGTTTGATTTAACGGTAGTTTTAGATTTTTACTAACTTTAGCAATTTTAATTTTATTATTAAATTTTTTCGCAAAATCAAATACCGATTGAGATTTACCTCCTACATTAATTATTCCCTTTAAATTTAGAATTTTTGGTAAAATATTTACTAAATCTTCATGAAACATAAAATTTGTTCGCAACTCTTTAAAAGCTTTTTTATGAACAAAAGGTTTTTCTGTCATTGTAATTCTTAAAATTAAAGAGTTTTTATACATTTGAACAGCACATTCTCCCCCTAGTTTTGAAAGTCCATAATTATTAAATGGTTTTACCGGGTCTATCTCCTTGTAATTTCCCTTAGTTCCCTCATAAACATATCCAGTTGAAAAGTATATAAGTTTGATTTTATATTTTTTACATATTTTAACTATATTACATGTTCCTATAATATTTAAATCGATACTTTTTGTTATATTTTTCTGATGGACATGCATCGGTCTTGATAACCCAGCGCAATGCATAATTATTTTTGGTTTAATTTTTTTTATAATTTTTTCTAATGAATTTGGATTTAAAATATTACATTCTTTTTTTGTCGCAAAATAAAAATTTAAGTTAGTTTTAAACTCTTTTAATTTTTTACAAAATCTTCCTTCACCACCAGTTACTAAAATTATTTGACTCATCAAAATTAATTTTCTAAATATTCATTAAACGACATTGCATTCTTATCTTTTTTTGAAAGAATTTTTTTATTTATTGGCCATTTGATATTTAAATCTTTGTCATTACAGTTTATTGATATTTCACTATTTTTATCTCTGTATCTGGAGCAGCTATAAATTACATAGTTATCTTTTTCTAGAGCTTGAAAACCATGAGCAAATCCTGGTGGAATATAAATTGAAGTAGCATTCGCCTCACTTAAAATACAACTAAAATGTTTTCCAAATGTTTTTGATTTTTTTCTTAAATCAACAGCAACATCAAATATTCGTCCTTTAATTACACTCACAAATTTTCCTTGAGACTTCTTAGTTTGTAAATGTAAACCGCGAACAACATTTTTTTTTGAATATGACATCACAACAAAGGGAAATTTTGTATTAATTTTATTTTCTCTTACAATTTCTTTAAAATAACCTCTTTTATCATTAAATACGTTATGTTTTATTAAAAATAGGTTTTTTAATTTTTTGTTTATAATTTTCACGAAATTATTTTTTTTAAATATTTTGAGTAATTACAATTTCCATAAAATTCAATAGATTTTTTAATGTCACTTCTTTTAATCCATCCATTACTTAACGAAATTTCTTCAAGACAAGCAATTTTAAAACCTTGTTGGTTCTCTATGGCGGATACAAAATTACTCGTTTTATAAAAGTCTTCAATTGATCCGGTATCAAGCCAAGCTCCACCTCTACCAATAAGTTCTGCTGATAAACGATTTTTTATTCTATATTGATTTAAAAGATCAACGATTTCTAACTCGTTTCTTTTTGATGGTTTTAATTTTTTAGCATATTCAATTACTTTATTATCAAAAAAATACAGCCCAGTTATCGCTAAGTCAGAAAAAAATTTTTTTGGTTTTTCTTTTATTTTCACAATTTTTTTATCTTTTACTTGTGCAACACCAAAATTTTTGGGATTTACTACTTTGTGGAGAATTACCTTAGCGCCATCTGTTATATTAACACATTTTGTTAGCATTTTTGTCAATGACTGCCCGTAAAAGAAATTATCTCCTAAAATCATTGCGACTTTATCCTTTTTAATAAAGTTTTTTCCAAGAATGAAAGCATCTGGCAAACCCTTTGGTTTGTCTTGTTCTTTGTAGGTAATATTCATCCCCAATCTTTTTCCATCTGGAATTATTTTTTTATACTGCTTAAGTTGTCCCTTATTAACTATAATGAGAACGTTTTTAATTTTTGATAACATTAATATAGACAAGGGATAAAATATTAAGGGTTTATCATAAATTGGCAGAAGTTGTTTATTTACAGCTTTCGTTAAGGGACTCATTCTAGTTCCCATTCCTCCAGACAAAATAATTCCTTTTTTAATCATTTATTTCCCAATCTTTTAACAATGTCATTTTTATTAAATGATTTAAAATATTCTCTATTATTTAAATACCATTCAAAGGTTAATTTAATTCCTTTAGCAAAGGATGTTTGAGGTTTCCATTTTAAATATTTTATTATTTTACTGCTGTTAAGTGCATATCTAACATCATGACCAGGTCGATCTTTGACAAATTTGATTTTTACATTTTTTCCTAAGTTTTTATATTTTTTCGATATGTTTAATAATTTTTTTGTTACTTCAAGGTTATCAAGATTTTTATTAGATCCAATATTATAAAAATTTCCAATTTTGCCTTTTTTAAATACTTGAAGTAGTGCTTCACAATGATCTTTTACAAATATCCATTCTCGAGAATTTTTGCCATTCCCATAAATAGGAAGAGGTTTGTTATTAATAATATTAAATATGAGTTTAGGAATTAATTTTTCCGGATGTTGCTTTGGACCATAATTATTTGAACAGTTAGTTACAATTGCATTCAAATTATATGTTCTAACATACGAGCTAACTAAGTGATCTGAGGCAGCTTTACTTGCCGCATATGGTGAGCTTGGATTATAAGGATATTTTTCTGAAGATCTCCCTTTTAAAATATCACCATAAACCTCATCTGTAGAAATGTGAATTAACTTTGATTTGTGTTTTAGTGAAAAATCTCTAAAGCATTCTAACAAATTATAAACACCCACTATGTTATTTTGTACAAAGTTGCTGGCATTATCTATTGATCTATCTACATGAGTTTCTGCAGCTAAATTAAAAATACACGACGGTTTAAACTTAAGTAAAATATTTTTTAATTTGTGGCTTTTAATATCACATTTTACAAACTTGTATCTCTTCGATTTTCTAAATTTTTTTGTATTGAAAAAATTTGATGAATAAGAAATTTTATCAATATTTAATACAAAAAAATTTTTTTCTATAAGTAGCTCAATTAGATTACTTCCAATAAAACCAAGACCACCAGTTACAACGACTTTTTTCATAAGTTAAATTATTTTTACATTAGATGAAAGTATTAGTATAGTTCATTACACTCTTCATATGACGATATCTAGGCAAAATATTTCAATAATTATTGTAACATTTAAGAGTGAAAAAGTAATACATCAATGTATAAAATCTATACCTAAGGATTTTAAAATAACAATTGTTGATAATTCAAGTGACAAAAATTTTAAAGAAAAAATAGAAAAAATTTATCAAAATGTAAGATGTATTCTTTCTCCAGATAATCTTGGTATGGGAGCAGGAAATAACTTGGGGCTAAAAAATATAAAAACCGATTTTGCATTTGTTATAAATCCAGATGTAATATTAGAAAGTGATACCATTGATGAAATTATACATGCATCAAATAACTTAGATTCATTTGCAATTATTGCTCCAATTTCAAATAATAAAAATTATCCAAATTATAAATTGCAACAGACTCAAAATTTTAATAATGAAAGACCTTTTAAAGTAATAAGTGTTGATGGTTATGCAATGGTTTTAAATATTAAAAGATTAAAAGAATTAAATGTATTTAATAATGAAAATTACTTTGATGAAAATTTTTTTATGTATCTTGAAAACGATGACCTGTGTAAAAATCTAATAAAATTAAATCAGAATATTTATATTATTCCCAATTCAAAAATTAATCATTTGGGTGGTAAAGCTGTTGATTTAAAATATGAATATGAAATTGAAATGTCCAGAAATTGGCATTGGATTTGGTCAAAATTTTATTTTAATAAAAAACATTATGGTTATTTTGCTGCTTTAAAAAAAGGATTTCCAACATTCATTTCATCTTTAGTAAAATTCTTTTTTTATTTTTTTATTAATAAAAGAAAAAAAGATATTTATTTACACAGAATGTTGGGTTTCTTAAATGCGATTATTGGAAAAAGCTCCTACTTTAGACCAAAAATAAAAGATTAATGACCAGGAAAATCTATTAAATTTTCTACTTTATAATTATTTTTAATTAAATTTTCTGAACCACCAAGATCAAACAAGTTAATTACAAATATAAAAGCTGCAACTTTTCCATTTGATACCTCAATTAATTTAGCAGCAGCTTCTGCTGTTCCACCAGTAGCTATCAAATCGTCAATAATCAACACAGTATCATTTTTATCTATGGAGTCTTTGTGAACTTCTATTGTAGCGGTACCATACTCTAAATTGAAATCTACAGAATGGACATCTGCAGGTAGTTTATTTTTTTTCCTCAGCATTATAAATGGTTTTTTTAAAATATATGAAACTGCTGATGCAAATACAAAGCCTCTAGACTCTATTGCAGCAATTTTTGTAAATTTAAATTTTTTTGACCTTATAACAATTTGATCAATTGTTTCTGCAAAAGCATTTTTGTCTTTAATAAGAGTAGTAATATCTCTAAAAAGAATTCCCTTTTTGGGATAATCTGGTATTGATCTAATATATTTTTTTAACTCCATATTTGATGAATAAATTATTTGTTGCAGCTTTAAAAGAAGAAACTCCTGGTCTAGACTATTTTCATTATATTGGTGCTGGTAAAATTAATGCTACTTATAATTTAGTAAAATTAATTACCAAATTCAAACCGAAAGAGATAATTAATTTTGGAAGTGCAGGAGCGATAAAAAAAGGCTTATCAGGTATTGTTGAATGTACTAAATTTTATCAAAGAGACATGGATGTTACGGGTTTATTAGATTTTAAATTGGGTGAAACACCATTTGATGAGATCATTGAGATAATTAATTCTGATCATGGTTACTCTTGTGGAAGCGGTGATAGTTTTGTCACTGGCAAGATCAATATGGATGTAGACTTAGTAGATATGGAAGCATACGCACTAGCAAAAGTTTGTAAATTAGAAAATATTAAATTTAGATGTTTCAAATTTATATCCGACAATGCAGATGATAATGCTCCATTAGATTGGATAGAAAATTGTAAAAAAGGTGCTAAATTGTTTGATAATAAAATTAAAGATATTTAATTAAAAATTTTTCATTGAAAATCTTTGTAATATCTATACTAACATCTGGTTTAATTGAGGTGCTAAATGACTAAAGTTGGTGAACATATAACTATAGACATTATTGGAACAACTAAAGAATATGATCCTTCTATATTTGAAAAAGCAATTCATGATATTGCTAAAGCTGCAAAAGTAACAATTCTAAATATATCAAAATATAAGTTTGAACCTCAAGGTTTTACAATTCTAGCATTATTAGCCGAGAGTCACATTAGTTTTCATACTTTTCCAGAGAAAGGGATAATTAGTTTTGATTTTTTTACTTGTGGCAAAATTAATCCATCTATTGCAATAGATACTATAAAAAAAACATTTGAGCACAAAAGAATTGTTATTAAGGAGTTTAATAGAGATACAAAAGCACTTTACCATGACATATACAGTTCACCTGGATTACAAAAATCGTATGTTGTTAATGATGTTTTAGAAGACTTTAAATCTAAGGTAGGCCAACACATTGAAATTCTAGATTTAGAACAGTTTGGAAAATCATTATTTATAGACGGAGAAATACAAGTTGCTGCAACTGATGAACATTTATACAGCTCAACTTTCGTTGGTGCTGGACTTAATTTAAATAATTATAATGAAAGAGCAGCAATTATTGGTGGAGGCGATGGAGGAGTTGCAAGAGAGTGTATTTCTAAAAAATTCAACTTTATTGATTGGTATGAACTCGATCCTGAAGTAGTAGATATCTGCAATAAACACCTGGGTGAAGTTGGAAACAAAGCCACAGAAAAAAATTCAGTTAAATGTGTATGGGGAGATGCTTTTGAAAGTATAAAATCTATTGATGATGATACATACGATCATATTTTTGTTGATTTAAATGATGATCAATTTTGTATTGATCTTGCTGCAAAAAATATGGACTCTATGATCAGAATTTTAAAACCTAAAGGTGTAATTACTGCACAAGTTGGTAGCCAAGATAAAAAACCTAAACAGGTTGATAACTGGCTAAATGTATTTAATCATCATTTTGGAAATACCGAATTATCAAGAGTTTATATCCCAAGTTTTGATTGTTCCTGGAATTTTTCCTCGTCAATAAATCATTAATTTTTCTTTTTTAATTATTAAATTTGTGAAATAATTACTTTTAATTAAAGGAGAAAATAATGAATATATTTAAAAAAACTATTTTAACAGTTCTTGCTTCTTTATTAGTCGTTGGTAACGTTTATGCTGATAAAGTAAAAATTGGAACTGAGGGAGCTTATCCTCCGTGGAATTCAAAAGATGCTTCAGGTAATCTTATTGGTTTTGAGGTAGAGTTAGCAAATGAGCTTTGTACAATCTTGAAATATGAGTGCACTATAGTGGAACAAGATTGGGATGGGATGATTCCAGCTCTATTAATGAGAAAATTTGATGCAATTATGGCTGGAATGTCAATTACCGCTGAAAGACAAAAAACAATCACTTTTTCACAAGGTTATGCAGACGAAGTTGCGTCACTTGCAGTTATGAAGGGTTCAAGTTTGGAAGGTATGGACACACCTGAAGGAGTTAATTTAAATTTAGGTGGATCAGATGTTAAAAAAGCTCTCTCAACTTTAACTGGAGCCCTTGCTGGTAAAACAGTTTGTACTCAGACAGGTACTATTCATCAAAACTTCTTAGAGTCTGGAGATGTAGGAAGTGTAAATGTTAGAACTTACAAAACTCAAGATGAGGTAAACTTAGATCTCACTTCAGGAAGATGTGATGTTGCATTAGCTGCGGCAGTTGCATTTACTGATTATGCAGATAAATCTGGAGAGGCAGTTGTGCTTGTAGGACCAACTTTTTCAGGTGGTGCTTTTGGTAACGGTGTAGGTGTTGGAATTAGACAAGGTGGAGATGATGCCATCGGAAAAAGAGACGCTAAACTTCTTAAAGATTTCAACAGAGCGATTAATATAGCTAGAAAAAAAGGTATTATTAGCAAGCTTGCTATTAAACACTTTGGTTTCGACGCTTCTATGTAATTCTTTAGATTTGGCGACTATATTATATAGTCGCCAATCTTTATGGAACTTCTAGCATTTGGCAAAACCGGATGGGGTGACGAACTATTTTACGCCACCCTAATGACTGTTGCTGTATCAATTACAGCAATGTTAATTGGTTTTTTATTTGCTTTAATTTTTACTCCTTTAAAATTATCTAAATACAAATCATTAAACTTGGCTGGAAATTTTTACACCACAGTTATTCGAGGTGTACCCGAGCTACTTGTTATTTATCTTTTCTTTTTTGGAGGTAGCGGAGCAATTATGTATGTAGCTTCAATATTTGGATATTACGAATATATAGAGATAAATGCATTTATTACTGGATCAGTAGCAATTGGTATAATTTCTGGAGCATATTCTACAGAGGTATTTCGTGGAGCAATTCAATCAATAGATAAAGGCCAATTTGAAGCTGCAAAGGTATTAGGGGTAAGTAAATTTACTCAATTTTATAAAATAATTTTACCTCAAATGTTAAGACTAGCTATTCCAAATTTAAGTAACGTTTGGCAAATTACTTTAAAAGATACCTCTTTAATTTCGGTAACAGGCTTAGTTGAAATAATGAGACAATCCTATATTGCAGCAGGATCTACAAGAGATCCTCTATTCTTTTATTCATTTGCTGCAGTTTTATATTTATTACTCACATATTTAAGTATGAAATTAATTAACAAATTAGAAGCAAAGTATAGCAGGGGGTACTAATGGATTTTGAATTAATGATCACTAGCTTTCCTACACTTTTGGGCGCATCCGTCATTACTTTAAAATTATTATCTGCCTCTTTATTTTTTGGTTTGTTTATTGGGCTGTTGTTTGCAATTTTAAGATTAAATAAAAATGTATTTATCAATAAGTTTGCTTATGGCTATTCCTATGTTTTCAGAGGTACTCCTTTACTGGTTCAAATTTTTATCATTTACTTTGGACTTGGACAAATAGAATATTTAAGATCAACAATATTATGGGTAATTTTAAAAGAACCCTATTGGTGTGCAATTATAGCTTTTACTTTAAATACAGGCGCCTATACATCTGAAATATTAAGATCTGCGTTTCAAACAATCAAACCAGGAATTATTGAAGCCGGAAAAAGTCTAGGTGTATCAAACAAAATAATCTTATATAAAATTCAAATTCCAATAGCGATTAGACAATCATTACCTGCCTATGGGAATGAAATAATACTAATGATGAAAGGAACCTCTTTAGCAAGTACTGTAACTTTAATGGATCTAACAGGAGTTGCCAAATATATTATTTCTACAACATTTAAGCCAATTGAAGTATTTATTGTAGCAGGAGGAATATATTTATTTATGACTTTTGTAATTCACAACGTGATAAAGTTTTTAGAAAAGAAATATTCTTTTAATAGCTAGTATATTCTTTAATTTCTTTAATTTTAGACCCTGTATGATTATTAATTTCTAATTTAATTTTTGCACGATCATCATTTAAAAAATGAACATCTCTAGAAAGTTTCACAAATTTATCTGAAAATTCTTTATCTTTTTCACACTGTCGTTTGTCATCTTCAATAACCCAAAGTTTTGCATTAATATTTTTTAAAGTTAGAAAAAGGTCGTTTAGTTTTTGATCGGTTTTAACATTTTTATTTAATTGTTCAGTAAGTATTGAATGCTCATTTTCAATAAATTTAAGTTTTTCAGGATCTTTAATTTTTTCTTTTTTTATCTCTAAAATAGAAACTTTATCGAGTAACTCACCGACCGACACTTCAACTAGAATTTTATTCATTAAAAAATATACTATGTTAAGTTGTTACAAATATGTCTAATATTTTAATAATTAAACACGGTTCTCTAGGTGATATAGCTCAAGCAAGTGGGGCAATTCAAGATATTTCTGAAAGTCATAAAGATGATCAAATTCACTTATTAACAACCAAACCTTATTTTGAACTATTCAAAAAAAATCCCTATATAACAAATGTAATTTTAGATAAACGATTATCAAAAATAAACTTGATTTACTTATATTCGTTAATGAGAGAGTTAAAAAAATATAGTTTTTTAAAAGTATACGATCTTCAAAATTCAAGTAGAACATCTTTTTATAAAAAAATATTATTTCCTAAGGCATCAAAAGATACTTGGTGCTCAACTGATACTACATTGCCAGAAGGTACGACTAAAAAAGATTTTGATAAAGACTCGGTCTTAGAAAGATTTAACCATCAATTAAGAAATTCAAACATAGATACCAAACATACAAAAAAGCCCGATTTTTCATGGAGCTCAAGTGATATTACCCAAATAAAAAATTATTATAAGCTTGAAAATTTTATTATTCTTTTTCCTTTTTGCTCACCACATTTAACTTCAAAGCAATGGCCTTATTATAATGATTTAATTGATTTGATTAAAAAAAAATTTGAATTTTTCAAAATTGTTGTTGCACCAGGCCCTAACGAAATTAATGAAGCATCAAAAATAAATGCTTTATGTATTTTAGATAATGGCAAGGCGCTTGATATTTCTCAATTATCATCATTAATCAAAAGTAGTTCATTCGTAGTTTCCAATGATACAGGTCCTGCGCATATGACAGCACACTTAGGATCTAAAGGAATCGCTTTATTTGGATCTCACACAACTTCTTTTAAAGTAAGTATAGAAACAGATAACTTTAAAGCAATTCAGGTCCCAGATTTGTCAAAGCTTTCTGCTGAAAAGGTTTTTCAAAGACTCTCTGAAATTATTTTTTAATTTTTTCTGTTATTCTTAAAAATATAGGAACTGTGAATAGTATGAAAAGTAATCTAATTATATGGTGAAAAGCAACAAAGTCTGGGTCTAAATCAAAAGCAATTGCTATAACAGCCACCTCATAAATTCCCCCAGGACTAAAAGATAATATTAAAGTTAAAATATTTGTGTCAACAAATAATGTTGCAACATAGGCTGCAACTAAACCTAATACTACCAAAATAGTAGTAGCCACAATACTATGAAGAGAATTATTAGCTATCTCTTTAACAGTTTTCTCAGCAAACCTGCAACCAACTGAAGAGCCAAGTATAAGTAGACAAAAATTTACTGTTTCATCTGGCAGTTTATATGTAGCTATATCTGTAACTTGTAACACACCGCTCGCAAATAATGTTCCAGATAACAAAGCTGCAGGAATTTTAATTTTTTCGAAAATAAAAATAAAAAATAAAGATGCAACAATAAGTAAAAATAAATTAACATGATTTTGAGCTAAATAATTGAGACTATCATCGAACAAAACATCGTTTTCAGTATTATTTACTATAATAAATGGAATTACGGTTATTATAATAATTAATCTAATTAGATGAGATATTGCTACTTGAGATAAATCTGTTTTTTCATTCTCGGCTAAGATCATTAAAGGTCCTAATGCACCAGGAGCTGCTGAAAATATTGAGGCTTTTTCACTATAGCTTGCAAACTTTTGAAGATATTTAGCAACAAATAAAATACAAATTATTATGTAGATTAACATAATTAATGAAGTCCAAATCCAATCAAACATTTGATTAAATAGATTTTGATCTATGTAATTTCCAATATGCAAACCTAAAATTATTAAGATAAAGCTTAATACAATTTTAGGCATAATGATTTTTAGACCTGATAAAGCAGCAATTGATGTGACAATCATTGGTCCTAAAAACCAAGCCAAGGGAATGCTCAAATACTCTGTAAAAATTGCAGTAGGAACAGAGATCAAAATTACAATAATAAATTTTATTGAAAAAACTTGTTTTAAATCTTCAAAATAAAAAGCAATGGCGTGTTTTATCATTCATTAAGCTTCTATCACCAACAATGCAAAAGATAAGAAAAATGTACTAACGAATTAAGTGAAATTATAGTTTTATAAAAATAAAAAAACAAAGATTTTAATAATTTTTATTAAGAAAAAAATTTTCAATTATGAGTTGTACAAACTAATTATAGGTTGCATTAATATCAAGACTATAATTAACTTATATTTTTAAACAAGAGAGGGAAATAATGAATAAAATAAATAAAATATTTTCAGTATTATTCTCAGCAATCTTATTACTCTCAGCAACAACTACAAGTTCAGTAGCAATTGAAAAATTGCACTTTGTAATCGGTGGTGGTGCAGGCGGTGGTTGGGATGGAACTGCTAGAGGTACTGGAGAAGCTTTGACAAAAGCTGGAATGTTAAAAAGTGCATCATTTGAAAATATGTCAGGTGGTGGTGGCGGTAAAGCATTAGCTTACATGATTAACACCAAACCAGCTAATACTGTTTTAGTTCAATCAACACCATTAGTGTTAAGATCAATTACTAGACATGAAGGTTATGTAAAAGGTAGCGGAACATTATCCTACAAGGATGTTGTGCCAATTGCTGGTGTAATCGGAGACTATGGTGCAATTGCAGTTGCAAAGAACTCACCTTACAAAAACTTTAAAGATGTAGTTGATGCATATAAAAAGGATCCAGGTTCAATTAAAATGGCTGGTGGATCAGTAAGAGGAAGTATGGACCATTTAATTGGTGCTTTAGCATTCCAGGCTGCAGGTGCAGATCCAAATGCTGTTGCATACATTCCTTATGATGCTGGTGGAAAAGCATTAGCTGGACTTTTATCAGGTGAAACTCAAATCATTTCAACAGGTTTAGGCGAATTGATGGGTGCAAGAGACCAAGTAAGAATTATTGGTATCACAGCTCCTTCAAGAGTTTCTGATGCACCAGATGCTCCAACCCTAAAAGAGCAAGGATATGACGTACAATTCGTTAACTGGAGAGGTTTCTTTGGCCCTCCAGGTATGAGTAATTCTGATAAAAAAGCTATTGCAAAAATGCTCGGCGATGTACAAAAAACGCCTGAATGGGAAACTGTCAGAGCAAGAAATGCATGGGTTAATATTTATAATCCGGAAGGTAAGTTTGTATCTTTCTTAGAAAAACAAACTGAAGAAATGACAGATCTTATGAAAAAACTAGGCGTTATATAATCCTTAGGATTATTTTAAATTAGAGCAGTGAATATAAATACTACAAAAATTATATCACTGCTCTTTTTTGTATTTTCAGCATTCTATTTATATCTAGCATATCAAATTCAGGTTTTTTCATTCGATGAAAATGCACCATTTAATGCAAGAACATTTCCAATTTACTTAGGTTATGCTGGATTATTTTTTTCTGGATCAAAACTAATTTTACCAGATCCAAATACTATAAAGGTCAAACATAAAAACTTAGAGTATAAAAAAACAGGTACACTTATACTTATCGCAATTATTTATGGAGCTACAATTTTAAAAGTTGGTTATTTTTTAACAACTTCTTTATTTTTATTTACATCTTATTATTTTTTAGGAGAGCGAAGATGGATCTTAATGTTTTTATTATCTTTTCCATTTGTAGCTGCTTTTATGTATCTCCTTCATGGTGTTCTTGATATTTATTTAAGAGATCCATTTTTACAATCAATTGGAGTTATGGGATGATTGATGGAATATTAATTGGATTAACAACTGCACTCACATTCCAAAATATATTAATGGTTATGGTTGGTTGTTTTTTTGGAACTATAATTGGAATGCTTCCTGGTCTAGGTCCGATGACTGCTATTGCTTTAATGATACCAATTACTTATGGTTTTGATCCTGCAACAGGATTGATTTTAATGGCTGGTGTTTATTATGGAGCAATATTTGGTGGATCTACCTCCTCTATATTATTAAATGCACCTGGAGTTCCTGGAACTGTTGCTACTTCATTTGATGGATATCCGATGGCACAACAAGGTAAAGCTGGAAAAGCTTTAGCTATTGCTGCATGGAGTTCGTTTGCAGGTGGAACATTATCTGCAATCTATTTACTATTTATGGCACCAAGTTTATCAAAAGTTAGTTTATCTTTTAGATCACCAGATTATTTTGCATTAATGATTTTAGGTTTAACAGCTATTGCAGCTTTTTCTTCTAAAGGTCAATTTTTAAAAGCAATGATGATGGTAGTGCTTGGATTAATGTTATCTTCTGTGGGTCAAGATAGTTTATCTGATATTACAAGATTTACATTTGATAATATGAACTTAACTGATGGAATTAGTTTCGTACTAGTTGTGATGGCAACATTTGCGATGAGTGAAGCTTTAACAATTATTTTAAAAAGAAATGATCCAACTAGTGTTGCTAAACAAGTCTCTCTAACTGAACTTGGATCTATTAAAATTAATAAAGAAGAACGAAAAAAAATGTATAAAACAATTCCAAGATCATCAGTAATTGGTTTTTTAATTGGTGTGTTACCAGGCGCAGGTGCAACAATAGCTTCTTTTTTAGCTTATGGAATGGAAAGAAACGTAGTTAGTGATGAAGAGAAAGAAAAATTTGGCAAAGGAAGTGTAAATGGTTTGTCAGCACCAGAAACCGCAAATAACGCTGCTTGCTCAGGTTCTTTTGTACCGATGCTTACATTGGGAATTCCTGGAAGTGGAACTACAGCTGTAATGCTAGGCGCATTATTAGGTTTTGGAGTTCAGCCTGGTCCTAGACTTTATATGACTAATCCTGAAATTTTTTGGTCAATTATTATGTCTATGTATATTGGAATGGTAATATTGCTAATATTAAACTTACCTCTCATTCCTTATATAGCTAGAATTCTTGCTGTTCCTAAAAATTACTTAATCCCTTTAATTTTGTTTTTCTCAGTAACTGGAATTTATGTGATGTCATTTAATAATTTTGATATTTATCTAATGATTGGGATTGCTGTGGTTGCAACATTTTTAAGATTATATGATTTTCCTATGCCCCCGTTAATTTTGGCTTTTGTACTCGGCGGGCTCATGGAGGAGAATTTGAGACGGTCTTTATTATTAAGCAATGGTTCATGGGAATTTTTATGGGATAGAACTTTAACGGCTTGTATTTTATTAACAACAGTGCTTATTGTTCTTTGGCATATTTACAAAACTTTTTCAAAAAAAAATTAATTTAGAATATTTTTATATTCTTCAATAATTTTTGACCAATGAAATTTATTCACATATTCTTTTGCATTTTTCCCAAGCTCTAAATATTTTTTATTTTCCAACATTGAACTAATTGCGGAATACACTTCATCAAGACTGTTACCATCACATATTAAACCAGTTTTTTCATGATCAATTGCATCTGCGGCACCACCATCTGTTCCACCAATTGATGGAATAGCGTATTGAGCAGCTTCCACATATGCAATACCAAAACCTTCAACTGATTTTTTATAAATTATTGAGGGCATTACAAAAATATGAGATTTAGCAATTAATGCATTTTTTAAATTAGTACTTATATCTTTAAAGAACATAACTTGATTTCCCAAATCTAATTCTTTGACTAAAGTTTTAATATTTTCTTCCTCATCCCCATCACCAATACAAACATAAACAATATCTGGATAAATTTGCTTAAGGTTTCTTAAAGCCATTATGATTTTTTCATGGTTTTTTCTTTTATCAAATCTTGAAACTGTGATTAATCTTGGTGATTTAATTTTAAGTAAACTTTCAACTTTATCCAACGATTTTTTATCTAATTCTTCTGCTGGATCTATGCCCGGATTTATAACTATTATTTTATCCTCGCTTATTCCACAAGTTACCGCTAAATTTTTTGTATATTTTGAGTTAGCAATAACTTTTTCACAACTGTTTAGAACTTTTACAACACGTTTGTTTATACTAGATCCTTTTGTGTGATTAATCTCTTTACTATGTATTAAGCAATATTTCTTTTTTAATGTTTTAATAAGCTCTAAACTTTTCCAATGATCAGCAATAATTCCTTCAATATTGTTGTCTTTAATATATTCATTAATTAATTGAGCTTTTCTATATTTTCTTAGAAGTTTTATTCCACCAACTCTTTCGATTGTAAAAGAGCACTGTTCATCAAAATCTTTATGCCCCTCAATAAAATCTGCAAAAACTTTTATCATAAAGTTTTTTGATAATTCTCTTGAAAGACCCCACATCAAATTTTGCATTCCACCCAGTTCAGGTGGAAAGGATCTAGTGACGATTAAATGCATCAATCATGTTTCCATTTAATGCTGCAACCAGCACTTGGAGTTTGTTCCTCTGGACCTTTTCCTGTCTCAGCCACTTGCTTCATAGCTTTTAATAAATCGGTTTCTCCGTCTCTTATAGGTATAAGTTTTTTTAATTCTCTTACTCGACCCCTATACTGAAGTTCTAAGTCTTTGTTATATCCAAAAAAATCAGGGGTACAAACAGCATCGTATTTCTTTGCAACTTCTTGAGTTTCATCTGTTAAATATGGAAAATTAAAGTTATTCTCTTTTGAAAACTTTATCATATTCTCAAATGAGTCCTCAGGGTAGTTAACAGCATCGTTAGAACAGATTGCTATTGAATTGATCCCTATTTTTTTTAGCTCATTACAATCTTTAACAATATCCTTTGTAACTGCTTTTACATATGGACAATGGTTACAAATAAACATGATGAGAGTTCCATTTTCACCTTTAATTTCGTCCAACTTAAGAATTTTACCTTCAGTGGATTTTAACTCAAAAGGTATAGCTTTTTTACCAAAATCACATATTGGAGTTTGTATTGGCATATTGTAAGAATATATAAATTATGTTTTACGATTTAAAAGATAAAAAACCAAAAATTTCTGGCGAAAATTGGGTTGCACCCAATGCAACTATAATTGGAGATGTGACCCTAGAGAAAAACACAAGTATTTGGTTTAATGCAGTATTAAGAGGAGATTGTGAGAATATAATTGTTGGCGAAGGATCAAATGTTCAGGACGGCAGTGTTTTACACACAGATCCAGGTTATCCATTAATATTAGGAAAAAATATAACTATTGGTCATATGGTTATGCTCCACGGCTGCTCAATAGGAGATAATAGCTTAATTGGAATCGGTGCTGTAATATTAAACAATGTAAAAATTGGTAAAAATTGTATAGTAGGTGCAAAAGCTTTAATCACAGAAAATAAAGAAATACCAGATAACTCGTTGGTAGTAGGCTCACCCGGTAGAGTTATCAGAAAGGTAACAGAGGAAGAAAAAAAAGCTATATCTGAAAATACTAAGCATTATCAAGATAATTGGAAAAAATATTCTCAATCTATATTTTAAAAATGCCAACTTATACAGTAACAAATTCAAATTTTAATTTTACTTCAAAACAACAAAAGAATTTAGCTGAAGGAATAACTAAAGTTCACAATGTAGTAACAGGAGCTAATACTTATTTTGCACAAATAATATTTAATAAAACAAAAAAAAATAACCATTTCATGGGAGGAAAAAAAGTAAGAGAGCCTTCAATATTTTTACTTGGTCAAATAAGAGCAGGTAGACCAAAAAAAATAAAAGATAAATTAATTTCCCAACTAAGAGATATTGTAATTAAAAATTCTAAATTAAATAAAACGCAAATTTGGGTTTATATTGTTGACTTACCTCCATCTCAAATGATTGAGTATGGAGAGGTTTTGCCTGAGTCAGGAAAAGAAAAAATATGGTTTTCTAAACTTTCAAAAAAATTAAAAAAAAAATTGTCCAAAATAGGTCATTAGAAATTAAATAATTTTTTTTTATAATTTAACAAAAAAATTACAACTATAAATTGAAAACATAATTGTTTTGTTTACAAGACCTTTAAATAGGTTTTTAATTTCAATTATATAAATGGTTAAAAAACCTAAAAAACCTAAAAAACCAAAAAAGACTAAAAAGACTAAAAAGACTAAAAAGAAAAAAAAGAAATTAGTTAAAACTTCTAGAAAAATAAAAAGTAAAAAAAAAGTTAAAATTAAAAAAGTTGGGACAAAAAAGTCTGCGACTAAGAAACCTTTAAAAAAAACTAGAAGATCTAATAACATCAAAACTAATAATAAAACAAGAGGAGAAAATAAAATGAGTGCAGAAGCATTAAAAGTGTCATCAGCTCTAGATTCGTCTCATTTAAAAGTAGAATTTCCATATAAAGCTAAATATGGAAACTTTATTAATGGGAAATTTGTAGAGCCTTTATCTGGCAAGTATTTTGATAATCCGAGCCCGATATCAAATGAAATTATCTGTTCAGTAGCAAGATCAAATGAAAAAGATGTTGAGTCAGCATTAGATGCGGCTCATGCAGCTTTTAAAGAATGGGGAAAAACAGACATCACTACTAGATCAAATATAATGATGAAAATAGCAGACGTTCTTGAGCAAAATAAAGACATGCTTGCAGTTGCTGAATGTTTGGATAATGGTAAACCAATTAGAGAGTGTATGGCTGCGGATATAGCTTTAGTGATCGATCACTGGAGATATTTTGCAGGAGTAATAAGAGCTGAAGAAGGTTCTGTTGCTGAAATAAGTAATTCTCAATACTCATATAATATACCTGAGCCTTTAGGTGTGGTAGCTCAAATAGTTCCATGGAACTTCCCGTTACTTATGGCAACATGGAAATTAGCGCCAGCTCTTGCTGCAGGTAACTGTTCAGTTTTAAAACCAGCAGAACAAACACCAGCTTCTATCATGGTTATGATGGAGCTTATTGGTGATTTACTTCCTCCAGGGGTTGTAAACATTGTAAGTGGTTTTGGTTTAGAAGCAGGTAAGCCTCTAGCATCTTCAAAGAGAGTTGCTAAAGTTGCTTTTACTGGTGAGACTACTACTGGAAGACTTATTATGCAGTATGCGGCTCAAAACATCATTCCAATCACACTAGAATTAGGTGGTAAGTCACCTAACATATTCTTTGAAGACATCATGGATAAAGATGATGATTTTTTAGATAAGTGTGTTGAAGGCTTTGTAATGTTTAACTTAAACCAAGGTGAAGTATGTACTTGTCCAAGTAGAGCATTAGTCCAAGAGTCTATTTATGATAAATTCATGGAAAAATGTATCGCTCGAACTAAAGCTGTTATCCAAGATAATCCATTGAAAATGGAAACTATGATTGGAGCACAAGCTTCAGTTGAGCAAATGGAGAAGATTAAGTCTTATCTAGATCTTGGTAAAAAAGAAGGTGCTAAAGTTCTCGCTGGTGGAGATGTTGGTAAACTTAATAGTGGATTGGAAAAAGGAAATTATATTCAACCTACTATTTTTGAAACTGATAATAAATCTCGGATCTCACAAGAAGAAATCTTTGGACCTGTAGTATCTGTAATTAAATTTAAAGATGAAGCAGAAGCATTAGAAATTGCTAATGATACTCTTTATGGTTTAGGTGCAGGCGTTTGGACTAGAAATGGAAATATTGCTTACAGAATGGGTAGAGCAATACAGGCAGGAATAGTATGGACAAATTGTTATCATGCTTATCCAGCTCACTCTCCATTTGGTGGTTACAAACAATCAGGTGTAGGAAGAGAAACACATAAAATGATGCTTAGTCATTACAGACAAAATAAGAATCTTCATGTTTCTTATGCTGAGAAGAAATTAGGCTTCTTTTAACAAATAATAATATATACTGGCCCATGATTCTAAATCATGGGCCGGAGTTTAAAAATGAAAGTATCTGCAACTAATTCAGCGTTAAACCTATTATCTGAGCTTCAAGAAAAGTACGGTGAGAAGTTAATGTTTCACCAGTCTGGAGGCTGTTGTGATGGTAGTGCACCAATGTGTTTTCAAGAAGGTGAATTCCCTTTAGGCGATAATGATTTGAAACTAGGTGAAATAGGCGGAGTGCCTTTTTACATGAATGCAGACCAATTTGAAAAGTGGAAACATACTGATTTAACAATTGATGCTGTTAAAGGAATTGGTGGCATGTTCTCTTTGGACAATGGAACAGGTCGCAGATTTCTGACTAAATCAGAAATCTGCTTAGTAGTCGATAACGACAAAAAAAATTAATCTTTATTATTGACCTGGTGCTTTGTAAGCGCCTGAAGCAACTTCACTTGCTTTAGTTGTGGCTTTATTAAAATCAATAGCCTCTAACATTGTTAAGTTTTTAACAGCACCAGAAGCTTCTACTACAAGCTTAACTGCAGCAAAATCCTCAAATGTAGCTAACTCATTAACAACTACAAAATCATATGAACCACGAACGATATCCATACTATGCATTGTTCCACCCATTGCTTTTGTTAATTGTTCTACAACTGCTTTTCTATCAGTTTTAGGATCTTTTAAAAAACCTTGAAAAGCTTTTTCAGTGTAGTTTCCCATTATGTATGCTTTCATTATTTCCTCCTTTTAAAACTAATAAACTAGCATGAGGATGTTACATTTATGTTTAACAAATTGTCTCGTTAAAATAATCAAAAAATATATGTTTTTAAGGAATTAACCAGCTATCCTTATTGTTTTCTAAATCAAATCTAGCTCTTCGGTGTCCTTTAGCTGCTAAATATAACCATTCAACAGACTTAATTTTACATTGAACAACAGTAAAATTTTTATAACCTTCCTCGCTTTGTTCTTTTGTATATTCAAAATTATCAAGCTCAGGTTTTAAACCAGAGGTTGGTTCATCTGAAATAGTACCTGGACCATTATCTACTAAATAACATTTTCTACTTATATGTTGAGTTTTTTCCCAAGATTTTTTAGTGATATCATTTTCATGATTTACAATACATTCAACTTTGAGCCTGACCTGAATTTTTTCTTCTTTATCATAAAATAACATGGCAGCATTAGAATTTTTTTTAAGCATATCAATTTTATCCGATCTGATATCGCTATGAAATTGAACTAAATTATTTTCTTTATCAGCTTTTCTTAAAACAACAATTCTCCCATTTATTTCTGAACCATAACCACACATAAAAGTAGGTATTCTAAATTGAGAGTTACGGTTTGAAACTGCATCTTCTAGCATAAGCCAAATCTTTTTTTTTATTTCACTGAAGTCCTCGTAGTATGCTGGTTGCATACTATCTATTTTCTAAACCTTCTTATTAAACTTGAAGTATCCCATCTATTGCCACCCATTTCTTGAACCTCTCCGTAATATTTATCAACCAACTCAGTTACAGGTAACAAAGACTCGTTATTTTTAGCTTCATCCATGGCAATTTTAAGATCTTTTCTCATCCAATCTACTGCAAAACCAAATTCAAATTTATCATCAATCATCGTTTTGTATCTATTTTCCATTTGCCAAGATTGAGCAGCCCCTTTTGAAATTACTTCAATAACATCTTCCATGTTTAATCCAGCTTTAATTCCAAAATTGATTGCTTCAGACAAACCTTGGACTAAACCAGCAATACAAATTTGATTAACCATTTTTGCAAGTTGACCACTTCCAGCATTACCAAGTAATTTCATTTTTTTACTGTAACAATCAATTTTATCTTTAGCTTTATCAAAATCAGTCTGGTCGCCACCAATCATTACTGTTAAAGCGCCATTTTCAGCTCCTGCTTGACCACCTGACACAGGCGCATCTAAAGACCCAAAATCATTTTTTTTTGCGTACTCATAAATTTCTCTAGCAATTGTCGCTGAAGCTGTTGTGTTATCAATATACACTGTACCTTTCTTAATTGTTTTAAAAATACCATTTTCACCAAATGTAACTTCTCTTAAATCATTATCATTTCCAACACATGTAAAAATATATTCAGAATTTTTTGCAGCTTCAGCTGGTGTTTCGGCTATATAACCTTTGTATTCATTTATCCATTTTTCAGCTTTAGATTTAGTTCTATTAAAAACAGTTACATTGTGTCCAGCTTTTGATATATAACCAGCCATTGGGTAACCCATTACACCAAGACCTATGAAAGAAACATTACTAGCCATAAAAATTTTATATGTTTAAGAATTTAAGTTTAAAAGTAATTATATTTGGATTTATTTTTACATTTTTTTCAAGTTTTGGACAGAGTTTTTTTTTAGGCTTGTTTAATTCCAGTATCAGAGATGCTTTATCTATCTCTCATGGACAATTTGGCTCAATATATGCATCAGCTACTTTATTAAGTAGTTTAGTTTTAGTTTGGATTGGAAAAAAAATAGATGATGTAAATATTCTAAAATTTGCAGCATATGTAATTATATTTCTCTCAGCCTCATGTTTTATATTTTCTAAAATTTCATCTGTTATATTTTTATTTATTGCAATTTTTTTAATGCGTTTAGCGGGCCAAGGATTAACAAGTCATACAGCTTCAACAACTATTTCACGTTTTTTTGAAAAGAACAGAGGCAGAGCACTTAGTACTGGATGGTTAGGCTTGTCTCTGGCTGAATTTTCATTACCAGTTTTAATTGTTTTTTTATTAACTTTTATTGAATGGAGAGATATTTGGTTATCTATATCAATTTTAGTTATTATTGTTTTGCCCGTAGTATCCTACCTTTTGGTAAAAGATGTTAAACTTGACACGAGAGAAAAATCTAATAGCTCTAATAGCACCAAAGAAATTAGACAATGGACAAGAATTGAAGTTTTAAAAGATTACAGATTTTATATTATATCCATGACCATGTTAGCTATGCCATGGATTGCAACAGGTTCATTTGTTTATCAATCTTTTATAACTACATCAAAGGAATGGGGTCCATATATAATTGCACAATCATTTATGGCTTATTCAATATTTTCAGTAATTACATTATTTATTGCAGGTTTTTTAATAGACAAATTTTCAAGCAGAAGATTATTAATTTATATGAATATTCCATTATTTTTAGCAACTATTGTACTTTTTTATTTTAATTCTCAAATTTCATCGTTTTTATTTTTTGGAATGATAGGGATAACTAATGGACTTGCCAATGTTTTGGGCTCTTCTACATGGGCCGAAATATATGGTGTTAAATATATTGGATCGATAAAAGCATTAACTACAGCACTAATGGTTTTTGCTACTGCTTTTGGAACTGCTTTATTTGGAATTTTGATTGATTATGGCTTCAGCATAGAACAAATTGCTATTGTTTCCGGGGTATATATTTTAAGCTCAATAATTCTTCTTTATATGATTAATAATAAGCTTAATCCTGAATATTTATAATAAATTCTACTTGCTTTTTTAAGGTTCACTGTATAGATACTCTGAATGGCAAGAGTAACTGTAGAAGATTGTATAGACAAAGTAGATAGTCCATACGAATTAGTATTGGTTGCTAAAGAAAGAGCAACACAATTAAATGCTGGTATAGAACCGACAATAGATAGAGATAATGACAAAAATACTGTTATTTCATTAAGAGAAATAGCTGATGAAAAAATAAAGGTTTCTGATTTAACTGACAGTGCAGTCTATAAATTAAGAAAACATGTCGAACAAGTAGACGACACTGCTGAAGATGATGAAGAAATTGGTGATGATTTTGAAAATATGTACAAAGGTGAGATATCTAAAAGTGGAACTCCTATTTTGCCATCAAAGAGAGCAAGAAAAACTCCTGAAAAAATTCAAGTTACAAAAGAAGATCTAGAAGAATTATCTGAAACAGCTAAACCTGATATTGATGAAACAGTGGGTGAAGAGAATATAAATGAGCAGGGTGAAGTTTCATTAGACGAAGTATCAGAGACAGAAAATCAAGATACAAAATTAACTTCTGAAGAACAAGAATCTTAATTTAAATATCTACTTTAAATTACCTATCTGATTGGGTTTTCGCTAACAATGAGTTGGTCTCTAACTTTTTCTCTAAAATAAATGTATACTCCCGCACTTATTATAATTGATACACCAACCAAAGTTTTTAAAGTAGGAACACTATCAAACAAAACATAACCAGTGAGTATTGCCCAAACAATTAAAGAATATTCATACAAAGAAACCACCGATGGAGAGGCGATACTGTAAGCATTTAAAATAAAATAAAACGCCAAAACACTAATAAATCCCATGGTTACAATAAACGGCCAAGAATAACCTGGATTAGAAAACCATTCTCTGAAAATAAATTGAAATGTTGGATCACTATAAATATTGAATTGACCTTTTCCAGCAAAAATAAAAAATAAAATACTTATTATTATAGCCCCAAGATACAAATGTAACATTTGAGTATAAACATCATCTTTATCAGAGGTTAATTTAGTAATTGTCATTGATATAGCGTAACAAAGTGCACAAGCAATTGGAGCAAGTTTCATATAATCGAAATTGTTAAAATCTGGATCTAATACTATAAACACACCAATAAAGCCTGTCGCAATAGCTAACCATCTTCTAATACCAACTTTTTCTTTAAGAAATATCACTGCTAATATTGACACAAAGAAAGGACAGCAAAAAAATAATGCATTTGCCATTGCTAAAGACATATAGGTTAATGAAATATAAAAAAAACTAAATCCAAAAAAGAAGCATATAACTCTTATAGTGGTTAAAAATGGATAGTATGTTTTAAAATTGATTTTTTTATTTGAGAATTTTAAAAAACTAATTAACAAAAATAATGCAGCAATAGTTCTTCCAAAATATAATTCATATAATGCTGCATCATTGTAAACAAACTTAATTAAAGCATCTTGAATTGAAAAAAAACCCATGCCCATTAGTATAAAAAGTATACCTTTTGGATTATTTTGAGTTTTATTCATTTGTTAAGTATAAAATCTGATGCTCGTTCGGCTATCATTAGCGTTGGTGCATTTAGATTTCCACTTGTAATTTCAGGCATCACAGATGCATCTGCAACACTTAAATTTTGTAATCCATGAACTTTTAATTTTTCATCAACAACAGACATCTTATCTATTCCCATTTTTAGAGTACAAGAAGGGTGATAAGCTGTTTCTGCCTTTGACCTAATATATTCTTTAATATCTTCTTCATCTGTCGCATGATCCCCTGGTCCAATTTCTTTACCTGCATAAGGTTTCATCGAATTTTGTTTTAAAATTTCTCTTGCAACATGAATACATTTTACAGTTTCATTAAGATCATACTCATCTTCTAAATAATTAAATTTTATTTTTGGATGATCATATGGATTAGAGCTATTTAATTCTATGTTTCCTCGACTTTTAGGCTGGTTTAAACTTGCATGTAATTGATATCCATGCTTATCCGGATCAACTTTACCATGATCAATAACAAATGATGGAAAAAAATGAAATTGAATATTCGGATATTCTTTGTCAGGTGATGATTTACAAAATCCACCAGCCTCTAAAAAGGATGTGGAGCATGGACCACTTTTATTTAAAAACCACTCAATACCTGCTTTAACCATATTAAATTTATTTATAAATTTAAATAAAGTATCGGGAGTTTTACATTCTTGCTGAATATACGTTTCAAGATGATCTTGTAGATTTCTTCCTACTCCAGGAATATCTTTAATAACCTCTATTCCTTTTTCTTTTATATGATTAGCTGGTCCAACTCCTGAAACCATAAGTAATTGTGGTGAATTAATTGATCCACCGCTAAGTACAATCTCTTTATTAGCATAAATTTTAGTTATTTTACCTTTTATATTTACTTCAATACCTATTGCTTTTGTTCCATCAAAGATTATTTTTTCCACAAATGACTTAGTAAATACTCTAAGATTAGGTTTTTTTCTTGCTGGACTTAAATAATATTTTGATGCGCTAGCTCTTTCACCTTTATGAATTGTAACATCGTACATCCCAAATCCTTCTTGATCCTCTCCATTCATATCGTTATTAATTTTATGACCAGCTTCTTCAGCAGAAGCTAAAAATGCTTTAAACAATGGGTTGTTGTTTTGAGATTGATTAATAGGAAGTATACCATCTCCACCTCGATATTCATTTTCTCCACCTGACCAAGTTTCAATTTTTTTAAAATAAGGTAGGACTTTTTCATAATCCCAGTCCTTTAGTCCAAATGAGACCCATCTTCTGTAATCCTCTTTGTTTCCTCTTACATAGACCATTCCATTATGAGCTGAACAACCCCCAATCATTTTTCCTCGAGGACAAAATAATCTTCTATTGTTCAGATATGGTTCAGGTTCTGAATAGTATTTAAAATTATATTTTGGATCATGCATAGTATAAAGCAAAGCAAGAGGCATGTTAACTTTCCAAATATCACTATTTCCACCAGCCTCAAAAATTGCGACACTGTTTTGTGTATTTGTTGAAAGTCTATTTGCAAGTACACATCCAGCAGTTCCTGCGCCAATTATTAAATAATCGAATTTCAAAGCTTTTACCTAAAGAGGATGATCTCCTTCAATAGCAATACGGTCCATTACTCTTTCATGCCCCAAACCCCTACCTGGAAAAAAATCAGTTAAACCTTGATGCAAAGTACTTCTATTATCCCATATTGCTACTGCATTTTCTGTCCATTTAAATCTACAAGTAAAATCAAGTCTTTCTTGATGATTAAATATTTCGCTTAAAATTTCTTTACTTTCTTGTTCCTCAGTGTGTAGAATTTTTTTTGTATACATCGAATTCACGTATAATATTTTTTTACCTGTCTCTGGATGCGTTCGTACCATAGGATGCGCATTTGAATATTCGTCTAAGTTTCCATTTCCTTCCATTGCTTTATAGGCTTCTGTAAATGCTGCTGCACCCAAAGAGCTGTGAACAGCTTTTTTATCCCTAATTTTATTTTTAATTTTTTCATCTAATGTTTCGTATGCTATTTCCATGTTCGAAAACATTGTGTCTCCACCCACAGGTGGAATTTTTAATGATCTTAAGATGATTACTTTAGTAGGTTTTGGATTATAACTTACATCTGTATGCCATGTTTCGCCCCACTGACGTTTTTCATCTGGTTCTTTAATTATTCTTAAAATCTCAGGATATTTTTCTCTCCCTTTAACATAGATATGCCTTTCTAATGGACCAAACCGCTTAGCTAAGTTTATCTGTTCTTCAGAGGTTATATTTTGGTCTCTGAAAAATAATGCTTTATGTTCTAATAGAAGATTATTTATAATACTCCAATTTTCAAAAGAGGAGTCTTTTAAATCAATACCAGAAATTTCTGCACCAAGTGCACCTGATAACATTTTAATTTCCATTAAATTAACTTATTACTAGATCTTTATTTTGTCAAAATGTATAAGTAAAAATGACTTTAACTCAAGCATATCTATTGTTGCTAGTTGCCATAGCTGGAGAAATTATTTCAACAGGAACTCTTAAAGCTACAGACGGTTTTACAAAACTAATGCCATCATTAGTTTGTGTTATTTCAATCATTGTTTGCATGTACTCAATGTCACATGTAATGAAAATACTCCCTATTGGAATAACCTACGCCACATGGTCAGGTGTAGGTATTGTTGCTTTATCATTACTTGGTATTTTTAAATATAAACAGATACCTAATATTCCAACCGTTATTGGTTTAGCATTAATTATTATTGGGGTGTTTATCGTAAATACTATGAATAGTAATCAATAATTTATTTTTTCAATTTCGATAAAAATTTCAATTCATCTTTTTTAAAATTTGCCTGGTTCTCTTGAATAAATTTTTTCATTATACTTATTTTCTCTTCTTCAAATTCTGAAACTTTTCTTTTATTTAGATCTACATACAAGGAAAGAAATTCAATTGTTGACGCTAGCTTATTTGATGATTTTTCAATCATTTCCATTTTATAATGTAGCCTTTTTTTGTCATGATCAAAATAAGTAAGAACAATTTCTACCTCGTCTCCTTCTTTTACTTCGTTATTGTAAGTAATATGACTTTCTACAGCCATTGTACTCATACCGGTAGTTTTGGCTGAATCTTCACCCATTTTAAATTTTTGCAACATTAGCTCCCAAGATTCATCAAAAACTAATACATAGAAAGCAACATTCATATGTTTGTTGTAATCGGTCCATTCTTTTTTAATAATTTGATTAGTAATTTGAATTGACATTTTTTTATTTCCCTAGTGATGTTAATATATTATATACTCAAAGTTAAATGAGCAATAAGGTTTTCATATCATGTGCAATAACAGGGTCAGGGGACACTGCTAGCAAACATCCAGATTTACCAAAAACTCCTGAGCAAATTGCGACTGCTTCGATTGAAGCTGCTAAAGCCGGTGCTGCGATTGCGCATATTCATGTTAGAGAAGAAGATGGTACACCAAGTCGAAGGTTGGAACTTTATAAAGAAGTAGTAGATAGAGTTCGATCAAGTGACACTGATGTAATCTTAAACTTAACAACTGGTATGGGTGGAGATCTTGATATTGGACAAGGTGATAATCCTTTAGATTTTGGTCCTATGACTGATATGGCAAATGTTATGGAAAGAATTGCTAATGCAGAACAATTTTTACCTGAAATATGTACTTTAGATGCAGGAACTTTAAATTTTGGAGACAGTTCAGTTATTACAGTTAACACTCCTAATGATTTGAGAAAAGCTGCAAAAAAATTAAAAGAAATTAACGTTAAGCCTGAAATAGAAGCATTTGATTTAGGAAATATGTGGTTTGGGGCTCAACTTTACAAAGAGGGATTATTAAGTGATCCACCAATGTTTCAAATGTGTTTAGGAATACCTTGGGGTGCACCTGCGACCACTCTAGCAATGCAAGCGATGAAAGATATAATGCCAAAAGAGGGTATTTGGTCTGGTTTTGCAATATCAAAAAATGAAATGCCTTTTGTTGCACAAACTGTTCTAATGGGAGGAAATCCTAGAGTTGGGTTAGAAGACAATTTATATTTATCAAAAGGTAAATTAGCTACCAATGCGCAATTAGTTGAAAAAGCATCAAGAATAATTGACGAAATTGGCTACTCACCCATGACGCCTGCAGAAACAAGAGAAAAATTAAAGCTTGTTAAACACAAGTAATGTCTAAAATAAAAAAGGTTGCAGTCATAGGCACTGGTGTAATTGGAGCAGGGTGGATTATTCGATGTTTAGCTCACAACAAAATTGTTTATGCATTTGATAAAGATCTAAAATTAAAACAAAATTTAATAACAGAAATTAAAAGAACTTGGCCGTTTGTAAAAAAACTTTATAATAAAAAAAAACTCAATCTCGAAAACTTTCAATATTTTACTTCTATTGAAGAAACTTTAAAAGACGCAGATTTTGTTCAAGAATGTGCCACCGAAAACTATTCATTAAAGACTAAATTAATGAATACAATTGGAAAATATTCTAAAAAAAACGCTATTATTGCATCAAGTTCATCTGGTTTGTTACCAACAAGAATTTTTTCTAAATGTTTAAATCCTCAAAGAGGTATAATTGGGCATCCGTTTAATCCTGTATATTTGTTACCGTTAGTTGAGATAGTGCCTGGGAAAAAAACATCAAAAAAATATATGAATATTGCTAATAATTTTTACAAATCTATTATGATGAATCCTATTTTATTAAAAAGTGAACTGCCCGGTTATTTGTCTGATAGATTACAAGAAGCTCTTTGGAGAGAGGCACTACATATTATTAATGAAGGTTACGCTACCACTGAAAATTTAGACAGATCTATTGAGGATGGGCCTGGTCTTAGATATTCATTAATGGGTACATTCCTCACTTTTCATCTTGCTGGAGGAAAAGCAGGTATGAAGCACATGCTTGAACAATTTGGGCCAGCATTAAATCTGCCATGGACTAAATTAAAAGCTCCTAAACTTACCAAGAAATTATCTGATCGAATAATATCTGGTACAAAAAAACAAGCAAAAGGCAAGTCCGTTAATAAGCTTTCAAATATAAGAGACGAATATTTGGTAGAGTTACAAATTTTAAGAAAAAAATATACAAACTTAATAAGAAAAAGGTAAAATAGAGTTATGGATTTTAATCATTTTTTAACAAGTTATATGCCAAATACAAATATTGGTTCAAAAGCTCACTTTGACAACATGTTAAATGAAAGCATTATTGCAGAAAAACTTGGTTATTCAACAGTATCAATCCCAGAACATCATTTAATAAATATCTTAATGATGCCGTCACCTTTGCAAATGGCAGTTAAAATTGCCTCAATCACAAAAAAAATTAATATCACGACTGGAATAGTAGTTTTACCTCTTCACGATATGAGAACTTATGCAGGAGATGTATCTACTGCTGATATATTAACAGATGGAAGACTTATACTAGGAGTTGGCAGAGGGGCGTTCCCATGGGAAATGAAAAGATTAGGTACTCCAATTGAGATATCAAAAGAAAAATTTACAGAATCTCTAGAAGTCTTACAGTTATTGTTAAAAAACAAGGAAGTATCTTATCAAGGTAAATTTTATGATTTTGAGCCATTAACAATCATGCCAAGACCAATTAGCAATCCTGTTCAAATGATGGTTGCAGCAATGAATTTAGAAAGCATTAAAGATGCTGCTAAAAGAGGATTTCATGTGCAATCAACTGTGCTGTCAGGAACTAAGGATCTTCTTTTAAGTAGGGTGAACGCATTTAAAGAAGGATGTGAGATTCTTGGAGAAAAAGGAAAATTATTAAAATTATCAATGCAACGGATGGCTTATTTGGCTAAAGACGATATTGATGCAAAAGAAAAAATAAAAATGGCATATGAGTACTACAAAAGATTTGATAATATGTTTACAGGACCTGGAAAAGTAAAAGAAGGTAGTGTAGAACCTCTTGAGAGGGAACAATCACTTGAAGAGCTTAAAGAAAATCTTTTGATTTGTACTTTAAATGAAATGATAGATAAATTAAGTGTCTACGCAGAGGCAGGAGTAGATGAAGTTATACTAAGCTCTAGTTTTGGCCAATCACATAATGATTTAACTCAATCAATGCACAGAATTGGTGAAAATGTTATCCCATATTTTAAAAAATCAAATATTCAAGTTGCATAGATAATAATGAGTGAAACAGCAATAGATTGTAGTTACTCTATTGAAGGATCTGGACCAGCTATATTTTTAACTCACGGAGTAGGTGCTGCTGAGGATGCCTGGCGAATTATTACTCCCAAATTAAAAAAAAAATTTACAATTATAACCTATGATTTAAGAGGACATGGTAAATCACCCATCACAAATAAAGAGTTTAATCTAGATAGTCTTGTTTTAGATTTAGAGAGACTTCGTGAAAAAACAAATATAGAAAAAGCTCATTTTGTTGGACATTCGTTGGGAGGAATGATTTCTCCAGCTTATGCAAGAAAATATCCACACAGAGTTTTGTCTGTCGGAATGATTTCAACTGTAGCAGGTAGATCAGAGGATGATAGAAAAAAAATTTGGAAGGTTATTAATGATCTTAAAACAATAGGTATTAAAAAAACATTGGAAAATCTAACATCGCGATGGTTTACTGACGAATTTATATCGAAAAATCCTGATTTAGTCTCTAGAAGATTAAATCAAGTAATAGAAACTGATAAAGATGTATTTATAAATGTTTTTAAAATTTATGCAGAAACAGAAATGATAAATTGGCTTAATGAAATTAAAAAACCATGCCTACTTATTACTGGCGAAAATGATGGCGGATGTTCACCTGCTCACAATAAAAAAATGTCTAATGAGATAGAAAATTCAAAATTAGTAATTATTTCCAAGGTTAAACACTCTTTGTTAATTGAAACTCCAGATTTGATTGCGGATAATTTATTAAGCTTTTTAAATTAATCATTTCTTTCTGTGTGACCATCTACAGAAATCACTTGTCCTGAAACTCTCACTGAATCATCTGAAATTAAAAAAGAACACATTTTTCCAATATCTTCCTCTAAGATCCATTGCTTCATTGAACTCATAGAAATAAAATCTTTTTCAATCACTTTAGAAGAAACTTTGGTAAATTTTGCCTTATCTTTTATAACTCTTTTCATCCTATCACCTTTTATAGTACCAGGACAAACAGCATTAACCCTAATATTGAACTTCCCAAGTTCCATTGCTAAGGTTTTTGTAATACCAATGATTGCCCATTTACTCGCTGCGTAAGGAGATCGTAGTGGAAAACCAAGTATACCCGCTGTTGAAGATATATTTACAATAGAACCATTTTTAGATTTTTTAATTAATGGGATAGCCTGTTTTGTAAAATAAAAATGACTATTTACGTCTACGTGTAATGTATTTTCCCAATCTTTAGATTTTAATTTTTCAAGAGACCCTGTAGGACCTGCTACTCCAACATTATTAATCAAAGCATCAATTTTTGTGGTTTTCTTTTTAATAATTTTAAAAAATTTTACTACATGATCTTCACTTGAAGCATCACACTCTTGAACAAAAAGTTTTTTATTATAAAGAGGATGTTTTTTGGTTTTAGTTAGATATTTTTTGTTGATATCACAAATAAAAACTATTGCTCCTCTTGATAAACAAATTTTAGTTGTAGCCCAACCAATACCAGAAGCACCAGCAGATATAAGTATTTTTTTATTTTTTAAAGATTGGTTGGTCATTTTTTATTTTAATATTTTAATTTTAAAAAAACACTAAAATTATGAATTTAAAAAAGATAAAAAAAAGGCCCTGATTAACAGGGCCTTAATTTTAAATATATTCGAAATAATTAATTAGGTATCCAGCTTTTCCACTTATCAGGATTAGCATCTTTCCACTCTTTAACTACTTCTTTAAGATCTCTATTTTTTTGCTTAACTTCAACTAGCATTACTGCTTGGTCTGCATTTTCAAACTTCATTTTTGTGAAGAATTCTGCAGCTTTAGCATGCTCAGCTTTAGCAAAAGTTTCTGGGTTACCATAGTTGAACGTATAGTCTTTTGCCCAACCAGTTGCTGGCCATGCAGCAGTTCCACAATCTTTCCAGTTGTTAGCTTCAGTAAAACTATCACAAGTTTTGTGATCAGGAAGACCTACACCAACCATGTCGTAAGCACCAAAGAACCAATGTGGTTCCCATAGATATAATAAGAAAGGTTCTTTTCTTTCATATGCAGCAGATGCTTCTGCAAGTGCAGCAGCTTCTGTTCCTAGTTCGTCAGCTTGGAAATCAATTCCTAAAAGATCAAGTCTTTTTTGGTCATGACAGTTCCAACCTGCAACAGGACATGCAATTAATCTTCCTTTGCTTCCAGTTTCAATAGTTGCAAATTTGTCTTTATGTTTATTTAAATCTTTCCAAGATTTAATTCCATATTTATCTGCAGCGTATTTAGGAATAAAATAATCTGAAAGTCCAATTATTCCAGTTGTACCTAAAAGTTTTACACTTCCATCACCTTCATAATTAAACATAGACTTACCATCATACATCAAAGGACCTTTCATCATGACAGTATCTGCTTCAGCATAACTCGGCCAACTTTCACATGCAAAGTCAATTTCACCTGCAGCTATTGCTTCCCACAATCCTGTTCCTGATGGAAATACCACTCTTTTTACTTTGTATCCCAGCTCTTCTTCCAACATACTGACAGCAACCTGACAAGTAATTTCTCCACCTGTCCAGTCTGCTACAGCTGCTGTTAATCTTTTAGCATTTGCTTGCGAAAAAGTTCCAAGTAAAAGTACAAAAGATAATACAAAAGCTGATAAAGTTTTTGTTAACTTCATTGTTTCTCCTCTTAATTAATTAATTAAAGCAGTATACTAATTCAAAAATTATACTCATGTAAACTGTATTAATAATTATTTAAGCAAGATTTTATGCGGTTAATGGTGTGGTTTTTTGTCAACGGCTCACAATAGGTTAATTTTTAATAACTCTATTTTGTCTGTTCAGGAATATTTCTATCTATTCCTTTAACAATTTTTTTTTCAGGATCAAAAAAGGGTAGATTTACAATTTTAGATTTATGATTTTCTCCATTTGGTAATTTCAAGATTAGTTTTTTTCCTGGCCAATCTTTTGGCTCATAAAATCTTACATAACCTATTCCAGTATCTAGTGTTAAAGAGTGAACACCAGCTGTTATGTAACCTACAATTTTATCTCCATCGAGTACTTTACTACCAGATACAGGTGTTTCAGTTTCACAAGTTAAACCAAATAAACAAGTACCTTTATCTTTATTTAATAAAGCATCACGACCAATAAAATCTTCTTTATCCATGTTTACACAAAATCCCAAACCAGCCTCAAAAGGATTAATTGAGGTATCAATATCAGTTAAATTACCAAATATTCCAGCCTCGATTCTTCTAATAGTCATTGCCCTTGTAGCAGAAAGTTCCATACCAAAAGGTTTTCCACAACTCATAAGATGATCCCATAAAGCAAGATGATCAGTTTTAAACCCATCAGAGTAAATTTCAAATCCGAGCTCGTTAGTGAAACCTGATCTTGAAACATAGAGGTTTTGTCCTCCAAGATCAAAAAATCCAGATCTATAATAAGGCATATTTTCATCTATCTTTCCATTTGAAGCTGCTTTCATAATATCTATGGAAGCCGGACCTTGTATTTGCAAAACCCTAGATTTTGGATCTGAAATTTTTACATCGTATCCAGAACTGTGAGCTAATAACCAATCTTCAAAAGGTCCATCTGCTTGCACATACCAAAATTTATTCTTATTAAATTTGAAAATTACTCCGTCCATAAATATTCCACCTTGAGGAGTACATGCTAGTGAATAATAGCCTCTACCTTCTTTCATTGTAGAAATTTTTCTTGTCATAATTTTTTCTAAAAAAGTAGCCGCATCAGGTCCAGATATTTCGATTGGTTTTTCTGGAACATCAAAAATTGCTGCCTTTTGTCTTAATAACCAATATTTTTTTATTGGATCTTCTCCTAAAGAAATTGCAAAATATCTTCCAGCATAAACACCTCTAATCATATCTGGAGAATTAGTTCTTTCAATATATGGAGATTCCTCAAATCTTCTTGCACTAATTTTAATTGTTTTATTTAAGTCAGATAATTCTTGAAAGTTTCCCATAAATTTCTTTTAATTAATTTTTGATTTAGTTCTTAAAATAGTTGGTGGTTCATGTGCAGTTACTAATGGAGGCTTACCATTAAATTTTTCCATCTCAATAAGACATGAATGTGCAATAGGGCCTTGTCCAAGTTTTGAAGTGCCTTTATCAGGTGTTAAAACATTTGGATTACCATGTTTACAAATACTGTTGGGTTTATTAGGGTTTTCTGGATCATACCATGCACCAGTGCTAATTTGCACCACACCTTCCATTACCTTGTTATCAATTATAACTCCTGCTAAACAAGCTCCTCTATCATTAAAAAGTTTAACAACATCCCCGTTGTTTAATCCACGTTTTTTTGCATCATTTGGGTTTATTTCTATAGGCTCTCTATCATTGATTTTAAAAGATTTACTGTATTTACCGTGATCCATTTGGCTATGTAATTTATTCTTTGGCTGATTTGAAATCAAATGAAGTGGAAAAGTTTTATTTTTTTTACCAAGCCACTCACAAGGTTCTAGCCAAACAGGATGACCAGGACAATCATCGTAATTAAATTCCGCAACAGTTTTGGAGTATATTTCAATTTTACCACTAGGAGTATTTAAAGGATTTTTTAAGGGATCTTCAATAAATTCTTTAAGCATGAGTGTAGGTTTAGAAGGATCTTTAATTTTAAACCATTTATTTTCTCTAAATTTCTCATAACTAGGTAATTCAATATTAGCTGATTCAGCTTTTCTAGAAGTCTCAGAGTATATCCATTTTTGCCATTCTTCTTGGTTTCTTCCTTCTGTAAATTTATCTTTAACTCCCATTTTTTTAGATATATTGGAAAAAATTTCATAATCATCTCTCGCTAGTTTGTAAGGTTCAATTAACTTTGACATAGAAACAACATAGGGATCTCGTGGTGTCATCATAATATCATTTCTTTCAAGTGGAGTAGTACAAGGTAAAACAATATCTGATCTTTTAGCTAATGTATTCCAACACCATTCATTTGATATTATCGTATCTGGTTTTTCCCATGCTTTGATTAAACGATTTAGATCTTGGTGATGATGAAAAGGATTTCCACCTGCCCAATAAACAATTTTTGTATCTGGATATACATAAGTTTTTCCATCGAAGTCAAACTTTTTGCCTGGAAGAAGCAAAAGATCACTAATTCTAGCCACAGGAATAAAATTTTCTATTTCATTTTTTGTTTGTGGAAAGGCTGCTCCGGGCAAAATAGTAAATTGTCCACCTATAAAATTCGTAGCGCTGTACCCAAATCCAAATCCACCACCCGGTAATCCAATTTGTCCAATCATAGAAGCCAACATTATTGCCATCCAAAAAGGTTGTTCACCATGATCTTGTCGCGTCAAAGACCAACTTACAGAAATCATACTTCTGTTAGAGGATAACTTATGAGCCAATTCTTTTATTTTTTCTGGCGATATATTACATATTTCAGCAGCCCAGTTTGCATCCTTTTTAATTCCATCAATTTCACCTAAGAGATAAGGTAAGAATTTTTCAAAACCTTCCGTATATTTTTTCAAAAACTCTTTATTGCTTAAACCTTCTACATGAAGTGTATGAGCTATTCCTAACATTAGCGCAGTATCAGTATTTGGTCGTGCAGCAATCCACTCACTTTTAACTTCGTCAATAAAATCAGATTTTAAAGGGCTTATATTTATAAACTCAATACCTGACTTTGAGGCATCTTTTAAATTTTCTTGCTGATAGTGGTGACCAGTTCCACCTTGAGAAATCTGACCATTTTTAATTGGAATTCCTCCAAAACATAAAAACACTTTAGTATGATCTTTTATTGAACTCCAACTAGTGCATGTATCAAGATAAGCTCTATAGCTTCCTAAAATATGTGGGACCATTGCTTCTGCTGCAGCAAAGCTATAGGTAAATTTTGATCTAGTATAACCACCGATACAGTTTAAAAATCTGTGAAGTTGACTTTGAGCATGATGAAATCTTCCAGCACTAGCCCATCCATATGACCCCCCATATATGGAAGAGTTACCAAATTTTTCTCTAACTCGATTTAGTTCGTCAGCTACTAGCTGTTCAGCTTTTTCCCAGCTTACCTCAATAAATGATTCACTACCACGCAATTTATTATTTGTACCAGGTCCACCTTCCAACCAGCTCTTTCTAACCATTGGTGCATCTATTCGTGTAGGACCATCAAGTACGTCTAAAATTCCTTGAGCAATGGGAGAGGGATCTTTGTCATGTTCCCAACCTAAAAGTTCTTCAACTTTTCCATCTTTTACTTTAGCTCTGTATGTACCCCAGTGATTACTAGTTAGAGGAAGACCTTTGTCTTTGGTCATGCTAGCTTTTTTTCTAAACCTAAAGCTATTCTTTGTTTTTTTGTCCAAGCAAGACTTATTCTATCTATAATAATAGCCATAAGAACAATTCCAATACCAGCTGCTAATCCTCTTCCAGTATCAGATCTTGCTAATCCATTAAATACCTCAAGACCCAATCCTTTACCGCCAATTAAAGGGGTAACAATTTGCATAGCAAATGCCATTATTACAGTCTGATTGAAGCCAATCACCAAACTTGGAACAGCTAATGGAAATTTAACTTTATTTAATGTTTGAAGTAAAGTTCCACCAAATGATCTTGAAACCTCAGAAAAACTTCCAGATACTTGAGTAAGACCTAAAGAGGTTAATCTTATAATTGGAGGTATTGCATAAATCACTGTTGCTAATACAGCAGAAACGATACCGCCTCCAAAAAACATCAATACAGGAATTAAATAGCAAAAATAAGGAAGAGTTTGCATAGCATCTAATATTACATTTTGGATATTTCTAAATCTTTCATTGTATGATGCTATAATTCCCAAAGGTACTCCAAGCGCGAAACATAAAGCTACTGAAACTAAAACAGAAGATAAAGTAACCATTGATTGGGTCCAAATTCCACAAGCAGCAATAAAAAACAACAATAGCACGGTAATAATTGCAAATCTTAATCCTACAGTAAAGTATCCAATCGCAGTGAATATACCCATAGTATACCACCATGGAATATGAGTTAAAAAAGTATCAAGCGGTCTTAAAAGATTAAGGTAAACAAATGCCCTTAATCCTTTTGTAAATCCTATAAATGAAGGATTAACTGTTAAGGATTTAACTGTTTCTGCTATTGGTTGTCTTATAGAAAGTTTCCATTCTGATGGAAATGATCCAATGTTTACAACAAAAGCGTCAATCAAAACAATAATAAAAAAAACTATAAATGATGGAATTAAATAATATCTTCTACTTATCAACTCTCCAATTTCATCAGCAAAGTCTTTATTAAAAATGGCAGTTAAATATTTAAATACATTAGATATTAGGAAGGTTACTTTTTCACAAATATATTTAATTATTAAATGAATTAAAGTTAATGGTTTTTCCAAAACTCTAGCTATTTGATATTTTTCCCAAGCTTGAGGAAGTAAATAAAACTTTTGAACATCTGACGGAAGAGTTTCCTTTTGTTTACTAAATGACATGCTAAACCTATCAAATAGAATAGCCATAAAAAGAATACACAATCCACCTTCCATCGCCCAACCTACATCAAGATTTCGAATTGCTAACCATACTTGACCACCTATGCCCTCCGCACCAATAAAACACGCTAATACTACTAGTGCTAAAGCCATCATAATTACCTGATTAATACCCATCATGATACTTGGTAATGAAAGTGGAATTTTAATTTTGTACAGAAGCTGAAGTTTGCTTGAACCAAATGAAGTCGCGGATTCAATTGTTTCTTTTGAAACTTGTCTTATTCCTGAATTAGTCAACCTTATTACTGGTGGCATTGCATAAATCATTGTTGCCAATATCGCAGGAGCCCCTCCAATTCCAAAAAAGAATAAAGCTGGAAAAAGATAGACAAACGCGGGCATGACTTGCATTGTGTCTAAAACTGGTTTCATGAAATTATCAAACCGGTTGCTTTGAGAACATAAAATTCCGAGAATAACTCCAAAAAATACACACAAAAAAACTGATAATCCCATCAAAGCTAAGGTTTGCATCGACTCGTCCCACATCCCTACAGCACCCCAAAAATAAACTACAAACATTGAGTACAAGCCTAACCTTAAACCCCCGGCAATTAAGCACGGTAAAAAAAGAATTGCAGCAATCAATAACCAAGGAGAGTCAATTAGAAAATCTTCTAAAACATAATATCCCTCTTTAATATAGCTAGCGATTATTTTAGTGATCCATCTATAATTCTTTTTTAAATAGTCTTCACCATCATTAACCCATGCAGTAAAAGTAAATTCATCTGTTATCTGCTTTGGGAATTTAGATGGACCATCGTTTTGAAAAGAAAGCCATAAGGCGCCAAGAAATACAGCTAGTACAAGAATATATTTAATCAAACTTTTTGAAGAATATGATTTTTCTAAAACGTGACCTTCAGCAGACATAAAATTTACTAATCAAAATAAACTATTTTACTTTTAAAGTAAAATATTGTCTTATATTAGCTAAGATTTTTGAATTATTATGGATGATAATAATAAAATAGTTTGCTCAAATATCTGGAAACTGTTTGGACCAGATGAAAAAAGAATAAAAGAAAATTTAGATTCAAATCTCTCAATTAAAGAAGTTCAAGAAAAAACTGGACATGTTGTTGCTGTTAAAAATGTTAGTTTTTCTATCCAAAAAGGTGAAACTTTCGTTGTCATGGGCTTGTCAGGAAGTGGAAAATCAACATTGGTAAGATGTATATCAAGACTAATTGAACCTACTTCAGGTACAGTCAAAATGGACGATATTGATGTTACTAAAATGAGTGGTGGAGAATTATTAGATTTAAGAAGAAATAAAATGAGTATGGTTTTCCAACATTTTGGATTATTCCCTCATAGGACAGTTGTTGAAAATATTGCCTATGGTTTAGAAATTAGAGGTAATAAAAAACAAGAGCGAACAGATAAAGCTATGGAAGTTTTAAAAATGGTTGGTCTTGATGGATGGCAAAATAATTACCCGAGAGAATTATCTGGAGGTATGCAGCAAAGAGTTGGATTAGCAAGAGCATTAGCAGTAGATCCTGAAATATTAATTTTCGATGAACCATTTTCCGCCTTAGATCCTTTGATAAGAAGAGAAATGCAAGATGAATTATTAAAACTTCAAGAGAAGCTTCAAAAGACAATGGTCTTCATTACGCATGATTTTTTAGAGGCTATTAAGATGGGTGATCATATCGCAATCATGAAAGATGGTGAAGTTTCACAAGTTGGAACACCCGAAGAAATAGTTGCAAATCCAAAAGACCAATATGTAAAAGATTTTTGCGAAGATGTTCCAAAGTATAAAGTTCTAAGTGCAGGAAAAGTTATGAGAAAAGAATGCTGTGACGAGACTAAAAAATTATATGAGGATAAATCATATTGTATACCTGATAATTCAAAGATTGAGACATTGATTGATAAGCTAGTTGACTCTGACAAATCATTTCCAGTGGTGTGTTGTAATTCAGGAGATTTGTTAGGCGAGATTGATAGGGCAATAGTTATGAAATCAATGAAATCAGCTAGTTAAACTGACTTTTAACTTTAATACTTTTTTGTTTAACTTTATCTCTCCAAATAATTATCATACCAGCTAAAACAATTGCTAAGACACCTGGAAAAAGTTGCCCCCATGGTGCTTCTTTAAAAAAAATCCATCCAAGAACAAAAGACGAAGGTATACCCAAATATTCAAATGAAGCCATTTTACTTGCTGAGATTAACCTGTAAGAATAAATAAACAAAATTGCAGCAGTTCCACCTAAGATACCAGTTAAAGTCATTAAAAAGAAATCTTCAATACTTTTAATTTCAACATGCCCACTTGTAATGAAATATAAAATTACACCCCCAATAACATTAAAAATTAGAGTGAAAAGTTGTATCTTTGCAGTTGAGTGACCATCAGGAATAAATTTAAGAATTATAACGGTCATAGCCCAAGCGATAGCTGTTAAAATAGGAAAGATTGAATAGAAATTGAATATCTCACTGGTAGGTTTCATAATTAGTACAACACCTAAAAAACCTATAAAAATCGCTGACCATCTGTAAATTCCAATCTTGTCTTTTAAAAAAAATATTGAAAATATAACTATAAAAAAAGGGGAAGAAAAAGTTAGAGTCATTGCAGTTGCAAATTCAAGATTTATTACCGAAATAAAGATAAATATATTCATAGCTAAAAATCCCAAACCTCTAAAAAAGCTTAGTGTCATGAAGGTTTTATTTAAATTTTTAAAAATTGTGAAATGCTCTTTTGTATACAAAATCAGCAAAATTAAAGGTATAACTCCAGCAATATTTCTAAAGACTGCAAGTTGAATTACTGAATACTCGTTTCCAAGAAATTTAATTACCACCATATATAAATCAACACATAGAATTGCCATCAGCATAGTCGTAACTGCAAGGTAAGTTTTTTTAATATCAATTTTTTCTGAGGAAATTTTCATGTATAATTTTTTTTTAAAAATTGTATAAACCTTACAAATAAAATGAGTAATTTTAAACTAAATGAATCTGATATCTTGTCTAATCAAGATTGGACATTCCCAACTAACATTGCATATGGTCCAGGTCGTCTTAAAGAAATAGGTAAAATTTGTAATAATTTAGACATCAAGAATCCTTTAATAGTTACTGATAAAGGTAGCCCCAAATTACCATTTGTCAAAAATTTACAAAGTTATTTAGCTAACACAAATGTAAAGTCAGATTTATTTTTTGATATATCACCAAACCCTAGAGAGGATGAGGTATCTGTCGGTTGTAAAAAATATCAAGATGGAAAACATGACTCAATAATTGCTATTGGCGGTGGAAGTGCAATGGACGGAGGTAAATTAATTTGCCTTACAGCAAATAATGATGTGCCTTTAAGAGATTTTGAATTTGAACTTACACCTCCAAAAATTAGTAAAGATAATCCTTTTCCAAAGATTATTACCATTCCTACAACAGCAGGCACAGGAGCTGAAACAGAGATAACAGCAATGGTTACCTACTTAAAAGAGGGTATGAAATTTTGTATGTGGCACCCAGATGTTAGACCGTCTTTAGCATTAATTGATCCAGAGTTAACAATAGGATTGCCATCTAATTTAACTGCATGGACAGGAGCTGATGCTTTAATACATGCTATTGAGGGATATTGTGTGCCTGGATTTAATCCAATGTGTGATGGGGCAGCACTGGAAGGACTTTCTTTAATTTCAAAATCATTAATTAAAGCAGTTGAGGAGCCTGAGAATATATTAGCTAGAGGTGGTATGCATGTTGGTTCTTGTTTAGCAGGAATATCATTTTTGAAAGGGTTAGGAAATGTTCATTCTATTTCTCATATGGTAGGAGCGGAATATAATACTCATCATGGATTGACTAATGCAATAGTTTTACCAGTTGTCATGAAATATAATTTGCCTGGAATGGAAGAAAAAGTTCAAAGAATGTCAGAAGCAATGCAATATAAAGATCATTCTGTTAACGCATTTATAAAAAATTTAGAGGAACTTTTAGATAGAATTAAAATTCCAAATAGTTTAGGTGAAATTGATGTTCCAGAAGATTGTGCTGAAAGAATTGCTGAAAAGGCAATGAAAGATCAAGCATATGCAACTAATCCTAAAGTAGCTTCATTGGCTGAGATGAAAGAAATGGTTTTGCAAAGTATAAAAAAAGCTAGATAAGCTTTGATGCTTGAAAATCAATCAGTTAATGAAATACAAAAAAATATAAAAAGTCGACAAATCTCAATTAAAGAAGTTGTTGAGTATTATTTAGATAGAATTGAAAAATTTAACCCTGACTTAAACGCAATTGTTCTTCAAAAAGATCGAGAATTAATCTTAAAAGAAGCAATTGAAAAGGATAATACCAAGGAAATTGATAAACCTTTAAATGGATTGCCAATAGCAATTAAGGACCTGACAGATGTTGTGGGTTTTAAAACTACATATGGATTCCCAGGCTCAAAAAATAACCAACCTAAAAAAAATTCATTATTTGTAAATCGTTTGATTGACAAAGGAATAATTGTTATTGGAAAAACAAACACCGCAGAACTTGGTGTAGGCGGACATACAATCAATAGACTATTTGGACCAACTTCAAATGTATATGACTTATCAAAATCTGCAGCTGGATCAAGTGGAGGTGCAAGTTCAGCTGTTGCTGCTGGATTGTTACCATTTGCTGATGGTACAGATCAAATGGGATCATGTCGTGGACCTGCAGCATATGCAAATATTTATGGTTTTAGACCCACACCAGGTTTAATCCCGTCAGATCGCTCAGGACAAAATTTAAATTTACCTATACTTACTACGCCAGGATGCTTTGCGAGAAATCCAAGAGATATGTCGATTTTATTAGATGAAATTGTAGGCAGTGCTTCAGTTGACAAATTTTCATTTGATTTAAATGGCTCTTTTAAAGATCAAAATATAAGTGAAAAAGAATTTTCATCTTTTAAAATTGGATGGCTTTCTAATATGAATGGGGATTATATTGTAGAAAAAGATATATTGGAAATTTGTGAGACTAAATTAAAAGATTTAGAAAAAATCAATCTTAGAGTAGAAAATCTTAAACCAAAAATAAATACTGATATTTTGTGGAAGAGTTGGACAACATTAAGGGCTAAAAGTATTTATGAAGATACTTTGGCTATGAATATTTCCGATATTAGTTCAATGACATATCAAGCTATTTGGGAATATAACAAAGGTAAAGAAATTAAAGCTGAAGATTTAAAAATAGCCTTAGATCAAAAACAAGAATGTTTAAATCAAATAAATTTAATTTTTGAAAATTTTGATTTTTTAGTATTACCATCTGCTCAAATTTTTCCATTTGATAAAAACGTACAATTTCCAAAAAATATTAGTGATAAAGAATTAGACACATATCATCGGTGGTTAGAAGTTTTTGTATTATCGAGTCTTTTAGAATTACCTACCATGACAATTCCAGTTGGTTTTAATCAAAACGGTATGCCAATAGGCATGCAAATCATTGGAAAAAATAAAGATGATTTGAAATTATTCTCTTTTGTAAGTAGATATGAAGATATTTTTAATTTCAGTAAAATAAAACCTAAATTTGTTAATTAATATGACTCATCCTCACCATTACAAGATATCAATAGCATTAGCCATATCAGCTGGGGCTTGGGGAATATATTGGTTGCCACAAAGAATTCTTGAAGACGGTGGCTTAACTGGTGGTTGGGGCACAATATCTCAAATGATAATTGGAACATTAATATTATTACCCATTGCACTCTGGAGATTAGGTAAAAGAAGAGGTACAGGCCTCGAGCTTCCTGCTATGGGAATTTTAATTGGTGGAGGTTTTATATGTTATGCATTAAGCTTTCTTCTAACCGATGTAGTTAGAGCCTTAATAATGTTTTACATGACACCTGTTTGGACAACTATTTTTGAAATTATTTTTTTAAAGAAAAAACATGGTTGGCAAAGAATTGTCAGCTTAGGTTTAGCACTCGGTGGATTATGGGTGGTTTTTGGTCAAGGTGGCAACATTCCGTTACCAGAAAATGCAGGAGACTGGTTAGCTCTTTTAGGTGGAGTTATGTTTGCAGGAGGAATGATTAGATTGGAGGTAATCAAAACTGACGGAGTTTTCCCTATAATTTTCGGTTTTTTCTTTTATGGCACACTATTTAACATAGGAGCTGGTTTTTTACTTGTTGATTATCTTGGACCAATGCCATCTACCGAAGCATTTATTTCAATGACAACATTTTTAGTTTTAATTTCAGTATTCTATTTTATCCCAACAGGTATTGTAATCTTATGGGCCCCAACTCAAATAGGAGCGGGGATATGTTCAATTCTATTTTTATCAGAAATAATAGTTGGAGCAATTAGCTCCAGTATTCTTACAGACGAACCATTTGGTTGGCGCCAGATTGTTGGATGTTCTTTAATTGTTATTGGCGGAATTGTAGCTGTAGTTTTATCTCCAAAAGAAGATGTAAGTAAATAATAATGATTTAAATAAAATTTATAACATTTAAAATTATAGGATATAGTATTTAGATGAATTCAACTAAAATAAATGTAAGACGTAGTTTTATTTTTACGCCAGGTCTTAAGCCAGAAATGTTCCCAAAGGCTATTGCATCAGGTGCAGATATGGTTTGTATCGAACTTGAGGATGGAATAGCAATCAAAGATAAAGATGAAGCAAGAAGAAATACAATTAAAGCACTTGAAACTCTTGAAGTAAAAAGTGGTGTTGAGCTAGTAGTTAGAGTTAATTGTCAACGAACTAAGTTTGGTCTTTTGGATCTGGAGGCTTTTGTTTCGAGTAAAAAAAAAGTTAAAGCAATAATGTTACCCAAAGTCAAAACTCCTGATGAAATTACTTTTATTGATGATCTGCTGACAGATTGTAATTTAGACACTGATCTTCATGTAATAATGGAGACCAACGAAGCATTGGAGAGCATTTATGAAATTGCTCATGCAAGTAAAAGAATAGTTGCACTTTATTTTGGAGGAGTTGATATGGCTGCAGAGCTTAGAGTCCCAAATGAGTATAAAAATTTGATTTACGCAAGATCTAAATTAGTACATGCAGGAGCCAGTGTTGGTGTGGATGTTATAGATGTACCTTATTTAGACTTGGAAGATATGGACGGGATGAAAAAGGAAGCAGAGCTTGTTAGAGATTTAGGATTTACAGGAAAAGGTTCTATTCATCCAAAACAAATAAACATGTTAAACGAAATTTTTACACCTTCTAAAGAAGAAATTATCAAAGCTAAAAAAATTGTAGATCAATTTAATAAATCGGATACAGGTTTAGTAGTAATTGATGGCAAACTTATTGAAAAACCTGTTTTACGTGAAATGCAGAGAAAAATATTAATAGCAGATAAAATAAACCAAAGTTAATTTCTATAGATTTTTGTTAACAATTTCGTCTAACATATTGATCATATCTCTTTTATAATTTTCGTCAGTACCAGAGTCTGTTTCAATAACTGAAAAGTACGAGGCTACAATTCCATTTTTTAAGTTTATTGCCAAAAATTGACCACCAAGACCAGAATGACCAATCCAATCACCACATCTCATAGAAGAATTAGAATAGTATAGGTATTTATTGGAAGATAATTCCATGTATTTAGTGCCTTTATTTTTAAGGGTTTCATTTAAAAATTTTTCCGAACCAACTTTTCTATTTTCTACACCATATCCTTTTCTAGAAAATAAAAGTCCATACCTTAAAAAATCTCTTGAAATCAGACATCCTCCCCCCGAAATCCATGGCATACTATCTCTATCAGTTCCCATATACATAGCATCTTCAAAACCTGCAGCCTCTACCGCTTCTAACAGCCAGTCTTTTAATTTCTTTCCACTAACTTTCTCAATAACAACTCCTAATACATCAGTATTTGCCGACTTATAGTGAGATAAGTCACTTTTATTTTGTAAATCCTCTCCCTCTATAGACTTAATAGAATTTAAAAATTCTTCTTGGTTAATTTTATAGTTTAAGTCTTCAGGAAGCCTCCAACCACAGACAGGTTCGTGTAAAAAGGAAGATGTATAGGGATCTGTATAATCTTCACTATAAGAGTTTTTTATATTCATATCTAGTACATCTTGAATTTTTGCTGATGCGTAACCCGAATTTATATCTGGTAAGTACTCAGAAACAGTTTTGTTTAAATCAATAATATTTTTTTCAACAAGCTCACCTATGAATAAATTTACAAACATCTTTGTGATAGACATAATAGTTTGAGGAGTATGTTCATTGAAATCGTCTGCATATTTTTCAAAAAGAATATTTTGATCTTTTCCAACCAATAATGAGCAGAAATATTTATGATTTATCATTTTTTGAACAGATGATATTTTTTCAATGTTAGTATTGTATTTTTTATGTAAAGTTAAAACTTGGTCAGATCTAAATAACAAACCATACCTGTTTATTTTATGTAAATTTCTATATCCCTCTCTTCTTGTTTCAGGTAAATACCATTTTGGTTTATTATCTCTTATAATTTTAAGAGAAGGATTTGGTTCACTAATAATTTTTTTTTTATCCATTATATTTAAAGTAAATAATTCATTTTAAAACAGAAATAGCTTTAATTTTTTCTGGTCCAACACCACAACATCCACCGACAATTTGAGCACCATTTGATACCCAAAGTTTTGCTTCTTCAAGATATGTAGATGGCGAAATATCATCAACTAATTTCCAATTTGGTTTTTGAAAATAGCCATTATTAGGATAAGCACCAACTGTTCCTTTGTGAATTCTTTTTAAAATTTTTACTGCATCATTTGTAACTTTAATATCGGAGTGAGCAATCAAAATTGGTCCCTTATGAATTTGACTGAATTTTATTAAAGAGTTTTCTAAATAGTCATAAAATTGAGCTTTAGAATTGGTTACACTTTCTTGATAGCCATGCATTAATTTTCTTTTTTCATTATTCATTGCGCAAGAGATAGAAAGCCATATTGGTAAATCAATTTTAGATGAACATTCAATAATACTCTCTACAGTTTCATCTTTTGATGTCATTGCTTCTAAAATAATTAAATCGACACCTGCATCTGATAAAATCCTTAACTGTTCAGTAAATCCAGGTTTTATCTCATTAATAGTTAATTTATCCCAACTACCCGATGTAGAAACCGATCCTGCAACTGCAATTTCTCTATCTGTCGATGCTGCAGCTTTTAATGCTATACTAACAGTTTTTTTGTTCCATTCTTGAGTAAATTCCTCATACCCATATTCTTTCATTGATATCGGTGTAATTGCGTAAGTGTTTGATGTAATTACATCTGCTCCAGATTTTATGTAGTTTTCATGGACTTGAAAAAGTTTATCCGGATCATCTATTGCACATTTTCCAGCCCATAAATCATTGTCCATCTTTGCACCAATTTGCTCTAGTTCTCCACCATTACCACCATCAAGTATTACGATGCTATTGTTATCTAATTTTTCTTTTACATATTGGTAAGACATTACCTATTTACTATTTGTAAACGCACAAATTTTATTTCCATCTAGATCACGAATATAAGAATAATAAACCCCTGAACCCTCAGGTCTTTCCCCACCAGAACCTTCGCTTGTTGCTCCCAGCTGTAAACCAAGTTCATGAAATTTGTCTACAATATTTCTTGAATTAGTTATAAATGAAACTTGAGAACCATTACCTATAGTTGCTTGCTTTTTATTTACAGGCTTTGTAACGTAAAATTCAATTTTCCCATCACTACCTTTTTGAGAATAACCTGCACAAACATCGTCGGTTTCAATTCTTTCTAAATCTAAAATTTTAAACAGTTCATCGTAAAATTTAATTGCACGATCTAAATCGTTAGTTCCAACCATTATGTAACCAATCATATTATTTTGGCCAATGAGTAATTGTTTTTACTTCTAAGAATTCATGCAATCCCCACACTCCACCTTCACGTCCATTCCCTGATTGCTTGTAACCACCGAAAGGGGCACCTGGGTCAGCACCATTTCCGTTAACATAAATTGTTCCTGCTTTAAGTTTTTTAGAGACTCTTTTAGCTTTTTCTTTGTCTTCAGTCTGCAAATAATTTCCAAGACCATACTCAGTTTCATTTACAATTTTGATAGCCTCCTCTTCAGTTTCAAATGGAATAATTGAAAGAACAGGACCAAATATTTCTTCCTTAGCTACTCTCATATCGTTAGTTACATCTGTAAAAATTGTTGGTTTGATAAAGTAACCTTTATTCATACCGTTTGGAAGCTCAGGACCGCCAGCAGCCAAAGTAGCACCTTCATCTATACCACTTTGTATCAAGCTAATTATCTTATCGTATTGAGCTTTTGAAACAACAGGACCTATATGATCTCCCTCTTTAGAAGCATGATCTACTTTTATCAAATTAGCTTCCTCTGTAGCTTCTTTTACAGCTCTATCATAGATTGATCTTTCAACTAGCATTCTTGTTGGTGCATCACAAGATTGGCCTGAATTACTCATTACATTTCTAATACCATCACGAACTGCATTAGGGTGTGAGTCAGCAAAAACAATGTTCCCACCTTTACCACCTAATTCAAGACAAACTCTTTTGATTGTTTCTGCTCCATTTTTTAAAATTAATTTTCCTGCACGTGTCGAACCTGTAAATGAAACTAAATCAATATCAGGGTGTGTTGAAATATCAGTACCTACACCTACACCATCTCCGTTTACTAGGTTAAAAACACCTGCTGGAAAGCCCGCTTCATCGATCATTTCAGCAAATAACATAGCAGACATAGGTGCTATTTCTGATGGTTTATGGATCATAGTACATCCAGTTGCGAATGCAGGAACAACTTTTAAAGCAATTTGGTTAATTGGCCAGTTCCATGGAGTAATTAGACCACACACTCCAATTGGCTCGTAGCAAATTCGGTTGTTTGATTCTGGACTGAATTGCTCGTCAAATTTAAATTCTTTTAATCTCACTATGAAATCTTCAAGGTGGGATTGACCGCTCGATGTTTGAGAGTCTCTTGACCAATCCATAGGTGCTCCCATTTCCATAGATATGGCTTCTGTCATTTCAGAATATCTTTTTTTATAAATATCTAATAATTTTTCTAGAAGATTAATTCTATCTTCCTTAGAGCTTTCACTCCATGTTGCTAGCGCTTGTTTAGCAGCGCTCACAGCAGAGTTTGTATCCTCTTTTGAACCAAGAGAGATAGTTGCAAAAGCTTCTTCTGTAGAAGGATTAATTACCTCAAGATCATTTGGTTTACTTGGAGAAACCCATTTTCCATTTATATAAAATTTTCTTTTGTCTAACATAATCTAACTCCTTATAATATAATTAGTTGAATTCTTTAAGTATTTTTTCCCGGTGCTCATCTAAATCAGGTATGTCGCCTCTTTTTTTTGGATCTTTATAAGTTGACATCTTTATTGGGTTACCTGCTAATTTAAAATCTCCAATAACTTTATGGTAAGCCTTAACAATCATATTCCTTGCTTCAACCTGTGGGTTCTCAACTGCTTCTTTAATATTGTATATAGGGCCGCAAGGAATTCTTTCTTTTTCCATTTCATTTACCCAATCAGTTGTTGATTTTGACGACAACTTATCTTCTAAAATTATTTTCAGTTTATCTATATTTTTTGCTCTAGCTGAATTGGAATTAAATTTTTCATCTATGCTAACTTCTGAAATTTTTAAAACGTTACATAATTTTTCAAACAATTTATCATTACCGGCAGCAACTATAATGTAGCTATCTTTTGTTTTAAAAGCTTCAAAAGGTGCAATAGAAGGATGTCTTGAACCCATTGGTTCGGGAATTTCATGTTTTGATAAATATCTAGCAATTGCATTTTCAAGTATAGCTATTTGACAATCAAGCATGGAGACATCTATGAACATTCCTTTTCCAGTTTTTTGTCTATCGTATAAAGCTGCATTGATACCAATAGCAGTAAACAGACCGGCAGTGATATCTCCAATTGACGTACCAACTCTTGTAGGTTCAGAGTTAGGTTGACCAGTTACACTCATCAATCCCCCCATACCTTGAACTACCATGTCGTATGCTGGCAATTCTTTTAAAGGACCTGTTTGTCCAAAACCAGAAGCAGATGCGTAAATTAGTTTAGGATATTTTTTATTCACTTCTTCCCAACCATAACCCCATTTTTTTAGAGTACCAGGTTTAAAATTTTCTACTAAAATATCTGCCTTAGACAAAATTTTATCAAAAATTTTTTTATCATCTTCATTTTTTAAATTTAGAGCGATACTTTCTTTTCCTCTATTTAGTGACATAAAATAGGCAGAATAATCTTGAACAAACGGTCCAAATTTACGAGAGTCATCACCAATTTCAGGTGCTTCAACTTTTATAACTCTTGCACCAAGATCTGATAATATCATAGTGCAATATGGACCAACTAATACCCTTGTTAAATCTACAACTAATAAGTTTTTTAAAGGCCCATCCATAAAATTTTGCAGTTATTTTGAAGCCTTGACTCTTATCAACATCTTCATTTTAATGCACGAATTAAATAACAATTGAGAGGAAAAAATAATGTTTAAAAAATTATCTTTATATTTTACTTCATTAGTTTTGGCGTTCACAATGATTGGTTCTGCTTATGCTGTTACGTTAAAAGCAAGTCATCAATGGCCTGGAACACCAAGGGCTGATGGATCATATGATCCGCGTCATGAAATGGTTCAAATAATTGCGGATGAAGTAAAAAAAGCTAACGTTGGAATAGATATAAGAATCTACCCAGCAAAATCTTTGTATAAACCAAAAGAACAGTGGAAACCAATGACTACTGGACAATTGGATATATCAGCATTTCCTTTAGCATATGCTTCAAAGTTTCATCCAGAATTTGATGCAACATTAATGCCTGGAACTGTAAAAAATCATGATCATGCATTGAGATTTAATAAAGGTCCAATGATGACAGAAATAAAAAGAATTATTACTGACGCCGGTGTAGTAGTTCTGTCTGATGCATGGTTAGGTGGAGGATTTGCATCAAAATCTAAATGTATAAAAAATCCTAGTGATGCAAAAGGACAAGTAATGCGAGCTGCTGGAAAAGCTTTTAACCAAATGTTAGAAGCAGCGGGAGCTGGTATTCAAAGTATGCCTTCTTCAGAAATCTACACTGGATTACAAACAGGTGTATTAACAGGTGCAAACACTAGTTCAGGAAGTTTTGTAAGTTATAAAATTTACGAACAAGTTAGCTGTGCGACACCTCCAGGAAAATTTGGATTATGGTTTATGTATGAGCCAATTCTTATGTCTAAAAAGTCTTTTGATGCTTTAAACTCAAAACAACAAAATGCACTTATGGACGCTGGAAAAGTTGCAGAAAAATATATGACTGCTCAAGTTGAAAACTTAGATAAAAAGTTTGAGGATGCATATAAAGCTGCTGGTGTAAAATTAGTTTATATGGATGAGAAAGATCACGCTGCTTGGGTTGAGATAGCAAAAAAATCTTCTCACAAAGCTTTCGCCGAGAAAGTTCCAGGTGGAGATAAATTAATGGAAATGGCTTTGGCAGTTAAATAAAAATACTATATAAAGAACCCCTATTTATTGATTTTAAATAGGGGTTTTTTTTATGAAAAATAAATATTTAAAATTTTGCGATTTTATAGCAAGAGCTTGTGGAGCTTTTGCTGTTTTGGCCTTACTTTTATCTATATTAGTTATTGTGGAACTAGTATTTGAAAGATATTTTTTTCAAAGAGCAATAACTTGGCAAACTGAACTTGTAACAATGTTACTAGTTGCTTCTACATTTATAGGTAGTGCTTATGTTTTAAGCGAAAAAGCTCATGTTAGTATGGAGTGGATTTATGATTTTATGTCAAAAAAAAGTGTTTTACGTCTCAAAATATTCACTTCATTTTTAAGTTTATTATTTTTTTTAATTTTGTTTTATTTTGGTTTTTTGATGGTAGAGGAAGCATTTACTAAAAACTACTCTACAGGAACAGTTTGGGATCCTCCATTATGGATACCTTATTCATCAATGATGATAGGAGCTATTTTAATGATACTTCAATACATTGCGGAAATTATTAAATTAACGGATGAGGCTAAGCAAAATTAATGGATCCTCTAATAATAGCAATTATAGTAGCTGTTTTTACATTGATAGTTTTATTTTCTGGAATACCGATCGCCTTTGGTCTTAGTTTTGTATCAATAGTTTTACTGGTTGCATTTGAAGGTATTCAAATGCTCGATGTTTTTGCAGAAACATTTTATGCGGGCCTAAATTCTTTTGTACTTCTCTCAATTCCAATGTTTATTTTAATGGGAATGGCAGTAGCAAATTCTCCTGCTGGAAAGGATCTTTATACTGGTTTAGATAGATGGCTTTGGCGAGTGCCAGGGGGGTTAGTTATTTCTAATATAGGTGCTTGTTCTATATTTGCTGCTTTAAGTGGATCTAGTCCAGCTACATGTGCAGCCATAGGTACAATGGGTATACCAGAAATGAGAAAGAGAGGTTACTCTGACCAAATTGCTACAGGTACTATTGCAGCGGGTGGAACATTAGGAGTCTTGATTCCTCCAAGCATAGTTTTAATTGTTTATGGAATTGCAACCGGTACATCTATTGGAAGATTATTTTTATGTGGTTTGGTTCCAGGCTTTATGTTAGCTGGCATGTTTGCTATTTGGGCATTAATACATAGTTACTTCATTGATAAAGAAGCAGCAAAAGCTTTAAGTAATAGAGTAAGACCAACCTTAAAAGAAAAACTGGAAGTGTTACCAAGAATACTCCCATTCTTAGCAATTATAGCTGGAGTTCTATATGTTTTGTATGGTGGTGTAGCAACTCCTTCTGAAGCTTCTGGTGTTGGAGCATTTTTAGTATTTGTATTGATAGCCGTAGTCTACAAAATTTATCAACCAAAAAAAATATGGAATATAGTTAAAGTATCAATGAAAGAGAGTGTAATGATTATGTTCATTATTGCAGCTTCTTATCTTTTTGCTTTTACTCTTTCCCAGCTTTATGTAACTCAGTCTTTAGCTCAGAGTATGGTTGAACTAAGTTCTAATAAATGGGTTGTATTTCTTTTAATAAATATTTTTCTTTTAATAGCCGGTTTCTTCTTACCTCCAGTTGCTGTGATAGTAATGACATCAGCAATATTGTTACCCGTTATAACAACTTTAGGATTTGATCCATATTGGTTTGCAATTGTATTTACTATAAATATGGAAATAGGATTGATAACTCCACCTGTTGGATTAAATCTTTATATAATTAAAGGAATTACCCCAGACGTTAGTTTGTCAGAAATCTTAAAAGGTTCTATACCATTTATGATTATAATGGCTTTAGCTATTTTAATTTTATGTATCTTTCCAGAAATAGTGACATGGCTTCCTGACAAAATAATGGGTAAACCTCTTGGATACTAATAATAAAATTAATCGAAAAATATCTGTTGCTCCAATGATGGATTGCACAGATAGACATGATCGTTTTTTCTTAAGATTAATGAGTAAAAACGTCATGCTTTATTCTGAAATGGTTGCAACTAAATCTGCAATACATGGAGATAGAAAAAAAATCTTATCCTACAGTCCTGAAGAAAAACCATTAGCATTACAAGTTGGTGGATCAAATAAAGAAGAGTTAGCAGAAGTTGCAAAGATCGCAGAGGATATGGGATACGATGAAATCAATATAAATCTTGGGTGTCCAAGTAAAAAGGTTCAAAAAAATATGTTTGGAGCATGCTTAATGAAAGAACCAGATCTGGTAGCAGAGTGTATAAATTCAATGGTAAATGCTTGCAATATTCCAGTTACTGCCAAAACAAGAATTGGTTTTGATCAAACAGAAGAATTTGATTATTTGAATAATTTTATTCATAAAATGCGTGATGCAGGAACCAAAACATTCATTTTGCATGCAAGAAAAGCAATGCTGACTGGTTTATCTCCAAAACAAAATTTAAATATTCCTAAATTAAATTACAACATGGTTTACGAAATAAAAAAGCAAAACCCTGAATTGGAAATAATTATTAATGGAGGTATTTCAAAAGTAAGCGAAATTAATAATCATTTAAATTTTTGTGATGGTGTCATGATTGGAAGATCGATTTATCAAAATCCATATTTTTTAATAGAAATTGAAAAAGAGTTATTCAAAAATGATAACAATCCAACAAGAGAACAGGTTGTAGAAAAACTTTTAGAATATGTAGATAAAGAGGTTAAATTAGGAACAAAAGTTAATCATATAATGAGACATACAGTAGGTCTGTATCATGGTCAGGTTGGTTCAAAAGATTGGAAAAGATATTTAAGTGATAATCTAATGGCTCGAGAGTCTGATTTTCAAAAAACAAAACATATTATGACAATTGTTCAAAATAATGAGAAAGCAATCCAGGCCAATTCTTAATGGAAATTTTAGATATAAATGAAATAATTAATTTATTAGTTGTTTTATCAATAGCTGCATCAGTTGCAGGTTTTATGGCAGGTTTATTAGGAGTTGGAGGCGGTATTATAATGGTACCAGCTCTTTATTATGCATTTACAGTATTAGATTTTGATATTGCAACAAGAATGCATTTGTCTGTTGGAACCTCTTTAGCAATAATAATTCCAACATCAGTTATTTCAGCTAAGACTCATATGGAATTTGATGCAGTTGATTTTAAATTAGTAAAATCATTTGGTGTTTTTATTGTACTTGGAGTAATTGGAGGTACTTTTTTAGCAGTAAATTTAAAAACACCCACTTTTGTTTTATTTTTTTCAATTATGGCTTTCATAGTTGGCTTATTTTTTATTTTCTTTAGAGAAAAAGTTGTAGAAAATCCAAAACAAATTAAAGATTCAATTAAAAATATTTCTGGAATTATCGTTGGTTTTATTTCTGTGTTACTTGGTATTGGAGGTGGATCTTTAATGGTCCCATTTATGAGAACTTTTGGTTACGATATAAGAAAATCTATAGGAACAGCATCAGCTATTGGGTTTTTGATTGCTTTAAGTGGAACTATTACAATGATAACTGGAGGTAAAATTGTTGGAAACGTAAGCACACCTTTTAGTATTGGTTACATTAATTTATTAGGTTTTATTGTGTTTGTGCCTGTGACGATGTTAATGGCACGCGTAGGTGCAAAAGCTGTATATAAATTAGATAAAAAGCTGTTAAGCAGGATCTTTGGAACTTTTTTAATTGCTGTTTCTATAAGATCTTTTATTGAATATTTAAATTTAACTTAATAAAAAATTATAAATAATAATGAAATTCAATTTAAAAGAAATTATTTCTTCAATAGCAGATGTTGGTCAAAAGCTATTTAAAAAAACTGAACTTAAAAAAAACGACCTAGAAACAATTCTATCATTGTGTGATGATTTAATTTCTAATAAAGGCGCTGCATTTGGTATTACTGTTGCAAGAGATATAACTGATTTATATCAATCACTTACACTGGAAAATAAGCTTCTTTTTTTTCAAAAGATTAATGAGAAATATAAGCCTAATCACACAAAAGTTGCAGAAGCTATTGAAACTTATCAAAAAACCCAAAATGATAAAAATTTATACAGGTTATTTATTACCTCAGAAGGGAAAAGAAGAGAACTTTTTAAGAGAATGAACATGGCTCCTAATGGAATTTCAACAATCGTTTCGTTGAGAGAAGATTTGTTAAAAATTCTAGATGAACACAAAGACCTCAAACCTTTAGATGATGACTTAAGAGAATTATTTAAATCCTGGTTTAATCCAGGATTTCTTAAACTTGCGAAAATAACTTGGGATACCAAAGCAGCAGTTTTAGAAAAAATTATGAAATATGAGAGAGTTCATGAAATTAAAGATATGGATGAACTTAAAAGAAGATTAGGGGAAGACAGAAGATTTTTTTCATACTTTCATCCAGCACTTGAAGATGAACCAATAATATTTGTTCAAGTAGCACTAACAAATGGTCTTGGAAAATCCATTCAAGAAATAACGAAACCCAGAACTGAAGGGGATAAAAAATATGATTCTGCAACTTTTTATTCTATCAGTAATTGCCAAGAGGGATTATCAAGAGTAACACTGGGAAATTTTTTAATTAAAAGAGTAGTTTTTGAAATACAAGAAGAGTTACCAAATATAAAAAATTTTGGAACTTTGTCTCCTATACCTGGTTTTAGAGATTGGTTTTCTTATTTGGAGGATAGCAAAATTAAAAATATTCTAGGAAATATCTCCTTAGAAAACATATCTTTTTTAAAATCACCCGACTTAAAACCTGGAGATCCCAGAATTCTTTCAAACAAAGATGCTTTATTAAAATTAGTTGCACATTATTTAATGAATGAAAAAAATAATAAAAAATTACCTATTAACGATGTTTGTAGATTTCATTTAGGTAACGGAGCAATAATTGACGATATTATTATTAACGCAAATGTATCAGAGGTAGGTTTAAATAGATCATTTGGTGTAATGGTAAATTATTTATACGAACTAAAGAATATCGAAAAAAATCACGAGGACTATATCAATAATAAAAAGATAATTGTTTCTGACAAGGTTAAAAAACTTATTTAACTTCTAATTCATACCCCATTTAATTTTATTCCAAATTCTTTCATGAAAATAGTAAAAGAAAAGAGGAATAATTGAGCCAATACCCAGTATACTAGCACCAGTAAAAGTTCCAGTATAAATATAACCAAATATTACCCAGTAAATGAAAATGAAAAGTCTCCACGAAAAAGTTTTTGCTATAGATCTAACTTTTTTATCAGCCATATGGTTGTTTACAAAAAAAAAGAGGTGACTTCAGTCTCCCTCCATCACCTCACAATTTAAAATAAACGATTCTTTACATTTTTATGAACACTTATTAGTTGAAAATTAATGTTATCAAGAGTTAAATTTTTTGATCATATTCGCCAATTTTTCCAGTTTTTTGAAGTAAATCGTCAATAAAATCAAAGATTTTTTTCTTCCTTATATCTGATGTTGGACTTTCCGTGACAATCACTAAGGAGGGTTTATTAGATGAAGCTCTAATCAATCCCCAAGATCCATCTTCAAATGAAAATCTTATTCCATTAACAGTTAAAACCTCACTAATTGTTTGATCATCAATTTTAAATTTGCTCTCCTTAATTTTTGTAACCTGTTTTACTAGCTCATCAACAACCTCATATTTTTCTTCATCTTTACAAAAGGGAGCCATTGTTGGTGACTGAAAAGTTTTAGGTAATTCGTTAATGATCTCATTCATTTTTTTATTTTGTTTTTCTAATAAATGGCAAACTTGAATTGCTGAATTGATACCATCATCATAACCATAACCTAAGGGCTCATTAAAAAAGAAGTGTCCACTTTTTTCAAAGCCAGCAAGAGCTTTTTCACTATTAACTTTTCTTTTTATATGAGAATGACCAGTTTTCCAATAAATTGTCTCACAATTATTACCTAACAAAATTTTATCTTTAGAATATAAACCTGTTGATTTAACATCCACTACAAATTTTGAATTTTTATGTTTCAAAGATAAATTTCTTGCAATTAATAAACCAATTTTATCCGAAAAAATTTCATCTCCATTGTTATCAATTACCCCAACCCTATCGCCATCACCATCAAATCCAAAACCGATATCTGCATTATTTTCTTTAACTGATTTTGCTATTTCATGTAACATTTCCAAATCCTCTGGATTAGGATTGTATTTAGGAAAAGTCCAGTCTAAATTACAATCTAACTCTATCACTTCACAACCAATGCCTCTTAAAATATCAGGAGCGAAAATCCCAGCTGTTCCATTCCCACATGCTACAACTGCTTTAATTTTTTTATTTATTTTGTTTTTATTGATTAAATCGTCTTTATATATGTTTTGAAAATCTTCTATTTTTTTTTCTGTTCCTTTTCCTAATATAAATTCTTCATTTAAAGTAATATTCTTTAATTCTTTCATTTCTTCTGGCGCATGTGTTAATCCTTTTTTTATTCCCATTTTAACACCAGTCCATCCGTTTTCATTATGACTCGCAGTGACCATTGCAACAGCATCTGAATTTAAACTAAATTGTGCAAAATAAACCATAGGTGATAATGACAAACCTACATCTTCAACATTACAACCAGTTGATAATAATCCTTTAGTAAGAGCAGATTTTATTTCTTCGCTGTAAGATCTATAATCATGTCCAACTATAACTCTTGGATTATCTTTTTTTGTATGTATTTTAATCTGCGTCCCTAAACCTTTACCAAGATTCTCTATTCCAAGTTCATTTATGCTTTCTTTATACAACCATCGCGCGTCATATTCTCTAAAGCCATAGGGGTCAATTTTGATATTTTGTTTCATAATTTAAGTACTTACTATCTTTATGTTAATTTCTTACTAATAGTTTAATTTTTTTATTGATATTTTTTTTACTATGTTCTATAAATGTTCTATTGATTTACTGTTTATATAGTATATTAACACTAAACGCATACAACATGTAGTTGTTTTCGTCGCAACATTAAATTAAAGTATAAATTATGAATAAAATTTTATCGCAGGCCCTAAAGAAAGCTGTCTCTGAATATTCCCCAAGTGTTAATGAAGTTTCAAAAGAAAAAAGACCAGATCTTTTCTCATTAAATAACGAGACTGAGCTTTTTCAAAACGATAAAGGTATCATTATTAAAATTGATAGATCTAAGGACTCAAATTTAACTGACTTTGGTAAAGCAACATTAAAAGATAGATATCTTGGACAAAACGAATCTTTCCAAGATTTATTTGCTCGTGTTGCAAGTTCATATGCAGATGACAACTTACATGCTCAAAGAATTTACAATTACATTAGCAATCTTTGGTTCATGCCAGCAACACCTGTTTTATCCAATGGTGGAACTAAAAGAGGATTACCTATTTCATGTTTTCTAAATGAAGCATCAGACAGTCTAGGCGGTATTCTTGATCTTTGGAGTGAAAACGTTTGGCTTGCAGCAAAAGGTGGTGGGATTGGAAGTTACTGGGGCAACCTAAGATCTATTGGTGAAAAAATAGGTAAAGTTGGAAAGACCTCAGGAATTATTCCTTTTATTAAAGTTATGGATTCTTTAACAATGGCAATCAGCCAGGGTTCACTAAGAAGAGGATCTGCTGCGTGCTATCTTCCAATTGATCATCCAGAAATTGAAGAATTTATTGAAATGAGAAGACCAACGGGAGGTGATCCAAATAGAAAAGCACTTAATTTACATCACGGTGTTCTAGTTTCCGATGCTTTTATGAGAGCTGTGGAAACTGATGAACAGTGGGCACTTAAAAGTCCTGCTGATGGCACAATTCAACAAACTATTTCAGCAAGAAATTTATGGATAAGATTATTAACTGCCAGAATTGAAACTGGTGAACCTTACATCATTTATATCGATACAGTTAACAGGCTAATTCCTCAACATCACAAGTTAGCAAACTTAACAGTGAAAACTTCTAATTTGTGTAGCGAGATTACTTTACCAACTGGTATTGATAAAGACGGAAGAGATAGAACAGCAGTCTGTTGTTTGTCTTCTTTAAACTTAGAAAAATATGATGAGTGGAAAGACGATCCAAACATGATTAGTGATGTAATGAGATTTTTAGATAATGTTTTATCTGATTTTATTAATAAGGCTCCTGATCAATTTAAGGATGCAAAATATTCAGCTGAAAGAGAGAGAAGTGTTGGTCTTGGTGTTATGGGCTTTCATTCTTTCTTACAAAAAAATAGAATTCCACTAGAGTCAGTAATGGCAAAATCCTGGAATAAAAAAATATTTAAAAATATTGATGAAAAAGTAAATCAAGCATCAAAAGATTTAGCTGAAGAACGTGGCGCATGTCCAGATGCGGCAGAATACGGTTATCAAGAGAGATTTTCTAACAAAACCGCAATTGCTCCAACTGCATCTATTTCTATTATTTGCGGTGGCGCATCCCCTGGGGTTGAGCCTATTGCAGCAAATAGCTATACTCATAAAACGCTTTCAGGATCCTTTAACGTCAGAAACAGATATTTGGAGGAAATATTAGAAACTCACGGTAAAAATGATGATGAAACTTGGTCTACTATTACAACAAACCAAGGTTCGGTAAATCACCTAGATTTTTTAACCGATCTAGAAAAAGATGTTTTTAAAACTGCATTTGAATTAAATCAAAATTGGATAATTGAATTAAGTGGAGATAGAACTCCATATATCTCTCAAGCACAATCTGTAAATTTGTTTTTACCGGCTGATGTTCATAAAAAAGAGTTGCACAAAATTCATTTTGACGCTTGGAAAAAAGGCTTAAAGAGTCTTTATTACTGTAGATCAAAATCGATTCAAAGAGCTGAAAATATCAACGATTCAAAATCAACAGATATTATGGCCAATGTTTACAAAAATAAATCAACCAAAACAGAAGAACCAGAATACGAGGAGTGTCTATCATGTCAGTAGCAGAAAAAATTAATTCAGAAATTATCCAACCAGGAAAAAAAGAAATCATACAACCAAAAAAAATGGGTTTGTTAGTTGAAAATCCAGTTTACAAACCTTTTAGATACCCATGGTGCTATGATGCTTGGTTAACGCAACAAAGAATTCATTGGTTGCCGGAAGAAGTTCCTCTTGGAGATGATGTAAGAGATTGGCAAAAAAATTTATCTCAATCAGAGAAGAATTTATTAACTCAAATTTTTAGGTTTTTTACTCAAGCTGATGTTGAGGTTAATAATTGTTACTTAAGACATTATACTACCGTATTCAAACCTACAGAAGTATTAATGATGATGACTGCATTCGCCGCTATGGAAACTGTGCACGTGGCAGCTTATTCTCATCTTTTAGATACAATTGGAATGCCCGAGTCTGAGTACTCGGCTTTTATGAAGTATAAAGAAATGAAAGATAAATATGATTACATGCAAGACTTCAATGTAAACTCTAAAGAAGATATTGCTAAAACAGTTGCAGTATTTAGTGCTTTTACTGAGGGCTTACAATTGTTTGCCAGTTTTGCTATTCTTCTAAATTTTCCAAGACATAACAAAATGAAAGGTATGGGCCAAATAGTAACGTGGTCTGTTCGGGATGAAACTCTTCATTGCAATTCTATGATTAGAATTTTTAAAGAATTCATTAAAGAAAACCCTGAGATCTGGACACCTAAGTTGAAAAAAGAACTTTATGAAGCTTGCAGAACTATCATTGAACATGAAGATGCTTTTATTGATCTAGCTTTTGAAATGGGTCCAATGGAAGGTTTAACAGCACAAGAAGTAAAAGATTATATTAGATTTATAGCCAATCGAAGACTTGATCAATTAGGCCTAGAACCAATATATGATATTAATAAAAATCCTCTAACTTGGCTTGATACCATGCTTAATGCTGTAGAACACATGAATTTCTTTGAAGGACGTGCAACTGAATATTCTAAAGCATCAACCCAAGGTACTTGGACAGAAGCGTTTAGTTAATACTATCTTTTATTTAATTTATTAACTTTTCGGTATTTATTACCGTTATAACTTGCAAGTGGTCTAATTAATTTGTTAGCTGCATGCTGTTCAAATATATGTGCTGACCAACCAGTAATTCTTGATATTACAAATATGGGTGTAAAAAAATCAGTATCAAAACCCATCAAATGGTAAGTTGGACCAGTTGGATAATCTACATTTGGATGAATATTTTTTCTCTCAATCATCACTTTTTCGACAATATCGTAAATTTTCTCAAACTTTTTATCCTTCTTAATCTTTGCTACTTTTCCGAAATATTCTCTCATAGTTGGTACTCTAGAGTCTCCACTTTTATAAACTCTATGACCAAATCCCATTACAACATCTTTGTTGTCTAAAGCTTTGTTAATCCAGTTTAGGGCATTTTCTGGTTTTTTTATTTTACTCATCATGTGCATAACTTCTTCATTAGCTCCACCGTGTAAAGGACCTTTTAAACTTGCTATTGCACCAGTAATTGCACCGTGAATATCTGATAAACTACTTGTGATCGTTCGTGCTGTAAATGTTGAAACATTAAAGCTGTGCTCAGCATATAAAATTAATGAAACATCAAAGGCTTTTACGATGTCTTTATTTGGAACTTTACCAAAGCACATATGAAAGAAATTTTCAGAAAATGAAAGTTTCTTTTTTGGAGGAATTATTTTTTTACCTTTTCTAGATCTATAAAAAGCTGCTAAAGCAACAGGAGTTTTTGCAAATATTCTCATTACTTTTCTCATATTGGCTTTTGGGGAATTATCTCTTGTCTCCTTGTCTTCAAGACCCATTATACTTACAGCTGTCCGAGCAACATCCATTGGATGGGCTTTCTTTGGAATTTTCTTTATTGCCTCAGTTAAAGTTTTCGAGATTGATCTCTCTTTTTTTTCTTGTCTTTCAAATTCTTTTAATTGTTTTTTATTAGGAAGTTCACCATTTAAAATCAAATATGCAACCTCTTCAAATTTACAGTTGGCACATAAGTCTTGCGCAGCATAACCTCTGTAGGTCAAAGAATTTATTTCAGGCATCACTTTAGAAATTGCAGTTTCATCAACTGTTACGCCCATCAGGCCTTTTTTAATGTCTTCACTCATTCGTGCCCTTCAGTACTGAAATTATATATTTTTTCGTCTAAACTATTATATTTTTCGTATTCAACAAGCTCATACAGTCTTTTCCTAGTTTGCATTTTATCAATAATATTATTTTGGTGTCCATTTGCATAAATGTCCCTCAATCCATCCTCTACATTTTTCATTGCTAAACGTTGTGTAGTTACTGGGTAAATCACAATATTATAACCAAAGTTTTCCAATTCTTTGTAATTAAAAAGCTTGGATTTTCCAAACTCGGTCATATTAGCAAGTAGATAACAAGACAATTCTTTTCTAGTTTTTTCAAAATCTTTTTCATCATGTAAAGCTTCTGGAAAAATAATTTCTGCACCAGCATCAATATATGCTTTGCATCTTTCAATCATTTTATCAATTCCCTCAACGCCTTTCGCATCAGATCTTGCTATAATTTTAAAATTTTGATCTTTTTTAGCAGCCACACATTCTTTGATTTTTTTTACCATTTCTTCTGTAGAAATTAATTCTTTGTTATCTAGATGGCCACATCTCTTTCTTTCAATTTGATCTTCTAAATGAACACCCGTAATTCCAAATTCTTCAAATGTTTCTATTGTTTCTTTGCAAGATTTAAAGCCAGTATCTACGTCAACAATAGTTGGAAGATTTGTTACTCTTGAAATTAAATAAGATCTCGTACTAACATCTTGTAAAGTTGTTAGCCCAATATCAGGAAAACCAAGATCATTAGCCATAACACCACCAGACACATAAACTGCGTCATATCCAATTTCTTCAATTAATTTAGCAGTTAAAGGATTGTAAGCACCTGGAATTCTTAAAATTTTGTTTGATTTTAATTTAATATCAAAATCTATTCTTTTTTGACTAGGTTCTTTCTCAACAAAGTGCATTAAAAAATTCCTTTTTTCAGATTTCTTTTTAACTTAGTTTTCTTAACTTCGATATTTAACCTATCTAATTGACCTGGCTTCAGTTTTATTAACTTTTGAACTGCTTTTAAAAATCTATCACTCTCTTTTTTATCAAGAATATCTTTTGTTAATGTTAAAAATTTATTAATATAATTTTGTCTTTTAAACGGTCTTGCACCGTATGGATGTGCGTCAGCTCTATCAAGCTCTTCTGTAATTTTTTTACCATTATTTAAGGTAACAACAACTTTTGCACCAAATGATTTTTTCTTTGGATTTGGGTCGTGATATTTTTTTGTCCATTTTTTGTCTTCAAAAGTCTTTATAGATCTCCATATTCTAATAGTACTTTTTCTATTTGCTCTTGATTTAGTATAAGATTTTATGTGATGCCAATCACCATCTTCTAAGGCAACTGCAAATATATACATAATCGAATGATCAAGTGTTTCCCTACTTGCGTTTGGATCCATTTTTTGAGGATCATTCGCACCAGTTCCAATCACATAATGTGTGTGATGACTGGTGTGTATGTCTATTTTTTTAATTTGATTTAAATTTTGTATTTTACTTTTTAATTTTTTTGCTAAATCTATTAAAGCTTGAGATTGATATTCTGCAGAATACTCTTTCGTAAAAGTTTCTAAAATAGCTTTTTTACTTTCTCCTTTTTTAGGAAGAGGAACTTTATAATTTGCTTTTTTACCATCTAATATTCTTGCAATTACACTATCTTCTCCTTCATAAATAGGGCTTGGCGCTCCTTCACCTCTCATGACTCTATCTACAGCCTCAATTGCTAGTTTACCTGCATGAGCTGGTGCATAGGCTTTCCAACTTGATATTTCTCCTTTTCTAGATTGTCTTGTCGATATTGTTGTGTGTAGAGCTTGCTGAACTGCTTGATAAATTGTTTCAGTGTTTAGTTTTAACATTGAACCTAACCCTGCAGCCACACTTGGTCCAAGATGTGCTATATGATCGACTTTATGTTTATGTAAGCAAATTCCTTTTACTAAATTTACTTGAACCTCGTATGCAGTAATAATACCTCTCAAAAGATCTAAGCCACTTTTTTTGTTTTGTTGTGCTACAGCTAGTAGAGGAGGGATATTGTCACCAGGGTGACTATAATCTGCTGCTAAAAAAGTATCATGAAAGTCTAACTCCCTTACAGCTGTTCCATTGGACCATGCCGCCCATTCACAATCAAATTTTAATTTAGAATTAACCCCAAAAAGTGTTGAGCCATTTGTTCTGAAGTGTTTTAAAGCCATTTCCCTTGAAGATACAACCGGTCTTCTATTTAACGATGCGATAGCAACAGATGCGTTATCAATTATTCTATTGATCACCATCTCTATGGCTTCTTTATTTAATTTTGAATTATCACTAGCAATTTCAGCAATTTTCCATGCGAGTTGTTTTTTTTTTGGTAAATTAATTTTTGATGGATAAACTTTAACTTTATGTAATAACAAAATAACTCCTTAATGATCATTTTGTTTTTAATAGTTAAATAAAATTAATCAATATTAAAGATATTTAGAAATAATTTTTTCAATACCAATAAAGTCGTTTATCAAGTGATTATGATAAATTTCATCAGATCTTTTTTCAGTATAACCATATTTTAACAAAATCATTGGTATATCTGCACCTTTAGCTGCATTAGCATCAGTCTCGCTGTCACCAATCATAATTGTTTTTTTTACATCACCATCTAAAATTTCAACAACAGAGGTAAGGTGTCTAGGGTCAGGTTTGCAATATTCAAAAGTATTGTATCCAGCAACGTATTCAAAATATTCATAAATTCCAATTTTTTTTAATAGGTCTACTGCAAGGTGTTCTGTTTTATTTGTACATACTGCCATTGAAATATTTTCTTTTTTGCACCAATTTAAAAAATCTTTTATTCCATTAATTAATTTACTTTTGTTTAAAATATTTTTTCCATAAAAAGATAAAAATTCATCTGACATTTGATTTTTAATTTTTTCATCAAACCACTTCCACTCACCATGAGCTTTTGCCATCATTGCTTTTGCACCTTTTCCAACTGCATTTTTTAGTTCATCTATCGTTTTTGTTGGATAACCAAATTTTTTCATAACATGATTATGAGCAATTATTAAATCTGGAGCGGTATCTACAAGTGTGCCGTCTAAATCGAATAAAATTGTTAATTTTTGCTTCATTATAAAAGTATTTTAAAGAAATAATTTGTGAATTAATTAAAACATATACTTAATGTAAAGAAATTCTAAATGAAAGAGCTAAATTCACAAAAAATTCAAAATAAATTAAGGAATAAATTTTTTAAGATGGGAGTCAAAATGACAGGACCTGAGACTATTTTTTTTTCTAAGGATACTAAGATTGGAAAGAATGTCGTAATAGAACCATATGTTGTAATAGGCTCAAAAGTTAAAATTGGTAACAATGTAATCATCAAATCATTTTCACATTTAGAGTCTTGCAAGATTGAAAATAAAGTTGAAATTGGTCCTTACGCGAGGATAAGACCTGAAACCATATTAAAGGAGGGCTCTAAAATAGGAAACTTTGTTGAAGTAAAAAAAAGTATTGTAGGTAAAAAAACAAAAGTTAATCATTTATCTTACATAGGTGACAGCGAATTAGGTAAGTCAGTAAATATTGGAGCAGGAACAATTACTTGTAATTATGATGGTATTAAAAAAAGTAAAACTAAAATTAAAGACAAAGTTTTTATAGGCTCAAACTCTTCATTGGTTGCTCCTGTCACAATTGAAAATAATAGTATAGTAGGAGCAGGATCAGTAATAACTAAAAATGTAGAAAAAAACTCTTTAGCACTTACACGTTCATTACAAACTGAGGTTAAAAATTTTAAAAGAAAATAAAAATAAATATGTGTGGAATTATAGGTATTTCTAGCAATAAATCTGTTTCAGCAAATATAGTCAACTCGTTGAAAAAATTGGAATATAGAGGTTATGACTCAGCTGGGATAGCAACTTTATCAGATGGTAAAATTAATGAGTTCAAATCAGAGGGTAGAGTTGACAAATTGGAACAAAACTTTGATTTAAAAAACCTTAAAGGTAACATTGGTATTGGACATGTTAGATGGGCTACGCATGGCATGCCAAACAGTGTCAATGCTCATCCACACTCGTCATTTAATGTATCGGTTGTTCATAACGGAATAATTGAAAATTCAACAGTATTAAAAAAGCATTTAGTAGAACAAGGTCATAATTTTAAATCCCAAACAGATACAGAAGTTATTGTTCACTTAATAACTGAGAATTTAAAAACCAAAGATTTTGAAGTAGCGATAACCAAAACTTTAAAACAATTACATGGAAGCTTCGCCCTTGGAATTGTTTTTAAAGATATGCCAGATTTAATAGTAGGGGCAAGAAGAGGCTCACCTTTGGCAGTTGGTTATGGTCCAAATGAAAATTATTTGGGTTCCGATTCATATGCATTAAAGTCAATGACAAACAAAGTTACCTACTTAGATGACGGAGAGTTTTGTATTGTTAAAAAAGATCAAGTTTTATTTTTTAATGAAGAAGGAAAAAAAATAAATAAAAAGATTTTAGAACTCTCATCCAATGAAGCCAGTTATGATAAAGGAGATTTTAAACACTTTATGGCCAAGGAAATAGAGGAACAACCAAATACTATTAAAACTGGAATCAAAGAATATATAGATAAAACAAATTCGGAGATAAATATCTTTAATTTTCCATGGAAAGTTAGTGAAATAAATTCAATTACCTTAATAGGTTGTGGTACTGCTTACCATTCTTGCTTGATGGCCAAGTATTGGTTTGACGAATTAACTCAACTTGATGTTAATATTGATATTGCATCAGAGTTTAGATATCGAAAAAATAGATTTAAAGAAAATTCTTTATATATATTTGTTTCTCAATCAGGAGAAACTGCAGATACTTATGCAGCTCTAGACCTTTGTAATAAAAATAAAATGAAAACTTGTGCAGTGGTTAATGTAATTGAAAGTTCTATTGCAAGAGATTCAAAATTTGTATTACCAATCCATTGTGGCCCAGAAATTGGAGTTGCATCTACCAAAGCCTTTTTAGGTCAAATACTAATTTTATACATTCTTGCCCTAAAATTAAGTTCTTTACGAAAAGAAATTACTAAAGAAAACTATCAAGAAAAAATTAAAGATCTACAAGATCTTCCAAAATTAATAGAAAAATCTCTGTTAATTGATAATGATATTCAAGCCATATCCTCTACTTTTAATGAAGCAAAAGGGTCAATGTTTTTAGGAAGAGGTTTTTCATATCCAATTGCACTTGAAGGTGCCTTAAAATTAAAAGAATTATCATATGTTCATGCAGAGGGATATCCTGCTGGAGAGATGAAGCATGGACCTTTGGCCTTGATAGAAGATGGAATGCCCGTTGTAGTTTTAGCTCCAAGGGATAGTTATTATTTAAAAACTATCTCAAATATGCAGGAAGTTATAGCAAGAGGTGCAAAGGTTTTATTGATTACTAATAAAATTAAAGATGAAGTTGTTTCGGAGAATATTTGGGAAACAATTGAAGTTGAAAATACAAATAATGATTTGTTACCTTTTCTATTGACTATACCACTTCAAAAACTTGCATATTATTCAGCGCTTAAAAAAGGTTATGATATCGATAAGCCTAGAAATTTGGCTAAATCTGTCACTGTTGAATAAAAAATAAACTCTGCTAAAACACTTTCAGGTTGCATATGAAAAATTGGAAAAAAAATAGTTGGAGAAAATATCCAGTAAAACACATACCAGAGTATCCTGATAAAAAAGAATTGGATAGTGTTCTGGATAAAATTGGAACATTTCCACCATTAGTTTTTGCTGGAGAGACAAGACATTTAAAAGATCAACTTGCTGATGTTGTTGATGGAAAAGCTTTTCTTCTTCAAGGTGGGGATTGTGCAGAAAGTTTTGCTGAATTTAATCCAGATAACATAAGAGACACATTTAAACTAATGTTACAGATGTCATTAGTTTTAACTTATTCGGCATCTTTGCCAGTTGTAAAGCTTGGAAGAATAGCTGGTCAGTTTTCAAAACCAAGAAGTTCTTCAACAGAAAAAAAAGACGGAGTTGAATTACCAAGCTATTTAGGAGACAACATAAATGCTATGGAATTTAATGAAAAGGCAAGAATTCCTGATCCAAAAAGATTATTTAAAGCCTATTCACAGTCAGCTGCAACGCTTAATCTTATAAGGGCTTTTTCAAAAGGAGGTTTTGCAGATTTAAATAAAGTCCATTTATGGAATTTAGACTATATTAAAAAAAGCCCACAAGCTAAAAAATTTAAAGATCTTGAAGATAAAATTGCTGATGCTATAGCTTTTATGAGAGCATGTGGAATTACATCAGATTTTAATAATAGACTGTATACGGTAAATTTTTGGACGTCACATGAGGCTTTATTATTACCATTTGAAGAATCTATGACCAGAACAGATTCTACTACGGGTGAGAACCACGCTACTTCAGCACATTTTGTTTGGATCGGTGATAGAACAAGACAATTAGATGGTGGGCATGTAGAATTTTGTAGAGGTATTGAGAATCCAATAGGTATAAAATGTGGACCAACTTTAAAAGCTGAGGATTTAGTTGATTTGTGTAACAAAATTAATCCAAAGAATGAAAAAGGTAAAATTACTTTGATCTCTAGATTTGGTGCTGATAATGTTTCAAAATATTTACCCAAACTAATTAGAGCGATCAAAAAAGAAGGACTAAATGTAATTTGGTCTTGTGATCCATGTCACGGAAATACTATCAAAGCAGTTACAGGCTATAAAACAAGACCATTCAATAGTGTTTTCAAAGAAGTTAGAGATGTTTTTGCTTGTCATCAAAGCGAGGGAAGTTATGCAGGTGGTCTGCATATAGAGATGACAGGTCAAGATGTAACAGAATGTATAGGTGGTGCTCAAAAAATATCTGAAAAAGACTTATCTTCAAGATATCATACTCATTGTGATCCAAGATTAAATGCGAACCAAGCACTAGAATTAGCGTTTTTGATTTCTGATGAGATTAAAAAGAATAGCTCATATTCAAAAATTGCAAATAGAGCGGCATCTTAAGACATTGTAATATTGTCTAATATTTATATTTTACAATTATGAATACTTCAGAAAAAGTTAATTTTATTTCTAATTGGATAAAAAATTACGTGGATAATATGCCTTCTAAAGCCGAAGCTTTAGTCATTGGAATTTCTGGAGGGATAGATTCGTCTGTTTCAAGTACATTAAGTGCAATGACTGGTTTAAGAACAATAGTTTTATCTATGCCAATTAAGCAAAAATCACATCAACACGATTTAAGTTTAAAACACCAAGAATGGTTAGTAAAAAATTTTAATAATGTTGAGGCCCATACAGTTAATTTAGATGAGTTATTCTTAGCATTTAGTGCAAGTTTATCTAAATTTGATAACGAGCATGGAATGGCAAATTCGAGAGCAAGATTAAGAATGACAACACTGTATCAAGTGGCTGCAGCCAATAAAGGAATTGTAGTAGGTACAGGTAATAAAGTTGAGGATTTTGGTGTCGGCTTTTATACAAAATATGGTGATGGTGGGGTTGATATATCGCCAATAGCAGACTGTAATAAAACTCAAATTTGGGAGTTGGGAAAAGAACTTGGAATTTTAAAAGAAATAATTGAAGCTCCCCCCACAGATGGTTTATGGGATGATGGTAGAACAGACGAAGGTCAATTAGGATTGAAATATAAAGAATTAGAGGAAGCAATGTCTAATCCAAATTCTCCGAATCGAGCTAAATACGAAAATATAAGAAAACAAAATTTGCATAAAATGGAGCCAATTCCAGTATGCATCATTCCAAATTAATCAAATAGATTCACAAATCTATTATTTAAGTATATTCCTAATTTCATGGGTAATGATATTTTTTTAACAAATAATTTAAGCAACAAAAAAGAAAAATTTGTTCCTATAGATAATAAAAATATTAGAATGTATGTTTGTGGTCCAACGGTATATGATGATCCCCATATTGGTAATGCAAGACCAATTGTTGTTTTTGATATTCTTTATAAAATTTTTAAAAAAAAATATTCCAAAGTTACTTACGTTAGAAATATAACTGATGTTGATGACAAAATTATAAACTCGTCAAAGGATAAAAATATTTCAATTTCTGAATTGACTGAAAATGTAAATAAAAATTTTCAGAAGGATTGCATTTATTTAAATTGTGATACTCCTACGTTTCAACCAAAAGCCACTCAACACATTGATTTAATGGTAGAAATGATTTCTGATCTAATAAAAAAAGGTTTTGCTTACGAAATTAAAGGACATGTTTATTTTGAAGTAAAAAAATTTAAAGATTATGGAAAACTTTCAAATAAAAATTTAGAAGAATTAATTGCTGGTTCTAGAGTAGAAGTAAGTGAAAATAAAAAGAATTCTGAAGATTTTGTTTTATGGAAACCTTCTAAAGGTGATGAGCCTTCTTGGGTTTCTCCATGGGGTAAAGGCAGACCTGGTTGGCACTTAGAATGCTCTGCTATGTCAAAAAAATTTCTTGGAAATGAATTTGATGTTCATGGGGGAGGTATAGATTTATTATTTCCACACCATGAAAATGAAATTGCACAATCAAGATGTGCAAATGACTCAAAAGTTTTAGCAAATTACTGGTTGCATAATGCATTCATAACAATGTCGAACGAAAAAATGGCTAAATCACAAGGAAATATTTTAAAGATTAAAGATTTTAGAGACAAAATAAGTGGTCAAGTTTTAAGGTTAGCCATAATGAGCGCCCATTACAAACAGCCTTTAGATTGGAATGATAAACTTTTGAGTGATTGTGAAAATACAATTAACAAATGGTACAGTGTATACGCTACTGATTATAAAGAAGAAGAAATCGATAGTGAAATTCTAAAACCGCTCTATGATGATTTAAATACCCCAGGATACATTGCTAATCTTCATAAATTGTACGACAAAGCTCAAAAAGGTAACTCCAATGATAAAGCTTTATTTGTCTCGGCATGTAAATTTATAGGTTTGTTGAATGAACCTGAAAGTCAATGGTTAGAGTTTAAGAAAAATAAACTATCAATTAATGAAAATGAAATTTTAGATAAGATTAAACAGAGAAATAAAGCTAGAGAAGATAAAAATTATGAAGAAGCTGATATAATAAGAGATGAGCTTTTAGACAAAGGTGTTTTAATAGAGGATAAAGATGGTAAAACGACGTGGAAATTTAAATGAGCAAAGATCAGCTATATATATTTGATACTACCCTTAGAGATGGGGCACAAACACAAGGTGTTGATTTTTCAATTGATGATAAAGAAAAAATCGCTTTTTCTTTAGATGAGCTCGGTGTTGATTATATAGAGGGAGGCTGGCCTGGTGCCAACCCGACTGATACAGAGTTTTTTAACAAAGATCACAACTTTAAATCGGCTAATTTAACTGCTTTTGGTATGACTAAAAAATTAGAACATAGTGCTGAAAACGATCCTATGTTATCTTCATTAATTAATTCAAAAAGTACATCAGTTTGTTTATTCGGCAAATCATGGGATTTCCAAGTTAAAGTTGCACTTGGAATTTCAAATGAGGAAAATCTAACTAACATTTCAGAAAGCACAAAACATATTGTTAAATCAGGAAAAGAATTTATGTTTGATGCCGAACATTTTTTTGATGGATATAAGACCAATCCAAATTATGCACTTGCATGTTTAAAATCTGCTTATGATAATGGAGCACGATGGATTATTTTATGTGATACAAATGGTGGAACACTTCCACATGAAGTCGAAAAAATTGTTTTAGAAGTTACAAGACATATTCCAGGAAAAAACCTTGGAATACATGCTCACAATGATACTGAAAATGCTGTTGCAAATAGTTTAACAGCAGTTCAAGCTGGTGCAAGACAAGTTCAAGGAACAATTAATGGGTTAGGTGAAAGATGTGGTAACGCAAATTTAACATCTTTAATCCCCACTTTTTTTTTAAAAAAAGATTTTTATGAAAATTATCAATTGAATATTAAACGTGAAAACTTAAAAAATTTAACGCAATGTTCAAGATTATTAGATGAATTACTTAATAGAAAACCGAATAAACACCTACCTTATGTTGGTGCATCTGCTTTTTCACATAAAGGTGGAATGCATGTTTCTGCTGTTCAAAAAGATCCTAAAACCTACGAACACGTTAATCCTGAAGAGGTAGGCAACTCAAGAAATATAGTTATCTCAGATCAATCAGGGCAGTCTAATATTACGTCTAGATTAAATTCTATAGGGATAAAGGTAGAAAAAAATGATCCAAAAATTAAAAAACTTCTTGATGAGGTAAAAGATAGAGAGTTTATCGGATATAGTTACGATGGTGCAGATGCCTCATTTGAATTACTGGCTAGAAGGTTGATGGGTGAAATACCAAGATATATTTCAATTAATGAATATGATGTTTCAGTCAAAAAGGATAAGTCAGGCGAAGTCATCTCCTATGCAAAAGCTAACTTAGAAGTTGATGGTCAAAACATTTTATGTGAGGGTAAAGGAAATGGACCTGTTAATGCTTTAGATAATGCAATTAGAAAGAACGTAAATAAACTAGATAAATATTCTGAATATTTAAAAGATCTAAGGTTAGTCGATTATAAAGTAAGAATTTTGAATACTGGAACAGAGGCAGTTACAAGAGTTAGTATTGAAAGTACAGATTCGAAAGGATTAAATTGGTTTACGATAGGAGTTTCGCCAAATATCATAGATGCATCCTTTAAAGCACTAATCGATAGCCTAGATTACAAACTTTATAAAGATAATGCTCCCGCTAGTCTTTAAATATGAAGATTAAAAAGTTTTCAAATAAACCGTCAGACATTAACGATAGAATTGGTGCTAAACCAGTTGTCTGTTATCCAAATAATATTGAGGAAAATAATTTAAATATTTTGCATTTAGCGAGAAAAAACATGGTAAAAAAATATGAAATTACAATCCCCCCAAGAAATGCTAAAACTTTTGAAGTAAAAAAGGGTGAGTTTTTCAGAATAGAAAGCATTGAAGGACCTCAAGTAGGGGACTTAAATCTTTTTAATTTAAATAATTTAAATGAAAAATTTTATTCTGGGAAAACAAGAGCTCTTTATGGGACACATCTTTCGGTAGGTGATAAAATGTTTAGTTGTTTTCCTTATTTAAGATCTTTAGCAACTATTACATGGGATTCATTGGATTGGTATGATTATGATGAGGATGGGGGATCAGTACACGATGTAATTGGAACCAGGTGTGATCCTTATACATCAAAACTTCTTTCAGGCAAAGACTATCATTATTGCTGTCATTCAAATTTAACTAGAGCTTTAGTTAAGGAAAAAAAACTAAAAATTGATGAGGCTGAAAAAATTGTTCACGACGTTTTAAATGTTTTTATGTTAACTGGATTTACAAATGATACTAAACAATATTTTATGAAAGCCAGTCCTGTAAGACCAGGGGATTATTTAGAATTTTTTGCAGAAACAGATTTATTAGGAGCACTTTCAGCTTGTCCTGGAGGAGATTGTGGTTCAGAGCATTCCTCCGATGTTGCTAAATGCTATCCTTTAAAAGTAAGTATGTGGCAAGTTGAAGAAAAATATTTAAAAGATTTAGATTCATCTGAAGTTTCAATTTATGATAGAAGTCATGGCATAGACTAATTATGTCAAATAAAAATATTATATTTATTCTACACAAACCTCAACTATCAGAAAATATTGGTGCATGTGCAAGAGCCATAAAAAATTTTAATTTTAAAAAAATGATTGTTGTTAATCCAAAACCAATTTATCCAAATGATAAAATTTTAGCAACATCTGTGGGCGCAAAAAATATTATTAATACAAGTAAAATTTTTGATAATTTAGAAACTGCTTTAAAAAATATTGATGTTGTGATTGCTACTTCTGCTAGATTTAGAAATAAAAATATCAAACATATTCAGTTAGAGGATTTAAAAAAAATCGATTATAAAAAAAAAGTGGCTTTCTTGTTTGGATCAGAGGCTTCAGGACTGTCTAACAATGAAATAAGTTACGCAAACTATACGCTTCAGATCCCAACTAACCCAGACTTCAAGTCTTTAAATTTGTCTCATAGTCTTATAATAATTGCTCAATTTGTGCATAGCATTATTAATTCAAAATTTTTTAGCTTTCAAAAATCCAGCAAAGTACAGCCTGCCTCAAAAAAAGATATATTATCAATGTCTAACTTATGCTTAAAAAATTTAGATGAAATAGGGTTCTTTAAGCCAAAAGAAAAGAAGCCAATAATGCTTGAGAACTTGAGAAATATTTTTTACAAGATGGAATTATCTTCAAAAGAAACACGTATATTATCAAGCGTATTTGCAAGTTTAGGAAAAAAACGTTGATTGACAAAACAATGAGTAAGTTTATAACCCCCACTATTAAATGACAAAAAGATTAAACTCTAAACATAAAGTTGACAGAAGACTAAAGGTAAACCTTTGGGGAAGACCAAAAAGTCCTTTTAATACTAGAGCTTATGGACCAGGGCAGCACGGACAAACAAGATCATCTAAGCCTTCAGATTATGGAATACAGTTACAAGCTAAACAAAAACTAAAGGCGTATTACGGCAATATCAATGAAAGACAATTCAGAAATATCTACAAAAAAGCAGTAATGCTTAAAGGAGATACGGGTGAAAATTTAATAGGTTTACTTGAAAGAAGATTAGATGCAGTCATATACAGAGCAAAATTTGCAACAACAATATTCTCAGCTAGACAATTAATCAATCATGGACACGTTAGAGTTAATGGTAAAAAGGTGAATATCGGAAGTTATCTAGTTAAGGAAGAAGATTCAATTGAGATCAGAGATAAGTCCAAGCAATTAGCAATTATTGATATTGCTTTAGCAAATAAGGAAAGAGAAACTCCAGAATATATTCAAATGGATGAAAAAAACAAAAAGTTTAAATTTGTAAGAACACCAAAATTTGAAGAAGTTCCTTATCCAATTGTTATGGAGCCTAATTTAGTTATTGAATATTACTCTAGATAATTAGTTTTTAGCTTTAAAATTAATACTTTTACTTTCAAGCAGTTTGGCTAATTCACCGGTTTCGAACATTTCTTTTATAATATCACAGCCACCTACAAATTCATTTTTTATATAAAGTTGGGGGATTGTAGGCCAATCACTATAAATTTTGATACCTTCCCTAAGTTTTTGATCTTCTAAAACGTTTATACCTTTAAAGTTTACCTCAAGTAACTTTAATATATTAGATGTAGCCATTGAGAATCCACATTGTGGTGCATCTGGTGTACCTTTCATAAACAAGCAAACATCGTTACTTTCAATTTCATTTTTGATTAAATCATTTGTTTGTTGGTCCATTTTAATTTTCCTTTGTTTTGATTGCTAAAGCATGTAATTCGTTACCCATTCTACCTTTTAATGAGTTGTAAACCATTTTATGTTGTTCAATTTTACTTTTTCCTGAAAATTGAGATGAAGTTATAGTTGCGGAATAGTGGTTCCCGTCACCAGCTAAATCTTGTATTTCAACGACAGCATCAGGCATTGCTTCTTTTATTAAACTCTCGATTTCATTTAAATTCATTGCCATTAATTACTCATATATTCTTTTAACCACTTTGTATTAAACTCTTTTAATTCGTCAATTGTAACTTTTGTCTTTTCATTTAAAAATAGCATATTTTCATTAATTGTTCCAAGTTCGTCATAATGAACAGCATTTTTATTCAATAAATCAACTACTTTCTTTAGATCACTGTTGTTTATTTCTATAATGTACCTACCTTGATCTTCTGAAAAAAAGTATTCTATTTCATTTATTAAATATTTTGGTTTTTTAAGGTTAATACCTTTATTCCCCTTAATGCACATTTTGGATACAGCTGTAATTATTCCACCTAAGGAAATATCATGTGCACTTTTAATTAAATTATTTTCAATTAATTTTAATAATGTTTCTCCGTTATTTTTTTCGTTAAAAAGATTTATTTCTGGTGGAGGACCATTTTTTTCATTTATTATAACTCTTGCAAATAAACTTTGATCAATATGACCCTCTGTTTTTCCAATAACTAAAACACTGTTATCTACCTCTTTAAAATCCATAGTAATCATTTTTGTATAATCTTTTATAAGTCCAACACCGCCTATAGACGGCGTAGGTTTTATTCCTTGGTCTTTTGTTTGATTATAAAAAGAAACATTTCCAGATACGACAGGAAACTTCAAGTAAGAGCTTGCTTCTCCTATTCCTTGAACACACTCAACGAATTCTCCCATATTTTCCTCATTTTCAGGACTACCAAAGTTAAGACAATTTGTGATAGCAATTGGTTTTGCCCCGACAGAAATTAAATTCCTAAAACTTTCACACACTATTTGCTTTCCACCGGTAAGAGGATGAGCCCAACAATAAACTGCTGATGAGTCTACCGATGCCGCGACCGCTTTGTTGGTACCATGAACTCTAACCACACCAGAGTCACCCCCTGGTTTTTGAATAGTGTCTCCCATTACAGTATGATCGTATTGCTGCCAAATCCATTCTTTACTACAAATATTTGGGTTAGCTAAAATTTTTTTTAGAACCTCAATTATTTTTAGATTATTTATATCTTCTTTTTTAATTTTAATTTTCTTGGGAAGCTTTGCTTTTTTCCATTTACGGTCGTACATTGGTGAATTTTCAACAAGAGTATTTACTGGTATGTTAGCAACTAATTCATTATCAAAATAAAGTTGAATTTTTTTGGATTTAGTAGTCTTTCCAATCACAGCAAAATCTAAATTCCATTTATCAAATATCTTTTTTGCCTGTTCTTCTTTTCCATTTTCTAAAACAATTAACATTCTCTCTTGACTTTCTGAAAGCATGATCTCGTATGGAGTCATTTTAGACTCTCTACATGGGACTTTGTTTAAATTTATCTCTATTCCAAGATTTCCTTTTGAAGCCATTTCAATACTAGAAGAAGTAAGACCCGCTGCTCCCATATCTTGAATAGCAATAATTGAATCTCCAGCCATTAATTCCAGACAAGCTTCAAGTAAAAGTTTTTCTGTAAATGGATCTCCCACTTGTACAGTTGGTTTTTTTTCTTCAATTTTATCATCAAAACTAGCAGAAGCCATACTCGCACCATGAATACCATCACGACCTGTTTTTGACCCGACATAAATTACAGGTTTATTTAAACCAGCTGCTTTTGAGTAAAAAATCTTATTTTTTTTGACTAAACCTAATGTCATTGCATTAACTAGAATATTACCATTATAGGAGCTATCAAAACTTGTTTGCCCTGCAATCGTTGGAACCCCCATGCAGTTTCCATATCCTCCAATTCCATGGACAACTCCTCTTAATAAATTTTTAGTTTTTTTGTGCTGTGTTGAGCCAAAATGTATTGAATTTAAATTAGCTATAGGTCTTGCACCCATTGTAAACACATCTCTCATTATTCCACCAACACCAGTAGCAGCACCTTGATAGGGTTCAATAAATGAGGGGTGGTTATGACTTTCAATTTTAAAAACAATTGCATCATTATCTCCAATATCAATTACGCCAGCATTTTCTCCGGGTCCTTGAATGACTTGCTTACCTTTGGTTGGTAGTTTTTTTAAATGTATTCTTGATGATTTATATGAGCAATGTTCATTCCACATTGCTGAAAAAATTCCCAATTCTGTAATATTAGGTGTTCTTTTTAAAAGATCACAGATTTTTTTATACTCATCTTTTTTTAATCCATGATCAATAGCTACTTTTTCGTTTACAATCATTTTAAATTATTAATTAGATTTTTAAAAAAAAGAGATCCATCATTACCTGATAGAGACGGGTCGATCATTCTTTCAGGATGAGGCATCATTCCTAAAACGTTTTTTTCTTTATTAAATATTCCTGCAATATTTTTTAAAGACCCATTAGGATTAAATTTTTCCTCAATTTTTCCATCTATATTACAGTAATTAATCGCAATTTGATTATGGTCTTCGATCTCTTTTAATTGATCATTTGTACAAAAGTAATTTCCCTCATTGTGAGCGATATGCAGTTCCAATACTTCATTGTTAATATTTTTAAAATAATCACTATTTTTGTTTCTAATTTTAACAAAGACATTTTTACAAATAAATTCTAAATATTTGTTTCTTAATAAAACTCCTGGTACCAAACCAGTTTCAACTAAAATCTGAAATCCATTACAAATACCCATTACCATTCCACCAGAATTTGCAAAATTTATTACCGATTGCATAATCTTAGATTTAGAGGCCATGCTGCCACATCGAAGATAATCACCATAAGAAAAACCACCTGGTAAAACTACTAAATCACTTTTTGGCAATTCAACATCTTGATGCCAAACCATTTTATTTTTAAAACCAAATTTTTTTAATGCAACATCCATGTCTCTGTCACAGTTTGAACCTGGAAATGTAATGACTGCTGATTTCATCAATTATTGTGTATCAATAATTTTATAATTCTCTATCACGAGATTAGCTAAAAGCTTTTTGCACATTTCTTCTACTTTATCTTTAGCTTTTTTAGCATTTGTTTCATTAGTATTTATTTCAAAATATTTACCTTGTCTTACTTCGTTGACACCATCAAATCCCATCCCATCAAGCGCTTGATGAATAACTTTACCTTGTGGGTCTAAGACATCTTTTTTTAGTGTAATAATTACTGAAATTTTCATTTTTTCTTTCTTTTAACAGATGATAATTTTGTTACATTTACTGCACTAACATTTGACTGCTCATGGAGTATTCCAAGTCTTTTTGCAACTTCTGTATAAGCGGGTATAAGATCACCTAAATCTTTTCTAAATCTATCTTTATCTAATTTTTTATCAGTAACACTATCCCACAATCTGCATGTATCAGGACTTATTTCGTCAGCTAATATAATTTCATTTTTTCCACTAGATTTAAACCTTCCAAATTCTAATTTAAAATCAATTAATTTGATACCTACGCCCCGAAACATACCAATCATAAAATCATTAATTCTCAAAATATTTTTTTTGATTTTTTCAATTTCTTTTTTAGATGCCCAGTCAAAAGCATAAATATGTTCTTCAGCAATTAATGGATCTCCTAATTTGTCATCTTTTAAACAATATTCCAGCAATGGTTCTTTTAAAACGGTTCCATCTTCTATTCCTAACCTTTTTGTAATTGAACCACTCGCTACGTTTCTTACAATAAATTCAATGGGAATTATCTCAACTAATTTGATAATTTGTTCACGCATATTTAATCTTTTGACTAAATGATTTTTAATTCCAATTTGCGATAAGTTTGTAAGTATATGTTCAGAGATTCTGTTATTTAAAACTCCCTTACCTTCAATAGTAGATTTCTTCAGATTATTAAAAGCTGTTGCATCATCTTTAAAATACTGAATAACTAAATCTTTCTCACTGGTAGCGTAAATAATTTTAGCTTTTCCCTCGTATAGTTTTTTACCTTTTTTCACTATTTAAATACCCTTCTAAAGATAAAATTAATATTTTTGAAATGTTTAGAATAACTAAATATTGATTTAAGTTTTTGTTTTGAAATTTTACTCATTATAAATTTATCTTTAGATATAACCTCAAATAAATCTAAATTTTGTGAAAAACATTCTTTTGCATATGATTGAATCATTTTGTAAGATTTTTCTCTACTTAGACCAGATTTAGTTAATTCTAACATAACCTCTTGTGAAAAGATTAAACCCTTAGTTACGTTTAAATTTTCTAGCATTTTTTTTGGATAAACAATCATATTATCTAAAATATTAGAAAGCCGTACCAATGCAAAATCTGTTGTGATATTTGCATCAGGTCCAATATTTCTTTCAACACTAGAGTGCGAAATATCTCTTTCATGCCATAGAGCAATATTTTCTAAAGCTGGAATTACTGCACTCCTTATCATTCTTGATAAACCAGTCAAATTTTCACTTAAAATAGGATTTTTTTTATGAGGCATTGCAGACGAACCTTTTTGATTTTTAGAAAAATATTCTTGTAATTCATAAACTTCTGTTCTTTGGAGATGTCTTATCTCGATTGCGACCCTTTCAATTGATCCTGCAATTATTCCTAAAACAGAAAAATAAAATGCATGCCTATCTCTTGGTATTACTTGAGATGAAATTGGCTCAGCTTTTAAGCCTAATTTTTTTGCAACATACTTTTCAACTTTAGGATCAACATTAGCAAATGTACCAACAGCACCTGAGATTGCACAGGTCGATACTTCGTCAATCGCATCATTTAATCTATTTCTATTTCTTTTAAATTCTTCGTAAAAAGAGGCTAACTTTAACCCAAAAGTTACCGGCTCTGCATGTATTCCATGGCTACGCCCCATACATGGGGTAAATTTATATTTTTTTGCCTGTCTTTTAAGAACTTTTAAAATTTGGTCAATGTCATTTAGAATAATTTTTCCTGATTGTACTAATTGTATGTTGAAACTTGTATCCAAAACATCTGAAGAGGTCATACCAAGATGTAAATATCTCGCTTTAATTCCAGCCTTTTCAGTTATAGAGGTTAAAAACGCAATTACGTCGTGTTTTACCTCAGACTCTATTTTATGAATTCTTGTAACATTTATTTTTGCCTTCTTCCTTACAACAGAAGCTACACCTTTTGGAATTTGACCAAGTTTTTCCATTGCTTCTGCTGCAGCAATCTCAACATCTAACCAAACTTTATATTTATTTTCCTCTGACCAAATGTCAGTCAATTGTTTTCGCGAATATCTTTTAATCATTAATTATAAGTAAGGGGGCTTTGAATAACCTTTAGCAGATTCTGTAAAAATTTCATAACCATTTTCGGTAATACCTAATGTATGTTCAAATTGTGCGGACAGCGATTTATCTTTAGTTACTGCAGTCCATCCATCATTTAACATCTTAACATGATATTTCCCCGCATTAATCATTGGCTCAATAGTAAATGTCATGCCAGGTCTAATTTCCATACCAGAATTTTTACTTCCAAAATGTAAAATATTTGGAGGTTCATGGAAAGTTGTGCTAATTCCATGACCACAAAAGTCTCTTACAACTGAGAAACCTTTTTCCTCAACATAAGATTGAATTTCATATCCTATATCTCCTAATTTTATTCCTGGTTTTAGGATTTTTATAGCTCTCATCATAGACTCGTAAGTTGTATCAATTAGATTATTAAGTTTAACCGAAGTATTTCCAATGCAAAACATTCTACTTGTATCACCATAATGCTCATCGATAATTGCTGTCACATCTACATTTATGGCATCCCCATCTCTAAGAACTCTATCTGATGGAATACCGTGACAGACTACGTGATTTAACGATGTACAAAGAGATTTAGTAAAACCTCTATAATAAAGAGGTGCTGAATATCCACCATTATCTTTTATAAATTCATATCCCAATTTATCAATATAATCTGTAGATACACCTTCTTTAATATTTTCTGTTAACATGTCCAGAGTTTTTGCTGCCAGGTTCCCAGCAATTTTCATTTTTTCAAATTTCTCTTTATAATTATTCATCTAAAATTTTAAGTTTTTTGTTTATAAAAATTTTTTTTGAACTTATATCACATCTATAAGCTAAAAAATTAACTCCTGCTTTTTTAGCTATCAAGTAATTTTTATAGTACTGCTCATCTATATCTTTGGCTATCTTAAAATATTTCATATTTTGAATTTGAACTAAAAATAATAAATATGTTTTATATCCTTTTTTTGTGGCATCAATAAGGGTCAATAAATGCTTTGATCCCCTGGAAGTTACGGCATCTGGAAACTCAGCAGTATATTTATCTCTAAATAATGTTACATTTTTCACCTCTACAAAAGATTTTTGTAAATTTCTTTCCAATAAAAAATCAAATCTTGTTTCTTTGTTAAAAAATACTTCTGGCTTTATTGAATTATTATTTTTCAGTTCCTCTATAAGATTATTTTCAAGGCCATGATGAACAATTTTGTTTGCCATATGAGTGTTGACACCAACTAAGTTTTTTCTAGTTTTTATAATTTCAAGTCCGTACTTGAGCTTTCTTTTGGGATCGTCATTCGGAAGCACATAAACTTCGTTATTTTCATCTAACAAGCCAAGCATTGAACCAGTATTTGGACAATGTGCCGTGACAACTTTATCTTTTACTTTGATGTCGGTAAAAAATCTCTTATATCGTTTGATTAATTTGCCTTTTATTAAAGACTTGGTAAATTCCATCGCTAAATTATACATATAAAATGAATAAAAAAACAAAAGTTAATGCCGCGATTTTAATTATAGGCAATGAAATTCTATCAGGTCGAACACAAGATACTAATACATCGACTTTAGCTATTTGGTTAAATTCAATTGGGGTTAAAGTTGAGGAAGTAAGAGTTATACCTGATATAGAACAAACAATAATTGACACTCTAAATTTTTTTAGATCAACTTATAACTATGTTTTTACAACTGGTGGTATAGGTCCAACTCATGATGATATCACTGCCCAATCGGTCTCTAAAACTTTTGGTATTAAATATGAAATTCATAAAGAAGCATTTAAAATGTTAGAGTCATACTATAAGCCAGGTGAGTTTAATGAAGGAAGACAAAAAATGTCTTGGATGCCAGAAAATGCAAATTTAATATACAATCCAACTAGCGGAGCACCCGGATTTAGTGTTGAAAATGTTTTTTGTTTACCTGGAGTTCCATCAATACTTAAATCAATGCTAGGTGGCTTAACTAATTCAATTGTTGGTGGAAAACCAATTAAAAGTCACACGATTAGCTTAAGAACTGTTGAAAGCGAAATTGCAAACTCTTTAACTAAAGTTCAAAATGATAATAAAGATGTAGAAATAGGTAGCTATCCTTTTTTTCATGCAGGCAAATTAGGAGTTTCGATTGTGATTAGATCTGAAGATCAAACTAAAATTGATGTTTGTAATTCTCAAATTTTAAATTTTATTAATGCAAAAAATATTGAAGTAGTCGATAGGTAATGCTTTATTTTGCTTACGGTAGTAATTTAAATCACTTTCAGATGAAAAGAAGATGTAAGGATAGCACTTATATAAAAAAAATTAACTTAAAAGATTTTAGATTAACTTTTAGAAGCAAATACAGAGCTGCAGATATCGAGCCAAAAAAAAATTCGACTGTACCTGGTGGTTTGTTTGAGATATCAAAAAGTGATGAAAAGAAGTTAGATATTTATGAGGATTACCCAATTTTATATAAAAAAATTTATTTTTTATATTATGGAAAAAAAGTAATGACTTATACAATGGTAAAAAAAACTCAATTTAGGTATCCAACAGAAAGATACCTGAATGTAATTAAAAGAGGCTATAAAGATTGCAAACTCAACAATAAATACCTCAAGCTTGCCTTAAGACTTTAAGTCATTACATTTTATATAAGTAAATAATAAAAATTAGTTTTATATAAATTCTTAAATATTCCTTTTTTTTTGTATAAATCTGCTTGATTTTTATCCTTAGTAATAAAAGCTTTAACTTCACAATAATTATTATCATTTTTTAACAACACATCCTTAGGATAATAATCTTTTAAATAAGGATGATTTAAAAACCACCCTCCCCAATTGCAAATTTTATGCATTTCCCCCTCCAAACTATTGGTATAAAAATTATAATCATCTGAGAATATATTTTGATAATAAATATTCTCTTTTTTTAAAATAGGCAGAATATTGTTTTTAATATCTTTATTAACTTTATATCTATTAATTACATCCCTAGAATAATTATCAGTGACATAAATCAAATGCCCAAATAAAAGAATAAGAGTTAAGTAATAGTAAAATCTATTTTTAACAAAATATTTATAAGTTAACAAAACAGAGATAAAACAGAAAAATATTCCAGGGTAATAACCTCTATGATAACCAGCTAGAACAATTAATATAAATACAGTAAATAAAATAAAAGAATAAATGATAATTTTATTTTTAGTTAAGTAAAATGTAATCACAAAACATATGATAAATGGATAAATAATTCTTAACACACCCCTCAGGTGACTCGAAACTGCATTTAAAACTTCATTAAAACTAACCTGTGATATATTGAAATTTTTTACCTCTTCAGCTTCTAGCACATACTTTAAATTTCTCCAGTCTCCCCATGTATCACCACGAAAAAAATAATGTAGTTTAAATGAGGTTTGCCAATTTACAACTGCATCAATTGTGTACAAATGGATTTGTGAAATTAAAGTTGGAAATATCAATAATATTAAAAATAGAAAATATTTTTTAAAAAAAAAAATTATTTTTTTTTTATTATAATGTTCAAAAATTAAAAAATTTATAAAAAATAAAATAACAAAAAAAGGCCCATGGTGCCTAAATAACATAGATATACCAATTAGTGTAAGTCCGGAAAGGTATAAAAAGTAATTGTTTTTAAAGTAGTACCCGTAAATAAAAATTAACAAGCCATTGTACAATAAAAGCAAAAATATACTATCAGAATGGTTGAATCCTATTGTAACCAGTAAAATTAAATGAAATAAAATTGATGTGATGTAAATAACATTTTTGCCTTCACTAAGATTTTTGCAAAATAAATTTAAAATTGAACTTAATGAAAAACTACTTAAAATGCTTAATGAAACAATGATTATAGAAAGTGTATTTAAGTTGTTTGAAAAAATTAATGAGTAATATGTATATCCTGGCCCATATATACCGTTAATAAATTTCAAATTTCCATCTAGAGGAGTAATTTTAAATATATGAAGTATATCATTCGTCTGTGGATATCCGTCAACTAAAAGAATACTTAAAATAAAAATCAAATGAAATATTATTAAGATGATATTAAGCTTATTTTGTAATTTGATGTTTGGTTCATCTAACATAAAAAATAACTATATTAAATTTGTTAAAAAATCAAAATATCATAATACTTTTTTAAAACTAAATGATATGAATAAAAAATTTTGTATTATATGAGTAATTTTTTAAATTATAATGGTTGGGAATTAGATTTCTTTGATAAAGCAAATAATTTTAGAGATTATCAAATTGATATTATTAAAAACAATCTATCTGGTAGCGTTGTTGAAATAGGCCCTGGTAATGGTTCATTGTGTGAAAAATATAATATTTTCTGCGAAAGAGTTGTATTATTTGAACCATCAAAAAATTTATTTAGTAATTTAGAAAGAAAATTCAAATCTAATAAAAAAATTGAGTTAAATAATAATGAATTTATTTTTTCAGGAAAGAAATTTGATTGTTTTTTATTAATGGATGTTATTGAGCATATTAAAGACCCAAAAATCTTATTAAAAAATTTATATAATTCTTTAAATGATAATGGAAAAATAATAATAAATGTTCCTGCTTTTCAACACCTGTACTCAAAATTCGATAAAGATGTAGGTCATTTCAAGAGATATAGTAAAAAATCATTTCTTGGTGAATTATCGTTAATTCAACCAAATAATATTAAAATGAAATATTACGACTCATTAGGTTATTTTTTATCAGCAATATCCCAACTTTTTTTTTTACTATCTAGTAAGTATAATAAAAACTACAAAAACGGCTTCCAAAAAAAAATTAAACTGTGGAATTTTTTAATACCAATTTCGAAGATATTTGACAAATGTCTTTTTAATTCAGTTGGAAAATCTCTTTTCATTGTTATTTATAAATAATTATATGTTAAAAAATTTTTTTACTAATCCTAAAATTATAATTTTTTTAATTTCTTTAATTTTTTTAAATAATTTGACAACATCATCTTATTCAGAAAACTGGTATACGAGTTCTGGTAATTACCATTCTACCAAATATTCAATTATAGATCAAATTAACAATAAAAATGTTCAAAACCTTAAAAATATTTGGACTTATGAAAATGGTTTTCAACCTAGTAAAAATGAATTTTTTTATAACAATCAAGCAACTCCAGTTTTTACTGGAAAAAATTTAATAGTTACGAGTTTAGACAAATTCCTAATCTCACTAGATCCTGAAAATGGTACAGAAAGATGGAGAACTAAGATTGATAGTCCAGGCCCAATTGCTAGAAGAGGTATAACATTTTATGATGAAAATATATTTGTACCAACTACTGATGGCGTACATGTTATAAATGAAAAAAATGGAAAACATAATCATGATTTTGGAGTTAATGGTATCATTGGTGTTAAAGAAAAGATAATCTCCTTAGTCCCACCAATAATTAATAAAAATAAAATTTTTATTATATACAAGTCATTCATCACCTCCCATGAATTACCTTCTGGCAAACTAATTTGGAAAAAAAAATTAAATGGTGCAAGAGTCTGGTCAGGCGTTTCTTTTGATGAAACAGAAAATACAATAATATTTGTCACCAGTAATCTTGTAGATTTATTAGGAGATACAAACATTGAAAATGATTATTCGAACAGTTTAGTCTTATTAGATGCTCTAAGTGGTAAAACTAAATGTAAATTTAAAGATACTATTCATGATCATTGGGATTTAGACATGGTTGGAAATCCAATTGTGAAAAAAAGTGATAATAATACTGTTGTCTATGGATTTTCTAAAACAGGAAATACCTTCGTCGTAGATGTTAAAACTTGTGAACTTTTAAATAAAGACTCAATTAATCGATTAAATGTCGATTCCAATTCACCAATAGAAGGCCAAACTTACTCTGATTACCAAATTAAAGTAAAGAACCCCTTCAATTTAATGGAAATAGGTTATGGAAGTAAATCATACCTGGATTATATTAAGAATGACAAAGAAAATTTAGAATATGTAAAACACAGGGTAAGAAATTCAAAATTTGGCTCAGGATATATTCCACTTTCATTTGATTACGATGTTATAATGTTAGGTTTACATGGTGGACCTGAATGGCCAGGAGGAACATATGATATTTTAAATAATCAAATTATTGTTCCAACTAATCATTATCCATGGATTATAAGGTCTTATTACGGATGTTGTGTAAGAGACGAAATATCTAGGACAAAAAGAAAAACTCAGGAATTCTTAACAAGTTTAAAAGAGATTAAGGGTAAAATAATCTATAATAACAAATGTAAATCTTGTCATGGAAAAAATAAAAATGGTTTATATATGTCTGAAATTAAAGGCGATAAATATATTCCATCATTAAATGGCATAAGCAGATTAAATAAATTTGCTTCACTTAAAGATAGTAAAAGTTTTAATTATTCTCATAAGTATTCTTCTAAGATTAAAATTAATAACTATGAGTTAGAGGATCTTAGAAGATATTTTATAAATAGAGATAATTACTTATATGAAAATAAACTTCTAGACAAAAGGGCAGATTGGCAGTTACTTTTAGATAAATATGGTAACTTTGCATCAGTTCCTCCATATGGTAAAATAACTTCATTTTCTACAATTACTGGGAAAAAAAAATGGCAAATTCCATTTGGTGTAAAAAAATTATCTGAAACTTCAAGGGTTGAGGGTGATATAAATTTTGGTGGATTATTATCTACTAAAGGAAACATTACTTTTGCAACTGGAACATCCGATCAAAAAATTTACGGATATGACTCTCTTACAGGAAAAACGTTATGGGAGTATAAAATGAAGTTTGCAGGGTCTTCACCTCCTATGACTTATTATTATCAGGGTAATCAATATATTATAGTAAACTCAAGTGGTGGAAAATACTATGGATATAATAATTCTAATTATGGTGATAAGATATATTCGTTTATTTTGAAATAAATCGTTAAAAATTAATTATATTTTTTTTCTAGAATTAAATCTAAAAATAAAGAGGCAGTCCAAGAAAAGTTTTTGGCACCGTATGGATTACCATTATTGGTATCAAAATACTCATAAAATCCACTTTTTTTAACTAGATCAATTGTTTTCCTTCGCACTAAGTTTGCAAATTTTTTATCTTTATCTTTTAGTCCTTGATATATTATCCAGTTACAATTAATCCAAACTGGGCCTCTCCAATATCTTTTTTCCTCATACTTAATGTTATTAGGTTTAATACTAGAGAAAAAAAACTTATCCTTGGAGTTATGTTTTCTAAGTGTTTTAATAATTTCTTTGTTAATTAACTTGTTCTTTAAATCTGCAAATAAAATAAAATAATTAGTTATAGAAGGTGCTGTTATTTTTTTTTTATTTTTTATATCATAATTGACAAAACTTTTTTTCCTTTTGTCATATAATTTTTCAATTTGAGTTTCAGATTTTACGATATAATTTTGTATATCTTTATATTCAAGATTAAATTTTTTAAGTAAACTTAATAGATCTTTATTAGCTTTTAAAAAAATAGAATTAAATCCAACATCAACTACGTTAAACATTGAATTTTGATAAAGTTTTTTTGGATCATATTTATTTTTTCTTAAATGATTTTTTATAGTCACATATCTGTCATAGTCGATGTCTAAAGGCCTGAAATCAGGATTAATAATTTTGTTATCTCCTCTTTTGTATTTTAAATTTTTCTCAATTTTAATTGCATTTAATGGTTTGTCCCATAATGGTGAGTTATCATATCCACTTTCCCATGGGTGTAAAATTGAGACTAGACCTGAATTTTTAGGGTCTCTGTATTTTAGTAACCATTGATGATACTTTGTAATTTTTTTGATTATTGATTTAATTTTAAATTTATCTTTATTTTTAATTATAATTTTTTCTAAAATTTTTCTTAACATAATAGCCAATATTGGCGGCTGTGTTATTCCAGAGGATCTAATTTTATTTCCACAATTCCATACAGAGTGATTTGGATAATAATTCGTATTTAAATCATGAAATAAAATATGTGGGACCATACCGTCATTCCATTGACCTCTCAAAAGTGTATTAATTTCCTCTAACGCGAACTTGAGATTAAAATGAGAGTAACCTAAAGCAATAAATCCAGAATCCCAATTCCATTGGGCTGGGTATAATTTATTGTTAGTTGGTAATGTATAACCTTTTTTTCTATTACCTAATAAAACTTTTTTTGCTTGGTTTATTTCGTTCAACATTAAAGATAATGCATATTATCTTCATTTACTGCTTTTTCCAATCTAATTAAAAAATCAGGAATTGCACTTTTTACTCTACTCCATGTTGGAATAAAAGGAGCATCCATCGGGTTTAAATAAAAGTCCTCTCCAGCTTTAATGATGTTACTCGAAAACAGTTCGACCGCTTTTTCTTCAGTATGCGAGTCAAATTTTAACCCATTCATTTCCGCATCAGCCCTGTAAGCGTCTATTAAATCTAAAGCGGATCTATAATAAGTAGCTTTTAACGACCTTAATTGCTCTCTACTAAATGAATGACCTTGTGTAGCTAATTTTTTGATAAAAGTTTTAATAATATCAATTGACATTCTTGATAAACCTTTTTTTTCGTCATCTTGTGACAAATCTTGATGCTTATGATCATAGGTATCTGCAAGATCTACCTGGCAAATATTTTGAGGTGAAAAATTTCTTTGCATTTCAGATAAAATGCCAATTTCTATACCCCAGTCCGATGAAATTCTAAGTTCAGGTAGAATATTTCTTCTAAACGAAAATTCACCTGCTAGAGGGTATTTAAACGACTTCATAAAGTCTAAATAATCACTTTTACCAATTGTTTTTTCTAAAGCGTTTAATATAGGAAAAACTAATAGTCTTGCTACACGTCCATTCATTTTATTATCAGCAACCCTTGGATAAAAACCTTTACAAAACTCAAAATTAAATAAAGGGTTCACAACTGGGTAAAACAATTTTGCAAGCATTCTTCTGTCATAAGTCTTAATATCACAATCATGCAAAGCAACTGACCTTGCGCTGTCTCTTGCAATAGACATTCCTATGCAATACCAAACGTTTCTTCCTTTTCCATATTCATTTGGTGCCAACCCTTTTTTTTGCAATTCTCTATCTAATTTTTTTAAATTAGGTCCATCATTCCAAAGAATAGTAAAAGGAGTTTCTAATTTTTCAAAAAAATTCCAGGCCTTCCTTGCCTGTGCTTCACTTGCTTGATCTAAACCAATTATTATATGATTAATATAATTAGTCTTACTTATCTCAGACACTATCTTAGGTAACGCATCACCCGTAAGCTCAGAATAAAGACATGGCAATATAAGTTCCATCTTTCTCTCTTTAGAAAAACCTAAAAGTTCTTTTTCAATTTGCTCTAATGATTTTGTTCCAAAATCGTGAAGGGTTGAAATTATTCCATTCTGAGAAAAATCACTCATAGGATAGATTATTAATTTTTAATAATTTTAACTAGAGCCTTTTTGATCACATCTGCCCAGCCCTCTGGGGATGGCTTATTTGTTATTGTTATATTGTTTATAGGGATTTCATCTAAGGTAAATTTATCATTAAACACCAAACAAGGAAAATCACTCGTTTTAAGCATATCTAAATCATTATAATTATCACCAACAGCTATTGTTTTTACATTTTTGTTATTTTTTTTGAAAAATCTAACAAACACATTTAGTGCCTTAGCTTTATTCACTTTGTCAGTTAAATTAATTACTCTTCCACCTTCTTGCGCTGCAAGATTTTCACTTTTTAAAATTCTAAATAATTCATTTTTCTCACTCTTGTTTCCTTCAAATAAAAAGGGAATTGTATATTTGCGATCTAAAGCCATTTTTAGTTTTTCGTCCCCTAAACCAAAAATTAAACTTTGTTTTTTCTTATCCATATCAGATAACCATTTACATTTATTTTGTAAATTTGCTGGTATAGATTTTTCAAAAATTTTAATCAAATTATCTTTCTCTCTACTGAGAATTAATTCTTTAGGTAAATTTGAATTTATTAGATTTAAACCATTTATAGCTGCACCGTTTTCAGAAATATAAGGTAAATCTGATCCAAGCTCGTTATTAAATTCTAAAATCTCTTTTTCTGTTTTACTTGTGTTGGGTATTATGAAAATTCCTTGGGAAAGAAGTAATTTCAGATAGTCTTTTATTTCATCAAATTTGAATGTGTCTCTATGGAGAAGAGAGCCATCAAGATCAGTAAAAATTAGAATTTTATAATTTTTATTCATTAAGGAATATTATAATGTTTTTTATTGATGAAAAAGCTTTTAGGGATCGTGGTTATGGGATTTATAAGATATTAAATCATCATGAATATAAAATCTTATAAATATTCTCTTTATGATTTTGCTAATTCTGCTTTTACAACAGTTATTATAACTTTTGTTTTCTCAAATTATTTTGCGGAGTCAATTGTCCAAGATATGGTTAATGGCCAAGCATATTGGGGTTGGGCCATTGCAATATCAGGATTATGCATTGCATTTAGCGGACCTTTTTTAGGAAATTTAGCTGATCAGAAGAATTTAAACTCTATCATCTTAAAAACAAGTACCTATTTATGCATACTTTTTACTGCAGCATTATGGTTTGCAAAACCATCTTCTGAATATATTTTATTTACCTTAATCATAGTTTGTTTAGCAAACTATTTTTATGAACTAAGTTCTATTTTCTATAATTCTTTATTAATTCATTCAGCAGATAAGCAAAATGTGGGCAAGGTGTCTGGTTTTGCTTTTGCACTTGGGTATTTGGGTGGCATTATCACACTTATTTTAAGTATTATTTTATTAATTCAATCAAATTATTTAATCGATTTAGATCAAAAAATTAATTTTAGATCTTGTGCTATTTTTGTAGCTCTTTGGTTTCTCATTTTTTCTTATCCATTATTGAATCAAACAAAATATAAAAAAGTTGAACCAAACAAAAAGAAATCAAATAGTTTAAAAAAAATTCTTTGGAATAATGGTCTTACTAACACAACTAGATTTTTGTTTGCAAGGCTACTTTATGCTGATGGTTTAAATACCATTTTTGTCATGGGAGGTATTTTTGCTGTTGGGGTATTTAGTTTATCAATAAATGAACTTTTAATAATGTCTGTTTTAATGAATGTTGCTGCTCTATTAGGCGCTAGTTTTGGTGGATACTTCAATGATAAATATAATTCAAAAAAAACAATTTCTTTTTCCTTAATATGTCTTATTTTTTTCTCCATTTTAATTATTTTTACACAGTCAAAAATTAATTTTTTTATTTTTTCATTTTTCTTGGGATTATTTATAGGACCAATACAATCTGCTAGTAGGGTCATGATAACTAAATTAATAAAAATTGAGGATCAGAATAAAGCCTTTGGGTTATTTGCTACTTCTGGAAAGCTGACGTCTTTTTTTGGCCCATTTTTAGTAGGAACCATTACTTTTATAACTGAAAATCAAAGGATAGGTTTTGCCTCAGTTCTTTTACTGCTCTTTTCTGGATGGATCATATTGCATAGAACAAAGGGATTGAAATAATGTTTGTACGCAGAGAATTAATTAAAAAAATTTTACTTATTCATCTTGTTCAATTATAAATATTAGCATAAACACTCATGAAATTCATTAATGCCCTCGTGGTGAAATTGGTAGACACAAAGGACTTAAAATCCTTGCCGCTTGCGGAGTGCCAGTTCGAGTCTGGCCGAGGGCACCACTAAATGAGTAAGCCTCAAATCATTTCAGATAAAAATAAAAAGTCTCTTAAAATTAAAATTTTACTTAAAAAGAAGATTGAAACTAATCAATTTACAAAATCAAAGCTTGTCATTGTAATAGGAGGAGATGGTTTTATGCTTCAAACACTCAAAAAAAATAAGAATTCAAGCAAACAATTCTATGGAATTAATTCTGGAAATTATGGATTTCTAATGAATATATTTTCTTCAAAAAATATTATCAAAAATTTAACTAAAGCCAATATGATATCTATATCCCCCTTAGAAATGACGGTTAAAAGTAAAAATAATACAACTAAAAAATCACTAGCAATTAACGAGGTATCTGTTCTTAGACAAAGTAGGCAGGCCGCATCATTATCAATTAAACAAGGTTCAAGACAAATAATTAAAAAGCTAGTTGCAGATGGTGTTTTAGTTTCAACTCCTGCAGGCAGCACCGCCTATAATATGTCAGTTCATGGTCCTATATTGAGTTTGAATTCAAAAAAATTATCTATTTCTCCAATAAGTCCGTTCAGACCTAGAAGATGGAAAGGTAAAATTGTTAACGATAAATCAAAAATTACTATTACAAATTTAAACCCAGTTAAAAGGCCCATTAGCGCTGTTGCTGATAACTTAGAAGTAAGAAATGCAAAATCGATTATAGTTAAAACCAATAACAAAATTAAATTTAATCTTCTTTATGACAAAAACAGAAGTTTACAAAAAAAAATAAAAATTGAACAATTAAGAAAAGAAACTTCATAAATTTGAAATTTAATACAAATTTTATATGAAAAAAATAAATCCAATTATATTTATAGCAATAGTTTTAATTGGTGGTTTTTTTGCATTTAAAATAATGTCATTTTTGGGTTGTTATGTTCGTCTTGAAGATGCAGATGCATGCTGGAAATTAACTTCTTGGTAAAAGATTGATGGTGCCCCCGCACGGATTCGAACCGCGGACCTATTGATTACAAATCAATAAAGTTAATTATTTTTCCTTTCATTAACATTGATAATACTTAACTAATAGAGTCCTGTCTATTGAAGCTTTTAAAATTCACTTCAAATTCACTTCACATTTTTCTTCTAATTTATCTTAGTAAATCATATTATTAAATATGGTATTTCAAAATATTTGGTCAGGATTTAAAAATCTTTTTTCTACAGAAGTCGAACTTCAAGAACCATTTACATTTCCAAAATTAGAAAAACTCAATGAAGTTATTAAAAAATTTAAAATTGATGAAGAAGCTAAAAAAGATGGGGAAAAAAATCTACCAAGATCTGATAGAAAAAATTTAAGTGCAGCTGAAGAAAAAATTAAAGGCCATTATTACAGCATAATGCAGAATAGTAAAAAATTTGGAACCGAATATTCAAATAACGTAAAACAAAATATCGATAATAGTGGAATTATGACTGTCGATGCTAAAATTGATAATTACAAAAAAGACTCAACTAATTGGTTTAATGAAAAAAAGAAAGAATCTAAAAATTTTAAATATTTTGATAATGAAAAAATCAAAGATGCCACTAATCGATATAATGAGTTTAGAAAAAAACATTCTTTAAATAGAAGAGCTAATTTTCCACCTTCATTAGTTTATTATTATGCTACTGTTAGCGCCCTGTTCCTTGCTGAATGTCTTATTAATGGTTTATTTCTCAAAGAAGTAACAAGATCAGGTATAATGGGAGGTATTGGTATCGCTATAATAATTTCCTTCTTTAATGTTTGGATAGGTTTTTTATATGGGAGATTTGTTTTGCCCTTCAAAAATCATTTTAATGGAACTGTTAAATTTTTTGGATTTTTAAGTTTGTTAATTATTTTAGTATGGTTTTTATGTGTTAATTTTTTTGTAGCTCACTATAGAGACCTAATTGTCGTAAATAATGAAATAGCATTTATTGAGGTTATACAATTTATACTAGCTAGTCCTTTAGAGATAAAAGATTTTATTTCTTTTGCATTATTAGTTGTCGGTATTGTTTTTGGTGTTTCTGCGGTTGGCAGTGGATATAAATCAGACGATCCTTACCCAGGTTTTGGTGCCGCAGAGAGATTTAAAGATAATACGATGAAAAGATATGCAGACACGCATTATAAATATTTAATGGAGTGCAAAGATCATAAAGATCATTTAATTCGTGAAATTAGAGAATTATACAAACAAATGAGAATTAAATATAAATCAATAAATCAAATGATAGATTTATTTACAACACTTGGTGAGAAATACGAGATACAAATTAAACGTATAAATAGTGAGTGCAAACAAGCAATAATGCATTACAGAAACGAAAATGAGAGGGCAAGAACAGATAAACCACCAAAGTATTTCGAAAAACCATTTATTTTTGAAGAAACTGGAAGATTAAATGTAGATATAAATGATCAAACTAAAATGGTTCTTAAATTGAAAAATAAAGTTTCAACTATTGAAAAAGATCAAAAAGAAATTGTTAAACATATTGAGTCTAAGTATGAAGATGCAACTAAAAAAGTTCAGGATCTTGTTGATTTTCACTCAGAAGAACTAGAAAGATAATCATGCCAAGTTTTGAAGATGAAAAAAAATCCCTAGATAACAAAGGTTACTTAATATTTGGAGCTTTAATTTTCATCGTTGCTTTAGTAATATGTTATTATGTTTATAAAAGCATAACTTCTGTAGAATTAAATTCAAAAGGTTGTCCAGTTAAAGGTCCTTTTTCTGAACATGTTGTTCTTTTTGATCAGACAGACACTGTAAAAGATAAACCAATCGTCGAAGTAGATGCTAGAAATTTTTTAGATAAAATTAAAATTGATGTCCCTCAATATAGTCGTCTATCTATTTACGTGATTAAAAATGATCCTGAAGGACGAAATATAAAACCTGTCATTTCTGTTTGTAATCCAGGAGATGAAAGAAATTTAAGTTATTTTGAAAAATCTGGAATTACCCTAACAGTAAAAAAATATATGGAAGACTGGGAAAAAAATTTTAGCCAGATTATTAATCCAGTAATTAATAAAATTATGGAAAGATCAACCAGCCCCACTTCACCTATTTTTGAAATGATTAATGTTGTTAGCATTAATAGTTTTAAACATTCAAATCCAAAATATATTCATAAACTTGTTATATTTTCTGATTTTATGCATCATACTAGTGAATATTCTTTTTATAATACATCAGATATAAATATTAAAAAATTTACTGATACTAGATATTTTAAAAATGTTTATTCTAGCTTGAGAGATAATGTTGATGTGGAGTTATACTGTTATAAACGATATGAAAACGGACAATGTGATAATGTTGAGGGTTTTTGGAATAAATATTTTCAAGAAATAGATGCGCACAATAATAATATCAAATTTTCTAGGATAGGCTCATAATGGCTAAGAATGAAGTGCCAACAGTAAAATTAAGAAGAACTAGTGCTGGAAATTTAAGAAATTTTTTTTTCATTTTTACTATAATTGGTGTTGCATCAATAGTTATTGTAAGAGGGCTTCAAGATTCATTATTATTACAAATGGCTCTACCTGGTCTTGTGGTTTTATTTTATGCAATTTTTATATTCAATAAAGGAAGAAATGTTTTAAATCTAGATCAGCTTGGTGACAGTGTGTATTATTTGGGTTTTATTTTAACACTGGCAGCATTAATTTTAGCTCTTTATGATTTATCCGATGACCCAACCGCAGAGGATATTATTCCAAAGTTTGCAATTGCCCTAACGACTACTGTTGTTGGAATATTTGTCAGAGTTTTTATGTCTCAATTTGCTGCCTCACAAGAAGACATAAATGAAATGTCTGAAAGAATGCTATCTGATACAGCTCTAAGTCTTAAAACACAGCTCGATATGAGTACCAGTACATTTAAAAACTTAATCGATGAGATGAGCAGAAAGACCAGTGAGTCTTTAGAAAAAAATAGTATTGAATTAACCACCTTTCTAAAAGAAAATTCAGAGGAATTTGCTAAATCCTCAAAAAAAGTAATCTCAAATATAAATCTTGCCTCAGATACTTTGGTTAAAAAAACAAGTGATTTAGATAAAACTTTAGAAAATCTTAATAAGACTACTGAAAGCTTTAATGAGAATTTAAATACACTTAATTCTGCTTTAACACAAAATAATCCAGCAAGAGAGATATCAGATTTACAAGATGTTTTTGATAATATGACAAAATCAATGGAAGCTTACAAAAATATTGTTTCAACAGATATTAAAGAAATCACATCAAATAAAAAAGAAATTTTCAAATCATTAGAAGAGTCTAGAGAAGCTTTACAAAAAATGTACAACAACATGTCAAGCATGTCGGATTTAATAGTTTCTAAACTGAAACGAAAATAATGTTAAACCTTCATAAAGTTAGAAGAGGGCAAGTTTTTAGTTTTACTCTTACAGAATTGATATTGTTAATTCTTTTCATTTTATTATTACTGTTATGGCTTATCACAAATAAAAAAAATGAAGAATTAGTTAAATGGACTGAAGTAACAGGGACTAGCACTCCGGAGGAATACAAGATGCTATATCCAAATTTTCCTGACAAGACAACGACTCCTGATATTCAAGACAGATTAAAATCAGCTAACAAGGAATTAATAAAATTAAAAGAAGAGAATAAAGAATTAAAAGAAATGCTTGAAAAATTTGCTGAAAAAACAGGTAAAGAAAATCCTGAAGACCTTCCATTAAATACAAAATCTGTAATTGCAAAGGCTGAGAAGGGGTTGGGAAGAAACCCTCCATGCTGGCCAAAAGGTTGGCCAGATAACCCTGATTATGAAAATGCTGACAGAATTTTAAATGTATTATTTTTGGGTGTAGATCAAATTGCAATTATACCAGATTATCCAGATATTTATAAAGATCAGTATAAGTTGTTACCTATTAACAAAAGTATATTAAGCTCAAATAATGACTTTAAAAATAAAACTCTAAAAAGAATATCATCTGGAGATTTTATAAAGAACTTTGATCGATTACTCCAGGTTAGTAAAAAGGAAATGGATATTAAACATAACAATCTTACTCTTAGAAGAGATTGCAGACACGAAGTAAGACTCTTTATAGAAAACGAAAGTATATCTAGAAAAGAATATATAAGGTTGAAAGAAGAAACTGTAGAATATGTATTTGATACATTTAGATTTAGAGATGATAAATACAATGATTACTTATTAAAGTATAAGAATTAATGAACAAAGAAACTTTAGATGAAAAGATATTAGCTCTCAGAACAGCAGTTTTAAGTAACTTATTAAGAAAAAAAAAGATAAAACACTCAGTTCCTGATTTAGAGAAAATGGTAATTAATAAAAGTGATTTATCTGTTTATAATTATTTTTCTTCAAGAAAAAATGTAAAGAAAAGATTTATTATTTACATTATATCAATCATAATTGTCTCAATAGCTTCATATATTATTTACACATATTGGCCTTTAACAAATTTGAAGGATTTAATTGTTAAATGAAGAAAAATTTTTTCTTTTTAGCAATTCTTTTTATTTTTTTTACAAATTATTCATTTTCACAAGATGTTAAGATTCTAGATGGAGATACGATTAAAATTAATGGAGAGACAATACGATTTTCAGGAATAGATACACCTGAGACCACTTATTATCGAAAATACAAACAACTTTGTTATTTAAACAACCAGAAAATATATTGTGGGGAGTTATCCAAAAATAAGCTTATAGAAAAAATTTCCAATAATAAGATTAATTGTATTAGAGAAGAAAAAAAAGACGTGTGGGGACGTACTTTAGCTGAGTGTTTTGTAAATAATGAAAGTTTATCTAGTTACTTAGTAAAAACTGGATATGCCTTTGATTTTAAAAAGTATTCCAAAAAAAAATTTAATACAGAAGAAGTATATGCAAAAGAAAATAATCTTGGTTTATGGACAATGAAATTTTTATATCCTTGGGAATGGAGAGCTAAAATTAGAAAATATAGAAAAGATAAAAGTACTCTTAAAGATATTGAAATGTGGATGGAAATTAAATAATCAAAACTATCAAATATTTGCCATATTTAGTTATTATATTAATAATTGTTAAAGTTCTTTAACAGTAAACTTCAGCAACACATAAACTATGAAACAACTAGAATTAGATTTTAATTCAATAAATCTTTCTGATCACTATGAAGCTTATCAGGTTATCGATGAGGGAAAAAATAAAATTTGTAGTTGGTCTGATTCATTGAGTGATGATGGAAAAAAGATAAGCTATAACGAGTTTACTTATAACACCACTCAATGCATGGACTTCGAAAATTGGATTCATATTGACAAAAACGGTTTAGGTAAATCTGCATTCAAATGGCTTTGCATGTTCCTAAGGAGCATTAAAGGACGTGCAGACAGATTGGATAGGCTTAAAAAAGTTTTGGATGATGTGTGCATACCTTTTGAAGAAGGGGACTGGCAAACGATTGATAGAGATTGTGAAAGAGACAAACTGAATTAATCTCAAGTTAATAAAAATTTATTAAAGTTTTTTGTGAATAAATTAAATTCACTTCAAATTCACTTCAGTGAGTTCTATCTCCTTCCTTTCTATAGTCTTATTAAACGATTTTTATTTTAAAAAAAATTTAAATAAAATTTGAGTTTGTTGAAAATAAATGAGATTTTAGTGGTGCCCCCGCACGGATTCGAACCGCGGACCTATTGATTACAAATCAATTGCTCTACCAACTGAGCTACAAGGGCATGCGCAATAATTATTAACTATTTATTAAATAATCAACTCTTTTTTTTGATATAACTTAAATGATGAAAGGCTATAGCAGCACTATTAGAGATATTTAAACTTTCAATTTTATCATTAATATTAATTTTAACGAAGAAATCAGTATATTTACTTGTATGTTGTCTCATACCAAATCCCTCAGAACCAAATAATAAAATAGTATTTTCTTCCCACTTGATATCTGTGAAATCCTTTTCACCCCTCGC
>CACBHY010000003.1 GCA_902539165.1 uncultured Pelagibacteraceae bacterium
TAGTATGAATATATGAATGAGGATGTGTTAATATTGATATTTTATTATAAGGTATGTTAAAAAGATTTTTGGCTTCTATTACTTCAAAAACTTTATTCATTAACGTTGATGAATCAATGGTGATTTTTTTTCCCATTTTCCAATTTGGGTGTTTAAGAGCATTTACTGGCTTTATGTGCTTAAATTTTTTAAGTGGATAGTTTAAAAAGGGACCACCAGATGCTGTAATATAAACATGTTCTACATCACTCTGTTTATAACTCTTAAGTAATTTGAAAATAGAATAATGCTCTGAATCAATTGGCAAAAAATTGACATTATAACGTGATATAAATTTTTTAATTATATCCCATCCACAGATCAAAGACTCTTTGTTAACAATAGCTAAATATTTTGTATATTTGGGAAGAATAGTGGAGGGTTTTAAACCAGCTAATCCTGAAACAGATATCATTGAATAATAAATTTGTTGATTTTTTAAAATTTTATCCAAATCTTCAAAATTATTAAAGAATTTAATATTTTTATTATTATATTTTTTTTTTGCTTCAATAAATTTTGAATTATTGTTTATTATTATATTTTTAACTTTGAAAACATTTGCCTGTTGTATAATTTTTTTTACATTTGAATTAGTAGACAATAAAATTACATCAAAATTTTTTTTATCCTTTTTTAAAATATTAAACGTCGTCGACCCTACTGAGCCAGTTGATCCAAGAATGATGATCTTTTTTTTCATTAAAGAAATTTTAAAGTTAATAAAAGATATGAAATAGGAAACGCAAAAATCATACCATCTGTTCTATCTAGCAAGCCTCCATGACCTGGTATTATTCCTCCGGTATGTTTAATTTTTGCTTTTCTTTTAAAATAAGAAACAATTATATCACCGATTTGACTAACAGATGAAATTATTAAAATTACAAAAATAAAGTTAATATTTGTTTTATTTGAGTAATAATCAGAAATAAAATTATATTTATTAAACAATATCAGAACTACAATTGAAAATACAAATGCACCTATCATTCCAGAATATGTTTTTTTTGGACTTAATTTTGTTAATTTTGGTCCTCCAAAAATTTTACCAAAAATATAACCCCCAAGATCTGTTGAAACACATGTTAAAGTAATTACTAAAAAAAAATATAGACTTTGTTCTCCAAAATTGTTTCTAATTAAAAATATTGTTAAATATGAAATAAACAAAAATATTAAACCTATAGTACTATATAATTTTCTTTTATTCATAGAGTTCCATTCAAAGATACTTATTAAAAAGGATGTTATTATTAAGAAATTGAAATAGTATGATCCAGACATAATACAATAGAATACAACAGGTATTAATACCATTGAACTCATCAATCTTTTTGATAACTCACTTTTCATTAAATAGAGCCAAAATTTCTTTTTGTATTTTTATATTTTTTTATTATTTGTTCATAATCTTTTTCATTAAAATCAGGCCATAATTTTTTTTCAAAAAAGATTTCAGAATAAGCTATTTGCCATAATAAAAAGTTACTTAATCTTTTGGTGTTACCAGTTCTGATTAAAATTTCAGGATCAGGCACGTTATATGTAAGTAAATTTTTTTTTATATTTTTTTCGTTTATTGATTCATTTTTTTTTTTTAATTTTTTAAAAGCATTGATTAATTCTGATTTTGAACCATAGTTAAGTGCTAAATTAATCTGTATTCTTGAATTAGATGATGTTTTTTTTTCAGAAAATTTTAAAATTTTATTTAATTTTTTAGAAAAATTTTTTTTTCCAATTATATTTAATTTTATACCCTGTTTATCTAAATCATCAATTCTACTTATTAAAAAAGATTGTAATAATTTAAATAAGTAGTTAATTTCTTGTCTTGGTCTCTTCCAATTTTCAGTGGAAAAAGCAAACAAAGTAAGAAATTTAATTTTTTGTTTAATTGATGTTTTGATAATTTTTTCTACAGTACCAAGACCTTTTTTATGACCAGCGTTTCTTGATTTTTTATGTTTAATGCCCCATCTTCCATTGCCATCCATGATAATAGCAATGTGGTTTAAGGGGTTCATATCTTCATTATTTCTTTTTCTTTTAACGAAACTTTTTCATCCACTACCTTGATATGATCGTCAGTTATTGTTTGAATCTTTTTTTCATAAGTTTTCTCCTCATCTTCACCAATATCTTTTAATTTTAAAAGTTTTTTAAGATCTTCATTAGCCTCTCTCCTAATATTTCTGATAGAGACTTTACATTTTTCACCAACTGATTTAATTATTTTTTTTAGATCTATTCTTCTTTCCTCATTAAGTTCTGGTACAGGCAATCTTATTAATTGACCATCTATTTGAGGGTTAAGTCCTAAGTCTGATTTTTTAATAGCTGCATCAATTAATGGAACATTGTTTGCATCCCAAACTTGAATATTAATCATTCTTGGTTCGGGTGTTGTTATACTGCCTACTTGATTAATTGGCGTTTGTTGTCCATATACTTCTAATTTAATCAAATCTAACATTGCTGCATTAGCTCTGCCTGTTCGTAATGAAGATAACTCTTTTGAAAAAACCTCTATGGCTTTATCCATTTTAAGGCTGTAAGATTTTTCATCAAACATTTATTCTCCAATTTTAATTCTATAAAATTCTTTTATTTTAAGATCTGCTATAGAAAGTTCATTTAATATATCTTTCACTTTTTTTTTGGGTTCCATAACCCAAGCTTGTGATAAAAGAGCATTTTCCTCTTTGAACTTTTTCATCTTACCTAAACTTATTTTATTTGCAATCTCCTCAGGTTTTCCTGAGTTTTTCAATTCCTCCGTAACAAGCTCTTGCTCTTTATCGATAATCGCTTGGTCAATTAAATTAGACTCTAGAGCTAAAGGGTTTGAAGCAGCAATATGCATAGACAACTGTTTACTAAATGTTTTCACTACCTCTGAAATTTCATTTGTTTCTAATGAAACTAATACAGCTAACTTAGCTACATTGTCTTTTACAACAGTATGTAGGTAATAATTATTAACACCATTTAAATTTTCAATTGTTTTAGATTTTCCTATTGTTATTTTTTCACCAATTTTTGCAATTAAAGCAACCAAGTTTTCATCAACCGTCTGACCGTTATTCATCTTTGTGTTTTTTAATTCATCAATATTAGAATTTTTTTTATTATTTAATTCACTAAGTTCTTTTACAAATTTAATAAAATCCTCATTTTTTGCAACAAAGTCTGTCTCACAATTTACTTCTATAACAGAATTTTTTGTTTCATTTCCACTTACAACAACCACCCCTTCTTTCGCATCTCGAGACATTTTTTTTGAAGCCTTTGAAATACCTTTTACTCTGAGTATTTCGATTGCTTTATCTAAATCTCCATTAGATTCTTTTATTGCTAGATTACAATCTTTAAAGCCTGCACCAGTAACTTCTCTCAATTTTTTTACATTCTCTATATCACTCATATTAATTTAACTTATCCTTAGTTTCTTTAGAGAATTTCTGATCTAATTTTTCTCTATCCAATTCTTGAATAGTTTTAGTTTCAATTTTATTTTTTTTATCAGAAACTTCTTTTACTTCATTGGGAATTGAACTTTTTGCGTTGTTAATAGTCTCTCTTATTAAATTGCAATATAGATCTATAGAACGTCTTGCATCATCATTTCCTGGTATAGGATAATCAACATTATCTGGGTTGGAATTACTATCTAATATTGCAACTATCGGTATTCCTAATTTTACTGACTCTGCTATAGCTAAAGACTCGTAATTAGTATCTATTACAAAAACTAAGTCTGGAACTTTTTTCATTTCAGCTATACCACCTAATGATTTTTGGAGTTTATCTTTTTTAACATTCATTTTTAAAAGTTCTTTTTTTGTAAAACCTCTGTTCTCACTTGTTAAATCAGTTTCAATTTTCTTAAGTTTTTTTATAGAATTTGAAATCGTTCCCCAGTTGGTAAGCATACCACCTAACCATCTATAATTTACAAAATATTGATCTGTTTCCTTTGCAACTTCTGCTATTGCTTCTGAGGCTTGTTTTTTAGTAGATACAAATAAAATTTTTCCATTATTGGCTATTGTATTGAAGACCTTTTCTAAAGCCACTTTAGTTAGTTCTAGTGTTTGTGTTAAATCTATGATGTGAATTGAGTCTCTCTTTCCAAAAATATATTTCTTCATTTTTGGGTTCCACCTCAAGGTCTTATGACCAAGATGCACACCTGCTTCTAATAATTGTTGAATTGTAACGTTTGGTATTTTCATATTTATTCCCGGTTAAGCCACCACAGTAATTTCCAATTAAGGACCGGAGGTATAAAACCAACAACTGTGTGCGTATTAATTTAATTTAAGCTGTATTTACAAATATTTTAAGAATTTAACAAGTTTTATTTATGAAATAGTGGCTTGTATTTGTTGTTTTCTTAATAAATTTAGTGATTTTCTATCTAAATTTTTGGAATTTTTCAGTTTAAATTGAAGAATGTTATCGTCATTTATTAAATTAATATTGACTAATGTTTTGCCATTTTCTTTTAGAATTTTTGATATCTCTTGCACTTGATCTTTAGAGCTGACTTCAAAACAAACTTCATTAATTGGACTATTGAACAATTCTTTTAATGACGATATTTTTTGAACATTAATTCTTTTAAAACGGTTTTCATCATCCGTTATATTTTTAACTAAATTTAATATCAAAGAATTACCTTCTTTCAAAATCTCTCTATTTAATTCTAAAACATCGGAAAATATAAAAAGTTCAAATACACTCGATAAATCTGTTAATTTCAAAACAGCATAAGAATTTCCTTTAGCTGTTTTTCTCTCCTGTAATTTTAATAAAGTAGCAGCTATATTGGAGTTTTTAATCTCATCATCTAAAATAAATTTTGAATATTCATTTATTTTGTAATCATTAAATATTTCAGTAAATTGGTTTAATGGATGATCAGAAATAAAAAACCCCACTGCTTCAAATTCTTTTGCTAGTCTTTCTTCGAATTGCCAGTCTTCGATATTATTTATCATATCATCTTGGATATTTTCATCTTCTGAAAATAAATCGATTTGATTTGCTGACTTATTTTCAAAAATATTTTTACTTTTGGTTATAATATTGGGTATTGAGTCAAATAGTGCTTGTCTATTAGAATTTATATTGTCAAAAGCACCTGCCTTTACTAATCCTTCTAGTTGAAGTTTGTTAATGTCTTTTGGGTTTACTCTATTTAAAAAATCATTAATTGATGAAAATTTTCCATTTGCAGTTCTTTCCTCAATAATATTTGAAATTGCCTCATAACCTACAGCTTTTATTCCGCCTAATGCATAATAAAACTTTCCATCTACTGTTCTAAAATCAGCGAAACATTCGTTAATATCTGGTCGAACAACTTCTACGTTTAATCTGTTCAATTCTTCATAGAACTCACTTAGTTTATTTTGATTAGAAATGTCCATTGTCATTGATGCTGCAATAAACTCCTTTGGATAATAGGTCTTTAAAAAGGCTGTTTGATAAGAAATTATCGCATAAGCAGCTGCATGACTTTTGTTAAATCCATATTCTGCAAAAGGTTCTATTTTCAAAAAAATTCCAGCTGCAACATCTTTTGCAATTCCATTTTTTATCGCTCCATCGATAAAACCTTGTTTTTGCTTTTCAAGTTCAGCCCTTTTCTTTTTACCCATCGCTCTTCGAAGTAAGTCTGCTTGACCAGCAGTAAATCCAGATAACTTTTGTGCAATTTGCATAACTTGTTCTTGATAAATAATTACTCCATATGTAGGTTTTAAAATGTCTTCTAAATGTGGATGTAAATAATCAGGTTTTTGCTTCCCATGCTTACAATCGTTATAAGTTGGAATGTTGCTCATTGGTCCTGGTCTATATAAAGCTACGAGAGCAATAATATCTTCAATATGATTAGGTTTCATTTGTATCAAAGCTTCTCTCATTCCAGCACTTTCAATCTGGAATAACCCAACCGTTTTACCACTTGATAGTAAATCAAAAATTTTTTGATCTTCAAAATCAATTTTTTCTATATCAAAATTTTTATTAAACTTTTTAATTAACTTTTGTGTATTACTAATTACAGTTAAAGTTTTTAAGCCTAAAAAGTCAAATTTGATTAACCCAGCATTTTCAGCAGAATACATGTCGAATTGGGTTGAAGGTAATAACAAGTCTGCAGAATTGTCTTTATATAAAGGAACTACATCAGTCAGTTTTCTATCCGCAATAACTACTCCTGCTGCATGTGTTGCAACATTTCTATTTAGACCTTCAAGTTGAAGTGATAATTCAGTTAATTTTTTAACTTTTGGATCTTCATTAATTAGTTTTTGAAGCCTTGGTTCTCCGGCTATACATTGTGTTAAGTTTTGTGGTCTAGAAGGATCAAAAGGTATCATTTTAGAAATACTATCTACAAACCCATAAGATAATCCCAAAACTCTACCCACATCGCGTATGACCATTCTAGCTTTTAACTTTCCAAAAGTAATTATATGAGCAACACTATCTTTGTACTTTTTTGTTAAATATTCAAAAACAAGATCTCTTTTATCCTCACAAAAATCGATATCAAAATCAGGCATAGATATTCGATCTGGATTTAAAAACCTTTCAAATATTAAATTAAATTTAATTGGATCTACATCTGTAATAGATAAACACCAAGCAACTAGAGATCCTGCACCTGAGCCTCTACCAGGACCAACTGGTATATCATTATTTTTAGCCCACTTGATATAATCTGATACAATAAGAAAATAGCTGGCATATTTCATTTCAATAATTATCGATAGCTCATGATCTAATCTTTTTTTATAATCTAAATAATTTTTTTCTGTCTCGATCTCATTCGCACTGATGTTGAATACCTTTTCAAATTTAGTTTTAAGACCTTTTAAAGATTCTTTTTTTAAAATTTCATCAGCATCTCCACCTTTATCTTGACTTATATTTGGTAAAATTGGATTTGAAAACAAAGGCCTAAAATTACATCTTAAAGGAAAATTATAATTATTTTCTAATGCTTCAGGTAAATCAGCAAATAATTCTGACATTTCAGAATTATTTTTTAAATAATGTTGATCACTTAATTTTAATCTATTTTTTTCGTTAACATAGGTTTTGTTACCTATACAAATCAATGCGTCATGCGCTTCATACATATCATTATTTAAATAATATACCTCGTTTGTTGCAATTATTGGTATCTCTAAATCTGAGGATTTTTTTAAATTAAATTTTTCAAAGCCGTTTTCATTAAGATCTTTGTGCCTTTGTATTTCTATATAAAAACGATCACCAAATTTTAATTTAATTTTATTATATAATTCATGTATTTCAGTAAATTTTCCCTTATCGAATAATTTTCCAAACAAACCAAAAACAGTTCCAGAAAACAATGCAACGCCTTCAGAATTATTTAATAAATAATCAAATGTTACATGCGGATCATAAAGTTCATCATTTTTTAGATAGGATGCTGATGATAAATTGATAACATTTTTATAACCTGTTTCATTAAGAGCGTATAAGGGTAGTAATCCAATTGTATTATGAACTTTAAAGTTGATTTGGGTTCCAATGATAGGTTGAGTTCCAGATTTTGATATTTTTTCAGCAAATTCTAATGCTCCACAAAGGTTAGAAGTATCACAAAGACCTAATGATTTTATTTTATTACTTTTTGAATACTCTTGAAGATCATCAATTTTTATAGCACCTTCACAAATAGAGTACTGTGTATGAATTTTAAGATGATTAAAGTTTTTTGGTAAAGACTCAGCCATTAGATGACTTTATATTACCATTCTTTAACTCCAATAGGCAATCTGCCTTGTTTCCAAAAAATCTATTATGAGTTGCAAATATAATTAATCTGTCAGATCTCTTTTGACCCTTTAATAGATTAAATATTATTTTTGCTGTTTTCATATCCAGACTACCAGTTGGCTCATCAGCCAAAATTATTTCTGGATCATTAATTATCGCTCTTGCTATAGCTATCCTTTGAGCTTCGCCGCCAGATAACTGAGAAGGATAATGATCAGCTCTACTTGATAAGCCTATTTTCTTTAACAACTGTTTTGCTTTTGAAATTGCTAGATCTTTATTATTGTTAATTGACAAACTTGCTAAATAAATATTTTCTAGCGATGTAAAATCAGGTAATAAATTATCTTGTTGATAAACAATTCCAATTTTTTTTGCTCTAAATTTATCATTTATCTCTTTTTCATTATAATTAATTTGGTGTTTACTAAATTTAATTAAACCATTTGAAGGCTTATCTATTAATGAGATTATATTTAACAAAGTTGACTTACCTGAACCTGAGGGTCCCATCAAAGAGTAAATTTTACCCTTATTAAAATTATATGATAAATTTTTTATTACTCTTAGTTTTTGATTTGTCTCAAAAGTTTTTGAAATATTGTTTAATTCTAAAAATCTACTCATATTTTAAGGCTTTGATTGGGTCAAGTTTAGCAGCTTTTAAGGCGGGGAATATTGAGACTACTATTGTTATAATTATTGAGCAAATTGATATTATTAAGATTGAACTTGGATTGATCTCTGAAGGCATTTTACTTAAGAAATAAATTTCTTCTGGAAATAATGTAATGTTAAAAGTTGAGCTTAAAAATTGTCTTAAATTTTCAACATAGAGTGAAAATGTTACCCCTAAAAAAATTCCAAAAATAGTTGCAGAGGTTCCAATGATTATTCCAATTAAAAAGAAAATTTTGACTATTGATTTATTTAATACTCCAATTGATTTTAAAATTGCAATTTCTTTCGTTTTATTTTTAACTAAGATTGTTAAACCTGAAATAATATTAAAAGCAGCAACAATAATAATTAAAGATAAAATTATAAACATAACATTTCGTTCTACTTTTAATGCTGAAAATAGAGAACTATTCATATCCGCCCAGCTATAGATAAGTTCTTGATCATAAACCTTTTGAAATGCAAATTTTTGTTTTTCTATATTGTTTGGATTTTTTAAATAAATTTCTAAATTTCTTTGCTCTTGCTGGAAACCAAAAAAATCTTCAAGAGTGGATAAATTAATTAATGCAACATTATTATCAAATTCTGCTAAACCACTATTAAATATTGATGTAACTATAAACGTTTTTTGTTTTGGCATGCTTCCAATTATAGTTTGCACACCACTAGGTGATAAAATTGTTATCTCATCCCCAATTTTAAGATTTAAGGAAAAACCAAGTTCATTACCTATCGAGATAGAATCCTTTTCTAAATTGATTTTATTTCCTTTAAAATTTTTATTATTTATAATTTCTAATTTAGAAAAATCATCACTTTGATAACCTCTTAAAACAATTCCTTTTGAAGTTTTATTTTTTAAAATTATAGCCTCTCCAGAATTGCTAAATAGAGCATATTGCGAAATTAATTCTAAATTATTACTTTCAATCTTACTTATATCAACCAATTGATCATAAGATTTAATGGTTAGATGAGGGTTAAATCCTACAATTTTGTTGATTAGTTCTGTTCTGAATCCATTCATTACTGACATGACAATTATAAGAACAGCAACTCCTAAACTAATACCAATAAATGAGAAAATGGATATTACGTTTAAAAACCCATCATTTTTACGAGCTTTTAAAAACCTAAGTGTAACTTCTTTTTCTAAATTAGAAATCAATTTTTAATTTTTTTGTTTTTTAATTATTTCTATAATTTTGGCTAAAGATAAATTTTGAGTTTCTTCACCTATTTCTTTAAACTCTAATAAATCACCCTCTGATTTTTTACCAATAATGATTTGATAAGGAGCACCTATTAAATTCATTTTTTTTATCTTTGACGAATAATTTTCATCAGTATCATCAATCAAAGCATCAATATTATTTTTAATTAATTCTTTGTTAATATTAATTGCTTTATCTAGAGCTGATGTGTCATTTTTGTTTACCATGGGTACTAATGCAATATCATAAGGAGCAACAGACAATGGCCATTTCATGATTTCATTTTTGTCATCAAATTTAGCCTCTATAATTGCACCAACTAACCTGGATACACCAATTCCGTATGAGCCCATTTTTACAAAATCTTTCTTACCCCCTGGTAAATCAACAGAAGCGCCCATTGCTTTTGAATATTTGTCACCAAAATAAAAAATATGTCCTACTTCAATACCCTTCGTGATCAATCTATTTTCTTCAGATACAACTTTTTCAAATTCTTCCTTATTGAATTTTTCATCAGTCACAGAATAATACTGTTCAAATTTGTTTCTCATCTGTTGTAGGGAATTTTTTTCTAATTCTGTATCATTACTATTTAAATCAAAAATTCTTTTATCTGTAAAAATTTTACTTTCGCCAGTGTCAGCTAATATAATAAATTCATGAGATAAATTTCCTCCAATTGGTCCAGTGTCTGCAGCCATTGGAATTGCAGTTAAAGCTAATCTTTTAAAAGTTCTTAAATAAGATAAAAAAAATTTATTATATGAAAAAAAAGCTTCTTCATCAGAAACATCGAATGAATATGCGTCTTTCATATAAAATTCTCTACCTCTCATAATTCCAAACCTTGGTCTAATTTCGTCTCTAAATTTCCACTGAATATGATAAAGAAGTTGTGGGAGTGATTTATATGATTTTAAAGAAGATCTAAAAATTTCTGTTACCTGCTCCTCATTAGTTGGTCCATAAAGCATCTCACGGTTTTGACGATCTTTTATTCTAAGCATTTCCTCACCATAATCTTCATACCTACCACTTTCTTTCCAAATGTCGCTTGATTGAATTGTGGGCATTAAGATTTCTTGTGCACCAATTTTATTTTGTTCTTGTCTTACTATCTCTTCAATTTTTTTCATTATTTTGAAACCTAAAGGTAACCAAGAGTAAATTCCTGCTGAAGCTTGTTTGATCATCCCTGCCCGCAACATTAACTGGTGGGACTTAATTTTAGCTTCTGAAGGATTATTTTTTAGTATGGGTACAAATGATTTAGATAATAACATCTTAAGTGATCATATTTCTTAAATTTAAATATTCAAATTTTATTAACAAATAAATTATAATAAAGATAACGGTAGTTATTCCCGTACAATATAGGAATTTTTTAACCATTTTTGGATTTTCTGGCGATCCAGGATCTTCACCATCGATTTTAACAGTTTTTGTTCTGTTCACATCTATAGGTAAAATTGCAAAAAAGATGATCCACCAAATAATAACATAAATTATAGCTAGGCCTGTTCCACTCATTAAATTCGAACTAGATTAATATTCGTAAATGGTTTTTTTCCAGTTTTTTCTTTTGAAAATTTTCTACAAGTAATTTTTAGGGCATCAATAAGATTATGCTCCTGTTGTCTACTTCCTACACTAAAAGATCTTGAGGTTTTTTCAATCTCATCTTCTAAACCGTAAACAAATTCATCCTTATCATCCACGGGTAACCCTCTAAAAGATAATACTGGATTACTGTGGATATTGCCCTTTGGTGTAATCATTAAAGTGACTTCCAAATAACCATTTGCACTTAGATTTTTTCTATCTTTGATTGACTGTGAGTCTGGATCGACACTTACATTACCATCAAGATATAATCTTCCACTAGGAGCTTTGTCATAAACTTCAGGTTTTTCACCTGGGAAAAGTTTAACAATATCACCATTTTCAACTTGTACCGGGTGCGGAACTTGCATTTCTTTTGCAAAATTAATGTGCTCAATCATATGTCTGTGTTCACCATGTACTGGAATAACACACTTTGGTTTTACCCATTGGTACATATCTTTAAGATCTTCTCGATTAGGGTGTCCTGAGACATGAACGAATTCAGTCTCCTCTGATATTACTTCTATACCATCTTTAACTAATTGATTATGAAGCTTGTAAAGTTTTTTTTCATTACCAGGAATAATTTTCGATGAAAATATCACAGCATCTCCATTTTCAATATAAACATCTGGATGAACATAGCTCGAAATTCTCATCATTGCTCCCATGGGTTCACCTTGGCTTCCTGTACATAAATAAACAATTTTTTCTCTTGAAAAATTTTTTGCTTCACGAGGATCAATTGGTTCAATAGTATTTTTTAAATATCCACATTGACGAGCTGCCTTGTAAATACGATGCATGGATCTTCCTACAAGAGAAATTTGTCTTCCTGTTTGTTCTGCACAGTAAAAAGCGGTTTCCATTCTTGCAACATTCGATGCAAATGATGTAATTATTATTCTTTTTTTTAATCGAGACATAACATTAAGCATGTTTTTTCTCACATCTAATTCAGACCCAGATCGCCCGGCACTGAAAACATTAGTAGAGTCGCATATCATTGCTAATACACCTTCGTTTCCAATTTCTTTTAATCTTTTTTTATTTATATTTTCACCAATCAATGGATTAGGGTCGACCTTCCAATCACCAGTGTGCAAAATTACACCTGCTGGCGTTTTAATTCTGAGCCCATTAGGTTCTAATATAGAGTGAGTGAGTGTAATGTATTCAATATCAAATGGCTTTAAATTTACAGATCCATTTAGTTCAACAATCCTCAAATCATTAGTTATGTCTATTTGTTTTTCCTTAAATTTTTCTCTTATTAATACTGCTGTAAATGGTGTTGCGTAAATTTTGCATTTTAATTTAGGCCAAAGGTGAGCAATTGCTCCAATGTGATCTTCATGAGCATGTGTAAGAATGATACCAAGCAAATTATCTCTTCTCTCCACTATAAAACCTGGATCAGGATAAATTAAATCAACACCTGGAATAGTATCATCTGCAAAAGTGACACCTATATCAACCATTATCCATTTATGATTACTTGGCTGGCCATACCCAAACAAATTCATATTCATGCCTATCTCACCAGATCCACCTAAAGGACAGAATAGTAGTTCATCTTTCATATTATTTAATTAACCTTGAAATTTTAATTAGACCTTTAATTGTGATATCTTGATTTTGACTAACTTTCGTTTTTATTGAGTTTTTAAATAAATCAGAAAATCCCCCAGTGATAATTACTTTAAAGGTTTTTTTAGTTTCTTTCTTAATTAAATAAATAATATTGTCAATTAAACCTGCATATCCCCAGAAAAAACCTGACCTTACCGCTGAAATTGTATTATTTCCAATAACTTTGGTTATTTTTTTTAAATTAATTTTAGGTATGAGCGTTGCTTTGTCTGATAAGGAATTAAGTGATAATTTTACACCCGGCGCAATAATTCCACCATAATAAGTATTTTGAACCAAAACATCAAATGTTGTTGCTGTACCAAAATCCAAAATAATAAAATTATTTTTATTATTCATTAAGCTAATTGCATTAGTTATTCTATCAGAACCTACTTGCTTGTAATCAACTTTAATTTTAATTAAAGATTTTAAATTTAAACTTTTTACTTCATAAGATTTAATATTAGTTTTTTTAGATAAAAATTTTTTTATTAAATTAAAAGTTTGTGGAACAACACTACAGAAAAGAATTTTTTCAATATCTTTAAATTTGAAATTATATTTTTTAAATACTTTAGATAATTTATAATTTGTTATTTCTTTTGATGAAAAATTTATTTTTTTTATGATATGATTTTTTTTTGAAACTAACCAAAGTTTGGTTTCAGTATTTCCAATATCACCTAAAATAAACATTAATTATTAGTCTTTAAATTATACATTTTTGATAAATTTTTTTCAAAAATCTGTTTCAAAGATTTTTCAATTTCATTAATTTTAATACGTTTATTTGTTATCTCATTTAAATTAGTTGTTGGACAATTTTTGATGTACGGGCTTTTGTTTATATTGATACCTATTCCTGTAATAAGGTATTTCTTATTAGATAAAAAAATTATTTCTTGCAAGATTCCACAAATTTTTTTCTGTTCAATTAAAAGATCATTTGGTTTTTTATAAAAGATTTTTTTAATTGTATATTTTGATATTAATTTTTTTATCAATAAACAGTTTAATTTTGTAATTGTTGAAATTGATAATTTAATTTTATTTAATTCATGAAAAAATGTCACAAATAAATTTCCTTTATATGAAATCCATTTTCGACCATATTGACCTTTGCCGTTTGTTTGTGTTTCTGAAATTACCATTCCATATTTACAATGAGTTTTTTTAATAATTCTTATGGCAGTATTGTTAGTGCTTCTGACTTTTTTAAATTTGAATTTTTTAAATTTCATTAAATAATATTAATTCTTGAAACTAACTCAATCAATTGACTTGGAAATATAAAGTAAAAAAGAATTAATATTGTGGAAAAAGTAAGTGAAAATTTTAACCATACTCCATGATCTGTGTCATATTTTTCTTTTTCTTTATCAAAATAAATTATTTTAATTATTCTTAGATAATAAAAAGCTGCAATTACAGTTGATAACAATCCAACTATTGCCAAGAAGTACATTGATTGTTCAATTACAGCTTTAAACACGTAAAACTTAGCGAAGAAACCAGCCAAAGGTGGAATTCCAGCAAGTGAAAATAATATTATAAGTAAACACAATGACAATAATGGATGGTTTTTTGAAAGGCCCGAAAGATCATCAATATCCTCATAATATTGCTCATTTCTTTTTAACATCAATAAACATGAAAATAGAGCAAGGTTCATTACCACGTAAATAGAAATATAGATTATTGAACTTTGAATTCCGTCGTTAGATCCTGTTGCTAAACCAGCTAAAGTATATCCGATATGTCCTATTGAGCTGTATGCTATCAGCCTCTTAATATTAGTTTGTCCTATTGCTGCAATCGCACCAAATATCATTGATGCAATGGACAGGAAAACAATAATCATTTGCCACTGATCTATTAGATTTAAAAATGGAACATATAAAAATCTAATGAAGACGGTCAGTGCTGCAATTTTTGGAACCATAGTGAAGAAAAGTGTTACTGATGTGGGTGATCCTTCATAGACATCTGGTGCCCACATATGAAAAGGAACTGCAGAAATTTTAAAAGCTAAACCAACTAAAATAAAAACTATTCCAAAAGTAAGAGCATACTCATTTGAATTAAGCTGATTTGCTATAACATCAAAATTAGTAGAACCTGAAAAACCATAAATGAGTGAACAACCATATAATAGCAAACCAGAAGATAATGCACTTAGCACAAAATATTTAAGTCCTGCTTCAGATGACTTTAGTTGATTTCTGTTAAAAGTTGCTAAAACATAAAGAGCTAACGATTGTAACTCTAGACCCATATAAAAAACCATAAGATCATTAGAGCTGATCATAACCATCATTCCCAAGATAGAGCTTAAAATTAATATAGGATATTCAATTTTGAAAATATTAAATGATTTAAGATAACTTGATGAAATTACTAAAACTAAAAAACCTCCAATTAACGTTATTATTTTCATAAGTGAGGCCATAGGGTCAATGACAACACTATCTCTAAATAAAGTAACTCTATTTATGAAATAAGTTTCATTTACAGTAATAATTGCTGCAATTAAAATTGTGAATAATGAAAGATTAAAAATTATTTGAGAACTATCTTTTTTAAAAACTCCCAATATTAAAAGAAACATAACTGATAAAGATATAAAAATCTCAGGTAATATTAAATTAAGATTATACATATTACTTGCTTGCTATATTTAAGTTATGCATATTAATTAAATCTGATACTGAAACTTCAATTGTATTAAATAATGGTTCTGGATAAAATCCAAAGAACAATGTCGGTACTGCAAGACATGTTAATATTAAATACTCAGATTTATTTAAATCAACCATTTTTTTTAAATCTTCATTAATTAATTTTCCAAACACAACTCTCTTATAAAGCCATAACATGTAAGCTGCGCCTAGAATTACTCCAAAACTTGCAATAACGGCTACTAAAAAATTATCTTTAAATGCACCCATTAAAATTAAGAATTCACCAATAAATCCACTGGTGCCCGGTAAACCTAAGGCTGCTAAGGTAAATAGCATAAATAAAATTGAGTATTTAGGAATTATCGTAACTATTCCACCATATGATTTAATCAATCTTGAGTGCATTCTGTCATATACAACACCAACACATAAAAATAATGCTGCAGAAACTAATCCGTGACTTATCATTTGAATTATACTGCCCTCAATTCCCTGTTGTTGTAATGTAAAAATTCCGAGAGTAACAAAACCCATGTGTGCAACAGAAGAATAGGCAATAAGTTTTTTCATATCTTCTTGCATCAAGGCTATGAAAGATGTGAAAATGATTGCTATCACACTTAAAGTATAAATTAAAGGTGTGAAAACTTCTGATGCTATTGGAAAAAGTCCTAAAGAAAACCTAATAAAACCATAGCCTGCCATCTTTAGTAATATTGCAGCCAGAAGCACTGATCCTGCCGTTGGTGCCTCAACGTGAGCATCTGGAAGCCATGTATGTACGGGCCACATCGGGGTTTTAACAGCAAAAGAGCTAAAAAATGCTAGCCATAAAAGATTTTGGTATTTTGCATCAATTCCTAATTCATAAAGCTTTATTACATCTGTAGTTCCTGATATCCAATAAATAGATATTATTGCTACCAACATCAAAACTGATCCTAGTAAAGTGTATAAAAAGAATTTGAATGCTGAGTAAACTCTTTTAGGACCACCCCAAATACCAATTATTAAAAACATTGGAATTAATCCAGCCTCAAAGAATAAATAGAAAACAATCAAATCAAGAGCGCAGAAGACACCAATCATGAAACTTTCCATTATTAAAATTGCAATTAAGAAGTCCCTTAATCTATCCTTTACGGTGTTATTTACAGAAACAATACAAAGAGGTGTTATAAAAGTTGTTAATAAAATAAATAAGATTGAAATTCCATCTACTCCAACTTTATAATTAATAAAATCTTCTATCCATATTCTCTCCTCAACAAATTGAAAAGCTGAAGTTGTTGGATCAAACAATAACCACAAATAAATTGAAATTAAAAAATTTACTATTGTTGTAAATAAAGCAACGTATTTTGCAGTTAAATTATTTCCATCTTTTTCTTTAGTAAAAAATAGAAAAAGCGCTCCAACTATCGGTAATAATATAAGTGATGATAAAATTGGAAAATTCATTATCTAACAATTAAAAAGGTTAAAAAAGCAGAAAAACCAACCAACATTACAAACGCATATTGATAAATAAAACCACTTTGAAATTTATTTGCTTTAATAGAACATTTTTTTATAAAAGAAGAGATTCCATCTGGGCCAAAACCATCAATTACTGTTCCATCAAAAAATTTCCATAAAAATAAGCCAAAACGTTTCGAAGATTTAATAAATAAAACTTCGTACAATTCATCAAAGTACCATTTGTTAACTAAAAATTTATATAAAGGCTTGTTCATTAAAACAATTTCATCTGGAATGGCTTTGTTTTTTACAAACAAATAATAAGCAATAGGAATTGATATTGTGACTAAGAAAGGCGTTAAAAGCAAAAACCATGTAGGTGGATGATCAGTGCTAAGTGGTTCTAAAAACTTTATAGACTCTGCCCAAAAATAGTTTTCACCTCCGTACCCAACGAAAAGACCTTTAAACAAGATTCCTGCAAAGATTGCACCAATAGAAAGAATAAATAATGGTATTAGCATTACCAATGGAGACTCGTGAGTTTCCTCTATTTTGATTTCTTTATTATTATAATCTCCATGGAAAGTTTTAAATATTAATCTCCACGAATATATTGAAGTTAAAAACGCTGTTAATATCCCTATACCGGCTGCATAATAACCTGTTGTATTACCCTTTAGATAAGCAAACTCAATAATTGCATCTTTTGAGTAAAAACCTGATAAAAATGGAAAGCCAGTTAATGCAAGTGTTCCTATGATCATCAATGCATAAGTGTATGGCAATTTTTTCCATACACCTCCCATTTTATTTATATCTTGTTCATCTTTAAAGGCATGAATGACTGAGCCAGAACCTAAGAATAACAATGCTTTAAAGAAAGCATGAGTAAATAAATGAAACATTGCAACGTTATAAGCACCAACTCCAGCTGCAAAAAACATATATCCCAATTGACTACATGTAGAATATGCAATAATTTTTTTTATATCTGTTTGAACCAAAGCTACAGTTGCTGCAAAAAAAGCAGTAGTCATACCAACAATAGTTATTAAATTTAAGATCAATGGCGAGTATTCATAAATAGGTGAACATCTGACAACCAAAAATACGCCAGCTGTTACCATCGTAGCTGCATGGATTAATGCTGAAACAGGTGTCGGCCCTTCCATTGCATCTGGTAACCACGTATGAAGTAAAATTTGTGCTGACTTACCCATAGCACCAATGAATAAAAGCAAACAAATTAGATCTATGGCTTTTATTTCAAAGCCTAAAAACATTAAATTTTTATCAACTACTGTTGGTATTTGTTGAAAAACCTCAGAGTAATTTACTGTGCCAAATAAATAAAATATTAAAAAAATACCTAAAGCAAAACCAAAATCACCTACTCTATTTACAACAAAAGCTTTTATTGCTGCAGCATTAGCACTTTCTTTCTTAAACCAAAAACCTATTAGGAAATATGAGCATAATCCTACCCCCTCCCAGCCAAAAAATAATTGAACAAAATTATCTGAAGTCACAAGCATTAACATTGCGAATGTAAATAATGACAAATAAGCCATAAATCTTGGCTTATGTGGATCGTGGGACATATACCCAATTGAGTAAATATGAACTAAAGAAGAAACTGAAGTTACCACTACTAGCATCACTGCTGATAAGGGATCTATTAACATTGACCAATTTACGTTTAATGAACCTGAATTGATCCATGTAGCAATTACAATATTTTCCTCGTATTGATTAACTATTACTTGATATAAAACAAAAATTGACAACAAAGCAGAAATTGAAACTAAAGCACTAGTAACTATTTCTGAATTTCTATCCCCAATATACTTACCAAAAAAGCCTGATATAATTGATGCAATTAATGGGAGGAAAATAATTGAAAGTTCCATTATTATCCTTTCAACTCATCTATTTGCTCAACTCTAATTGTTCCTGAATTACGATAATAAACTACAATGATAGCAAGTCCTATTGCTGCCTCAGCTGCTGCTACTGTGAGGATAAATAAGGTAAATACTTGTCCTGTTAAATCTCCCAGAAAGATAGAGAAAGCAACTAAATTAATATTTACAGCTAACAATATTAACTCGATACTCATTAATATAACGATAATGTTTTTTCTGTTTAAAAATATTCCAATAATTCCAATTGAAAATATAATTGCACCTAATGATAAGTAATGTCCCAAGCCTATTTCAGTCATCAATTTTAACTCCTTTATTAGACTCAACTTTCAAAATACTTACACCATCTGATCTTTCTCTGGAAATCTGACTTATATAACTTTGTGTTTTTACACCCACCCTCTTTCTAAAAGTTAAAACTATGGCCCCAATCATAGCAACCAATAAAATCATTCCGCTGATTTGAAAAACATGGATATAGTCGGTGTACAATACTTGACCTAAAGAATGAGTGTTGCTGACTTTGGCTAATTCCAAAGAATTATTTAAATCAAATAAGTCAGGTTTATATTTCCAACCACCTATAACTATAATTAGCTCAACAAAAATAAGTGTACTTATTATTAAACCAACAGGTATATGTTTTGAGCTAGCCTCAGATGCGAACCATTGATTTTTTTGTTGAGCAACATTTAGCATCATCACAACAAACAAAAATAAAACTGCTACAGCGCCAACATAAACTATCAGCATAATCATACCTAAAAACTCTGCACCAATCATTATAAAAAGACACGAAATACTTATAAAATCTAAAATAAGAAAAAAAACAGAGTGAACTGTATTTTTAGAAGCAGTTACCATTATTGCGGAGACAATAGCTATGATTGAAAAGGTATAAAAAAATATAGAATGTGCAATCATTTCTATCTATGAGAACTGTCAGCTTTAATATTAGCCTCTAAAATGTTTTCCCATCTATCACCATTATCCAAAAGTTTCTCTTTAGTGTAATAAAGCTCTTCTCTGGTTTCAGTTGAAAATTCAAAATTTGGTCCTTGAACAATTGCATCTACAGGGCAAGACTCCTCACATAATCCACAATAAATACATTTCATCATGTCAATATCGTAACGTGTTGTTTTTCTACTTCCATCTTCTCTTTCTGAAGACTCAATTGTTATAGCTTGAGCTGGACACACAGCTTCACATAATTTACATGCAATACATCTTTCCTCTCCATTTGGATATCGTCTTAATGCATGCTCACCTCGAAAACGTGGACTAATCTTACCTTTTTCAAATGGATAATTTATTGTTTTTTTTGATTTAAAAACTTCTTTAATAGCCATAAATAGACCAGATGCAAAATCAACCATAAATATTGTTTTAAAAAATCTTGATATTTTCATAATTAATTTACTGGCAACAGATTAAAATAAAATAAGAAGCTAGCGGTTAACACAAGCCATACTAAAGATAATGGAAGGAATACTTTCCAACCCAATTTCATCAATTGGTCATATCTGTATCTTGGAACAATTGCTTTAACTAAGGCGAACAAGAAAAATAATAATAATATTTTTAATATTAACCATAAAGGTCCTGGCACTAAAGTAAAAGGATAAATTTCAATTGGAGATAACCAGCCACCTAAAAATAATATAGCACCCATCGCACACATTAGAAGAATGTTTGCGTATTCACCAAGCCAGAACATCGCATACATCATTCCAGAGTATTCTGTTTGATATCCTGCTACTAATTCCGCTTCAGCTTCGGGAAGATCAAATGGGGGTCTATTTGTTTCGGCTAATGCAGAAATAAAAAAAATAACAAACATTGGAAATAGAGGAATGACAAACCATAAATTTTGTTGAGCTATAACTATGTCGTTTAAGTTAAGTGAGCCTACACACAATAAAACATTTATAATAATTACCCCAATTGATACTTCGTAAGAGACCATTTGAGCGGCCGATCTAATTGCTCCCAAGAAAGGATATTTAGAGTTTGAAGCCCATCCACCCATTATAATTCCGTAAACACCAAGCGATGAAACAGCAAATAAGTATAAAATTCCTACATTTATATCAGCTAAAACTTGCGTTGCACTAAATGGAATTACAGCCCAGGAAATTAATGCAAGTGTCATAGTTACAATTGGCGCTAGAATAAAAATTACCTTGTTGGAACTAGATGGAATAATGATCTCTTTAAAAACATACTTTAAAGCATCAGCAATTGTTTGAAGCAAACCAAACGGTCCCACCACATTGGGTCCTTGTCTTTTTTGGACGAACGCCCATACTCTTCTATCAAGCCAAACAATCATTGCAACCGATACTAAAACAGGAACTAACAAAAAAAGAATTTTGTAAACTTGATCAAGAAATATATTTAAATATTCCATCTATCCTTCTGTGCCTGTTGATTTCAGATTTAATTTAGAATTATTACACTCAATCATAGTTTTTGAAGATCTTGCAATTACATTGGAAAAATAATAATCCTTTGTTTGAATGTTTAATTTTTCATTTTGAAAATTTGAATTTGCTGATACTTTATTATTAATATTTTCTTTTTCTTTTTCTTTTTGAAGTTTAATAAAATTAAACATACTGCTCTCTAATTCATCTTTATCATTAAACAATTTTCTATTGTTCATAATTTCCGCAAGTTCATTGATGATTTGCCAATCTTCTTTGGCATTTCCAGGAGGATAAGATGCTTTATATGCTTTTTGTATTTTTCCTTCTAGATTTGTAAAATGACCATCTTGTTCTGTATAAGCTGATCCTGGTAAAATGATATCTGCAATCTCTGCACCTTTGTCACCATGACTCCCTTGATAAATTATAAATTCATCTTTTTTATTAAATTCTAAATTATCTTGTCCAACTAAATAAACTATTTCAAATTTATTAGATTTTAAATCTTTAATTAAATTAATATCATTATTAATTATTCCTAAATCAAAATTACCAACTGTTGAGGCGTCACAAGATAAAATATTTAATGGGTTCCAGTTATCAGTAAATTTATTATTTTTATTTAAAAAATCTTTTATTAAATTAAATAAGTTCTCTGCTAAATTTAATCTGAGTAATGACTCACCAATTATAATCATTGGATTTTTTGCATTGATGATTTTTTTAGATATTTCATCTGATCCCTCAAAAATATTTTTTATTGATTGAGTTTGACCATCTAAACTCTCATAAGGATAAGTTAAATCTCCAACGTCATTAAGTGAGATTATTTTTGTGTTATTATTTACAAAAGCTTTTCTAATTCTTGCGTTTAAAATTGTGGCTTCATATCTTGGATTTGCTCCAATCAGAAATATCAAATCCGCTTCTTCAATTCCATTTATAGAGGAATTAAATATATAATTCTCTCTATCTTTAAAATCTATATACCTGTTATCAGATCTTGAGTCATAGTTATGATTACTTAAAGTTCGATCAAAAAACTCCTTAAAAATAAAACCTGTTTCCATGTTGATCAAATCCCCAACAAAACCGCAAATTTTTTCTTTTGATGAGTTTTCAAATTTGGATTTAATAATTTTAAATACTTCGTCCCAAGATGCATTTTCAAACTTTCCATTGTATTTAATTAGAGGAATGTCTAATCTTTGATTTAATAAACCATCGCACGCATATCTTGTCTTGTCTGATATCCATTCCTCATTAATATCCTCATTAATTAAAGGTAAAACTCTTTTAACTTCCCAATCGTACGTATCAACTCTGACATTAGACCCAACAGCATCCATTACATCAATTGTTTCTGTCTTTTTAAGTTCCCATGGTCTTGCCTCAAACACATAAGGTTTTGAAGTTAAGGCACCAACAGGACAAAGATCAATAACATTTGCTGATAACTCTGACTGCATTGATTGTTCCAAATATGTTGTAATTTGCATATCTTCACCTCTACCAATTGCACCTAACTCAGATACTCCAGCAACTTCGGTGGCAAATCTTACACATCTTGTGCAATGTATGCATCTTGTCATTTGAGTTTTAATAAGTGGTCCCATATATTTTTCTGGAACAGATCTTTTATTCTCTTTATATCTTGATTTATCTATACCGTAAAACATCGATTGATCCTGAAGATCACACTCACCACCTTGATCGCACACTGGACAATCTAAAGGATGGTTCGCTAAAAGAAATTCCATTACTCCTTTTCTAGCTTTTTCAACAAAAGGAGTATTTGTTTTAATGTTCATCCCTTCAGCTGCAGGCATTGCACAAGAAGCAATCGGTTTAGGAGATTTTTCCATTTCAACCAGACACATTCTACAATTACCTGCTATTGACAATTTTTCATGGTAACAAAATCTTGGAATTTCCACTCCAGCTTTTTCACATGCTTGTAAAACTGTTAGACCATCTTCAACTTCTACCTCAGTATCATTTACTTTTAATTTAGGCATTTTTTTTATCTAATAAATGTTGATCAACTAAATAAGGAATATTATTTTTTTTCTGTACAATCGGATCTAGATTGTTTCTTTCCTCAATTTCTTTTTTAAAATGTCTCAATAATCCCTGTACTGGCCAAGAAGATCCTTCACCAAATGCGCAAATTGTATGTCCAGCTATTTGATTTGTTACATCGCCTAACATTGCCACTTCATCTTTAGTAGCGTCTCCTTTTGCCATTCTTTCTAACATTCTCCACATCCAACCAGACCCCTCTCTACATGGGGTACATTGACCACAACTTTCATGTTTATAAAATCTGGCTATCCTTGCCATACATTTAATGATGTCTTGATCTTTGTTAATAACAACAATACCTGCGGTGCCTAATCCACTTTTTTCAGCCATAAGCGAATCGAAGTCCATTTTTAAAGTTTCACACTTTTCTTTTGGTATTAAAGGCATTGATGATCCACCTGGTATTACAGCTTGTAAATTTTCCCACCCACCTATCACTCCACCAGCGTGTACTTCTATTAAATCTTTTAATGGAATGTTCATCTCTTCCTCTACATTGCATGGGTTATTTACATTGCCTGATATACAAAAAATTTTTGTACCGGTATTTTTTTCTCTTCCTAATGAGGAAAACCACTTTCCACCTCTTCTAAGTATTGTTGGTACAACAGCTATTGTTTCAACATTATTTATAATTGTTGGACATCCATAAAGACCAATTAATGCCGGAAAAGGAGGTTTTAATCTTGGTTGTCCTTTTTTGCCCTCTATACTTTCAAGTAAAGCTGTTTCTTCTCCACAAATGTAAGCACCTGCTCCATAGTGAATGTAAATATCCAAATCCCATTCAGTTCCAGCAGCATTTTTACCTAATAATTTCTTTTCATAAGCCTCATCAATAGCTGCTTGTAATTTTTGACCCTCAATAAAATATTCACCTCTTATATAAATGTAACAAACATGGGCTTGTACTGCGTATGAAGCTATCAGGCATCCCTCAATTAATTTATGAGGTTCAAATCTTAAAATATCTCTATCTTTACATGTTCCGGGTTCTGACTCATCAGCATTAATCACTAAATAATGAGGTCTGGACCCAACATCTTTTGGAGCAAAGGACCATTTCAAACCTGTAGGGAATCCTGCACCGCCCCTGCCTCTTAGTTGAGAGTCTTTTACTTCGTTAATTATCCAATCTCTTCCCTTTACAGTTAAATCTGAAGTTTTGACCCAATCCCCTCTTGCTTGAGCAGCAGCAACATCTGTCCCCATATCATTATACAAGTTTTTAAATATTCTATCCTGATCTTTAAGCATTTTTTATATCCATAAGTGTTTTTCTATTATTTTCTGGTTCCGTATTCAATCTTCCACGATAAGATCCTGGTTTAGGAGTTTCGCCTTTCAAAATTTTTTCAAATATTTCTATTGTCTTTTCTTTGTCTAAATCTTCAAAATAATCATCATTAATTTGCATCATTGGTGCATTTACACAAGCTCCCAAACATTCTACTTCCATCCACGAACAGCTTTTATCATCTGATAATTGATTTTCGTTTTCTGAAATCTTTTCTTTACAAGCCTCAACTAAATGATTTGCACCTCTAATCATGCATGGTGTAGTTGTGCAAACTTGAACAAAATATTTTCCAACAGGTGAAAGGTTATACATGGTATAAAAAGTTGCTACCTCATAAACTTTTATGTAAGGCATATTTAAAAATTTTGCGATATATTTCATCGCAGCTAAAGGTATCCAGTTTTCGTTTTGTTTTTGAGCGATATATAAAAGGGCCATAACTGCACTTTGTTGTTTACCTTTTGGATATTTTGAAACAATTTTGTGTGCTTCTTCTAGTGAAGAAGAATTAAATTCAAAAATTTCTGGTTGATCTTTTGCGGGTCTTCTTAAACTCATCTATCTACCTCTCCAAAAACTATATCTAATGATCCTAGAACTGCTGGTACATCGGCTAACATATGACCTTTAATTAAATAATCCATTGACTGAAGATGTGAAAATCCAGGGGCTCTAATTTTGCATTTATAAGGTTTATTAGATCCATCTGATATCAGATAGACACCAAATTCTCCTTTAGGAGCTTCAACGGCAGTATAAATTTCATCTTTAGGAACTCTATAACCTTCTGTAAAAAGTTTAAAATGATGAATAAGTGCTTCCATTGATTGCTTAATCTCCTTTTTTGAAGGTGGACTTATTTTGCCATCTAAAGATTTAATTGGACCTTTTTCTATTTTTGAAAGACATTGTTTAATAATAGATACACTTTCTTTCATTTCTTCTATTCTGCATAAATATCTGTCGTAACAATCTCCATTTTTTCCAACTGGAATTTTGAAATCTAACTGTTCATAACAATCATATGGTTGAGATTTTCTCAAATCCCATGGGATACCTGATCCCCTAATCATTACACCTGAAAAAGAGTAATCTAAAGCATCTTGTTTGGTAACCACTCCTATATCGACATTTCTTTGTTTAAAAATTCTGTTTTCTGTTAATAAACTCTCTAAATCATCAATTATTTTTGGAAATGTTTCACAAAATCCTGCTATGTCTTCTTCCAAGCCTTGGGGTAAATCTTGATGAACTCCACCTGCTCTAAAATAGTTTGCATGAAGTCGTGAACCAGAAACTCTTTCATAAAAACCCATTAACTTTTCTCTCTCCTCAAATCCCCATAGCGTAGGAGTTAACGCACCAACATCCATAGCTTGAGTAGTGACATTTAAAATATGACTTAGAATTCTTCCTATCTCACAAAATATAACTCTTATATATTGAGCTCTAATTGGCACATCTATTTCTAAAATCTTTTCGGTTGCTAAAGCAAAAGCATGCTCTTGGTTCATAGGAGCAACATAGTCTAGTCGATCAAAGTAAGGGACTGCTTGCATGTAAGTTTTGTTTTCAATTAACTTTTCTGTACCTCTGTGCAATAATCCAATATGTGGGTCAGCCTTTTCTACGACTTCACCATCAAGTTCTAAAATTAATCTTAATACACCATGAGCAGCTGGGTGCTGAGGCCCAAAATTTAAATTTAGGTTTTTAATTTTTTTTGTCATTACTGTCTAATTCCTCTTTAATATACTTGGTACCTTCCCAGGGACTTTCGTAATCAAAATTTCTATAATTCTGCTCTAGTTTTACAGGTTCATTTATAACTTTTTTTAATTCTTCGCTGTACCTTACCTCTGTATGTCCAGTTAAAGGAAAATCCTTTCTAAGGGGATGGCCTTCAAATCCATAATCAGTTAAAATCCTTCTTAAATCTGGATGGTCTTTGAAAGAAACACCATACATGTCGAAAACTTCTCTCTCCATCCAATTCGCTGCTGGGAAAATACTGGTTATTGATGGAATTATCTCATTTTCTGCAATTGAATATTTTAAAATCAATCTTTGATTAAATTCATGACTTAAAAATAAATATACTACTTCAAATCTAAGATTATTTTCTGGATAATCGATAACTGTAATATCTATAAGTTGTTTAAATTTAGTGTCTGTATTTGTTTTTAAAAATAAGACTACATCAATTAAATCATCTTTATCTGTTTCAAGATAAATTTGATTATGTTTGATTTTTGTTTTATTAATTTTGGTTGTTAATTCTGAATTAATTTTTTTTTCTAGATCAATTAAATTTTTCATAACTATCTTGTTATAGAACCTTTGTTTCTAATTTTTTTTTGAAGTTGCAAAATTCCATACAATAAAGCCTCTGCAGAAGGAGGGCATCCAGGCACATAAATATCAACTGGAACTATCCTATCACATCCTCTTACTACTGAATAAGAATAATGATAATACCCACCACCATTTGCGCAACTTCCCATAGAAATAACATACCTTGGTTCTGGCATTTGATCGTAAACTTTTCTCAAAGCTGGTGCCATTTTATTAGTCAAAGTGCCTGCAACTATCATTACATCGGATTGTCTTGGGGAAGCTCTTGGTGCAGCGCCAAATCTTTCAAGATCGTATCTTGGCATAGAAGTTTGCATCATCTCAACTGCACAACAAGCTAAGCCGAATGTCATCCAATGTAATGATCCTGCTCTAGACCAATTTATTAAGTTGTCTAGAGATGTTGTAATAAATCCGTTCTCACTAAAATCATCAGCAAGTTGTTTAAATTCCTCAGGAACCTGATCTATTTTATTGTTCATTATAATTTAATTTTATTCCCAGTCTAAAGCACCTTTTTTCCACTCATAAATAAATCCAATTGTAAGTATGAATAGAAAAATCATCATTGAAGAAAAACCCAATAAACCAATATTGCCAAGAGAAATTGCCCAAGGAAAGAGAAATGCAATTTCTAAATCAAAAATTATAAATAAAATTGCCACTAAGTAAAATCGCACATCAAACTCCATTCTTGAATCTTCAAACGGTTCAAAACCACATTCATATGCAGAAAGTTTTTCAGGATCGGGCCTTTTAGGTGAAAGGATAAAATTTATTATCACAAAAGCGCAACTCAATCCTAAAGCAATAACTAAAAAAATTATTATTGGTAAGTAGTCTAGTAAAAAATTAGATAACATTGGGCTTTATATATCACTTTTTTTTTTTACATGAAGCGCTGATACGTCACATTTATTATAAAAAAAAAAGTTAACAATTTCAATTACTTAGGGTAAGTTTTAAAAAAAAGTCAACAATATCAGTAATTTATTAAATTTTATAAATATTTGTGAAAAAGTGGCGGGAGTGAAGGGACTCGAACCCTCGACCTATCGCGTGACAGGCGATCGCTCTAACCAGCTGAGCTACACCCCCACTTTTGATTCTTGGTGGGCAGTATAGGACTCGAACCTATGACCCCCTCGGTGTAAACGAGATGCTCTACCAACTGAGCTAACCGCCCCCTACCAAAAATACGCAGACTTATATACTTATTTCAAATTTCTATCAATTATTAATTAGCTATTAAAATAGCTATAAATCAGAAAGGCATTACAGCATAATTAAATGAATGTTGAATAAAAATTAAAATATTTAATTAGTATAATTGTTAAATATATAATTAAGAAAGATACTCAAGTGCCTTAAGTATACCACCTTTTTGGTAAGGTATTTTAGATTTCATTAAGCCCATTTCTACTCCAGCCAATGTTCCTGCTAACATTAATTCGTTAAAATCACCTAAATGACCAATTCTAAAAACTTTACCAGCAACTTTAGCAAGTCCAGTTCCTAATGACATATTATAATTATCCAAAATAGTTTTTCTTAAAAAGTCAGCATCATGACCTTCTGGCACTAAAACTGCTGTTAAAGAATCAGAATATTCTGATGGATTTTTACATAGTATTTCTAAACCCCAAGAATTTACTGCTATACGTGTAGCCTCTGCAAATCTTTTATGTCTAACGAAAACATTTTCTAAACCTTCTTCAGTAAGCATATTAATTGCTTCATCTAAGCCATATAATAAATTAGTAGCTGGAGTATATGGAAAATATCCTTTTTTATTATTTTCCAACATAGGTTCCCAGTCCCAATAAGATTTAGGTAAATCTGATCCTTTGTAAGCTTCAATAGCTTTAGAGCTAATTGCGTTAAAAGAAAGTCCTGGTGGTAATAATAACCCTTTTTGAGAACCACCAACTGTAACGTCCACCTTCCATTCTTCATGTCTATAATCTATAGATCCCAGTGAAGATATTGTATCAACAAACAATAATGCTGGGTGTTCTGCATTATCCATTGCTTTTCTAATTTCTCCGATTCTACTTGTAACACCTGTAGAGGTTTCATTATGTACAGCACAAACTGCTTTAACTTTTTTTTCTGTGTCTTCTTTTAATTTTTGTTCAACTACATTTGGATCTACACCAGTTCTCCAATCACCTTTAACAAAATCAATTTCCAACTTGAATTTTTCAGCAATATCATACCAGAGAGTTGAGAAATGTCCTGTTTCAAACATTAATATTTTATCTCCTGCACTCAAGGTATTTACAATAGCTGCTTCCCATGCACCTGTACCAGACGCTGGAAATATAATTACAGGCTCTGATGTTTTAAAAATTAATTTTATTCTATCGAGCACCCTTAGTCCTAATTCTGAAAAATCAGGGCCCCTATGATCCATAGTTGGATAATCCATAGCTCTTAACACTCTATCAGGAACATTGGTTGGTCCTGGGATTTGTAAAAAATGTCTACCAGCTCTTATATTATTTGAAATTGCCATAACGCTGTATATGCTAAAGAAATTATATAATCAAATTCTTAATGTATGACAAATAGTAGTAATTTAATAGATGGTATAGAGGTTTATGTTTTAAATAATCCTAAAGACGTTAAACCACATTGGGTTAGTCATTTCATTGTTCCGACTGCTAATGAGCTTTTAATAAAAATAAAGACCAAGAATGGTAATTCAGGTTTTGGAGTAGCAACTAGCTACACAGATATAAAACCAATAATAAAACCTTTCACAAACGGATTGCAAGATTTAGTTATTGGTGAAGACCCTTTTTGTCCTGAAAAAATATATGACAAAATTTTTAAATTAACAGATACAAGAATGAGTAGTGAAAAAGGTTGGAGTAGAGAAGCTTTAATAAGAATTTCAGCAGCCCTAGATATTGCTTGTTGGGACTTAATTGGTAAAGCTGCGAATATTCCATTATACAAATTATTTGGTGGATATAGAAATCAAATTCCAGTTTATGTTACATGTGCTTATTATCGTGATGGTAAAGATGAAATAGAATTAAGAGATGAATTGAAAAAATTAATCGATATTGGACATCAGAGTTTTAAGGTGAAAGTTGGTGGATTAAGTATTAAGGAGGATGCAAAACGATTAGAGACAATTAGAAATGAAATTGGCAATCAAAAAGATTTAATGATTGATGTTAATAGAGCCTGGGATTTAAAAACAGCAATAGAGGGAGTGAAAGAGTTTAAAAAATTTAATCCCATCTGGATTGAAGAACCTGTAAGGTGGGAAGATGATAGAAGAAATTTGAAACTTTTATCTAAACAAACTGATATACCTTTATCAGGTGGGGAAAGTGAAATAACAATTTACGGCTGTAGATCCATGATTGAAGAGGAGGCAATACAAATACTGCAATTTGACTGCACAATGTTTGGGGGTTTTACAAATGGTAAAAAGCTTTCAGCTTTATGTGAAATAAACAATATTGACATAGCACCTCACCATGATTGTTATATTCACGCACCTTTAGTTGCGGCGTCTCCATCTGGAAGAATTGTTGAGTCATTTGATGATGAAAGAGATCCTTTGCAGTCAGAGTTATTCGAAAATCAGCATAAAATGAGTAATGGTTGGATATATTTAAATGAAAATCCCGGTTTAGGATTTGATATTTCAGAAGCCGCGTTAAAAAAGTTCGGTAAATTGGTTTACAAAAAATAAATAAACCATTAATTAAGTTTAATGAGTTTTAGTTCTGATCAGATACATAAAATTAGTAAAGAAATAAGAAGTAAAGTAAGTGGTAAAACTTTATTCGACGAGTTTTCACGTGGGAGATATAGTACAGATGCATCTGTTTATCAGATAAAACCTATAGGAGTAATTCTTCCAAAAGATACTAATGACGTTTTGAACATAATGGATTACTCGCAAAGAAATTCTATTCCTTTGCTGGCTCGAGGTGGAGGAAGTTCTCAATGTGGTCAAACCGTTGGTGAAAGTGTAGTTCTCGACTATAGTAAGCACCAAAATAAAATTTTAGAGCTCAATCTTGAAGAAAAATATGTTTGGGTCGAGCCCGGTGTAGTTCTTGATCATTTAAATGAATACTTAAAACCATATGGTCTATGGTTTCCTGTTGATGTATCGACAAGTAGTAGAGCTACTATAGGTGGCATGTCTGCTAATAACTCATGCGGTTCAAGATCCTTATATTACGGAAATATGGTACATAATGTATTGGCAATAGAAGCAATCTTGGATGACGGGTCAATATTCACATTTGATCAAATTGAAAAGAACTATTTAGAAAAAAAAAATAATCAAGATAGGCTTTATAAAATCATTGATAAATTTATTGATATTAGACAAAAAGTTGCAAGTGATATTAAAGATAATTGGCCTACAACTCAAAGAAGAGTTGGGGGATATAATATTGATTTAATTGATCCAAATGGTTTTAACTCTTCCAATCTTTTAGTTGGATCAGAGGGAACATTGTCCTTATTCAACAAAATTAAATTAAAATTATCAGAGATACCTAAAAATAAAATTCTTGGCGTGTGTTATTTTAATAATTTTCATCAGGCTATGGAGTTAGCAAAAGAGATTGTGAAATTAAAACCTACTTGTGTTGAGCTTATGGATCAAAATTTACTAAATCTAGCAAGAGAAATACCTATGTATGCTGAAGGTATTAAGAAATATATAAAAGGAAATCCAGAAGCAGTGCTTATGGTTGAATTTATAGATAATGAAAAAAATATCTACGAAAAAAAAATAAAAGATCTTGAATATTTAATTTTAAATCAAAATAAAAAAAATCAGTTTTCTTATTATTCAAATTTATCTGAACAAAAAGAAGTCTTCGAAATTAGAAAGGCAGGATTAAATATATTAATGTCTATGAAAGGTGATAAAAAACCTGTAGCTTTTATTGAGGACTGTGCTGTATCTTTAGATCATCTAGCAGAATACACTGCAAGACTAAAAGAAATATTCAAAAAATATAATACCAGTGGAATGTTTTATGCTCATGCATCTGTAGGAACACTTCATATAAGGCCAGTGTTAAATATGAAATCCGATGAAGATATAAAAAATATGAAATCAATATCTGAAGAAGCTTTTCAAATGGTAAAAGGCTATAAAGGTTCTCACTCTGGTGAGCATGGTGACGGGATAGTTAGATCAGAATTCCACGAGATGATGTTTGGAAAAAAAATTGTTAGTGCATTTGAAGAAATCAAAGATACATTTGACAACAAAAACCTACTAAATCCAGGTAAAATTGTAAGACCTCACAAATCTAATGACAGGTCCTTAATGCGGTATAAAACTGGATATAAAGCAAATAACATTAGTACACATTATGATTGGTCAAATTGGGGGCAGTTTTCAGATGCTGTTGAAATGTGTAATAATAATGGTGCATGTAGAAAATTAGACTCAGGCGTAATGTGCCCCTCATACAGAGTTACAAAAGAAGAAAAAGATCTTGTGAGAGGTAGAGCAAATACTCTTAGGTTGGCGTTATCAAATCAATTACCTGAAGGTTCTTTTGCATCAAAGGAAATGTATGAAACTATGGAGCTTTGTGTAAGTTGCAAGGCTTGTCAAAGAGAATGTCCAATGTCAGTGGATATGGCTAAAATGAAAAGTGAATTTCTTTCACACTACTATAAAAAATTCAGTATGCGTATCAAAGATAGGGTTATATCAGATATGCCAAGACTTATTTGGCTTTTAAAAATTGTAGCTCCTATTTTTAATAAAGTTAAAAACTTACCATTAATTTCAAATATTGTTAAAAGATTTGGTTTTGCAACTGAGAGAGAAATGCCTGAAGTTCAAAGTCAAGATGCTCTTAAAGAGATTTATAATAGTCAGCCACTATCTGAGAAAAAGGTAATTTTATTTGCTGACACCTTTAATATAAATTTTGAAAATAAAAACTTAGTTTATACTATAAAAGTACTTAATAAATTTGGATACCAAGCTCTAATACCAAGTTACGGCAATGATAAACTAAGTAGACCACTTTGTTGTGGAAGAACATATATATCTTATGGACAATTAGATAAAGCCGCAGCAGAGTTAAATCGATTTAATGAGTACGTTATAGAGAACGAGTATTATGATTTGCCAGTTGTCGGTATTGAGCCCTCATGTCTGTTAACTTTTAATGATGAATATCAATCATTAAAAAATATAAATAATAGAGAAAAAATTAAAAATAAATTTTATTTACTCGAGGAATTTATTTTAGATAAATTAAAAATTAATAAAAATATTAAAATCAATGAATTTAACCAAAATGTATTAATTCATGGTCACTGTCATCAAAAATCTCAAGATAGGATGAAAGGACTAAAAAATCTTTTGTCTGAACTAAAAATTAATAATAAAATGATTGAGTCAAGTTGTTGTGGTATGGCAGGATCATTTGGATATGATAGCAAGAACTTCGAAGTATCCAAAAAAATGGCTAATCTTTCTCTTATTCCATCTATAAATGATAGTAACGAAAATGATTATATAGTTGCTAATGGCACAAGTTGTAGACATCAAATCTCAGATTTTTCTGAAAAAAAGGGAAAGCATATTTCGGAGTTATTATTTAAAATTTTTGAGACAGTAAATTAAATAATTACTTTTCTTTTAAAAAAATCTTTTATTTCTACTTCACTATAATCAAAACTCATCATAACTTCTTTTGTATGTTCTCCAAGATTAGGAGCACCTTTTGATTTTTCAGTCTTACTTTTTGAAAATTTAATTGGCATACCGATTGCTTTACTTTTTCCAGCTTTATTATTTTCTACTTCAATAATCATTTCGCGAACAATTGTTTGGGGATCTTTAAACATCTCAGTAATTGAGTTAATTGGACCACATGGGAAACCGTTTTCATCAAATATTTTTAACCACTCTGATGAAGATTTTTTTGATAATTCATTTGTTAAAATTTCAACTAGTTCATTTAAATTCTGTTTTCTTTTTAAATTAGATGAAAATTTTTCATTTTCTTGAAGATCTTCTCGATTAATAGCTTTTATAAGCTTTAACCAAGTATTTTGATTTGACGCCCCTATTGTTATCCATTTATCCTTAGTTTTGAAAGCTTGATAAGGAGCTGTTAAAGGATGTGCAGATCCTAAAGGACCAGGTGACTTGCCAGTAGCACCAGCAATAGCAGATTGCCAATACGTATGAACTATTCCCGCTTCAAACAAAGATGTATCAACTTTTTGACCTTCTCCAGTATTATTTCTATGAATGATTGCTGCTAGTATACCACTTGTAGCAAGTAAGCCTGCTGTAATATCTGTAATTGGGGCACCAACTTTCATCGGAGGTTTTTCTTTACTCTCACCAGTGATACTCATCAATCCACTCATACCTTGAGCAACCAGATCAAATCCTCCTTTGTCTGAGTATGGTCCCGTTCTTCCATATCCAGAAATTTCGCACAAAATTATTTTAGGGTTTATCTTTGATATAACATCGTAACCAATTCCTAATTTTTCTAATGTTCCTTTCCTAAAATTTTCTAAAACAACATCAGTTTTTTTAACCATTCTTTTAAAAATCTCTACCCCATCTTTATCTTTTAAATTAAGAGCTATTCCTTTTTTATTTCTATTCATCATCATAAAAGCTGCTGACTCACCTTTTATATCTGGGGGAAGAAAATTTCTTGTATCATCTCCAGAGGGGGTTTTTTCTATTTTGATAACATCAGCACCTAAATCGGCTAATAATAATCCACAAGTTGGACCAGCCATAATTTGAGCCAGTTCCAAGACACGAATACCCTTTAATGATGACATTAATTATTTATTTTTAAATTTTGGCTTAGTTTTATCTAAAAAGGATTTGTAACCAATTTTAAAGTCTTCTGTATCGTAACATTTATAACCTAGATTATTTATCTTTTCAGTGACTTTACCGTTTTTTAAAATATTCCTTGCAAATTGCTTATGCCATCTAGCTACTTTAGGAGCGCCTTCACATATCAATTCAGCTGATTTGTAAGCTTCGCTTTCAACATCTTTGTCATCTACAACTTTATTTACTAATTTTTTTTCAAAAGCTTCTTGCGCGTTAAAAATTCTTCCTTCTAATAAAATTTCCATAGCTGTTGAATAATTCGCCACACTTAACAAAACCTCCAGTTCCTTGGCAGCCATAGTTAATCCTAATCTTTTAATAGGAACTCCAAAACGTGAATTTTTTCCACAAATTCTGATATCACAACAACCTGCAATTTCTAAACCACCACCAACACAAATTCCCTCTATTAATGCAATGGTTGGTATAGGGCAGTTATAAATATTACCTAAAGTTCCATGTAAATACTTGCCGTAAGATTTTGCTAATTTAGAAGATGATCTTTCTTTTTTAAATTCACCAATATCATTTCCAGGTGAAAATGATTTTCCGCCTGCACCTCTTATAATTATACATCTTAATTTATTATTTTTAGAGAGTTTTTTAAAAATTTTTCCAAGCTCAATCCACATTGGCTTAGTCATAGCATTTAATTTTTCAGGTCTATTTATGACTACTTCAACTAAATGATTATTTTTTTTATTTAGTTTAATTAATTTACTCATCTAACTTCTATAAAAATATTCTACTAAAGTCATGGGAATGGCTGGTACATAAGTTACTAAAAGTAAAAGTACCAATAATACACATATAAACGATATATTCTCTCGAGTAACATCCCATATATCTGCTTTTGCTACCGAGCATGCGGTTACTAGCACACTAGCAACTGGGGGTGTCTGTTGACCAATAGCTAAATTCAAAGTTACTATAATTCCAAAATGTACTGGATCAATACCAACTGCGTTAACTAAAGGCATCACTATGGGCACAGTTAAAATTATTGCTGCAACGGAGTGTAAAAAGAAACCAATTACCAAAAGGAATACATTTAAAATAGCTAAAACTGCATACTTGTTGTTGGTAAAATCTATAATTGACTCTGCAACCTTTTGAGGGATTTGTTCAATAGTTAAAAATTCACCTAAAAGAACAGAAGCAGCTACTAGTAGCATAACAGAAGCAGTTTGGATTGCTCCTTCTGTAGCTGATTCATATAATCGTTTAAAGTCTATTTCTTTGTAAATAAAACCGATTACTAAAGATGCTACAACTGCTAAACCAGCACCTTCTGTTGCAGTCACAACTCCTCCAAAAATACCACCTAAAATAATAACAGGTAACAAAAATGCTAAGGCCGCATCTTTAGCAGTTTTCTTTACATTTGGAATATTAAATGTTTCTTCAACGGGAAAGTTTTTCTTTCTTGCCGTCACATACGCAGCTAGCATTAAAAAAAATCCACCAATTACTCCAGGTATTATTCCAGCTACAAACAATTGAACCACGGAACTTTGAGACATTACTGCATAAACAATCATGGGTATAGATGGTGGTATAATAATTGCTAAAGAGGCTGAAGATGAAGTGACTGCGGCAGCGAATGCTCCAGGATATCCTTTTTTCTTCATTGCAGGAATAAGAATTGAACCTAAAGCTGCTACATCGGCAACTGCTGAACCAGAAATTTCTGCAAAAAACATTGAAGTTGCGATATTAATCATGCTTAGGCCACCTTTGATAAATCCAACCAGAGCTGAAGCAAATGCTATTAATCTTCTTGATATACCAGCACTGTTCATAATTGAACCAGCAAGAATAAATAATGGTATAGCAATCAATGGAAATTTCATCGATCCATCAAATAATACTATTGCTGTATCAATCAAGAAACTAGTTCCAGTTTTTAATACCATTGCAATAATAGTAGTAACGGCAAGACCAATGGCTATAGGTACATTTATGGATAGAAGAAACAACAAAACTGCAAACATAGTAAGAATTATCATTAAATATCTCCTGTCTGCTCTACATCTGTTATTTGTAAAACTAAATTTCTATAATCTTCTGGTATTCTTAAACTTTCAGACAATATAAACAAACAGGATGCAATTGGAATAACTGACTGCACAAGTGTTTGGGGTACCCACTCTAATGTTACTAATGTTTCTCCTGTAATCAGGGTTAAAACTAAATACCCGTAATAAGCTAACAATATTAAAAAACCATATACAACAATCTTAGATAGAACAAAAAATATTTTCCTTAATCCTAAAGGAAAAGCCTTAAAAATACTAGGAACACTAATGTGAGCACCTTTTAATGCAGCATAGGCAGAGCCATAATATGTTATCCATGCAAGTTGAACTGCAGCAACTTCATCATACCAAACTAAAGCACTTCCAGCGAATCTAAATGATACACCCAGTAAAACTGTTACAGCTAAAGCAACCATCATAATAAATAGTATTACTTTTAAAAATTTTTCGTATGAATCTATAAATTTTTGTAATGTCATATTTAATTCAGGCCCCCAGAATGAGGGCCTGATTTTAATTATATTTATTTATATTAGTTTGCTAAAGCTGAAACTTTGCTAACTAACGCACCACCAGTCGGAACTTCAGATGCAAATTGATCGTATATTCCTTTACTTGCTTTGATAAAAGCATCTTTGTCAGCTTCGTTTACTTGAACTCCAGCTGATTTGATTACTCCTAGTAAAGATTTTTCAAGACTTGCTGCTTCCTCATAAACAAATTTTTGAGTATCTTGAGCGGCTTGTTCTAAAATCTTTTGCACATCTGCAGGTAGTTTACTCCAGTGATCTTTATGCACTGTTACATACGCAGGAGTATAAACATGACCTGTTATTGATAAGTATTTTTGAACTTCTTGAAATTTAGCACTAGCTATCTGAGCATATGGGTTTTCTTGTCCATCCATAGTACCAGTTTTCAAGGCTGTAAATACCTCAGAAAATGACATTGGGGTTGGATTTGCACCATATGATTGGAACATTTTAACTCTCCATTTTGATTTTGGAGTTCTTAACTTAATTCCTTTTAAATCATCAGGAGTGTTAATAGGTCTTGTGTTATTTGTTATATGCCTGAAGCCATTTTCCCAAACAGCAATAACTTTATAACCAGTTTTATCCTCAAGATTTTTAAACATTCCTGGTAAAACTTGGCTTTCAACTTTATTCATGTGAGCTCTGTCTTTAATGATGAATGGCATATCAAATACACCAAACTCATCATGAATAGATGCCATTACCGACGAAGGTAACCACATATTAACAGTACCTAATTTAACTTTTTGCATACCTTGCTTGTCTTTACCAAGTTGCGAAGAACCAAATACTGATACTTTTCCCTTACTACCTAATCTTTCATTTGCAAGTTTTGCGAAATGATCAACAGATGCTGAAAATAATGAACCTGGCTTTCCTACGTGTCCAAATTTAACTTCAACTGAATTAGCTGCAAAACTTAGAAATAAAGATGAGAATAAAACAACAATTATTTTTAAAAATTTACTCATATTTCCCTCTCTAGTTATATTTTTTAAAAAGAGCTTACAAAAAATATTGATACAGATCTAGTTGTTAAATTAGCTTAGTATTAAAAAATTAAACTAAGTAAATAAGGATTAATTTATTGTTATTGAATGCTAGCTTGTGATTTATCGTCTTTTTTAGATATATCTACCTCTACCCATTCTGTAGGTTTTAGTTCTTTGGTAAGAGCTATTTTAATCACCTGATCAGCATGTTCTACGGGAGTAATTTTAATATCATCAATTATTTTCTTTGGCATATCTACTAAATCTTTTTCATTTTCTTTTGGAATTATAACTTCTTTTATACCAGCTCTATGAGCGGCTAATAATTTCTCTTTTAAACCGCCTATTGGAAGGACTTGACCAGTTAAAGTTACTTCGCCAGTCATCGCAACATCTTTTCTAATCGAAATTTTAGAAATAGACGAAACTATTGAGGTGACCATACCAATTCCAGCAGATGGACCATCTTTTGGTGTTGCACCTTCAGGAACATGAATATGAAAATCTTTTTTTTCAAACAAAGGAGGAATGATACCATATTCTAAACATTTAGATCTTACGAAAGATTTAGCAGCTTTTACTGATTCTTGCATTACATCACCTAACTTACCTGTAATTTGCATCCTTCCTTTTCCAGGCATCGTGACCGTTTCAATTTTTAAAATTTCTCCACCATATTCGGTCCAAGCAAGGCCAATAACTATTCCAACTTTATTTTCAGACTCTAATTCACCAAACTTGAACTTTGGTACTCCAAGAAAATCTGACAAATTTTTATTGTTAATGTTTACTTCCTTTTCCTCACCCGCAACAACTTTCTTTACAACTTTTCTTGCAAGTTTTGAAATTTCTCTTTCTAGATTTCTAACACCTGACTCTTTTGTGTATCCTCTAATTACCTCTTTAATAATATTGTCCTCTAAATTCATTTCTTTTTCTTTAACACCATTATCTTTAATTTGTTTTGGTAAAAGATATTTATTTGCTATACTTATTTTTTCATCCTCAGTATATCCAGCAAGTCTTATGACCTCCATTCGATCTAGTAAAGGAGGTAAAATATTTAAAGTATTAGCCGTTGTTACAAACATTACATCAGATAAATCATAATCCACCTCTAAATAATGATCATTAAATGTAGTATTTTGCTCTGGGTCTAAAGCTTCAAGTAAAGCTGAAGATGGGTCTCCTCTATAATCATTTCCTATCTTATCAATCTCGTCTAACAAAATTAGTGGATTCTTAGTTCCAGCTTTTTTCATCATCTGAATAATTTTGCCTGGAAGAGAGCCAATATATGTTCTTCGATGACCTCTTATCTCTGCTTCATCTCTCATACCTCCAACTGACATTCTAACAAATTCTCTATTTGTTGCTTTAGCAATAGACTTTCCTAATGAAGTTTTTCCAACACCAGGTGGTCCAACTAAACACAAAATTGGTCCCTTAATCTTTTCCATTCTTTTTTGAACAGCTAAAAATTCAATAATTCTCTCCTTAATTTTTTCCAGTCCAAAATGGTCTTTATCGAGAATATTTAGTGCTTTTGATAAATCAATATCAACTTCACTTTTTTTATGCCAAGGTAATTCTGTCATCCAATCTAAATAATTTCTTACCACTGTTGCTTCAGCTGACATTGGGCTCATGTTTTTTAATTTTTTTAATTCTTGAAGACATTTTTTTTCGACATCTTTAGGCATTTTAGCCTTAGTAATTGCTTTATTTAAGCTAGTAGTTTCATCTTTACCGTCTTCAATTTCTCCAAGTTCTTTTTGGATGGCTTTTAATTGTTCATTTAAATAATACTCTCTCTGCGTTTTTTCCATTTGAGTTTTAACTCTTCCTCTAATTCTTTTCTCTACTCCAATTATGCTAGTTTCATTTTCCATAATCTTAATTATAGAATTTATTCTTTTCTTAACGTCTATTGTTTCAAAAATTTGTTGCTTTTCAGAAATTGTAGCTGATATATGTGAAGCAATATTATCTGCAATCTGAGATGGATCTTTAAGTTGTTTAATCGTGTTTATAGTTTCATTTGAAATTTTTTTATTAATAGAAGTTAATTTTTCTAATCTTCTTAAAGCTGTAGATGCTAAAGGAAATAGGTCCTCATCTTTAGCTAATACGTCATTATAAAATGTATAGTCACACGTAATAAACTTGTCGTTATCTTTAAAATCTATAATTTTCACTCTCTTAACCCCTTCAACTAAAACTTTCACCGTGCCATCAGGCAATTTTAATAATTGTAAAATATTTCCCTCACATCCATACATAAAAATATCAGTTTTCTTTGGATCGTCGATTTCAGAATTTTTTTGGGTAACTAAGATGATTTTTTTATCTTTTTTCATCACTTCATTTAAAGCAGATATTGATTTATCTCTGCCAACAAATAGTGGAATAACCATGCTTGGAAATACCACGATGTCTCTTAACGGTAATAAAGGTAATGAGATTTTTACTTCCATGTAATTAATATGGATATTATATTTTATATTGCAATAGATTTTTAAAGTTTATTAAGGATATTAAGCCGCTGTAGTCTTATTTGACTTAGATTTATTGTCACCTTTAGTATGCACTAGAATTGGTTGGGTTTGACCTTTGGCTGCACTAGCATCAACAATCACCTCTTCAATATTTTCTTGACTTGGTAAATCATACATAGTTTTTAATAATATATTTTCCAGAATTGACCTTAGGCCTCTTGCTCCTGTTTTTTTCTTAATTGCCTTTTGTGCTATTTCTTTAAGTGCATTTTCTTTAAATATTAATTTAGCTCCATCTAATTTAAATAATTCTTGATATTGCTTGGTTAAAGAATTTTTTGGCTCTTGTAATATTTTAATCAAAGATTTTTCATCTAAATCCTCTAAAGTTGCAATCATTGGAAGTCTTCCAATAAATTCTGGAATTAATCCAAATTTTAATAAGTCTTCTGGCTCCAATCCTTTCATCCACTCTCCTGTTTTCTTGTCCTGTGTATTTTTTACATCTGCCCCGAAACCTATTGAAGTACCCTTGTCTCTTTGCGAAATAATTTTATCAAGTCCTGCAAACGCTCCTCCACAAATAAATAAAATGTTTGTAGTATCTACTTGTAAAAACTCTTGTTGTGGGTGTTTTCTTCCACCTTGAGGAGGAACACTAGCAACTGTTCCTTCCATGATTTTTAGTAAAGCTTGTTGTACGCCTTCACCTGATACATCTCTTGTGATTGAGGGGTTTTCAGACTTTCTACTTATTTTATCAACTTCATCTATATAAACTATTCCTCTTTGGGCTTTTTCAACATTGTAGTCAGATGCTTGTAATAATTTTAAAATAATATTTTCAACATCTTCACCAACATATCCAGCTTCAGTCAATGTTGTTGCATCCGCCATTGTAAATGGAACATCTAAAATTCTTGCAAGTGTTTGTGCTAATAAAGTTTTTCCACAACCCGTGGGGCCAACTAAAAGTATATTTGATTTAGAAAGCTCTACATTTTTACTTGTTTTGCTCTCATAGTTTAATCTTTTATAGTGATTATGAACTGCTACCGATAAAACTTTTTTAGCGTGAGTTTGGCCAATTACATAATCATCTAACACTGTGCAAATTTCTTTAGGTGAAGGGAGTCCATCTTGATGTTTAACAAAAGTCTCTTTGCTTTCTTCTTTGATAATGTCCATACAAAGTTCAACACACTCATCACAGATGAATACAGTCGGTCCAGCTATTAATTTTCTTACTTCGTGTTGACTCTTCCCACAGAAAGAACAGTAAAGAATATTTTTATTATTTGTTGTCATAAATTTTTAACGAATCAATTTAGTTACTCTATTATAGATGACTCCTACATATCAAGTTTGGAGTTTCTAAATCAATATATTGTGTATTAAGATCTTTTTTCTACAACTTCGTCAATAAGACCAAACGACTTAGCTATATCTGCAGTCATAAAATTGTCTCTCTCAAGTGCAGTTTTTACTTCATCTACGCTCTTGCCTGTGTGTTTTGAGTAAATTTCATTCAGTCTTTTTTTTAAAGATAAAACTTCATTTGCATGAATCTCGATATCAGTAGCTTGACCTTGAAAACCAGCAGATGGTTGATGAACCATTATTCTTGCATTTGGTAACGAAAATCTTTTACCTTTAGTTCCAGCTGCCAATAAAAATGATCCCATGGATGCAGCTTGTCCTATGCATAAAGTTGAAATATCTGGTTTTACATATTGCATTGTGTCATAAATACCAAGACCTGCTGTTACCAATCCACCAGGGCTATTGATATATAAATAAATTTCTTTTTTAGGATCCTCTGCTTCTAAAAATAGTAATTGTGCTGTTACAAGTGAAGCTACATTATCATTTATTTGACCTGTTAAAAAAATTATTCTTTCTTTTAAAAGTCTTGAATAAATATCATATGCTCTTTCACCTTTACTAGATTGCTCAACAACCATTGGTACTAGAGTGCTCATTTGTTCAAATAATTTTGTTGTCATAAATTGATTCGACTTTACTTATACAACTTGGGATTACTTTTTGCTAACTTTTTTTGTCTTCTTTAGCTCTGGCTTCGATTTAGCTGTCTTTGATGGCGATTTATTTTCTTTTGTAGATTTTACATCCACCTTTTTTTTAGTTTCATTTTTTTCATGACCGTGGTTGTGCTCGTGCTTATGAGCATCTTTTAAAATCTTTTCTGCTTCCGATTTTGTAACTTCTTTTTTATTACCTTTAGCTTTTTCTTTAATTAAATTTAAAATCTTTTCTTCATAAACTGTTCCTCTTAAACTAGCAACAGCTGATGGATTTTTTTGATAAAAATCCATAACCATCTTTTCTTGTCCAGGCATCATCCTAAGTTGTTTCTGTACCTCATTTTGAATTTCAACCTCACTAACTTGTATTTGATTTTGTTCTCCAAATTCATTTAATATTAGTCCGGTTTTAATTCTAGTTTTAGCTTTTTCTTCAAAACTTTTTTTATTTTTCTTTGCTTCATCTTCTGGCATTCCTTGTGAAAGAATTTTAACCTCTTCTTCAACTAAATTTTCTGGTATTTCATTTACTTTAATTTTTTCTATTTCTTTTAGAATTTGATTTTTTGATAACTGGTCAAGTGAATTATTAAATTCATCGTTGATTTGTCTTGAAATTAAACTCTTTAGATCATTTAAATCTTTAGCACCTAAATTCTTAGCAAAGTTATCATCTATTTTTACTTCCTCTGGGTTTTTAACATTTAAAATTTTACAATTAAATTTTGCTTTTTTATTAATTAATTCTTTTTCAGAAAAATTTTCAGGTAAAGTTGCTTCAACGACTTTCTCATCATTTTTTTTAACTCCAATTAATTGCTTATCAAAACCTTTTAAAAAAAGATCTTTTCCAAGAGTAAGTTGGGTATTTTTTCCTTCGCTACCTTTAAAATTTTTACCATCAACAGTCGCTGTATAATCTAAGACAACTAAATCTCCTTCTTTTGCTGTTGTTTCTGGACTGGCCTCTTTAAAATTTGGTTGGTTTTTAGCAATTTCTTTTATTCTTTTATCAGTTTCAGCATCATCTATTTTAACTGAGTATTGATCAAATTTTATACCTTCTAAAGATTTAATATCAACTTTTGGGAGTTCTGTAACAGATAAGACGTACTCTAGCTCCTTATCTTCACCATATGTTTTTAAATCTAACTTTGGTTGGCCAGCTGGTTTTATTTTATTTTCTTCTAAAGCTTTCGTTGATGTGTCTTTTAAAACTTTATCTAAAACCTCACCAAATACCGCTTTTCCAAATTGTCTTTTTAAAACTTCTTTTGGTACTTTACCTGGACGAAAACCTTTAAGATTAACAGTGCCTTTTATCTCATCATATTTTTCATCCATATAAGAGTTCATGGTCTCTTTATCGATTAAAATTTTGAGATCTTTATTTAAACCTTTTTTATTTTCTACTGTGACTTTCATAATAATATAATGGTAGGGCGAAAAGGACTCGAACCTTCACATGTTGCCATATTGGTTCCTAAGACCAACGCGTCTACCAATTCCGCCATCGCCCCACAAATTACGAGGTTTTATATATTATTGAAACTATTTGTCCAATGACAAATGTTTAAAAATTATCTATTTATCTTGCTAAATTTATATTACTTTTAAAAAATGATAGTTTCTCCGTGTATAAGTATTTGTAAAACTGATCCTACAACAGGATATTGTTATGGATGTGGTAGAAGTAATGAAGAAAAGAAATTATGGAAAACAGAAAATACCTCTGATGAATGGAAAAAAAATAATATTAAGGTAATAAAAGAAAGATTAACTGGGTGGCAGCTTGAAAGTTTCAACGAGTCATATGAATATAAGGTAAATTTTGGAATGTCATTATTCAAAAAAAACCAAATTAAAGAATAATCATATCTATGAATAAAGTAACAATAATTAGTATTATTTATGCTATAGGAATATTAATTGGGGCTCTCTTTCTAGGAGTTTGGGCAGCAGAAACAACAATTGTTAAAACAATGGCTGTCTTTATTTGGACAATCATATTTCTTGTAGCTTTATTTTTTGCTGACAAAAATGAAAAAAAATAATCTTAAATTATTTTTACCAATTTCAATTATTTTTACTTTTTTATTTAGTAACTCATATTCCGAAATTATTATATTAAGTAAATGTGATCATAGAAAAGATATATTCCTTAAAAATGAGTACATATTAGATCTCAACGAGTTAGTTATGACGAGAAATTATGTTTACAATGAAAAAACTTATCAAAAATATCGAATAACTGATCTTAGTGTTAAAAAGTCAAATACTTATGTTAGAAATATTTATGAAGAAGATGGAAAGATTTTAACTCATAAACATGGTTATCCTCAGTTTTATACTCAAATATTATTTTATAAAGAAAAACCTGAAATTTTTATGAAATCAGTTTTAAATGATATTGAAGGGGTCTCAAAAATATCAACTTGTAAAAAAGTTGAAAAATTTGATCAACAAAGTTAACTTTTTGATTTTTCCTTACTTTTAACATTAATTGGATTTTTTTTTTTTAAATTAAATCTAAAATTGCTAATATTAGATCGGTGTTTGGCAAAAGCCTGCTTTTGTGCTTGGCGCATTGCTTTTTTAGAAGACATAAATTTGACTTAGTACTCTATCTCCAAAGTATCAATAATTTTTAAATTTTGATTTGAAATTACTATTTCTCCAGAAGATGGTGGATATCCTAATATTTCTGTAATTACCACATAATGTGTTACAAAAATTAAATTTGTCTTTTTGTCCCATTCTAATAAAAATTTTTGAAATTCTCTCATTTGAGAGTTTCTATTGTGCGCAAATTTAGAACTAAAAAAAGAATTTAAAAAACTTTTTGTTTCAAAGTCTTTGAAAGCTAATGTAGCAGTTTCTTTACATCTACACCATTCACTGGAATATACATTTTTTATTTCAACTTCATTTTCTTTAAAAAAATTACCAATTTTTTTTGACTGAATTCTTCCACTTTCACTTAGATTTCTCTGAGTTGAACAATCATAAATATTAAAATTTTCAGGATCTCCGCCTCCAGGTGCATAAGCATGTCTTATAAATATTAGCTTACCTCCTGCTTTTAAGTTTTCAATTATATTTATTTCTGAATCTGCTTTAACAGTCGTAATTAAAGATATAAAAAATATTAAAATAATTTTTAAAAATTTCATTAATGAATATTAAATTTAAAAAACTTAATAAGACAATTATAAATTGCAAAAAATGTAGAAGATTATCGGATTTTATCAAAAAAATTTCTACAGAAAAAAGAAAGCAAAATATTGATGAAATCTATTGGGGAAAGCCTGTGACAGGATTTGGAGATGTTAATGCTAGACTTTTAATTTTAGGGTTAGCTCCAGCTGCTCATGGAGGAACAAGAACTGGGAGAGCATTCACAGGGGATAAATCTAGTGATTTTCTTTTTAAGTGTTTGTACAAAACCAAAATCTCTAATCAACCTTATTCGATTAATTTAAAAGATGGTTTAAAATTAAAATCTACATACATTACTAATATCCTTAAATGTGTACCACCAGGGGATAAGCCAACTACTGTGGAGTTAAATAACTGTTCAGAATATTTTAATTCAGAGGTAACAAATCTTAAAAATTTAAAAACTATAGTAACTCTTGGAAAAGTTGCTTTTGATAATTGTATGAAGTTTTACAAAATAAAATATAATTTTTTAAAAAAATTTAAATTTGTTCATGGTAAAAATTTCATATTACCAAACAATATACAATTACTTTCATGTTATCATCCCAGTCCAAGAAATGTAAATACTAAATTAATTTCGGAAAGAATGATGATTGAACTATTCAAAAAAGCAAAAAAAATATCTGCTATTTAGTATTAGAAATATAAGGATTTAACTTATGTAAAATTAGTTTTGGAATCTTTATGGGTTTAATTTTTTCATCAACAAAAACTAAATGTATCTTAGCCTCCACTATTGCAATTTTATTTTTAATAATAGTTTGATTCATAATAAATGATGTTTTTGAATTTGAAATTATATGTGAGTTAATATCAAGATTATCTTCTAAAAATGCAGGTTTTTTGTAATCAATGCTGCATGATTTTACAATAATTAGTGTTTCAAAATCTTTTTTAATCTTAATATTACTCAGACCTATATCTGCTAAGGCCTCCGTTCTTGCCCTTTCAAAATATTTAAGATAATTTGCATAATACACAACACCTCCAGCGTCAGTATCTTCATAATACACTTTGACCTTATGATTAAAAATTTTATTCATTTTTCAATTTAATTTTCTGAAAAAAAGATATTTTGATAATAGGCGATTGATTTCTTTTTTGAATTATCTGTATCAGACATAATTGCTAAACCATTTAATTCATTTACATCTAAATTGTGGAATTTTTTAAAATCTTCTTTAACATTTACTTTTACAGTTACCCATTGATTTAGGCTTTCTTTAGTTGATGATAAAACTTTATCTATAGATTTCTTTGTATATGGGCTGGGCCAATTTAATCCTACGTCATCATTACTAGAAAACACATAATTAATAGCTCTATTTGATAAGAGGGTGGCACCTGTTTTTTTTATAGCAAATACTCTTGCTGCAAAATCATGACCTTTTTTAGTATCCTCTTTTATGCCACTTAAATCTTTTTCAATTTTCCATGTAATATTTAAAAAAGGAGTTTTGTTTAAATTAATTTTAATCTCTTTACCTAATCCAGACGCACCATTGTCAGCAACAGCTTTTAAAAAATTTCCATTTTCATTTGATCCCAATGTATACAAAGTTTTATTATCTGCACCTCTTACTTTTCTTACTTTTAATTCAGAAAGTTCTTTTTCAGTAAACTCAAATACTTTTATTTTTTCAGCATAAGATGGTTGAAAAAGTAATAGGACCCAAAAAAAAGTGACGAAAAATTTAATCATAACAAGCTAGTAAGTTGATCTTCCTCCACTAATATCAAACACTGCAGCTGTTGAAAAAGTATTTTCTTGTGAGGAAAGCCAGCAAATTAATGATGTAAACTCATGAATTTCAAGAAATCTTCCTCTAGGCACTTTAGATAGCATCCGTTGAACATGTTCTTTGCTCATTTGGTCTAAAATTCTAGTCTTTGCTCCAGCAGGAGTAACTGCATTAACAGCTATATCTTTGTCTGCTAATTCTTTACCTAAAGCTTTTGTAAGACCAATTACACCTGCTTTAGCCGAGCTATAAGCACTTGCATTAGCATTACCATCTTTACCAGCTACAGAAGCAACATTGATTATTCTTCCATAATTATTTTTAATCATATTAGGAACAATCAATCTACAACAATTGAATGTACCCATTAAATTAATTTGAACTATCTTGTTCCACATATCAATATCATATTTCCATAGTGGATCTGTTGGACCTGTAATACCAGCGTTATTAATTAAGATATCTACATTGTTGGTCTCTAGAATTTTTGAAACAGTTGTCTCTACTTGAGTATAGTTAGATATATCAACTAAATTATAATTTAAATTTGGATTTTTGATTTCATCTAATGCAGATATCAATAATTTTTCATCAATATCCCAAATAAACACTTTTGCACCACCATCTAAAAATCTTTTCGCAATATCTAAACCAAAACCTTGGGCACCTCCAGTAACTACAGCAGTCTTATCTTTAAAATTAAATTTGTGCATTGGAACTATTTTTTTGCTAATAAATAATATGTTAACCAAGAAATTAATGCACCTATAATCCATGCATAAGATTGTAAAAACATCAGGTTCGTATTCCATATGGTTGCAGCAGAAAAAATAAATCCTAATATTATTGAATAAGCGCCTTTTAAGTGCCACCCTCTAGAATAATAATATTCACTTTCAGTTTCGACTGAATAAAGATCTTTATTACTCAAATTTTGATTTTTAATTAAATAATAATCAGCGATAACAACTCCAAAAAGTGGTCCAAAAAAACAACTAAATGTATCTATAAATGATAAAATTCCAATTTGACTTAAGAGTGTAAGCCAAAAAATACCAATTATTAATCCTAGAAATGAAATTATGTAACTTACGCTTTTTAGAGTTAATTTATTTGGAGCAAAATTAATAAGTGAATACTGAGAAGGAATATAATTAGCAACTAAATTTGTAGATGCTGATGCAATTACAATAAAAAAGAGAACTATTACTGAAATTTGTAGATTATCAAATTTTCCAATTATGTCTGTTGGATTTGTAAATATTTGTTCTAATCCTTGAAATTTTTGATTTAAAAATAAATCTGACCCAGTAACAATAAAAATAGAAAAAAAAGAAAATATAATTAAGTTTAAAATCAAACTTAGATTTCCTTTATTTAATTCTTTCTTATTCTTAACATATCTTGAAAAATCACCATAACTTACAATTATTATTGAAAAATATGCAAAAATAGTACCTGCTACAGTTATTAGTGGTGCAATATTATTTTTATTAAAAAGTTCTTCAAAGTTCAAAATACCTAAAAATGCTTCTATGGTTAATTTTACATCACTCAAAAAAACTACTAAAAAAAATATAAACATTCCTGCATAAACAAGAATTGCTGAATAATTTATCAACTTTTTATTAAATTGAATACCTATACTAAACAACAATGTTTGAAATATAATTACTAATCCAAAAGATATCCAATCTATAACATTTAAACCTAAAAAGAATGTAAGAAAAATTTCATGGTCTAACAAACTGTTGTCAATGGAGTAGATCAATATTCTTATTAAATATCCAAAAATTTTGGATAAAAAATATGTTTGTATTCCAAAAAGAAAAACACCTACTAAGCTTCTTAGTAAACCAAATAATTTAGCACCATTAAATCCTAGAGAAGATCTTAATAGAACTGCAAAGGGTAATCCAAATTTTTGTGAAGGTTTTCCAATTAGATTGCTGAAAATATAAACTAAAAATGATCCTAAAATTGTGCCAAAAAACACAACAATCGTATTAAGACTATAAATAATGTACAACGAAGCAATAAGCGAAAACCCAATGACACTTTGTATATTTACACCCCAAAAGCAAAAAAGGTCTTTCCAATTCCAAGTTTTATAATTTGGATTTACAGTAACAAGATCCCAATTAGAGAGAGAATATTTAACTTTTGGTTGATTCACTTAATTTATTTTAAACTAATAAATTCTACTGTCCATATAAGAGAGTTGGTAACCATAAGGCAATTTGAGGAAATATAATAATTAAAACTAAGCCAATAACCTGCAGAACCATAAATTGCATCATACCATAGTATATATCTTTTAGGTCCCATTCAGGCACAACTCCTTTTAAAAAATAAGCTGAAAGAGCTACAGGTGGAGAGAGCCAGGCGGTTTGTAAATTGACTGCAACTAAAATTGCAAACCAGGTTAAATTAAATCCTAATGCCTCAACTAAGGGTAAAATAATAGGCACTATTATCATAACAATTGGTACCCATTCTAAAGGCCATCCTAATAAAAAAATCATAACCATTATCATGCCTAGAATTAGGTATTTATTCATTTCAAGACCTAACAAAAACTCAGTCAATAAAGTTGGGGTGCCTAGTCTTGCAAATACTGCACCAAAAAAATTTGAAGCAGCAACCAAAACCATTATTAAAGCTGTAATTTCTAAAGTTTTAACTAGAGCCTCTTGTAATTTTGGTAACGTTAATTTTCTATATGCAATTGATAGTAACAAAGCACCCATTGCACCACAACCTGCAGCTTCAGTTGGCGTAGCAAATCCAAATAAAATACTACCTAATGCTGCAAAAACTAAAGCAGCAGGAGGAACTAGACCAAGAAAAAACTCAATCCATACTTCTTTCATACTTGCAGCTCGCATTTCTTCTGGAAGAACTGGACCTAGTTTTGGATTAATCATACATCTTATAGTAGTGTAGCCTGCATATAAACCCGCTAAAAGAATTCCGGGAATTATAGCAGCAGCAAATAAATCAATTACGGGTATTTCCATTATTGGTCCCATAACAACAAGCATAATACTTGGAGGTATTAATATACCCAATGTTCCCCCAGCAGTTATAGTACCTGCTGCAAGTCTTACATCATATCCTGATCTATTCATTGATTTAGCAGCCATAATTCCTAAGATTGTAACTGATGCACCAACTATGCCTGTTGCAGCGGCAAAAATTACAGAAACGAATAAAACTGCATAATATAAGGATCCTTTTACTTTTGCTAACATCATTTGAAATGCAGAAAATAGTCTTTCCATCAAACCAGCCTGCTCCATCATTATTCCCATAAAGACAAAGAGCGGAACAGCGGCGAGAGCTTGTTCGGTCATGACCATGGAAAATTGAAGTGTCATTAGATAAAAAACTAATTTACCAAATCCTAAGTAACCAAAAACAAAACCTAAAAAAATTAAAGTAAAGGAAATGGGGAACCCAACAAAAATAGCAAACAGCATTACTCCAACAAGAATAAAACCTAAAATCGCAGGATCTATAAGTTCAGCAATCATTTATCGTCTCCAGGCCATTTACCTCTTGTTGCAGCCCAGTAACTTTTAAATAATTCCGACACTCCTTGAATTAACAAAAAAATAATTCCAATCAATAAACACGATTTGATAGGCCACATGTAAGGCATCCATGTAGTATCCATACCCTTCTCACCTCTTTGAATAGATTCTCCAACAAATCCAATCGTCATATAAAGGAAAACTAATAATCCTGGAAAATAAAATAAAAGATACAACCAAAAATCTATCTTACCTTGATTTTTGGTTTTAAAATTTCTATATAAAAAATCAGCTCTTATATGTACTCCTTTAGAAAGAGCATATGCAGCACCCAGCATGAATAATGCTCCATACAAAAAACGACTTATATCGTAAGCCCAAATTGTTGGAGCTAAAAATAATTTTCTTGCAAGCACTTCATAAGTCATCGCAAAAATTAATGGCATTAAAATCCAACAAACAACATTACCCACCCATTTGCTGAATTTATCAATATTTACTATAGAACTAGCCATCCATGATGGCATATCTTCTGGCATTTTTCCCGAACCACCTCGCCTTTCGGCAATCATTTCATCAGAAATATCTAGTTTGGTTGGTTCGTCAGCCATAAAAAATTTTTTAAAAAAGTTAGAGCGGACTGTTAAGTCCGCTCTAATTGTATAATTTAAGATTAATTAATGATTACTTTAATGTTGCTGCGTGAGCCATTCCTAGCTTAGCATTAGACATTTGAGAACCACTCCAGAAAGGAACTGCAATATCAGCAAATTCTTTCATTGAAGTATAAACTTCATTGAAAAATTTGTTTTCTGCAGCATTCTTGTTCAAAGAAGCTTTTGCAGCAGCCATGTATTCTGTGAAATAATCAGAAGGTGTATCTTCTAAAATTACTCCATGAACTTCTGTTAATTCTTTTAAAGCTTTACCATTTTCATAGATTCTGTAACTTAAAGATTTAGCTAATGATGCATTTGCAGCTACTTCAAGAGACTTCTTTTCATGATCAGACATTGCATTGTAAGTTTTTCCAGTAATATAAAAGTCAGCATTTACGACTACTTGGTGTAAACCTTGTAGATAATAGTGCTTCAATACTTTTTGGAAACCAAAAGTTAAGTCTGGCTTTGGACAACACCATTCAGCAGCATCAATTGTACCTGCTTCTAAAGCTGGCAAAATATCTCCACCTCCCATAGCTACAGATGCGATACCGATGTCTTTGTAAGTTTGTCCTGGAATTCCTGGAGGCGTTCTGAATTTATATTTTCTAAAATCAGCCATGTCTTTAATTGGTTTTGGAAACCAACCTAAAGCTTCTGGTCCAACTGGTTGAATCATAAATCCTTTAATGTCTCTTCCCATTTCTTTCCATAATTGGTCATATAGTTCTTTACCACCACCATATTGGAACCAAGATAAGAATGCGATATTATCAATACCTACTCCACCACCAGCAACTGGCGAACCAAATAACATAGCCGCAGGGTGATCGCCTGACCAATAATGAGTCCATGCGAAACCACAATCGATTAGACCTTTGTCAACTGCATCTAAAGTTTCTTTTACACCAACAACAGCTCCTGCAGGTAAAATTTCAAACTTTAGAGATCCAGCTGTTAACGTTGTAACAGTGTCAGTAAAATCCTTTAACATCTTTACTTCATCAGCTTTAGTGTTAAGAACAGTCTGACATTTTAGTGTTTTTGCAGCATTAGCATTTGAAATAAATCCAAATACCATTGAGACTGCAAATAACATTGAAATGATTTTTTTCATTTTTCTCCCTCTATTTATTTATAAAAGAATAATCTTCTCAAATATTGAATTTCAAAACAAGCTCTAATATTGTCAATTTTTATATTTTTTCACAGATTTATTAGAAAAAAAAAATTTTTTACTTATAAAGGTTCTAATTTATGAATAATTTTGATTTTATAATTCTTGGAGCTGGGTCTGCCGGATGTGTTCTAGCAAATAGATTATCACAAAATCCTAATTATAGGGTTTTACTTTTAGAGGCTGGTGGTAAAGACAATTATCCATGGATTCATATTCCTGTAGGTTATTTTAAAACCATGCACAATCCTAAAACTGACTGGTGTTATAGAACTGAACCCGATGAGAGTATGAATAATATATCTATTAGATATCCTAGAGGTAAAACTTTAGGTGGTAGCTCTTCAATAAATGGTTTGCTGTATATCAGGGGTCAAAATAGAGATTATGATATTTGGAGACAATTAGGAAATACTGGTTGGGGATGGGATGACGTTTTACCTTATTTTATAAAAGCTGAAAATCAGGAAAGAGGTAAAAATGAATTTCATGGAGTAGATGGGCCCTTGTCAGTATCAGATCAAAGAATACATCTGCCACTTTTAGATGAATTTCAAAATGCTGCGGTAGAATTTGGAATACCAAAAACAAAAGACTTTAATACAGGAGACAATCACGGATGTGGTTATTTTCAAGTTACCGAAAAAGATGGATTTAGATGCAGTACATCTGTTGGATATTTGAAACCAGTTAAAAATAGGAAAAATTTAAAAATAATTACTCATGCCCATGTAAAAAAAATTAACTTTGAAAATAAAACCGCAAAAGAAGTTGAATTTTGGCAAGGAGATCAATTAAAAAAAGTTCAAGCTAATAAAGAAATAATATTGTCCTCAGGCTCAATAGGTTCTCCTCAAATTTTACAAGTATCTGGTATTGGAAATCATGAAAAATTAAAAAAACTTGGAATTGATGTTGTACAAAATTTAAACGGTGTTGGAGAAAATTTACACGATCATTTAATGTTAAGACCTATTTATAAAATCAATGGATTAAAATCATTAAATAAAAAAATTAATAGCTTATTTGGGAATTTGATGATCGGACTTGAGTATATATTCAAAAGAACTGGACCTATGACAATGGGGGCAAGTCAACTATGTATGTTTGCAAAAAGTGATCCTTCTCTAGAATTACCTGATTTACAATGGCACGTTCAACCAATGAGTATGGATACATTAGGGGCAACCAAAAATCATGATTTTCATGCTTTTACGCCCACAGTATCAAATATCAAACCCACCAGCAGAGGTTATGTACGTATTGTTGATAAAGATTCTAGAACTTATGCAAAAATAAAACAAAATTATTTATCTACTGAAAACGATAGAATGATTGCTGCTAAAGGACTGAAATTAACTAGAAAAATAATAATGGAGTCTGAAACATTTAAAAAGTATTCACCTGAAGAGTATAGACCTGGAATTAATGTAGTTAATGATGAAGAATTGGTGAAAGAAGCTTCAAATTATGCTCAAACAATTTTTCATCCTGTTGGTACTTGTAAAATGGGTCAAGATGATATGTCAGTGGTTGATGAAAAACTTAAGGTAAAAGGAATTAAGAATCTCAGGGTTGTAGATGCATCTATTATGCCAAATATTACCTCTGGTAATACTAATGCTCCAACAATAATGATTGCAGAAAAAGGTGCTGACATGATACTAAACTCTTAATGTTTGTTGAATTATTTGATCCAGAACAAATCACAATTTTAACACAAATAATTTTAATTGATTTAGTTTTAGCGGGAGACAACGCAATTATTATTGGTATGGTTGCGTCCAAGTTCCCTCCTGAACAGAGAAAAAAAGTAATATTTTGGGGAATTGGTGGTGCAGTAATCTTAAGAATAATATTAACACTTTTAACTGCTTATCTCCTACAAATCACAGGATTAAGATTAATTGGGGGATTGCTGCTTCTTTATATAGTTTATAAACTTTATGTTGATGTAATTAAAGGAAGCGAGAAAGAAGAAGATGTCAAAGTTGATAACTCAAATTTTTTAAAGGCAATTTGGACTGTGCTTTTAGCAGATTTTACAATGAGTTTAGATAATGTGTTAGGAGTTGCTGGGGCTGCTGGTGAGCATTATGGGCTTCTAGTTTTTGGTTTATTATTGTCGATAATTTTAATGGCCACAGCTGCAACGTTAATATCTGGTTGGATCAAAAAATATAGATGGATTGCATGGGCAGGATTATTGGCGATATTGGTTGTTGCTGTTGAGTTGATTTACACAGATATTAAAATATTATTCTTATAATGTACTTACAAAAAATAAATCTTAAAAATAAATTTGCTTTGGTAACAGGTGCTGGAAAAGGATTAGGAAGAGCTTGCTCTATAGCATTGGCAGAAGCAGGTGCTTCAATTATAGCTTTAAGTAGAACTTCGTCTGATTTAGACAAATTAGAAAAAGAAATTAAAAAAACTAAAGGAAAAATTATAAAAGTTACCTGTGATGTGATGAATTATGAAGATCTTAAACAAAAATTAAATAAAATTAAGATTATTGATATTTTAGTCAATAATGCTGGAACAAATATTCCAGAACCTTTTGAAAAAATCCAGCAAAAAAGTATGAATTATTTAGTAGATCTTAATCTTAAAGCTGCGTTCAATGTATCTCAGCTTGTAGTTAAAAAAATGCTCAAAAATAAAAAAAGACCTGGCTCGATAATAAATATGTCTTCTCAACTTGGGCATGTGGGTATGGCGGGAAGAAACATATATAACATGACTAAATTTGGTATTGAGGGATTAACTAAAGGTATGGGTGTCGAATTAGCAAAAAAAGGTATAAGAGTTAACTCAGTAGCTCCTACATTTGTTGAAACACCAATGGTGAAGAAATTTTTTAAAAACAAAGTATTTAAAAAATTGGCCTTAGGAAATATTCCAATGGGTAAAGCAGCTTCTGAGAGCGATGTTGCAACTACTGTATGTTTTTTGGCCTCATCAGCGTCCTCAATGATTACTGGCACATCAATTATAATAGATGGTGGATGGACAGCTCAATAATATATAAATTTTTCATTTTTTTTTTTATTTTAATATTACCTGCTGAGGCAATTGAGTTTCAGGGTAAATTTATACAAGGTCATTTTATTCTTGGAAAAACTGACCCAAAAGCAAAAATTTTTGTAGGAAAAAAATCAGTAAAAGTTTCAGAAGATGGTTATTTTGTATTTGGGATAGATAGAGATAGAAAATACGATCTAACTTTTATAAAAAAAATAGATGGGGAAAAAACAGTAATTATAAAAAAAGTAAACAAAAGAAAATATAATATACAAAGAATAGATGGACTAGAGGAAAGTAAGGTTACACCACCAGAGTCTGTCTACAAAAGAATTAAAAAAGAAAATAATGCTATTGGTGAGGCAAGAGCGATTAATTCAAATCTACAGTTCTTTAAAGAAAAATTTATAATGCCAGTTAAAGGAATAATCAGTGGCGTGTATGGTAGTCAAAGAATTTTGAATGGAAAACCTAAGTGGCCTCATTATGGGATTGATATTGCGGCAACGCAAGGCACTGTGATTCAATCATCTGGATCTGGCATTGTTACTATGGCGGAAGATGATTTATATTACACTGGGGGGACAGTCATAATGGATCATGGTCATGGCATTTCTACTATTTATTCACACCTGGAAAATGTTTTAGTTTCTCTAGGAGATGAAATAAACCAAGGGGATATTATAGGTACAGTCGGATCAACTGGAAGATCAACTGGACCACATCTTGATTTTAGAATTAATTGGTTTCAAACAAGGCTTGATCCAATGTCAGTATTAAAATAATAATAATGTATGAAAAGAACTTTAAGAGATAAAATCTCAGATAAACTAGTTAATGCATTCCTTAAAAATAAGATTGTAGCTCCAATACCAAAAAAATTTACAAAAAAACTAGTAGAAGCTGATAAATTTAGAAAATTATGTGAGAGTAAAGTGAGTATGCCAATTATTGGTTATAAGGCTGGTGGAACTGGTATTCCAGTAATGAAAAAGTTAAAAGAAAAAGAACCTTTTTATGCATCTATTTATAAAAAAAATTTTTTAAAAAATGGTAAAAGAGTTAAAATTAATAAATCGATATTAGGTATTGAACTTGAAGTTTGTTATTTAATAAAAAAATCTTTTTTTTCTTCGAAAAGAATAGTTGACAAAAAAAATATCACAAAATTCATATCTCACATGGCGCCATGTATAGAAATTGTTGGTTATAGACAGAAAAAGAAAGGTATCAATTCATTTGGTGATCTTTGTAGTGATTTTGGGGCAAACGTAAAATTTATAATTGGTCAAAAGAAAAAATATAAAAAAATTAATATTGGAAATTTAAAAACAAATATTACTAATAAAAAAATCAAGCAAAGTGTTAACGGAAATACAGGTGCAGTTTACATTAACCCACTTAACTCCTTAAGATTTGTTTTAAATAAAGTCAGAAAAGATAAAATAAACTTAAATAAGGATTTTTACGTATTCACAGGGTCGACTGTTGGTGTTGTACCAATTTTAGGGAAAGGGTTATATCAAGGTAAAATTGATAAATTGGGATCGGTAAAAACTGTAATTTCGTAAAATTAACTATTTAAAGATGGTTGTTTTTTCATATCCTCTTTTTTAACTCCAGCAACTCGTACAGGTTTTTTCATTGCATCTCTTCTAAACGGCTCACCTAATTCTTGGTTGAGAATTACTTCAATAAATGTGGTGATACCTTTTTTTTGATCTTCACAGGATTGTTTTATTGCTGCTGTTGTTTCTTCCATTGATCTAACCGTAACACCTTTTAATCCACATGCATCTGCCACTTTTGCATAGCTTAATTCAGGATCAAGTTCTGTTCCGATAAAGTTATTATCAAACCATAATGTAGTATTTCTTTTTTCTGCACCCCATTGATAATTTCTAAAAATTACCATAGTAATAGCTGGCCACTCTTTTCTTGCACATGAGCTCATTTCATTCATACTAATTCCAAAAGCACCATCACCTGCAAATCCTATTACTGGAGTATCTGGACATCCAATTTTTGCACCTAATATTGATGGAAAACCATATCCACATGGTCCAAATAAACCTGGAGCTAAATATTTTCTTGGTTTTTCAAATGTAGGATATGCATTTCCAATTGCACAATTATTTCCAATATCACTTGATATTATCACGTCCTCTGGCATACCTGATTGGATTGCTCTCCAAGCTTGTCTTGGAGACATTCTGTCTGCATCTCTTTCTCGAGCCTCTTTATTCCAAACTGTTCCCTCATCATCATCTTCATGATCTAAACTCGATAATTTCTGTAACCAAGCTGATTTAGTTTGATGAATTAAATCTTTTCTTTTTTGTCTATCAATATCACCAGCACTTGGAGAGAGTTTATCTAAAATTTGCTTAGCAACTAGTTTTGCATCGCCGCTAATACCAACTGTAACTTTTTTTGTTAATCCAATTCTATCTGGGTTAATATCAACTTGAATAATATTTGCATTTTTAGGCCAATAATCTATTCCGTATCCCGGTAATGTTGAAAAAGGATTTAATCTAGTTCCTAATGCAAGAACAACATCGGCTTTTGAGATCAACTCCATTGCAGCTTTTGATCCATTATATCCCAAAGGTCCTACGGCTAAAGGATGACTCCCTGGAAAACTATCGTTATGTTGATAGCCAGAACAAACTGGTGAGTCTAATTTTTCTGCAAGTTTTTTAGTTTCCTCAATTGCCCCACCAATTACTACGCCTGCACCAGATAATATAACTGGAAAATTTGCGTTTGATAAAAGCTCTGCTGCTTTAGAAATTGCATCAGCACCACCACTTTGTCTCTCTAATCTTACAATTGGAGGAAGTTCGATATCAATTACTTGTGTCCAATAATCTCTTGGTACATTAATTTGTGCTGGCGCTGAACCTCTTATTGCTTTTTCAATAACTCTGTTTAATACCTCTGCCATTCTGGAGGGATCTCTTACTTCTTCTTGATAACAGACCATATCTTTAAATAAATTCATTTGTTCGACTTCTTGAAATCCTCCTTGGCCCATTGTTTTATTTGCAGCTTGAGGTGTAACTAACAAAAGTGGGGTGTGATTCCAGTAAGCTGTTTTTATAGGTGTAACTAATCCTGTAATTCCAGGACCATTTTGAGCAACCACCATTGACATTTTACCTGTTGCTCTAGTGTACCCATCAGCAATTAAACCACCGTTTGTTTCATGAGCAACATCCCAAAAAGTAATTCCTGCGTCAGGAAAAATATCTGAAATAGGCATGAAAGCTGAACCGATAATTCCAAAAGCGTGTTCTATTCCGTGCATTTGAAGAACTTTTACAAATGCTTCCTCAGTTGTCATTTTAGTCATAAAAATAGAACCTCTCTAAAGTATAGTATTAGTATTTTAAAATTCGTTTGTTAATTTTTGCGATTAATATATAAGATTTCAGAAAATTCAAACAAACAAATCGACACGATAACGATGGCTACAGATATCATAATTCATGACAAAAAAGACAATGTTGGTGTAGTAGTTATAGAAAAAATCACTCCAAATCAGGATTGTGACTGTTGGGTTATGGAAGATGATAGTTCAACAAATATTCAATCAAAGGATGAAATACCTTTGGGTCATAAAATTGCTATGATTGACTTGAATGAGGGAGATACAATATTAAAATATGGCCATGATATTGGAAAAGTTGTTAAATCTATTAAAAAAGGTCAACACGTTCATGTGCACAATGTAAAAACAAAGAAATGGTAATAAATGGAAATTCCAAAAAGTTTTTTAGGATATAAAAGAGAAAATGGTAGAGCCGGTACCAGAAACCACGTTATTATACTTCCTGTTGACGACATTTCAAATGCATGTGCTGAAGCAGTAGCTAATAATATCAAGGGAACAATTGCTCTTCCTCATTCTTATGGAAGATTACAATTTGGAGCAGACTTAGAACTACATTTTAGAACTATGATTGGAACAGGGTGCAATCCTAATGTTGCTGCTGTTATTGTAATAGGTATTGAACCTAAATGGACGAAAAAAATTGTTGATGGGATTGCCAAAACAGGCAAACCTGTAGAAGGTTTTCACATTGAGCGAACTGGAGATATTGGTACGACTATGAAGGCATCCAAAAAAGCTCAAGAATTTGTAATGTGGGCCTCAGAAAAACAAAGAGAAGAGTGTCCACTTAGTGATTTGTGGATATCAGTTAAATGTGGAGAGTCTGATACTACATCAGGGTTAGCAGCAAACCCAACAGTTGGAAATTTAATGGATAAATTAGAACCTTTAGGTGTTCACTTATGTTTTGGTGAAACTTCTGAATTAACAGGAGCAGAAAAAGTCTGTGCTACTAGAGGTGCAACAAAAGAAGCATCTGAAAAATTTATGAAAACTTGGAATGCTTATAATGATTTCATTTTAAAAGAAGCAACAGATGACCTCTCAGAAAGTCAACCTACAGCTGGGAATATTGCTGGTGGATTAACAACGATAGAGGAAAAAGCTTTTGGGAATTTTCAAAAAATTGGAAATTGTAAATTTATTGATGTTTTAGAGCCAGCAGAGGAACCGACAAAAGGAAAAGGCTTATATTTTATGGATACATCATCAGCAGCAGCAGAATGTGTCACACTTCAGGCGGCAGCTGGTTTTAATATTCATTTATTTCCTACAGGGCAAGGAAACATTGTCGGGAACCCAATAGAACCTGTGGTTAAATTAACAGCTAACCCTTTAACAGTAAAAGGAATGGGTGAGCACATTGATTGTGACGTTTCTAAAATTTTGTCAAGAGAAATGAATTTATCTCAAGCTGGCGATGAACTGATTAAAACAACTCTAAGAGTTGCAAATGGAAGATTAACTTGTGCAGAAGCTTTAGGTCATAAAGAGTTTGTTATGACTAAATTATATAGAAGTGCTTAATCAATAAATCTTTAAAAATGTTTAACAAAAACTACTTGGTATTAATACCTGGTATAATTTTAGCATTTGTTCTTTATACAATTTCTCAAGGATTAAATAATATTATTGGTACTGAATTGTTAGGTTATGATAAAAGTCCAATTTCAACAGCAATGATTGCTATTATTTTTGGAATGATTTTAGGAAACATATTTCAGATCAGAAAAAGCTTTTTAGAAGGTTTGAATTTCACACAAAATAATATTTTGAAACTTGGGATAATTTGTTTAGGTATTCAGTTAAAACCATTTGAGTTTTTAGAGTTTGGAGCAGTAGCAGTTCCATTGATCATTATATGCATTATAAGTGTATTAATAGTTATCAAGCTGTTAATTAAAATATTAAAAATCCCAACTAGAATGGCTTATCTAATATCTATTGGCAGCACTGTTTGTGGTACAACTGCTATTATGGCAACGGCACCAGTAATTAATGCTAAAAAAAATGAAATTTCATACGCTATTGCAAATATTACAGTATTTGGAATTCTATCAATGCTTATTTATCCATATTTTTCTAATTATTATTTTAACAACGAGCCATTATTTATAGGTTTGTTTTTAGGTACTTCTATTCATGAGACAGCTCAAGTTGCAGCTGCTGGTTTAATATATGATCAGCAATTTAATAGTCCAGAAACATTAAATATTGCAACTGTTACCAAATTAATTCGAAATACTTTTTTAATTATAATGATACCACTTTTTGCTTATCTTTATAACAGGGGTCAAAAAAAAGAAAATAAATACTCTATAACTAATATTTTTCCATATTTTGTTTTAGGTTTTGTTGTAATGATTTTTACAAGAAATATAGGAGATCAAATATTTATGAACAGTAACAACGAAATTTGGATAAGTGTTGTGGATAATATCAAATTATTATCAAAAATATTTTTAACGATGGCAATGGCTGCTATAGGTCTTTCTACAAATTTGAGAGATCTTAAGAATATGGGGTATAAACCATTTATTGTTGGTTTTATTGCAATGGCTACTGTTGGAATAATATCTGTCGGAACAATAGAAATATATATAAATTTTTTTAGCTAAGATTTAAACAAAACTTTATTTTTAAAATTTGACACAGAACGTCTTATGAAGGCTGCTCCAATTCCTAAAATAATAGCGAACATAATTGTAAACAAACCATAAAAGAAAGGCATCTCTTTTGAAAATTCAATTATAAATTCTGAAAAGAAATTTAACTCTGAATTAAATATTGGTTGAGTTTTATTTAAAACTTGTTCTGCAAAAAAAGTATCGTAAGCAATAGCTATACCAACAATTAATAGTAACATTGCTAATAGAGCTCGTAGTCCAGAACTATCAATTCTTTCTCCTAGTTTTTGACCAACCTGAACACCTATAATAGATCCAACAACTAACATCAAAACCAGCATTAAATCTATGGAACCATAATTAAATGAATGTAAAAAAGTAACAATTACACTTACAAAAATTGTCACAAATAATGAAGTTCCTGGAACTAATTTTGTTGGCATCTTAATTATATAAATCATTGCCGGTACCAAAATAAACGCACCACCAATACCCATAATTGCTGCTATAAACCCAACAATTAAACCAATGATAATGGGAGTAAAGATACTTTCATATAATTTAGATTTTGGAAATCTCATTCTTAAAGGAAGACCATGTATCCAATAATGTATATGAGCTTTTTTTTTTACCAAAACATTCCTTTTTGCTTGGTCAATCTCTCTTAAGCTTTCAACAAGCATCAAGGTTCCAATAATTGCTAAAATGTACATGTATGCCAAAGATATAACTGTATCGATTTTTCCTATAACTTTAAAATAAGTAAAAGTATAAATTCCTAATGTAGTTCCAATTGCTCCTCCGATCACAATCATAAAACCCATTTTATAATCTAAAGTGTTTTTTAAATAGTGAGTGGTAGATCCTGAAACTGACGTAGCTAAAATATTATTTGCTTCATTTGCAACTGCATATGCAGGTGGAATTCCTAAAAAAATCAAAAACGGTGTCATTAAAAACCCACCACCCACACCAAACAATCCGGAAAGGACACCGACAATTGCACTTAATAATAATATTTCAATGGGATTTACGAATACTTGAGCTATTGGTAAGAATACTTCCATATTAAATTAAAAGTCTGATAAAAAACAACTTAATTAAAAGTGATAAAAGTTCCAACTAAAATAACTCCCCAATAGGCTACTAGACTTGCTAAAATACCTGCTTTGATGAATGATGCTTTAAAGGAAGGAAGTTTATTTAATATTTTTAACTTAGAAAGCATTATTATCTCCGTCATTACACCCGGAGTATTATTTGTCAAATATTTATTTATTTTTTAGGAATTTTATTATTCAATAAATTGTAGCGCCAAAGACCTTAACTATTCCGTCCTCAACTCCTAAAACTAATCTTCCGAGGAACTCTCCTGGAACCTCTTTGTTAGTCTGTTTTATTAAAACAGTAATATGCTCACCTCTTCTTAGGCATCCAAAAGGCTCAAATGTCTCTTTTAAATTAGTTATTAATTTATTGTTTGCCCATTGCTTGCCTAGTTCCACTTCATTTGCTCCAAATAACATTTGTGTTGAAAAATCTTTAGTGAATCCTCCATAATCTTTGAGATTAGAGGATCTTACTAAATTATCCCATATAGGTTTAGCTATTTGATATATTTCATCATCATTTTTTGATAAAATATCCATAAAGAGTGTTTTTGATTTATTTATGAAGCTTTTTTCTTCTCGTTCTCATCTACCATGTGGTAGACAGGTATCTTTTCCATACTAAATTTACCTGATTTGGGATCCCTTCTAGAAACTGTAAGACAATGCCAATTATCATCATCCAATTTCATATGATCACCTCTGTAATAGTATCCTGGCCATCTAGTTTCTTCTCTAAACATCGTATGTTCTGTTACACACTGTGAGGTTAAAGCTCTATGTTTTAATTCCCAAGCTCGCATAAGCTGATGGTAATCTTCAGCTCCAACATTTTCAAGATCTTCCTCCAACCATGCTAATAGTTCAAGACCCCTCTTAAGCATATTCGCATTGGTCATATAATTAGTAGCTATTCCACCAACATATTCATCCATTATTCTTTGTAAACGTTGCAATCCTTGAATTGGAGAAATATAACTTGGAGAAACAGTTCCTCCTGTGATTTCATTTTGAGCCACAGTGTATGTTTCAAGTGGTTTGTAAACCTTGGCTTTAAAATCTTCACATTGTTTATCAGAAACTTTTAGACCTTCAGCTTTTTGATCTTCTATATATTTAACTGCAGCTTTTGCAGCTAATCTACCCTCGGTAAATGAACCTGATGAAAATTTATGAGCACTTCCACCTACTGTATCTCCTGCACCAAATAATCCATCTATTGTTAACATTCTATTGTACCCCCAAAAATATTCTGGAGGAGAAAGATCCTCCGGCCCACTAACCCAAGCTCCTGAACACGTTGCATGTGAACCCATCACATATGGTTCAGATGTAGTAAGCTCCGGATTTGTATACTTTGGATCAATATTTTGAGATGCCCATACAACTGCTTGACCAACAGTCATGCCTAAAAAATTTTCCCAGCCAACAGTTTCTAGATGAGGGTCTTGGAATGCTTCAGTTGTAACCATATGAATTGGTCCACCACCTGCAATAGTTTCTTGAATAAATGCATGATTTCTTAAACAAGTTGGAGTTGGATGATGGTCAATATATTCACCAACTAATTCTTTTGTTTGGTCATACCACTTCTTTTCATAATTCTCACCATTTGCATTTTGAGTATAAGTTTTTAGGTGTAAAAAATATGCACCAACTGGTCCATAACCATCTTTAAATCTACATAAAACAATTCTATTTTCCATTTGTGTCATCTTAGCTCCAGCAGCAATAGGTAATGCATATGCAGAACCATTACTCCAGGGAGCATACCAAGTTCTCCCCATACCTTCACCTACAGCTCTTGGTTTGAATATATGAGAAGCTCCCCCAGCAGCAACTATTACAGCTTTTGCTCTGAACACATGAAAATCACCAGTACGCATATTAAATCCAACAGCGCCACCTACTCTATTGTCTTGAGCTTCATCCATTAAAAGATGAGTGATCATAATTCTATTATAAATTTTGTCTGCAGATTTTTTTGCTGCTTCTGCAACAATAGGCTTATAACTTTCACCATGGATCATAATCTGCCATTTACCTTCTCTAAGATATCTGCCCGTTTCCTCATTCTTCATCATGGGAAGGCCCCATTCATCAAACATATGTACTGTCGAATCTACATGACGTGCCATATCGTAACCTAAATCTTCTCTGACCATTCCCATTAGATCATTTCTTGCATATCTTACGTGGTCTTCTGGTTGGTTCTCACCCCATTGCATACCCATGTAACAGTTAATGGCATAAAGACCTTGTGCAACTGCACCACTTCTATCTATATTTGCTTTTTCGACACAAATAATTTTCATGTCTCTTCCCCAATGTCTAGCTTCAAAAGTAGCACCAGTTCCTGCCATACCACCACCAACAACTAAAATATCACAATCTTCGTAATGAGTTTTATGTTTAGCCATTAGTAGTAAACCCCTTTTTTAAATGAGTCTTTTGGAACAGATGGGAGTTCTCCGTCTATGTTTAAACCTTCTGGTTCAGTATATAATCGTTGTGAATTTAATTCACCTTGCTTAACCTTTTCACCATCAGCTAATTTTGGAATAAATTTTCCCCATGGTTTTGTTGTGATTGGTGAAACAAAATCTTTCGTTGTTCCATTTCTAAACTTAATTTTCCAAGATATTGTTCCTTTTTCTTCTTCACGTCTCACTCTAACGCTATGCCCCATTGGTGCAAAATCAGCGTATCCTCTTACATCAATAGCATGATTTGGACATGCTTTTACACATGAATAACATTCCCAACAAAAATTTGGTTCTATGTTTTTTGCACGTCTTATATTTTCGTCTATGTGCATTATATCTGATGGACAAATATCTACGCAATGACCACAGCCATCACATCTAGTCATATATACAAAAGTTGACATAAATTATCTTTTCCTTGTTTTAGTTATCATATTAATAATGTTTTGGCTCTTCTCTTTTTATACCTAGGCCAAATTGCTCAGGTGCATCAGCAGGTGGAGGTAAATTATCTCTAGAACCATCAGCCTCTGCTAAATTTTTTTGTATTGCTGCACCAGGTTTATAAAACATATGAGCAAATTTTGACCAATAAACTCCACCAAACAAAACTAAATTTGATGTTACAAATAACATCAAAAAGAAGAATGAAAGACCTATTTGACTGTTAAATTGTGTATATGACCATGCTAAACCAAAAGTTGAGCAGGCTAATAATGCTAAAACAAATAAATCAGCTTTAATAATTCTATACCATGGATGAGCTTCAGCGGATACGTCCACCCTCAAAAAAAACCAAAACCAATATCCTCCAACACATGTAAGGATTGCACCTACATGCCATAATAATGACCATAATGAAGAAGATGTTTTGTCTGCTCCTGTATAGAAAAAAACTAACAACACTGATGATACCCAAAAAATAATTGTTCCATACATTCCCAGCACATGTGCTAATCTTCTTTTACCAAAACCTAACTCGGAGGTTGTTCCAATATCATAAACTGTAGTCTTGGTTAAAATCTTTGCTTTCTCAACAGTTCCTAACTCCCTTGTTGCTTGAAGCTTTGCTTTTTTCGCATTGTTAAAAAAATAAGTAATATTTTTATGATGTATCATTTGAACAATCGTACCTAACAGAATTAACGCAAACATTGCTAATATGAAACCTTGCATCACAATCACTGGGATTGTTTGAGACAACATTAAAAATGGATTTGTTTCTAACATTTTACCCTTAAAATAAATTATTTTGTTTTAATTTCAAAGATTATCTAATCTAGTTAACTCATCAGATCAACCCAAACTATTGGTTATTTTGTCCTTAATAACAACTTAAGATTTATTATTAATGTTTGTAATATTGATTTTTTGGAATCACTGATCTAACACCACCTTGGGGGTTTGCTACATCACCTTCTCTTCTTGGAATCAAATGAATATGACAGTGCATTATGGATTGGCCTGAAATCTTTCCTATATTTGTTCCAAGGTTAGATGCTTTTACACTTTTGTCTTTTGTAATAATTTCTTGTTTAACAATTTTAATTAGTTCATTACATGCTATCAGCTCATCATTATTTAAATCAAAATAATCTTTGATATGACGTTTTGGAATTATTAAACAGTGTAAATCTGAAACTGGATAACTATCATAACTAGCATATGCCAAATCATTTTGATGAGCTATACCACTTTCTTTTGAATTACAAAATAAACAGGGATTATTTGGATCTTTAGTCATTTATTTATACTTAGCACACTGCTTAATTGCTAAGGAATAATGATTATTTAACAATTTAAAGTACTTTAAACTTTTTCTTTTCCAGTTAATTTGATTAATTGTTTTTACTGATGCAACACCCTTACCAGATCCAATTAAAATAATTTCATCAAATTTCTCTAGTGAACTAATAAGTATATCTTTTTGGATTATTTTTTTTATTTTTGAGTTAAAAAATTTATAAGTAATTCCTTTATAATAATTTTTTTTCGGAGAAAAGACTTTATTATCTTTAATAAAAAAAATATTAGAAGTTCCAGTCTCGTAAATTTTTTTATTTGAACATAACCCAATATCTGATTTTGAATTATCCATTTTTGACAAATAGCTTAGAATTTCTTTATATTTCAAGTTTTTAAACTCAGGCTTATTTCTTTTTAAATTAACGAGCTTAAGATTGAAATTTAACTTTGGCTTAATTCTTTTTCTTAGTGAAATAGAAATTATATTTTTATTTAAAGCTACTCTCAGTAAATGATTATATTTTTTTTTTGGATCTAAATTTATTTTAATTAATGCTAAAATTTTTGATTTTATATTAGGTTTAAAAATTTTGTAATGTTTAAGAGATTTTATTAAATTCTTAATGTGTTCATTAAAAAATAAAATTCTATGTGGTGAATGATAGATCCACATGGTAGTGAATACGCCATTATCCCCCCAAAGATCCTTAAATTCTATTTCTTTAAGATCTCTAAGCTGATAAGATTTTTTTAATAAGTAAGTTACCATTTATTGTTAAAAAAGACTCTGGATGAAATTGAAATCCATAAATGTTATCAATATTATTTTCAACACACATTGCCGATCCTGAAATAACACATCTCATAGTTATGTCAAAATTTTTTGCATTAAATGGTTCTTTTAATTTGAGAGAATGATACCGACCAACTTTTAAAATTAAGTTATTTTTAAATATTGAATTTTTACTTATGACTTTGATATCAGACTGGAATCCATGGTAAATTTGTTTCTGTTGAATTATTTGACCACCTTCTGCAAATAAAATTTGCTGAAAGCCCAGGCAAATACCAATTATCTTTTTTTTTCCTTTAAATCTTTTATAAATATTTTTTGTCTTAGGATAATCTTTAGGTGAACCAGGTCCAGGAGACAAAACTATAGTTTTTGCCTTGTTTAATTTCTCATTATCTATTTCATCATAATTCGCACACTCAACTTTATCAAATAGAGATAATTGATGAACTACATTATGAGTAAAAGAATCTTTGTGATCAACTATATATATCATGTGAATAGATCAATTAGTGCCTTGGCCTTGATAAAATTTTCATTAAATTCATTTTTTGCATGACTGTCAATTACAACACCAGATGCTACAGAAATTTCAGATACATTTTTAAAATTTAATATTGACCTAATAATAATATTAAATCTCATATCTCCATTAAATTTAATATAACCAAAACTTCCTGTATAAATATTTCTATTTTCTTTTTCCTGGTGATTTAGAAGATTAAGAGTACTAATTTTAGGACAGCCAATAACGGACCCTCCTGGCATCATGGCCTTGATTATATCTATGTTTTTAATATTTTTCTTTAATCTTCCAACAATTAAACTTACATAATGATAAAGATCTTTATACTCCTCAATTATTTTTTCCTTTTTAAGCTTAACACTTCCTGGTTTACATATTCTTGAAAGATCATTTCTTTCCATATCAACAATCATATTATGCTCTTTAGTTTCCTTAATATTGTTTTTAAAAAAACTTAAAGCTTTAATTTTATTAATTTTTTTATTTTTTCTTAAAGTTCCAGCGATGGGCTTAGTTGAAATAAATGATCCTTTTTTAGTTATCAAATTCTCTGGTGAGCAACTAATAATTGAAAAATTTTTATCTTTTATCATAAACGCTTCCGGAGCTAGATTGGTTTCAGAAAGTCTGCAAAAAAAGTCTAAAGGATCAATTGCAGATTTATTTTTATATTTTGTGCATATTTTGATCTGGTATGTCTCTCCAGATCTTATTTTCTTTTTAAAATTGTTAAAAATCTTTGAGTAAGAATTATGATTAATATTAATCTTAAACTTTTTATTAATCTTTTGCTTGGTATTTAACTTGTAAATCAGACGGTTTTTTAGATTAATTTTAGTTTCTGGTTTATAAAATATTCCTTTTGGAAAATTTATACTTTTTTGCTTAGGTATTTTAACACCGATCAGATTATTTAGTAACTCATAACCAAAAAAGCCAATTAGTAGATCTGTACTTTTATATTTGTTTTTAAATTTATATTTTTTATTCAAAAATCTATCTATATTCTTATTATTAAGAATTATTTTTTCGGAAAAATTTGTAAAAAGATCAAAACCTTTAATTGATTTGTAAATAATGAAAGGCTTATTAGAATCGCTAAGTGTATCTAAATAATTTTTTTTTTTCAATTTTCTAAGCTGTTTGAAGTCTCGGAACTTGTTTTTCTATTATTGGTAAATGAATTATTCCTGCAAAAATTGATAAAGCAATAGATATGTACCAGGCATAATCGTATGAACCATACAAATCATGAAATACTCCCCCAAGATATGAACCAAAAAAAGAGCCTATTTGATGACTTAAAAAAACAATTCCGTATAGTAATCCTATATACTTTGTCCCAAAAATAAAACCAACTAATCCCATAGTAGGTGGGACTGTTGAGAGCCATAAAAATCCAAAAGTCATTCCAAAAAATATAGCTATAATTGGACTTGGAGGTAAAAATATAAATATCGCAATTACCAAACCCCTAGCTATATAAATTGAACTTAGAATTAACTTTTTACTAAATTTCTGAGCAAGATATCCTGAGGTTAACGTACCAAATATATTAAACAAACCTATTAACGATAAAATTGTAACAGTACACCACTCGGGTAAACCTCTGTCGCTTATATATACTGGGATGTGAGTTGCAACTAATGTTATATGCCATCCACAAACAAAAAAACCAAGAGTTAAATAAATAAAACTTTTACTACTAAAAGCTTCTTTTAAAGCTTCGGTGGCTGTTTGATCATCATTAATTTTACCCCCAACAACATTTTTTGGAGTATTAAGACATAGAGCCAAAATCAATCCTCCAACAATAAATACTGCAAAAATTAGAAGAGTATTTTCCCATCCATTTTCTACAAGAGAAAATCTGGTAAAAATGGGTGAGATAAAATATCCAAAGGAGCCTGACGCAGTTACTATACCCATCGCTAGCGTTCTGTTTGATTGAGGAAAATGTTTTGAAACTACCGAAACTGGGATACTGATTGCTGTAGCACCTAGGGCAACACCAATTAAAACACCTATTGCAGTTACAAAATATAGACCAGTATTATATTGAGAATTTAGCATTAATATTCCGGCAAGGTAAAAAACAAACCCAATAAATACTGCTATATGTCCACCATACTTATCTGTAATAACACCAAACCAAGGTCCAAAAACTCCCCAGAGTAGCATTTGTAGTCCTAAGGCAAAACCAAATTGTGATAAAGTTATGTTCAAGTCGGTTGCAAAATCAAAATAAAACATTCCAAAAGTTTGTCTTATACCAAGAGAGACCATTACAATTACACATGCTGATAGAAGTGTAATTAGTACAGTTTTATTTTTTATAAATTTTTCAGCTACCATTAAAAGATTATTTTAAGTGCTTTAATGCTTGTTTTATATCGGAGATAAGGTCGCTAGAATCTTCTAGGCCTATATGCAATCTTACTAAGTGTTCATCTTTTCCTAAATTTCCATATTTTCTTTTACCTGTTTCTACTGTTTCTTGGTGCAAGGCTAAACTTTCAAATCCTCCCCAGCTATAACCGTGACCAAATAATTTAAGAGAATTTACAAACTTTCGAACTGAATTTTTATTTTTTGACTTTATGATCAGACCCATTAATCCTGATGCTCCGGAATAATATTTTTTCCACATTTTGTAATTAAACGAATTTTTCTTATATGGATACAACAACTTTATTTTTTTAAATTTAGATAAAAATTCTGCAACTTTTTTTGTATTCTCGCTATGTCTATCAAGTCTCACATCTAAAGTTCTTAAACCCCTTGTAATTAAGTACGCATCATCTGGTCCTAATCTTAATCCAATCATTTTTTCTGCGATTTTAACTTTATTAAAAACTTTTTTATTTACAGCTAAACTTCCTCCCATAACATCGGAGTGTCCTGAGTAATATTTTGTTGCCGAAACAATCGACATATCAAAACCAAATTTAATTGGTTTAAAATAATATGGTGTTGCCCATGTATTATCTATTGCAGTTAAAATCCTATTTTTTTTTGCAATTGAGATTATCTTTCTCAAATCTTGAAACTCAAATGTATTACTCCCTGGATTTTCAACATAAATCAACTTTGTTTTTTTGGTTATATTTTGAGAAATACTGTTTAAATCGTGTGGATTATAAAAAACTGTACTAATATTAAATTCTTTTAGGAACTTTTCTGTTAAAACTCTCGTTGGGCTATATACGGGGTCTGAAATAATTATTTCATCACCTGGCCTTACTACACTTATTATTGATAAAAAAACCGATCCAAATCCAGTTGGTGTTGTAAAAACATGGTAACTCTCTTCTAATTTAGTTAAAATTTTTTGAAGAATATAAGTTGTGGAAGTTCCTTGACGTCCATAATCATAATGACCACCGATTGGATTTTTTTTTGCCTTAGCTTGGGTCTTTCTTATATCTTGTAATGATTTAAAAATTATTGTGGACGCTCTAACAACTGGTGGATTTACTGACTGATTATGGAAATCTTTAGCGGTATGTTTTAAAAAAGTCTTGAAAGAACTACTCATAATTAAATTTGATATGTATAAAAGACAATGCTATATCCCTGCCATAATTTCAATTAAATTATAATTAGGAAAATGAATGGCTTATCCAAAGAAACACAGGGGCAGAAGAAAGCAAGGCTCAAAAAAAAGAAGAGCTAAGAGAAAAAATAAGAAAAAGTAATCTCCAATGGAGCAGATAAATAAAGTTAAGTCCATAAGTATATGGATTTTTATTATTCCATTTGTTGCTGTTAATGCATGTCTAATACTTATTACTCAGTTTCATGAAGTATTTCCAAATCAAGAACATATAATTCATAATACCTTTCCATATTTTGATGGTGGAACATCAATTAGCAGGACAGCAAGGCCCTATCCGAGTTGGTTAATCTTTAAGCCAGCTATGTTTTTAACCTCATATTTTCTAATAAAATATTGGATTTATAATAAAAGAATAATTGAATTTTTTGATCAGGAACATAAATATAAAACAAAGATCCTTTTTTTTGGAATAGCGTCTGCTATAGCTTTAACAATTCATTCAATTTTCCTTGGGATAAAATTTGATAATGATCTTTATAAACTATTTAGAAGAGTAATAATGCTATCGTTCATCGTTTTTGAGATCATTGCGCAGGCTTATTTAGTTGCATCATTTTATTCGTTTAAAAATAAGTTAGAAAAACATATAAATTCTATTTTTCTCCAACTTAAATTTTTTTTAGTTACAACTTTAATTGTCGTAGCCATAATTAGTATTCCAATCATTAGTTTACCAGGAGATAATTTTTTGGGAATAAATTTAAAATTTCTGAAACATGCTCTAGAATGGGATTATTTTATTGGGGTAATAACGTTTTATCTTTTAACTTTTTTTATGTGGAGGAGAGCTAATTAGCTATCCATCCACCACCAAGAACTTTATCACCAAATTTGTCTTTAGAATAAAATACACATGCTTGTCCAGGTGAGACACCATCCTCTGGTATCTTTAAATTTACCAATGCCGTTTTATTTTCCTTTAAATCTATATTTGCCTCAAGAAGATCTCCAGTAGATCTTACTTTAACATAAATATTATTATTTAAATGTTTACTATCAGTTAATAAATTTATTTGTTTCAATGAAATCTGCTTTTTACCGAGTTCTGCTTTTGGGCCCACTAATATTTCATTTTTATCAGAATTAATTTTAATCACATAAAGTGGTTCTTTATCAGAAACCTTTATTCCTTTTCTTTGCCCAATTGTAAAATTTATAATTCCATCATGAACACCAATTACATCTCCATTTAAATTTTTAATATTGCCTTTTTTAAAAGAGTCTGGTCTAAATTTTTGGATAACAGATGCATAGTCTCCATTTGGTACAAAACAAATATCCTGACTGTCAGGCTTATCGGCTACGTTGAGATTTAGATTTTTAGCAATTTCCCTCGTTTTATCTTTAAGCATTCCACCTAGTGGAAATCTTAAATAATCTAGTTGATCCCTTGTGGTATTAAATAAGAAATAACTTTGATCTCTATTTTCATCAATTGCTCTGTACATATTTGTAGTATTATTTTCCGTAATACTTTTTACGTAATGACCAGTAACTAATGCATCTGCCTTAAGTTCTTTTGATACGCCAAATAAATCTTTAAATTTCACTGTTTGATTACATTGAACGCATGGAATTGGAGTTTCGCCACTTAGATAGCTCTCAACAAAATTATCTATTACTCCTTGTTTGAATTTATCCTGATAATATAAAATTTTATGTTCTATATCCAATTTATGAGCTACACGTTTAGCATCCATAATATCTTGACCTGAACAGCACTGTTTTGATGCTGCAACCTCTTTACCATTGTCATAAAGTTTCAAAGTAATGCCTATTACCTTATATCCCTCTCTCTTCATCATGGCTGCAACGGTAGAAGAATCAACGCCCCCAGACATAGCGACAACTACAGTTGTATCTGATGGTTTTTTATTTAAACCAATAGAATTTAATTCTTTATTCATAAGGTGGTATTTACACTTATTTACAATATAAGTTAAATTAAATGATATTAGATTATGAACCAGGTGACAAAGTCACTAATCCAAGACACAAAGAATGGGGAATTGGTCAAGTACAATCTATTATAAATGGTAAGGTTACAGTAAATTTTGAAAACGCAGGCAAAAAAGTAATTAATGCAAAAAATATTGAGTTAAAAAAGATAGGCAAATAATTAAGTGAATTTAAAACAAGTTATAGAGGAATTAATTGAGAGTTTTTTATTAGCGGGAGATTTATCCCTGCAGCTTAGAAATAAAGGATTAACTAAAACAATTAAATCTGACAATACGCCAGTCAGTAACGGTGATTTGGAGGTAAATAATTTAATAACAAAAAAAATTTCACAAATAACTCCAAATATACCAATTATTTCTGAAGAGACCTCAGACAATAAAGATAAATTGAATTTAAAAAACTTTTGGCTAATAGACCCAATTGATGGAACTTATGACTATATAAATAATTTAGACGAATTTACAATTAATGCTGGATTGATTGTTAACAATAAACCTGTTGCAGGTTTAATAAATGCTCCAGCTAAAAAGCGAATGTTCTATTCATATGGCAATCAAAATGCTTACGAATTAAGCGATGGAAACACAATTAACTTAAGTAATAAGATTGTGAAAAAAGATAGGCCAATCACATTTATATCATATTCCAAAAAAACAAAGCCTGAAATTCAAAAAATATATAACGATTTAAAAGTTAAAGAAAATGTAAAAATGAAAAGTTCACTAAAATTTTGTGTAGTTGCAAGTGGAGAGTATGATGGATATGTTGCAGAGCCTAGAGCATACGAATGGGATATAGCAGCTGGTCATGCGATACTCGATCACTCAGGTGGTAGTATAACAGATTTTAATGGTAATGAAATTCTATACGGTAAAAAAGATCTAAAAAATCCTAGCCTTATTCTTAAAGGTAAAACTATATTATAATGGATGATCAAATTAGAATAATTTTAATAATTTTAGTTTCAGTATCAATTTTTGGATTGTTAGTTTTTGTTTTTGTTAAAAATTATATTAGAAATAAGATTAATCAGCTTGTGAAAGATGAAGATAGCAAAAAACTAAAGTAGATTAATCATTTTAATGAACTCTTCTTTATCAATATCCATAACTTTTTTTGAGGTTTCAAAATCAAAACCATTTCGAGCAAGTAATGATATATCTTTTTTGTAAAATAAAGTTCTGTTATCTTCTGATCTAGCTGGTCCTATTCTTTTTTTTTTACAAATTTTAATTGCTGAAAAAAAATCTTGATCTGAGTTATTTTCTTTTATTTTGTTTACTGTATCTTTAATAAAGTTATCGTTAATACCTTTGGCAATTAGATAATTTCTAATTTTATTTATTGAATTACCTCTTTGAACCATACTTTTAGCTTTGCTTTCTGAGTAAAATTGATCATTTATAAATTTATTTTTTTCCAAATCAGACAAAACTATATCAATTAATTTATGTATATCCTGTTTTCTAGAGCCTGAAGCTGAAAGTTTCATATATTTTTTTAAAAGATAAGTTTTAAGTTGTTGTTTAGAGGGCGCATATTTTTCGGTATAAGCAAAGGCAAAATTACGCATTTCGTCAACTGTTAACTGAAGTGTTTTTTTTCTATTTCTTATAGGAATCATTGTTAGAATTTATATAATATATTTTCATGATCGAACAAATTTATACTTACTTTACAATTGAAACCCTCTACATGTGGATCAACTTAGGCGTTTTACCTTTCTGGCTAATATTGATTTTTTTTCCTCAGTCATATTTATGCAGATTTTTTGTAACATCAATATTTCCTTTTTTTGTATTAAGCGGAATATATGTATTTATTTTATATAAATCTTACTCGATTGGATATGATTTTAATGGAAATTTTAATCTTTATTTGGGGCTTAATGAATTATCAAGATTATTTGAAGAGCAATTGTACATAATGATTTTCTGGACACATTTCATAGCTATAAATTTATTTGTTGGTGGCTGGATTGTAAAAGACTCTCAAAAATTTTTGATTAATAAAATTTTATTATCCGTACCTTTATTAATTACTTACTTAATTGGCCCAATTGGTATTTTTATTTATTGGGTGATTAGAATATTTTACGCGAAAAGAATTAATCTATATGAATAATTATGTAGATTTTTATTTTGATCTAATTAGTCCATATTCCTTTATTGCATATAAAAAATTGCTTAAAATTAAAGATATTAATTTTAAATATAAACCAATATTATTGGGTGGTCTTCATAATCTAGCTGGTATCAGTCCACCAGCTTTTAATAAATATAAGAGTAAGAACCTAAAAAATGATTGTGAGCTAGTTGCAACTAAAAATAATATAAATTTTCAATGGAATACAAATTTTCCAATAAATACTCTTAATATGATGAGAGGTTATTTGTGTGTTGAACAAGACAAAAAAAATGAATATTTAAAAATTTTTTTTGAGGCTTATTGGGTAAATAATATAGATTTAACTAAACATGATAATATTAACTTATTATTAGATAAATTAAATATTAATAAAGAGAAATTTTTTAATGATTTAAAAAATCAGTCTATCAAAGATGAATTAAAAAAAATTACAAATGATGCTTTTGAGAAAGATGTGTTTGGTGCTCCAACTTTTATAGTAAATAAAAAAATATTCTGGGGCCAAGACCGTCTTGAATATGCAATTGAAGAACTTAAAAAAAATTAAACTATTTTGAACTTACTGTTAGCTATAGATCCAAATCCACCGTCTATATGAGAAATTTTATCGTATCCCATATCTTTTAAGGATTTTACAGCTAAAGCAGATCTTACGCCTCCAGCACAAAATAAAACCATTTCTTTATCTTTATCAAGTTTTCCGTTTTGGAAAAATACACTGTTTGGATCTAAAAAAATTTCCAACATTCCACGAGGAATATGGTTTGAATTTTCTACGCTTCCAGTTTTGTTTAATTCATTTATCTCTCTAATATCTATCAGATTACAATTATTATCTTCTACCAATTTATAAGCCTCATCTGCACTAATTGTTTTTATTTCACTCATAGCATCAGACACCAAAGTTTGGATTGATTTAATTGTCATAATATTTTTAATATATTAATTTACATTAATTTCCAAATAAAATAACGATTATAGATGTGAAGAAATTATTAAAAAGATTGTTAATTAAATTGAATAGATTATGTGGTTACGAGATTATAGACCAAAATGAATTCTCTTTTCCGTCACTAAAAGATAAAAACTATAACAATCTTAGTATCATTAATCAAAAATCTATAGTCATGCCATTAGGCGAAGTGAAAATAACAAGAAAAATAAAATCTTTAGGAATTATTGTAAGAACGAATTCTAATATTCACATATCAGACCAAAATAAAAAAAGAATATTTAATAAAGATAAGTTAGATTACATTTCAAAGTCTTTAAAATCACTTATTATATCTATAAATTTATTTAGTAATAAATTTAAAAACTTCAAAATAAATTTAACCATTGTTGATCAAAGTAAAAGTGAAGATATCATTCAATTATTTGATGATATTTTTTCTAAATTAAATTTTGAAGTTAAAATAATACCTTTTGATAAAAATGAATATAAAGATGAAATCAATTTAGATTATAATAAAGATATATACGGGAATTTAAGTAGTTTATTTAAATGTTTTAATATTGGTAAACAAAGTAATGATGATTTAGTTTTTTTTTTAGAAGACGACTACTTGCACAAAGAAACCTTAATTGAAGAAATGATAATGACTTATGAGAGAATTTCTTCTCAACTTAATAAAGAGTTAATTTTGGTTCCGTCTGACTATCCTTATTTATACATGAAAGAAAGAGAAACTAATATTCTTACTGGTAGTCATAGACATTGGCAAACATTAGATAAAATTTTATGTAGTTTTATGACAAGTAATGAAATTTTAAATAGTTACTGGGATAATTTTAAACTCACTTGCCAAGATCATAATGATCCAATTGAAAAATATCTTAACAAAATATGTAAAAAAGAAATATGCATTTCACCTATACCATCTTTGTCTATTCATATGGCAAATGCAAACTCAATATTTGGAGTTTCTCCCTTTATAGATGTTAAGAGTGAGTGGGAAAAATAATTTTTTATTTTATATAATTTCCATTAATCAGATTGGATTTTAGAGTTTCGCCATCTGAATGAGGCTTGTCAATTAAATTTGCAATTACTGATTTTTTTTTCTTTGTGGTAAATGAAAACCAAACCCCAGGTGGAACAATCAAAATATTATATTTATTTTTATTTAAAGTAATGTTTGTTTCTTTATTAAAACTTGATGATTGTTTTCTCCCATCATATAATTTGAAGCTAACCTCGCCATAAACAGCTGTAAATATACATTGATTTTTTTTATGTAAAATCCAACCCTTTTTTTTATTTGAATTTATTTCGTTAAAATAAATTTCTCCAAATGACTTAAAAAAATCATTTTTTTTAGACACAAATTTTAGTAAATCACCTTTAGGGTTTTTGAAAACTCTTTGCTTAATCTTTTTAACGCCAATTATTTTCATTCATGTATCCAATAATTTGATTATTAGTGACTTCAAATGGATCTTTTTTGAGTTTATAAACATCTTTGTACCATTCTGTGGTAATTTTTACTCCGTTTTTAACAGAGTATGTAGGGTACCAATTTAAATTATTTTTAGCTTTTTTAATGTCTAATTGTAAATTTTTTTGTTCATAATACTTAACTTTTTTATTATATCTAATTTTACCACTACCCCAAAAAGCAATCATATATTCAATTATTTCTTTTACACTCTTAACTGAATTATTTTTTGTTCCAAAATTCCATGCATCAGAAAACTTTTTCGGATTTAAAAATTGTTTTTTAGCTAAGATCAAATAACCTCTTAAAGGCTCTAAAACATGTTGCCATGGTCTGTTGAATTTTGGATTACGTAGATAAATTGATTTACCCCTCAATAATGATCTTATCCCATCAGGAATTAATCTGTTTGCTGACCAATCCCCTCCTCCTATAACATTACCTGCTCTAGCGCTTGACACACCACAATTTCTTTTATCTTTAAAAAAACTTTCTCGATAAGCTCTAATTATTAATTCTGATGAAGATTTTGATGCACTATATGGGTCTATACCACCGAGAACATCGTTTTCTTTATATCTAGTTAGTTTTCCAACATTTTCATAACACTTGTCAGATGTGATCATTACAAGTGATTTAATAAATTTAAAATTTTTTGAAGCCTCTAATACATTTAATGTTCCCCCAACATTTACATCGATAGTTTTGTGAGGTTTTAAATAAGACTCTATAATTAAAGGCTGTGCAGCTAAATGAAAAATAATTGTAGGTTTATATTTAGAAATGAATTTATCTAATTTTTTTTTGTCTCTGATATCAAAAATTCCAAGCTTTATTTTTTTTTGAAGTTTTAATTTATAAAATAAATTCTTATTTTGATTAGGACTGTAACCAGTTCCATAAACTTTAGCTCCCATTTGTAACAGCCAACAACATAACCATGAGCCTTTAAAGCCAGTTGCGCCTGTAACAAGAATTTTTTTATTCTTATAAAAGCTATTCATTTTTTCCATATGGTACCCTGATCTTTTAATATTTTTTCTAATTCAATTTTATCTCTAAGTGTATCCATACATTTCCAAAATTTTTCATGTTTAAAAGCTTTTAGATTATTGTTTTTAGATAAATTGGTCATTGGTTCTTTTTCAAACAAAGTTTTATCATTATCGATATAATCAAAAACATTTGAGTTCAATATAAAATAGCCTCCATTAATCCATCCAGCACTTGCTTGAGGTTTTTCCTCAAATTTAGTTACATCATCACCGTTAATTTCTAATTCTCCAAATCTAACTGGAGGATGAACTGCTGTAACTGTTGCAATTTTTTTATGACTTGTATGAAACTGAATTAGACTATCCAAATTTATAGAACACAAACCATCTCCATATGTCATAAAAAAATTTTCATTTTTGTCAAACTGTGATTTTAATCTCAAGATTCTTCCACCTGTCATTGTGTCTTCCCCGGTATCTATTATCTTTATATTTTTAAACTCTTTACTGCCTTCATAATATTCTCTGATGACATCTTTTTTATAACCAGCTGCAATTATAAATTCGTCATAACCATACGATTGATAAAAATTCATTATATGACTTAATATTGGTTTATTTCCAATTTGAACCATTGGTTTGGGGATTTTATCGGTATACTCAGCTAATCTTGTGCCATATCCCCCTGCTAAAATTACTGTCTTCATAATTGTTGATTTGAAAATGTGTATATCGTAAAAACAATCTACTTCATAACCAAAATCAATTAAATAAGGTAAATATAATGATTAAAGAAAAAACTTTAGCTCCAAAATTTAAACTTCATTCTACTAATAAAAAAGAATATTCATTGAAGGATTCTGTTGGAAAATTCGTTGTAGTGTATTTTTATCCTAAAGATGATACTCCAGGATGTACAATTGAAACAATTGATTTTAATAAACTTCTTCCCAAGTTTAAAAAATTAAATTGTGAAGTTTATGGCATTTCAAAAGATAGTTTAAAAAGTCACGAAAAATTCAAAGAAAAGTATAAAATTAAGTTTGATTTATTGGCTGATGAGGAACTTAAAGTTTTAAAAAAATATAAAGCTTGGGGTAAAAAAAAATTTATGGGTCGTGAGTTTATGGGTATAATTCGTTCTACATACTTAATTGATCAAAAAGGCAAAATATTAAAAGTTTGGGAGAACGTTAAAGTTAAAGATCATGCTAAAGAGGTTTTAGAAACACTTAAAAATTTTACAAAATAAAAAGGCCCCTTTCGGGGCCTTTACTAACTAACTAGCAAGAGAGAGATATTAAGCTAATTTTGTTTTGTTAGGAGCTCTTCAATGAGATAACGACATGGAGATCGAAGAGCCCCTATATTGCATGCAATTAGTCTCGTATTGCGTATGCGATTACACCTGTTTCGGTTACGTCAGTACCTTTGGACTCAGCTTCTTTACTTAGTCTAATTCCAAATGTTCCTTTCATAATCGAGAACACAATGTATGACACGACAAATACAAAAATGTTAATTGATAGAACGCCAATTACTTGTGCACTAAAAGATGCATCAGTATTTGTTAGTGGAACTGCAAGTGTTCCCCAAATTCCAGCAAACATGTGAGCTGGAATTGCACCTACAACATCGTCAAGTTTGAAACTGAATAATAATTTAGTTCCGAATACAACGATTAAACCACCAATAGCTCCAATGAAAATTGCAGCTAAAGGAGTTGGTGCCAATGGTTCTGCAGTTACTGCAACTAATCCACCGATTGCTCCGTTTAACATTTGTACAACATCTGTTTTACCATATATCAATCTTGTAATTATAGCCGCGGCCATTACACCACCACAAGCTGCAAGATTAGTATTGATAAATATATTTGATACAGCAACTGCATCATCAAATGTTCCAATAGCTAATTGTGATCCACCATTGAATCCAAACCAACCTAACCATAAGATAAATACACCTACAGTTACTAATGGAATTGAAGAAGCAGCAAAAGGTTTAAGCGCTTTAGCTTCACCTTTACTGTCAAATCGTCCTGAACGCGCACCTAGCAACATTATCCCAGCTAGTGCAGCTGCACCACCTGTTGAGTGTACTAAAGTTGAACCAGCGAAATCTGAGAAGCCAAGTTCTGCTAACCAGCCTCCACCCCACTGCCAACCCATTACGATAGGATAAATAATTCCAGCTAAAATTGCTGCGAATAGAAAGAACGGCCAAAGTTTAACTCTTTCAGCCATTGCTCCTGAACAAATTGAAACTGTTGTTGCACAGAAAACCATTTGGAAATACCAGTCAGAACCATCTGCATATCCAGTATCAACTGAACTTGCATCTGACCATGGAGTAAATGTTCCAATGTATCCACCCTCTGGGATTCCATACGCTAAGTTATATCCAAACAACCAAAACATTATTCCGGCAATTGAGTAAAGACCAATGTTCTTTGCACAAATTACTGAAACACTTTTTGAGGTTACCATACCAGATTCTAGCATTGCAAATCCTGCTGCCATAAACATGACAAGGAAACCACAAATTAGAAATAGTAGTGAATTGAATATAGCTTGAACTTCAGCAGAAACTGTTGTTTCTGCCATTCCTGCACTACTCATGCTTAATAAAATTATTAAACTAAGAAGTGGCGCAGATATTCTTTTTATTAATTTAGTCATAAGACCTCCACTGTTAAGGATGGAATTATATTTTTTATAAAATTGAAAACTAACGCTGATTAGGAAAATTGGATATGCAGTATTTGCATATAGAAACAGCCCTAACGTGTATTTTTTACATTAGGGCTGTTAAAAAAAATGACTATTTATTGAATACTTCTTTTAAAGCTTTTGCTGGTAAAAATTTTACCTTTTGAGAGGCAGCAATTTGAATTTGCTCACCTGTTCTGGGGTTTCTTCCTACTCTTGCTTTACGTTTTGCTACTTTATACGTACCAAATCCAGCAATTTTTACTGAATCATCACCTTTTAAAGCATCTAAAATAGTGTTCGTAATTGTATCAAATGTTCGTTCTGCATCTGCTTTACTCAAATTTAATGAGCCAGAAAGCTTTGCAATTAGTTGTTTTTTGTTCATTTTAGCTCCGGTTTTGTTGGTTAGTTTTTATACTTGCCATAAACCTTGATAAATCAAGCTTTTTTTTAGTGTTAAAAAATAAAAATAACACAACATCTTGTGAAATTTTAAATAAGTATTGATTTTACTTGATTTTTTGATTTTGATAAAAGTTTTTTAGCTAAATAAACCTAAATCTTTTAGGTCATTAAAGGTTGTGAAAAACATTAAAGATAGCAACAAAAACATACCGATTCGAAAAAATCCTTCTTGAGTTTTTTGTGACAAAGGACGGCCTAAAACACTTTCAAATGCATAAAACATTAGGTGACCCCCATCAAGCATAGGTATTGGAAACAAATTAATTAACCCCAAACTAATAGAAATATAGGCCATCATGCTCATAAAAGCTATCACACCAAAGGTTGCAACTTGACCTGATATCTTTGCAATTCTAATTGGACCTCCAAGTTGAGAGGTATCCGCTTTTCCCATGATCATACCACCAATATATTTTAGTGATGAAGTGCTGACATAATATACTTCATGAGCTGCATGGTATATTGCTTGGGCAGGACCTAATTTAACATGATTTACTTCATTATTATAAGCCCCAAGTTTTATTCCAACCATTCTTTTATTGATTTTATTACCTAATCCATCCTCACCCTCAACGATGTTAGGTTTAACTTTTAAAATTAATTCATCGTAAGATCGTTTAACTCTAAAATCTATGACATCTCCTGTGGACATGGAGATAAATTTAGAAACTTCCATGATACTTTGAACTTTATTTCCATCTATTTCTAAAATTATATCTTGATTTTTAAGGCCTCCAGTCATTGCTGGGCTATCTTTTTGTACCTCATTAATAACTGCTGGAGTAAAATCTTTACCAATAAAAGTATAAATTGAAAAAAATATAACTAAAGCCAATAAAAAATTAGCCAAAGGACCGCCAAAAACAATTAACACCCTTTGATACAAAGGTTTTAAAATAAATAATTTTTCTTGTTCTTCTTTACTATATTTTTCTAGTATTTCTTTATGGTCAGCTTGAGAGTATACATTTCTATCCCCAAAAAATTTAACATAACCTCCAAGTGGTATTGCACATATTTTCCAACGTGTTCCGTGTTTGTCATTCCAACCAAATAATTCTTTACCAAATCCAATTGAAAAATCAGTAACTCCTACTCCATATTTTCTAGCAAAATAATAGTGGCCATATTCGTGAATGAATACCACAACTAAAATTAGAACTAAAAATGGGACAATATAACTAAGCATATTAATATTTTAAATGAATAATAAATTATTCACAACCCCCCATTTAATAATAATACTGATACTTTTTGTCTTTACTAATTCAAGCAAATAGACACATGGTTTAGGATTTGTTAGGTTAATTTAATTAATTAAAGAAAGGAAAACTATGAACTTTGTTGGAACAACAACATATGAAGGAACTAAAAAAGATGCAGATGAATTATACAGTATGTTTAAAGATGAAATTGCAAAGTGCACGTCGTCATTTGAATGGGCGCACCTTCGTGAAGGTAAAATGATTTTTATTGCAAATGTCACTGATGAAGAAAAATTTTATGCTTTATTTGAAGATCAAAGATCTAAAGACTGGAACGCAAAGTTTAATGCTAAAGATGAAGCTTGGAAACTTGAGAAAATAATGTGACCAGTTCCAAAATAGATAAATCAACAAGTGGGACAAAATTAACGATGAATAAATATCTTTAATAATTATCATTGCCCCCAATGAAAGAAGATATTGTTAAATCTCACTTAAAGAAAAAATCACTATCAAAGCTTGCTTTATCAATTAGTCTTTTTATTGTGCTTTTAACTTCAACTGGATACATCTTTAATTCTAAAGGAGTAATTTTTCTATTTTATATTTCTTGTTTTGTATTTTTCTATAATTTAGTAATCCACTTCCTGTTAGAAAAATTTGATATTTAATCATGATTAAAACACTCATTAAATTAAAGATATTAAAATTTATACTTATTGGTGGAGTATCAGCAGCTTATGCTTTTAAGAGATATTGTGAAAAAAAAAATGAAGTAAAAAGTAAAAAAGATAAAAAACCTCTGCCTATCACCCGATAAAAATTTTTGTGTACATTGTTATTCACTTTTTTTTTAATATATAAACTCAATTATAGTTATTATATAAATAAATCATGCCTTCGTTTGATGTTATAAGCAAAATTAATTACCAAGAATTTGATAACGCTTTAGCTAATTGTTTAAGAGAAATTGGTAATCGATATGATTTTAAAGGACTTCACATTACAATTGAGCGAAAAGACAAAACAATTACAACTGCTGCACCTGATGAACTAAAATTAAAACAGGTAAATGAATTGCTGCAAACCCATTTAGTTAGAAGAAAAGTAGATCCAAGAGTATCAGAAGTTAAAAGTTCTGAGGGTGCTACAGGAGGATCCATTAGACAAGTCAGTGAGTTAAAGGAAGGAATTAGTCAGGAAAATGCTAAAAAAGTTATCGCTGATATAAAAAAGCTTAAGCTCAAAATTCAAATAAAAATTCAAGGTGAAGAATTAAGAGTGGATGGTAAAAAGAAAGATGACCTTCAAGAAGCAATGAATGCCATAAAATCCATTGATATAGGTCTTCCAATAGATTTTGTAAATTTTAGAGATTAATCCTTGATCAAACTATTCATTGTATTTGTTTTAAAAAGATATAAGCATCAATCATAAATACTTAACATATACCTTTTCCTATCCAAATGAATTTCTCAGATTTACAAATTGAAAATAAGCTTAAAAAGTCAATTGAACTTGCTGATTTTAAAACCCCTACTCCAATTCAAAGTCAATCAATTCCAATAGGTCTTGAAGGTAGAGATATTTTAGGGACCGCTCAAACTGGAACCGGTAAAACTTTAGCCTTTACTGTCCCAATGATTAATAAATTAATTAAAGATAAACAAGCAATGGCTTTAATTGTTTGTCCTACAAGAGAACTTGCAACACAGGTAATGGCAACCGTTTTAAAATTAAATGTTAGAGAGATAGGAATTGGTAATGCTCTTTTAATTGGTGGTGAGAGTATGCAAAAACAACTTAGAAAGTTAGGTAAACGTGCAAGGATAATCGTTGGAACCCCTGGCAGAATTAATGATCACTTAAAGAGAAAAAGTCTAGATTTATCTAAAGTTAATTATTTAGTTTTAGATGAAACTGATCGAATGCTTGATATGGGATTTACTCCTCAAGTAGAACAGATTTTAAATTTTGTCCCAAAAGAACATCAAACATTATTATTTTCAGCAACACTTCCAAACAATATATTAAAAATATCTCAAAGATATTTAAATAATCCTGAAAGAATATCTGTTGGATCTTTGTCAGCCCCAATTGATAAAATTAAACAAGAAACATTTGAAGTTTTGCAGGATAAAAAATATCATGAACTAATCAATCAACTTGTAGAGAGAAGTGGATCCATTTTAGTATTTGTTAAAACTAAATATGGTGCAGATAAAATAGTCAAAAGATTAAAATATGATGGTCATAAAGCTGATGCTATTCATGGAAACTTAAGACAAAGTAAAAGAGATAGAGTTATCAATGGATTTAGAAATGGAAACAGTCGTATCCTAATTGCAACTGATGTTGCAGCACGGGGATTAGATATCCCGGTGATCAAACATGTTATCAATTACGATCTGCCACAAGTACCAGAGGATTATGTTCATCGAATAGGACGAACTGGTAGAGCTGGTAAAGAGGGTTACGCTTTAACCTTTTTAACTACAAGTGATCGATCAATGTGGAATTCTATAAGCAAATTAATAGATCCAAATTATAAACCACCTCAAAGAGATAGAAGTCAAAAGAAAAGTTTTAGAGGTGGTAAAAAGGGTAAGGCTTCATTTAACAAAAAAAGAAAATTTAATGACAACAAAAAAGGTAGCTTCAGAGATAAAAAGAAGTTCTTTAAAAGAGATGATGATAAAAAATCTAATTTTAAAGGTAAAAAGAAATTTTTTAAAAAAGATGTAGATAAAAAATCAAAATTTAATGATAAGAAAAAATCTTTTGGGTTTACAAATAATCCTAAATATTTTGGTAAAAAATCCGACGAAGTAGTTGAAAAAGACGATAAAAGATCATCTTTTAAAGGAAGAAAAAAATTCAAAAAAAGACAGAGACCTAAAAAATTTTCATTTAAAAAGCATAAAAAGAAATAAGATTTAATTAGAAATCTTTTGGATCAATGAGGCTGTATTGTTTGTTGGTTTATTCACATCCTTTGAAACCTCATGAAAAACAAGATCGGGAACTTTACGTTCATTCAAAAAAGCTGAGCCCTGTAGCTCTAAATTTAAATAACGATTTACATCTGATTGATTAAGAATTACAGGCTGACGGTGATGAATTTCTTTAATATTTTCTTTTGCCTCTTCTGTAATTAAACAAAATTGATCTTCTTCAAAAATACCAGCAAAATAAATTACATTAGTATCTTTTCTAACAAAGTAATGAGGAGTTTTTTCATTCTCTTCCCTCTTCCATTCATAAAAACCATCTGCAACTGCAACACATCGATGATTTTTAATTAGTTTTTTAAATGAAACCTTTTCATCAATTGTCTCTAATCTTGCATTTATCAAAGCTTTGAATTCTTTATTTTTAGCCCAACTAGGAACTAATCCCCACTTTAAAGATTCTAAAGTATTTCCGTTTTTATATTTTTTGATAACTGGAAGCTTCTGATAAGGGTGCGCATTATAATTTTCGTTGTCTTCAACTTGTATTGCTGATTTTACCAATCTGTTAGTTTTAGTTATTGGATTTTTTACTACATATCTTCCACACATTAGATTGTTTGGTCTTTAATTAATCTTTCAATACGCTCTATCATTATTTTTGGAGATCTCATCGATGGATAAATTTCTTGAACTTTTTCATAACTTTTAATTGCTTTCTCAAAATTTTTTAACTCGATATTAACTAGTCCCTGCCCTGTTAATGCACCAAAGTGTCTTTGCTCAAGCTCAAGAACTTTATTTATGTCCTCTTGAGATTTTTTAAATTTACCCTGTAAATATAAAACGGTGGCTCTTTTATTCCATGCTTCTGACCAATTTTGATCAATTTCAATTAACTCTGAAAATATTTTCTCAGCTTCATTTAATTTTTGATCCCTTAATAGATCTGAACCTACTTTAAGCCTTAGAGTTAATTTATTATTGCTAGGATGTGTAGTCCATATCTGCCAAATTTTTTGCTCAATATTGTATGCAGAGTCAACATTATTAATTTTTAATTGATTAAATAACTGATTAAGCCTTTCGTCTCTTTCATTTGCAAAAGAGATTGTCTGAGAAAATAAATAAAATAATAATATTAAAAAAAATCTCTTCATTTTTGTATATTATCAAAAAAAGGATTTAGAGTCATTGGTCTTAAGTGTCTTGGTTGTTTTTTATACAACTATAAAATGAAATATCTTTCTCTTTTTCCTCAGAGTTTATTTTTCTAGTAATTTCATGGATAAGCTCTCCAGTACTTCTGGTATAAACTGCTGACTCAGAATAATTTCGTTCTTGATCAAAAGCTTGTATCAAAATTATATCTTTATTAGATATTTTTACTTCTAAATTAATTTTATTAATAAATTTTGATAAATTATCGATAATTAATATGTCTGGAATTTTAGCTATTATTTTAAGACTTTTGAGATTTTCTCTTTTGATTTGATCATTTGTAAAAGAAACAAAGTTGTGTTCTAAGTTTTTGATAATAACTTTTTCAAACTTACAATTAAGAACTAAATCCGATTTAACTGAAATATTAATATTTTTTGCATAAGTATTACTAGTAAAAAAAAAGGTAATGATCAAAATAATATATTTCATAAAATATTATTTTAAAATTTCATTTAGAGGGGTAATTTGGCCAATTTTAAAAACAAGTGCATCCTCTTTTTTGAAGCCATATTTCTCTGCATTATCTCTAAATCGATCTCTTGGTTCCATAATTGGCTCTAACGATAATACAAAAGTACCCCAATGCATACCAATTACTTTTTTACTTTTTAAATCTCTAGAAATCTGAAGCGCCTCTTCAGGACTAGTGTGATAAGATGATTTATCTTTATATGGTGTTATTGGATAAAAATTATACGCTCCAATATTTATAATATTAATATCTATTGGACCATATTTTTCGCCAATCTCTTTATACACATTTCCAACTCCAGTATCACAAGCGAACAAAAATTTTTTTCCATCATATTCAATTAAAAAATTTCCCCATAAAGTTTTGTTGGTATCTGTTAAACTGCGTTTAGACCAATGAACCGCTGGTAAAAATGTTATTTTCATTTTTTCATTAATGATGATTTCTTCATACCAATCCATTTCATTAACATCGCTGTATCCATTTCTTTCAAAATACTTACCTAGCTTTAAAGGAGCCATTACTTTGGTATTTTTGAAAGGGAATCTTCTGATTGTCATCATATCTTGATGATCGTAATGATTATGAGTTAGTAAAAAAATATCTACAGGAGGTATTTCCTTTAAATTTAAAGCTGGTTCAGTAAATCTTTTCGGTCCAAATATTAACGGACCTGCATTTTTAGAAAAAACAGGGTCAGTAATAATTGTTTTATTCCCTAATTTTATCAAAAAAGTTGCGTGCCCTATCCATCCAATATAATCCTCATCTTTATATTTTTTGATATCAGCTAATACTTGTTCCTTATCTACAACATGATCCTTTGGAACAGTCATATTGAGTTTCTTTTTTTCTTTATTAAATACTTTAAAAGACCATTTAAAATTTCGATCAACTTTAGGGGAACCTAGAGGGTTTCTAAAAGTGCCGTCTGGTAAATGATGATAGGGTATTTTATCCATATAAATACAAAATTAATAGTAAATGATAAATTTATAAAATTATAAATTTAATTTTTTTTTTTATCTAAAATAGCAATAATACTTTTTTTAATATTTTCACTTATTTTTATTGTTCCTTGTTGGTTAGGGTGTATACCGTCTTGTAGATTTAAGCTTGGGTTAAGTGCCACACCCTCTAAAAGAAAAGGTATAAATTGTAAATTATGCTTCTTAGATAATTTTGGATAGATAGCATCAAAGTCTTTCTTATATTTTTCCCCATGTGTTGTTGGAGCAATCATTCCAGCTAAAATTATTTCTATTTTTTTCTTTTTTACAATCTCTATTATTTGTTCTAAATTTTTTTTTGTTTCATCTGGTTGAATTCCTCTAAGCATATCATTTGCACCCATTCCTAAAACAATAAGATCTATCCCTGGATCTGATAAACTCCACTCTGCCCTATTTAATCCACCTGAAGATGTGCTGCCTGAAACACTTCCATTTATAACTTGAATATTAAATCCGGCTTGTTTTAATTTATTCTCTAAAACTAACGATAAATGATGTTCTTTAGGTAAGCCATAACCAGCCATTAAGCTGTCTCCGAATAATACTACCTTTTCTATTGCACTTGCATTTATGTGCACTAGAAAGATTAACAAAATTTTTATAAATAAACTTTTATTCATGTCAACACTTCTAAGATTAAAAAAAATAAATCTTAATTATCAAACTGGTAAAGACAATATCAGAGTTTTAAAGAATATAGATTTAAATATTAAGAAAAAAGAAACTGTTTCAGTTGTAGGAGAGAGTGGTTCTGGAAAAACTAGTTTAATAATGTTGGTTGGCGGATTAGAAAAGCCAACCTCTGGAAAGATTATTTTTCAAAATCAAGAAATTACAAGCCTTAATGAGGATGAAGTATCTGAAATTAGAAAGAAAAATATCGGTATTGTATTTCAATCTTTTTATTTAATCCCAAATTATACTGCAGTTGAAAATGTTGCTTTAACACTTGAGCTAAATAATTTTAAAAATCCTGAAAAAGAAGCAAAGATTTTGTTAGATCGTTTTGGTTTAAAACATCGTTTTAATAACCTTCCAAGTCAATTATCTGGTGGCGAGCAGCAAAGAGTAGCCATAGCAAGAGCAATTGCTATGAAACCTGAATTGATTTTAGCTGATGAACCAACTGGTAATTTAGATACCGAGAACTCTACATTGATTTCAAATATATTGTTTAAATATGTAAAAGAAGAAGGTTCTTCTTTAATTATGGTAACCCATGATCCTAAACTTGCGGATAAAGCAAAAAGAAAAATTAAAATTAAAGATGGAAAAATCAAATAACCCCTCAGAATTTAATTTAATACTTAAATATGCTTTAAAAGATTTGAGTAGAAATTATCACAAAATCTCAAGCATTATTATAACTCTGTTTATTAGTCTTTTTATTTTGAGTGCTATTTTCACAATAGAAGATAGCTTAAAAAAAGAGCTAAATGATAATGCTAAAGCATTGTTAGGTGGAGATTTAGAGATTGATTACAATCGTAATCAAGGAAACTTGGATTTGGTAAATCAAGTCAAAAAATTTGCAACAGTTTCTCAAATGATTGAATTTAGTACGATGCTCTCAACAACTGGAAGAGAAAAAAATAAATCTTTATTTACAAGAATTAAAACTGTGGATGAAAAATATCCTCTTTATGGTGAGGTTGATTATGAGCCAACCGAAGCTTATGAAAGAATGCAAAGAGAACCAAATACAATTTTAATTAACGAAAGTTTATCAAAAACACTGAATATAAAGATTAATGAGCAAGTTAAAGTTCAAGATCAAAACTTCACCGTCATTGGAATTATTAAATCAGTACCAGATGTAAGCGGATTTGTTGCATTTGGTGATTGGGCCCTAGCTGGCAAACAAACTTTAGAAATATTAAAACTAAATGGAATAGGAAGTTTTTTAAATTATGAATATAAAGTAAAATTTAAAAATGATGATGATCCAGCACAAATTGAAAGAAAAATTGAAAATATTTTTAAAAACGATCAAAAAGTAAAACTTAGATACCCTGAAAATTCAGCAAGTGGTATTAAAAGAATTATTAACAATTTCTCTCAATTTTTATCTCTTGTATCAATAAGTGCAATGTTGATTGCTGGAATCGGAATTGCAAATACTTTATTGTCTTTTATTAATCAAAATAACATGTCAATTGCTGTTAGAAAAGCAGTAGGATTTTATTCTGGAAATATAAAAACACTTTATTATCTACAATTATTTATTTTACTGTTTGTTATTACTGTAATTTCCTATGGGTCTAGCTTTTTAATTGTTCCAATAGCAGATAAATACTTATCTGATGGTTTAGGATTAAATGTTTATCCAGTTTTTTCTTTTTTAAATTTTTTCAAAATATTTTTAGTTGGATTGCTAGTCCTTGTAATTTTTTCTATACCAACTATTAGTTCTATTGATCAAGTCAAAGCCTCTAACTTATTTAGGAATGTGTTTCAAAATTTACAGTTTTACTATTCAAAAAAATCGGTCGCTGTAAGCTTTGTTTTATTATCTATTTTAATTATATTATTTACAATTGGTACTGAACAACCAACCTATAGTTTAGGATATTTTGTAGCTTTTTTTGTGTGTTTAATAGTTTTTTTCTTGCTTTCAAAATTAATTATTTTTTTTCTAAAGAAATTTAAATCAAGTTCAATTGTTTCACTTAAAGTCTCAATTAAAAATATTACTCAAACAAAAAGTATAACTCCTATTACTGTAATGTCTTTAGGGTTAGGAGTTACTTTATTGTTAATTCTGGCTTTAGTGGGCACTAACTTTCAAAGAGAAATTGCTAAGTCCATCCCTGATATTGCGCCAGATTATTTTTTTGTTGGTATTCAAAAAGGAGAGCGAGAAAAATTTGAACAAGGTATTTTAAATATGGATAAAGATGCAAATATTGAAATAGTCCCAATGGTATCATCTGGTATTGTTAAAATTAATGGAGTTGATCCTAATACATTCATCAAGCCTGATAATGATAGTTATTGGGTAATTGGAAGTGAACGAAGATCATCGTGGGTAGAGAATATTCCAAAAGATAATCCAATTTTAGAGGGGGAATGGTGGGATTTATCTAAGCCAAATCAGTTACAAATATCGTTAGATGCTAAAGTTGCAAAAGATTTTAATATTCAATTAGGTGATATTTTTACTTTAAACATATATGGGCGAGAGATTGATGGAGAAGTAATTAATTTTAGAGAAGTAGATTACCGTGATTTAAGTATTAATTTTGCAATGCTGTTTAACCCCCAATTTGCAAAGCAAATTCCACATGAATACTTAGCAACAGCAAAATTTAATTCTGATAAATTCGATGAAACAGAAATGTTGAAGATAATGCCAAGTTTATCAATGATTAAAATTGCAGATTATCTTTTAAAAGTAACTGCAGTTTTAAACAAAGTATTCATTGCTGTTACTTTAATTTCCGCTGTAACAATTATTATTGGTTTAATTGTTATATCAAGTGCAATCATGGTTCAGGGAAAAATTAAAGAATATCAAAATTTAGTTTTTAAAATCTTAGGTTTTTCAAAAAAACAAATTATTTTCTCATCCTTAATAGAATTCTTAATTATTTTTATAACTGTGATTTTGATAGCAACATTTTTTGCAATAATAGGGTCTAAATTTATTATGGAAAATATATTTGAATTAGTTTGGCAGTTTGACTTTAAGGTTTTAATTTATTTAGGTTTTTCAATTGGATTAGTTACTTTGATTTTGATTTTGATTACAAATTTAAAATATTTAAATCCTAAAATCTATCCACTTATTAGGAATCAATAATCTTGTTAAGACTATATATTTATAAAAAATCAAAAATTAACTTTGAACTGGTCACAAAAATTAAAGCATATAAAATATTATAAAATAATTTTTCCTCAATTGTTCTTAGAAATCGATAACCTATTAAAATCCCAATAAATGCTGCAGGAAATAAAATTAGTGATTGTTTAAAAGTATCGTAGTTTGTCATTGATAAATTTATATAAAGGGGAAGCTTAATCAAATTTACAAAAGTAAAAAAAATTATTCTTGTTCCGACATAAATTTCTTTTCTCATTCTCAATGGTAGTAAGTAAATACTGGTCGGCGTACCTCCAGCATGCACACAAAAACTTGTAAATCCCGCAATCGTTGAACAAATACCCCCTTTTAAAAAACTTTTTTCTGATTTTGCTTCCTTGTCTTTTTTTAAAAAGAAATAATGCCCTGCAAATAAAAACCCCATTAAACCAATTAAAAATTTTAGTAACTCTTCTGAAAAATATGAAAAAGATAATGAACCAACAAATATTCCTATAGCTGCAAATGGAACTATCAATTTTAAGGTTTGTAAATCGAACTCTTTTCTGTACTTATATGTTGCTATAAAATCAGAAAATATCAGAATAGGTAACATAATTCCTAATGCCGTGGTTAGAGGCATTGCAATGGTCATTAATGGAATTGAAATAAGCGCTATGGAACCACCTAATCCAGATTTGGCTATTCCAAATAATATGACTGCAGGTACTATAGTTAAAAAAAATAATAAATTTATTTCCATTTCTTTAATGAATTAAGTAGTTTTGACCCTAAAGGACTAATTGGTTCTTGAAGAATTATTTCTTTTCCTGTTTTTTGTTTAACTAATTGAAGTAATTTTGTTGCCAATCCTTGTTTTCGAAATATTGGATTCACAAAGATATATTCTACTTCCCCTTTATCATTAAACCTAACAAAACCAAGCGTGGTGTAATCATTTTTATAGGTAAAAACACCATCAGACTCATTAAGTTTATATTTAGAAAAATCGACTTTTTTCATCTGCTCTAATAATTTAAGAGCAGAAGAGTAATAACAGTAGCAACTACAGCGGCAGAAACTGCGATATAATTTAGCTTAATATTAAATTTTTTCTCTACAAATTCTGTAATTTTTTCCCAAAATAACACTATCAAAAAAATTATAATTGCAGGAACTATGTATTTAATCATTTTTTAATTACTATCACTAACATAAACAGAGACACCTCTTGAATTTAAGTCTACATCAAACTTTTTATGTAATGGTGGGAATGCTCTTTGTGAACAATCTAATCTGTCACATGTTCTGCATGATACCCCTATAGGTATTTCTGAAGATTTATCATTAATATTTACATTTTCAGTATAAACAAAATCCTTAGCGTATTTCGCATCACATCCAAGACCAATGGATAGAACACTTTTTGCTTGACCAAATCTACCTATACCTTTTTCAACTGTTCTCGCTATACAAACATACTTTTCTCCATTATTCATTTTGCTTACTGCGGCTTGTATCACTCCAGGTCGAGTAAATGCTGAATAAACATTCCATCTAGGGCAAGCTCCTCCATATCTTGGTATATCTATGCCTGATAGTGTAAATCTTTTAGAAATATTTCCTGCCATATCAACTCTTAAAAAATGAAAAGGTATTCCTGGTAATTTTGGATCTTGAAGACATGTCACTCTATGAGCTACTTGTTCAAATGAAGTTGCAAATGTATTTTGTAATAATTCTAAATCATATTTAAGTTTTTTGCATTCTGAATGGAATAACTTATATGGCATTAGAATTGCAGCTCCACAATAATTTAATAAAGCAACTTTTGTAAGTTTCCTTGATTCTTCCGATGGAAAACTAAATTTAGATAAGTAATTATCTATATCTTTATTTGCACCTTCTTGAGCAATTTGTGCAGCTGCATGTAATTTTTTTGTTTCTAATGAACTATAATCACTTAATAAAAGTTCTTTTTTACTTCTATTATAAATTTTTGAAAATGGTTTGTTCTCATCAGGTATCACATCTTTTACATTTATAGAATATTCAGTATTTAAATATTCACACAATGCAATATATCTTGTTCTATTATTTTTTTGTATTTTGGCAAAAACCTTGTTTGCGAATTCCTCAAGTTTAGGAAAATAATTTTTATGTTCTTGAAGAAAATCTGAAATTACTTCACCTGGAAAAGAATTCTTTCTATTATCAACAATCTTACCTGATATTTTTTCGATCTTATTAATTAATTCGTGGTCTTTCTTTTTTAATATGTCTCCTAGTCTTACAATTGCTTTCCCAATTTTAGGATTTGTACTGACAAGGTCTTTAATTTCTGGTCCTAATATATCTAAGTCCTCAAATAAATTATCATCTAAAATTTCGGAAATTGTATTTTGTAAATTAATATCTGTTTTTGATGTTAGATCTGATAATTGAATGTTAAGTTTTTCACAAACATTTAGCAAAAGATCACCATCAATTTTTCTTTTCCCACTCTCAATTAAGTTTAAATAACTTGGTGAAATAGCTAAATCCTCTGCTAGTTTGTTAGCTTGAAGACCTAATTGTCTTCTAAAAGCTTTGATTTTTGGCCCTATTTTTAAATCTATTTGACTCATATTTTCTATTTGTAAATTTTGTAAATTTATTTTTACAATTTTTTTTATTGATTTACAAGGTTTTTAACCTTTTTTGTAGATTTTGTAAATTGTGTAAATTATAAGATTCATATGAATAAAAAATTAAAAAATACTGAAAACGACGCTCAAATCATAAAAAAAGAAGATTTAGACCATCATCATAGTAGAGGAATATACATGAGAGATGACCATTGTGATTGGGGTTCTAGTGGAATGAACGATCTTATCGAAACTTCAAACGATAACAACTAGTTCTCCCCCTCTAAAGTCAATTTTCATAAAATAAAATCAAAGGATAAAAAATAATGAGCGCAGAAAATGTTTCATACGATCTAAAAAGGTTTGCTGGCATTAAAAGAGACTATACTGATGAAGAAGTAGAAAGATTAAGAGGCTCAATTAAAATAGAATATTCTTTATGTAAAAATCAATCCCAAAAACTTTGGAAATTATTAAATACAGAATCATATGTTAATACATTGGGATCATTATCTGGAAACCAAGCAGTACAACATGCTAAGGCTGGTTTAAAAGCAATTTATCTAAGCGGATGGCAAGTAGCTGCAGACGCAAATTCAGCTGGGGAAATGTATCCAGATCAATCTCTATATCCTTATGACAGTGCACCTAAACTTGTTGAGTCTATGAATAATTCATTAATTAGAGCAGACCAAATACAACATATGGAAATGCAAGACGGTGATATGCAGGCAAAAGACAGAACTGATTACATGTTACCAATTATAGCTGATGGTGAAGCTGGTTTTGGTGGTCCATTAAACGTATTTGAATTAACTAAAAAATTTATAAAAGCTGGTGCTGCTGGTGTTCACTTTGAAGATCAATTAGCAAGTGAAAAAAAATGTGGTCATATGGGAGGAAAAGTTTTGGTACCAACCGGAACAATGGTCAAAAATTTAAAAGCTGCAAGATTAGCTGCAGACATAGCTGAAGTTCCATTAATTATTCTTGCAAGAACAGATGCTAATGCTGCTAAATTAATTACAAATGATTATGATGATAATGACAAAACGTTCTTAACAGGAGAGAGATCCCCTGAAGGATTCTTTTATGTAAAAGACGGAATTGAACAAGCTATTTCTAGAGGTCTTGCATATGCGCCTTATGCAGATTTAATCTGGTGTGAAACAGCAACTCCTAATTTAGAAGAAGCTAAAAAATTCGCAGATGCAATACATGAAAAATATCCAGGAAAACTTTTAGCATATAATTGTTCTCCATCATTTAATTGGAAAAAACATTTAAGTGATGAAGAGATTGCTTCATTTCAAGTTGAGATTGCTAAAATGGGTTATAAATTTCAATTTATTACTCTAGCTGGATTTCATACACAGAATATTGCGATATTTGAGCTTGCTGAAAAATATAAAAACGAAGGTATGACTGCTTATTCAAGAATTCAACAACAAGAGTTTGCTAGGGAAAAAGATGGCTATACTAGTGTTAAACATCAAAGAGAGGTAGGAACGTCTTATTTTGATGCAGTATCAAACACTATAAGTAGCGGTCAAAGTTCGACTACTGCAATGACTGGCTCTACAGAATCTGAACAATTTTAAAAATATACTCCCCTTGAATTTTTAATAGCCCTTAATTGGGCTATTTTTTTTGTTTATAAATTATGTTGCTACTGTTAAGGATTTAAAATGAGTAATAAAAATTTTGGATTTGGAACACAAATCAGAAAATCTCCATATTTTGACTCTACAGTTAAGTGGGGTGCGACTGGTTTTTCTGTTTATAATCATATGTATATTCCAAGAGATTTTGGAAATCCTGAGCAGAACTTTTGGAATCTAATAGAAAGAGCAATTCTTTGTGATGTTGCTGTTGAAAGACAGGTAGAAATTACTGGTCCAGATGCATTTAAATTTGTTCAACTCTTAACACCTAGAGATCTTAGTAAACTTTCAGTAGGTCAGTGTAAATATGTATTGATAACAAATGAGCAAGGTGGAATATTGAATGACCCAGTATTATTAAGATTGGCTGAAAATCATTTTTGGCTATCTCTTGCAGACAGTGATGTTTTATTGTGGGCTCAAGGGGTTGCTGTTAATTCAGGTCTTAATGTCAAGATTACAGAACCTGATGTCTCCCCCTTACAATTACAAGGTCCTAATTCTAAAGAAATAATGATTAAACTATTTGGAGAAAGTATTGAGGATATAAAATATTATTGGTTTAAAGAATATGAATTAGATGGAATTCCATTAATAATTTCAAGGACAGGATGGTCAAGTGAGTTTGGTTATGAATTATTCTTAAAAGATGGCTCTAGAGGAAATGATTTATATGAAAAAATTATGTCTGCAGGCAAGGAACATGGAATTGATGCTGGACACACTTCATCAATAAGAAGAATTGAAGGTGGGATGTTATCATACCATGCTGACGCAGATATAAACACTAATCCTTTTGAATTAGGATTTGATAGATTAGTAAGTTTAGATAATGATATTAACTTTATTGGTAAAGAAGCATTAACAAAAATTAAGAAAAATGGAATAAAAAGAAAACAAGTAGGTTTAATAATCGACTGCAAACCTTTAGAAGGTCCAAACACTACCTTTTGGCCAATTGAAGATAAAGGAAATAAAATAGGCAAGGTAACATCTGCAGTTTATTCACCAAGACTAAAAAAAAATATTGCTCTTGCAATGGTTAATGTAGAAAATTCTGAAATTGGAACAGATTTAGAGGTTTTAACTCATCAAGGCAAATTTTTTGCTAAAATTGTTGAAATACCCTTTTATGATCCAAAGAAAAAAATTGCTATAAGTTAAACTTAATTTTTAATATTATATCCTTTTTTGAGTAATACAGATACCACAGTAACACATGTCATTAAAAACCCAATCATTGATATAATACTTACCCAAACATTGAAATCTGACACACCATAAAATGCAAATCTTAATCCATTAATTAAATAAACAACTGGATTGAAATATGTAACAGTTTGCCAAAATTCAGGTAGCATTTCTAAAGAATATAAACTTCCACCTAAAAAAACCATTGGTGTTATAACTAATGTTGGTATAATTGACATTTGTTCAAAATTAGAACTCATCAAACCTATCAAAAAGCCGAACAATGCAAATGTAAATGCAACTAAGACTAATATAAAAATCATCAACAAGGGGTACATAACTTTTACCTCAACAAAAAATGTTGCTGTCACAAAAATTACAACCCCAACTATAAGAGTTTTTGTTGCTCCTGCACCAACAAAAGCCAACACTATTTCAAAAGTTGAAATAGGTGCTGCTAAAATTTCATACATTGTTCCATTAAATTTAGGAAAAAAAATTCCAAATGAGGTGTTACTTATAGATTGTGTTAATAAGGTAAGCATTAGCAAGCCTGGTACAATGAAGGATCCATAACTAATACCATCTATATTTTCCACATATCCACCTATAACCGATCCAAATACTATAAAATAAAGTGAAGTAGATAAAACAGGTGAAAATAGTGATTGTAATAAAGTCCTTTTAAATCTGTCCATTTCATGAAAATACATTGCTTTAAAAGCTTGATAATTAAACTTCATTATTTTCCTTAACTAGCTCAACAAATATTTTTTCTAATGTTGTTTGCTCTGTCTTTAAATCTTGTAATTTTAATCCTGCATCTTTTATATCTTGAAGTAAGTTTGTAATACCTGTGCTTTTAGCCTTCACATTATAAGTGTAATTAACTGACATGTTTTCTTTGCCCAACTCTAAATTATATTTACTTAAACTATTTGGTATTTCTAATAATTTGTCCTGGAGATCAACTTGAAGTTTTTTATGTCCCATTTTTTTTAACAATTCTTTTGTTTCGTCTATTACAATAATTTCACCTTGATTAATTACACCTACTCTATCAGCTATGGCTTCAGCTTCTTCGATATAGTGTGTTGTTAAAATTATAGTAACTCCAGTTTTTCTCAAATCCTCTACTACTTTCCACATATCCCTTCTTAATTCTACATCAACTCCTGCAGTTGGTTCGTCTAAAAATAAAATTGAAGGTTCATGAGATAATGCTTTAGCAATCAAAACTCTCCGTTTCATACCTCCAGATAATTGTCTTAACCTTAAATCTTTTTTATCCCACATACTCAAATCTTTTAAAATTTTTTCTATATGTTTTGGATCTGGTTTTTTTCCATTAAGTCCTCTTGAATATGAAACATTATTAAAAACTGTTTCAAATAATTCTAAAGTTAGTTCTTGTGGGACTAAACCTATTCGAGAACGTGTTTCTCTATAATCATCAATAATATCATAACCTTCTACCTCAACTTTTCCAGACGAGGGTGTTACAATTCCACAAATAATGCTAATTAAAGTTGTTTTTCCAGCACCATTTGGTCCGAGCAATGCTAGAATCTCCCCTTTTTGAATTTCAAGATTAACTTTTTTTAAAGCCTCGAAACCGTTGTCGTAAACTTTAGATAAATTATGGATACTAATTTGATTAGTTGACATGTAATTTCTGGATATATAGAGACATTTTACTCAATTACAATAAGATTAAATTGTGTAATATTTAAAATATGAAAAAAGTACTAATCACTTTATTATTATTTTGTAGTTTAAATTCAACTTCATTTGGAAAAGGTACAACTTTTACCAATGAAGTATTTAATGACGCTCAAACAAGTGGAAAGACAGTTGTTATTAACTCATGGAACAAAACCTGCAGCACATGTGCCAAGCAAGTAATTATATTAGATCAAGCGAAGAAAGACTTTGAGGATGTTGTTTTTCTAAGTTACGAACAAACTAAAGACAAAGATATAGCTAAACTATTAGATATCGATTACTGGACTACGATTGTTGTTTATAAAAACAACAAAGAAATTTCACGAAGCATTGGTCAAACTAATAAAGAAAAAATCTATTCCCAAATTGCTGGGAACTAATAATTTTTTTTCATTTTAATTTTTAATATTGCAGCAGGTAGAAAAGTTGCGATTAGGAAAGATAAAAATAATAAAGATTGACTAACAAAAGGACTGAATACTTCTGTTGGGACTAACACTCCTACCAATAAACTTTTGGAAAAATCTGGGAAAGGAAACATTAAAAATCCTGCAATTAATCCAACTATTATTGAAATAAATGCAGTTTTTTCATTAATCTTCTTATTATAAAAACTATAGAAAACAGTTAAAACAAAAGCACAACAGAATAAATCAGCTAGTAAAAATAAATACAAGATATCAAATCCTTTTGAAGCAACAAAAAATACAACAATAGAAATTGCGATAATAAAATATTTAGAAAGTTTTAAATAATCTGTTTTCTTATCAAAATTAAACGTCGCTTTACCATCAACCACAAATAAACTAGATATAGCATTTACTAACGTGTCTACTGTTGAAATAGTTAACGCTAATCCAAGTACAATTATTAATAATGATAATAATTCAGTCTGATCTTTTAATAATAAAGTAAAAAATCCAAGATCTGGTCTGTTAGCTGAATCTATAGAAAAAGATACCATCCCTATAAAGCCCATCAAGAATACTATTGGAACAATAATTAAAAAAGAAATAATTAAACTTTTTTTAAGTGTTTCATAATTTTTAGCTGCATAAACTCTTTGCCAATTACCTTGGTGAAAAAGATTGGTTGCAGCTACAGCAATAAAAAAAGTTAAACCTGCAGTGTAGCTAGGTATATAGGAAGAACTTAATAATTGAGGGTTTTTGCTCTCTATAAAAGAAAAAGAAAAGCTATCACCACTAAATAATGTAATATATGAAATCGTTATTAATAACAAAACTCCAATAACAAACATTTGAATATTGTCTGTAAATATTGAAGCTCTTAAGCCTCCATATAAAGTGTAAGTCAAAGTTGAAATAATCACTATTGATGCCGTAATCCATAAATCAGTTCCAGATATATAGTTAATTAGTACAGCTACTGCAGTAACTTCTGCACATAAGAAAATGAACATATAAAAGATCGTCATTAGCAGAATTAATTTAAATAAACTTTTGCCAAATCTTTTTCTCATATACTCAATTAAAGATGAGCCTTTAGGAAAGTCTGTTCTTATTTTTTTTCCTAAATAAATTAAAAATATCATTGGAAAACCAGTTCCTAGAGCGTAACCAATTACTGCTCCAATTCCACCCCATGTTGATGCAGATGCTGGGCCAAACAAAATCCAAGCACCTAACGCTGATGCAACTAAACTTGTTGTTAGTGAAAATAAATCAATATTTCTATTTGCTGTTAAATAATTATTAATACCTTGGAATTTTTTTGAATGATAAATTCCAAATATTACAAATATTAAACTAATAGTTATTACTAATGTTAGTGATGTTGATTGACTTATAAAGTATATGTTATCCATTTTCTCCCTTTCTGAATTACCGGACAGGTTCTTAGGGTATAATCTCAGTCTATAAAGACACCCCTTGAGGAAATATTATTCAAATTTTACTTTAAATCAAACAGTAAATGAAAATTGGTTACTTATCTTTATGACTCAGTATTTCAACCATACACTGTGTTGCATAATCTCTCCATTCAGATGAAGTTTTAGTCTTCAGGCTATCTAAATGATCTCGATTACTTTGAATATCATCCTTATGTTTTAGTTTATTGGCACCATCTAGATTTGCTTCCATATTAGATAAATTGCTTTCCATGGCTTTAACCCAACTTTTCCCAAGTTCAACACATTTTTGGTCGTCTTTTTCATCACAAATTTGCTTAAAAAAATTAAAAATTACATCATCATTCTTAACTGAGCTATCCATTAACTACTGATTGCAAGTTCCTATAGACTCAGGTCCACATGTTTGACCATTAGTCCAAGTTGCTCCAATCAAATTAGCTCCGTCGAAATTTGCATTAGTTATATTTGATGAGGTTAAGTTGGCTTCCATTAAATTAGAATTTTGAAAATTTGCTTCTATCAAAGTAGCTCCCATAAAATCAACTCTAGTGAGATTAGCACTGGTGAAATTTGCTTTTTCGAAATTTGCACCGATAGATACTGTTTCATATAAATTGGCTCTAATAAAAGTTGACTCTGGAAATGTTCCAAAAGATAAATTTGAATTCATCATTATACTTTTATCAAAATTAACTTGTATAAAACTTGCAAAAGATAAATTTGAGTTAGGAAGATAACTGCCTTGTAAATCTTGTGCATCTGAAAATCTACAATTGGAATAATCGACACCATCTGTTAGTGGATCATCACATGCTGCCTTGGAATGTGAAACGAATAATAAACTTAATACTAGAATTAAAACTATCTTTTGCATGATTAAAGTTAACAAATAAAATATGACAAAACAATGTATGTTTAAAATTTTAAAGATTTTGTAACAAATACGGAATTAACTTATTCCTGCATCTATTGTAAAGCTTTGTTTTGTGCACCCTGATGATTGGTCAGAAGATAAAAATAATACTAACCTGGCAACATCTTCTGGTTTTAATTGACGCTTTAAAGCTTGGCTATCTAATATGAGTTTTTTATATTTGGGTGTTAACCAATTTTTAATTTGTCTTTCTGTTGCTATTGAGCCTGGTATCACAGAATTAGTTCTTATGTTGAATTTTCCAAACTCTTGTGCAAAAGATCTTGTTAAGCCTATGACAGCTGATTTAGCTGTTTCATAAATAACCTTGTCACCTTCTCCTAATACCCAAGACACTGAACTAAGGTTTACAATTGAACCAGACTTAATTTTTTTCATACCCTTGACAACTGATTGCGCAGCAAAAAAATAATGCTTTAAGTTAATACCCATTCGGTTTTCCCAGTATTTTTCGTCTACCTGTTCAGTCGAGTGTCGATCATCATTCGCAGCACTATTAATTAGGCAATGAATTGGGCCTTTTTTGGAAATTATATCTTTAATTAAATTTTGTAATTTTTGAATTTCTAAAACATTACATTCAATGAATTTAGGAACTCTAAATCTTTTTTTTTTAATTTTTTCAATTAATTGTTTTGAGGCTTTAATATTTATATCTATAAAATAAACTTCACTTTGTTGTTCGCAAAAATGCTCTACTATAGTTGCACCAATACCAGATCCGCCTCCTGAAACAAAAACTCTTTTATTTTTTAAATCAAAATATTTTACTTTCATAATTAGATTCTTTCTTTCGAATTAGCATCAAATAATGAAATTTGAGTTAAGTCAAAATATAACTTTGTCTCTTTGTTTAATTCAATTTTAAAAGTAGATGGAAATTTTGCTAAGAGTTCTTGATTTGCAAAATTAAAAGTCATTATTTGTTCGTGACCAATATATTCACTTAAATCAGCTGTTAAATTTACCTCGAAATCATCCTCGTTAGATTTTTTAAAATAAATATGCTCTGGTCTTATTCCAAAAAATACCTCTTTATCTTCAAGTTGTGATGCTTTTATAAAATCATAGCTAATAATTGGAATAGCAAAATTTGCTTCATCTGCAGTAAATAAGATTTTGTTTGATTTTTGATTTAGTTTTCCTTTAATTAGATTCATTGAAGGAGATCCAATGAAATCTGCTACAAATGTATTGCTTGGTTTATTATAAATTAGTTCTGGTGAGTTATTTTGTTGAATCACACCATGATTCATAATTGCAATTTTAGTACCAAGACTCATTGCCTCTGTTTGATCATGGGTTACATAAACTACGGTGGTTTTAAGCTGTTGATGAAGTTTTTTTATCTCCCTTCTCATCTCAACTCTTAATTTTGCATCTAAGTTTGATAACGGTTCATCGAATAAAAATATTCTTGGTTCTCTAACTAATGCTCTTCCGATCGCTACACGTTGTCTTTGCCCCCCAGATAATTGTGATGGTTTTCTATCTAATAGGGCATCAACTTGCAAAAATTTAGATACCTTTTTTAATTGTTCCTCTATTTTTTCCTTTGATACTTTCGCTTGTTTAAGACCAAAAATCATATTTTCACGAACGTTCATGGATGGATACAAAGCATACGACTGAAAAACCATCGCAATATTTCTATCTTTTGGCTCTACTTTACTTACATTATAATCATCTATGTAAACATTACCTTCATTGATTGTCTCTAAACCTGCAATAATGTTTAATAGGGTTGATTTTCCACAACCTGAAGGACCTAAAAGAACCAGGAAATTTCCTTCATCTATTTCTAAATTAATTTTTTTTAAAACTTCTGTCGATCCAAAGTTTTTTGACAATTCATCAATTTTTAATGTTTTCATTATTATCCTTTCACTGCGCCTGAAGTTAATCCTCTAATAAAATATTTACCTGCTAAAACATAGACAATAAGCGTTGGTATACCTGCAATAATTGCGGAAGCCATGTCAACGTTGTATTCCTTAACACTTGTACTAGATAAAACCATATTATTTAATGCTACCTGAATGGGAGCAGCTTTACCGAATGAGAATGTAGATCCAAATAAAAAGTCATTCCATATTTGGGTAAATTGCCAAATTACAGTTACTACAATTATCGGTGCCGAGATTGGTAATAATATTTTAAAAAATATTTTAAAAAATCCTGCTCCATCAATTCTAGCAGCTTTAACCAATTCTGTAGGTACCGAAACATAATAGTTTCTGAAAAATAAAGTTGTAAATGGTATACCGTAAACTGTGTGAACTAATACCAATCCAATAATAGAATTTGATATTCCTAAAGCTCCCAGTGTTCTAGCCATTGGTAATAAAATTGCTTGAAATGGAATAAAACATCCAAATAATAAAAAAAGAAAAACCCATTGATCTCCTTTAAATCTCCATTTTGTTAAAACATAACCGGTCATTGCTCCAATAAATGTTGAAAAGAATACTGCTGGTACAACCATCTTAATTGAATTCCAAAAATATGGTCTTAAAAAAGTATCACCAGCTCCATAGCCTCTACCACCCCATGCTACTAACCAAGAATCAAAATTTAAAGAACTTGGCCAAGTCAACAATGTTCCTTGTCTAATTTCTTCCATTGTTTTTAATGATGTTACTACCATCACATATAACGGGAAAATAAAATAAGATGCAAAAAGAATTAAAACAAAATACAAAAACCATCTTAAAAATATATTTTTATATTTCGATTTTTGTTCCAATTGTTTATAAGAAGAGGTTTGTAAGTTATCTTGCATTTTCTCTCCTTAATTCTGAATATAAATATGGAATAATTACAGCTGCAACCGCCATAAACATCATCATCGCGCTTGCTGCAGACAATCCAACTTGACTTTTATGAAAAGCGGCTTGCGTCATGAAAAGTGCTGGCATAGTTGTGGATATACCTGGGCCACCCTGAGTAAGGGCAACTATTAGATCATAACTTTTAATAGATATATGAACTAATATTACAAAACTTGTGAAAAATACTGGTCTCATCATCGGTAGTAATATTTTCCAATAAACCGTAAATAAACCCGCTCCATCAATTTTTGCAGCTTTAATAATTTCGTCCTCAACAGATCTTAAGCCAGCTAAAAATAAAGCCATAACAAAACCAGCTGATTGCCATACACCTGCTATAACGATTGTATAAATGGCCATTTCTCTGTTAACCAGCCAATCAAAAGTAAAATTTTCAAAACCCCAATCTATAAACATTTTTTGAATTCCAAGAGTTGGGTTTAAAATCCATTTCCAAGCAGTGCCTGTTACAATAAATGATAGGGCCATTGGGTATAGATAGATTGTTCTTAAAACCCCTTCTGCTCTAATTTTTTGATCTAGAAAGATTGCTAAGATTATTCCAATAACGATACAAAAAATTAAAAATAACGCTGTAAAGACTAATAAATTATCTACTGAAATTAGCCATTTTCTTGATGCCCATAACTTTTCATATTGTCCAAATCCCCATAATTCATATTTGGGTAATATCTTAGAATTTGTAAAAGATATATATAACGTCCATAGTACAAAACCATAAACAAACCAGCCGATTAATCCAACTGCTGGGGCCATTACAATTTTAGGTAAATTTTTTTCTAGCCACTTAAACATTAAAATTTTAATAAATTTGATTAAAAAAAAGGCCACTTAATTCTAAGTGGCCTTTAATATTTATGAACTACATATTTGCTAAAACTGAATCAGCTAAAGCATTAGCAGCATCTACTGAAGACATATCAGAATTAAAATGTTCTGTGATTATGTCTTGAAGAGCAGCTTTCATAGTATTACCTTGAGCCATACCATGCGCAAAACTTGGAACTAGTCCACCCTTTGCACCTGCAGTTTTAATATCTGCATTAGATGTTTTTGCACACTTATCAAATTCATCCATTGATACGTCTAGACGAGCTGGTATTGAACCTTTGTATAGATTAAAAACTTTTTGGAAGTTTTTACCCATCATTAGTTTAGCTAATAATTTTTGACCAGCTTGTTTATCTGGATCGCTTGACTTATAGAAAATGAAACTATCTACGTTGTACAAGTAACCATTATTTGATGGAGTTGCAGCGCAGTAATAATCTACACCAGGAACTTTTCCTGCAGCAGTAAACTCTCCTTTAGCCCAGTCACCCATAATTTGGAAACCCGCTTTACCTTCAATAACCATACCAGTAGCAACGTTCCAGTCTCTTCCTGGGCTACCTTCATCAGTGTAACTTTGAAGTTTTCTCATTTGATCAAAAACTTTAACTGTAGTCTCACTTCTTAGGCAAGTTTCTTTTAAATCTACGTAGCAATTTTTATAATAATTATTACCACCTAAACCCATAGCGACTGCCTCAAAGACCGTTGCATCTTGCCAAGCTTGGCCACCATGTGCAAAAGGAATTATTCCAGCAGCTTTTAGTGTTTCAGCAGCAGCATTTAATTCATCCCACGTAGTTGGAACAGAAATTCCGTTTGCATCAAATACAGTTTTATTTGCCCACATCCAATCTATTCTATGAATGTTAACTGGAGCTGCGCAATAAGGTCCACTGTTATTTTCACATTTGTGAATTGCTGCAATCATTGGATCTAGTAAATTATCCCAACCTTCTGATTGTGCTATAGAGTCTATGTTGTATGGAGCTACTACACCTTCTTGGTCGTATTCTTGAATAGTTGGACCTTTAATTTGAGACGCAGATGGAGGATCTCCAGCTACAATTCTAGCCTTTAATGCAACGTTAGCGGCATCTCCACCACCTCCTGTTACAGGCATATCCAGCCATTCACCACCATTGGCAGCAAAATCGTCTTTTAATACTTTTAAAGCAGCAGCTTCTCCACCTGAAGTCCACCAGTGCAATACCTCAATTTTAGGTCCTGCATAAGATGAAGTAGATGTAAATGCTAATGTTATCAAAGCAATTATTAATTTTCTCATATCTTCCCTTTTTGTTATTTAACTTTTTTTATATAAAAAACGACTATAGGTAGAATAAGTAGACAATGTAAATTAAAAAAAATTTATACACCTTGAAGTTGAAAATTTGTTTTACAAAATAATTCGTTTTTTATTTAATAAAAAAAAATGATTTAAACAAAAATTTCAATTACAGATTGTAACTTTAATATGCAGTGTTTCTGCCTAATCTTGCAGCACCCCTTACACCACTTGCATCACCATATTTAGGTTTTAAAAAAACTCCCTCATATTCTCTGCCGATTACAAATTTTCTTACAAGGGCATCTATTTCATTTAAAAAATCTATTTCATTAGAAACACCTCCTCCAAATACAAAAGCATCTGGGTCCAAAATATTAATTATACTTGAGAGAGACATTGCTAAATTAACTTTAAAATCATCAATAAATCTTTCAGCATCAAGATCATGTTTTCTATTTAATTCGAAAATTTCATTAGCTTTTAAATTTTTTCCATAAATTTTATTAAATCTTTTTGCTAAACCAAGACCTGAAATAAAACTTTCAATTTCAGCCTCTCTTGCATTACTTGAGTCAAAATTTTCTTTTTTTGCTGCAAAGTATGGAATTTGATTATGTCCCCATTCTCCTGCTACACCATTTGGACCTGTAACAACTTTCTTATCAATTACAAGACCACCACCAGCACCTGATCCTAAAATTATACCATAAACAATTTTATAATGTTTTCCAGACCCATCAATAGCTTCAGATAAAGCAAAACAATTAGCATCATTCTCACAAAAAACTTCTTTACCTAAAGCTTTACGTAAATCATTTTGAAATGGTTTTTTTTCTAACCAATAACAATTTGGAGCATTTTTAACTAAACCGGTTTGTGGTGAATGAATTCCAGGATGACATACCCCAATTGGAAGTTCTTGATTAAATTCTTTCTCTAATTTTTGATGAATTTCTTTTATAGCAATTATAATTTTTAAGTAATCTTTCGGACAATCAATTCTAGATCTATGTTTTTCCTCACCATTTTTTTCAAGAATAACACTTTCAATTTTAGTTGCACCTACATCAATTCCAATTTGCATAATTAATAAGTTGCTCTTCCACCACTTAAGTCAAAAACTGCAGCAGTTGAAAATGAATTTTCTTCACTTGAAAGCCAAGTAACTAAAGATGCAAGTTCCTCAACTTTTGCAAATTTGTTTCTTGGTATTTTGGAAAGCATATAATTTATATGTTCTTCTGTCATTTGATCAAAGATTCTAGTTTTTGCTGCAGCAGGGGTAACACAATTTACTGCAATATTATCTTGGGCAAGCTCTTTACCTAATGACTTAGTAAGTCCTATTACACCTGCTTTTGATGTGCTATAGGCACTAGCATTTGGGTTTCCTTCCTTTCCAGCAATAGATGCTATATTTACAATTCGCCCATAATTATTTTTTTTCATCATAGGGACTACAGCTTTGCAACAATAAAATACTGAATTAAGATTTAGATTAATCACCTTATTCCACTCCTCTATTGGATAATCGGCAACAGTCGTATTCATTCCAGCTAACCCAGCGTTATTAATAAAAATATCAATTTTTCCATGTAAACTCTCAACATTTTCTAATTGCTGCTTAATTTTCTCAAAGTTACTTACATCAATAATTTGGTATGTTAAATTTTCTGACTTTACTTTATCTAAAGCTTTTTTCGCTTCATCTTCATCTATATCCCAAATTATAACTTTTGCGCCTGATTGAATAAATCTTTCTGTAATAGCTAAACCAAAACCTTGAGCACCCCCTGTTACTATTGCAACTCTGTTATTTAGATCAAATTCAATCATTATAATTTCTTATCTTTTTTCGATCTTATTAAAGGAAAAGCTAAAGCAATTAAAGATAAAATAAAAAATGTTAAGGCTATTGGTCTAGTTAAAAACATGAGCCAATTTCCATCAAATATAACAAGCGATTGTCTCAAAGTTCCTTCTACCAATTCGCCTAAAATTAATCCTATGATTACTGGCACAACCGAAAAGCCGTATCTTCTCATAAAAAATCCAAGCACTCCAAAAAATAACATTATCCAAACATCTATTATTGATTGACTCAATGAATAAGTTCCACATACTGAAACTGCAAAAATCATTGGCCATAATATTTTGTTCGGAACCAAAGTTATTCTTGCAAAAATTTTAGCTCCAAAGAAACCAAATATAAAAAATAAAATATTTGCAATAAGCATGGCACCAAAAATTCCGTACAGAAATTCTGGCTGTTCTCTAAATAGGTCTGGACCTGGTCTTACACCATGTATAATTAAACCAGTTAATATAACTGCAGTCGTTGCACTTCCAGGAATACCTAAAGCTAAAGTTGGAACCATTGCACCACCTGTTGCAGCGTTATTTGCTGCCTCAGCACCTGCAATTCCCTCGATGGAACCCTTTCCAAATTCCTCTGGATTTTTTGAAAATCTTTTTGCTTCTGAATAACCTATTAGAGAAGCTACTGTACCACCTTCTGCAGGTAAAACTCCAATAAATGATCCAATTCCACTTGATCTTAGAATTGTTTTCCATGTTTTTTTATAGTCATCTTTGCTTGGAAGTTTGACTGCTTTCAAAGCAACTCTCTTAAAAACTTGGTCTAATAGTGTAGATTGAGTTAACATTTCACTTATCGCAAATAGACCTACAACAACTGGAATAAATCCTATTCCTACTGAAAGTTCATTAATACCGTAAGTAAATCTATCAATAGAAGTCATAAAATCTTTTCCAATCGTAGAAATCAGAATTCCGAATGCTCCAGCTATTAAGTTTTTAATTGGGCTCCCTTCTCCTATTGAAGCAAGCATAGTTAAACCAAATATCGCTAAAGCAAAATATTCTGGTTGACCAAATTCGTAAGCAAGATTTGCCAATATAGGCGCAAAAAATACAAGTATAATAACACTAAAAATTCCACCAACAGTGCTTGATACTGTTGCCATCCCTAATGCTCTACCTGCTTCGCCTTTTTGTGCTAATGGATATCCATCTAAACAAGTTGCAGCTGCAGCTGGAGTTCCTGGTGTATTGATTAAGACTGCAGTTATTGCTCCCCCGTAAGTTCCAGCACAGTATATTGAAGTTAATAAAACAACTGCAGATAAAGGATCTAATGTCATCGTGAATGGTAAAATTAAAGCTCCCCCTGTTGTGGGTCCAAGACCTGGCAAGACACCTAAAATCAAACCAAATAAAGTTCCAAATAGTAAAACTAATAAAAGCTTTGAACTAAACATTGGGGCCATCATTAACAATAAGTTATCCATTTTAATAATAATAAAGGTTTGTAATTATACCTGGCGGAAATCTAAGACCCAAAATCATTTCAAAAAATACAAAAACAACAAATGGAAAAATTATACTAACTAATAATAAGTAGAATATTCTTCTTTCTCCCCAGTTATAAGAGACAAAAACTGATAAAACAGCGATGGCTAAAAAGAAATCTAATGTTTTTGAAATTATAATAAAAATTATAAAACTTAATATTGTTAAAAAAAAAGTTTTGGGTAACTTTTTTTCTTTTTTCCATGGGTTTTTAAAAGATAAAAAATATATAAATGAAGTTAGGATGATTATTAAAACTAATAAACCTTTTGGAAATGTTGCTGGTTGAATTCCTCTATTTAAAATTGGAGGTACTTTATCAAATGAAAAAGTGGATATTAATAAAAATATTGAAACTAAAATTATTATAAAAAAAACTTTAAACTCATCTCTAAAAAAAAAGGGCAAACTTTTGTTTGCCCTTTTTTTATCTTGTACATTTTTCATATCAAGAAATGTACTTTCTTGAAATTAATTAATGTAACCTAAAGCTTTAAGTTGAGCAGTCATTTCTGCAAGCATAACTTCCATTTGCTTGCCCCACTCATCAGCTCCAACAACACTAGTTGAGTCAAGACCAATGTCCGTTAAAAAACTTTGGAAATACTTATGTTCCATAGCTTTTATCATTGCATCCTCTAATTGTTTTTTTCTTTCAGCAGGTACTCCTTTTCTTGTTACAAAGCCTCTTACTGTTGATAAAACAACTGGAATTCCTAACTCAGTAGCAGTTGGTACATTATTTAGTTTTTCCATTCTATTACTTGCTAATACAACTGATACACACAATGTACCATCTTCTATTTCAGTAACAGCCTCACCTAAATTTAAAACACCTACATCAATATCTCCTTTGATAAGGTTAGTTTTAATAGGGCCAACACCTTTATATGGTACGATTGTCGGATCTGTTAGTTTTCCTTTTTTTGTAAATGCAATAGCACTAACATCGTCAATACCACCAACGTGAGTAGTTCCATATTTCAATGATTTCGATTTTTGAGCACTAATAAATTTTTTAGCATCTTTGATATCATTTTTACAATTTACAACAAACAATTGAGGATCATCTGTTCCTCTGGCAAGTGGCTGCATATCACTTAACTTAACTTTAGTTTTTCCTAAAGCCATAGAAACTGCATGTCCAGTAGTCCACGTTAAAGTATGTTGACCATCTGCCGGTAAAGTCATCATGTAGTCCATAGATGCAGCTCCACCACCACCTTTTTTGTTAACTAATTGCATATCTTGTTTTAGATACCTTCTAGTTCTCAATAACATCATTCTGGTAGTTACATCTGTACCCCCACCAAAACCAGCGTGTGTAACTGCTTGAATTGGGTGACCATCTGCTTTTGCAGATGTAATCATTAATGGAAGTGCAACAACGAAAAATTCAGTCACCAAAACTGCAGCAGCTAAAAATATTTTAAAACTTTTTTTCATTATTTCCCTCTATAGTTAATTTATAATTAATAATTTAACCATAATCTGATACAAACCGTAAGGAAAAAATGGATCAAAATAAAATCAATATAGCAATCCTTTTAGGGGATCCTTCAGGTATTGGCCCTGAATTAGTCTCTAAATTGCTATCAGAGGATGTCATAAATAAAGCTAATATAGTTGTAATAGGAGAAAAGAATATTTTAGAAGGTGGAGATAAAATCACAAACTTTTCAAATGATTTAAAATTAGTAAATGATTTTGATGAAATTAATTTTCAGAATGGAAATAAATTTTTTTTAGATATCACAAAAGGTAAAAATCATGACTACAAACTATCCGAATGCTCTAAAGAGGCGGGAGAAAGTGTTTTATCTGCTTTAAATTTAGCTTTGGAATTGGCTCAAGAAAATAAAATTCATGCAATAAATTTTGCTCCTTTTAATAAAACAAGTTTAAAATTAGGAGGTAATAAATATTCTGACGAATTACATTTAATGGCTAAAAAGCTAAAGATAGATAATTTTTTTTGTGAATTTAATGTTATAGACAATTTTTGGACAGCGAGGGTAACTTCTCATATTCCAATAAAAGAAGTTTCACTTCATATTAAAAAAGAAAATATTTTAAAACCAATTAAGCTTATCCATGAAGCTATGAAACTAAATGGAATTAAAAATCCAAGAGTAGCAGTACAGGCTTTAAACCCACACGCAGAGTTTGGCACTGAAGAAAAAGATGAAATTATACCAGCAATAGAAGAAGCAAAAAAAATAGGAATTAACGCTGATGGTCCCCTACCATGTGATACATCTTTTATAACGGCTTATAAAAATAAAAATCATGATTGTATTGTAGGAATGTATCATGATGCTCTTCAATCTGGATTAAAAGCATTCGGGTTTGATAGAGGAGTTACTGTTCAGGGAGGTTTGCCTGTACCAATAACCACACCAGCTCATGGAACGGCTTTTGATATTGCGGGCAAAAATCAAGCAAATTTAGAACCAACTTTGAATTCATTCAAAATTGCACTAACAATGGCAGAGAATAAAAATAAACAATGACTAAAATAAAAGAGATTAGAACTAAGGTTTACCAGTGGAATGGAAGAACTGTTCCTCCTCAAAATAATTTTTGTACTAATGCCTCTGATCTTTTGTATGAAAAATCTGATGCTATGGGGTCATTTAGGTTTCATGAATGGTTGATCTGTGAGGTTGAGACAGATGATGGTGTAATTGGAATTGGAAATGCTGCTCTAGCCCCTCAGATTGCAAAAAAAACTATCGATACATACCTAAAACCATTGGTAATTGGAGAAGACCCATTTGATTATGCTTATATTTGGGAAAAAATGTACAGAAGAACTCATGCTTGGGGTCGAAGAGGAATTGGTATGGTCGCTATTTCAGCAATTGATATCGCTCTCTGGGATATAATGGGCAAAATCACCAAGAAGCCAGTTTTCAAACTTCTTGGCGGAAGGACTAAAGAAAAAATACCTGTTTACGCTTCAAAACTTTACAGTCAGCCAATTAAAGATCTTCAAAAGGAAGCTGAAAATTACGTAAAACAAGGTTTTAAAATGTTTAAAATGAGATTTGGTTGGGGTCCCAAAGATGGTCCTGAGGGAATGAAAAAAAATATTGAACTTGCGGAAGCTGTAAGAGAGGTAATTGGTGAAGATACAGATTTAATGATGGAATGTTATATGGGTTGGAATTTGGATTATGCGAAAAGAATGATTCCTAAATTAATAAAATTTAATCCAAGATGGTTAGAGGAGCCAGTTATTGCAGATGATATCAATGGATATGCTGAGTTAAACAATATGAATATGATACCTATTTCAGGTGGTGAACATGAGTTTAATATGTTTGGATTTAAACAACTATTAGATTTAAAAGCAGTAAGCTACATTCAATATGATAATAATAGAGTTGGTGGATTTACAGCTGCTCAAAAAATTAATGCGATTGCAGAAGCCCATCAAGTTCCTGTAATTCCTCACGCAGGACAAATGCATAATTATCATTTAACAATGTCAAATTTTAACTGTCCGATATCAGAATTTTTTCCAGTTCATGATGTTGAAATTGGAAATGAACTTTTTTATTATATTTTTGAGGGAGATCCATCACCAAAAAATGGATTTGTAAATTTGAGTGACGATATACCAGGATTAGGCTTAAAAATTAATGAAAAATATAAATCTGATTTTAATATAATTGAATGATCTATAGGTAAATTTAATTTTTTAAATTAAGTTTAACTTTTATTGATTAATATTTTTCTATATAAAAAAATATTATAAAAAAGGAACTAAAGACAATATATGTACAATAAGTTTGGTCAGTTTATTGACGGTAAGTGGCAACAATCATCTGATAAAGCTACTTATGAAGTTATTAATCCTGCTACTGAAGAAGTTTTGGGTCAAGCATCTAAAGCTACACCAGAAGATGTTGATAGAGCACTAAAGTCTGCACAAAAAGGATTGGAGGTATGGAAAAAAACTCCTCCTTGGGAAAGATCTTACATCATTAGACGAATAGCTGATGTTATGAGAAAAAAACAAGATGTATTAGCTAAATGGATGACACTTGAAGTGGGAAAACCTTTTGCAGAAGCTAAAGGTGAAGTTAATGGTGCAGCAGATATTTTTGAATGGAACGCAGAAGAAACTAAAAGAATTTATGGTCAAACTGTAGAAAGTAGATTTGAAGATACAAGGGTGCATGTTTATTACCAACCAGTGGGAGTAGTTGCAGCATTAAGTCCCTGGAACTTCCCTGCTGTATTATCGGCTCGAAAAATTTCTACAGCTTTAGCCGCAGGATGTTCAGTTATAATTAAACCAGATGTAATTACACCAGGTGTTGTAATGGAAATGGTTGATATTTGCAGAGAATGTGGTGTGCCGCCAGGTGTGGTTAATCTTTTATCAGGCGATCCACCAAATATAGCTCAACAGTTAATAGCATCTGATATAGTTAAAAAAATTTCAATAACAGGTTCCTCAAGAGTTGGAAAATTAATATTAAAACAGGCTGCTGACAAAGTTCAGAGAGTAACTATGGAACTTTCAGGTCATTCACCATTTATAGTTTTTGACGACGCAAATCTGAAAAAAGCTACAGATATGGCAATAGCTGCAAAATTTAGAAATAATGGACAAGTGTGTATATCTCCTAATAGATTTTATATTCATGAAAGTAAAAAAGATGAATTTATAAGTTTATTTGTGGAAAAAACAAAAAAATTAAAGATTGGTGATGGTATGGATCCTAAAACTCAACTAGGTCCCTTAACAACAAAGAAAAGGCTAAATGAAGTAGAAGAATTAGTTGAAAAAACAAAACAAGAAGGAGCTGAAGTTTTGTTAGGTGGTAAAAGACCGTCTGGTTTTAATAAAGGATTTTTTTATGAACCAACTATATTTGATAAAGTTAAAGATGATTTCACAATTATGAAAGAAGAACCATTTGGACCATTGGTACCAATGCTTTCATTTAAATCATTTGACGAAGTAATTGAAAGAGCTAATAATCATGAACTCGGGTTATCAAGTTATGTTTGTACAAATTCGATGGAGAAAGCACATTTAGCATCAGAAAAATTACAAACTGGAACTGTAGGTGTCAATACTGCATTGATTGCTATTGCAGAAGCTCCCTTTGGAGGAATCAAACAAAGTGGATATGGTAGAGAAGGTGGATCTATGGCTATTAAAGACTACCTAAATGTAAAATATACACACATGGGTCTCAAAATATAAATTATTAAAATAAAAAAATTTATTCAAATCTTGTCCATTTACTATTATTTTTAGAGGACTTCAAAACAGCTTCTATAAACTTCATTCCTTCAATACCGTCATTGATAGTTGGGTAACAGTTTTTTGAATTATCGTAATTTTGATTATTTATTTTTGCAAATAATTCTCTTGAAACATCACTATAAATATTTGCAAATCCTTCAAGATAACCTTCTGGATGTCCAGGTGGAATTCTTGTTATTTGATTGGCTTCATCACTTGCACCGCTGCCACCTCGGGTAATCCTTTGAGTAGGATGTCCAAACTTTGTAAAATGAAGATAATTAGGATCTTCTTGCTTCCACTCTAATCCAGCCTTTTCACCATAAACTCTTATTTGAAGGCTATTTTCATTTCCAACTGCAACTTGACTAGACCATATTGCTCCTTTTGCATCTCCCTTAAATCTTAGCATAATTTGTGCATTGTCATCCAATAACCTTCCTTTTACAAAAGTATGAATATCTGCAGATAGCTCATCTACTTCCAATCCACTTATAAATCTAATCAAATTAAATGCGTGAGTTCCTATATCTCCTATACAACCTCCTCCTCCTGACCTATTTGGGTCTGTTCTCCATTCTGCTTGTTTTAAGCCACTATCTTCTAATTTTGTAGTAAGCCAATCTTGAGGATATTCTGCTTGAACTACTCTTATAGATCCAAGATCACCTTTTTGAATTAAAAATCTTGCGTGTCTTATCATTGGATATCCTGTGTAGTTGTGAGTAAGAGCAAAGATCAGTTTATTATTTTCTATAGTTTTTTTTAGCTCCACTGCTTCCTTACTGGTCAAGGCCAGAGGTTTATCGCAGATAATATTTATGCCCTTGTCTGCAAAGATTTTTGCTACAGGTACATGAAGATGATTAGGTGTTACTATAGAGACCACATCTATACCATCTGAGCGACTTGCTTCTTTTTCTGCCATCTCTTTGTAGGTTTCATAAATACGATCTTGTGCTATGCCAATTTTTTCACCTGTTTCTTTTGAGTTCGCAAAATTTGAAGAAAAAGATCCTGCTACTAATTCATAATGACCATCAAGTCTTAAAGCTATTCTGTGTACTCCTCCTATAAAAGCATCTTTTCCACCACCAACCATTCCTATGCGGATTTTTCTATTCACTTATTAGATACCCAACATTTTTTTATTACCTTCAATATTAGAACCTCCACCTGCGAAATCATCAAATGCTTTTTCAGTAGTATTGATAATATGATTTTTAATAAACTCAGCACCTTCTCTTGCTCCATCTTCTGGATGTTTAAGACAACATTCCCATTCAAGAACTGCCCAACCATCATAACCATATGAAGTCAATTTTGAGAAAATTGATTTAAAATCTACCTGTCCATCACCTAGAGATCTAAATCTACCTGCTCTATTTATCCAAGACTGAAAACCACCGTATACACCTTGTTTTCCTGTTGGGTTAAGTTCGGCATCTTTAACATGAAACATTCTTATCTTTTCGTGGTAAATGTCTATGTGTGAAAGATAGTCTAAATGTTGCAGAACATAATGACTTGGATCGTAAAGCATATTACATCTTTTATGATTGGCTACTCTCTCTAAAAACATTTCGAAAGTAATACCATCATGAAGATCTTCTCCTGGATGTATCTCGTAACATAGATCAACTCCATTATCATCAAAACGATCTAGAATTGGTTTCCATCTTTTTGCTAATTCGTCAAACGCATTTTCAATTAATCCTTCTGGTCTTTGAGGCCAAGGATAAACATAAGGCCATGCAAGAGCTCCTGAAAAAGTTACATGTCTGTTAATACCCAAATTATTAGAAGCTTTAGCAGCCATCATTAATTGGTTTACAGCCCATTCCTGTCTTGCTTTTGGATTTCCTCTTACTTCTGGTACAGTAAAACCATCAAATGCAGTATCATATGCTGGATGAACTGCAACTAATTGACCTTGAAGATGAGTTGATAGCTCAGTTATCTCAAGTTTATGTTTTTTTGTAATCCCTTTGATTTCGTCACAATAGTCTTTACTCTCTGAAGCTTTTTTAAGATCAATTAACCTACCGTCCCAACTTGGAATTTGTACACCTTTATATCCTAAAGATGATGCCCATTTACAAATACTATCTAAAGAATTAAACGGTTCATCTTCACCTACAAATTGTGCCAAGAAGATTGCAGGACCTTTAATATTCTTCATAATTCTCCTTCCTCTTTAAATATTTCAACAATTTATTTTTTTATAAAAAAATACTAGCAGGCACATCGCTTCTTGGATAGACTATTCTTAAAGATAAATAACTTAAGAGGAGATATAATGAAAAAAATAATGATATTGTTGTTTGTTTCTCTGTTTTCTTTTTCAGTAAATTCAAATGCAAAGTCTATCACTTTAGGTTGGGCCGCATGGGACCCTGCTAATGCTTTGCAAGAATTAACTAAAGAATTTACAGCAGAAACAGGAATAAATGTAAACTTTGAATTTGTGCCATGGCCAAATTTTGCTGATCGTATGTTAAATGAGCTTAACAACAAAGGTAAAACATTTGACCTATTAATTGGTGACTCACAATGGATTGGTGCTGGAGCTGTATATGGGCATTATGTTAAATTGAATGATTTCTTTGATAAAGAAGGAATTTCAATGGACGATTTCTCACCAGCAACAGTTTATGCTTATTCAACGTGGCCTAAAGGTAGTGAAAACTATTATGCATTACCAGCTATGGGAGACGCTTTAGCTTGGGCTTATAGAAAAGACTGGTTTGATAGACCAGAACTAAAATCTGAGTTTAAGAAAAAACACGGATATGATTTAGGCGTTCCTGCAAATTGGAATCAGTTACATGACATGTGTTCTTTCTTCCAAGGTAGAGAAATTGATGGTCAAAAAAGATACGGTGCTGCGATTAACACAGAGCGTGGATCTGAAGGGATTACTATGGGTGTTACCGCTGCAATGTATGCATGGGGTATGGAATATGAAAATCCTAACAAACCCTATGATATGGAAGGATATTTCAATTCTCCACAAGCGGTAGAAGCAGTCGAATTTTATAGAAAGTTATATGAAGACTGTGCACCTCCAGGACACTCTGATGCTTACATGGTTGCAAATCTTGATGCTTATAAATCAGGACAAGTAGCTTTCCAAATGAACTGGTATGCTTTCTGGCCTGGTGTTTCTAAAGAAGACAGTAACGGAAGAGTATCTGGTTTCTTTGCTAACCCAAGTCAAAATGTAAGTGCAGCTACTTTAGGTGGGCAAGGTATATCTGTAGTTAAATATTCAGATAAACAAGACCTTGCTCTTGAGTATATTAAGTGGTTTGCAAGACCTGATGTACAGCAAAAGTGGTGGGATTTAGGTGGTTATTCATGTCACCTTGATGTTCTTAACTCACCATCATTTCCAACATCTACTGTTTACGCACAAGGTTTCTTAGACTCAATGGGAATTGTCAAAGATTTTTGGCAAGAACCTACTTTTGTGGAACTGATGCTTCCTATGCAAGAAGCGATTCATGACTATGTTGTTAATGGAAAAGGAACTGCAAAAGGTGCTCTAGATAAAATTATCGAAGAGTGGGTTGAAGTATTCGAAGCAGACGGAAAACTTTAACATTAATACTTTAAGAAATTAAAAAATTAGGGGGGGTACCACCTCCCCTTTTTTTATTAACAAATTCATATGAGTGAAAAAAAAAAATTCAAGGGACTTTCTGATAAAGCTGTAGGTTGGCTATTTATTGGACCAACTGTACTTCTTCTACTTGCTATAAATATTTATCCATTAGTCTATGCAATTAAGATGTCATTCACTAATTTTTATGCAAATAAAATTGGAAGAGTTCCAGAGTTTGTTGGATTAAAAAATTATATTAAAATTCTTAATAAAGAAGCTATATGGGAAAAAATGCAAGTTACTGCGAGCTTTATGTTTTGGACTTTATTGCTTCAAGCAATAATAGGTCTAGGATTAGCTTTATTACTAAACAGAAAATTTAAAGGCAATGAGTTATTAACCACATTAATTGTTTTACCAATGATGTTATCACCTGCAGTAGTGGGAGTTTTTTGGACTTATCTATATAATCCTCAAGTAGGTTTGTTTAATTATGTGGTTAATTTTTTCTATGATTTTGGAAGCTTTGATATGATTGGTTCAAGCATACTTGCGCCATGGTCAATTGTTATTGTTGATACTTGGATGTGGACTCCTTTTACAATGTTAATTTGTCTAGCTGGTCTAAGATCTGTTCCAAATTATTTGTATGAAGCAGCAGAGGTTGATAGAGCAAGTAAATGGCAGCAATTTATATACATTACTCTACCTTCGGTTTTGCCTTTTTTGTTATTAGCTCTTCTATTTAGGGGTATTGAAAATTTTAAAATGTTTGACATGGTCGTTGAACTTACATCAGGGGGACCTGGCTCCGCTACAGAGCTTGCTTCAATTAATTTGAAAAGAGAGGCCTTTGAAAAATGGAAGACCGGTTATAGTTCAGCATTTGCCGTCATTCTGTTTGTAACAATCTTTGGTTTTGGCAATGTTTATGTAAAAGTGATGAATAAGATAAAGGAACGCTAATGGATACCTCTAGATCATATTTAGAACCTTCATCTTTTTCAAAAAAAATTGCTGCTACAATTATAATTGTTTACACAGTTATTACTTTAATACCCATATCTTGGATGGTGATGACTAGTTTTAAAAATGTAAATAGTGCTATTTCATATCCCCCTGAAGTTTTATTTGAGCCGTCTTTAGAAGGATATGTTAACTTACTTACTAATAGATCAAGACAATCACCAGAATATCTTGATTCACTACCCCCACCTGAAAATTGGTACGAAGAATTAGTTAGAAGTAGAGAAATGGTTATAACAGGACCCTCAAAATTTTTGGGTAGGTATTCAAACTCAATGATAATTGGATTTGGTTCGACATTCGCATCTGTATTTCTTGGTGCATTAGCTGCATATGCGTTCTCGAGATTTAGAGTTCCATTAAAGGATGATTTATTATTTTTTATTCTTTCTACTAGAATGTTTCCGCCCATAGCAGTGGCTGTTCCTATATTTATCATGTACAGAAAATTAGGGCTAGGGGATACTCATCTTGGAATGATCATATTATATACTGTTGTAAATTTAAGTTTAGCAGTTTGGTTGTTGAAAGGATTTATGGATGAAATACCTAAAGAATACGAAGAAGCAGCTATGATTGATGGATATTCTAGACTTCAGGCTTTTTTTAAAGTTGTTCTGCCACAAGCAATGACTGGTATAGCTGCGACTGCAATATTTTGTATGATTTTTTCATGGAACGAATATGCTTTTGCTGTTTTACTGACTCAATTCAATGCACAAACTGCTCCACCATTTATACCTACAATCATTGGTGAAGGAGGTCTTGATTGGCCAGCAATTGGTGCAGGCACGACTTTATTTTTATTGCCAGTAATGATTTTCACAATAATTTTAAGAAAACATCTTTTAAGAGGTATTACTTTTGGAGCGGTAAGGAAATAATGCAAGAAGAAAAGTCATTAATGAGAAAAATATTTCGGAGAGTTTATTGGGAAAATTTATCTACGATATTAATTTTAATTGGAGTTTTCATGTTACTGCAACCTTTTGCAATGTGGATGTTTACTTATTCATTTATCGTAATATTAGTCGGAACTATTGGTTTCATAATCACAAGTCACTTTCCAGATTAGCATGTCACAAATTAAAATAGTTAATTTACAAAAATCTTTTGGTGATTTCACTGCTGTAAAAAATTCCAACTTAACAATTTATGATAAAGAATTTTTTGTTTTGCTTGGACCATCTGGTTGCGGTAAAACTACAACATTAAGAATGATTGCTGGGTTAGAATTACCAACATCTGGAGAAATATTTTTAGGAAAAGAAGAAGTTGGAATGCTGAGAGCTTCAGAAAGAGATATAGCCTTTGTTTTTCAGCTATTCGCTCTTTATCCACATATGAATGTTAGAAATAATTTATCTTTTCCTCTTAAAATGCAGGGATATAAAAAAAATGATATCAAAACTCGAGTTGAAGAAGCTGCTAAACTTTTACGAATTGATCATCTACTAAACTCGAATATTTCATCATTATCTGGTGGGGATAGACAAAGAGTGGCCTTAGGTAGGGCTTTAGTTAGAAGACCAAAAGCTTTTTTAATGGATGAACCGCTAGGTACTTTGGACGCTGAATTTAGAGAGTTGATGTGCCTAGAATTAAAGAAACTTCACATAGATATTGGTGCCACTACAGTATATGTCACTCATGATCAATTAGAGGCTATGTCTTTAGCAGATCGTATTGCGGTGATGGATGGAGGGCAAATTTTACAAGCTGATGAACCTAACATTATATATAATAAACCTAAAACCAAATTTGTAGCATCTTTTATAGGATCTCCTGGGATGAATTTTATTGATGTTAATGAAGGAATATCTCAGGAACAATCATCTATTAGTATCGAAGATACAAATTTCAATATTCCTAAACAATTTGAAACCTCGAAGAGTAATAAAAATTTTTTTGGAATACGTCCAGAAAATCTCTCCTTAACTAACGAGGGAGGCCTCAAAGGTTCTGTTTTCGGTGTGGAGTATTTGGGCTCTAGAAAAATAATTACTATTAAAACAAAAATTGGTGAGATTAAAGTTAAAACAGATATTTCAATTAATATTAAGTTAAATGAAAATGTTCAAATCAAACCATCAAATGACAATATAATTATTTTTGATGGTGAAACAGATAAATCTTTAAAAAGTGAGTTTATGAAATAATGGCAAAAGTAGAATTAAAAAATTTATTTAAAACTTACGACAAAAAAATATTAGCTTTGGAAGATATAAATCTTACAATTGAGGATGGTCAATTTTTTGTTTTACTCGGTCCTTCAGGTGCAGGAAAAACTACAACATTAAGATGCATAGCAGGTTTGGAAAAAATAGATTCTGGAAGTGTTTTATTTGACAACGAGCCTGTAACTGATGACCAGCCAGCCTCAAGAGATGTGTCTTTTGTATTTCAGCAATTTTCTTTATATCCTCATTACACTGTTTATGAAAATTTAGCTTTTCCACTAAGGTCTCCTATGAGAAAATTACCTGAGGAAGAAATTTACAAGAAAATTGAAAATATATCTAAAATGCTAAAAATTTCTAATAAATTAAAAAATAAAGCAACTGAATTATCTGGTGGTGAAATGCAAAGAGTTGCAATTGGTCGAGCTCTCGTTCGCAGACCAAACTTATACTTAATGGATGAACCTCTTTCTTCTTTAGATGCAAAATTGAGAGAAAGCCTTAGAGTTGAATTAAAAAATATACAAACAAATTTAAACGCAACTATTCTTTATGTTACTCATGACCAGGCTGAAGCAACTACCCTAGCAGATAAAATTGGGGTTCTTAAAGAGGGAAAAATAGTTCAAATAGGAACACCGGAAGAAATATATGAAAATCCAAATTCAATTTATGTTTCTCAAAGGCTAGGTTCGCCAAAGATTAATGTTTTACCTAGTTCTTTATTCAAAATAAACGATAACATTCCAACTATTGGAATTAGACCTGAGAATATTTTATTAGGGACCGGTAAGTATTCTGGAAAAGTTATTTCAATTGAAAACCTAGGTTCTGAAACAGTTGTAGCTATTAATTTTGAGGGGCACGAGGTGCTCTCCTCAATTCAAGGTGCTTACAAATCATCAATTAATGAAACAATAAATTTTGACATTAATATGAATAAAGTTTTAACATTCAATAAAGAAGGAGATAGAATTAATGAGCGTTAACTTTTTAATTTCTCAAGCAAAAAATATTCAAATTGTAATTGACGAAAATGCATCCGAAATCGAGGTGCTAGATCAAAATATTGGGGATGGTGATCATATATTTAATATACAAAGAGGGCTTAAATTAGTAGTTGAACTTGAAGATACAATTAAAGATATGCCTATAGATAAAGCATTAAACATGATTGCAATGAAAGTTTTATCAGGTATTGGTGGTTCATCAGGGGCTCTGTTTGGAACCTTTTTCATGTCTATGGCAAAAACGCCTAATCTAGATAAAAATATTAATTTTAACAAAGCATGTGAGATGATTATTAATGGTATTCAAGCCATGAAAGATAGAGGTAAGGCTGGGGTAGGTGAAAAAACAATGATGGATGTGTTAATTCCGGTATCTGACAAGCTAAAAGATATAAAGGATAATAATGAAATAGAGCAAGGATTAAATGATATAATTAAAATTGCTAAAGATAGAATGTTAGCAACAAAAGATATGATATGCACAAAAGGTAGAGCATCATTTTTAGGTGAAAGAGCTAAAGGACATATTGATCCAGGGGCGCGCTCATCACAACTTATTATCGAAACAATTTGTAAATCAGTTATCAATCAATAGGAGGAAACAATGAAAAAATTTATAAATAAAACTGATGACTTTTTAAAAGAAAGTCTTGAAGGTTTTGGCAAAGCTCACAGTGATATTATAGAGATTAAATTTGATCCAAATTTTATTTCTCGAAAACATAAAACTAAAGAAGGTAAGGTATCGTTAATATCAGGAGGAGGTAGTGGTCATGAGCCTATGCATGGGGGTTTTGTGGGTCATGGAATGTTAGACGCAGCATGTCCTGGTTTTGTATTTTCTGCGCCATCTCCTGATCAAATGATGGCAGCTGCAGAGCATGTTGATAGTGGTGCAGGAGTTTTATTTATCGTTAAAAATTATTCAGGTGACATTATGAACTTTCAGATGGGAGCAGAAATGTACTCACAAAAAAGTGATAGTATAATAACTAATGACGATGTTGCTGTGGAAGACTCTACATTTACAACTGGTAGACGTGGTGTAGCTGCAACAGTCCTTGTAGAAAAAATAGTTGGATCTTTAGCTGAAGATGGTGGATCACTAGAAAAATGTAAAAAACTTGGAGAGAAAGTAAACGAAAGTGCTGGCACTATGGGTGTTGCATTTACGAGCTGTACTACTCCAGAAGCAGGAAAACCAACTTTTGATATCAGTTCTGATGAAATGGAATTTGGAGTAGGGATCCATGGAGAACCAGGTAGAAAAAGAGAAAAAATACAGTCATCTAAAAAAATAGTAGGAAATATTTTAGATGCTATTCTTGACGATTTAAAACCAGAAAATAATGAGAAAACATTACTATTTGTTAATGGTATGGGAGGAACTCCACTAACAGAATTATATTTAGTTTATGACGATGCATGTCAAATTCTAAAAACCAAGGGAATTGAAGTTACAAAAAGTTTGGTTGGTAATTATTGTACTTCTTTAGAAATGCAGGGAGCCTCTATAACCTTGCTAAAATGTGATGAAGAAATATTAAAACATTGGGACTCGCCAGTTCATACTGCAGCTATGCGATGGGGAATGTAAATATGATCTTTAACTTTTAAAATCTCTATTTTTTATTTGATTTAAAATATAACCTGATGAAAAAAAGTCATCACTTATATCCAAATAAGACTCATCCCCTATTATTTTGGCATAATCTAACCAATTATTGATTATTAATACGTCACCTAATCCTACACCGTTTAAACTTTTTGAAAAAAATTTTTTACCTTTTTTACTACCGTTTTGAATTTCTTGATCTATCATTACCTCCAGTTGCTTCCAGTCATCTTTATATTTTACTTTATCTAAATTTTTAGCATCTTTATATCCCGGATATGCAATATCAAACTCTGTACAGCCTCTTTTAATATCTAATTTAAATTTATTATTTAGGATTTTAACTAAATAAGAATTTACAATTTTACTAACTTTATAAGCGTCGTCCATAGAGGAACAATATATTAAAGCTTTGTAACTACCTTTAATTTTTTGCCTTAATTCTACAAAACATTTTCTTATATTATTATTTGGTAATACTAACTGATCAAAAATAAAAAATAACTTTACAAGTTCAGAGACTGCATTTAATTCAATTTGGACTTTAAAGCAGGTAAAACAATATTTTGGTATTATATTATGGTTATGAAAAGCTTTTTTATGTCTATCACAATTTAGATTATATCCATTTCTTCTATGTATTTGGGAATCTATAAAATTCAGGTTTTTAAGATTTTTTTTAACAATATTATTACATTTTTTAAAATATGTTCCTATATTTAAATTGGTAATCTTATCGTTTAGAGAGAAATTAATATTTATCTTTTTAATTTCATTGTTTGCTTTTACAATCGGGTTTTCCTCGAATTGATCTGGGTTATAGTAATTCATTAAATGAATTAAATTATTCTGGGCTAACATATGGTTAGAATTATAATTAAGGGCATTTACATAAAATTTTAACGCCTCTTTATAATTACCAATGTCATCATAATGTGTAGCTAAATTATTATAAGCATTGGCATAGTCTTTTTTTATTTCAATGGCTTTATGATAGTTTTCAATTGCATTTTCATGTTCGCCCAAATGAATGTAGGCTATACCGAGATTATTATATGCTTCGACAAAATTACTGTCACAATTTATAGCTTTTTTAAAAACTGAAATTGCATTTTGCCATTTTTCTAAGCTTAAATTAATTAATCCATTAAGGTTTAATACAAAAGGAACATTATTATTCTTAATAACTAATTTATTTGATAAATTTAGTGCTTCATTAAGTTTATTTTGCTTATAAAGTTTAATTATTACCTCAACATCATTTTTTAAATTGTTTTCAATATTTGGCTTCATGCTTATCTACTATACTAACTATTCTCAAAAAGAGTTGGGAAGAATTCACCCTCTACAGGATCTCCATTTTTATAACCAGCTTCTTGCATTGCTTTTCTATAATTAAAACTTGTCCAGTCTCCATCATAACTTATTTTAGCGCCTTCTTTAGCAACTCTTAATGTATAGCGACTTAAAGTTTTTTCAGGAATTATCTCGTTTAGAGAGCCGTGAAGAGTTCGCATATCAAAAATTACAGCATCACCTAATTCACAGTCCCATTGTAAAAAATCATAATTACTTTTATTTCCTAAAATGTCTGGAGGTAGTTCATATTTTTTTCCATTAACTATACACTCGTCTCCCTCAATTTTATGACCATCTTTAAACAAAACTCTTAAAAATAATTTATTCCATAAGTGTGATCCTTTTACCCAAACTACTCCCTCATTTTTTTTTGTAGGCTGTAAGGGTAACCAGAGAACACACATGGTCCCTTCCATATCAAAATAACTGATATCATGATGAAATGGAGTTGTAGATTTGGATCCAGCCTCCCTTAAGAACCAATTATCCATTACTAAATTAATTTTATTTGCTGACATCAGTTCAGAAGCTATTTGAGCATAAGGTGAACCATAAACAAACTCCTTAAACTCAGGAACTAAGTGCCAAGTCCAATAATCCTCGAGATATGAGGGAGCACCTTTTTTAATAGTGTGTGATTTAAACCTTGGACTTGGGTTAGCTATATCTCTGTCTATTCCTTTTTTAAGTTTATTTATCCACCCAATATCAAATTTATGTTTAAGAAATAAAGCTCCATCCTCTTTAAATCTATCGATTTCGTCCTGTGAAAGAATTTTGTTCATGATATTAGTAATAGAATATAATATAAAATATCTAACATGAACATTCTTAAAGATAATTTTGGCAGACGATTTCCTTATATAAGGTTATCGATTTCAGATGTTTGCAATTTTAAGTGTGGTTATTGTTTGCCTGATGGATATAAAATTAATAAAGCTGATAACAGAACCTTCATAAATACACAAGAAATTGGAAGACTGGCTAAGGCATTGTCAGAACTTGGAGTTTCAAAAATCAGACTCACTGGGGGTGAGCCAACAATAAGAAAAGATTATCTTGAAATAATTAAAATTATAAAAAAAAATTCGGGTATTAAAAAAACAGTTATCACTACCAATGGATATAAATTAAATAAAATTGCTAAAAATTTAAAAGATAGTGGTTTAGATGGTATCAATATTAGCATCGATAGTTTAAATTCTAAAACTTTTAAACAAGTTACAGGTCACGACAGACTCCATGAAATTTTAGAAGGTATTCAAGAATTACAAAAATTAAATTTTAAAAATATTAAAATTAACGCAGTATTAATGAAAGGTATCAATGACTCGGAAAAAGATTTTAAAGAATGGTCGAACTTTATAAAAAATAATGAAATAGATTTTAGATATATCGAATTAATGCAGACTGGAGATAATTTAGACTATTTTCAAAAATACCATATATCAGCGAATAAATTTGTTGATTTTCTAAATAACGACAAATGGATTATTCAAACTTTTGGTAAAGATGCAGGTCCATCAAAAAATTTTATTAAAGCTGAATATAAAGGTAAATTTGGGGTTATTGCTCCTTATTCAAAAGATTTTTGTAAAAGCTGTAATCGTCTTAGAATTACTGCAAAAGGGGATTTAAGATTATGTCTTTTTGGAGATACTGGAATTAATATAAGACATTTAATGCAAAAAGATGATCAAATTGAGGAATTAAAAGATTTAATTCTTAATCAACTTAACTATAAAAAAGAATCACATTATCTTGAAATTGGTGAAACTGGTCTAAATAAAAATCTATCAACAATTGGTGGTTAAATTGAAAAATTTGAAAATAGTTAAAGATAACGATTTAAAAGACTGGGCTGAAGGCATCTTTAAAAAAAGTACATTTAATATGATTGATGTTTCATCAAAACAAGAAACTTTCAGAAGAGCATTAGCCTCGGGTAAAATTTATGTTGGTAAAGAGGTTTTTGAATTAATTAAGAATAACAAAATGCCGAAAGGAAACCCAATAGCCTTAGCAGAAGTCTCGGCTGTTTTGGGTGTTAAAAAAACAAGTGAATTAATTCCACTTTGTCATCCTTTGCCAATTGATCATACAGCAACAAAAATTATTATGAATGAGGAAGAAGCTTCACTTGAAGTATTCTGTGTTGTCTCTACCTCAGCAAAAACAGGTGTTGAAATGGAAGCTATAATGGGAGTGAATGCTGCTTTAATTACAATATATGATTTGAGTAAAATAGTTAATCCTAATCTAAAAATTGATAATATAAAATTATTAATTAAAGAAGGTGGAAAAAGTGGATTGTGGAAAAATCCAGATGGCTTACCTGATTTTTTAAAAAATTTATTTTAGTTTTCAATATAGATGAAAGTAAAAATAGAGTTATTTGGTGCTACAAGGGATTTCAGTGACCAAAATATCTTAGAACTTAGTTTAAATAATGACTCAACAATAGAAGATGCGAGAATTGAAATAATAAAATATCTTAAAAAAAATTTTGATGGAAACAAAGATTTTGTTAGAATTGTTAATACTTCAGCTTTTTCATCTGAAAACAATAATATCGTGAGCGACAATTATAAAATAAAAAATAACGAAAAAATTGCTATCATACCTCCTATCGGAGGAGGATAATGTTTCAAGGTAGAATAATTGACACTAAATTAAGAAAATTAAGTATTCAAGATGCTGAAAAATTTATTGCATCATCTGATTTTGGTGCATCAATTTTTTTTTCAGGAACTGTTCGAAACCAAAATGATAATAAAAGTGTCATTGGAATAACATATGATACGCACGATGCTTTAGTAATTCAAAGTTTTGAAGAAATTTATAATGAGGCAAATGAAAAATTAGAAATCAAAAATAAGGCTGTATTTATTGACCATGCGAAAGGATATTTGAACCTAGGTGAAATAAGTATAATTATAGCTGTTGCAACTAAACATCGCGAAGAGGCTTATAAATTATCAAGATATATTATTGAAGAAATAAAAAAAAGATCTCCTATATGGAAAAAAGAACATTATCAAAATAGTGAAAGTAATTGGTTAAAAGGGAATCCACTTGTTAATGAAAAAAATTAAACATTCAGAAATTACTCCAGAAAACATTTATAAAAAAAGAAGATCATTTGTCAAAAAATTAGGCTTTGGTGCAAGCGCGCTAGCCGTTTCCTCTTTTCCACTCATAAGTAATGCTTCATCGAAAGATAGAAATGAACTAACAAGCTACAAAGATATAACAACTTATAATAATTATTATGAGTTTGGGACTTCAAAAGGTGATCCCCATAGAAATTCAAAAATGTTTAAAACTCATCCTTGGAATATAAGTATTGAGGGTGAGGTTGATAAACCTATTAAATTATCTATGGAGGAAATTTTAGATAGTTTTTTATCAGAAGAAAGAGTTTATCGTCTTAGATGCGTTGAGGGTTGGTCAATGGTAATTCCGTGGATGGGGTTTTCATTAAGTAAATTGCTTTCAAAAGTTAATCCTACCAGTAAAGCTAAGTTCGTAGCATTTGAAAGTATTTACGACCCTGATCAAATGAAAGGTCAAAAATATCCTGTTTTAAATTGGCCCTATAAAGAAGGATTGAGAATTGATGAGGCTATGCATCCACTAACAACTGTAGTTACTGGTTTGTATGGAAAAAAACTTCCAAATCAAAATGGTGCTCCTCTCAGAATTTTTATTCCATGGAAATATGGTTTTAAAAGTGCAAAAGCAATTGTAAAAATAAAACTTGTAGAAAAAATGCCAATGTCATCATGGATGTGGGCATCTCCAAGAGAATATGGTTTTTACTCAAATGTAAATCCAAACGTAAATCATCCAAGGTGGTCCCAAGCTACAGAAAGAATAATTGGAGAAGGTATTTGGGCTCCGAGAGTAAAAACTTTGATGTTTAATGGTTACGGTGATCAAGTTGCAAATTTATATACAGGTATGGATTTAAAAAAATTTTTTTAATGAAAAAATATTTTAAGCCAGGTATTTTTATATTAAGTACTATTCCATTTCTATTTATTTTTTATAAAATTTACTTTAATAAATTAGGTCCTGAACCTGTTAAAGAAATTACTCATTTCACTGGAGAATGGACATTAATATTTATCTGTTTAACATTGAGTATGAGTCCTCTTAAGAGATTTACAAATTTGTCAGTTTGGACAAGTTTTAGGAGAATGTTGGGATTATTTATTTTCTTTTATGCTACTCTTCATTTTCTTACTTATATAGGTTTAGATTACAGATTTGATTGGAACCCAATATTTGATGATGTAATTAAAAAAAAGTATGTTTTAATTGGATTTGCTGCTTGGGTTTTATTAGTTCCATTGGCAATTACTTCATCTCAAAAAATGATGAAACTACTTAGAAATAACTGGAAAAGAATACATAGATTAATATATGCCATCGCAATTTTTGGATCACTTCATTATATATGGTTATCAAAAACAATTTTTTTTAAGCCACTAATATACTTTATAATTATAATTGTTTTGTTACTCTTGAGGATTAAAATCAACAGAAAAGAACTTAATTATGGATAATACTTTAAAAAATGAAATTCAATCAGCGACTCTAGAAAGATTAATAAAACATCTTGATGGAAGAAAAGATGTGCAAAATATTGATTTAATGAATCTTGCTGGTTTTTGTAGAAACTGTTTATCAAGATGGTACAGAGAAGAGGCTGAAAAAAAAGGAATAGAAGTATCAGATCCAAAAGCTAGAGAACATATTTACGGCATGCCCTACTCTGAGTGGAAAGAAAAATACCAAAAATAGTTATTTTTCTTTTAATCTAGGCATCAATTCAACAAAATTACAGGGCTTATGATTAACGTCTAACTGATGTTTCAAAATTTCATCCCAAGCATCCGTAACTCCTCCGGAAGATCCAGGTAACGCAAAAATATATTTTCCATTTGCTAAAACAGCACAAGCTCTTGACTGAATTGAAGAAGTTCCAACAGTTTTTAAACTAATAGTTCTAAATACTTCTCCAAACCCGGGTATATGTTTATCAGCTATTTCATTTATTGCTTCTGGAGTGATATCTCTTCCAGTTAACCCTGTGCCACCAGTTGTAATTATAACATCAATTTCCTTTTGATTGGTCCATTCTTTCAATATCAAAACAATATCGTCTTTATTATCTTTGCAAATTTTTCTATCAATTAATTTATGATTAGCGTCTTTTATCTTATCTACAAGAATTGCGCCTGATTTATCATTATCAAAGGTTCTGGTATCTGTTACAGTTAATAAGGCTATATTTACAATCATATAAATTTTTTAATATGACTATATTAACAATATTTTTTCTTATAACAGCAATATTATATTCAAGCGTTGGTTTTGGTGGAGGCTCAACATATTTAGCACTTATGCTGATATGGGGAATACCATTTTATATATTTCCAATTATAGCTTTATTTTGCAATATTATTGTAGTTTCAGGAAATTCTATAAATTTTATTAGATCAGGAAATTTAAATATTAAATTATTAATTCCTTATCTCATTGGTTCAATTCCTTTCGCATTTATAGGTGGATCGATACAGATCGAAAAGGAATTTTTTGAAATATTATTATTCATAATATTGATAATTGCAGGAATTCTTTTGTTAATGGAGAGTAAATCGTTCAGCCAGGATGAAATAAAAATTAAAAATATACCAAAAATTTTTTCTATTATAATTGGTTCGATTATTGGTTTTATCTCTGGATTGATTGGAATTGGTGGAGGTATATTTTTAAGCCCTTTATTATTTTTAATTAAAGCAGGTTATCCAAAACACATAACTAGTACTGCCTCTATATTTATTTTAATAAATTCGATTTTTGGTGTAGCTGGACAACTTACTAAAAATATTATTTTAAATGAGTTTTTAAATTATTGGCCATTATTTGTAGCAGTTTTAGTTGGGGGTCAAATAGGAAGTATTTTAAATATTAAGTTTTTATCCAATAGAACCCTTGCTGTGACAACATCGTTATTGGTCATATTTGTTGCAGTTAGAATGGGTTTTAGAATCTTATCATAATCTTGATTTAATAATCATATAATATATTTACTAAAATTATGAAAAATTTAAAACCATTTGGTCCATCAATTGGAAAAACAAAAATTTCACAAAATTTTTTAAATAAACTCAATAAAGAGTTTGACGATAAGTCCACGACTAAAAAAATTGATTATAGTTCAAAACTATCTAGTCAGATTAAGAATGAGATAAAAATTTCTAATAATTTCATTCAAAAAAATTTAAAAAAGGAGATAACAAACAATATAAAGATTTTCTTATCAAATGAAAAAATTAAAAATATTAAAAAAATTAATATCTTAAATCTTTGGGTTGTGCGACAATTTAAGGGTGAGTACAACCCTATCCATTATCATGAGGGTGACTTATCTGGAGTTGGTTATCTAAAATTACCAAAAAATATGACAAAAAATAAATTAGTAACTAATAAAAAAATAAAAACTAATGGTACAATTGACTTTATAAATGGACAAAAAGGTTTCCTTAGTAAAAGTATTTATAATGTTGAGCCAAAAGTTAGAGACTTGCTAATTTTTCCCAATTATTTAATGCACACAGCTTATCCATTTAATATAAATGGAGAAAGAAGATCTTTTTCTTTTAATGCTAAAATTATCTACAATAAATAGTTAAAATGAATTTAGAATTTTTTAAGAAAACAAGGATTTTAGATGGTGGTATGGGTCAAGAATTACTTGCTAGAGGATTAGTTTCAAAAGGTACCCTGTGGTCAGCAAGTGCAATTCTTGAAAAAAAATTTCATAATTTAGTTACTGATGTTCATTTGTCATTTATAAATGCAGGAGCAGAAGTAATTGTTACAAATACTTTTGTTGGAAGAAAAATAAGACTTATTGAGAATAAAGTAGAGGAACATTTTAATTATATAAATGAGCAAGCTTGTATTTTAGCAATAAAAGCTAAAGAAATTTCTAAAAAAAATATTCTTATTGCTGGAAGTTTACCTTCCCAAACCGACACCTATGTTGAAGATAAAAGAGACTCTACATCTATAGAAAAAGATTTTTATGAACAGGCAAAAATAATAGGCCCGCATGTAGATTTTTTTTATTTAGATGTTGTATCGAGTGGAAGAGAAGTAGATATCGCTTCAAATATAGCTTTGAAATTAAATAAACCAATACTATTGGGAATTCATATTAAAAAAAATAATTTATTGCCTTCTAACGAAACAATTAGTGAAGTTTTTCGAAAGTATAAAAATAGTAATTGGATAGGTTTAGTTACTGCTTGTGTATCTCCTGAGATAGCTGAAAATTGTTCATCTGAGATTAAAGAATTAAAAATTCCATTTGGATTTAAAGCAAATCTCTGGAAAGTTGATGAGCCAACACCTGTACAAACATTTAATACGGCAAAATATGACGAAGTAGGTACAAATCCAAATGTTGCTTTAGGTAAAAGAGCTTATGTATCAGGTAAACTTTTTTATGATTTTTCAAAAAAACTAGTAGAAAAAGGTGCAACTATTTTAGGAGGATGTTGTGAAACAACCCCTGAACACATCAAAGCAATATCACAACTTAAGTGACCAGTTATCACCTTTCCTTACAAAATAAATACCAATGCAGACTGCTAATAAAGATATTAGAACTTTAATTGTAATTAATTCCTCTAAAAATATATAACCTAAGATAACTCCAAATAAAGGTATTAAGTAAGATACTTGAGATTGAAATATCAAACCATTTTGAGTTAAAATTCTAAATCGTAATAACCAAGCTATCCCAGTTGGAACAATGCCTAAATAGATAACTGATATTAATGAGTCAGTTCTCGGAATTGATTGCCAAGGTTGTTCTGTTAAAGCGACTAGTGGAAATAAAATTATTATTGCCCAAATTAAAATCGATCCAGTAACGTTTTCATTTTTTTTCTTGCTAATTTTTAAAGTTAACACTCCCCCTATTACATAACATGTAGAACCAAGTAAAATTAATAAAGCTGATATAAAATTATTCTGATCAATTAAAATATTATCTGAAAACAAAAATATTATTCCTGAAAAACCTATTAGAATTCCTATTGTTTTAATAATATTAAATTTTTCGTTTTTTGTATAAAAATGTGCTAGTACTGTAGAGCTTAAAGGTGTAGTTGACATTAAAATTGCAGCTAAATTACTTTGTACTGATTTTACACCATAAGCTATTAAAAAAAATGGTACAACTAAGTTAATAAAACCAATCATTGCAAACCAGTACCAATCTTTTGAGAAAGCTTCTATTTTAATATTTTTGTAGTAACATAAAAGTAAAACAGGTATTGAACCAAAAAATACTCTTAGAAATGCAATTGTTACTGGTCCAAAAGAGTATGTTGCTATCTTAATGTTAAAAAATGCAGAAGCCCAAATTAATGAAAGAGCTGTTAATAATATATAGTCAATAAACTTTGGTTGTCTCATTCTGTTATCTCTTTAACTTCACCATTTGTTAATCTGGATAGTTGATTGTATTTTATTTCGAATACTGCATTTGGATGACCTGCTGCTGCATAAACAGCTGTAAATCTCTCTAAATTATTATCAATAAATATTTTTAATTTAACCAAATGAGCAACTGGTGAAACTCCTCCTATAGTAAAACCAGTTATTTTTTTTACATCTTCTGGATTGGCCATTGAGACATCTTTTTCATTCAATATTTTCTTTAATTTGTTTAGGGATCCTCTTTTGTCTCCTGACACTAAACATAAAATATAAGATGGTCCTGCTTTAAAAAGTAAACTTTTTACAATTGCACCGACATTACAACCTAAAGCTGTAGCGGCATCATTTGCTGTTCTCGCAGTTTGGTCTAAAGTTACAATTTTTAAATTACGATCAAATTCAGTAAGAAACTTTTCTACTCTTTTAACAGGTTCTTTATCTAATAATGAGCTCACTTTTTTTTTAAAATAGTATTGATTAAATACACCACTTATGTGAAAATTGCATAGGTGTTATTAGTTAAATAAGCAATATTTTACAATATAATTTTGCTATCTAATATTGAGAAAATTACATAGGAGACATAAATGAGTGCAGCAAACGTTTTAAAATTTATCAAAGAAAAAGAAGCCGAGTTCGTAGATCTAAGATTTACAGATCCAAGAGGTAAGCTTCAACATTTAACAATGGATGTAACTGTTGTTGATGAAGATATGTTAAATGATGGAGTATTTTTTGACGGATCTTCAATTGCTGGATGGAAGGCAATAAATGAGTCTGATATGATTTTAAAACCAGACACTGCAAGAATGTTTATGGATCCATTTACTTCTCATAATACAGTTGTTCTGTTTTGTGACATTTTAGATGCAATTAAAAAAGACCCTTATGAAAGAGATCCAAGAGGTGTTGCAAAAAAAGCAGAAGAATATTTAAAAGCATCAGGTGTTGGTGATAAAGCATTTTTTGGTCCCGAGCCTGAATTTTTTGTTTTTGATGATGTGAGAATTAAAAATGATATGAATGAATGTGGATTTAAAATTGATAATAAAGAAGGCCCTTATAACTCTGGAAAAGAATATGAAAATGGTAACATGGGACATAGACCCCCGATTAAAGGTGGATATTTTCCTGTCCCACCTGTTGACAGTGAGCAGGACATGCGGGGTGAATACCTGAAAAACTTAAAAGAGGTTGGAATTAAAGTTGAAAAACATCACCATGAAGTTGCACCAAGTCAACATGAACTTGGAATGTATTTTGGAACTTTAGTTAATCAAGCTGACAACGTTCAACTATATAAGTATGTTGTGCAGATGGTTACACATTCTTTTGGAAAAACTGCTACGTTTATGCCAAAACCAGTTGCTGGAGATAATGGTTCTGGAATGCATATTCATCAGTCTATTTGGAAAGGTGATACACCAGTATTTTCTGGTGATGCATACGCGGGTTTATCTGAAACAGCTCTACATTATATTGGAGGAATATTAAAACATGCTAAAGCCATTAATGCATTTGCAAACTCTACTACTAATAGTTACAAAAGATTAATTCCTGGTTTTGAAGCACCGGTTCTTCTTGCATATTCTGCAAGAAATAGATCTGCATCTTGCAGAATTCCAATTACTCTAAGTAAAAAAGGTGCTAGATGTGAAATAAGATTTCCTGATGCTTCTGGAAATCCTTACTTGACTTTTGCAGCTATGCTTATGGCAGGACTTGATGGAATCAAAAATAAAATACATCCAGGTGAATCTTTCGATAAAGATTTATATGAATTACCCCCAGAGGAAGTTAAAGCTATTCCAACAGTTTGCGGTTCTTTAAGAGAAGCAATGGAAAATTTGGATAAAGATCGAGAGTTTTTAACTCAGGGTGGAGTATTTACAGATGATCAAATAGATGCTTACATTGCTCTAAAGTTTGAGGAAATTCATAAATTTGAACATGCTCCTCATCCTGTTGAGTTTGAAATGTATTACAGTAGTTAGTAATTAATTACTGTCTAGTTGTAGCTATTGTATCTTTGTTAATACCTTTTTTAACAACGTAGTCTTGCGTACCGTTAGCACCAGTTTCTACTTCTTTTCTAAGGTTCTTAAAAAATGATTTTTGTTTCAAATTATCTTTAAGATTTTTAACAAGATTTTTAAACTCAAATGTATTCATAACTACTATTTATCTGAGATATGCAAAACATGCAAATCTGATATGCTCAAAATGGGATTATACTATTATGATGTTTTGAATGACTCTCCGCAACCACAACGCTCAGTTTCATTCGGGTTATTAAAGACGAAAGAGGAGGATAATTCATCTTTTTTATAGTCCATTTCAGTTCCTAAAAGGTACATTATGGCAGCTGAATCTACAAATACCTTTACACCCTTATCCTCTATTATTTCGTCATTGGGATTAATCTCTTTTGTGTATTCCATTACGTAAGACATTCCTGCACAACCTCCAGATTTAACTGAGACTCTTACACCAAGAGAATCTTTTTTAGCGTTGGCCATAATCTCTTTTATTCTTGATGCTGCATTATCACTTAATTTAATTATATTACTCATTATAAATTTAGTTCCAATTTTGCTGACTCAGACATCATATCTTTTGTCCATGGTGGGTCCCAAACTAACTCTAAATCAACTTCCTCAATACCTTCCACTTGCATTGCTCCCTCTTTAACTTCTTTTGGTAAGCTCTCGGCTACTGGACAATTTGGAGTTGTCAAAGTCATTTTTATTTTAGCAGATTTTTCATTTTCAACCTGTATATCATAAATTAATCCTAATTCATAAATATTCACTGGTAGCTCAGGATCATAAATTTTTCTTATTTCTTTAATAATTTGTTCTTTCTTTGACATATTAATTTTCTGTTTTAACCTCTTCTTGTTTATCATCAAAAGCTGAGACTAATGTATGCCAAGATAAAGTAGCACACTTAACTCTCATAGGATATTGTTTAACACCCGATAAACACATTAACTTGGTTTTTTCATCTTCGTGTAGATATTCAGATTTTAATTCTGGGTTTTCTTTTATCATTCCTAAAAAATCTTCAACAATTTCCCTTGCTTCATTTTCATTTTTGCCTTTTATTAAATCTGTCATAATCGAAGCAGATGCCATGGAAATAGCACAACCACTTCCTTCGAAAGAAATATCTTCGACTATTTTTTGACCATTTAATTTGAGATAAATATGTACGTTATCTCCACATAAAGGATTGTTACCTTTTGCATCTTTATTAAAATCATCTGTCTTACCAAGGTTCCTTGGATTTTTACCGTGTTCTAGAATAATTTCTTGATATAATTCTTTTAAATTCATTTTAAATTAAATATTTTTTTACAGTTGTTGATTGAGTCATTTAATTTATCTAAATCATCCTTCGTATTATAAATCCCAACAGAAGCTCTAGCACTCGCTGGTATATTTAATTTATCATGTAAAATTTGACAACAATGATGACCAGCTCTTATGGCAACTCCATCTTCATCGAGTATAGTTGCTATATCATGTGGATGGACCCCCTCTAAAGTAAATGATAAAACTCCACCTCTATTATTTGGACTTCCAATTAGTTTAACTGAGTTATTTTTTTGTAATAGTTCCTGACCATATTCAACTAAATCGGCTTCATGTTGCATAATATTTTCTATTCCTATGCTTTCCATGAACTTGATTGATTGATCAAAAGCAATTACTTGGGCAGTAGCCATGGTTCCTGCCTCATATTTATTTGGTAAATCACCATAGGAAATGCTATCCTTTTTAACTTCTTTAATCATTCCTCCTCCGCCTTGGTATGGAGGCAACTCCTCTAACCATTTTTTTTTACCATACAACACACCAAGTCCAGTTGGTCCATACATTTTATGGCAGGATATTGCATAAAAATCACAATCTAAATCTTGCATATCAAGTTTAAGATGGGGAGCACCTTGACAACCATCTATTACAACAATTATTCCTTTTGAGTGTGCCAGATCAGTTATTTCTTTTACTGGTAATATGGCTCCTGTAACATTAGATAAATGGGTAACTGCAATCACTTTAGTTTTAGAAGTTATTTTCTTTTCAATTTCCTCTAAAGTAACTTCAACATTCTCATTTACTTCTGCAAAATTAATTTTAATATTTTTTGATTTTCTCAAAAAGTGCCATGGAACATAATTAGAATGGTGTTCAAGTTCTGTAATTAAAATTTCATCTCCCTCTTTTAAATAGTTTTGCCCTAAAGTATTGGCAACTAAATTTAATGCTTCGGTCGCACCTTTAGTAAAAACAATTTCATTTTTATCATTGGCATTAATATATTTTTGTACAGAAGATCTGGTATTTTCGTATAAATTGGTAGCTGCAACTGCAAGATAATGAACACTTCTTCCTACATTTGAGAACTGTTTGGTATAAAATTCATTAATTTTATCTGCTACAACTTTTGGTTTTTGTGATGAGTTGGCACTATCAAGATAAACTAGATCATTATTTTGAATCTTTTCATCAAAAATAGGAAATTCGTTTTTTACATTTTCTATTTTCATTCTTTAATTCCAATCATATTTTTAATTAAGTTTTTAATTTCTGAGTCCGTAATTTTTTCTACTACATCAAGTAAAAAACCATTTATTAAAAGTTCTCTGGCTTGATTGTAATTTAAACCTCTAGACATTAAATAAAATATAGAATCTTCATTAAGACTTCCTGAGGCTGAACCGTGTGAACATTTAACATCATCTGCGTAAATTTCTAATTCGGGTTTAGCATTAAATTCAGATTCTTTATTTAGCAATATTGCTTTACTAAGCTGGTATCCATCAGTTTTTTGTGCTTCAGAATTCACAAATATTTTTCCTTGATACACAGCTTTAGAACTATCTTCTAAAACACTTTTAATTAACTGATAGCTTTTCGTATTCTCTGTAAGATGATTTATTATTGTTCTTATTTCATGATGTTTATTTTTATCAAGCGAGAAAATACCATTCACAAAGGCTGAAGAATGTTCTCCATTTAAATCACAATTAATTTCACTTTTTAAAAAATTTGATCCTGAGGATAGAATAAATGTTTCTGAAATACTATTTTTGTTTTGATCAATATTATTAAACAAGTATTTTATATTTTTGTTTTCAAACTTATCTACTTTATAATTTTTTAATATTGAATTTTCTTTTAAATCAAAATTATAAAAAATATTTAGAAAATTTTTTTCAGATTTATCATTAAATAAATCAATTAATCTTAAACAACTGTTCTCATGCAACTCAAAATCCAGTCTTAAATTAATATTGCAAGAGTTAATTTTAGTGTTTGTTGTGTGGTATATTATGAGTGGTTTTGATAACTGATAGCCTTCTTTAACAGCTATTTTAAAAGATTTATTGGTAAAAGCATTATTTAAATCAGATAAAGAATTATTGTTATAAAATTTATTAACAGTTTCTGAATGTTCAATTATTTCTATTTGACCTTTTTTTTCATAGTCAAAATCAATTTTTTCAATTCTACCATTTATCAAGACTATTTTATTGTGCTCTAAACCATCTAAGAACACACTGGTATCAACTTTGTTGGTTGGTTTGTCCTCACAATAAAAACTTAATTCCCCAATATTTTTATTAATTATCTTGTTAAGATCAGAGAATTTCCAATCTTCTTCTTTTCTATTTGGAAAACCTTTGTTTATAAAATTATCTAAAGAAAATTTTTTTATTTCAATATCTTTTTGAGATAAACTTAAATTTTTAATAGTATTTTCAAAATCTTTTTGTAATTGTTCTTTCATCTAATTAAAATTTTCGTAACCTTTTTTCTCAAGTTCTATAGCTAAATCAGGACCACCAGATTTAACGATCTTTCCATTGATTAAAACATGGACAAAGTCAGGCTTAATATAATCAAGCAACCTTTGATAATGTGTAATTATTAAAAATGAGTTTTCTTCGTTTCTTAAAGTATTTACTCCATCTGCAACAATTCTTAATGCGTCTATGTCTAGTCCTGAGTCTGTTTCATCAAGAATAGATAATTTTGGAGATAACATTGACATTTGTAAAATTTCATTTTTTTTTTTTTCTCCTCCAGAAAAACCAACATTTAATTGTCTATTTAATTTTTCCTCATCAAATTTAAGTTCTTTTGATTTTTCTTTTACAAGTTTTAAAAACTCTATCGCATCAAGCTCTTTTTCACCTCTTGCTTTTCTAACCGCATTTAATGAAGTTTTTAGGAATATATTTGTGTTTACTCCAGGAATTTCCAATGGATATTGGAAAGCTAAAAAAATACCTTTGTGAGCTCTTTCCTCTGTTTCAAGTTCAAATAAATCTTTTTCCTCAAAAAGAATTTCCCCAGAAACCTCATATCCTTTCTTTCCTGATAAGATATTTGATAAAGTACTTTTACCTGATCCGTTTGGACCCATTATGGCATGAACTTCACCAGGATTAACATTTAGCGAAAATCCTTTTAAAATTTCCTTGTTATCTATTTTTGCATTTAATTTATTTATTTTTAACATTATCCAACACTTCCCTCTAAACTGATCCCTACTAACTTTTGTGCTTCAACAGCAAATTCCATCGGTAGTTGCTGTAATACTTCCTTACAAAATCCATTAACAATTAATCCGACCGCCTCTTCGGCACTAAGCCCTCTTTGTTGGCAATAATGTAATTGTTCCTCACTTATTTTAGAGGTAGTGGCTTCATGGGCTATATTTGATTCTGAATTTTTATTTTTGATATAAGGAACTGTATGAGCACCACATTTGTTACCCATCAGTAAAGAGTCGCACTGAGTATAATTATTTGAATTCGATGCTTTTGAAGAAATATCAACCAATCCTCTATAAGTCATATCTGAAAAGCCAGCACTTATTCCTTTGGATATAATTTTACTTTTTGTGTTTTTTCCTAAATGGATCATTTTAGTTCCAGTATCAGCTTTTTGGTGATTATTTGTAATGGCGATTGAATAAAATTCTCCAACAGAATTATCGCCTTTTAAAATGCAACTAGGATACTTCCAAGTGATTGCAGATCCAGTTTCGACTTGTGTCCAAGAAATTTTTGAATTCTTACCTTTGCACAATCCTCTTTTAGTAACAAAGTTATATATTCCACCTTTACCATCTTTATCACCTGGATACCAATTTTGAACTGTTGAATATTTTATTTCAGCATCATCAAGAGCAACTAATTCAACATTAGCAGCATGTAATTGATTTTCATCTCTCATAGGAGCTGTGCAACCTTCTAAGTAGCTAACATAACTTCCTTTGTCAGCAATAATTAAAGTTCTTTCAAATTGACCTGTATTGGATGCATTTATTCTAAAATAAGTTGAAAGTTCCATTGGGCATCTAACACCCTCTGGAATGTATACAAATGAACCGTCAGTAAAAACTGCTGAGTTTAAAGTTGCAAAAAAATGATCGGTTAACGGAATCACTGAACCTAAATATTTTTTAACTAATTCTGGATGTTTTTGAATTGCTTCTGAAATTGGACAAAAAATAATTCCTTGTTTTATTAATTCTTCTCTAAAAGTTGTTGCAACTGAAACTGAGTCAAAAACTGCATCAACTGCGATACCATTTAATCTTGCTTGTTCTTGAAGAGGGATACCTAACTTTTTGTAAGTTTCTAAAAGTTTAGGATCTAATTCATCTAAACTTTTTGGTTTATCATCCATGCTTTTAGGTGCAGAATAATAATATAAATCTTGATAATCTATATTTGGATATTTTGGTTTTTGCCAATTTGGTTCTTTTAATTGCTTAAATCTCTCATAAGCTTTCAATCTAAATTCAAGCATCCATTGTGGTTCTTTTTTAATGTTAGAAATAAATTTAATTACGTCTTCATTTAAACCCTTAGGTGCTCTCGTATTTTCTATATCAGTCGAGAAACCATATTTATAATCTTTTAATTTGTCTATTTCCTTTTGTCTATTTTCCATCTTAATTAATCCGTTCTGAATTATTTTTTAATAAGTCCTCTAAACTTTTTTTTTCAAAAAAACTATTAATATGAGTTTCTAGTTCATCCCAAAGGTTATGAGTTACGCATTTTGTTGCTTTTCCATTACAGCCTTTTTTTGATTCTTTTTTGCACTGGACAGTTTTAACTTTTTCGTCAACAGCATTAAAAATATTAGTAAGTTTTATTTCATTTGGCTTTTTTGATAAAACATATCCACCTTGGGTACCTCTGGTACTTTTTACAATTTGATTTTTTTTAAGCTTTGAAAAAATTTGTTCTAAATAATCTAAGGAAATTCCTTGTCGTAATGAAATATCACGCAAAGACACTGGATTAATAGTGTCAAACCTTGCAAGATCTACAAGTGCCATAACAGCGTATCTTCCTTTTGATGTCAGTTTCATTTTACCCTTTAAATAATAGCCTTTTTATACATACCTGACTAAAATGGTCAAGTTTACACTACAAAAAAAAACTAACATATTGTCGCTCAGTTATGATAAACGTAACTTTTTTTTGAGAATAATAATCAATAGCGCTTATGGATAACAAAATTTTAGAAATATTTATTCCAGGTCCTGCTGGACGGCTTGAAGCTAAATATTTTAAAAGTAAAAAAAATACATCACCTGTTGCACTAGTATTGCAGCCTCATCCTCAATACGGGGGAACCATGAATAATAAGGTTGTGGTAGATACATTCCATGCATTTATGGAAAATGATTTTTCTGTTTGTAGAGTTAACTTTAGAGGTGTTGGAAAAAGTGATGGAGAATTTGATAATGGCCAAGGAGAACTAGCTGATGCAGCAGCTGCGTTGGACTGGTTAGAAAGGGAAAATTTTGATAATTCTCAATGTTGGGTATCTGGTTTTTCTTTTGGATCATTGATAGCTATGCAGCTACTAATGAGAAGACCTGAAATAAATAGATTTATAGCTATTTCACCTCAACCTAATGTTTATGATTTTTCTTTTTTATCACCATGTCCTACATCTGGAATGGTAATTTATGGAAAAAAGGATGAATTAGTTCCAGAAGAGTATATTAAAGAACTAGATAAAAAACTAAGTGCACAAAAAGGAATTAAAGTTGAATTTCACGCTATTACAGATGCCAATCATTTTTTTTCTAAAACAGATGGTGTGTTAATTAAAAGTCTTGATAAATATATTAAAAAAGAGAGGGCTCTTTATTAAGAATTTTTTACTAGTTTACCACCAACTGTAGGCTTTGTACATCCTGTTGTATTTGGAAATGAAATAGGTAAATCTAAAAAAGATCTAATAGCTAAATATCCAAATGCCTGAGATTCAATATAATCACCATTGAAACCATAGTTATCTATATCATCTAAAATAAAATTGTTTTTGTCATTAAGATTTTCTTTAATACAATCTAATAAAGTAATATTTTTTCTTCCTCCCCCTGAAATTAAGTATTTAATTTTACTATCAGTGCCTATATTTTCTATTCCTTTAGCTATTAGATAGCCTGTAAAGTTAGTTATTGTTGCGCAGCCATTTTCAAATGTGAGACCTCTAGCAAAAGAGTTGTCAAAATTTTTAATATCTAAAGATTTTGAATATGTATCTATGTTAAAATTTTCAATGATTTGATTAGTAATTAATTGATCAATTTTTCCTGTTTTTGATATATTTCCATTTTCATCAAATTTTTTATTAGAATTTTTTCTAACCCAGTCATCTATCAAACAATTTCCAGGCCCAATATCATAAGCAATAATATTATCCTCAAAATTACCGGAAATACTTATAATCTTAGTAAGGTTTGTTATTCCTCCAATATTTATAAATCCTATGGGAAATCCTGTTTTGAATTTTTCATTAACAATATTGGATATGAGATAGTGAAATATTGGAGTTAAAGGGGCTCCTTGTCCTTCATTTTCAATATCTTTTTGTCTAAAGTCATAAACAACTTTTTTTTTTAATAGCTGAGATAGCAGCTTTCCGTCTCCAAGTTGTTTTGTGATTTTTTTTTGTGGCTCGTGATATATTGTTTGGCCGTGAAAACCTATTAGATCAATTTCATTGTTATATTTTAATAATATTTGGTTTATTTTTTCTGCATGAAAAATTGTAATTTTTCTATCTAAATTTCCCAATTCTTTGGAATATTTAAATAAATCATTCTCTACTAAAACTAAGTTTCTTAATCTAATTAACTCTGCTTGTAGTTCAACATCATACTCAAAATACTTATCTAAAATGTTGTAAAATTGATATTGCCCATCAGATTGGATTATTGATATATCCACTCCATCCATTGAGGTTCCACTCATTAATCCTATAGATGTATATAATTTTTTTTTCATTGATATTCTTTTTATTAAAAATTTGTATATTGTAACTATAGACTTATGAATAAATTTTTAAAAGATTTTAAAGATCGAGGATATTTCTACCAATGTACTAGTGAGGATGAATTATCAAATTTACTAGATAAAGAAAAAATCAAAGCTTATATTGGTTTTGACTGTACCGCAGAGAGTTTACATGTTGGTAGCTTACTACAAATAATGTGTTTGAGATTACTTCAAAAAAATGGACATCGTCCTATAGTTTTACTTGGTGGTGGAACTACAAGAATTGGTGACCCATCTGGAAAAGATAAAACTAGAAAAATTTTAAGTGAAGAAGAAATTGAAAAAAATATTCTAAATATTAAAAATATTCTTAAAAAATTTTTAGACAATGATGACCCAAGCACAAAACCAATATTTGTAAATAATTATTCTTGGTTAAAAAATTTGAATTATATATCTTTCTTAAGAGATATTGGAAAACACTTTACTATCAATAGGATGTTGACATTTGATAGTGTCAAATTGAGACTGGATAGAGAACAATCACTTAGTTATATGGAATTTAATTATATGATTTTGCAAGCATATGATTTTTTAGAATTAAATAAAACAGAAAATTGTGTTTTACAAATTGGTGGTTCTGATCAATGGGGGAATATTGTAAACGGAGTTGAGCTTATTAAAAGATACTCTAATAATCAAACTTTTGGTTTAACTACTCCACTAATTACTTTAGCTACAGGTGCAAAAATGGGTAAGACAGAAAACGGTGCAGTTTGGTTAGATGAAAAATTTTTATCAGCTTATGATTACTGGCAATTTTGGAGAAATATTGATGACAGGGATGTGATTAAATTTATAAAAATGTTTACTGATCTTGATATTGTCGAGATAGAAAAATTAAAAAAAAATAACATAAATGAATTAAAAATTTTGCTTGCAAATAAAACTACCTCTTTGCTTCATGGCGAAAAGGCAGCGAAGAACTCAGAACAAGCAGCTAAAGAGGCATTTTCTGGAAATTCACTTGGTTCAAATTTACCTTCTGTAAATATATCATTAGAAAATTTTGACAAAAAAATTAACGTTTTAGATCTTATTTTACTGTCTAAATTAGAAAATTCTAAAAGTGAGATTAGAAGACTTATAAAAGGAAATGCGATAAAAATTAATGATAATACTATATCTGACGAAAAATTTATTATTGATCACAATCTTTTTAAAGAAAATTACCTCAAGTTATCTATAGGAAAAAAAAGACACATTAAAGTTGAGCTAAATTAATTTTTTTTAATTTTTTCTAAAGTACGAGTTATAAATCTTGGGGTTAATGTCTTAATTGGATTTACAGTAGTTTCTAGCTTCTTAGGTGGCCCTTTAATCTTAAAACTTACTCCAAAAACCCCTTCTCCTGTTTTATCTCCAACCAAAATTTTCCCAAGAACTGGTATTGAACTAATTGTTTTATTAATAGTGGTTGCTGGCACAAGTGTCCCTCTTAGGCTTATTAGTTTATCATCCTCTACATATCCACTCATTAGTATTGAAATTGCAGGACCAATTGCATAAATCTCATCAATTGTCATTAGATCTCCCTGATTTTTAAAATTCATTTCAAATTCATCAAATCTAATTCCTTCTCCTGATAAAATATCTGCAATTCCCTGTAGAGAAGCAAGAGTAAGAATTTTTGTTAAAACTGGTAATTCTTTCAATTTAAAATCATAAATATTAAGTTTAGATATAGAAATATTACCTTTTTTAGATGAATAGAAATCTAGATATCCTTCATCAAATCCTTTAATAAATTTATATCGTTCAACTAATGGTTTTGCTTTTGAGGAGTATAGTGTAGTTATCTTGTTATTTTCAGCATCACTATTGATTGAAAATGAAATATTTTTTTTATCACCAAAAAGTGCAGATAAATTGGCATCTACAACACTATTATCTTTAATAAATAAATTTCCTTTTAAATCTGAAACATAATTAATTTCATCTAAAGAAACTTCGTCTAACTTTATATTTAGAGCAATATTATTTTGAAAAATATTATTTCTTTTTTTATCATTACCTTTTAAAAGATTTGTAATTAAGGTATTTGCATTTAAACTAAATCCAATTATATCAAAATCGTCTTTTTTTATTTTTTTTATCGAATATTTGTTTAACTTATTCTCAGTGTCTAAATAATCAAACTCAACATAATCAACATTAATAATTGAATTATTCTCATTTAAGGTAAGATTACTTACTTCAATTTTATTTTTGTCTTCTAAAATAATTAGATTGTTTAAAGAAAGATTTTTATCTTGCTCATAATAACCATCAATTTTCAATTGGGTGTCTATTTTATTATTTTTTTTATAATTAAAAAAATTTACTTCAAAATCAGTTTTGTCTAAATTCATATCTAAATCAAAATTGATTTTTTTATCTTTTGTTGATATTAAATATTTTATACTTTCAAATTCATCATCAACTTTTATTTTACCTTCGCCTGCTAAAGATAATTTTTTGTTATTATATTTAATATTTAATTTTTGGTTTTTTAAATTAATATTCTCATTAGCAGATGGGAAAAAAACACTAATAAAATCTTGTTTTTTTAAACTAATAGCATCTAAAGTTAAATTCGATTGAATATTATAACTTTGATCATTATTTTTGAAGATATAGTTAATTTTATTAAAATTTTCTTCTAATTTTATTTCTCCTTCCCCAATAATTGATAATAGATTATTACTATACTGTAATTTTAATTTATGGTTTTTTAAAACGATTTCCTCATTTATGTTTGAGAAAAAGTCTGAGATATAACTTTCTCTATTATATTTGAGGTGATCTAAATCAATATTAGATTTAAGAAACATATTTTTTAATTTAAAATTTTTATTAACCTCGAAACTAAAACTATTATCTGAACTGAAAGTCGTGTTATCTAAATTTAAATTTTTTAAATTTAATTTAATTATTTTTAAGAAATTTTTCGATAAAGCAGCATCTTTACTTTTGACATTTCCATCAATGATAAAAATATCTTCTTTTTGCTTAACGTTTACCTTGTTGGAAAAAAAATCGATTTTACTTGTCGCAAATTTTATTTCTTGAAGTTTAAATTCTTGTTTCTTTAAGTTAAATAAAAAATTAATTTTTTCGTAACTATAATTATTTAATAGTTGAATTTTTCCATCCTTTATTATGCCATTTATTTCATAGTCATCTCTAATTTTCCCCTTTTCGTCGTAATTAATTTTTAAATCAAATATTACATGACCTTTTTTTATAATTTTATCTAAAATAAATAATTCTGGACCTTTGTAAGCTGTCTTAGCAAATTTAATTAAATCACCTAGTGGTAATGATTTTGATCCTATTTCAAGATTTGATGAAACAAATTTATTTTTAATTATTGACGCAAGAGATACCTCTGTTCCTATATATTCTAATTCAAGTGGTTTATTATAATAATAAACAGTAGCACCAACAGTTTTGGCATTAAATTTTAATCTAACTGGATCTAATTTAATTTTAATTTTTTTTAGATTTAGTTTTAAATTTCTATTACTCTCATTAACTTTATTTTTTATCTGTTCATTAAAACTTTCTGTTTCAATTCCAATAGTACTTAAATAAATTATTGGTAAAAAAATTAAAACTGTTATTGCTATAAAAAACTTTACTAAAAATTTTCTCATTTTATTTTATAGAGTGATTGTTCTAAAAATTCATCCAGATCACCATCTAGAATTTTATCCGGACTAGTACTTTCAAAATTTGTTCGATTATCTTTAACTAATCTATAAGGTTGTAATACATAGGATCTTATTTGGTGGCCCCAACCAATTTCAGATTTTGAGTTTTCTGTATTTTGATTTTGTTCTTCTCTTTTCTTAATTTCATGGTCGTACAATCTGGCTTTTAACATATTCATACATGTCTCTTTATTTTTATGTTGAGACCTCTCATTTTGACACTGTACAACAATTTTGGAAGGTAGATGGGTAATTCTTACAGCGCTATCGGTAGTGTTTACATGTTGGCCACCTGCTCCACTAGATCGATAAGTATCTATTCTCAAATCTTTTTCAGAAATTTCTATATTTATATTTTCGTCAACAACTGGATATATCCAGATACTTGCAAAACTTGTATGTCTTCTTGCACCTGAGTCGAATGGAGATATTCTAACCAAACGATGAATACCAGACTCTTTTTTAAGCCAACCAAAAACATAATCCCCCTCTATCTTTATTGTTGCTGACTTAATTCCAGCCTCATCTCCTCTATGTTCGCTTATTAAGTTTGATTTAAAATTCTTTTTATCAGACCATTTTAAATACATTCGTCTTAACATATCAGCCCAATCTTGACTCTCTGTACCTCCAGCACCTGCATGAATCTCAATATAGCAGTCTAATGGATCTGCTTCGCTTGATAAAAAACATTTAATTTCACTTTTTTTTATTTCCGATCTTAATTGTTTAATATTTTGTATAATTTCACCTTGAACGTCCAAGTTATTTTCCTCCAAAGCTAATTCATTTAAATCTTTAAAATCATTTAATTTTTCAACAGATGAATTTAAAGAATTTATTAAATCCTCAAAAAATTTCTTTTCTTTAACTACTTTTTGAGAATTACTTTTATCTTGCCAGAAATTGGCTTCTAGCATTTTTGTATTCAGAGACTGAAGTTTTGAATAAATATTATTATTTTCAAAGATACTCCTTAATTCTTTGATTTATCTTATCTATTTCTTCTTTATAATTTTGAAAATTATCACTCATTAATAAAACTTTAGTATATTATTGCTATCTAATCTATCAGTATTTGAGTAAAGAACTTTTCCATTAACCACATTTTCTTTTTTAAAAACTTCTATGATTGTATTTTTTGTAGAAAATTTAGCCTTTTGCCCTGTTTTAGGATCTACTACCATCATAATTGTATCTTCGGCTGCTTTAAATGGTCTGGCATCTGATTTTTTTACAACTTGCTTAATAAAATCTTTAAAAATCGGAAGTGCAGTTTTTGAGCCAGTTTCATATTTTCCAAGAGGTGAAGGGTCATCTGAACCTACATAAACTCCCACTAATAAGTTTGAGGTAAAGCCAATAAACCAAGTATCTGTGTTTTTGTTTGTTGTTCCAGTTTTGCCAGCAATATTTAAGTTCAAGTCTCTTAGTTTTTTGCCAGTACCTCTTTGAACTGCACCTTCAAGTATTGAGGTCATTTGATATGCAGTTTCGGGTGAAAAAATTTGCTTATAGTTATTTTGAATTTTTGGATAATCGTTACTCAGGTAAGAAATTTGATCACAATCTATGCACTGTCTCAAGTTATTATTGTATATAGTGTTTCCTTCACTATCTTGAATTCTATCAATTAATATTGGCTCAACAAGTTTTCCACCATTAACAAAAGCTGAATAAGCTGAGGTTAAATTTATAAGAGTAGTCTCAGCAGAACCCAACGATATAGACAATAATTCCTCTGGATTTTCATAAATTTTGAGATCTTTTGAGAAATTTACAATTCTTTCAACACCAAGATTCTGAGCAATTCGTACAGTCATTAAATTTCTAGATTTTTCCAATCCAGTTCGAAGTGTAGATGGGCCATAAAATTTTTTCCCATAATTTTCAGGTTTCCACATCTTTAGATCGTCACCTTGATCTAAAACTATAGGTGCGTCTAATACTAAAGATGTTGGAGTATAATTATTTTCTAATGCTAATGCATAAACAAACGGTTTAAAAGCAGAACCTGGCTGTCTATTTGCCTGAGTCGCTCTATTAAATTCACTTTTTTTAAAACTAAATCCACCACTTAGTGCTAAAATTCTTCCAGTATAAGGATCCATAACAACAATTCCTCCGTTGATTTTAGGTAATTGTTGTAAACTAAATTTGTTATCACTTATTTTTTTTACATATATTATGTCACCTAGTTGAAATAAGTTTTTAAATTCTTTTTTGGTCCAAGAAATATCTTTGTATTCAATAACACCTTGAATTTTATCTTCAGTCTCAATTTCTGCTGAGAATTTATTTATTTTTTTTACTATTGCCAATGACCAATCAATTGACTTTTCTAAATTATACTTTTTTAAATCTTTATTCCAATTACTTTTATAAATCTTGCTAGTTAATGGTCCCCTCCAACCTTTTCTTTGATCGTATGAAATTAATCCGTTTCTCAAGGAGTTTGTAGCAATTTTTTGAAACTCTAAATTGATAGGTGTATTTATATTGAACCCTTGTTTATATACTTTGTCATAGGTAAAATTTTTGATTACATTTTTTCTTACATCCTCAATAAAATATTGTGCATCTTCAAGATAAATTTTCTTATTTTTACTTAATATAATTTCTTTATTTTTTAATTTCTCATACCACTCAGAGGTTATATAATTATTATCTAATAAGTTTTTTAAAACTAGATTTCTTCTAAATTTTGCAACTTCAATATCTCTATATGGATTGTACCTACTTGGAGCCTTAGGTAATGCGGCTAACAATGCAGCCTCTGAATAATTTATGTCTCTAATTGATTTATCAAAATATTCCAAGCTAGCAGCTGCTATTCCATAAGCTCCACTTCCTAAATATATTTGATTTAAGTATAATTCCAAAATTCTTTCTTTGGAAAGTGCTCTTTCGATCCTAAAAGCTAAAATTGCTTCTTTAATTTTTCTATTAATACTCACTTCATTTGTTAATAAAAAATTTTTTGCAACTTGTTGCGTTATTGTTGAAGCACCCTCTAATCGCTCAGATGAAATAATGTTAGATATATTATTAACTACTGCTCTCAACACTCCTTTGGCATCTACACCTGGATGTGAAAAAAAATTTTTATCTTCTGCAGATAAAAATGCATTTATTACATTTTTAGGGATTGAGCTGTAAGGCACAAATACCCTTTTTTCCTTAGAAAAGTCTGCAACAAGCTCTCCTTCTCCTGAGTAAACCTTGCTTGAAACAGGTGGTTTATAATTTTTTAAAAATTTATAATCAGGAATATCATTTGAATAACTCCACAACACACCAACTATCAAAACACCTGTTAAAAGAACTATAGCTATAGAAATAAGAAGAATATTCTTTAAAAACTTATGCATTTTAATTCCATTATATCTTGGAATTTGTTAAAGATAAGGCAAAGGAATTAAACAAAATTTATTTAAACCAAGAAAATTTAATGAAATCAACAATAACAATATTATGGAAAAAAATTTATACATTGATGCTTCGCATCCAAATGAAACTAGAGTTGTTCTTAAATCTGACGAAAACATTGAAGATTACGAATACGAAGGTTTAAAAAATAACCTAATAAAAAATAATATTTATTTAGGTAAAGTAAGTAGAATTGAACCATCTCTTCAGGCTGCTTTTGTTGACTTTGGAAGAGATAGACATGGCTTTCTGTCTTTTAATGACATCCAATCGGATTATTATCAAATACCAAAGGCTGATTTAGATAAAATTAAAGAAGAAGAAGAGAAAGCTAGAGAAGAACTTTCAAAACAAGTCGAGGCTAAAGAGGAAGAAATTATCGCTGAAGGTAAATTAGAGATAGATGATCCTATTGAAAAAGAAATAGAAAATCAGACAGAAAATAAAGAAATTATAGACGAGAAGAATAATACTGAAGAGGAAAAAGAAAAAAAGAAAGAAAATAAGTTTAGGTTTAAAAGATATAAAATTCAGGAAGTTATAAAACCAAATCAGGTTATACTTGTTCAAGTTATTAAAGATGAAAGAGGTCAAAAAGGGGCTGCTCTTAGTACTTTTATTTCTATCGCTGGAAAATATATAGTTTTAATGCCGAATACACCAAAGGGTGGGGGTATTTCGAGAAAAATTTTTAATCCTACTGATAGAAAAAAAATAAGAACAATTTTAAATGAAATCGAAATTCCAAAAGAAATGGGATTAATTGTTAGAACAGCAGGTAGTAATAAAACTAAAAATGAAATCAATAATGATTTAACAACTCTTATTAAAACTTGGAGTCAAATTAAAGATAATGCAATAAATTCTATTGCTCCATCACTTATTCATCAAGAAAGTGAAATTATTAAAAGAACTTTAAGAGACATGTTTGATGATAATACCCAAAATATAATTGTAGAGGGCACAGATGGTTATAAAAAGGCACAGTCTTTTATGAAAACAATGATGCCATCTAGTGTTAAAAAAGTAAAAAAATATAGAGGCAAAGTACCTTTGTTCATTGAGGAAAATATTGAGCAAAAATTAAATCAAATCTTTGACTCTGAAATTAAACTTAAATCAGGAGGTTATTTAGTTATTAACCCTACTGAAGCATTAGTATCCATAGATATAAACTCAGGAAGCTCCATAAAAGGTAAAAATGTTGAAAGCACTGCGTTAGATACAAACATCGAAGCAGCAGAGGAAATTGCAAGACAAATTAAAATAAGAGATTTATCTGGTTTAATTATAATAGATTTTATTGACATGTTAAGTTATGGAAACAGACGATTGGTTGAGAGAAAACTAAAAGATAAATGCAGGTCAGATAGAGCTAGAATACAGATAGGTAGAATAAGTAACTTCGGTCTTTTAGAAATGTCTAGGCAAAGATTAAGGGAAAGTGCCATTAAGTGGAAAGTTACTTTAACAGATGAGTCGTTTGCACAGAAACTGCTTAAAATTGTTGAATTAAAAGCGGTTTTAAACAAAGCAAAATTTGTAGAGTTAAAAGTTTGTAAAAAAATTTCTGATTTTTTAAAAGAAAACTTTGTTAATGATTTAACTTATTTTGAAAAAAAAAATAAAATGACATTAGATATAATTAGCGATAATTCTTTAATAATTCCTGAATATATAATAAATATTCAAAACAAGTCTAAAAAAACTATAGAATTAGTAGAGTATTATGAAAAACTTAAAAATTTAGAACTACAAAATAAAGAAGATAAAATAATCAAAAATAAAGAAAAAAAAACTTATAAAAAAACTTATAAAAAAAAAAGATTTTATAAAAAACCTAAATAATTCCTTCGTTTGGAGACGAAGGGTTTCCCATTAATGTTTTGGCTATTCTGCCTGAATTGTAAGACTGTCTTCCAGCTACAACTGCATTTTTAAAAGCTAATGCCATCTCAAATGGTTTTTTTGCTTTTGCTATTGCTGTATTTACTAAGACACCATCACAACCAAGCTCCATTGCAATCGTAGCATCTGATGCTTGACCTAAACCTGCATCGATAATAACAGGAAGTTTAGTTTGCTTTCTAATAATTTGAATATTAATTTTATTTAATATTCCTAATCCAGAACCAATCGGTGCCGCCAAAGGCATAATTGCATCTGCTCCTGAATTCTCTAAACGTTTTGACATTAAGGGATCATCATTACAATAAACCATAACCCTAAACCCTTCCTTAGCAAGGATCTCTGTTGTTTTTAAGGTTTCAATCATGTCTGGAAATAAATTCGTTTTATCGCCTAAAACTTCAAGCTTAACTAGCTTCCAACCTCCAATTTCTCTTGCTAATCTTAGTGTTCTTAAAGCATCTTTTGAGTTGAAACAGCCTGCTGTGTTTGGAAGATATGTAATTTTTTTTGGATCAATGTAGTCCATTAAAAGTGGTTTGTTTTTATTTGAAATATTCACGCGTCTTACAGCAACTGTAACAATTTCCGCACCAGAAAATTTTATTGCTTTTGCACATTCTGCCATGCTTTTGTATTTCCCAGTTCCAACTATTAATCTTGAATCAAATTTTTTTTTTGCAATTATAAATTTATCTTCTTTCAAACTATCCTCCTCCAATAAAATGAACTATTTCAATTTTATCATTTTTTTTTAATTTTATATTGTTAGATCTTTTTTTATCAATAATTTCTTGATTTAATTCAATTGCCACTTTTTTTATTGGAATTTTAAGATTTTTCAAAAGATCAGACAATTTAGAGTTATTCAAAACTGTTTTAAATTTACCATTTACTTTAATTTTTATTTTTTTCATCGTATATAAGTGCTGAATGACTAATAAAATAATTATTATTAATGGTCCAAATCTTAATCTATTAGGTGAAAGAGAACAATCACAATATGGATCAGATACATTTGAGCAATTAAAAGAAAAATGCTTAAAAAAATCAAAAGAAATTGGTTTAGAGGTAAACTTTACACAATCAAATTTAGAAGGTGAAATAGTAAATATCATTCAAGAAGCTAGAAAAGAATACACAGGAATGATAATTAATGCAGCGGGGTTTACGCATACATCAGTAGCAATTAGAGATGCTCTTAGTCTATTCAAAAAACCAATAATCGAATTACATATATCTAATATTTATAAAAGAGAGGAGTTTAGACACAAATCTTTAATAAGTGATATAGCAACTGGTGGTATTTTTGGTTTAGGTACTGAAGGTTATATTTTAGCCATAATTTCTATACAAAAGATCATAGAGAATGAAAATCGATAAAAAAATTATTAAAGAATTAAATGATTATCTAAAAGAGTTTAATCTTACTGAAATAGAAATCACTGAGAAAGACACTAAAATTAAAGTCTCAAAAAATTTAAGTTCTAACATTAATCAGCCTTCAATGGTTACTTATAATTCCCCAACTGAAAAAAGTATGTCAGAAAATAATCAAAGTATTAAAAATGGTATTGAGGTTACATCTCCAATAATCGGTACTGCTTACCATGCGCCTGAACCAGGTGCAAAAAAATTTATTGAAGTAGGTAAAAAAATTAAAAAAGGTGACACAATAATGATTGTTGAAGCAATGAAGACAATGAATCATGTGCCCTCCTCATCTGACGGGGTTGTAAAAGAAATATGTATCGATGATGGCCAACCAGTTGAATTTGGTCAAACTCTTATCGTTTTAGAATAAATAATGTTTAAAAAAATTTTAATTGCTAACCGTGGGGAAATTGCGGTTAGAATTATTAGAGCATGTAAAGAATGGGGAATATCAACTGTTGCTGTCCATTCTGATGTTGATCGAGACAGTATGCACGTTAGACTTGCTGATGAGAGTGTCTGTATAGGCTCCCACCAACCACAAAATAGTTACCTGAATATACCTGCATTGATGTCTGCTATAGAGCTAACTAATGCTGAAGCTGTTCATCCTGGTTATGGTTTTCTATCAGAGAATGCAAATTTTGCAAAAATATTAGAGGAAAATAAAATTAAATTTATTGGGGCTTCTTCAGAATTAATCGCGATGATGGGTGATAAAATTCAAGCAAAAAAAATTGCAAAAGAAAATGGATTACCAGTTATTGAAGGTTCTGAGGGTGGTGTGAAAGATATCGCTCAAGCTAAGGAACTTTGTAAAAAAATTGGTTTTCCTGTTTTAATTAAAGCCTCAGGTGGAGGCGGTGGAAAAGGTATGAAAATCGTTTACAAAGAAGAGGAATTTGAAACATTATTTTCTACTGCTAAATCAGAGGCACAAAAATATTTTGGAAATGATGAGGTTTATATTGAAAAATTTTTTCAAAATCCTAGGCATATCGAAGTACAGATTTTAGCTGGTAAGAACCGAGTTGTGCATCTTCATGAAAGAGATTGTTCAGTCCAAAGAAGACATCAAAAACTTATTGAGGAGACACCTAGTCCAGTTTTAAATAATGAAGTTAGAAAAGATCTTTTTGAAAAAACAGTGAATATGGTTGAAAAAATTGGTTATATGGGTGCTGGGACAGTCGAATTTATATATGAAGGTGGTAAATTCTATTTTCTTGAGATGAATACTAGGGTTCAAGTAGAACATCCAGTAACAGAGATGGTCACAGGAATTGATATTATCAAAGAACAAATTTGGATTGCATTTTCAGGTGAGACAGCATTAAAGCAAAGTGACATTAATCCAAGAGGCCATGCAATTGAGTGTAGAATTAACGCTGAAGATGCAAGTAAAAACTTCCAACCTTCTCCAGGGACTATCGGGATGTGTCATCAACCATCCGGTTTTAGAACAAGAGTAGATGGAGCTATATACCAAGGCTATAAAGTAACTCCTTATTACGACAGCATGATTTGTAAGTTAATTTGTCATGGTCGAAATAGGTCAGAAGCAATTCAAAGAATGAATAGATCTTTAGATGAATTTGTAATTGAAGGAATTACAACAACTATTCCTTTACATAAAAAACTATTAAATCATAAAAAATTTATTGAATCTGACTTCAATGTAGGATGGATAGATAAAGAAAAAATTATTTAATAACAGTTTACAAGCCAAATATCATAAACTGGATGGTCAAATGGAGTTATTGATGGGCTTGAGGAAAACATCCATCCATTAAAAACAAAAACTTCATCATTATTTGAATTATTAAGGTCTATAACTTGTATGTAAGCAGTAATTTCAGGGTTGTCGTCAAATTCTGAATTTTTACATTTTAAACTTTTTATTGATAAGTCTTTAAATGTCACTAGATCTCCATTTTTTAATTTCAAAAGAGTATTTTTAGAGCTTATTTTATCTAAAATTTTAATATCTGTGTAAGTACCCTCTAAGTTACTTTGTGAAAGTGCAAATGAAAATAAAGAAAAATAAACAAAAATTATTAAGTTTAATTTAAGACTATTCTTTCCAGCTTTTATATTTTTTTTTAGCTCCATCTTTATTTTTATTGGGATAGTATGCTTGATCAGTACCTGTCAAATTAGATTGATGAGGTTTTTGCCATTCATATTTTTCAAGAATATGTTTTTTTTCTATTTTATTAGGAGTAAAATGCATCCACGAATACCACTCAACTGGAATTTTTGATGCATCAATTGTATCAGTATATACAACCCATCTCTTCCCTTTTTTACTTTGATAGTATTTGTTGCCTAGCTCATCTGTTCCAACAAGTTTTCCAAAAAAAATAGTTTTTAATCTAGTTCCAAATGTATCTTGATTCCACCAAATGAAAATTTTTTTTAAAAGTGTCAACATTTTTATTTTTTATTTTTTCAATTAAAAATTGTAAAATTTAAATTAGACTAAAATTTGAATAAGTATATAAATTAAATGATTCATTATTCAAATTAATTTTAAATTGAGGTCAAATGGCAAAATATCTGGTCGAAACATATTATACGTGCACATTCAAAGTCAATCATTACTTAGATGATATAAATGAAACAGAATTAAAAAATTTAGAAAAAAGAGATGATGGGAAATTCGAAGTTTTAGATGTTAAATTGGATAATAGAAAAACTAAAAGTCTTGACCCTAAAAATAATAAAATTGTAGATAATAAAAATGTTGAAATATTAAACAATTCAGAAAACCTTAATCCAATTAGTAAAGAAAACGTAGTAACAAATCTTAATAAAGCTTCAGAAAGAGGTGGGAAAAGATTTGGTATGCCAGATCGAAGAAAAGGATATATTCAGAAGGCGACAATCGGAGATCATAAAGTATATCTACATACTGGTGAATATGAGGATGGAAAAATTGGAGAAATATTTATAGATACAAGTAAAGAAGGTGAGCTAGTAAAAGCATTAATGAATAATTTTGCAATTGCAGTCTCTCTTGGTCTTCAATATGGGGTGCCTTTAGATGAATTTATTAGTGCATTTGTTGGAACAAAATTTGAGCCATCTGGTAAAGTTTTTGGAAATGATAGAATTCTGAGTGCTACTTCAATATTGGATTATATTTTTAGGGAACTAGCAATTTCTTATCAAAATAGAGAGGATCTAGCTCATACACCCTCTATAGGTGGAAACGACACAAATGGTTCAGATGATCAAAACTCAGAAGATCAAAATCAACTACTAAAAATTGTCAAAGATATTACAAGCAAAGGATTTGTAAGAAACAATTATAAAAAAAACCTAGTAGATCTCTCTGATATTAAAATTAGCTTAAAGGGAAAAAAATAATTTTTAATTCTTAGTTTTTATTGAGAGATTTAATTCTTTCAATTGGTCTTGATTAATCTCTGATGGTGCGTTCATCATTAAATCTTGAGCGTTTTGGTTCATTGGAAACATAGTGACTTCTCTTATATTTTTTTCATTTGCTAAAAGCATGACAATTCTATCTATTCCAGGTGCAATTCCGCCATGTGGTGGTGCACCATAACTTAATGCGTTAATCATTCCACTAAATTTTTCATCTACTTCTGCTTTATTATAACCTGCAATTGAAAAGAGTTTATACATAAGATCAGGTTTGTGATTTCTTATTGCACCAGAAGATAACTCTATTCCATTACAAACTATATCATATTGGTAAGCAAGAATATTAAGAGGATTTTCAAAATCTTTATCCTTTAATTCGCCTTGTGGCATTGAAAATGGATTATGACTAAATTTAATATTATTTGTTAATTCATCTTTTTCAAACATTGGATAGTCAACTATCCAACAGAAAGCAAAAGTATCATGATCAATCAGATCTAAATCTTTAGCAATTTTATCTCTTGCTAGGGCCGTTATTTTTTCTAATTCATTTTGTTTTCCACATGCTAAAAAAATACTATCACCTACCTCGGATTTAGTGACTTTCATTATTTCTAAAAGTGCCTCTTCGGAAAAAAATTTTCCCACTGGTCCTTTAGCTGAAATTTTATCATCTTTTTCAAATGTAAAGTATGCTAATCCAGAAGCACCTTGTTCTTTAGCCCATTTATCAATATTATCAAAAAAACTTCTAGGTTTATCTTTTGTATTTTTGGTAGTAATAGATCTAACTTTAGATCCAGATCGTACTAATTTTTTAAAAATATCAAATGAAACATCCTCTCTACTAAATATTTCTGTAATATCATTTATAAGAAGAGGGTTTCTTAAATCGGGTTTGTCACTACCATATTTAATCATTGCTTCAGAATATGGAATCTTTGGAAAAATATCATACATCAGTCTTTTATCAGAAAAATTTTTAAAAGTATTAACCATTAGTTTTTCTACAATATTGAATACATCTTCTTGTTCAACAAAAGACATTTCTAAGTCGAGTTGATAAAATTCACCTGGGCTTCTATCGGCTCTAGCATCCTCATCTCTAAAGCAAGGGGCTATTTGAAAATATTTATCAAAACCCGAAACCATTATTAATTGCTTAAATTGTTGAGGAGCTTGTGGCAAAGCATAAAATTTTCCTGGGTTTAAACGACTGGGTACGAGAAAATCTCTTGCTCCTTCAGGGCTAGAAGAGGTCAAAATTGGAGTTTGAAATTCTAAAAAGCCTAATTTTGTCATTTCATTTCTTATGTAAGAAATAACTTTTGATCTTAAAATGATATTTTCATGAATTTTTTTTCTTCTTAAATCTAAAAATCTATATTTAAGTCTTATTTCTTCTGCATATTCTTGATCACTAAAAACAGGCAATGGTAATTCTTTACAAGTCCCTAATGTCTCATATTCAGATATAACCACCTCAATTTCTCCAGTCTGAATATCTTTATTTTTAGTTTCATCTGAACGATTTACTACCTTACCATTAACCTTAATAACGGTCTCTAGCTGTGTTTTTTCTAATTCAGAAAAATTTTTATTTTCTTTATCAATTATGCACTGAGTAATTCCGTAATTATCTCTAAGATCAATAAATAATAAATTTCCATGATCTCTTTTTTTGTTTATCCATCCAGAAAGAGAGACACTTTTGTCAACATCACTTTTTCTTAACTCGTTACATTTATGTGTTCTGTACTTATTCAATTATTCTCCTAAAGCCTCTTTTATTATTTTAAAGTCGATTGGTTTTTTTCTTTTTAAACTAATTTCGTCGATTTTATATATGAAATCAGATATTTTACCATATGATCTACTAATCCTTTTAATAATAAAATCTATTAATTTTTTATCAATTGAAATTTGACGATCAGATAGATTTTTTAATATCAATGCATACATTAAATCATCTTCTGGTTTTTCTATCGCTGATAAAAGAAAATTCTTAGATCTTGAATTTAAATCTTGAAGTTCAAATTTAAAATCAACAATAGGTTTTATAGAAGTAATTATAAGATATTTGTTATCCTGCTCTATGGTGTTAATTAAAGTAAATAATAAATTTTCATCAATATTTTCCACCAGATCTTCAATAATAATATTCTGATAAATTTTAATTTCTTTTAAAAAATCGTTGGTAATTTCGGAAGCGGGTATTTTAATACCTTTAAAGTTTTGCAAAAAAATATTTATCAAGTGAGATTTTCCAGAGAAATTTTCACCAATTAAATTGATAAATTTTTTTTCCCATTTGGGCCAGCTATTTAAAAGTTTAAATGAATATACATTACTTTTAGACACATAAAAATCCTGGTTTTTAAAATTCTGCTCATAATCAAAACTAAGAATTTGTTGGTTTAGATTTTTCATTTCATCACCCATATTTTTTTACTTATTTCAAATTCATAATTATTATTTTTCATCACTTCAATAAATTTATCAGGTGTTCCATTAAAAATTATTTTATAAATATTATTTTTGTTATTAAATTTATAAATATAAAAATTATAAATTAGTTCTATGCTAGAAAGTTTTTGTTCTAATTTATAGATTTTTATATTATTACTGTTTTCAACCGAGACTGTTAAAGGTAATTTGACAGATGTATTTATTTCATTTTTCGATTTCCAATAATCTTCAAAATTAATTTTTAATTTTTCTATGAATTTATTAATTTCATAATTGTTATTAAAATCAATATTTTTTACTAGGATATTTTTTACGATTTTTTTGTTATCAAAACTTATTTTATTTAAAATTCTGGTTTGGTCAGAATTTATAAAAAAAATGGACACTATATAATTTTCAAGGTTATACTTTTTAGCTATTTCATTAAATTCAAAATCTTCCAAATTTTGTTTATTTATTTTAATTAAATTTAAATCTTCAAGATCCTCCGTTGGTAAAATATAATTTAAAAGATCAAATTGTTTGGTGTTAGAATTCCAAATATTATATATAATATTATCTGAAAACATTTTTATTTGATTTTGGTTTTGATCAAAAATTATTGGCAAAAACATAATATCTTTTTTTTCTGGTAATGATGGAAAAATGTTTTTCTTTTCTAACAAATCAAAGATAATTTTTTTATTAAAGGATACGTTAAGTTTTATATAATAAATATCATTAACAAATTTTTCCTCTTTAATTGAAAATGTATCAATCATACTTTTGATTTGATTTAATGGTATTTTTTTGAGCTTCTGATGATCCTTAGATTGAACTATAGATAACATTAACTGGTTAAAAGCTTGAACAAATCCTTTATCTATTATTTTGTTTTTATTAAAATTGATCTCGAAAGGTGTGGATAGTTCAATATCATTTATAGAGAAAGACTTGGCGTGACTAATTCCTGTGGAAAAAAAAAAATTTAATACAGCAAGAAATAAAAAAAATATATATAACTTCTTTAATTTAAAAATTTGAAAAATATATTTCATAAACCTTTTTAATGAATAAAAAAAAATTTACCTATAAAAAAAGTGGTGTTAATATCAATGCTGCAGATAATTTCGTTAACTTCATTTCTAATGTTTCATCAAAGAAAAAAGGCAAAAAAAAGTTTTCAAATATTGGTGGATTTGGGTCTATAACTAGTATTCCTCATGGAATAAATCAGCCCAAAATAGTAGCATGCACAGATGGTGTTGGTACAAAAGTTGAAATAGCAAATACACTAAATAAGTATGATACAATTGGTATAGACCTAGTTGCAATGAGTGTAAACGATTTAATCGTTCAAGGTGCCAAACCTCTTTTGTTTTTAGATTATATCTCAATTAATAAAATTGACTTGAAAAAACTTAAATCAATAATCAAAGGAATTCTAAATGGATGTAGAATATCTGGTTGTGAATTGGCTGGTGGTGAAACAGCTGAAATGCCTGGTACATATGAAAAAGGTAAATTTGATATTGCAGGTTTTGCTGTAGGTGTAGTGGGTAAAAATAAAATTTTGAATAAAAACAAAATAAAAAAAGACAATCTTATCTTAGCTGTACCATCAAGTGGTTTACATTCTAATGGCTTTTCATTAGTAAGGTATATTTTAAATCAAAAAAAAATTGATATAAGAAAAAATAAATTTTTAAAATCTGAACTTTTAAAACCAACAAAAATATATGTAAATGAAATATTAAAATTAATTAATAAAAATTTAATTAATGGTTGTGCAAATATTACTGGTGGAGGTTTAGCAGATAATATCAAAAGAGTTATTCCTGATAGAATGGTTGCGAATATTTATTTAAATCAAATAAAAACTTTGGAAATTTTCAAATGGTTAAAAAAAAATGGAATATCAGAAAAAGAGATGTTGAAAACATTTAATTGTGGTGTTGGATTTTGCTTAATAATAAATCCTAAAGATTTAAAAAAAGTTACAAAACATTTTTCTAGGGACTATAAACCCTATGTAATTGGTAAAATTTCTAAAGATGGAAATAAGGTTAAATTCAATGGTTCAATCGACTGGTCTTAAAAAAGTAAAGTGCTCGGTATTCATTTCTGGAACCGGTAGTAATCTAAAATCATTAATTCATTTTTCTAAAAAAAAAAATTCACCTATATCGATAGAATTAATTATTTCTGATAATGCAAATGCTAAAGGTTTAAAATTTGGAAAAATTTTTAAAATTTCAAATAAAGTTTTTAATTTTAAAAATAGGTTGATTGCTGAAAAAAAAATAATTTCTGAAATTAAAAAAAAAAAAATTAAATTAATATGTCTTGCAGGATTTATGAAAATTCTTTCCAAAAGTTTTATAAAAAATTTTAAAGGTAAAATATTAAATATTCATCCCTCTCTACTTCCAAAATATAAAGGTTTGTACACTCATAAACGAGCTATATTAAATAGAGAAAAATACTCCGGTTGTACTGTGCATTTTGTTAGTTCACGGTTAGACTCTGGAAAAATTATTCTTCAAAAAAAGATTAGAATTAGTAAATTTGATACAACTAAATCTTTAGCAAGAAAAATTTTAATTCAAGAACATAAGCTGTATCCAGAAGCAATAAGGAAAGTAATTAGTCTTTAAAAAAGAAATCTATTTCAATTTTTGCGTTCTCAACACTGTCAGAACCATGTACTGAATTTTTATCTATTGAAATTCCATATTTTTTTCTAATAGTACCCTCATCAGCGTCATTAGGATTAGTAGCTCCCATGAGTTCTCTATTTGCGATCACTGCATTATCTTTTTCAAGAACCATAACAATAATAGGTCCTGAAGAGAGATATGTACACAAATCATTGTAAAATGGCTTAGTTGCGTGCACTTTATAAAATTTTTCAGCTTCTGATTTTTCGATTTGGATCTTTTTTTCCCTCAAGATTGAAAAACTCTTATTTTTAAAAATCTCTTTAATTTCATTTTCTAGATTTCTTTCGACTGCATCTGGTTTTATAATTGATAAAGTCTGTTCTAAATTACTCATAATAGTCCTCTACTAGTTTGTTCAATAATCTAACTCCATAACCTGTTGCACCACCCGAATTAAGAGCTCCACCGTATTTTGAAAAAGCCATTCCAGCTATATCTAAATGAGCCCAGGGTGTTTTATTTAAAATAAATCTTTGTAAAAATTGCGCCGCTGTAGTTGAACCAGCTCCACCAACGTAATTAATATTTTGCATATCAGCGTTTTTAGAGTCTATCAATTTGTCAAAATTTTTATTTAAAGGCATTCTCCAAACTTTTTCTTTAGTCTTTTCACCTGCATCAATTAATTGATTGGATAATTTATCATCATTAGAAAATAAACCAGCGTACTCGCTGCCTAATGAAACAATTATAGCTCCTGTCAAAGTCGCAAGATCAACGATAAATTTTGGTTTATATTTTTTCTCTGTATATGTCAAAGCGTCAGCTAATACTAATCTTCCTTCAGCATCTGTATTTAAAACTTCGACTGTTTTTCCACTGTATGACTTTACTATATCTCCTGGTCTTTGTGCGTTTCCACCTGGCATATTTTCAACAAGTCCAACTACACCCACCGCATTTACTTTTGCTTTTCTTAGAGCTAAACTTTTCATTAATCCAACCACTACTGCAGAACCTGCCATATCGTATGTCATGTCCTCCATGAATTTAGCTGGTTTTAGAGAAATACCTCCTGTATCAAAACAAACTCCTTTTCCTACAAATGCTATTGGTTTCGATTTATCTTTTAATCCATTCCACTCCATTGTAACTAAATAAGAGCCTCTTATGCTACCTTGACCAACTCCAAGCAAGGTATTCATTCCTAATTTTTTTAATTTGTTTTCATTATAAATATTTACTTTTAATCCGTTCTTTTTTAATAAATTTATTCTTTTTGCATACTCATCAGGATGCAAAACATTACCAGGCTCTGACACTAAATCTCTTGCAAAAAATGTTCCTTCTTCAAGCGATCTAAATTTAATTTGAGAATTTTTATTCGGTAAATTTTTACCAATTGGGTACAAAGTAATATTTTTATTAGTTTTCTTTGTTTTGTATTTTTCAAATTGATAGGATTTTAATTTAACCCCGTGTAAAAAATAGCCAATTAAATTTTTAAACTCATTAAGCAAAGTGTCAGTATTTAAAACATAAATAGTTTGTTTATGATTTTTAATATTCTCATAAAATGTTGCTCCTAAGTTTTCAGCTTCAAAATGTTTAATATTTTTTTTAATTGATACTAATATTATTGTTTTTTTTGAATTAAATTTAAAAGAAAGGATTTTCTTTTGTTTATCACTAATTTTTAATAAGTCAGATATATAAGAATATTCAGCACTCGAAAAATTTTTTTTTAATGAGGAAATATTATATTTTTCGTCAACAAAAAACACTATGTCTGCTGTTTTAGATTTTGCGTTATTGTTTTTATAAATGATATTTACTAACATAATTTTTAAATATTTAATTGAGATTCAGTGTTATATATTTAGATATAGACAATTATCAATGAAAAAATTAATATTTAAAAAAATAAACTCTGATACTTTATTTTTATTTATACTGCTTAGTTTTTCACTTGGTTTAATTGTTTGGACAATTCAGGCAGTAAATTATCTTGATTTTGTTACTCAAGATGGACATGGTTTTAAAACCTACTTTTTATATTCTGCGTATAATTTTCCAAAAATAATTAATAGGTTAATTCCATTTGTTTTTTTTGTGTCAATTTTTCTAATTTTAATAAACTATGAAAAAAAAAACGAGTTATTAATATTTTGGACACAAGGAATAACAAAAATTAATTTTGCCAATAGAATTATATATTTATCTATAATTTTGATGGTAATCCAAATTTTTATTGGTGCTTATATCTCGCCAATGTTTCAATTTAAGTCAAGAATGGTTCTGAAAGCTTCGGATATTAATTTTTTTTCATCCTTAATTAAAGAAGGAAAATTTATAAATGCAGTAAGCGGATTAACTATCTTTATTGATAATAAAAAGAGAGATGGATCTTTTAAAAATATTTTTATTGATGACTCATCCAAAGGTATAAATAAAATTACTTATGCAAAAAATGGTAAAATAGTTGATATTGATAACAAAAAAGTATTTAGGTTGTATGATGGGAAAGTTATAAACAATAAAGATAATAAAATTAATGTTTTTGAATTTAAGCAAATTGATATTAACTTATCAGAATATTCAACAAACACAATCTTGACACCAAAAGTACAAGAAACATCATCATTATATTTATTAGAATGTTCATTTAGAAATATTTTAAAAAAAGAAATTGTAAATATCAGAAATTGTGAATCAAAATTGATGAATGAAATTAATCAAGAATTATTTAAACGTTTCTACAAACCAATTTATATTCCTGTGATTGCAATAATATGTTGCTTTTTAATTATTTTACCAAAGAGCAGTATAAAATATGGTTTGCAAATTAAGCTGACATTTTTAAGTGGATTTGTTTTATTAATTCTTTCAGAAACAACTTTAAGATATTCAACAACATCTTTTATTTCAACATCTATTTACTTAATTGTGCCATTAATTTGTTTTTTGGTTGCCTATTCAGTATTTATTAAAAAATCGCAAAATGTTTAAAATTTACGAACGTTATATAATAAAAAAATATTTTAAATTATTTTTTATAATTAGTTTAGTTTTTTTATCATTAGCAATAATTTTAAACATATTTGAGGAAATATCTTTCTTTAAAGATATAGATGTAAATCCTTTAATGCCATATTTTTTGACTTTTTTAAATGCACCTATAACTTTATTTGAAATATTTCCTTTTATATTTTTAATTTCAGCACAATTTTTTTTTTATGAAATATTTAAAAATGATGAAATAGTTCTTCTTAAAAGTAATGGTTTAAGTAACTTTAAAATTATAAAAATACTATTTTTTTCAAGTTTAGTTTCTGGTATTATTATTATAGCTTTATTTTATAATTTGTCCTCAAAACTAAAGTTTCTTTACACTGATATTAAAAATAATTACACTAATGATAACAAATTTTTAGCGGTTGTGAATGACACTGGTTTATGGTTAAAAGATGAAACCTCTCAATCAATTTTAATTATTAAATCAAATAATATTAATGATAATTTATTAATTAATGTTCTTATCAACGAATTTGATTTAAATTTTAATTTAAAAAGAACCCTACAATCAAAAAAAGTTGATATAAGTAACAAAGAGTGGAAACTTTATAATCCAATTATAACTTATAAAAATATTTCAACAAAAGAAAATCAAGAAATCAAATTTAAAACAAATTTTGACAATGAAAAAATTAAAAACCTTTTTTCAAATTTTTCTACTCTTGATCTATTTGAGCTTTTTACTTTAAAAAAAGATTATGAAAATTTAGGTTATTCTTCAGATGAAATTAAAATTCATATATTTAAGATTTTTCTATCACCTTATTTTTTTGCGTTAATGACTATACTGTCATCTATTTTAATGATTAATATAAGAAAAAATAAATCAATTTATTTTAATGTAATTTTAGGAATCTTTACTTCTGTAATGATATATTATTTAAATTTTGTTTTTATATCCTTGGGTAATACTGGGAGAATACCTCCTTCTATTGCTGTATTTTTACCAATGGTATTTATTACAATTTTTTCGGCAATAGGTTTGGTAAGAATAAATGAAAAGTAATTTTATCATATTCTTTTTATTATTTTTTTTTAATTTTGGAATTTTAAATGCAGATAAATATTCTTTTGAAGTTTCGAGTATTGAGGTTAATGAAAAAGGAAATCTAATAAATGCATATAATGGAAAAATTTTTTCTAAGGAGAGTAACTTAGAAATTAGTGCAGAAAAATATAAATATAATAAAGATTTAGATTTTTTAGAAGCTACAAATGGTAAAGTAATATTAATAAAAGAAAATATAGAAATTACATTTAATAGGTTAACAATTAACAAACGAAATATATTAACATTAAGCGATAAAATTTTTATAAAAGATCTTCAAAATTCACTTGAAATAGAAAGCGAAAAAATTGTTTTAGACAGAAACAAAAATATACTAACCGCAAGCGATAAAATTTTTATAAAAGATCTTCAAAATTCACTTGAAATAGAAAGCGAAAAAATTGTTTTAGACAGAAACAAAAATATACTAACCGCAAGCGATAAAATTTTTATAAAAGATCTTCAAAATTCACTTGAAATAGAAAGCGAAAAAATTGTTTTAGACAGAAACAAAAATATACTAACCGCAAGCGATAAAATTTTTATAAAAGATCTTCAAAATTCACTTGAAATAGAAAGCGAAAAAATTGTTTTAGATGGAGATAAAAAATTAATATCTTCAAATACGAAATCTATAATAAATGATATAAACAAAAATTCTATAATGACAGATATTTTTCGTTACAGTCTTAATGATGAGGTAATAAAAATTATTAACGCACAAATAAAAGACTCTGAGAATAATAATATAAAAATTAAGTCAGCATTTATAAACTTAAAAACAAATTCATTAGAAGGATACGAAATAAATATAAATCTGAATAATAGTATTCTTGATCCAGAAAATGAGCCGAGATTGGCTGGAAAGTCAGTAAATTATAAAGGAGAAGTTACTGAGATTTCTGATGGTTTATTCACTACATGTAAAAAAAGGGACAATTGTCCTCCTTGGGAACTTTCCGCTGACAAAATTGTTCATGATAAAAAGAAAAAAAGTATAAGTTATAAAAATGTTTGGCTAAAAGTATATGATGTGCCAGTAGCATATTTTCCAAAATTTTTTCATCCAGATCCATCTGTAAAAAGACAATCTGGGTTTTTAATGCCGACATTTAAAACATCTTCAAATAACAGCACATATTTTAGCGTTCCATATTTTAAAGCAATAAGTCAAAACAAAGATTTAACTTTTACGCCACGTTTTTTTGCAAAAGATAAATTGTTAATACAAAATGAATATAGAAAAGTTGAAAAAAATAGTAAAACTAAAACAGATATAAGTATTTATACTAATAAAGGTGAAGATTTTGAGGGACATTTTTTTTATAATTTCAATAAAGATTTAATTTTAAATAATTTCATTAATAGTAAATTAGATTTAAAAATTGAGACTGCTTCTAATGACACTTATTTAAAATCTAATAATATTACATCTCCAATTATTATGACTACTGACTTACTAGAAAAGTCAATAAAATTAAATGTTGATAACGAAAATACTAATATTGAAGCGAACCTTATTGTTTTTAAAAATTTAAATAAGAAAGATAATGACAAATATGAATATATTTTACCAAAAATTAATCTTTCAAGAAAGATCAATAGTTTTGCAAAATTGGATGGAGATTTAAATTTTAAAACAGAAAATTTTATACATAATCGTGATACAAATATTTTTGAAAGAGTAAATAACAATAGTCTTATATTTAATTCTTCACCAGAGGTCTCTAAAAATGGTTTTTATAATAATTATGAATTCATATTAAAAAATTCAAATACTAACTCTCAAAAATCGCCTTCTCATAAAGACGGTGAAGATTTATATGTCTCTGGATTATTTCAATTTAATTCGTCATTTCCACTTATCAAAAAGAGAGAAGATAAGACAAATTTGTTTAGACCAAAAATATCTTTAAAATTAAGCCCTGGGCACACAAAAGATTTAAGTAAAAATGAATATAAGCTTGATGTAAATAATATTTTTAACTTAGATAGACTTTCATCAAATGAAACCTTGGAGGGTGGTATGTCACTTGCGTATGGCAGTGATTATATTCTAACAAATAATAATAATAATGAAATTTTAAGTTTAAAATTTGCTAATAATTTAAGACTAAAAAAAAATAGCGATTTAGAAAGGAATAATCAAATTGGTTCTAAAACATCTAATTTTTTTGGGGAAATAAAATATAGCCAATTAAGTTTCATTAATGCTAAATATAATTTGTCTATATCAAATAATTTGACGGATATAAACTATCAAAACTTATTAACAGAAATTAAATTCAATAATTTTTCAACAACTTTAGATTATCTTAGACAAGATGGAGAAAAAAACTCATATCTTTTAAATAAGACAAGTTATAACTTTAATGAATCTAATAATTTAACTTTTTCGACCAGAGAAAACTTAAAAACTAATTTAACTGAGTTTTATAATTTAATATATCAATATAAAAACGACTGTTTAGCAGCAAGTGTCGAGTATCAGAAAGATTACTACAAAGATCGCGAAATTAAACCAAAAGAAAGTGTATTTTTTAAACTTTCGATTATACCGTTTGGAACAACATCTACACCAAATTTAAAAAATTAATGATAAAAAAAAACTATTTGTTTATTTTTCTAGTAATGATCTTATGTACTCATGTAACAGCAAAAAATTCAATTTTTATAGTCACTACCATTAATGGTAATATCATTACTAATTTTGATATAGAGAAAGAAGTTTCTTACTTAAAAATATTAAATCCTCAACTAGAAAAATTAGATGAAAAAAAAATTTTTAATGTTGCAAAAAATTCAATATTAAACGAAGTAATTAAAAAAAATGAAGTTAAAAAATTTTTTAAGTTAGATAAAGATATTGAAATGATTAATAAGATGTATTCAGACTTATACATTAGTCTGGGATTTTCAAACAATTTAGAATTTGAAAATATATTAATTAAAAACAACTCATATACAACTTCAGAAATTATCGAAAAAATTAAAGTAGAATTTTTTTGGAGTAGAATAATTTTTGAAAAATTTAACAATCAAGTAAGAATAAACGAAAAAGAATTGACTCAAAAAGTCGAAAATATAGATAATTATAAAGATGAATATTTGTTATCAGAAATTTTTTTTAATAAAGATGTAAGTTTAAGTTTAGAAGACCAAATCAACAAAATAACAAATAGTATTGATCAGGTAGGATTTAATAACACTGCAAGTATATTTAGTAAAAGTGAAAGTGCAAATTTTGGGGGTAAAATCGGATGGGTAGAGGAAAATAGTCTTTCTAAAAAAATTATAGATGAGATAAAAAAAATTAAAATTGGTGAATATACTAGTGTTATTCAATTTGGGAATAATTTTTTAATTTTGAAAGTCGAAGATAAAAAAACAAAAAAAATTAATATAAATAATAATCAATTACTTACTAAAATGATTGAATTCGAAAAAAATAAACAATTAAATCAATTTTCAAATATTTATTTTAATAAAATAAAAATCAACTATGAGATAAATGAAAAATAAACCTATCATAGTTGTTGCTGGTGAACCAAATAGTGTTTTTTTAGAAATTTTTTTTAAAACAATGAAAAAAAAAATTAAACATCCAATAGTTCTAATTTGTTCAATTAAATTACTTAAGATGCAAATGAACTATTTAAAATACAAAGAAAAAATTAGAATAATAAAGTATACCGATTTAAAAATTTTAAATTTAAATAATAAATCAATAAACATTATAGATATAAAATATAGTCAAAAATATGCATTTCAAAAAGTATCAAAAAAATCAAAAAACTATATAAAAAAATCTTTCGATATCGCTTTTAAAATAATTAAATTGGGTTTAGCAAACAAACTTATTAATGGACCAGTATCTAAGAAAAGTTTTCTTGATAAAAAATTTTTAGGTATGACTGAATATATTTCGCATAATTTTTCTTCTACAAACAATGCTATGCTAATTTTCAATAAAGACCTATCTGTTTGCCCTTTAACTACTCATATGCCAATAAAATTGGTCTCTAAAAGTATTAATCAAAATCTAATTAAAAAAAAAGTTAAGCTGATAGACAATTTTTATAAAAAATATTTGGGTTATGGACCTCAAATAGCTGTTACAGGTTTAAATCCTCATTGTGAAAGTAATGAAAATAATAATGAGGACTTAACTATAATAAAACCTGCTATATCTTATTTAAAAAATAAAGGTTATAACATTTCTGGTCCATATTCTGCAGATACAATCTTCTTAAAAAAAAATCGAAAAATTTATGATGTAATAATTGGTATGTATCACGATCAAGTACTTGGACCGTTAAAAACTTTATATGAATATAACGCAATTAATATAACTCTTGGACTACCTTTTATTAGAATTTCACCAGATCATGGACCGAACGAAGAGATGCTGGGTAAAAATTTATCTAGTCCATTGAGTTTGATAAATTCAATTTTGTTTCTGGATAAAAATTGATTAAAGCAAAAAAAAGCTTAGGACAAAATTTTCTTACAGACAAATTAGTACTAGATCAAATAGTTAATAGTGCAAAAATTAAAGGGAAAACTATACTTGAAGTTGGACCAGGAACTGGGAATTTAACAACTTATATTTTAGAAAATAAACCCAAAAAAATGATTGTTGTTGAAAAAGATATTAAATTAACAAAAAAAATTAATGATAATTTTAAAGATAAATTAACCGTAATTAATGAAGACATATTAAAAATTAATGAAAATTTATTATCTGATGAAAAGGTTACTGTATTTGGAAACTTGCCTTATAATATTTCAACTGAGATACTGAGTAAATGGATAATAAATTTAGAGGACAATGTATGGTTTGATTGTCTTATTTTAATGTTTCAAAAGGAAGTAGCAGATAGAATAATTGCAAAATTTAATACATCTAATTATGGAAGATTATCAATATTAAGTAATTGGAGATTAAATATAAAAAAAATTTGTGATGTTAAACCTGCATCTTTTTCACCAAGACCAAAAATTGATAGTTCTTTATTATTTTTTTCTCCTAAAAAAAATTTTTATAAAATAAAAAATCCCCAAAATTTAGAAAAAATCACCAGAATTTTTTTTAACCATAGGAGAAAAATGTTAAAAAAACCATTTAATCAAATATTTAATGGTGATCAAAGAATCTTAACAAAATTAAACATAAATTTAAATTTAAGACCACAAAATCTAGATTTTAATACATATTATCAATTGACTGATGAATATGAAAATTTAGGAGATTAGTCTGTCAACATGACTTCTTATATATTCCCTATCATAATCTTTTGAGTCGCTATTAATTTCAGCATAAATTAAATTCTTTATTTTGGAAAAACATTTGTCTAGATTGTCATTAATGACCACATAATCATAATTGATCCAATGCAATAAGTCTCTTTCGAACTGTTTCATTCTTTCATCAGCAATTAGTTTATCTTTCATATCTCTATTTGAAAGTCTTACAAATAACTCTTCTTTGCTAGGTGGTAATATAAAAAAGGTAACTAACTTATAATCAAGTTTTTTATTTTTAATTTGATCTGCTCCTTGCCAATCAATATCAAATAAAACATTTTCTCCCCTATCTAATTTTTCAATTACTGGAGTTCTGGTTGTACCATAAAAATTATTGAATACTTTTGCATACTCAAGAAACTCTTCATTTTTTATTAATCTCTTGAAATTTTCTTGATTCACAAAGATATAATCTCTACCTGAAATTTCATTAGGTCTTGGTTGTCTGGTTGTATGAGAAATCGATATTTCAAAGTTATTAATCTCTGACAACATCTTAACTAATGTTGTTTTACCAGCTCCTGATGGAGATGATAGAACTATCATCACCCCGTCTTTTTCTGAGGGCATTTACGAGTTAGTTTGCTTTTCCTTCAATAAATTTAATAGCATCACCTACTGTTAAAATTTTTTCAGCTTCACTATCAGATATCTCAGAACCAAATTCTTCTTCAAAGGCCATAACTAATTCTACTGTATCTAAACTATCTGCACCCAAATCATCTGTAAAACTTGATTCTTCATTTACTTTTGCTTCATCAATTCCTAAATGATCAGCTACAATTTTTTTAACTTTGCTTGAAACGTCTTCTGACATATTGATCCTTTTCGTTATAAATTCTTAATAGTTTAAAAACATGTTTTGTCAAGCCATATACATGCCTCCATTAACATGTAAAGTTTCACCATTTATATAATTCGAATGATTTGAACACAAAAATACTACTGCATTAGCAATATCTTCAGGCTCGCCTAATCGAGCAGATGGTATTTTGGAGATTATTGCTTCTTTAAATTTATCTTCAAGCTTGTCTGTCATTGCAGTTTTAATGAAACCTGGAGAAATACAATTAATATTTATATTTTTTTTCGCATATTCTATTGCTAAACTTTTTGACATTGCTATTATACCTGCCTTCGATGCTGTATAATTAGTCTGTCCTATATTTCCCGTATGGCCAACGATAGATGTAATATTAACAATCCTGCCTGATTTATTCTTAAGCATTTTTTTAATTGCAGATTTACTCATTAAAAAAGTTGATGTTAAATTGATATCAATTACTTTTTTCCATTCTTCTAAACTCATTCTTATTGCAAGGTTATCTTGAGTAACTCCTGCATTATTAATAATACAATCTAAGTTTCCACCAAGTTTTTTTGTTGCGTTTTCTATAAATTCTTCAATTTTATCACTTTGAGAAATATCAAATTTTAATATTTTGATATTTTCAAATTTACTTTTTAGTACATCTAGTTTTTCAATTTTAGTACCTGAAGCTAAAATATTTGCTCCAGCTTGGTTTAATTTTTCAATAATCGAATTTCCAATACCACCAGAAGCACCTGTAACAATAATATTTTTACCTTTTAAATCGCTCATACTTTTATACTCTCAATATCACTTAGACTATTTATAGTATCAATTTTAACATCTCTATTAATTCTTTTTACTAAACCTGACAACACTTTCCCAGGTCCAATTTCTATAAAATGATTTACATAATTTTCTATCATATAATTAACAGTTTCTCTCCATCTTACTCTATTCTCTATTTGTTTAATTAAGAGGGTTTTAAGCTCATCTAGGTCTTTAATTTCATGAGCTGTCACATTTGAAATTAATTTATTTTGTCCTTTTTTAAAGTTAAGCTTATTTAGCTCATCTTTCATAATTTTGGTTGCATTATTCATCATATCACAATGAAAAGGAGCACTTACAGGAAGTTTAATGTTTTTAATTGAATTTTCTTTTAAAATTTTAATTAAATGTTCAAGGTCTTCTGTTTTTCCACTCAACACCATTTGACCTTCAGAATTATCGTTTGCAATTTGAGCATTAAATATTTTTTTATAATCATCTAGAATCTTTTCAATTACATTGATTTTTGAACCCAATACTGCAACCATTCCTCCTTGCCCTTTAGGAACTGAGTTTTGCATAGCTTCTCCTCTAATTCTTAAAATTTTTAAAGTCTCTGAAAAATCTAAATATCCAGCACATGATAAGGCTGAGTATTCACCTAAAGAATGTCCAGCGAAATATTTAGCTTTATTTAAATCTAAGTTAAATTCTTTTTTAATTATATTGAATATTGAATAACTAATTAAAAATATTGCTGGTTGAGTATTGATTGTTAAATCTAATTCCTCTTTTGGACCTTCTAAAATTAACTTAGAAATAGAAAAATTTAATGTTTCATCTGCCTGGTTAAACAAGTTTTTAACCATATCAAATTTGTCATATAGCTCCTTTCCCATCCCCACCATTTGTGAACCTTGACCAGGGAAAATTACTGAAAACATATAAAAAAACTAATTAATTTGCCTATTTAACTATTGTAATTGAACTTTTATAATAGTATATCCTCATTTTTTATTAAAGAGTTTAAATGAATTTATACGAACATACTATTATTGCTAGACAAGATACTTCACCAAGTGAATTAAAGCAATTATCTGAAAAATATTCAAAAATTATTGAAAAAAATTATGGTGAAGTAGTAAAGACTGAAAACTGGGGTTTGTTAAACCTGTCATATTTGATAAAAAAAAATAGAAAAGGGAGTTATATTCATTTTAAAATAAAAGGTGATGGAAAAGTTATTGATGAATTAGAAAAAAATGAATCAATAGATAAAAAATTATTAAGATGTTTAACAATTAGAGTAAAAAAGTTTGATTTAGATACAGTTTACTTTGGCAAAAAAGAAGATAGCGAAAAAAAAGAGAATGTTAAAAACTAATGCCTAAAAGACAAAGTGGAAATAAAAAAGGAAAACAAAGTAACTTTGCAAAATTAAGTATTTTCCAACCTAATAAATATAAGTTTAAAAAAAGTTGCCCACTTTCAGCAAAAGGTGCCCCACAAGTTGATTATAAAAATATTAAATTATTAAGAAAATATATGTCTGAAAATGGAAAAATTTTACCATCAAGAATAACTAACGTTTCTCAGAAAAAACAAAGAGAACTATCCTTGTCAATTAAACGAGCTAGAAATTTAGCATTAATATAAATGAAAGTAATTTTATTAGAAAACGTTAAAAGAATTGGATCTATTGGAGAAGTAATAGACGTAAAGAGAGGTTTTGCAAGAAACTATCTTATTGCCAATAAAAAAGCACTTTACGCCTCAAAAGAAAATATTAAAGAAGTTGAAAAAATAAAAACTGATTTATCCAAAAAGGATAATGAAAAGAAAAAAGAAGCTTCTTTAATAGCTGAGGAAATTAATGGAAAAGTATATTCTGTTAAAAAATTAAGTACGGAAAATAAAGAATTATATGGTTCGGTTAAACCAACTGAAATTGCTAAAATTATCCAGGACGAAAATAAGATAGAAATTAAGCCTTCTATGATACAACCTGTCGAAGAGATTAAAGCACTAGGAAAGTTTAAAGTTAAAATTTTTCTACACTCAGAAGTTGACGCAGAAATTTCTGTAGATGTTTCTTCTGCAGAAACAATTCAATAATTATACAATTTTTTCCCCAGCAGTAATTTAGAATTTTATGAATAATTTTTTCGTGTAAATTATAATTATGGAAAATAATTTAAGCCTAGTTAAAAACCAATTCAAAGAACTACCAAACAATATTGAATCTGAGCAAGCTGTTATAGGATCTATTCTTGTAAGCAATGATATATTTGATGAGATAAGTATAATTATTTCTAGTGTTAATTTTTATGATCCTATGCACCAAAAGATTTTCGAAGCAATTGAAAATCTAATTTACAAAGGAATGTTAGCAAATCCAATTACTTTAAAGAATTATTTTGAAGATGAAAAGGATGATTTAAATGTTCCCGAGTACTTAGTTAAGATTACTAAATTTTCAACATCTGTTAGACAGGCTGTAGAGTATTCTAAAATTATTTACGATATGTTTGTTCGAAGAGAATTAATAAAAATCTCTGAGCAAACTATTGATAGTGCAAAATTAAATGACCTTGAAACCAATGGACAAACAATTATAGAAAATTCAGAAAGATTATTATTTGATTTAGCAGAAAAAGGTTCTTTTAACTCCTCTTTAGTAAAGTTTGATGAGGCAATGAAACAAACCATTGAAATGGCATCTGCTGCTTATAAAAATGAAGAAGGAATTGTTGGTGTCCCAACCGGACTTAGAGATTTAGATGATAAACTAGGGGGATTACATCAATCTGATTTAATCATTATAGCTGGACGACCTTCGATGGGTAAAACCTCACTTGCAACCAATATTGCATTTAATGCTGCACAAAAATTGCAAGATAGTGGAAAAAAATCCTCAATTGCATTTTTTTCACTAGAGATGTCGTCAGAGCAACTTTCAACCAGAATAATTTCAGAACAAGCAAGAATTAGTTCGAATGATATTAGAAGAGGAAGAATTTCTGACGATCAATTTGATAAATTTTTAGAAACTTCAAAAAATATTTCTGAACTTCCATTATATATTGATGAGACCCCAGCAATAAGTATTGCTGCTTTAAGTAATAGAGCTAGACGTATTAAGAGATTGTTTGGTCTTGATATGATTGTAGTTGATTATATCCAACTAATGAGAGGCACTACATTTAACAAAGATGGTAGAGTTCAAGAAATATCTCAAATTACACAAGGTTTAAAAGCAATTGCTAAAGAACTTGCTCTTCCAGTTGTAGCTCTTTCTCAGTTGTCAAGACAAGTTGAGCAAAGAGATGATCACAAACCTCAACTTGCAGATTTGAGAGAATCAGGTTCAATTGAGCAGGATGCTGATGTTGTTATGTTTGTTTATAGAGAAGGATATTATTTGCAAAGAAAAGAGCCAAGAGAAGCCACAGTTGAGCATGCTGAATGGCAAGCAAAAATGAATGAAGTCGCACATCTTGCACAAATTATCATTGGGAAACAAAGACACGGTCCAATAGGTAACGTAACTCTTGAATTTGAAGAAAGATTTACAAAATTTAAAGATACTCAAACTAATTAATTTCCAATATAAAAGAGCTAATGTTGGCTCATATGTATCAAAACATAGTCCTAAAAAACCCAAAGGCAATACTTGTATTTCTAATAATCACTATCTTAAGTTTTGGTTATTATACAAAAGACTTTAGACTTGATGCATCTTCAGAAACATTATTGATCGATGGTGATCCAGATTTAGCTTATCTAAAAGCAGTTTCTGAAAGATACGGATCTAGAGAGTTTTTAATTCTTACCTATACTCCTAATGAAGGGATGATCTCTGATACATCAATTAATAATTTACTAAGTTTAAAATATAAAATTCAAAGTTTAAATTGGGTTCATAGCGTTGTAACACTTCTAGATATACCATTGTTAAGTAATTCAGACACCCCACTTCAAGAAAGATTAGAAAGTTTTAAAACCTTAAAAGACGAAGATATTGACAAAGATAGAGGATTTAAGGAAATTCTTAATAGTCCTGTATTTAGAAACTTTGTCATTAGTGAAGATGGTAAAACAAGTGGCATAATTGTTTATATTAAACAATCACAGAAACTTGAAAATATTGAAAGTAAATCAAATGAGGAAATAGAAAATTACAAAAATCAAATCAAAAAACAAAATCATCAAAATATTCTAGAGATCAGACAAGTCATCCAAAGCTATGGTGATGTGGGTAAGATTTATTTAGGTGGTATCCCAATGATTGCTGATGACATGATGACTTTCATTAAAAGTGACATTGTAGTTTTTGGTATAGGCGTTTTATTATTTATTGTTGCAACTCTATGGTTTGTCTTTAGAAAACTTATCTGGATTATAGTTCCAATAAGCAGTTGCATAGTTTCAGTCGTGATAATGACTGGGTTACTAGGACTACTCGGATGGAAAGTCACTGTTATTTCATCAAACTTTATTGCTTTAATGTTGATTTTAACAATGGCAATGAATATTCATATGAGTACAAGATTTTTACAGCTTAAAAAAAATTCACCTTCTAAAAATACTTTAGAAATTATTTCTTTAACGACCAAAAAAATGTTTTGGCCAATTCTTTACACTGCATTAACTACTATTTTAGCATTTTTGTCTTTAATTTTTAGTGAAATCAAACCTATTATTGACTTTGGGTGGATGATGACTTTTGGTCTAATTACATCATTTATAATTACCTTCACTTTACTTCCGACTTTTTTAAATTTCGCTCCTTCTGATAATATTTCATTAAAAAAAGAACAAAACTCTAAATTCACCTCGTTTCTAGGAACACTTTCTATAAGTAAAAAAAATTTAATTTTTTCAATAACAGGAATTATAATTATTTTAAGTATTATTGGTATTAGCAAACTAGAGGTTGAAAACAGCTTTATTAATTATTTTAACAAAAATACTGAAATTTATAAAGGCATGAAACTTATAGATGAGGAGCTCGGAGGTACAACACCATTGGAAGTTATTCTGAAGTTTCCTAAGAAAGAAAAAGAAAAAGAATCAGCTGAAGATGATGAGTTTGAGGATTGGGGAGATGAAAATGATAAGAATGATGATAAATATTGGTTTACTAAAGATAAAATTGATAAAATTGCATCTGTTCATAATTACTTAGATAGTCTTCCAGAAATTGGAAAAGTTCTATCTTTTTCATCAATTATTGATGTAGCAACGCAATTAAATAACAATAAACCATTAGGTACTTTAGAAATGGGTGTTCTTTATTCTAAAATACCTGAAAGTATCAAAACAGAAATTATTGATCCATATCTCTCAATAGAAAATGATGAAGCAAGGATTAGCTTAAGAATAATAGACTCTCAAGAAAATTTAAGAAGGAACGATTTAATTAATAAAATAAATTTAGATCTTAAAGATAAGATTGGTCTAGAAGAAAGTGAATACCAACTTGCTGGTGTATTAATTTTATTTAATAATTTATTACAGAGTTTATTTAAATCACAAATACTTACTTTAGGGTTAGTAATGATTGGAATTTTTATAATGTTTATAATTCTATTTAGAAATATTAAATTATCCTTAATAGGAGTGGTGCCAAATTTCATTGCTGCATTTTTCATACTTGGAATTATAGGTCTACTTAAAATTCCTTTAGATATGATGACTATTACTATTGCTGCAATTACAATCGGGATAGCAGTAGATAATAGTATTCATTATATTTACCGTTTCAAAGAGGAGTTCAGTAAAATTAAAGACTATAAAAAAACATTACAATTATGCCATTCAACAGTAGGAGTTGCAATTTTAAACACTTCAATCACAATTGTTTTTGGATTTTCAATTTTAGTTTTGTCTAAGTTTATACCTACAATTTATTTTGGTATGTTTACTGGTTTAGCAATGTTGTTAGCTATGATCTCAGTGTTAACTTTGCTACCTGCATTAATCTTGATTATCAAACCCTTCGGTAAATCAGCTTAATGTTAGAAACTTTGGTAGATTTTTATAAAACAACTTCTGTTTTAGATTTAATTTATTTGGTTATTACTATTTGGTCTTTGATCAGCTGTTATAAAAAAGGTTTTATATTGAGTATCCTGTCTATGGCTAAATGGCTTTTAGCTTATGTGATAACTTTAATTTTATTTCCTAGGGTTAAACCGTATGTAAAAGATATCATTGATAATGAATATGTACTAGATATTACTCTTGGTATTGCAATTTTTATTGTAATTATCTTTTTAGTGTTACTGATTAATAAAGGAATTAGTAAGGCCGTTAGATACACTGGTATAGGCGGGTTAGATACAACGTTTGGATTCTTTTTTGGCTTTATAAAAGCTTATATAATTTCTGTTTGCATATTTTCAGGAGTTCATATCGTATATAATTACGATAAATGGCCAATAAACACAGACAAATCATACACCTTTTCATATTTAGAAAAAGGTAGTAATTATCTGATTAAAGAATTTCCTAATGAAAAAACATACCAAGAATCTAAAGAAAAAATTGAAGAACTTTGATCCTAAATTGAAAGAGGAGTGTGGGGTTTTTGGTATAAGCAATGCAAAAGATGCGTCAGCATTAACTGCTCTTGGTTTGCATGCCCTACAACATAGAGGTCAAGAAGGTTGTGGAATTGTTTCATTTGATGGTGAAAAATATTACTCAGAAAAAAGATTTGGATTAGTTGGGGACAATTTTAATAAAGAAAAAGTTTTAAATAATCTCAAGGGAAATTATGCAATTGGTCATAATCGCTATAGCACTACTGGGCATAATACTCTTAGAAATATTCAGCCTTTTTTTGCTGATACTAACGCAGGAGGAATTGGTGTTTCACATAACGGTAACTTAACAAATTCTATTTACTTAAGAAAAAAACTAGTTGAAGAGGGAGCTATTTTTTATACTACATCTGATACTGAAACAATTGTACAATTAATTGCAAAATCTAAAAGATCTAAAACAATCGATAAGGTGATTGATGCAATATTTCAAATTCAGGGTGGTTATGCTTTAGTAATGCTAACTCAAAACTCACTAATTGGAGTTAGAGATCCTTACGGAATTAGACCATTAATGATTGGAAAACTTGGTAGTAGTTATGTCTTGGCTTCTGAAACTTGTGCGTTAGATATTATCGGAGCAAAATTTTTACGAGAAGTTGAAAATGGAGAAATTGTTTTAATTGAAAATAATGAATTAAAAAGTATTAAGCCCTTCCCTCCTAAAAAAGTTAGACCATGTGTGTTTGAGTATATTTATTTCTCGAGACCTGATAGTCTTTTGGATAACAAAACAGCATACGAGCATCGTAAGAATTTAGGAAAAGAACTTGCAAAAGAAAATGATATTGATGCAGATATTGTAGTTCCTGTTCCAGACTCTGGTAATGCAGCAGCACTTGGGTTTGCCCAGCATCTAAATGTTAATTATGAGCATGGATTAATTAGAAACCATTATGTGGGGCGAACATTTATTGAGCCTAGTCAAAAAATTCGAAGTTTGGGAGTTAAATTAAAGCTAAATGCAAATCAAACAACTATTAAAAATAAAAAAATTATTTTAATAGATGACTCTCTTGTTAGAGGTACAACATCTCATAAGATTGTTAAAATGTTGTATGATGCCGGTGCTAAGGAAGTACATGTTAGAATTGCCTGTCCAGAGATAAAATATCCAGATTTTTATGGAGTAGACACTCCTACTAAGAAGGAGTTATTAGCAGCAAACAAAAATAATGATGAGATTTGTAAATATATTGGAGCTAAGTCTTTAAAATTTTTATCAATAGATGGTATGTATAAAGCAATTGGTTTTGATAAAAGAAACGATACTTATCCTCAATTAACTGATCACTATTTTACTGGAGATTATCCTGTAAAACCTGTTGATGAACTAGGAGATAGTAAGATAACTCAATTATCACTATTATCCACTGCTTCTAACAATTAATTTTATGAAAACTGTAAATTTCACAGAAATGAAAAACGGAAACAAAGATGATTATCAACTTTTAGAAAAATATGAAAAGAATTTTGAAAGACAAACAGCTGATAGAATACTAAGATATTTGTCTAAGCAAACCTCAACGTTGGAGGGTTACAAAATAAGTAGACTTGAACATGCTCTACAAGCAGCAACAAGGGCTTATAAAAATAAAGAAAGTGAAGAGATGGTTGTTGCAACTTTATTACATGACATAGGTGATGATCTGGCCCCAATGAATCACTCTCAATATGCAGCTTCAATATTAAGACCTTATGTTTCTGAAAAAACTTACTGGATAATACTTCATCATGGACTTTTTCAAACTTATTACAGTGCTCATCATTTGGATCGTGATAGAAATGCTAGAGACAAATTTAAAGATCATAAACATTATAAAGCAACAATAGATTTCTGCGAAAACTATGATCAGTGCTCATTTGATCCAAATTTCAAAAGTATGTCATTAAAGGACTTCAAACCATTGGTTAAAAAGATATTTTCTAGAGATCCTTATTATTATCTTTAAATCTGTAAATAAATCACTACTTAATTAATTATGATTAATACAAAAAACCAAATTATTAAATACTTTGAGTCTGGCATAAAAGATCCAAGAGATTTTAAAATTGGAATTGAACATGAAAAATTTTTGTTCGATAATAAAAATAATAGAAGAGTAGATTATCCTAAAATAAAAGAAATGTTTGAAGCTTTAATAGAATTTGGCTGGAACCCAATATTTGAAAAAGGAAATATTATTGCCCTTAATAAAGGTGGAAAAAATATTACACTTGAGCCTGGAAACCAAATAGAATTATCAGGTGATAAACTAAATCATATGCATGAGGCATGTTCAGAGTCTCAAGATTATTTGTTTGAGCTGAAACAGGTAACAAAAAAATTGGGTATAAAGATTGTGAGTGCTGGCTTTGATCCTATTTCCAAATTAAATGAAATACCAAATAATCCAAAGCAAAGATACGAAGTGATGACCAAAGATATGCCACTGGGCGGAGAGCTAAGTTTAGACATGATGTACAGAACATGTGGTACACAGCTTAATGTTGATTACGAATCTGAAGAGGACTTTATTAAAAAGTTTAAGGTTTCAAACGCAATTGTTCCAATTTCGATAGCATTATTCGCAAACTCATCAATTGTTGAAAAAAAAAATAGCAGTTACCTATCCTATCGCTCAAAAGTTTGGCAAAATACTTCGAGAGGTGGACTACCAAGGTTATTTTTAGAAAACTTAAATTTTGAAAGATATGCAGATTTTGTTATTAATTTTCCTATATTATTTATCCAAGACAAAGATCAGTATATTTCTGGAAGAAACTATATATTTAAGGATTTTATGGAAGGTAAAATTGAAGAAATTAATAATCGTTTGCCTGAAGAAGCTGAACTAACAACTCATTTAAGTACAATTTTTACAGAAAACAGACTTAAAAAATACATTGAACTTAGATCAATGGACACATGTGGATGGGATTGTTTATGTGCTGGACCTGCTTTTAATATGGGTATGCTATACGGAAATTTAGATGAAGTTCACGATTTAGTATCAAAATGGGAAGTAGATAAAATTATTAATGCATATTTAGAAGCTCCTCAAAAAGGTTTTAATACTCAACTAATGGGTAAAGATCTTTTATATTGGTCTTCTATGTTGCTTGATTTATCTAGAAAAGGTTTGGAGACAAGAGATGTTATGAGTAAAAAAGGTAAAAATGAGACAATATTTTTAAATCACCTTCAAAATGTGATTGATAATAAGACAACAAATGCAGATCATATGATTAATAAATTTTCTAAAAATGAAGATTTAAATGAATTGTATGATAAATAAAATTGTTGCTATTCAAGGAAACCACCCTTCTACTTTAAATCCTGTAACTGACACAAGTGTTTTTTTAGCAAACGAAATTCAAAATAAAAAATATAATGTATTTTATTATGACCCTAAACATATTTCGATTGTAAATTCTAAGGTTATTGCAGACGGTTTTTTTATAAAATTTGATTATACTAAAAAAAAGTTTTTTAAAATATTAAAAAAACAAAGGTTAGATCTTACAATATGTAAATTTATTCTAATACGTCAAGACCCCCCTTTTAATTTAGAATATATATCAACCACATATATCTTAGACAGTATCAAAAATAAGGTAAAAATTATAAATAACCCAACTTCAATTAGAAATATTTCAGAAAAATTATACTCAGCAAAATATCAAAAATATATGCCAAGTACAATTTTTACCCAAAATATTAATGAAATTAAAAAATTTATTAAAAAAAATAAAAAAGTTATTTTAAAACCTATTCATAGTTACAGTGGAAATGACATTCATCTCTTAAAAAATTTTAATGTAAAACTAATTAATAAATTTATTAAAAAACATGATCACGTTATGTGTCAAAAATTTTTGCCGAAAATCAGCAAAGGGGACAAGCGAGTTTTTATAATTAATGGAAAAGTTTGTGGGGCAATATCAAGAGTTCCAAAGGTAGGGTCATTTTTAAGTAATATGAGCAAAGGAGCAAAACCTATCAATATAAAATTATCTAAAATTGAAAATAATATATCCAGATTAATTGCAAAAGATTTGAAGAAAGAAAATATTTTTTTTGCAGGAATAGATTTTATAGACCAAAAACTTAATGGTGATATCAATGTAACATCACCCACAGGATTAAAAACCCTTTACGATTTGTCAGGAAAAAATCTTGCTAAAGTTTTTTGGAATGAATTAAAAGCGTGAACCAATTATCTTCACAAAAAAAAGGGTCTCTTCTAGCATTTATTGCAGTAATGTTAATTACCCCTGACTCAATTTTAATTAGACTTTCTAATATTGAAACTTGGGGAATGCTTTTTTATAGAGGTGCAATTCCTTTTGTAGTTGTGCTTGTTGGACTTATATTTTTCTATAAAAATAATCTTTTAAAAGCATTAATAAACATTGGTTATCCTGGTATTTTTTATGTTATTAGTTTTTCTATTTGCAATATTACTTTTATAATTTCTATTCAAAATACAAATGTTGCTAATACGTTAGTAATGATTGCAATGGCGCCTATGCTATCAGCTATATTAGGGAGTATATTTTTAAAAGAAGTTCCAGACCGTAAAACTTGGGTTGCTATTTTTATTACTCTAATTGCGGTTACCTATATTTTTCACGACTCAATTGAAATGGGCAATTTTTATGGTGATTTATTTGGTATAATTACTGCTTTTGGTCTTGCTTGTAACGCTGTCATTGCTAGATATGCCAAAAATAGAGATCTTGTTCCATCTGCTGTAATTGGAAAACTTTGTGTAGCAGTTTTTGCTTTCTTTTTCGTAGATACTTTTGCTCTTGTTGATACAGACTTAATATTTGTTCCTTTAATGTGTGTGATGTGTGTAGCTATCCCATTTGTTTTGGTTACCATTGCTCCAAGATTTATACCCGCTGAGGAGGTTAATTTATTCTTTCTTTTAGAGACTATCATTGGACCTTTTTGGGTGTGGATGGTCATAAAAGAACAGCCAAGTGTAGAAACTATTCAGGGTGGGGTAATAATCATTTTAACGATAGCGACCCACTCATTTCTTAAACTAAAAAAATCTTAAAGCCCGTTTACTATTAACTTGATTTGGCCACAAATCAGAAATAGATAGCGATTCATATGAATAAAGTATTAAAAAACTCCTGGGCGTTATTTTTAGGTATGGGAGCAATCATGCTTGCCTACGGTTTTCAAGGATCTTTGCTTGGTGTAAGAGCTGTCAAAGAGGAGTTTAGCATAACTGCAACTGGATTTATGATGTCTGGTTATTTTGTAGGATATTTTTTAGGAGCAATTTCTATTCCAAGATTAATTTCTCATGTAGGACATATAAGAATTTACGCCGCTTTTGCATCGATTGCATCTTTAGTAATTCTTTTGCACGCTGTTTTTGTGAACCCATTTATATGGTTTTTGCTACGGGTACTTACTGGAATAAGTATGGTTTCCATTTATACAGTTGCTGAAAGCTGGTTAAACGATAGAGCTAGCAATAAAAATAGAGGAAGTGTTTTATCCATTTATATGGTGATTTTATATGGAGCCATGGGATGTGGTATGCTTCTGCTAAACTTTAGTGATCCAAGTAATTTCGAACCTTTTATATTAATTTCTATTATCACTTCAGGTGCACTTGTTCCAATTTTGCTCACTAAAAGAAAACCACCAACTTTTAAAAAAATTGAGAAGATGTCAATTCAAGAAGTTTATATTTCATCTCCTTTCGGAATGGTAAGTTCTTTATTTTATGGAGCTGCACAATCTGCCTTATTTACATTATTGGCAGTTTATGCTGCTGGTATGAATTTTACTATTTTTCAAATTTCATTAGTTACATTTATGCTTGCTACATCAGGTGCAATCTCACAGTGGCCAATTGGAAAATTATCTGACATGTATGATCGTAGAAAAGTGATAATAATTGTAAGTTTTGCGGCAGCATTTTTTGCTTTATGTGCGATTTTTGCCTCTGGTCAAATGTATTTACCTGATGGTCTCGCTACAAGTAAATTTTGGTTTTATATTTTTTTAATTTTATTTTCTTTTTGTAGTTTGCCAATGTTTTCACTAATTTTAGCACACACTAACGATTTTATACCAAAAGAAAAATTTGTTGCTGCAGGTGCTAGTTTACAATTTATTTTTGGACTAGGGGCAATGAGTGGACCCTTTTTATGTTCAATATTTATGGAAATAACTGGGCTTAATGGTTATTTTATTTTTTTAATGTTCTTTCACTTGTTAATTGGAATTTATGGAATTTATAGATCTAGAATTAGACCAGCTGTTGAAAATCCAGATTCACAATTTATCGCAATGCCTCAGTCTATTACTCCTGCAGGTATAGAGTTAAACCCAACTACTGAACCTATAGAAGAGCCAAGCAAAACAGTTACGGAAACGACAAAAGAGGAAAATAATGAAAATAATTATTGATTGTCTTAATTCAAGTTATCTATGTAAAAAGACATCTTTTTTAAGACTTGATTTTTATTTAATTTGTCTGTTTGAATTAAGATAGAGTCTTTTACTCTTATTAAAGGGCTATGTTTTCTATTTTTGTCTGTTTTTGTTCTTTTCCTTAACGAATTCTTTACTTGTTTTAAAGAAACTGTTTTTTTTATATCAAGCCATCTCCTATGGCTGGCAACATCAAGCTTGCACTTAAAATAAAACGCTAAATCATACTTTGGTTTTTTAGATAATATCTTGCTGGCTATATCCCTACCTTCAACACATATTCTATTGTTACTCTTAATTATTGAAATTTGTAGCTTATTTACAATTTCTCTAACTTTTTTATTTTTTGCCAGTCCAGCTACGTGATCGCTGATTTTTTCTGAATGCAAATTTTGTTTTGAAATATTTTTATATGATAGTTTGCTAAATTTTTTTTTTATGAAAGATATTTCATTTTTTGGTTTGTGATTAATTATTAGTTTACTCGCATATCTATATAGTAGCCCTGAATTAATAAGTAATAATCTGTACTTTTTTGAAATTAATTTAGCAGCAGTACTTTTCCCACTAGCAGACTCACCATCACATGCTATTATCAATTTTTTTAATTTTTTCATTAAAGATTTACATAGCCTATATAAGTTTATTTTAGAATTGTCTAATCAATCAATTGAATTTGGTCTCCAATATTTATTTTCGCTGAGGATAATATTTGACATCTTAACCCTCCTTTTCTCAAAAACTCTTTAATAATATTATTTTGATTTAAGTTTTCAGATAAATGCTTGCACGGTCTACACAAATCTATTCCCTCAAGCTCTACAGTACCTACCTTAAATTTCTTACCAACTAGATCATTTAATCTAACTCCTTTGGTAATAATGTTTCTTCTAAAATCTATATATGAAATATTTAATCCAAATTTAATATTATAATTATCAATACTTTCAGACTCTATTAATGATATCTGATTGTAAGGATCATTATAATTATGAAAATGCCTATCCCCTATTATTCCTTTGTTTGCTAGCACATCAATAGTTTTCACTTCTTTTATTTTTTGATTACTATTCTCAGTAATTCCTAATTTTAAAACTTTAGACATAAATTATTGAAAAAAAAGTTGTGCTTACATAGTCTTTTAAAAATAATATGACTTATCTAAATTCAAATCAACTTAAACAATATAATGATGAGGTTTATATAGCTCAAATAAATATTTTGTCCGAGTAAGGAACTATTGACGTAAGAAAAGAGATAGAATTAATTGAAAAAAAATCCTAATGAAATAAAGTGAATAAAGAAAACGCAAGTAAACTGTGGAAAATGATTCAGGAAGCCGGCGATTATTTGGGGGATTAGAGGGACAATCTATTCTGCATTAAGCTGCATTATTCTACAGTACTTATGCGGATAGTAAAAAGTTAGTTTGAAATAAATCTCTTAAAGACTAATCAATTTAATCAAAAAACTCGATCACACACTCGACACAAAAGAGATAAATCAAAATAAGAAAAATTAATTAGACATTTTCTTCTGTGGTAATAAAACTAATTTTTCCATGACGACAATTATAGAATAGCCTACAGGAACCTTTTTTATTTTTAACTAAAACAAAATGATGTCTTGCATAAGGAAATTTATCATAATCTCGTGCACCAAATATACCTCTTGATCTAGAGATAGATTCCCAATTAGCATATTTTTGATCATAATTTTCAATATTTTGAGATTGATGTATTGCAATATCCTTGCTGGGAACACCAGAAATTTCTTTTATGAAAGCCATTATATGTGCTGGTAAAAATTCATTACCAAATTTCTTAATCAAAAAATCTAAAGCTTCATGTGAGTCGTTAGAACCAGAATATTTTTCAACTATTTCATCCATTTCAGGTTCATATTTAATTCTATTGAAACTCATTTCTCCTTTTTCAATATGCACTTGAGATTTGTCAATACTTGATGGTGATACTGCCTTTGTTCCCATTCCAGTAGCCCAACTAGGATGCATATTAGATCTTGCTGATAAATATGAAATTCTATGTAATAAAAAACATGTGTGCCAACTATCCCAAAGATCACCCGGTATTGTTAACTCGAAGTGTTTCATATCCTCGTCATTTCTATTCCCAAACATTCTTGCTCTTTGAATATATGTGTCTTGCTGCATAAGACCTTTTACATTTCTGGTAAAAAACATTGATAACAAATTATTAAAGGTGATACCTCTAGAAATAATGTTTCCACCAATCGCAAAAGTAAATGGGTTAGTTGGTTCCTCTGTTAATAAAGGAAGTAAAACATCTTTGTTGGATGGCTCACTATTAAGAACTCCTATCAAATATTGACTCGAGTAATCAGCAACATATTCTGTAATTTCATCAGCAACATTTTCATTTTTAGATTTTTTTAATGCTTGAGTGTAAATAAGCTCCAAAACTTTATCATATCTTGGATTTTCAATCTTTTTTCCATTTTCATCATCGATTTCAGGTGTGGTTAAATCAGTCATTACTTCATCAACAACTTCTCTATCTTCATTATGCATCAACTTTCTTACATCTGTATGAACCAGCATAATATAATTTTTTTGTTTTTGTGTATTCACAAATAGATTTAGATAAGCAACGTTAACCATGAATCTAATTACGGCATCTCTTAATTCCTTTTTTGTGTTGCTACTTTCAGGTTCTAATTTTTTAAGATTGTAAATAATTTTATTTCCAGATTTTGGAGGAAAGAAAAAATCTTGGCCTCTATATCCTTTGTGAGGTTCAAAATAAACCCAGTGGTGATTTTCATTATTGAAAGTTCTATTGACATCAATTCTAATTGGTGTTGCAGTAACTCCTAAGTAAATTCCATCATCTCCAATTAAATCATAAACTCTTTTATTGATCATTGTTCTTTCTTGATCACCTTTTTCATCTTTTTTATTTACTTTTGAATTTGGACTTGCAAAATCAGCCTCATCATCAATGATTACTTTATTTTTGATGTTTTCTACTTTATCGATTAGTCGTTTTAAATTACTTGAGTTTTTTTTACATATGACCACGAATTCTCTTCCCTCCAGCTTTACATCAGGTGGTATTACTTCTTGGTACATTTTTGGTGATGGTTTTAATGTTGATCTTTGAAATCTTAGAGAGTTTTGTTCTAATAAATTAAGATTATCTTGGATTAGTAAAATAACTAGTTTGTACCCTTCGTCTAGCATTTTTGCAGTTAACCCTATCATCATTGATGTTTTGCCACTTTGTGGCTCACCATAAATAACAAAAGACTTAGCTTTTTTATTTTTAATATTGGTTACTGCCTCTGAAATTGTATTTTCTATACTTTTGGTATCTATTTTATTCTCTTTTAAACTTTCTATATAGGTTTCGTACCTTTTTAAATTTTTTTTCTTATATTTGCTTGGATCAAAAACCATAATTAATTATAATAACTTTATGCCAATAAATGAATACCAATTTTTTAATGGTGTTGTTTTAAATAATTTAGTTAGGAATGAACTAAATAAATTAAATAAGCCAATTAAATTGGATGTTTTTCCGTCTTCTGGAAATAATGCTTTCACAATAAATGATAAAAAAGTTGGTATTTATATAAAATACTCAAAAAAAATCATAAGCCCATGGAGATTTACATTTTTAAAAGAACACCAGGATGAATTTAAAATAATGAATGAATTATGTGAAAATGCCTTTTTAATATTAGTTTGTAATAAGGATGGAATTGCCTCTATAAAATATAAGGATATTAAAAAAGTTTTAGATGAACATCATGAAGAAGCTGAATGGATATCAGCATCTAGATTAAAAAGGCAAAGCTATGCTATAAAAGGATCTGATGGAAAATTGAAATTTAAAATCAATTTAAGAGATTTCCCAAGAGATATTGTTAAATGTTTGTAGATAATTTTATAAATAGGATTTTATAGGATAACTCGACACTAACTCGACACAGAAGAGATAAAACAAGGATTTAAGTAGTTTGAATAAAGAAAACGCAAGTAAACTCTGGAAAATCATACAGGAAGCTGGCGATTATTTGGAAGGACAATTGCCTGAACATCCAAATCATCCAAAAAGACGAAATCCTTATGCACATGTAGCACTTGCTGTTAAAGATAAATTTAATAGTAGTTACAAAGATATTGAAGATAATAAATTTGATGAAGTGGTTAATTACATAAATTATTTAAAGCAAAATCCTAGTTAATCTAAGATTTAATTGTATCTAAAAATATATCAATATCTTTGGGATCAGTATTCCATGCGGTAACAAGTCTTACATTCTTTCCGTCCCATTCATCATCATTAATTGTATAACCTTCAGAGTTTAAATTACGAATAATATTTTCTGGTATTTTTACGAATACTTCATTAGCTGATGTCGGATAAGCTAGTTTAATTTCTGGATGTTCATCCAGTCCTTCACTCAATTTTTTCCCCATAGCATTGGCATGCTTTGCATTTTTTAACCATACATCATTTGAAATGTAGGCATCCAGTTGTGCAGAAACAAAACTCATTTTCGATAACAAATGTCCAGCCCTTTTCATTAAAAAAGGTAAATTCCCAACTAATTCAGGTTTAAAAAATATTATTGCCTCAGCAGCTAAACAGCCATTTTTTGTAGCACCGAATGAAAGTACATCTATTCCTGATTTCCAAGTCATTTCTGCTGCTGTACAATTTAAAGATACTAAAGCATTTGCAAATCTCGCTCCATCCATGTGGATGTTTAGTTTATGATTATGTGCAACATCTGAAATTTTTTTAATTTCATCTAATTGATATGCTTCACCAGTTTCAGTTAATTGTGTGATACTAACTGAAGAAGGTTGAGTGTGGTGAACAATATCCTTTCCATTTATATTCTCATCTAGTTCTTTAGCTGTAATTTTTCCGTCTATACCATTAAGATTTACTAGTTTTGCTCCTCCAGTATAAAATTCAGGTGCTCCACATTCATCGGTATTTATGTGAGAATATTTATGACAATAAATGTTACCAAATGAAGGGGTCATAGTTGATAAAGCCAATGC
>CACBHY010000004.1 GCA_902539165.1 uncultured Pelagibacteraceae bacterium
ACAGGAAAGATTAGAAAAAATTTCGATTTCAAATCAAAAACAAAAAGAACAAGAATTAAAAGTCAAACTTAAAGAACAGGCCTTAAAAGAAGAAATTAAACTTGAAAAACAAAGAAATAAAGACATCAAATTATTTCTAAGAAAAGAACAAGCTTTGTTAAGAATCGAGCAGGCTGAAAAACAAAAAAAATTTTTACAACAATTAAAATTAGAAAAACAAATTGAAAAATTTAGAGTTAGAGAAGTAAAAGAGTTAGAAAAATTAGAAAAAATATCATTAAAAGAAAAAAGAGAAGATTATGCGGGACTTCAGCAAAGAATAGAAAAATTAAAAGAGAAATATCGAATTATTAGAGATCAAAAAATAAGAGAAAGAGTAGAGGCATTAGGAGTAAAAATTCAAGGAGATGAAGATAGAGAAACATTACTTAAAAAAGAAAAAGAATATACTTTAGCCAGACAAAAAATTGAATTTGCTCTAGAAAGTTTTTATAGGAGTGCAAGTAGCTTAGTTTTTCAATTAAACAAAAGACATGTAACAAGACATATGTCGATTTTTAGATGTATAGATAGAAGATTTGAAACTGGTGAAATTTTTGTGAAATGGGATGAAGCAATTGATGATGAATGGTTGTTATTAATTTATATCAAAGATAACTCACCAGATGAGGGGATAGTTATTGAAGATAAAACTAATCCTGAAAAAAATATTTCCCATGAATTTAAAAATAATGAAATTTTTAAGGCCTCAGACACTATGGTAGATGCGCTCACTCAGTTAATTGCCAGAAAAAGAGCCAAAAATACCAATTAATTTATCCTAATTTTTTAAGTAATATCGTGAATGCTTTACGGAACAATTTGTATGATAATTCTTTATGTAATCTTAAGCTACGTGCTTGCATGGATAAGATATTTTAACAGTTTAGATTCTAGGTTAGGTCAATCAACTTGGAGATGGAGCTATGATTATCAAGTAGTTGGTGAGCGGGATATTTCAGATTTAGATGATAAAAATTTTGTAAGATTGAGAAGAAAAAGAAACAAAATCATAACGTTAATGTATTCTATAGTCTTGATTATGTTTTTATTATCAATGTCACTATTAAGTGAATTTATGATATTTTTTTTAGCTTAATTTTTTAATTGTTTTTTATTTTTCAGATATAAAAAATAAGCAATTACCTCATACCCATATTTAAAAATAAAAAATACGCCTGGCAATTTAAAAAATTTATATAAAAAACGATATTTAGGTATTTTTTTCCAAACAATTAAAAAAGCTTCTGCTCCTTCTAAAATTTTATCTTCCGTTTTCACGTGTAGACGTCTTAAAAGCTGCTTATCATTTTTACTTGTTTCTTTTTCTGCAGTTTCATTATTGGTTATATCAATCCAATCAATCTCTTTAATTTTCTCTTTTTTGTACAAATTTATTTCAGATCTACAAATTTTACATGAATTATTAAAATATACTTTCATTTCTTGAGTAAATATCTTTTTTGAAAAAATTGTACATGTGTTAAAAGGGCAGTTGAAAAGTACATTTAAACAAGTATTTAAAGCTAATGAGTAACTTCTTCGATAAATCAGATTTAACCAGAAAAGATGCAGATCAAATAGTATCTGATACATTGAATAATTGTGACGATGGAGAGTTGTATTTAGAAGACTCCAAATCAGAGTCAATTGTTTTAGATGACAATAAAATCAAAAGTTCAAATTATAGTTCGGATCTAGGATTTGGTTTAAGAGCCATATCTGGTGAGGTCGTTGCTTATTCCTATTCAAATGAAATATCTAAAAACTCTTTAAAAAGTTCTTCAGAAAATCTTCAGTCAACTCTTAAATCAGTGAAAGGAACTTATAATTATGAAATTCCAAAATCTAATAAAAAATTTTATAAAGATATAAATCCAATAGAACAAAAAACTTTAAATTCAAAATTGGAGGTTTTGAATAAAGTAAATGAATATTTAAGAAAAAAAGATAGTGCTGTTAAACAAGTCACAGCAAATTTTTTAGGTGAACATAAATCAATTGAAATTATTAGATCAGGGGGAGAAGCTATAACAGATATACGACCACTAGTGAGATTTAATGTTTCTGTAATGTTAGAAAAAAATGGTAGAAAAGAAACAGGTGGTTATGGTATTGGAGGTAGACAGTCTTATGAGGATTATCTTGAAAATGATAACTGGAAAAATGTTTGTGAAGAAGCTTTCAGGATTGCCTCAGTAAATCTTGAGAGCAAACCCGCGCCTGCTGGTGAAATGAAAGTAGTATTAGGACCAGGTTGGCCAGCAATATTAATTCACGAGGCAATTGGTCATGGATTAGAGGGAGATTTTAACAGAAAAAAAACCTCCGCATTTCATAACCTGATGGGCCAAAAAGTTGCAAGTGAAGGTGTAACAATTGTCGATGATGGCACAATTGATAATAGGAGGGGCAGTTTGACTATAGATGACGAAGGTACTCCAACTGAAAGAACTGTTTTAATTGAAAACGGAATTTTAAAAAATTTTATGCAAGATAGGCTGAACGCTCGTTTGATGAATACGCGGTCAACTGGCTCAGGAAGAAGAGAGAATTACAGACATGTCGTGTTGCCAAGAATGAGAAACACTATGATGTTGAGTGGAAAACAAACCCAAGATGAAATGATTAGGTCAGTTGATAAAGGTATTTTTGCCGTAAGTTTTGGTGGCGGACAAGTTGATATAACTTCAGGAAAATTTGTATTTAATTGTACAGAGGCATACGAAATTATTAACGGTCAAATTGGATCCCCAATAAAAGGTGCAACTTTAATTGGTGATGGTCCCTCAATTTTAAAAGAAGTTTCAATGGTTGGAAATGATATGAAGTTAGATCCAGGAATTGGAACATGCGGAAAGGCTGGCCAAGGAGTTCCAGTCGGTGTTGCACAACCCTCAATTTTAATTGACAAAATGACCGTTGGTGGAACAAAACTTTAATCCATGATAAAAGATCAAGAGTATTTAAATTCAAAAGCTTCCTATTGTTTAGATATTGCAAGAAAAAATGGAGCAACTGATGCAAGTGTAATGATAGGGCATTCAATTTCTGAAACTGTCAATTTTAGGAATAAAAATTTAGACGAGTCTAATAGATCTGATGATTTAGCGTTTAGCATCAACACTTATATAGGTAAAAAAAAATCCTCAATCTCTTCTTCAAATTTATTGGACGAAAATTTAAAGACTTTGATTGAAAAATGTATTGAAACTACAAAAATTACTCCTGAGGACGAATTTAATTCTTTGCCAGACAAAGATTTGTTAGCTTATAATTTAAAAAATTTAAATCTTTATGATGATACACATATAGAAAATATCAAAAAAATAGAATACCTAAAAGAGTTAGAAGATGTGGCGTCTAAAGAAGATAATATAGTAAATACAGAATCAAGTTTTTCTGAAAAAAAATCAAATTTTATCTTAGCAAATAGCGTCGGTTTTTCTGGAGGCTATAGAACTTCAACTTTTACTTCTTCTTGTGTGACAGTTGCTAAGGATGAGAAAAGTATGGAACGAGATTATGAATATTCTAGTAAAAGATATCTAAATGACATCAAGGACCCCAAAACATTGGGAAAACTTACAAGTGATCGTACAATTAAAAAGCTTAGTCCAAATAAAATAGGGAGTGAGAAACTAAGTATTATTTTTGACAAAAGAATAGCAAAAGGTATGCTAAGTGCATTTGCTAGTGCGATTTCAGCTTCTGCAATAGCAAGAGGCACATCATTCCTAAAAGATCAAATCGATAAGCAAATTTTTTCTGAAACTATAAATATATTTGATAAACCTGACATAATTAAAGGAGTAGGGTCAAAAAACTTTGATTCAGAGGGCGTTAAGTCTGAAACGTTAAAACTTGTAGAAGCAGGTGTGCTTAAAAAATATCTTTTAGATACATATAATGGAAAAAAATTGAATTTGAAATCTAATGGCAGAAGTGGTGGAACAACTAACCTTTATTTTGAAAATGGAAAATGTAGCTATGAAGAACTATTGAGAATGAATTCAAAAAGTATTTATGTTACGGAGACTATTGGTCATGGAACAAATGTAGTAACTGGAGATTACTCGGTTGGCGCTACTGGTTTTTTAGTTGAAGACGGAGAATTTAAATTTCCAGTAAATGAAATAACCATTGCAGGAAATTTTAAAGAAATGTTTAAAAATATAATCTTAGCAAATGATTTGGATTTTGAATATTCAACCAATTCACCTACCATGATGATTGAAGGTATGACAGTAGCTGGTAAATGACCAGTTATTGTGTGATTGGTTCAGGAATTTCTGGCGCAACAATCGCTAATCTTTTAAGTAAAAAATATTCTGTAGATGTGTATGATAAGGCCAGAGGTCCTGGAGGAAGATCTAATCATAAAAGACTTGATAAACTAAGAGGGTTTGATCATGGCACTCAATATATTTCTCCAAAAAGTACAGCTTTTAAAAAATTTACTAAAAAATTAATTGATAAAAAAGTTTTAAAAGTCTGGGGAGGAGAACATAAATTTTTAAGTGTAACCAAAAAAGAGAATAAAAATCATCTTAAAATTATTGGAAGAAAAGGAAATAATGACTTAAGTAAACACTTATTAAAAAATATTAAGTGTTATTTTGGCAAAGAATTAAAAAAAATTAATTATCAAAATCGAATTTGGAAATTAATTTTTAATAATGGGGACATTAAAAATTACGAAAATTTAATTTTAACTTGTCCATTTCCACAATTACAGAAACTATCAAAAAAATATATTAGCCATAGATTTATAAATAATAAGATCAAGATGGATGCAAATATTACAGTTATGATAGAAATTAAAAAAACTAATATAAATTTTAGTAGTTTTTTATTTAATGATAAAATTTTAGGGTGGGCTGGTAAAGAGAATAGCAAAAACAGGTTTAAGAGCAATACAGATCTTTGGACACTACAGAGCACATTTAATTGGGCAAACAAAAAAATAAATAATAACAAAGAAAACAAAAATTTAAATTCTAAAATTTTAATTAACAAATTTTTTCAATTAGTAGGAATAAAAAAAACAAAAGTACTTTTCTCACTAAATCATGGATGGAAATATTCATCGAATGGTAAACCTCTTAAAATTAAAAGTTATTGGAATTCTCGATTAAATTTAGGTGTTTGTGCTGATTGGTTTAATGGTCCAAGACTTGAATCTGGTTGGATAAGTGCCAACAACCTTTATAAAAAAATTATTAAATAAATTTATTCAAATTTTTTAACTCTGTATTCCCAGTTTCCCATTCGAGAATAGGTTACTTTAAGAATTAAAGCATTTTTTTTGTTAAACCAAATATCAAAGTTTAACCTTTTATCCTCAGGAATAGACATATCTTTTGATGTTAATTTAAAATGCTCTACTTCATATGTATTCCCATATAATTCGATCTTTTCCTTTTTGATAAAAGTTACTACTTGTTCCTTAATACTCCCAGAAATCGGGCTTATTTGAGAGTTCGTTTGAAGAATTTTGTGACTCCACCAATTTCCAATAACGTTTTCAATTGATGCGCTACCTGTATACGACGAACCTTTAATCTCATATTTATTTTCTTTATCATTTAATTTTAGTTGAACGTATTTATCTTTTTTATTTTGTTGTGTCTTTGAGTTAAAAGAAATCAATTTATCTTTATCATATATTTCCTCACCATAACTTTCTACTTCAAAAATACTTGCACCAAATAATTTAATAGTAAATTTAAATTGATTTGTGACAATCGTATTATCCAAATCCTTTTTAAAAAAATAGTAATTGTAACCAATAACCTCACCATTCCTTAAAACTTCCATCTCTATTTTACTAAACTTATTGTAGTGAGCCATATGAGCATTACTATTTAATGAAAAAGTTAGCAGAATAATTAAAAATAGAAATTTTTTCATAACATTACTTTAATAGACTTTGAATTTAAAAGAAGTAATTTATTAAATAATGTTTTTGAAAATAAAAAAAATACCGAAAGTAATCTGGAGCTCTCAAAAACCATATGATTTAAAACCAGGATTCTTAACATTATTTTTTTGTTGTTTTGGTTTGGTGTTATTTGGTTTAGGTGAAGGATTATTAATTGTTTCTTTTACAGGAGCTTCTCCTTGGAGTGTTTTGGCTCAAGGTATTTCTCTAAATGTAAACCTAAGTATTGGAATGATTACATTTTTAATAAGTATCTTCGTTTTAATTTTATGGATACCACTTGGTCAAAAACTAGGTATTGCAACTATTTTAAATGCTATAATAATTGCAGTAATGATTGATGTTTGTATAAAATACGTTCCTACACCATCAAATTATTATAACCAATTAATCTTAGCTATAGTTTCAGTTATTACAGTAGGAATTGGGGGTGGCATCTATTTAGTCTCAAACTTAGGCGCAGGACCTAGAGATGGTTTGATGGTAGGTTTACAAAAAAAAACAAATTTACCTATAGCCTTGGTTAGAGCAACACTTGAAATTTCGGTTGTTAGTGTTGGTTGGTATTTAGGAGGGGTAGTTGGAATTGGAACTTTGTTATTTGCTTTCGGTATTGGTCCATGTGTTGCATTTGGGCTTTATTTAGTAGATAAAATATTCAACTAGGCAGCAGCACCAGATTTTTCACTTCTTTTTCTTTCATGCGGATCAAGAATTGATTTTCTTAATCTACATGAGTCTGGAGTGATCTCTAATGCCTCATCAGTATTAAGCATGCTTAGTTGTTCTGCTATAGACATTTTTCTCACAGGAGTTAGCACAACGTTTTCATCTGTCCCTTGAGTTCTCATGTTTGTTAATTTTTTACCCTTCATAACATTAATTATCATATCACCTGGTTTTGGTGACAATCCCACAATCATACCTGGATAAACAGGATCGTTGTGAGTGACAAACATTTCCCCTCTTGCCTGTAAATTAAATATTGCAAATGCAACAGCTTTTCCTAGCTCCATTGCAATTAAAGCACCATTTCTTCTACCTTCCATATCGCCCTCAAATGGACCATAGTTGTGAAATATTCTATTAATTACTCCATTTCCTTTTGTAAGTGTTAGAAACCTGCTTGTGTAACCCATTAAACCCCTAGTTGGAGCATGAAAAATTAACCTTTTTTTATTTTTTCCAGTGTCTTTTAAATCAATTAGTTTACCTTTTCTTCTATTCATAGAGTCTATTACTTTAGATGAATATTCTTCATCTAGATCCATTGTTATTTCCTCTATCGGCTCGAGTTTTACACCTTTGTCATCGGTTTTGTAGAGAACTTTAGGAGGACTAACTGTTAATTCAAATCCTTCTCTTCTCATTTGAGTTAATAAAATTTCTAGCATTAATTCTCCTCTACCGCTTACAACATATGAGTCGTTTCCTTCATTTTCACTGAAAGTAATTCCAACATTATTTTGAGCCTCCTGAATTAATCTTTCTCTTATTTGTGTGCTAGTAAGTTTTTTACCTTCTGTTCCTGCAAGAGGCGAAGTATTTACTGTAATAGTTATCGACATAGTAGGGGGATCTATAGGCGTTGCTGAAATTGGCTCATTTACGTCTAAATCACATATAGTGTCCGCAACATTTGCTTTTTCTAGACCAGCTATAACCACAATATCTCCAGCCTCTCCAATTTCTATTGGAACTTTTTTAGTTCCTTCGTATCTAAAAATTTTAGTTAGTTTTCCTTCGTCTACTTTTTCACCTTTTAAATTAATAGCTTTTATTGATTGATTAGCTTTTGCAGTTCCTTGAGTAATTCTACCCACTAAACTTCTTCCTAAAAAACTATCTGCGTAAAGAAGAGTAGACAGCATAGCAAAGGGCTTTTCTTTTTCAAAATTTGCAGGTTTTACGTGGTTGAGAATTAAATCCAACAGAGGATTTAAATTTTCTCTTGGACCATTTTCTTCTGTATCAGCCCATCCTGATCTACCGCTTGCATATAAAACTGGAAAATCCAATTGTTCTTCGTTAGCGTCTAAACTTACAAACAAATCGAATGTTTCATCTAATACTTCGTTAGCTCTTTGATCGGCTTTATCAAGTTTATTAATTACAACGATAGGTTTTAGTCCTTGTTTTAAAGCTTTAGATAACACGAATTTTGTTTGAGGCATTACTCCTTCTGCTGAGTCTATAAGTAATAGAGCGCCATCGGCCATACTTAAAACTCGTTCAACTTCTGCTGCAAAATCTCTATGCCCTGGAGTATCAATTATATTTATTCTTGTATCCTTCCAATTTATAGACGCAGGTTTGGCTAAAATTGTAATTCCTCTCTCTTTTTCTAACTCACCCGAATCCATTAATCTTTCATCAACCACTTCGTTTTCTCTAAATGACCCACTTTGTTTCATTAAATTATCAATCAAAGTAGTTTTGCCATGGTCTACATGGGCTATAATAGTGATGTTTCTTATATCATTGCTCATAAAATGTGGTTCTTATACCTATTTAATTATTTTTTAAAACTTAAAAAAAACAAACGTTTAGTGAAGATTTTATTAAATTTGATGATTAATTTGGTTTTTTTTGCTTTTCTTTTTTAAGTTTCCTTTTTTCTTTAAAACTTAATTTTGCTTTTTTTTTAATACTGGAATCTTTAAAGGATTTTCCACTATATCTTTTTGACATATAATTATTTTACCCAAAAAAAAGGCCATCATAAGATGGCCTTTTAAATTTTATATTTGAGTGGGGTTACATTCCCATGCCACCCATGCCACCCATGCCGCCCATTCCACCAGGCATACCAGCAGGCATTCCACCACCAGCATCTTTTTCTTCTGGTTTGTCAGCAATCATTGCTTCTGTAGTCACTAATAATCCAGAAATTGATGCAGCATCTTGCAGAGCAGTTCTTACAACTTTAACTGGGTCGATGATGCCTTTTGCAAACATATCGCAATATTCTTCGCTTTGAGCATCATAACCATATGAATTTTTCTTTTGCTCTAACAATTTACCAACTACTACTGAGCCATCTACACCGGCATTTTTCGTAATTTGTCTGATTGGAGCTTCTAGCGCTTTTCTTACTAGTTCAACACCAGCTTTTTGATCATCACCTTTTGCTTTAACTTTATCAAGGTTTTGAGCAGCATAAAGAAGCGCACATCCACCACCTGTAACAATACCTTCCTCAACAGCGGCTCTAGTTGCATTTAAAGCATCTTCAACTCTATCTTTTCTTTCTTTAACTTCTACTTCAGTAGCACCACCAACTTTGATAACCGCAACACCACCTGCAAGTTTAGCAAGTCTTTCTTGAAGTTTTTCTCTATCATAGTCAGAAGTTGTTTCATCAACTTGTTGTTTAATTGATCCACATCTCGCTTCGATATCAGATTTTTTACCACTTCCACTCACGATAGTACTATTATCTTTATCGACTTTAATTTTTTTACAAGACCCAAGATCCTCAAGTTTAACATTTTCAAGTTTAATTCCTAAATCTTGAGAAATTACCTGTCCACCAGTTAGAATAGCAATATCTTCAAGCATTGCTTTTCTTCTATCACCAAAACCTGGAGCTTTTACTGCTACAACTTTTAATCCACCTCTTAATTTGTTTACTACTAAAGTTGCTAAAGCTTCACCTTCAACGTCTTCAGAAATTATCATTAAGGGTCTTCCAGATTGCACAACTGCTTCTAAAAGAGGAACCATTGGTTGTAAGTTTGTTAGTTTACTCTCATGAAGTAAAATATAAGGATTATCTAACTCTGTAGTCATCTTATCACTGTTAGTTATAAAGTATGGTGATAAGTAACCCCTATCAAATTGCATACCCTCAACAACATCTAACTCAGTATCGATTCCTTTTGCTTCTTCAACAGTGATAACGCCCTCGTTACCAACCTTTTGCATTGCTTTAGCAATCATTGAACCAATTTCTTTGTCACCATTAGATGAAATTGTACCAACTTGAGCAATTTCATCACTATCTTTAACTTTTTTAGCAGATGAAATAAGATTTTCTTTCACAGCTTCTACAGCAGAATCAATTCCTCTTTTTACATCCATTGGATTCATTCCAGCAGTAACATATTTTACACCCTCAGTTACAATTGCTTGAGCTAAAATAGTTGCCGTGGTTGTTCCGTCACCAGCTTCCTCATTAGTTTTGCTAGCAACTTCTTTAACCATTTGAGCACCCATGTTCTCAAATTTATCCTCAAGATCAATTTCTTTTGCAACTGATACACCATCTTTTGTAATTCTTGGTGCACCATAAGATTTATCCATTACAACGTTTCTTCCTTTTGGACCCAAAGTGACTTTAACAGTATCAGCTAAAATGTTGACACCTCTCATCATTGCCGCTCTTGCTTCAGCGTCAAATTTAATTAATTTTGCCATTTTATTTTCTCCTTTAAATTAAATTACTTACCTGAAATACCCATAATGTCAGACTCTTTCATTATGCTGTATTCTTTACCATCAATTTTGACTTCAGTTCCTGACCATTTGCCAAATAAAACTTTGTCACCAATTTTAACATCCATTGGAATAGTTTTACCATCTTCAGTTTTTGCACCGCCTCCGATAGCAACTATTTTACCTTCTTGAGGTTTTTCTTGTGCAGTATCTGGGATGATAATTCCGCCAGCAGTTTTCTCGCTACTGTCTAATACTTCTATTAATACTCTGTCATGTAACGGTTTAAATTTCATAAAATCTCCTTTATAATTCTATATAAATATGACCTTCATATAGATATTTCGTTGTCTATTTCAAGATAGGATCGTTAGATTCAAGTTAATAATGCTGGGAAATTGGGGATTTTATAGTTTATACCATAAATAATGACTAAAAATTTAGATAAAGAGGGTCTAAGCTCCATAGTTAAAAACTACGATTTATTCTACATAGATTTATGGGGAGTGATACATAATGGGATCAAGTTAAATGAGCATGCAATAACTACACTAAAAGAACTAAAAAAAAATAATAAAAATTTTGTACTTTTAACAAATGCTCCAAGGCCAAATGAAGTTGTCAAAAGCTTTTTAGAAAAAATGGGAATGTCTGAAGATTTAAGAAATCATGTTTTTACTTCTGGAGAGGCTGCTCTAAGTTATTTGAAAAAAACTTATGTATCCAAAAATTTTTTTCACATAGGTCCCCCACGGGATTTTGATTTATTCAATACCTTTAAGAGCAATAAATCAACTGATCTAGATGAAAGTGATTATTTATTGTGCACTGGGTTATTTGATGAACATGATAAAGATTTAAATTATTATAAAAACTTACTTACAACTCATACTAAAAAAAAAATGATTTGTACTAATCCCGATTTGATTGTTGATCGAGGTTCTACAAGGGAGTTGTGTGCAGGATCAGTGGCAATGGTTTTCGAAAAAATGGGTGGAGATGTTATTTACTTTGGCAAACCTCACCCAGAGGTTTATAATCAATCCATAAATAACACTGATAAAAAAGTTTTAGCTATAGGAGATAATTTAAATACTGATATTAAGGGTGCAAACTTATTAAATTACGACTCACTTCTAGTTTGTAATGGTGTTCACAAACAAGAAATTAGGGACAAAGGTATTTCTGAGGTTTCAAAAGAATATGAAACAATAGTAAATTTCACACAAACATATCTTAAATGGTAAGACAATATAAAAATTTTAATATAAAAAAAAGTGATCAAGGCTCAATAATTCTAATTGGGAATTTTGACGGAATTCATTTAGGTCATCAAAAATTATTTAAATTAGCACAATTCTATAAGAAAAAGTACAAGGCGAAAATTGGAGTAATTAATTTTGATCCACTGCCAAAAATGTTTTTTAATAAATATTTACAAAATTTCAGAATTACAAGTACTAGTCAGAAAATTAAATTGCTTGGGTCGCTTAATGTTGACTTTGTTATAACAAAAAAATTCGACAAAAATTTTTCTAAAATAAAATCAACTAATTTTATAAAAGATATTTTAAATAAAAAATTAAAATCTAAATTTATATTTGTCAGCAACAATTTTAGATTTGGAAACAAAAGACAAGGTGATGTCCAATCTTTAATAGAAAGCGAAAAAAAATTTCATTTCAAAGTAATTAAGCCAAAACCATTAATTAAATATAAAAAAATAGTTTCATCCTCTCTAATCAGAAGTCTTTTGGAGAAAGGAAAGTTAAAGCAAGCTAATAAACTTCTTAATAGAAATTGGACAATTAATGGAATAGTTCAGAAGGGAAGGCAACTAGGAAAAAAAATTGGTTTTCCCACGTGTAATATAGATATTAAAAATTATGTCTTAGCATTACCAGGAGTTTATGCAGTTAAAGTATTACAAAAAAATAACTCAAAATATATTAAGGGCATAGCAAATCTTGGATATAGACCGACATTTAATCAAAAAAAAATATTATTAGAGGTACATTTATTTAATTTCTCTGGAAATCTTTATAATAAACTCCTATCAGTAGAGTTTTTGAAATTTATTAGAGAAGAAAAAAAATTTAAAAATGTTAATGAATTACAAGCTCAAATTAAAAAAGATTTAAAGGTTGCAAATAAAACTAGATGAGTAATTCACAGATCAATTTACCCAAAACAGCTTTTTCAATGAAGGCAAATTTACCAACTAGAGAGCCAGAAATATTAGAATATTGGCAAAAAATTAATCTTTACAAAGAATTAAGAAATTCAAGTAAAGGAAGAGAAAAATTCGTTCTTCATGATGGACCTCCTTATGCAAATGGGAATATCCATATGGGTACTGCACTTAACAAAATTTTAAAAGACATCATAGTTAAATTTCATCAGATGGATGGAAAAGACTCTATTTATGTTCCTGGCTGGGATTGTCATGGTTTACCAATTGAGTGGAAAATAGAAGAACAATACAAAAAAAATAAAAAAAATAAAAATGAAGTTCCAATTGTAGAATTTAGAAAGGAATGTCGATCGTTTGCGGAAAAATGGATTGAGGTTCATAAAAGTCAATTTAAACGGCTAGGTGTTGTTGGAGATTGGGAAAATTATTATTCAACAATGAGTTTCGATGCAGAGGCCCAAATTGTACGGGAGCTAGGAAAATTTTTAAAAGAAGGAAGTCTTTATCGTGGGTTTAAACCTGTTTTATGGTCAACAGTTGAAAAAACCGCTCTAGCTGATGCTGAAGTTGAGTACCAAGATCATAAATCAGATACAATATACACATCCTTTTCAGTTAAATCCTCTAGCTTAAAAGAAATAAATGGTAGCGAAATAATTATCTGGACAACTACACCTTGGACAATTCCAGCAAACAAAGCATTAGCTTACAACGAGTCACTTGATTATATTATCATAGGATTGAATGATGATGGTGATTATAAAAATAGGAAAATTGTTGTAGCAGAAGCACTTCTAGAGTCAGTAATTAAAGATTGCGAAATAAAAAATTATAATAAAATTAAAACATTTAAAGGAAAGGAATTTAAGGGCACAATTTGTAATCATCCATTTTTAGATTTAGGTTTTACACATGATATTCCTATGTTAGAGGCAAGATTTGTAACAACTGAACAAGGTACAGGAATTGTACATTGTGCTCCTAGTCATGGACCTGATGATTTTAACTTATGTTTGAATAATGGTATCAAAGCAATAGAAACAGTAGATGGAGATGGTAAATATACAAAAAATGTAAAGTTGTTTGAAGGTACTCATATTTTTAAAGCCAACCCAGTAGTAATTGAAAAGCTTAAAGAACAAAAAAATTTATTATCCAATGGTGAGCTTGTCCATTCCTATCCTCACTCATGGAGATCCAAAGCTCCGCTTGTTCATAGAGCTACACCACAGTGGTTTATTTCTATGGAAAGTCATAAATTAAGAAATAAAGCAATAAAAGCAATTAATGAGACAACTTTTTATCCGAGCAAAGGCAAAGAAAGATTAAAAGCAATGATAGAAACAAGACCAGACTGGTGTGTTTCTAGACAGAGGGTGTGGGGTGTTCCTCTTCCTATTTTTATTAATAAAAAAACAAAAGAGATTTTAGCAGATGATGAAGTTAATGAAAATATTGCTTCAATTTATGAAAAAGAAGGATCAGATTGTTGGTTTTCAGACGATCCGCAGAGATTTTTAGGAGACAAATACAAGGCTGAAGATTATGAGAAATTAAGTGATATTGTTGAGGTTTGGTTTGATAGTGGATCCACTCATTCATTTGTATTAGAAAAAAGAACTGATTTAAAATGGCCTGCATCGATGTATTTGGAAGGATCTGATCAACACAGAGGTTGGTTCCACTCCTCTTTATTAGAATCTTGTGGTACAAGGGGAAGAGCACCGTTTGAGTCTATTTTATCCCATGGATTTGTTGTTGATGGCAAGGGTTTAAAAATGTCAAAATCTCTGGGCAATGTAATTGCTCCAGAAGATATTTTGAAAAAATACGGAGCAGACATTTTAAGAATATGGGTAGCATCCTCTAATTACTCAGAGGATTTGAGAATTGATTATTCTATTCTTGATCAGCATTCAGATTCCTACAGGAAAATCAGAAATACTTTCAGATACTTACTAGGAAACATTAACGATAACTTTAATATAGTAAATTTAGATGAATTAAATTTAAAGGATTTGCCTGAATTAGAACAGTTCATGCTACATAAAATTTATTCTTTAAATATTAATTTTAAAAAATACTTTACGAACTATGATTTTCATAATTTATATAAAGAGTTATTAAATTTTTGTACAGTTGATCTTTCTGCATTTTATTTTGATATTAGAAAAGACTCCTTGTATTGTGACCCCATTAACTCGAAAAAGAGACAGTCAACTATTTTGTTACTTAATATTATTTTAAATTCATTATTAAAGTGGTTTGCACCAATTCTATCATTTACAACAGAAGAAATTTATAGGTTATTAAATAAGAACAACAAAAGTATACATTTAGAAAAATTTTTACAGTTTCCAGAAAGCTTCAAAAATGAAAAATTAAATAGTAAGTGGCTAGAACTATTAAAAGTAAGAAATGCTTGTAATATCAGTATAGAGGAAAAAAGAGCCAGTAAAGAGATTGGTTCAAGTTTAGAGGCAGAATTAAAAATTCAATTAGATAGTAAGTTAGAAAATATATTGGAAAATTTCGATTTTTCAGAATTTTGTATCACATCGAAAGCAAAGGTTTCATATTTAGATAATTCAGAAATAATTGTTCAAACAAGTAAAGCAAAAGGTACTAAATGTTCTTTGTGCTGGAAAATTACTGAGGAACCTTGTGCCAGGATCAGTTGTTCTCAAAGAACTGCATGAATTTAAAAAACTATAACAAAAATATCTATATTGATTTTATTGTTATTTTATCAATTTTTTTATTAGATAGGATATCTAAATTATACATAATTTATCTTGATGAAAAATTAGGTAATTCTGAAATTTATTTTTCAAAATTTTTTAATATTCAATTAATTTGGAATGATGGAATAGCTTTTGGACTTTTAGCATTTAATGAAAATATTTACTATAATGCCTTAACAGGCATAATTGTATTAGTCACATTAGTTGTTTTCTTTTTTATGATCAGAACTAAAGGTATTGAAAAGTATTGTTTTATGATGATATTAGGTGGTTCCCTAGGTAATATATTTGATCGTTTGTACTACTCAGCCGTACCAGACTTTATTGATCTTCATTATCAAAATTTTCATTGGTTTATATTTAATGTAGCTGATATATTTATAACATCAGGAGTATTGTTATTGATATTTTTAGAATTATTCTTAAAAAAAAATATATTATGAAAACAACTTTTTTAATTCTTTTAATTTTAGTTTTTTTATCTGGTTGTGGTTCAGTTTCAGAGGGTTTTAAACTAAAAAAAGGAAATACAGGTGATGAATTTTTAGTTGAAAAAAAAAACCCATTAGTTTTGCCACCCGAATTTAGCGAATTGCCCCAACCTGGGAGTACAAATATTTCAAAAGAAAATGATGAAGACTCTTTTGAGACTAAAATATTAAATAACGATAGTTTAAATCAAGAAGAAAACAGTATTACACTGTCAAATTCAACTGAAGATTTCATTTTAAAAAATATTAAAAAAAATGAAACTAACTAATTATATTGTCTTTCAAAATTTTAAATCAAAACAAAAAGACAAAAACATACAAAAATTATTAAATAATTTACTTAATGAGGAAAATTATATTCTTAATTCCTTGAGCAAGTCATATAAAGATTCGTGGAATAAGAGAATCAAATCAAAATTAAATAAATATAAAAATATTATACTCATTGGTATGGGCGGATCTATAATGGGTTCGAGAGCCATTTATAGTTTTCTTAGCAAAAAAATAAAAAAGAATTTTTATTTTATAGATAATTTTGAACACAACAATCTAAAAAAAATAAAAAAAATAAATAGTTTAAATCTAATTATTTCAAAATCAGGGAATACTTTAGAGACGATAGCTAATTCAAATATAATATTAGAAAGAAATGTAAAAAATATTTTTATTACTGAAAATAAAGACAATTATTTAAGATCTTTGGCGCACCAATTAAAATCTGAAATTGTAGATCATAATAATTATATAGGTGGTAGATACTCAGTTTTATCAGAAGTAGGAATGCTTCCTGCAATGCTTATGGGCCTAGACGTAAAAAAATTTAGAAATTTAAATGAACTTATAAAAAAGCCATCTTTTATAAAAAGTTTAATAAATAATGTTTCAAATATTTTAAGTTTAATAAAAAAAAAAAAATCTAATTCGATAATATTAAATTATGATCAAAAGTCTGAAGATTTATTTTATTGGTATCAACAATTGGTTGCAGAGAGTTTGGGAAAAAAAAGTAGCGGAATTCTTCCAATAATTTCCAAAATGCCTCAAGATAATCATAGTTTGATGCAATCTTATTTAGATGGAACAAAAAATAGTTTTTATACGTTCTTTTTTGCAAAAGATAGGTTCTATAACAATATTAAAAATAAGGAGCTTCTTAAGACCCATCGGTATTTAAGAAGCAAAAGTTTAGGGGACATTTTATATGATCAATGTATTGCCACACAAAATGTGTTTAAGAAGAAAAAAATTCCTTTTAGAAGTTTTCTTATTGAAAAATCAGATGAAAGATCTTTGGGTGAATTGTTCTCATTTTTTATGCTTGAAACAATATTATTAGGAAAAGCACTTAAAGTTAATCCATACGATCAACCATCAGTAGAACTTATTAAAATAGAAACAAAAAAAAGATTACTGAAAAATTAATTTCCAATAACTATTTTAGAAATTCCATAATTTCTTGAGTCTAATATGTTAAGCTTATCAGTAATTTTCAGACTATCTCGTTTATGTCTATGAAGGATTATAATTCCATCATCTCTTAATAATTTATCATCTTTAATTTTATCAATTAAATAATTTATTTTGTTTTCCTTATAAGGGGGATCTAAAAATATTATATCAAATTTATCTTTTAAATTTTTATCAAACCTTAAATAATCAAAACAATTTTTTTCAATAACTTGAGAGAACTTATTTGCCTCCAAAACTAATATATTTTTTTTAAGAATTTTTAAAACTTCTGAGTAATTTTCAACAAAAGTAACAAACTTTGCACCTCTAGAATAACACTCTAAACCAAATGAACCGGTTCCAGAAAATAAATCTAAAATGTTACAATTTAAAATTTGCACGTTTAATTTATTTGAATGTTCTATAAGATTAAATATTGATTCTTTAACCAAATCTCTTAAAGGTCTTGTTTTATTATCGTTAGGAATCTTAATTTTTTTACCTTTATTTTTTCCTGCAATAATTCTCATTAATCAATAACTCTATAACCTATATCTTTTCGGTAAAATCCATCCCCCCAATTAATTTGATTAATTAAGTTAATAATTTTATCTCTATTCTCCTTAAAGTTATTTGATTTAATTACTAAATTTAAAACCCTACCACCATTAGAATATATTTTATCACCAACCTTTTGAGTACCTGCATGAAAAATAAATTCATTTTCTTTTAGCTTAATTTTTTCAAGGTTTTTAATTTCAATATTATTTTTATATTTATCAGGATATCCATTTGAACAAAGAACAACACATAAACTTTTATCTTTATACCATTCTAAGTTTATAGATTGTAAATTTTTATTAACACATGCATAAACTACATCGGCAAAATCGTTTTTTAGTTTAGGAATAATCGTTTGACACTCTGGATCACCCATTCTAACATTGTATTCAATTAAAAAAGGTTCATTTTTAACAATCATCAGTCCCGCATAAAGAAAACCTTCAAATTTAGTATTTAAATCCTTCAAACCTTTGAGTGTGGGATTAATAATTTTATCAATAATTTTTTTGTTTAAATTATCGTTTTCCAACCTTGATGGAGAATATGCACCCATTCCACCAGTATTTTTACCTTTATCACCCTCTAAAACTCTTTTATGATCTTGGGCTGTTCCAAATGGATAGTAAGTTTCTCCATCAGAAATTATAAAAAAACTCATTTCTTCACCTTCTAAAAATTCCTCTATTAATACTTTTTTTGCCATTCCGAATTTTCCATTAAAAATTTCTTTGATTGATTCAATTGCCTCATTTTTATTATGACAAATATAGACACCTTTTCCTGAGGCTAAACCATCTGCCTTTATCACGATTGGTAGATTACATTGTTCCAAAAATTTTCTTGCACTTTCAGTTTCCTCAAAAATTCCAAAATCTGCAGTAGGAATATTGTATTTTTTACACAATTCTTTAGTAAAAATTTTTGAACCCTCTAATTGAGAAGCTTCTTTATTTGGTCCAAAAACTTTAATATTATTTTTATTTAAAAAATTAACTATGCCATCAACCAAAGGTTGCTCGGGGCCAATTACGACAAGATCAACTTCATGTTGTTTTACAAATTCTTTGATTTTTTCAAAATTTTTTATGTCTACATCAAAATTTTTCGCTATTGAGGCTGTACCTGCATTTCCAGGAATACAAAATAATTCCTCTACTGTTGTTGATTTTTTAAAAGCATGACATAATGCATGCTCTCGTCCACCACTTCCAATGACTAAAACTTTCATGTAATAATATATAAACTAAATATGTATAAAAAATTAGCAAAATTAAAATATTTTCCGAATGATTTTAAAATAATTGAAAATGGAGATCATGTAATTTGTTCAATTAGTGGTAAAATAATTCCATTAGATAAACTCAATTATTGGAATGTAGAGCTACAGGAGCCTTATTTTTCATATGTAGAGGCTTCACAAAAAAGAGAAGCTAAAGAATAGATTATTTCCACCTATTATGTGTCCATATCCATTGTTCAGGGTTATTTAAAATCATTTTCTCTAATTCTTGATTAAGTTTCAGCGTAATACTTTCAATGCTAGAATTGGAATTAAATATTAATGGATTATGATATTTAATCTTAAATCTATCATTTTCTAATCTCTCAATGTATACAGGAACAATTTTTGTGTTAAATTTTTTTACGAATTGAGCAGGTATGGTTGTAGTTAAAGCCTCTTTACCGAAAAAATTACTTCTTATGCCCTCAGAAACTCTTTGATCAATCATTAGAGCAATGGAGGATTTATCTTTAAAAGACTTAAGCAAATCTTTCATTCCTGAAATTCCTTTTTTAATTTGGTTTCTGCAAATATATTTTTTTCTTATACGTTCCATTATTGGGTTTAAAAAAATATTATTTAACGGTCTATATATTGCGGTTAAATTAATACCTGATTTTTCAATTTGCATTGCCATCAACTCAAAATTATTAAAATGTCCTGAAATAAAAATAACGGGTTCAGAACTCTCTTTAATTTCATTAATTATCTGATCATTTTCAATAAATATTTTTTTTGAAAATTCAGGTTTTTTTCTAAACTGTTTTATAAACATATATTCAGCAAATATTTTTCCATAATTTCCCCACATTTTTTTTATTATTTTGTCCCTATGTGATTTATTAATATCTTTAAAAGCATGTGATAAATTTATTTGACTAATTATATTTGATCTAAAAAAAGGCCCCATATGAGTAAAAATAAATTTTGATATTAAAAGTGATAGCTTTAATCCTAATATCTTAAATATCCCGAATAACAAAAAAAGAAAAATAAATTGAGTTAAATATTTAATATTTTTCATACATTTTTGACTTTAGATAATTAATGAATTTTTTTTCATTTTGAAACTTAGTTTCTACTTTCAAATAATCTATTTTCTTTTGATCTATACTAGATAATTTTACGAAATCTTTTTCTGTGGTTATAATTTTGGCGTTTTTTTTGTCTGCAATCTGTTTAATATTCTTAATTTCATTTGATGTATAATTGTGATGATCGGGAAATATAAATTCATGGATTACTTTAATTTTATTTTTTAAAAGAGTTTTTTTAAAGTTTTTAGGATTTCCAATACCAGAAAAAATTATATATTTATTTAATTTGTTTAACTTATACAAATTTTTAACTTTAAAGTAAGTGGTAAATATTCTTAAATTTTTATTAATTCTTCTAATTTTTTTAATGAATTTTTTTGTGTCTTTGTTCTCGCCTTTCAAAATAACACAGTCGTAATTTGATAAACTATTAATTCGTTCCCTTAGTGGTCCCGCTGGTATTAATAAACCATTGCCAATTGTATTATCAGAATCAAAACACACTATTTTAATATCAAAAGATATATTCCTATCTTGAAGGCCATCATCAAATACAATTACTTTTTTATTTCTTTTTTTAGCTTCGTAAAGAATTTCATCTCTTAATTTTCCACTGATTAAATCTACTCGATTTTTTAAAATCTTAATTTCATCTATTTGATTTTCATAATATTTTTTTCCTACACAAGTGGAAAATCCTAATGATTTTAAAATTTTATAAATTTTGATCGTAGTTGGAGTTTTACCAGTTCCACCTAAATATATATTACCAATACAAATAGATTTAATTTTATATTTATTTTTTCTTTTTTTTAAACGTAATAAAAAATTATTAATTTCGATAAATATAGTTAACGGTAACAAAAGATAAGAGAAAAAACTTGGATTTTTATAATCCCAAAATTTTGGTTTTCTAAAGTTCATTAATTAAATGTTTATTAATCTCCATATAAGTGTTGTTTAAAATTTTATCTCCAACCTTTTTGAGCTTTAATTTTACAACGTTTGAATTATTTTTTTTCGATAAAAGTTGATTTAATCTTTTAAATAATTGTAATGAATTCTGAATTTTAAATGACACATTTAGTTTTCCTAAGTAATTGTATACTTCTTTAAAATTATCCACGTTTGGCCCATGCAAAACATTACAATTGTATCTAGTTGCTTCCAAAGGATTTTGACCTCCATGTTTTATTAAAGATCCTCCCAAAAATACGTTATCACACAAGCTATATATAGATTTTGTTTTACCATATGAGTTCATAATATAAATATCTGTATCTTTATGCATTTTATTTTTAGAATTAAATTCATGAATTTTTAATCCTAAATTGTTTAACTCCTCTTTAATTGAATGGGAACGTTCAATATGTCTTGGCACTATAATAGTTAAAATATTTTTATATTTTTTTTTCAAAAACTTATGAACTATGCCACAAAACTTTTCTTCGTTGTAGTGAGTGCTAGATGCACACCAAACTTTTCTTTTTTTAATAAATTTTTTTAATAAGCTTAAATTAATCAGCTTATCATTTTCAGACTGAGCAAATTTTAGATTACCTAAATATTTTAAATTTTTTACACCTAATTTTTTAAAATAAAATTTTGATATTTTGCTTGAAGATAAACAAAGATTTATTTTTCCAAAAATATGATTTGAAAAGTTTCGAAATTGTTTCCATCTTTCAAAAGATTTTTTTGTAAGTCTTCCATTTATCACAAATATAGGTGTCTTATTTTTCTCTAAATTTATTATCATGTTTGGCCAAATTTCAGAGTCTATAAAAAAGGCAGCAGAAGGTTTCCAAAAATTTAAAAATTTTTTTGAATGATAATTTGTATCAATGGGAAAAAATTGATGAACAACTTTTTTGAAATTTAATTTTTCAATTACTTTTGATGAACTTAAAGTATTTGAGGTTATAAGAATTTTTTTAATACTTTTTTTTTTTTCAAATCTTTCAATTAAAGGGATTACGCTCTGAATTTCACCAACACTTGCACCGTGAAACCATAAAAGTTTTCCATTTCCCCTATTTTTAGAAAAGAAACAAAGTTTTTCTTTAAATCTTTTTTTATGTTCTTTTTTTTTTATTAATCTTAAAAATAATATCAATGGAGAAAAAAAAAATACCAAGTTTATTAAAAATCTGTAGATAATTAACATTAAGATTTTTCTATCTGTTTTAGATAAAAATTTTTGTATACTTCTGATGTTTTTAGAAGCTCCTCGTGCTTACCCTCGCCATTAATTTCCCCTCTATCTACTACGTATATTCTATCAGAGTTCAAAATTGTTGATAATCTATGTGCTATTACAATCGTAGTTCTCCCCTTAGTTAAAAAATTTATAGCTTTTTGAATTTTATCTTCTGTTTCTGCATCTAATGATGAAGTAGCCTCATCTAGTAAAATAATTGAACTTTTTTTAAGTATTGCCCTAGCTATTGAGAGTCTTTGTTTTTCGCCTCCAGATAATCTTACACCATTCTCACCAATCAAGGTCTCGAATTTGTCTGGAAGCTTTTCAATAAATTCACTTGCAAATGATAAATTTGCAGCATCCTCGATTTCTTTTTGAGAAGCTTCTAAATTTGCATAAGCAATATTATTTTTAATTGTATCATCAAATAATGTTGTGTCTTGACTAACCAGTGAAAGGTTTCGTCTTAGAGAATTTATTGAACAACCATATATAGACTGCCCATCGATCCTAATTTCACCATCATTTACGTCATAAAATCTTGGGATAAGATTTAAAATAGTAGATTTACCTGCTCCACTATGGCCTACTAGGGCTGTCATTTTTTTTCCAGCAAAATTTAAACTTATAGAATTTAAAATTTTTTTATCAGTTTTCGGATATTTAAAACTAACATTTTTAAATTCTATTGTGCCTGTTTCTAAATCTAAATTTTTTGCATTAAGTTGTTGACTAATTTCTGGGATATCATCAATGATTGGCAGAACTCGTTTAGCACCCGTGATACCTTGTTGGATTGATATATTTAATGTAGCTAACGACCTAACTGGTTGATAGGCCAACATCATAGCGGCAAGAAAAGAAAAAAAATTGTTAACTTCAAGTTCATTTTTAGACACTAATTTTGCAGCATAAAAAATCAAAAAAGCAATCATTATACCTGTTAGAAATTCCATTATAGGAGAGGCTCTCACAAAGACTATTGCAATTTTTTTTGTTGATTCTTTTAAGTTATCTATAAAATTAAATGCTCTTTCTTGTTCATAATTTTCTTTTTGGAATATTTTAATAATTTTATGATTTTTGAACATTTCAACCAAATATGAGGTTAGGACACCAGCTCTATTCATTTGTTGATTTGAAACTTTACTTATCCTTTTTCCAAGAGATTTTGCAGCTATACTAGCTAGAGGAATCATTATTATTGCAATTAAAGATAATTTCCAATTTTGATAAAACATAACACTTAAAAGACCAATCAGAGTCAAGGAGTCTTTAAAAAGATTTAAAACAACCGTACTAAGTAAGTTTGTTATTAAATGAACGTCGTTGGTTAAATTAGCAATAAATTTACCCGTATGTTTATCGTCAATAGTTTGTGTATCTGCTTTTAATAATGATGAAAAAATATCATTTTGAATATCTTTTTTTACCTCCTCTGATACACCAATCATAATTACTCTTGCCAAGTATAATGATGCACCTTTTATTGCAAATGCCAAAACGATCAAAGATGGTATTAATATTATCATTGATTGATTTTGTTCAATAAAAAGCTTTTTAATTGCTGGATCGAGTAAATATGCAACAGAGGACGTACTGCCTGCAAGCAAGATTGAAAATAAAAAAGCAATTACAATATTTTTTAAATATTTCTTTGTGTAACTTTTATAAAGTCGTTTGATAATCTGTATTTTATTCATTTTAAAACCTACCTAACAATAATCCAAAAAAGACAATCAAACCTAAATAATTATTTGACTTAAATGTTTTTAAACAACTTGAGGGGTTATCAATATCAAGTTTTTTCAATTGAAAATAAAACATTTGTATTAGTAGTGTGATAAAAATTAATAAACTAATTTTATTAAATTTCATTAAATATCCAGATATCAACAAACTAAAGGAAAATATTGAGTAACATGAGAGTAATAGTAAATAAGGTTTATTCTTAAACTTTATTGATGTTGATTTTAATCCTATAATTTCATCGTCTTTTATATCTTGAAATCCATAAATTGTGTCATATCCCAATGTCCAAAATATGGCCCCGATGTAAAAAACTACTATAACTAGATCAACTTGTCCTTTTACTGCAGTCCATCCAAGAATTAATCCATAATTAAAAGTAATTCCTAAAAATAGTTGAGGCCAATAGGTAAACCTTTTCATAAGGGGATAAGTGAACGCCAACGGCATAGATCCTAAAGCTAGGATAATTGTAAAATAGTTAAAATTTAATAAAACTAGAAGAGCCAAGAAACAAAGTAAAAGAGAATAAAAAATTCCTAGCTTAATAGATACTTTACCTGACGCAATTGGACGGTCTTTGGTACGGAATACTTTTGCATCAAATTCTTTATCCAATATATCATTTACAATACATCCAGCCGATCTCATCAATACAGAACCTAAAAAAAAGAGTAGTAAATAAAAAAAATAAATATTTAAATTTGTTGAAAAATCATAAGCTAAAGTTAAACCCCAAGCACATGGCCAAAATAACAGCATATACCCAATTGGTTTTTTTAGCCTTGTTAGTTCAATAAATAATTTCACTTGGTTCATAATTTACTTGTAAATAACAAAGGCTAGATTCATAATCAAATTGATTCGCATGAATATAGATTACACTGTTACTGCTTTAATGTTTCCAGCTATTCCATTATTAATGGGTGTTTACAGTAATAGATTTCATACATTAAGTGCTCTAATTAGAAAAATTCATGATGCCCATGTTTTTGAAAAACACACACCGCCCGAATGGAAAGCTCAATTTATCAACTTAAATAAAAGAATAAGCCTTTTAAAATTTTCAATGGTATTCGCAGCATTTGGCTTTTTATTTAATATGCTGACTGTTTTTGGGCTTTATTTAAGTGAAATTTTTATTGCTAGAATTATTTTTGGATCATGTTGTTTATCAATGATCGTGTCAATTATTTTTTTTATAATTGAAATTCAAGTTTCAACTAATGCCCTAAAACTTCATATGTCAGATATGGATATATATGATTAAAATGTCTATTTAAGGTTTTATAACTGCTGGACCAGTGAGCAGTCTTCCTTCTAGATCTTCATGAGCCTTTTTAACTTCATCAAGAGAATATTTTTTTGAAATTTCTATTTTGAATTTACCAGACAAAACAGCATCAAAAACTTTTTTTGCCGACTCTAACAGTTCTTCTCTTTCAACAGTGTAATGAGCAATAGAAGGACGCGTAAAAAATAAACCTTTTGCATTAATATGTTTTTTTACGTCAATAGTGTCAACATAACCTGATGCATTTCCAAAGGCTACCATCATCCCTCTAATCTTAAGTACTTCAATTGAACCCTCAAAAGTTTTTAAACCTACACCATCATAAACAACATCAATTCCGTTTTTTCCAACAATCTTTTCTACTTCTTCAACGAAGTTTTTTTCAGTGTAATTAATTACATGATGACAACCATTTTTTTTTGCAACTTCCTCCTTCTCTTTTGAACCAACTGTACCTATAATTTCTGCACCAATTGAATTGGCCCAAGGACATAAAATTTGTCCTAGAGCTCCAGCTGCTGCATGGTAAAGAATTTTGTCACCTTTTTTTAAGGGATACGCTCGATGTAATAGATATTCTGCTGTCATTCCTTTTAATGTAACACATGAAGCAACCTCATCTGATACTCCATCTGGTACTGGAACAAGTTTATTTTCAGGCATAATATGTTTTTCTGAGTAGGCACCAATAGGCATTGACGCGTGAGAAACTCTATCCCCAACTTTAAATAATGTAACATCAGATCCCACTTCTTCAATTACCCCACATGCTTCAAGACCGATCCCGCTTGGAAGTGGAATAGGGTAGAGACCTGTTCGGTGATAAGTATCTATATAATTTATCCCAATGGACAAATTTTTAATCAAAACTTCGTTTGATTTAGGTTTTCCAATTTCAATGTTTTCTATTTTTAATACCTCTGGACTTCCAAATTTTTCTATTTTTACAGCTTTCATCTATTTTACAAATGTATCATTATGATAATCTTGAACTGCTTGCAAGATTTCAGCTTTAGTATTCATTACAAAAGGCCCACCTCTTGCAATTTCTTCATTAATTGGTTTTCCCGAAATTAGTAAAAATTTAGCATTTGATTGAGCTTCTACATTCAAATCTTCACCTCTTGTTAACAGTATTAAAGTACTATCTTTCACATTATCGTGTTTATTTTTACCAATTTTTATTTCACCATTCACTAAGTAAATAAAAGTATTATGAGTTGATGGTAGTTTAAAATTAAATTCTTTATCTTTATTTAATTCAACATCAAAATAAACTGGCTCCACGTTATGACCTTTAACAGGTCCTTCAGCATTTTCAAATTTACCAGCTATGACTTTAACTTGTTTATCCTTATCTTTATGAATACTCATTTTCTCTGCATCAATATAAATATATTCAGGCTTGCTCATCTTCAATTTGGCAGGCATGTTCACCCATAATTGAAAACCATGAAGTTTACCTTCTTTCATTGCTGGCATTTCAGAATGAATTATTCCACTACCAGTTTTCATCCACTGAACATCTCCTGCTGTCATCCTGCCTTCTCCACCAGTGCTATCTTTATGCTTAAAGTCTCCAGCTAACATATAAGTCACTGTTTCAATTCCTCGATGTGGATGGGGTGGAAAACCTGCGATGTAATCCTCACTATTCTCTGATCCAAACTCATCTAACATTAAAAATGGATCAAAATAACTTGGTTCTACTCCAATACTTCTTTTTAATTTAACTCCTGCACCGTCAGATGTAGCGATAGGTTCAATAATTTTACTGATTTCGATGTTCTTCATTTAAAACATATAAGAATTTATTAGAGTATATCAAGTAACTCTCCAAGTTGTTTAATTTGATGCCTAGGTGAATAGTCAAGTTTATCAAAAATATTATTATTTCTATTTACCCAAATAGAATTATATCCATAATTTCCTCCACCTGATACATCCCATGTGTTTGCACTAAGAAAACAAACTTCATTTTTTTGAATTTGATATTTTTTTATCGGCATATCATAAACTTTAGAGTCTGGTTTATAAATTCCAACTTGTTCTACTGAAAAAAGATCATCAAACAAATTTTCTAAATTATTACTTTTAACTAATTCGTCTAAAAGAGAGGGAGTTCCATTTGAAAGAATAGCTAGTTTAAAATTTTTTTCTTTAAGTTTTATTAAAACTTCATGTACTTCTTTATAAGGGGAAAGGGTTTTATAAAGATTCAATAGTTCATTTTTCATCGTAGGATCTATTTTGTAAGTTTTCATAGATTTATCCAAACTATCTTCCGTAATTTGCCAAAAATCTTTGTGCCTTTTCATTAAACTTCTAAGCCAAGTATATTCTAGCTGTATTGTTCGCCAAAAGTTTGCAAAGCCTTCCCATTTATCACCAATTTTATCTTTACATTTTTCTGCAGCCGAATTGACATCAAACAGAGTACCGTATGCATCAAAAATTATTGCTTTAATATTTTTCATAAACTAATTTATTAATATGAGTAACATTAGATTATTTTTTCCAAAAAGTTTATCTATTAATTTTTCAGACAAGCTGGATAAGTCACAATCTCATTATGTTTCAAAAGTTATGAGAATTAAAGAGAACGAAGTTTTTTCTTTATTTAATAATAGTGGAGAATGGCAGGCAAAAATTTTAGCTATTTCAAAAAACTTAGTTGAATTTAAAATTACCAAACAATTAAGAAAAGTAGAAAACTCTAAAGAACTTTGGTTAGCTTTTTCTCCTATTAAATCTAATTACTTTAATTTTATGATTCAAAAAGCAACTGAACTAGGGATTACAAAATTCTTACCTATTATATTTGACCGAACAATGGTTAGAAAAATAAACAAAGAAAGATTAGAAAAAGTTATAATAGAAGCAGCTGAACAATCGAATAGAATTCAAATTCCAAAGATTGATCAACCACAAAATCTTAATAGTTTTTTAAATAAGAACGATGTTGATTTGATTTTCACAGATCTTAATTCAAATAACAATAAGTTAGATCTTAAAAAACTTAGTAGTAAACCAACTTGCATCGTGGTAGGTCCAGAAGGAGACTTTACTGAGCTTGAAAGAGAAGAGATTCTCTCTTACAAAGGTGTTCAAGCCATAAAAATTAATGAAAATATCCTTAGATCTGAAACTGCAGTTATTTCTGCCATATCGATCATAAATTACGCTATTAATTGATATTTTGTCGCGAAAACTAAAGTGTAATTTTTTTAAAGACAATCTATATAGTGATTAAAATGAAAAAATTTTTACTAATAATCTCATCTCTTTTTGTAACCTCAACCGTGTCAGCTGATCAGCCGAAAGATTGGCAATTAGGTTTTCAAAACGCAGCATCCGAGTCTATGAAAGATATTGTTAACTTTCATGATAATCTTCTTTTACCAATTATAATTGCAATAAGCGTATTTGTTTTATTTTTAATGATTTATGCATGTATAAGATTTAGAGCATCAGCAAATCCAGTTCCTTCCAAGAGAACACACAATGTTGCTGTTGAAGTTTTATGGACATTAATTCCGTGCTTAATTTTAATTGTGATGGCAGTGCCTTCATTTAAAATTTTATACAAACAAGACACCATTCCAAAAGCAGAGGTTACAGTGAAGGCAGTTGGGTATCAGTGGTACTGGGGTTATGAATATCCAGATGAAAATATAATTTTTGATTCTTACATGATTGAAGATAAAGATCTAAAAGAAAATCAACCAAGATTATTAGCCGTAGATAATGAGCTTGTAGTACCAGTAGATAAAGTAGTTAAAGTATTAATTACTGCAAACGATGTATTGCACGCGTGGGCATTACCATCATTTGGAGTTAAAAGAGATGCTGTGCCAGGTAGAATTAATGAAACTTGGTTTAAAGCTGAAAAAGTTGGAACTTATTATGGTCAATGTTCTGAACTTTGTGGAATTAAACATGCGTTCATGCCAATAACAGTCAGAGTTGTTTCTGAAGAAGAATATAATGAGTGGCTTATGGATGCTAAAGAAAAATTTGCAAAAGAAGTAATTGAAGAGGATCATTTTAAAAGACTAGCGAGTAAATAATTATGTATACACAGACTGCATCACACGACGATCACACTCCAACTGGTTGGAAGCGTTGGGCTTATTCAACCAATCACAAAGATATTGGAACAATGTATTTAATTTTTGCAATTATTGCAGGTGTAATCGGGACAGCTTTTTCAGTTTTAATGAGAATGGAGTTGATGCATCCGGGAGATGGTATCTTAGGTGGTAATTATCATTTATATAATGTTTTAGTAACTGGTCATGGATTGATCATGATTTTCTTTATGGTTATGCCAGCAATGATCGGCGGTTTTGGTAATTGGTTTGTTCCAATTATGATTGGAGCCCCAGATATGGCGTTTCCAAGAATGAATAATATTTCATTTTGGTTACTACCCACATCATTTATTTTGTTAATTATGTCTATCTTCATGGAAGGGCCTCCAGGTCAAACAGGAGTCGGAGGTGGATGGACTATTTATCCTCCTTTATCATCTTCAGCTGGACAACCTGGTCCTGCAATGGATTTTGCTATTTTAAGTTTACACTTAGCAGGTGCTTCATCAATTTTAGGAGCGGTAAACTTTATTACAACGATTTTAAATATGCGAACTCCAGGCATGACTTTACATAAAATGCCTTTATTTGCTTGGTCAATTCTAGTTACAGCGTTTTTATTATTGTTATCTTTACCAGTTTTAGCAGGAGCAATTACAATGCTTTTAACTGATAGAAATTTTGGAACAGCTTTTTTTGATGCTCAAACTGGAGGAGACCCAGTTTTATTCCAACATTTATTTTGGTTTTTTGGACACCCTGAAGTTTATATTTTAATTTTACCTGGCTTTGGAATGATCAGTCATATTGTTTCAACATTTTCAAAAAAACCTGTATTTGGGTATTTGGGAATGGCTTATGCTATGGTTGCAATCGGAATTGTAGGTTTTGTTGTATGGGCTCATCATATGTATACAGTTGGTTTAAGCACAGATACAAAAGCATATTTTTTAGCCGCCACAATGATTATTGCAGTTCCAACTGGGATTAAAATATTTTCGTGGATAGCAACGATGTGGGGAGGCTCTATATCATTTAAAACTCCAATGGTTTGGGCATTAGGTTTTATATTTTTATTTACAGTAGGTGGAGTTACAGGCGTTGTGCTAGCTAACGCAGGTGTAGATACGGCAATGCATGACACTTACTATGTTGTTGCGCACTTTCACTATGTTTTATCTTTAGGAGCAGTTTTTGCAATCTTTGCAGGGTTTTATTATTGGTTTGGAAAGATGTCAGGATATGAATATTCAGAGTGGATGGGACAACTACATTTTTGGTTAACTTTTATTGGTGTTAATTTAGTATTTTTCCCTCAGCATTTTTTAGGCCTTGCTGGTATGCCAAGAAGATATGCTGATTATCCAGATGCTTTTGCAGGATGGAATTACATTTCATCAATAGGATCATATATTTCAGTTTTAGGTTTAGTTGTATTTTTCGCAAACCTAATTTACGCATTTTCAAAGAAAAAAGCAGCAGCCCAAAACCCTTGGGGTGAGGGAGCCACAACTTTAGAATGGACTGTACCATCACCACCAAATTTCCATACCTTTGAGGAGTTACCGAAATTTGAAGATGATGAAAGTATTGAAAAATCTACGAGTTAAGTATTAATTTAGATTTTTTAAACACAAAACTAATGATCAAGTCTAAATTAAAAAACAGAAATTTAAGTCAGGAAGACGTATTTAATTTATCTGAATTATTTAAACTAATGAAGCCAAGAGTGATGTCATTAGTTATATTTACTTGTGCTGTAGGCTTATTGATGGCACCAAATATTATTCCAACTAAGGACGCAATCATTGGTATTATTTTAGTTTCAATAGGTGCAGGAGCAGCAGGTGCACTTAATATGTGGTACGAATCTGATTTAGATGCACTTATGTCTAGGACTTGTTTGAGGCCAATACCAACCGGAAAAGTAAATAAAAATCAGGCATTAGTATTTGGTATTACGTTATCAATATTTTCTGTAATAGCATTAGACTATTTTGCTAACAGAATATCTGCTGGCTTATTGTTGTCTACAATCTTGTTCTATGTTTTCGTCTATACAATTTGGCTGAAGAGAAAAACTCCACAAAATATAGTAATTGGAGGTGCTGCCGGCGCTTTGCCACCAGTAATTGGTTGGACCATTGCCACTAATTCACTTTCATTAGAGCCGATAACATTTTTCCTAATAATTTTTTTTTGGACCCCATCCCATTTCTGGGCTTTAAGCTTATACAAATCTGATGATTACAAAAGAGCAAAAATTCCAATGCTTCCTTTAACTAACGGAATAGAAAGCACAAAATTAAATATATTTATTTATTCAATGCTGATGTTACCAGTCATTATCTTGCCTTACGCTATCGGCTTTGTTAGTTTAGTTTTTTTAGTACCTTCTTTAATTTTAACATTTTACTATAACTATCTATGTTTTGAACTTTACAAATTTAAGAAAAACAAATTTGATTTGAAAAAAGCAAAAACTATTTTTGGATATTCAATTTTATATTTATTTTTAATATTTGTTCTTTTTTTGATTGATAAAATTTTATGATGACACCTGATAAAAAAACAAAAAAAAAGAATATTTTAACAGCTATAGCAATTTTAGGTTTTATGGTTTTCTTGTTTCTATTTACTTTATATAACGTTGGAGTTTTTGACAGACAGATATGATTAGAAAAAAAACATTAACACCAATACTACTTGCAGGAATATTTTGTTTGATGCTCGGTTTATCTTTTGCTGCAGTACCACTTTACGATTTATTTTGCAGAGTAACAGGTTTTGGTGGAACAACACAAGTTTCTAAAGAACCACCAAAAATGGTTTTAGATAAAGTTGTAAGTGTTAGATTTGATACCAATGTAAATAATCTTACGTGGGACTTTAAGGCTAAATCTAATGTAATAGATGTTAAAGTTGGTCAAGTTAACAAAATAGAGTTTGAAGTAGAAAATTACGGAGATGATACTACTTATGGTGTTGCTAGTTTTAATGTTTCACCTGCAAGTTTTGGAAAATACTATAGTAAATTAGGTTGTTTTTGTTTTGAAAAGCAGGAGCTGAAAGCTGGAGAAAAAGCAACTTATGTTATGACTTTTTATTTAGATCCAGAACTTGTAAATGATCCAACCGTAAAAAATTTACAGGACGTAACTATGTCGTATACTTTTTTCTCGACAGATTACTATAAACAATCATAATCACGAAAAATGTCAGCTGAAAAAAAACACGATTATCACCTAGTAGACCCAAGTCCTTGGCCTATCTATGTATCTTTCTCATGCTTAGTATTAGCAATAGGAACAATTTTTTACATGCACAACGATGTTTCGTGGGGAATGTATCTTGGGTTAGCACTAGTTGTTTATGGAGCCTATATGTGGTTCAGAGATGTTGTGATTGAAGCAGAACATCAAGGTCATCATACTCCTGTTGTGCAAATTCATCATCGATACGGAATGACACTGTTTATTGCATCAGAAGTGATGTTCTTTGTAGCTTGGTTCTGGGCATATTTTGATGCAAGTTTATTCCCAAACGAGTTTGTTGGAAATGTTTGGCCTCCAAAAGATATTGAAACTTTCGATCCATGGGACATTCCTCTAATTAACACTTTAGTGCTGTTGTTATCTGGAACTACAGTTACTTGGTCCCATCATTCATTGTTAGAGGGTGATAGAAAAGGATTTATTCAAGGATTAACAGCGACAGTTGTTCTTGGTTTCTTTTTTACATTGCTACAAGCATACGAATATCACCACGCTACTTTTGATTATTCAGGTCACATTTATGGAGCAGTTTTTTACATGGCTACAGGTTTCCACGGATTTCACGTAATAGTTGGAACAATATTTTTAGCTGTATGTTTATGGCGAGGAAAATTAGGTCACTTTACTAAAGACCATCATTTTGGATTTGAAGCAGCAGCTTGGTACTGGCATTTTGTTGATGTAGTTTGGTTATTCTTATTTGCTGCAATTTATATTTGGGGAAGTTAATTTACAAATCTTGAAGAATAAATTTTTATTTTCAGTATTTGTTTGGTTTATAATTCTTGTTCTTTTCTCATTAGGTTTTTGGCAAATTTATAGACTAAATTGGAAGTTAGATTTAATAAATCAAATTGAAAATTCTCTAAAAAATGATCCTATAGAATTAACTCAAACCAATAAAAAAAACTATTTAAGAATAAAAACGTCTGGTCAAATTGATTTTGATAATCAAATTTATTTATATCATTTGAATGAAAAAGGAAAACCTGGGTTTGAAGTAGTGAACCCAATATTGATTGAAAATGAAAACTTTTTAATTAACAGAGGCTGGATACCTTTTGATAAAAAAGATCAACCAGAAATCAATCAAATCAATCAAAATGAAATACTTGGAACTTTAATGTTACAAACCAAGTCAAGTATGTTTAAGCCTCAAAATGAAATTAAAAAAAATTATTGGTTCACCCTTGATAGAGATGACATTTTTAATCAGACTGGAAGAAAATTTTCTAATTATATTATTTATTTAAATGGAAACTATAAAATACCAAAGCCAAGAGTGATCACTGCAAACATTTCAAACAACCATAAAAAGTATGCAATTACTTGGTTTTCAATGGCGATTTCAATTCTTTTAATATATCTATATTTTAGAAAAAAAAATTATTAGATGAAGTATATAAGCACAAGAGACAAATCAAAAAACTTTGAATTTAAAGATGTTTTTCTTAAAGGTCTTGCTGATGATGGTGGTCTTTTCATCCCAGAGTCTTTACACAAATATTCAGAGTCTGAAATAGGTGATTTTAAAAAACTTAGTTATTCAGATTTAGCAAAAAAAATTATTTATCCATTTATCGGTAATTTTACTTCACAGGGTGAGTTAAGTAAAATAATAGAAAAATCCTACTCAGTTTTCAGAAAAGATAATGTTATTGATCTTATTAAAGTGGGCGACCGTTCCGTGCTTGAATTGTTTCATGGTCCAACCTTAGCTTTTAAAGATGTTGCAATGCAACTCCTGGGTAATTTTTATGAATTTTATTTAAATAATGTAAATGAAAAGATTAATATTGTAGTTGCCACATCAGGAGATACTGGTGCAGCTGCTATTGATGCAATTAAAGGGAAAAAAAACTTAAATATATTTGTTCTTCATCCTCATAACCGTATTTCACCTGTTCAAAGAAAATTAATGACAACTGGAAAAGATGAGAATGTATTTAATATTGCTGTAAAAGGTAATTTCGATGATTGTCAAAATTTAGTTAAATCGATGTTTTCAGATAAAGAATTTTCTAATCAGATAAACATGTCTGGTGTTAATTCAATTAATTGGGCACGAATTATTGCGCAAAGTGTATATTATTTTTATTGTTATTTTTTAGCCGAGGATGACAATCAGCCAATAAATTTTTCAGTACCAACTGGAAATTTTGGAGATGTATATGCAGGTTATTTGGCGAAGAAGTTGGGTCTTCCAATTAATAAATTAATAGTAGCTACAAATCAAAACGATATTTTACATAGAGCTATATCTAAAGGCAAATATGAAGCCGAACATGTCTCTGAAACAATTTCTCCAAGTATGGACATTCAAATTGCAAGTAATTTTGAGAGATTAATTTATGATTTAAATAATCATGATAGTTCGCAAACTTTAGATGATATGAAAAATATCAAACAGAATGGCAAATATACAATTGATGTTGAGAAATTAAAAAAAATTAATCAAGATTTTTTATCTGCAAGAATAAGTGAGCAGGAAACGCTTGATGTGATAAAAAATATCTATGAAAAATTTAATATGGTTTTAGATCCACATACAGCTATAGGATATGGAGCTTTTGACAAGCATGATTTAAAAGGAAACAATATTGTTCTTGCAACTGCACACCCATGTAAATTTCCAGATGCAATTTTAAAAGCTATAAACTTAAAATCTGATTTACCAGATGAATTAAAGTTTATTTTGGATGAGAAAGAAAATTATGGTATAATTGAAAATAATCTCAAAGAAATTAAACAATATATTTTAGGAAAAATTAAATGAAAATTAAAGAGGGGGATAAAATTCCAAATTCAGAATTTTACCATTTAGACGAAACTGGTGCACCAAAAAAAATATCTACTTCGGAGTTATTTGACAACAATAAAACTATAGTTATAGGGGTTCCTGGGGCTTTTACTAAAGTTTGTTCCTCTAAACATTTGCCAGGTTATGTTAACAATTTTGAAGTTGCTAAACAAAAAGGGGTTACAAAAATTATTTGTGTTTCAGTAAATGATCCTAATGTAATGAAAGCTTGGGGTGACAGCCAAAAGGTAGAGGACAAGATTTTTATGGCAGCAGATCCATATTGTGAATTTACTAAATCAATAGGCGCAGATATTGACAGATTTGACAGAGGTCAAGGAACGCGATCAGCAAGATATACTATGCTGGTTGAAAATAATATCGCAACTAAGATAAAAGCTGAAGAAGATACAGCGACCTGTGAGATGTCAGCTGCAGAAAATTTTTTAGATTCAATTTAAATTAGCTGCTTTTTTAGCCATCATATCCACTTCTTCATTTAGAGGATCTCCGGCATGTGCTTTAACCCAATTCCAATTAATGTTTAAGGTTTGGTTTAATTTATATAATTCAAGCCATAAATCTTTGTTTTTAACATTCTCTTTTTTTGATGTTTTCCAGTTATTTAATACCCAAGTATTAATCCACTCAGTAATTCCACTTTTTACATATTTTGAGTCTGTAAATATCTCTATTGGATCTTTTGAGTTTATATTTTTCAAGGCATTAATTGGAGCCATAAGTTCCATTCTGTTATTTGTCGTATTTTTTTCATTTCCACTAATTTTTTTAATTTCTCCATTCGTATTGATTATTGCAGCCCATCCACCATTTCCTGGATTCGACAGGCAGGAACCATCTGTATAAATTTTTATCATCTGGGTAAATAATCTTTATAAGAATCTAAACTATTATGAGTAAGTAGTTTTTGATAATACTCGTTAGGATTTTTTATCTTTATTAAAGCTGTTTTAGGAGTGTTAGAATAATCATAAAGTCTAGTTAATAAGTAACGCAAAGCTGCCCCTCTACATAGGACATTAATAGCATTTTTTTCTCTAGAAGAAATTTTCTTAATACTCTCATAGCCTTTAATTAAACTTTTAATTTTTTGTTTATTCATTGAAAATTTTTTACCCTTTAGGTCAAAACATAGAGCATTAATACAAATTGCAATTTCATACATAAAATAATCGTTTCCAGCAAAGTAAAAATCTATAATTCCAGAGAGTTTATTTTTTTTAAAAAAAATATTATCAATAAATAAATCTCCATGAATAATTCCATTTGGCAATTTTTTTGGCCAATACTTATTAATATTCTTTAAATTATTTTTCAAAAAAAGATCTATTTTTGAGAATTTATTATCTTCAAACTTAATACTTTTTAATAAAGAGTTAAGATTTTTAATACCCATTGAATTTTTTCGATAAAGTTTTAGTTTTTCAGTAACCAAATGCATTTGCGCGGTAGTTTTGCCAACAGCGTAACAATCCTTGATATTAAGTTTTTTTTTATCTTTTCCCTCTAAAAAAGATACGATACAGGCAGTCTTTTTTTTTAATTTTATTAGATAACTATCACTTTTAGTTCTTAAGGGTTTAGGACAATTTATTTTAGAACTATTTAATTTATCCATTAGTTTCATAAAAAAAGGGATTTCTTTGTTTGAAACTCTTTTTTCAAAAATTGTTAAGATAAATTTTTTATCTTTTGATTTTAATAAATAATTAGTATTTTCAATCCCTTGTTTAATTCCTTGAAAGCTAATAATTTTTTCAATTTTAAAATTAGTATTTATTAGTTTAATGTCACTTTTATCAATTTTTGTATAAACAGCCATTTAATTTAATTTATTAGGAACTTTAAAAACTACGTTTTCTTTTATTATTTCAACTTCATTAATTTTAATAGCGAATTTATTTTTCAAAGCATTTATAAAATTTTCAACTAAAACTTCTGGAGCTGACGCACCTGATGAAATACCTATAGTATTAAATTTTTCTATTTCATTATATGGAATTTCACTTTCCGAATGAATTAAGTGTGCATTTTCACATCCAGATTTTTTTGCAACTTCTACCAGTCTTACTGAGTTTGAAGAATTTCTACTTCCAATTACAAAAAACATATCACATTGTTTTGCTATATTTTTAACTGCAGTTTGTCTGTTAGTGGTGGCATAACAAATATCTTCCTTCGCAGGTTCTCTCATGTATGGGTATTTATTTTTTAGGATTTTTATTATTTCCTTAGTGTCATCTACTGATAATGTTGTCTGAGTTATATAAGCAATTTTATCATTTTTTTCAGCATGGTATTTTTGAGCTTCATCTTCATTTTGTATTAGTCTAACCGCACCATCTGGAAGTTGCCCCATAGTTCCAATTACTTCTGGATGGTTTTTGTGTCCAATTAAAATAACTTGATATCCTGCTTTATTAAGATTTTCTGCTTCTCTGTGTACTTTTGAAACCAAGGGACATGTTGCATCAACATAAGTCATTTTATAGTTTTTAGCATCTAATGGTATTTTTTTTGGTACTCCGTGAGCAGAAAAAATAACAGGTCTGGTTTTGTCATTTATTTCTTCAAGCTCCTCAACAAATATAGCTCCTTTATTTTTTAGATCATCAACTACGTGCTTGTTATGAACAATTTCATGTCGAACATAAACTGGAGCACCAAATTTTTGAATTGATTTTTCAACAATTTCAATTGCCCTTTCAACACCTGCACAAAATCCGCGTGGGGCAGATAATAGTATTTTTAATTCTTTATTCTTCATTATCTACTACTCTAAAAAATGGAATTAAAAATACAAAACATGCAACAAGAAAAAAAATACTACCAAACATTGCCCAAAAGCTGCCCACACTTGATATAATAAAACCAATTGCAGAAATGATAAATAATATCCATCCCGTTAAATTAATATTTTTATTTTTCATTTTTTTCTAAAAAATATTCCAGCAATATATGTGGAAAGGTTAAAGACGCCAAACCTATAAATATTATTTGTAATATTGAGGTACTTAAATCATAGACATTATTTAGGAAGTAAAGAATTATTACAGAAAAAATAGCAGTCAAAACTGTTAATGGAAAAGCTTTTTTGATGAATAATTTTAAACCGTTTTTGAAATTGGTATTATCAATTTCTACAGCAAGTGAAATGGTATGTCTGATAGAATGCAAAAAACAAAAGTAAATAGTGAATGCAATTAGTGGAGATAAATAATAATTCAAAATTAGAATTGAACAAAAATCTAAAAAAATAGCAAATTTTTTGAAATTAAATTCTTTTAAAAATAAAATGATACTTGATATGAAACTCAAACCAATAGCTATATGAATTATTTTAAACTTTTCAATCAAACCTAAAACTAAGTAAAATTGCTCATTATTGATTAATAACATTTTAAATATAGCTACTGTCTCTTCGAAATTGAAGTATAGAGGTGCGCTAATAATTAAAAAACCTTTAAAAAAATAAAGTATTGAAGTTATGCTTGAGCTTTTCTTGATTAAAAATTGCGTGTCTTCTTTTCCAAAATGAAAAGAGGCAACAGTCAAAAAAATTATAAGGGTAATTGTTGGCACAAATAACCATACAAGAATTACTGAGAGTGCTATTAATAAGTAAATTAAATAAAAAATATATATTTTTTTAATATTATAAATTTCAAGAAGTTCTTTACCTTTTAGGTGATCCAATGCACCATGAGAAACACCGATGGTTAATATAAAGAATAAACACAATAGTTCAGATATATTTAAATTACTAAATTTAAAAATGACTACAGAAAAAATATTACAAAATAAAAAAAAAATAAAAGAATGATTTAAATTTATTTTTTTTACTTCAACATTCATATCAAAAAAGTTCTTTTAAAAAAATCCACTTTGGCATTTTTGAGATAATTTCCAAATCTTCTTTTAAATTGCTCTTATTTGATAGAAAATTTATAACACTTCTAGGAGAGTTATTAAACAGTTTATAAAATATTTCTCCCATTTGAGAGGAATTATTTTTCAAAACTTTTAAAAAAATTTTATCTAAGAATTCATATTTTTTTTTAATTTCGAACAATTGAGTATCTTCAATTTTCTCAATATTTTGTCTAATATATTTACTATGTTCTTGAATGTTAAGAAATGTATAACCTGTACTTAATCTTGTCATATCCCCGGCGGAACCTATATAAATTTCTCTTTGTTTTTTTATTTTTTTAATTCTAAACAATGGAATTGCACCTAATTCTTTATAATTTACCTTACAATTTCTAATGTTTAGATGTTTGGATAAATAATCATCAATTTGTTGATCGTAATCATTAAGCTTATCGTTATTAAGTTCTGAAATCCAAGTTGTTTCTACTAAGGCTTTTCTTTTTGAGAAAGGTAAAGTATAAAAAAAATGTACTCTATTTCTTTGGTCACATGCAAAATCCATTAAGTTAAATATCTCATCATCAAAAAAATCTTGATCGGTTTCAATTTCGATGCCACAAAAATGCTGCCATAAATTATCTTTTTTATCTTCTAATTTGTATACACTATTGAATTTTATTGAATTTGAAGCATCAATTTCATTTAAATTTTTTATAAATTTAATGTTTTTATTTTGATTTATCCTGTCTACTATTTTTTTATAAAAAAGACCACTATCAATCGTTTGGTACGGAGTGTCTTTACAATCAATATATTTAATTTGGTTTGGTGAGTTTATAGTAAAGTTTTTCCAACTTTTAATTATACAATCTTCAAAATTATGTGGAATAACTCTCCAAAAAGACCATGTTTTATCTCTTATGTAATCTGTTCTAGGTTCGACAATCGCTAACGTTTTCTCTTTTAATTTTTCATGAATTTCTAATTCGTATGCCAATGATAATCCTGCACAACCACCACCGATAATTACATAGTCAAATTCTTTCATCTAATTTAATTTCTTCATTAATTAAATAATGGTCATGTTCAGTATTATCATCATTATTACTGGTTAATACAAGTTTAAGTAAATCAATTATTGAGAGTAATGTTTCAACTATTTTTTCTGCATTATTAACATAAATTTTGCCTGATTTTTTATAATTTTCGAAGTTTTTTTTGTTTAAAATTTTATATCCAATTTTTCTATAAACTCTTCTTGCAACTAAAATAGAAAATCTAAAACTTAAAGGGATTTTTTTAATTGAGTAAAAAGAATTTTCATAAAATTTTTCTGACAATTCAATCGTAGATTTTATATTTTCAAAGTTTTTGTTAATATAGGTTCTATTATTATTATAATCTTCAATCACATCTCTTGAAATATTTGTTAACTGCATAGCAATACCAAGATCAATTGCAGATTTTAAAGAATTTTTTTTATTTACTTTTAGTATTTTAGCCATCATTAAACCTACGGTACCTGCTACTCGATAAGAATAAATTAATAATTCTTTTTTTGTAGTCAAATTCACCTGTTCTTTGATATCTGAATTGATACCGTCAAATAAATCATGAATAATTTTAATTGAAATATCATATTCAGAAATTAGATCCCAAATATTTTTAATTATTGGATCGTTGAAATTTTTATTTTCAAAATTATCTCTAAATTTTTTAAATTCTTTTTTTTTAACTGCTATAGTGTTTGCATCATCTGCAATATTATCAGCAACTCTGCAAAAATCGTAAAGGGCTGAACATTTTTTGTAAGTATCTCTCGGTAAAAAAAAACCAGCCCAGTTAAATGATTTTGCGTATGTTGTTAGATAATTGTTAGCAGACATTAAAGCAGTTTATCCAAGACTTTTGCTGAGGATAATACACCAGGTACCCCAGCTCCTGGGTGTGTTCCAGCTCCAACAAAATAAAGTCCATCATAAATTTCAGATTTATTGTGAAATCTAAAATATGCAGATTGAGTGAATTTAGGCTGAATTGAAAATCCAGATCCAAATTTTGTGTTTAACTCTTTTTCAAAATAATCTGGAGTTAAATAAAAATCAGCCACAATATTTTCTCTAAGATTTGGCATTAAATCTTTTTCCATTTTATCAATTACTAAATTTTTCATGTTTTCACCTTCAGTTTGCCAATCGATTTTAGATTGATTATTTGGAACTGGAACCAGAACATAAAAACAGTCATTTCCTTCTGGCGCCATTGATTTATCAGTTGCAGAGGGTCTGTGAAGGTAATAGCTAATATCGTTATTTAATTTCTTTTTATTAAAAATATCTTCTAGATGCTCTTTGTATTTATTTCCAAACTTAATTGTATGATGCTCAACATCTTCATAAACTTTTTTTGTTCCAAAATAGTAAACGAAAAGACCCATTGAATATTCCATTCTTTTTTTTTTCCAATTAAAAATAAAAGAACCTTGGCCGTCTGCTTTTTGCATTTTTTCATAAAAAGCAGGTGGATCTGCGTTACAAACAACGTTTTCAGCTTCAATTGTATCTTTGTCATTTAATTTGACCCCGGTAATTTTATTACTTTTTGAAATGATCTCTGTTACCTCACTATTTTTGATTATATCAATTCCTTCCTCCTGCATGAGTTTCTCAAGTCCTTTAATAATATTTCCTGTACCCCCCATAGAATAATGTATTCCCCATTTTTTCTCTAAGTAAAGTATCAACCCATAAATTGAGGTTGTGGTAAATGGATTACCTCCTACTAAGAGTGGATGCATACTGAGCATTCTTCTTAATTTCTCATTTTTTATAAATGAGGACACTAATGAGTAAACTGATTTATAACTTTTAAGTTTTAACAGTGCTGGAAGTTGTTGCATCATTACAAAAGGTTTATCGAAAGGGACATCGGCTAACTCTGTAAAACCTTTATCAAATATTCTTTTGGTAAAGGTCACCAATTTTTGATATCCTTTAGCATCATCTTTATTTATATCCTCTATTTGATTAATCATACTGGACTCATCACCAGAATAATTAAATTTAGTTTTATCTTCAAAAACAAATTGATACCAAATTTTAAGAGGAGATAATTCAATGTAGTTTTTTGGATCTTTGTTAAACAATTCAAACAATTCATTGATCAAGTATGGTGCGGTAATAACCGTTGGGCCACCATCAAATGTAAATCCATTTTTTTTAAATACCCTGGCTCTGCCCCCTAGGTCAGGATGTTTTTCAATTAATTTAACCTGATGTCCCTTTGCTTTCAGACGCAAAGCTGCAGCAATTCCTCCAAATCCAGATCCAATCACTATAGAATTCATATTAACAATTTATAGTTTTTTCGGGAAATTGTAAGTGTATTATGAGTTAATTTTTTTTAGCTGCTCTTTAGTCTCATCTAAATTTTTTTGAAATACAGCATCGAGTTTAGATTTATCTACTGATGTAGATATAATTTTTTTAACAGAGTCGACTGCTATTTTAATTGAAGCATCTTTAATCTCTTTAATAGCCGCCTCTTTCATTTGACTGATTTTATTTTCTGCTAGATTTTTTTTGATCTCAGAAGATTTATGGAACTTATCGTTCAATTCTATTACTAATTTATCCGAGTCTTTTTTTGCTTCATCTAAAATCTTATTTCTAACCGTTTGAGCTGTATCTAACTTTTTTTGTGCATTATCTAACAAATTTTTTGCTTCAGTTCTCAATTTTTCACTTTCATTGATTTCATTTTTAATGTCAGAGATCATCTTATCTAATATTTGAGAAATTTTTTGAGGAATTTTTAAATAAATTAAAGCACCAAAAAAAATTACAAATGATACTGCTACCCAAAATGTTGCATCAATTACCATAGTATTTTTCCCCATTTCTTCTTGATAAGTCATCAACAATTGCAGATATACTGCTGCTGTTTACTCCAGAACCTATAAGTTTTTCTAAAAGTTCTGAGGAGGTCTCAATTGCTATTTTGTTTATTTTATCAGGGGCGCTAACTCTTAGAGCTTCTATTTCTTTTTCAGCTTTATTGATCTCATCATCAATTTGCTGATCTAATACCTCTTTTTTGGCTCCTATATCTTTTAACGCCTTTTCTCTTGTTTGATTGAATATAATTTTAGCGTCCATTTTGCTCTTTAATATAATTTCATCATATTCTTTAAGCTTGGCCTCACTATCTTCTCTTTGTCTTTCCGCGGCCTCAATGTTTTCTAAAATTTGAGATTTCCTATACTCTAAATTATTACTAATTTTTGGTAGTATGAATTTTGATAAAACAATATACATAATTCCAAAAGTAAGTATTAACCAAAAAATCTGAGAAATCCAAAATTCAGGATTCAATTGAGGCATACCTCCGCTTTCAGCTGCAAAAGCTTCTTTAAAAAATAAGAAGCTAAAAAATATCGACTGAAAATATATTTTTTTAATCATATTTTTAAAACGCGAATAAAATGATTAATGCAACTACTAATCCAAATAATCCTGTAGCTTCCGCAAGAGCGAAACCTAAAAGCAAATTAGGAAACTGTTTTTGCGCTGCAGATGGATTTCTCATCGCTCCAGACAAATAATTTCCAAAAATTATTCCGATACCTACGCCGGCACCTGCTAAAGCAATTGCTGCTAAACCAGCTCCGATCATTTTTGCTGCTTCTAATTCCATTATTTCCTCCTTGGTTATTTAATGGTGTAAATTTAATGCATCATTCAAATAGATGCAGGTTAAGATTGCAAAAACATAAGCTTGAAGAAAAGCAACTAAGATCTCTAAACCTGTTAATGCAACCGAAAAACTTAGTGGAAGCCATCCACCGACTAATCCGAGACTTATCACAAAGCCCCCGAAAACTTTCATCATTGTGTGACCGGCCATCATGTTCGCAAATAATCGAACTGACAAACTAATTGGTCTACTTAAGTAAGATATAATTTCTATTACTACTATTAGAGGAAGTAGTACAGCTGGTACCCCGCTAGGGACAAATAATTTTAGGTAACCAAATCCATGCTTAATAAAGCCAATGACAGTCACTCCAATAAAAATAAATGCTGCTAAAATAAATGTAACGATAATATGACTAGTTACAGTAAACGTATAAGGAATCATACCAAACATGTTACAAAATAAAACAAACATGAATAACGAAAATATAAAGGCAAAGTAAGGTTTTGCTTTAGATCCTGCTGTATCGCTTATCATTTTTGCAACAAACGTATAACTAAGCTCTGCAAGTAATTGCATTTTATTTGGTAATACTGAATTTCTTTTTGAGCCCAAGTTAAATACTAGTAAAATCGAAACTGTACTAATAATCATGAATAAACTGGCGTTTGTAAATGATATATCAAACGCTCCAACTTTTATTTCAGGTCCAATTCGATAAACATCGAATTGGGACATAGGGTTTGCTGCCATAAGTATTTATTTTTGCATATTTTTTGCGGATCTAATTACGTTAGTTATTCCGGCAACTACTCCCACAAAAAAAAATATTAATATAAACCAAGGTTTAGTACCAAAGGTCTTGTCAAAAATAAACCCAATAATTGTCCCTACAGCAACTGCAGCAACTAGTTCAGTGCTTAATTTAAAAGCTGTTCCAATAGGTGAGGGGTTGCTTTTTTTATCAAAAAGATTTTTCTTAGAAAGCTTGTTTTTTGCAATCTCTAGGCGAGTTTTGAGCGGATCTTTTGGCATTTGTTGAATTTAGGCAACCATACTCTCTGCTTTTTGTAAATCAACCGCTACTAACTGACTTATACCTTTTTGAGGCATAGTTACCCCGTATAATCTATTCATTTTGGACATGGTTAAAGCATGATGAGTTACAATAATAAATCTAGTATTCGTTATTTTAGTTAATTCTTCCAGCAGACTACAAAATCTTGTCACGTTCGCGTCATCCAATGGAGCATCGACCTCGTCCAACACACAAATTGGAGATGGGTTAGTTAAAAATACTGCGAAGATCAATGATAAAGCTGTAAGGGCCTGTTCTCCTCCAGATAATAAAGTAATAGATTGTAATCTTTTCCCAGGAGGGCTAACGAGCATTTCCAATCCTGCTTCCAACGGATCATCAGAGTCGACCAATTCTAATTTAGCATTTCCACCATTAAAAAGTTTGGTATAGACTTCATTAAATTTTCGATTAACTTTCTCAAAAGCCTCTATTAATCTTTCACGTCCTTTTTGATTTAACTCATTAATACTGTCTTTTAACTTCATAATAGCTGTTACTAAATCTGCACGGTCTTGTTCCATCTTTTTAATCTCTTCCTCGTATTTACTAGTTTCTTCGTCTGCTTTTAAGTTTACAGAGCCAAATCTTTCTCTTTCTTGTTTCTTTTTATCCAAGGCATCTTCTTGATCAACTGCGTTAGGAAGCTCATCAATGCCGTTTAAATTTGAATTCTCTAAAATATTCTCTTCATTAAGGTTAAGCTCAGAACTAATACGGTCTAATAAATCACTTTTTCTTTTTTGAAGGCCATCAATCGTTGCTCCAGAACTAGCTTTTCTTTCTCTGATCTGTATTGATTGTTCTTGAATTTCATTTAACTCTTTTCTTAAGGTTTCAATTTTTTTGTCAGTTTCATCAATTATTAGCTCATTATCAATTTTTTCCTTATCAGAAATTCTTAAATTTTCTGAAATTTGACCTTTACGCTCTGCTTGTACCCTTGGTTGATTATCTAAATCATTCAATTGTGATGATAATTTACTTTTTCTTTCAGTAAGTTCTGAAACCATTTTTTCTGAATTTGATAATAAATTTTTCCAGCTTTCAATTTCAGTCTCAATAGTTTTAATTCTTTCATTTCTTTTTATAGATTCATTTTTAATAGATTGATTTTTACTATAAGCATCCGCATATTTTTCTTGCAGTAATTTTATATTTTGAGATTTTTCTTTAACACTTAATAATTCATTTCTAGGCTTGTCATTTTTTAAATCACTCAAAAAATTATTAAGCTCGATGTTACATCTATCTAGCAAAGTAACTGCCTGATTGATTTCATTACTATCAATTAATTCTTTAACTCTCAGGATTGAATTTTGGACATTTTTGATTGGGCCCAAGCTAATGTTGATTGCTTGGTCAGCAAAGCTATTTACAACTTCATCAACAGCTTTTTGTTCATCTTTTAATTTGTCTTTTGCTATTTCTAGTTCTTCATTAGAAAGTTTTTCTGTTTCAAAGTATTTAGAGTCTATTTCTATTAAATCTGATTTTTCCTCTTTTAGTCGTTTTTCATTAGAATTGGCGTCAATAATTATTCCTTTTTCTCTAGTTATATCTTCATCAAGAGTTTGAATTGATTTTTTAATAGTTTCGATTTCATCTTGAGTTCTTGTATTCTCTTCATCTAAGCTTTGAAGTTCAAGATTAAGTCTTTGAATTCTCGATAAATTTTCGATATTTTTTTCTCTAAGTGGTGAAACTTTATCCGTTGAAAGCTTTATGAGATTTTCTAACTCCGATATTTTAGTGTTGAAGCCTTCAACTTCGCTTTCAGCCTCATTGTTTATTTCATTTTCTATCCTGATTTCTTTGTCAATCTCAATTAATTTTAAATAATATAAACCAGCTTCTATTTTTTTTATTTCTTCAGATATAAGTTTGTATTTTGTGGCTTCCTCGGCCTGTTTTTGAAGATTTGCTAATTGTTTTTCTTGTTGTCTTCTTAGCTCATCAGCTCTTTTAAGATTATTTTCTGCAGCACCAAGTCTTAATTCAGCTTCGTGCCTTCTTACATGTAGTCCAGAAATACCTGCAGCTTCTTCCAAAATTGCTCTTCGATCAGTAGGTTTGGCAGTGACTAAAGCTCCAATTCTTCCTTGACTAATCATTGATGGAGAATGGGCACCGGTAGATAGATCGGCAAAAAACATTTGAGCATCCCTTGCTCTAACCTCTTTACCGTTAATATAAAATTTTGAACCTTTATCTTTTTCTATTTTTCTTTTAATTTGAATTTGATCATGATCTCGATATTGAACAGGACCTTCTTTATCTTTATTTCCAACTTCTATTGTAACTTCAGCAATATTCTTTGAGGCTTTATTTGAGGTACCTGAAAAAATTACATCCTCCATTCCAGATCCACGCATACTCTTTGCAGACGTTTCACCCATGGCCCATCTTAAAGATTCAACAATATTAGATTTTCCACAACCGTTAGGTCCAACAATACCAGTTAAGCCATCTTCAATTAAAAAATCAGCTTTTTCTGCAAAAGATTTAAATCCATTTAATTGGATTTTTTTAAACTCCATAGAAAAACTTATATCAGTTTTTCAAGAGCTTTTTTTAAATTTTTAAAATTAAGGGGTTTTTCGAACTTTTTGTTGTTTATTATTATCGTAGGAGTAGCATTAACTTTAAAGTTTTTAGCTCCATCGATTCGATCGTTTAATACAAAATCTTCTATTTCTTTATTATTTATGCAGCTAATAATATCTATATCAAAGCCTTCGTTTTTTAAAAAAGTTCCAAGATGCTTGTTGACTTCTTCAGCTGTGCTACCCTTAATCCATTTTTTTTGGTTAGCATACAAACTTTCTAATATTTCAGTGCCCCCATCATTTTTACATTGAGCGATCTTTGAGGCATTAAAAGCAGCAATATCTAGAGGAAAATGTCTAAATTCTATTTTGGCCAAACCTTTATCTAAATATTCTTTCTTTAACAAAGGATAAACATCTTTATGAAAGTTTGCACAATGGCTACAAGTCAAAGATTCGTATGCAATGATAGATATTTTTGCATTCTCATTGCCTACTAGAATTCTTTTTACCTCATCAGCCTGAGTGCTAAAAGCACTTATGAAAAAAAGTATGGAAACTAGTATGGTTTTTTTCATTTTTCTTTATACACTTTGGTTAATTCTAATAATGATTTTTTAATTTTATCATTTTTAACATTACTAATTTTATCTTTATACTTGTTAATTGTCACATTTTTATCAGTAATTTCTAACTCTGGAAAAGCTTTTTGTTCATCATCAAAACTAATAAATTTTAGTTTTTCAACAACTGAGTAACCAAAATAAGTATTCATTTTATTTAAAATATTTTTTTTAGAATATTCCATGTCAACTTCGTGACCTCTTTTGACCATTATTACCAATGTCCTAACACCAAATTTATTTGAACTTTTAAATGTTTTTGGAAAACAGCACTTAAACAACTCATCACCCACAAAGTATTTCCAATTACTAAGGGTTTCTGAATAAATGTGACCTTTTTTATTTATAATCCTTTTTATATTCTTTGGCAAAGTGTCTTTAAAAGATCTTAAGCCTTGAATGGAGACATTTCTCTGCTTAGTATTATTTTTAAATTGCATATGAAAGAACAAATAATAGCAAATAAAATTCTTAATTGGTATGACATTAATAAACGAGTTCTACCTTGGAGAAAAAATTTATCTCAAAAAAAAAAGCAATATTACACTTTAGTTAGTGAGTTTATGCTGCAACAAACTCAGGTTGTAACAGTTATCCCTTTCTTTAATAGATTTATAAAAAATATTCCTGACTTAGAGGCTTTAGCAAATTTTGATAATCGTAAACTAATTAAACTTTGGGAGGGTCTTGGTTATTATTCAAGAGTTAGAAATTTAAAAAAAACAGCACAATTGGTTGTTGAAAAATTTGATAAAAAACTTCCAAGAAACTATTTAGACTTAAAATCTCTTCCAGGTATTGGTGATTACACAGCAAGTGCAATATCAGCAATTGTTTTTAACAAACCTATCATTCCTTTAGATGGAAATATTGAAAGAGTTCTTAAAAGATACTTATACTTAAAAAAAGAAAATGAAATTAATAAAGAAAACTTAAGCAAGAAAAAAAAAGTCTTTGGGTATTCAAATAGAGCAAGTGATTATGCTCAAGCCTTAATGGAACTAGGAGCTTTAATCTGCAAACCAAATAATCCACATTGTGAACAATGTCCAATTTCAAATAAGTGTATTGCTTTAAAAAAAAAAGATTTCCTACTTACTAAAATTAAAAAAAAGAATAACAATAAATATTATTTATTAAAAGTTTATAAAGATAAAAGTAAATACCTTTTGATTAAAAATACTAAATTTAATTTTCTGAAAAATTTTAGTATTTTTCCTATGCAGGAATTATCAAAGCCTATAAGTTCTACAAATATAGTTAATTTCAAGATGTCAAATATGAATATGAATATAAAAATTGAATATGAAATTAAAGTAGGTTCATTGCCAACTTCCCATTGGATCGATCCTAAGAAGTTGAAAAACTACACATTACCAACTTTTACAAAAAGAATTGTTAGATACCTAGAAAGTAATAAATGAAAAAAATTGGAATTATAGGAGCAGGAATTTCAGGTTTATTTATTGCTAATTTATTTAAAGAAAATCCTAAATATCAAGTTACAATATTTGAAAAAAAGCACTCAATAGAGTTAGAGGAGGGGTATGGAATTCAACTTTCAACCAATAGCATCAAGCTTTTAAACAAAATCGGATTTAATGAAATAGAAAAGAGGGAAAAGTTTAATCCTGAAAAAATTAATTTTTATGAGATTAAAAATCAAAAAAAAATATCTGATTTAAATATTTCTGAATACAATTCTGAAAATTGTAAATACACCACAATGAAAAGATCTATATTAGTAGAATTTTTAAAAAATAGATTAGATGACCAGGCTGTAAAATATGAACATAGCATTGAGAAAATTGAAAAAAAAAATGATCAAATAAATTTAACTTTTAATAACAATCAAAATTTTATTTGTGACCATCTAATTATTTCTGATGGTATTTTTTCTAAAGGAAAATCCTTAATTTCTAATAATAAAATTCAACCAACTTATAATAATTGTATTGCAATTAGAGGTAAAATCCCTCGGGCTAACCTAAATAATTTAAATGAAAAGGACATTTCTTTATTTGTGGGTCCAGATTTTCATTATGTTATTTATCCAATTGATAACAGCACTGAGGAATTCAATTTTATTGGTGTTTTAAAGCATCAATTAACTGCAAATGAGCTTAAAAACTATAGTCTTTTTGAGGAAAAAACTTTTATTGAGGGAATTAAAAATAAATTACAAAATAAAATTTCTTCTTCAATTTTAAGTAACATAAATAATATCAAGTGCTTCCCGGTTTTTGTTAGTAAAGATTTTCATAAATCAGTTGAAAATATTCATCTTGTTGGAGACGCCTTTTTTGCCTTTCCACCTTCTTTTGCGCAAGGAGCCTCACAATCTATTGAAGGTGCATCAGAACTATTTGAAAGCATCATAAGTAGCAAAACTGATTATTATATTAATAGAGTTTCAAGAGTAAAAATGATTAATAATAGATCAAAACTTAATCAATTTGCTTTTCATGTATCAAATCCAATTATTGTATTCTTTAGGAATATGGGATTAAAAATATTAACTAAGAACAAAAAATTCTTAGAAAATTATTTAGGAAAAATTTACAATAATTAATTTTTTGAGATTAATCTTTGTCTCAAGTAGTCTATTGGATATATTCTGCCATTAATATCACAATGCCAATATGTCCATCCATTACAACTTTCAGCACCTAAAATAGTAGCTGCAACTTTATGAATAGATCCCTCAGATTGGTTATGCTTAATACTTCCATCTGCTAAAATTTTTGCATTAATTTTTTTCTTATTATCAAAAATGTTAGTACCTGGCTTAATTATTCCAAGCTCCACTAATGACCCAAATGGTATTCTAGGTTTTGATCTATTATTTTTAAGAGTATCAAGTAAATCATCTTCAATAGGTTTCGCATTTTTAATTCTTTTTTCTGCAGCTTTAAAATAATTTTTTTCTTTTTCTATACCAAAATAATTTCTACCAAGTTTTTTTGCAACTGTTGCTGTTGTTCCCGACCCTAAAAAGGGATCTAAAATCATATCGCCTTTATTCGAAGATGCTAACAAAACTCTATGAAGTAAAGCCTCTGGTTTTTGAGTTGAATGTACTTTTTTGCCGTTTTTCCTCAATCTTTCTGCACCACTGCAAATAGGAAGATCCCAGTTTGATCTCATTTGCAAATCATCATTCAAACATTTTAGTGATTGATAATTAAATGTATATTTTGATTTTTCACTTTTAGATGCCCAAATTAAAGTTTCATGAGCGTTGGTAAATCGCGTTCCTCTAAAATTAGGCATAGGATTATTTTTATTCCAAATAACATCATTTAAAATCCAAAATCCTAAATTTTGAATTGCAGTTCCTACTCTAAAAATATTGTGATAACTTCCAATAACCCATATCGCTCCATCTTTTTTTAAAATTCTTTTACACTCTGATAACCACTCATATGTAAACTCATCGTATTTTTTAAAATTTTCGAACTGATCCCATTTGTCATTTACAGCGTCTACTTTAGATCTGTCTGGTCTGACTAATTCACTTTTTAATTGAAGATTGTATGGAGGGTCTGCAAAAATCAAATCAAAAGTTTCACGTGGAATTTTTTTTAATTCTTCTAGGCTATCTCCATTAATAATTTTATTTTTGAAATCAGTTTTCATTTTTAAAAAATAATTAGACTCCAAATGGATTCTACGGTCAACCTGAGATTGAAGTATTTAGACTCGATTTGTGTGGCTAAAATTTAAGATAACTAGATATTGTGTTTCGTAAGTTTTGATATTGGTGAGAATGTTTTTCTATGATGCTTGTTAACACCAAGCTTTTTTATTGCCTTTAAATGCTGGTTAGTTCCATAACCAAAATTTTGATCCCAATGATATCCTTTGTTCTTCCTTGCTAAAGTTTTTATAAAATTATCTCTTGTTACTTTAGCGATAATGGATGCTGCTGAAATGGAGGGTATTTTTTGGTCACCTTTTACTATTGCCCTTAAGTTGTATTTTTTTAAATCTGGTATTTTATTTCCATCAATTAAAATTTGCGAAGGTTTTTTTTTAAGTTTTTTTATTGCTCTTTTCATGGCAAGTAAGCTCGCCTGAAGAATATTTATCTTATCTATTTCTTTAACGGATGCTCTACCAGTAGCCCAAATAGAATTTTTTTTGATGTAATTAAATAAAATTTCCCTTTTTTTCTTAGTCAGTGTTTTAGAGTCTTTGAGTATCTTATAATTAACTGATTTATTTAAAATAACAGCTGCCGCATAAACTGGTCCAATTAAACTGCCTCTACCAACTTCGTCTACACCTGCGATTATTTTCATCAAACTTTTAAATTTAAGTCTTTTATCTTCAATCTTATTTTTTTTAAATCCTCCCATGAGTATTTCTTATTCTCTGGAAATCTTATTAAGTATGATGGATTGAAGGTTATCATCAAAGGATAGGTTCGACCATTTAGTATGACCTCTTTCCATTTTCCTCTTTCACTCGAAATTTTACCGTTAATTCCTGCAACAGCTTCCATTGCTGTACTCCCCATTAAAATGACAATTTTGGGATCTATTATTGATATATGTTCCTTTAAAAATACAGAGTATCTTTTGATCTCTACTGATGTTGGTTTTCTGTCTTCTGGAGGTCTGAAATTTATTGAATAACTACAATATATACTTTTTCGTTTAATATTGATCGCAAGCAGCATTTTATCAAGCAGCTCTCCAACTTCGCCCATAAAGGTGCTAGCATTACTGTCTTCTTCTAAACTCGGGGCTTCACCAATTAACATTATAGGACTGTTAATGTTTCCATCCCCAAGAATTAAATTCCTCGAATTTTCTCTCAATTTACAATTCTCAATTGAATTGATTTGCTTTTTTAGGTTTAGCAATAATTCAGTCTTGTTTTCTGATAAATTACCATCAAGTTCGACATCATTGTTGGCAAATCTGTTTATAGGTTTATTATTAAAAACAAAGTTTGGTTCAATTGTATTAATCAATTCTTCCCTAAATTTGTCATTTTGATTTATTACTTTTTTAGTCATACAATGTCTAAATGTTAAAAAAATTAATAAAGCTAGTATTTATTTTTGGATTACTCTATCAGACGCCCATATATTCTAAAAGTACTACTTTTAATGACTTTAATTCTAGGGATTTATCAAATTATTTTTCAGGAATTATTGCGTATGAAAATCAAAATAATTCTAAAGCATTAAAATTTTTTAATCTCTCAAAAGTTCTATTAAACAAACATGACTCATATTTAAAAAGGTATGTAAATTCTTTAGTTTTAGATAACAAAGTTCCACAAGCCATTAATGTGATCAAAAATAATGGCAATAAAGACAATGCAGATTTTTACGACGCTTATTTAATTTTAATTATTGATAGCTTAAAAAAAAATAATTTTGATGAAGCTGAAGAATATTTAACTCAAAGTTTAAAATTTCAAGATCAAAATAGAATAAACTTGGTAATTTTTGAGACTTTAAAACAATACATCTACACTTTTAAAAATAAAAAAATTTTAAATAATAAAAAAAATTTTGGAAATTTATCTTTAATAGCAGAAACTTTTCAAAGGTGTTATTTGAACGATGAAAAGACTGGAGCTTTTTTTCTGAATTTAATTAATAACCAGGAAGGAGATTATTCTAGATACATCTTTTTTTATCTTAATTATTTGATTGATAAAAACAAAATAAACGAAGCAGAAAATATTGTCAGTCAATTTGACTATATAAATTCAACTATTTTATTATCCCAAAGTAAAAGTTGGGTAGAAAATAAAAAATTTAAGGAGTTTAATAATATCTTTTCATGTCAAAATCACAAAGATGTTGTTTCCGAATTTTTATTTTTAGTATCAAATCTATATTCATCCCAAGATAATTTTGAGAAATCTAATTTTTATTTAAATTTATCAAATTATTTAAATCCAAAATTTGAGTTTAATTTATCTTTGGTTGCAGAAAACTATTATTTAAATCAGGAATTTAATAAAGTTAGAAAAATCATTACAAAATTTAATAAAAAAGATGAGTTTTATTATTGGTTTAGATTAAAAAAAGAAGCTCAAATCATTGTTGAGGAACAAGATTATGACAATGCAATAAAGTTTATTACTGCAAAGTTTAATCAAATAGATAATCCAAATTTAAAAATGCAATTTGATATTGCAAATTTTTATAAAAATTCAAAAAATTATGAAAAAGCAATTGAGTATTATTCACAAATTATATTGTCATTAGATGATCAATCGGAGCTTAGAGCAGATTTATTTTACAGAAGAGGGGGAAGCTATGAGAGGTTAGGAGATTATAAAAAAGCAGACGAAGATTTACTCAATTCTTTAAATATAAATCCAGATGACGCTTATGTTTTAAATTATTTGGCTTATTCGTGGTTAGAGCGTGATTATAAAATTGATCAAGCTATGGAAATGTTAAAAAGGGCATATGAGTCAAAAAGTAATGATCCTTACATTATCGACTCTATAGGATGGGCTTATTATCTTATAGATGATTACAATGAGGCAGAAAAATATCTTAAAAGAGCTGTAGAATTAATGCCTGAGGATCCTATAGTTAATGATCATTATGGAGATATATTATGGAAATTAAATCGTAAAATTCAGGCAAGATACTTTTGGAATAATGTTTTGAAATTTGATGATACAGAAGATGGCATGAGAAAAAAAATTAATATTAAAGTAATTGAAGGCCTAAAAAATTCCTAAATGAGGAATGGTCATCTCAAGTCCTACGCAAAAATCAATTTAGCACTTCATGTAACAGGAAAAAAAAAATTATTGCATAAAATTGAGAGTATTGTCTCATTTGTTAAGTTACATGATTTGATCTTTATCAAAAAAATAAATTCAAAAAATCATCAAGTTTTATTTAATGGAAAATTTTCTAAAAATATAAAAAAAAAAAATACAGTTCAGAAGTTACTAGAAATTCTTGATCAGTCTAATTTATTAAAAAATCAAAAATTTGAAATTAAAATAAAAAAAAATATACCAAAAGAAGCTGGACTTGGTGGTGGGTCTATGAACGCTGCTACTGTATTAAATTTTTTTATTAAAAGAAAAATTGTTAACCTAAATCAAATTCAGATTAAAAAACTTTGCAGTTTAATTGGATCAGATGTGATATTAGGAATAAAATTTTCTAATGCTATTTTAACTTCAAATAACAAAATTAAAAAATTCAGTAATTTACCTAAATATTATGTGTTGTTAGTTAAACCAAATTTTGGGTGTTCAACAAAAAAAATATATTCTGATGTTAAAAAGTTTACCAAACCAAAGTTCAATAATCCAAAAAAACAAATGTTCAGTCCGAATTATTTAGTTTGCCAAAATAATGCTCTTGAAAAGATAGCTTTTTTAAAATATCCGCGACTAAAAAACATTAAATTATTTTTACAAAACCTTAATACCCCTCTATTTGTTAGAATGACTGGATCTGGATCTTCAGTAATTGCTTATTATCAATACTCAAAAGACTGCAAGTTAGCAAAAGTTCAGTTTCAAAGAAAATTTAAAAATTATTGGTGCAATGTATCAAAAACTATATAAATTTTGTTTTTTTGTGCTATACGAAATTAATATTGGGGCGTAGCCAAGCGGTAAGGCACTGGTTTTTGGTACCGGCATCCTAGGTTCGAATCCTAGCGCCCCAGCCATTTATGGACAAATTATTAAATAAAATATTTTCCAGATCAAAAAATCTTGATTACATAAGTCAAAACATAAAAAAAATTACCCAAGAAACCTCAGCCTACAAAATATTTCAAGCTATAAATAATTTTAACGAAACTAGCGAAGTTAGATATGTTGGCGGATGTATTCGAAAGATTATAAAAAAAGAGCAAGTAGATGATATTGACCTTGCTACAAATTTAATACCTTCAGAAGTTTGTGATGCACTCAAAAAAAATAATATTAACTTTTATGAAACAGGAATAGATCATGGAACAATCACAGCAATTATAGGTGATCAAAAATACGAAATTACTTCTCTGAGAAAAGATGTTTCAACAGATGGTAGACATGCTAAAGTTCAATATTCATTAGATTGGAAGGAAGACTCAAATAGAAGAGATTTTTCTATTAATGCAATTTATTCTGATAAAGATGGAAATTTGTTTGATCCTCATTATGGTAAAAAAGACCTAGAAAGCGGAACTGTAAAATTTATAGGAAATCCAGAGGAAAGAATTCAAGAGGATTACTTAAGGATATTAAGATACCTACGTTTCTTTTTAAATTATTCTAATAACAAACATGAGCTAGAAATTTTTAGAACTATCAAAAGAAATATTGGAGGAATTTCTAAACTTTCTTCTGAAAGATTAATAGAAGAATTAAAAAAATTAACAAAATCAGATGGGTTTATTAAATTATTTAAGGATAAAGAAAGCTTTGAGTTAATAGAAATAATTTTCCCTCAATTAAAAAATCTTCAAAGTTTTAAAAAGTTAAATGCATACGCACAGAAAAATTTATCTAAAATTGATTTTATTTTATTGATTTCATTATTAATTATTGATGGGACTGATAACGCAGATTATTTTTTATATAAATTTAAAATTTCTAATAAAAATCAAAAAAGAATAAAATTTGTTGATAGTTTTTATAAGCAAAAAGTAAATATCAATTATTTTACTGAAAAAAATTTGAATAAAATTTTTTATTTTAATGGAAGGCAAGCTGTGACTGATATTATTAGTTTTAAGTTATTTATTTCAAAAAAATTAGAAAAAAAACTGGTAAAATTACTTGATTTTTATAATAGCAAAACTACGCCAACCTTGCCTGTTGGGGCAAATATTCTTATGTCAAAGTACAATATCCCTGAAGGCAAAGTTTTAGGAAACAAATTGAGGATGATAGAAGAAATTTGGGTTCAAAACGGTTTTCAAATCTCAGATAAACAAGTTCAAAAAATTGCTAAAGGTTAAATATATTTTACGTCTTTAATCTCAAAATTTTTCACTCCTGATGGAGTGGTAATTTCAACTAAATCACTTTTATTTTTCCCAATTAACCCTTTGCCGATTGGAGATTGAAAAAAAATTAATTTTTGTTTTAAATCAGCTTCATCTTTACCAACAATTTTGTAATTTATTTTTTCCCCTGTATCTAAATCTTCTAAATAAACTGTAGAACCAAAAATAACTTTTCCCTCATTATTTAATTTAGTTACATCAATTACATTTGCTCTAGCAATTATGTCGTTGATTTCTGTTATTCTCCCCTCACTGTGAGATTGCTCTTCTTTTGCAGCATGATATTCAGCATTTTCTTTTAAATCTCCATGAGACCGAGCCTCAGCAATTGCAGCTACTATTTGAGGTCTTTTTTTTTCTTTTAAATAAACTAATTCCTCTTTTAATTTATTAAGACCATTCAGTGTAATTGGTTCTTTATCCATTTCTTATTTCCATTTTACAATTGGAGGTAACGACATTAGTATCCCCTCAACATTCCCATCTGTTTGAAGACCAAATTTCGTCCCTCGATCATATAATAAGTTGAATTCTGCGTAACGACCTCTTTTAATATACTGTTTCTCTTTATCTTTTAAAGTCCATTTTTTTGAAACTTTTTTTCTTATAATATCATTAAATAACATCTGAAATGTTACCCCAACATCCCTTACAAATTTAAAATCATTTTCAAAGTTTTCATTTTTATAATCAAAGAAAATACCTCCAATCCCTCTTGCTTCTTGTCTATGGGGTAAATAAAAATATTCATCACACCATTTTTTATATTTGAAATAATAATTTTTATTATGTTGGTCACACATAAGCTTTAACGTTTTATGAAAATTATTTTTTTCATTTATATCTTTTATAGCTGGCGTAACATCCATTCCTCCACCAAACCAATTTTTTTGTGTACAAATATATCTTGTATTAAAATGCATAGCAGGGATATGAGGGTTTTGCATATGCATAACTACAGATATCCCTGAAGCCCAGAAACTTGGATTTTTCTCAGCACCTGGAATATTTTTTTGAAATTTCTTAGGAAATTTTCCATATACTCTTGAAAAATTGACGCCCACTTTTTCAAAAATTTTTCCATTTTTAAGAATTCTGTATTCTCCACCCCCTTCATCTTTTTTAGTATTTCTTTTCCAAGAGGTAGACTTGAATTTTAATTTATTCTTCTCAAGCTTGATGATGTCATCACAAATTGCATTCTGTAAAAGTTTGAACCAATTACTTGATAGATCTTTTTTAATATCTATATCCATTTTAAATCAATTTAATCTGCCTTAAACTTTCTGCTAAGACAATAGCAACAGAGGAAGCAATATTAAGTGATCTAGCCTTATTATTCATTGGAATCTTTAATCTATCTTTGATTAGTTTATGAACCTTTTCAGGAACACCTGCGCTTTCTCGCCCAAATAATATTGTGTCATCTGATTTAAACTTAAACTTAGTATAAGATATGGATCCCTTGGTTGTCATTAAAACAATTCTCTGATTCTGTTTTTTCTCAAAAAATTTTTCAGAGCTTTGATAAAAATCGATTTGATTAAGATCCATGTAGTCCATGACAACTCTTTTGAACCTTTTATCAGACAAAAGGAAACCACAGGGCTCTATAATTTCCAATTTCGCGCCCAAACAAGCGCAAGTTCTTATTATTGCTGCTGTATTTTGAGGAATATCTGGCTCATATAAAGCAATTCTAAGGCCCGAAATGGTTGAATTATGTGTCATTCTATCAGTAGTAAAAATAATATTTTATATTATATGAATTCGTATATTAAGTAATTTAAATCGAAAACAGACAATATAAACAGTTACTAATCGTGTCAGACAAAAAACCAAAAAGAAGAGATTTCTTATTTACAGCTTCATATGCTGTTGGAGCAGTTGGAGCAGCTGCAGTAGTTTGGCCGCTTGTAGACCAAATGAATCCTGATGCATCAGTAAAAGCATTGGCAAGTACAGAAGTCGATATTAGCTCTTTAACACCAGGCAATACAATAACTGTGCTTTGGAGAGGAAAACCAGTTTTTATAAGAAGACGAACTCAGGAAGAAATAGCTGAAGCAAGATCTGTTAAAATGGAGGATTTAATACACCCAGAAAAAGATGAAGATAGAGCAAAAAATCCTGAATGGTTAGTAATGCTTGGTGTATGCACCCACCTTGGATGTGTTCCTTTAAATGATAAAGGGGATTATAATGGATGGTTTTGTCCTTGTCATGGTTCACACTATGATACATCTGGAAGAATTAGAAAAGGTCCAGCACCATGGAACATGGAAATTCCAAAATATGAATTTGTTAACACTAACACAATTAAAATTGGATAAATTATATGAGTGATCACGAATACACACCTAAATCAAAAGCTGGAAAATGGTTTAATGATAGATTGCCATTATTAACTTTAGCAAATCATCTAACTGATTATCCGACTCCAAAAAATTTGAATTATTGGTGGACCTTTGGTGGAATATTAACTTTTTGCTTGATAACTCAAATTGTTACAGGATTAACTTTAGCAATGCACTATATCGCTCACGCTGATATGGCATTCGAAAGTGTGGAGCACATAATGAGAGACGTTAACTATGGTTGGTTAATTCGATATATTCACGCAAACGGTGCTTCTATGTTTTTCCTAGCAGTTTATATTCATATTTTTAGGTCATTGTTTTATGGGTCATACAAATCTCCTAGAGAGATCATATGGATAATTGGAATAATTATTTATTTATTGATGATGGCTGCAGCTTTCATGGGTTATGTTTTGCCTTGGGGTCAAATGAGTTTCTGGGGTGCAACTGTGATAACAAACTTATTTAGTGCAATCCCATTAGTTGGCGAAGGTATAGTGACTTGGTTGTGGGGAGGATATTCTGTAGACAATCCTACCTTAACAAGATTTTTTACGCTTCATTATCTGATACCTTTTTTAATACTGGGATTAGTGGTTTTACACATTTGGGCATTACATGTTCCTGGTAACAATAATCCTGTTGGTATAGATATTAAAAAACCGTCAAAGGATACAGTTCCTTTTCATCCTTACATAGTAATTAAAGACGGATTTGCATTATTGATGTTTATGATTGTGTTTGCTTTTTTCGTATTCTATGCGCCTAATATTTTAGGACATGCAGATAATTATATAGAGGCCAATCCATTAGTAACCCCAGCACATATTGTACCTGAATGGTATCTCTTACCATTTTACGCAATTTTAAGATCAGTCCCGGATAAGTTACTTGGAGTAGTTGCTATGCTATCAGCAATTTTAATTTTAGCAGTTTTACCTTGGCTAGATACTTCAAAAATAAGATCAGCAGTATTTAGACCGCTCTATAAACAATTTTACTGGATACTAGTAGCTGATGTTTTAATCTTAGGTTACATGGGTGCAATGCCTGCTGAAGGTCTATATTTATTAATTGCAAGAGTTGCAACTGCTTATTATTTCCTTCATTTTTTAGTTATTTTACCAGTGCTAGGATTAAAAGAGCGAACCATTCCTTTACCATTAAGTATTACGGAACCTGTGCTTGGAGGGTCACCCAATATGGCTATGGCTAAAAAAAAGGAAAGTAAACTAGAATAGTGAAAAAAATTTTTAAACTTTTTTCAATAATAATACTGTTATCCCTAAATAGTTATTCAGCATTCTCTGCAGAAAAAGTTGAGTACTTAAAAACTGATTGGAGTTTTAAAGGATTATTTGGAAAGTTTGATAGGGCCTCACTTCAAAGAGGATATCAAGTTTATACGGAAGTTTGTGCAGCGTGCCACTCAATGAAGTACTTAAGCTATAGAAATTTATCAGAAAAAGGTGGACCCGAGTTTTCTGTGGCTCAAGCAAAAGCAATTGCTGCTTCATTTGAGGTAACAGATGGACCAAACTCAGATGGAGAAATGTTTACTCGGCCAGGAAAACTATCTGATAAATTTGTCATGCCATATGAAAATGTTAAAGCTGCTGAAGCTGCTAATGGTGGAGCATATCCCCCAGATATGTCAGTATTAGTTAAAGCTAGAGGAGGGGGAGTAGACTATATATATTCTTTATTACAAGGTTATGAGGAGGCTCCAAGTGGAATGACTTTAGACGATGGAGTTCATTACAATAAATATATGTACGGTAACAAAATTAAAATGTCGGCACCTTTGTCAGATGGAATTATTGAATATTCTGATGGTACAAACGCTTCTGTTGAGCAAATGTCAAAAGATGTAACAACATTTTTGATGTGGGCTGCTGAACCTAGTTTAGAAGCTAGACACCAAATGGGATTCAAGGCTATCGTGTATTTGATAATTTTAACAATACTTGTTTATTTCAGTATGAAGAGAATTTGGTCACGTGTTGAATCTGAAGTTTAAGACATCACCATCTTTTACAATATAATCCTTACCTTCTAATCTCATTTTACCGTTATTCTTAGAATTCACCCAACCGTCATTAGCAACAAAATCTTCATAGGAAATTGTTTCAGCTCTTATAAATCCTTTTTCAAAATCTGTGTGAATCTCACCAGCAGCTTTTGGAGCTGTACAGTTTTTTTGGATTGTCCAAGCTCTTGTTTCTTCAGGACCAGAAGTAAAATATGTATCAAGTTCTAGAATTTTGTATCCTTTCTGGATCAACATACTCAATCCTGTATCTTTTAATCCGATCATATCCATATAATTTTTTTTTTCTTCATTTTCTAATTCATTAATTTGATTTTCAATATCAGCTGAAACTATTAAAGTGTTTTCTTCACCATATTTCTCAACGAAGGCATTTGTATAAATATTTCCCTCTTTCACACTCTGTTCATCAACATTACATACAAATATCTTAGGTTTTATGGATAACAATCCACTTTGGTTTAGTTGTTTAGTTTCAAACTGGGACTTAAGAATCGTTATATCTTTATCATTATTGATACAATCTAAAGCAATCTCTAAAATTTTGAGCTGTTCTTCCTCTATATTTTTCTTATTGTTTTTTTCTAATCTTTTTTGAATAGACTCTAAATCTGCAAGCATCATTTCTGTTTCAATAATCTCTAAATCTCTAATGGGATCTACTGTTGGATTAACATTCTGAATATCATCAGAGTCGAAGCATCTAGTCATATGAATTACAGCATCTACCTCTCTTATATGTGAAAGAAATTTATTACCTAAACCCTCACCTTTTGAGGCACCTTTCACAAGTCCGGCAATATCAACAAATGAAATTGTCGTATTAATTGTTTTTTTTGAGTTAGAAACTTTGGATAATTTTTCAAGTCGCTCGTCTGGAACTGGAACGACTCCTACATTAGGGTCTATTGTACAAAAAGGGAAATTTGCAGCCTGAGCTTTGCTCGAATTTGTGAGTGCATTAAACAATGTAGATTTACCAACATTGGGCAAACCAACAATTCCACATTTAAAACTCATTATTTATTATTTACTGTGCTTGAAAATAAATCTAATTTTTTATCAACTAATATTGAAATAGAGTCTGTGATATCATTGGTTATTTTTTCCAATCCTGTCATCTCATCTTCGTCAAAATTTTGTAAAACATAGTCACTTATTTCCATATTAACTTTTGGTTTTCCAATTCCCACCCTTACTCTAGAATAATCTTTGCCAATAAATTTATCTATTGATGCAATACCATTGTGGCCTGCACTTGATCCCCCAAATTTTGCTTTAATTTTTCCAAATTCTACATCTAAATCATCATGGAAAACAATTACGTCCTCAGCATCAATTTTGAAATATTCTATGAGCTCTCGAATACATATTCCAGAATTATTCATAAAAGTTAAGGGCTTAATGGCATAAATTTTTTGATCTGAAACATTACCAGTGGTTAGCAATCCTTTAAATTTTGGTTTCTGTTTTGATAAGCTAAATTTTTTATTAATTGAGTCGATTATTTTAAAACCCACATTATGTCTATTATTTTCACTATCTGGAGTTGGGTTACCTAAACCTACAAATAAAAGCATATAATGAATTCTAGTGGGAAGTAAATTTCAATTTTGATAACTTATTTTTTTTCTTCTGCAGGTTTTTTATCTTCACCTTCTTTTTTAGCACCTTCAGCAGCAGGTTTATCACCATCTGCTGGGGCTGCCTCTGCTCCAGCTGCTCCTTCTTCACCTTCAGCTGCCTCAGCCTCTGCAGGTTTTTCAGGTTCTTTCATTACTGTTGGAGCTGCTAAAGTTGCAATTACAAAGTCTCTTCCTTGAATTGTGGGCACTACCTCTTCATCTAAAGTTATAGATGAAATTTTAAAACTCTCTCCAATATCAATTCCATCTAAATTTATTACAAGATTTTCAGGAATTTTTTCACTTGGGCATTTTAATTCAACTTTTCTTCTTACTATATTTAATACCCCACCCCTTTTAAGTCCTGGTGAGCTTTCGTGATTAATAAATTTTACTGGAACTTCAATTTTAATTTTAACACCTGGCACTACTCTTAAAAAATCTACATGAATAGGTTCATCAGTTATAATGTCGTATTTTATTTCTTTAGGAAGAACATTTTGAGTTTTTCCATCAACGTTTAAAGAAATTATGTTTGATAGAAAATTTTCTTTTTCAATTAATGATTTTAATAATTTTTTTGAGATTGCCACCTTTTCATTTTGAGCCTCTCCACCATAAATTATAGCAGGCACACTGCCATTATCTCTAAGGGAAGCTAGTTCACCTTTAGTTTTAGTGTCTCTTATATTTGCGTCTAATGAATTCATAAAAACAAAGGTTTTTAGCTCAAGATCCTTAATAACTCAAGGTAATTATTTAAATAAATCAGAAACGGAGGTTGAGTTTGATATTCTTTTAATAGCTTCTCCCATCAAGGCTGAAATAGATAGAACTTCGATGTTTTTTGCACTCTTCGTTTTCTCTTTATTGTCAATTGTATCTGTGATTACTAATTTTTTAATTACTGAATTTTTAATTTTTTTTACAGCTTCTCCAGTTAAAACACCGTGGGTGATATAAACGTAAACTTCTTTTGCACCCCGATCCTTTAATGCCTTAGCCGCATTGACTATAGTTCCGCCTGAGTCAATGATATCATCCACTATTACACAAGTTTTATCTTTTACTTCTCCAATTACATTCATCACTTGGGATTGACCAGGTTTTGGTCTTCTTTTATCAACGATTGCAAGACCAACATTCAAAATCTTTCCAAGTGCTCTTGCTCTTTCAGTACCACCAACATCAGGTGCAACACATACAATATTTTTACTTTTAATATTTTTTTTTACATGTCTTGCAAAAATGGGTGTAGAAAATAAATTGTCTACTGGAATATCAAAAAATCCTTGAATTTGGCCTGCATGCAAATCTACTGTCACAACTCTATCTGCACCAGCTTTTGTTATTAAATTTGAGACAAGTTTTGCTGAAATAGATGTTCTTGGAACAACTTTTCTATCTTGTCTCGCATAACCAAAATATGGAATAACTGCTGTTATATTTTTAGCAGAAGATCTTTTAAGAGCATCTATACACAACAAAAGTTCCATTAGATTATCGTTAGCAGGAGATGAGATAGACTGAATTATGAAAATACTATTTCCTCTTATATTTTCATTTAACTCAACATATATTTCACCATCTGCAAAATTCTTGATACTTGAATTAACTAGTTTAGATTTTAAAAATTTTGCAATGTCCTTGCTGAGAGGCTTATTGCTAGTTCCAGATAATAATTTCATTAGAAAAAAGCCTAATTAAGCATAATTATTGAAATATTTCTACCATAATCATCATGTTTTAAACTTAAAGCTCTTCTTGCACTAAAGAATTTATTTTTAACATCAAATGTATCGATTTTAATTTTTTCTATTTTTTTTATTTTATTCTTTAAAAGTATAGATTTTACGTACTTTGATAAATCAAAATATAACTTTTTACGCTTTATTCTAAAAAATATTTTATTTCTTCTGTCTTTTTTTAAAAATTTGTTCTTGAAGTCATTTTGAACTTCATAGTTATCAATTGAGATAGAAGGGCCTATTACAGCAGAAATATTTTGCGGCTTAGACCCTTTCTTAATCATAAATTTAATCACTTTATCGACTATTCCCTTATAAGCTCCTTTCCAGCCCGCATGGATTGCTGCAATTATTTTTTTTTGCTGATCACAAATCAAAATTGGCACACAGTCTGCTGTTAAAACAGCAATTGGTAAGTTTTTCTGGTTAGTAATCACCGCGTCTGCTTTTGGCTTTGATTTAAAATGATATTTTTCATTTATATAAACGAATTTACTGCTGTGAATTTGATTAAGTAAAAAAATATCCCCAGCTGAATGATTTATTTTTTTTTTTACTAATTCTAAATTTTTTCTTACATTACCTGGTTTATCTTTTGATCCTGGTCCACAGTTTAAACTTTTATAAATATTTTTAGATGTTCCACCTTTGCTATTAAAGAAGCCGTGTTTTAAGTTCTTAATATTTGAAAGTTTTTTAGATTTGATCACCTTGAAATCCTGTTTGAAATTTATTATTTTTGGATTTTATAAGCATAACCTTAAACAATTCACCCATCTGTTTTTCATCTATTAGTCTTCTTATTCTATAAAATAAGTCTGTTTTTTTTGAAAAAGTTATATCCTTACTAATAATTTCAGCTCTTTGAAGAATTCCCATACTGGTCAAGAATTTTTTTTGCGTTGTTACTACTGTGTCCAAATTTTTAAATTGATCAATAAATTTTTGAAATAAATTAAAGTTGATGTTGTAAGTAATATCAGACTCACCAATATTTTCTAAAATATTTGAATATTTATGATTGTTTACTGCTTGAAGGGTATCTTGCATTTTAGAATTTAAATAACCATAGTCTATAACAAGTATTCCACCTTCACTTTTTTCAATTATATTGCCTATAATATTTAAATATTCTAAAGCATCAGGAGAATATTCAATTATATTTTGTCCTTTTGAAATCTCTAAATTTAATTTTTCCTCAATTAATTTAATATTTGTTTTAACCTCGTTAAATTTTGCCTCTTTAGGATTTGAAAGATCTACAAATTTTTCATACCAGCCATCTTGTCTTTTAAAAAACTGTTTAATTGGCAAAGCATCAAAAAATTCATTTGCTAGAAAAATAGTAGGTTCTGAATAATTTTGTTTTAAATCTTGGATCCAATTAATTTTCTCAGACTTAAGGTTTATTTTCTGTTGATCAATGAGATATTTACTTTTTTCGTGTATCATAAAATTACAAGAACTAAAGTGTTCTGGGAAGTTCTTTAATGTTTGATAAACCACCTTCATCATTTCACCATTTCCAGCACCTAACTCAATTAAATTAAATTTATTTGGAGAGCCCAAACTCTTAAGAAAAGTAACTAACCAAATAGTTATAATTTCTGAAAAAAGTCTTGTGATATTTGGGGCTGTAATAAAATCACCCTCCTTGCCAAAGGGATTTTGCTTCATGTAGTAACCAAAATCTTTATCGTAAAGTGCCCAATTAATAAATTGGTCTAAAGATAAATTAGTTGATTTGTTTATCTTCATTTTTAAAATAAAATAGGACCAATCCAGCTAATATTAGGATTACGCTTAAAATTTGCCCCATAGTTAAATTAAATAATAAATAACCTAACTGCTCGTCTGGAACTCTTAAAAACTCAATAGAAAATCTAAATATTGAGTAAAAAATTAAAAATAGACTTGATATTAAACCAGGCTTAAGCAAAAAATTTTTATTTTTAAAATTTACTAAAATTAAAAATAAAATTATTCCTTCTAGCAGTGCTTCGTATATTTGCGTAGGATGTCTTGGCAAGTTATCTATTTGAACAAAAGTTACCGACCATGTTACATTAGTTACTTTTCCATAAAGCTCTGAATTTATAAAATTTGATAGCCTTCCAAAAAAAATTCCAATTGGAGCAACTAAGGATACAATATCCATATATAAAAAAGGGTTTTGATTGTTTCTTTTCCCAAAAATTATACTTGTAATTATAATTCCAATTAATCCACCATGAAAAGACATGCCGCCTTCCCAAATCTTAAAAATATCCAACAAATTATTTAAATAATATTCTAGATTATAGAATAATATGTAACCAATTCTTCCACCTAAAATAATTCCAATTATTAAATAAGTGATGTAGTCGTCAAATTTTTTATTGATATCCTCATTTTTAATAAATATTTTTTTTGCAACTAACCATCCAAACAAAATACCAACAACATAAGATAAAGAATACCACCTGATTTCTAAGGAAAAAAATTCAATTGCGACTGGGTCAAAATTATTGGTGAACATTTTAATTTATACTTATAATGTATATCTTAAATATGAAAAATTCTAAATTTATAATTGATAAGTTTGCAAAGCTGATTGAGCAAGGGTTAGTTTCCTCCAAAGATTTATCAGCTGAAATCCTAAATATTTTTAAATCTAAAAGAGACGAATTTGTTTTTAAAATGAAACTGACAAGCAAAGATGAATTTGATGTTCTTTCAAAACGTGTTGAGAATTTAGAAAATAAAGTTAAAAAATTAGAAACAAAAAAAAAATCTAAATCGGTAAAAAAATCTTAACTCTAAGCCCGTTCATTTTAGATTTTTCTAATTTAATATTTCCACCATGAGATTTAATTATATCTGATGCTATTGATAGACCCAGACCAACGCTTGATTTGGAGTCGGCTCTTCCTTTATCTATTTTATAAAATGGTTTAAATACATTTTCATATTCATTTTTTGAAATTCCAGGACCATCATCATCTATAATTACAAATAAATTTGTATTTTTTTTTGTAAGACTAATATTTACCTTATTTGCATATTTTAAAGCATTATCAATCAAATTATTTAAACATCTATTAATTAAATTTTTTCTACCATTAATATAAACTCTAGCTACCAAATTTTTGGAAATATTTTGGTTATTATATTTATTAATTATTCTTTCTATTAATTCTGTAAGATTAAACATTTCATCTTTTTCGACATATGATGAACTTGTAAATTGAAGATATTCATTAAGCATTTTTTCCATTTCGTTAATATCTTCGGTTAACTTTTTTACAGAATTTTTGTCATTGATGAATGCAAGTTGCAGCTTCATTCTAGTTAGGGGTGTCCTTAAATCATGACTTATGCCTGACAACATTTCAGTTCTTTGATTGAGGTGTCTTTCTATTCTTTTTCTCATTTTATCAAATTCATGACCGGCTTGTCTAATCTCCGAAGCCCCTGATGGTTTAAATTCTCCAATATTCTCACCTTTGCCAAATCTCTCAGCTGCACGTGCTAGATTTGTAATAGGTCTGGTTTGATTTTTTAAAAAAATTAGAGAAATGATAATCACAATAAATGCTGGAACAGTTATCCAAAGTGCAAATATCCTTGCAGAAGAACTTGAAACTCTATCTTTTGGAACTAAAAACTTAAAATAACCATCATTATATTTAATTCTTAAATCTATTAATTCTTTATAATTAGTTGTATCGAACCAGTAACTCCCTAAAGTAAACTTTGATTTCAATTCTCTTCTTAAGGTTCTATCTATCGGGCTGAACCATCGTTCCTTATCTTGGTTGTCTAACCTTTCATTTTTTATTAATTCAATATTTAAGTCTAGAAACAGTGAGAATAGATTTGTTATGTTATCTTTGTCGTTAACTTCATTTTGATAAGACTCTATAAATGCACTTATTTCATTTACTAAAGCTCGGGTCATGCCTTTGTTAGTTTTTATCCAAAGACTATCAAAAAAAACAATTGTTATTACTAGCTGAAGAACTAAAACAGGAATAGCTACAATTAAGAGTGCTCTGTAAAATAGTCTTTTAGGGAGTATTTTTTTAAAAAAACTACTCAATCCATAGGACATATCCTGCTCCCCTGATTGTTTGTAAAAATTTAGGATTTTTTGGATCTATTTCAATTTTTTTTCTCAATCGAGTTATAATTACATCAATTGATCTTTCTTTATCTAAATTAGTTATTAATCCAATATCCTCTCTTGAAAATGTTTTACCCGGATTGTTGATCATCTTTTCTAATATTATTTTTTCAGTACTATTTATTTTAAATTCTATTGAATTTTTTATGATTAAAAGTTTGTTTAAATCAATTTTAACATTTGCAAATTCAATGATTCTTTTTTGATCATTTTTAATAGTTTTATTCAAAATATTTTTTATTCGTAATAAAAGCTCTTTGGGTTCAAATGGTTTAGCTAAATAATCGTCTGCTCCAGTTTCTAATCCCTCAACTCTTTCGTTTGCCTCTCCTTTTGCTGTCAATAGCAATATGGGAGTATTAATTTTTTTTTTATTTTCTTGAATAAACTCTAAACCATTTTTACCAGGCATCATTATATCCAAAACTATTAGATCAAATTCTATTACTTTTATTTTTTCTGATGCATTTTCTGCATCACTAGAAGTAGTAACTAGAAAATTATTTTCATTTAAATATTTTTTTACCAATGATCTAATACCATCATCATCATCGACCACCAAAATATGAGCAATAAATTTATCCATTTATTATTTTTTTTAAGACGTTATTAAAATTTAAAACCTCCTCTGAACTTGAGTCAAGTAATGCTTTATAAATTCTTTTTTTTTGTAAATTAAAAATTTCACTAAATAATTTTTTTCCTTTTTCATTTAAAAAAATATGTTTTACTCTTGTATCTTCACTGTCTTTTTTATAAATTATAACATCTAACCCAATCAAATCTTTGAGTACTCTATTTAAACTTTGTTTTGTTACTTTTAATTTTTTTAATAATTCAGAAATCGAAATCCCCTCATACATGGAAATTAAATGTATTACTTTATGATGTGCTAAACCTATGGAATATTTATCTAAAATTTTCTTAGAGTCAGAAAATGTCTCTCTGTAACTTACAAATAATTTTTCAATCAGTTGTTTAAGCTGATGATCTTTTAAATATAGAAGTTCTCTCATAATAGGTAAGTTATATTGACATATATAAGATACAAAGATAATTTTTATGCATAATTTAAAAATATTAAAAGATGATTCCGTACGACAAAAGATCTGGAAAAATTTGGTACAACGATGAGCTTGTAGATTGGAGTGACGTTAAACTTCATGTTTTAAGCCATGGTTTACACTATGCAAGTTGTGTTTTTGAAGGTGAGAGAGTTTATGAAGGGTCAATATTTAAATTAGAGGAGCACACATCTAGATTTTTTCACTCAGCAAGAAGAATGGGTTTTGAAATTCCATATTCTGAAGAAAAAATCAATAATGCTTCAAATAAAATTATTGCTAATCAAAATGTTAACAATGGATATGTTAGACCTGTAGCTTGGAGAGGTAGTGAGATGATGGCTATTTCTGCTCAGCAAACAAAAATACATGTTGCAATTGCAACTTGGGAATGGGGCTCATATTTTGATCCAAAATTAAAAATTGAGGGAATTAAATTAAATATTTCAAATTGGAGAAGGCCTGCACCTAACACAATTCCCTGGGATACAAAAGCTTCTGGCCTTTATATGATTTGCACACTATCAAAACATGAAGCCGAAAAACAAGGATATACAGATTCATTAATGTTGGATCATGAAGGAAATGTTGCTGAAGCAACTGGAGCAAATATTTTTTTTAAAGATAAAAATGGAGAACTTCATACTCCAATTCCTGATTCATTTTTAGATGGAATTACACGAAGAACAGTTATTGAAATTGCAAAATCAAAAAATGTCAAAGTTAATGAAAGGAAAATAAGTCCAGAAGAGCTATCAAGTTTTGTAGGATGTTTTTTAACAGGGACGGCTGCAGAAGTTACTCCAGTTTCATGTATTGCAGAACATCAATTTAAAGTTTGTGATACAATAATTGATTTGAATGAAAGTTATCAAAGTTTAGTAAGAAAGAAAAAAGCTGCTTAATTTTTGTTGTCTTCGGACATTGCATGGTCAATTCCTTTTCGCATATAATCATATCCAGTAAAAAGTGTTAAAGCCGCAGATAACCATAAAAGTATAATTCCTATTGTTTGAGCGTTATAATCTTGAAAATTAATAATTTTGTTACCTGTCTCTCCTGATAATAGAAGAGCGATTGAAACCATCTGTAAAACTGTTTTTAATTTAGCTAGGCTGGATACGGGAAGTTTAATTTTTCCTTTTGCTAAAAACTCTCTTAGCCCTGAAATTAATATTTCTCTGGTAAGAATAATAATTGCAGCAATTACTTCATAATTTCTGATAGTTCCATCCATTACCAAAAGAATTAATGCAGTTGCAACAATAATTTTGTCAGCTATTGGATCTAGTAATTCCCCTAACTTAGATTCTTCGCCCATCATCCTTGCCAACATTCCATCTAAAAAGTCTGTAAATGATGCTACAATGAATAATATAAGAGCAGTTAAATCTCCATAAAATCCAGGGAGATAAAAAGCTAAAACAAAAAAAGGAACTATAATTATTCGTCCGATGGTTAGAATGTTTGGAATTTTTTTTAGCATAACTATTCGTGAAAAAAGTTATATATCTTTTTTGCTACTTTTTCTTCAACACCTTCAACAGACTTTATTTCGTCTAAACTTGCAGATTCAACTGATCTAGCAGATCCAAAATGGTTCAATAGTGCTCTTTTTCTTATAGATCCTATACCTTCAATCTGATCAAGAAGAGATTTACTTATTCCCCTTTTCCTTTTTGCCCTATGCGCACTTATTGCAAATCTATGTGATTCATCTCTTATTCTTTGAAGAAAAAATAATGTTGGGTCATTTCTTGAAAATTTAAATTCTTTACCGTTATGAAAAAATGTTTCATTTCCACTATTTCTGAACTTGCCCTTTGCAATAGCAATTAAAGGTATATCATGTAAACCAAGCTCATTTAAACTCTCTCTAGCTACAGAGTATTGTCCTTTACCACCATCAACAAGGACTAAATCAGGAAATGTAAGATAATTATCTTTTTCTTGTACTGCTCTTTTAAATCTTCTGCTTAAAACTTCTCTCATCATTCCATAATCATCTTGCTCATTTTTTTTATGTTTAATATTAAATTTTCTATATCTTTTTTTAATGAAACCCTCATCCCCATATGTAATTAATGCTCCAACACTATTTGTGCCCTGAATATGACTATTATCATATACTTCAATTAAATTAATATTTGTTTCTAAATTAAATTTTTTTGCAACTGAATCAAATAACTCTCGGTTATTCTGACTTTCATAAAGTTTTCTATTAAGACTGTCTTTAGCATTTTTGATAGCTTGATTAATAACTTTTAACTTTGAACCTTTTTTTGCAACTGAAATATTAATTTGTTTTCCTTCTTTAATTGTTAATGTTTTTTCAATTAAAACTTTTTCTTTAATTTCTTCCGAAACAATTATTGAAGAGGGTACGCTCTTATTTTCATAAAATTGGGAAATAAATGAATTTAATATTTCGTCAAGTTTTTCATCAGGATCGTGTTTTGGAAAAAAAGCTTGGTTGCCCCAATTTTGTTTTGATCTATAAAAAAATACCTGAATACATGTTTTACCAGACTCTTTATAACCAGCAACAACATCTGCCTCAACAAGATTAGCCTCATTTATTCTTTGAGAGGATTGAATAATATTTAATGCTTTAATTCTATCTCTTAATATTACTGCCTTTTCAAAATCTAATCCGTTACTTGCCTGCTCCATTTGATTAGAAAGATTTTTTTGTATTCTTCTTGACTTACCTGAAACAAATTCAATCGCATCTTCGACTGATTGTTTGTAGTCTTCTTTACTTACATATCCAACACATGGTCCAGAGCATCTTTTAATTTGATATAAGATACAAGGTCTCTCTCGATTTTTAAAAACGGTGTCATCACAAACTCTTAAATGAAAAATTTTTTGAATCATTTTTATGGTCCAGTTTGCTGATCCTGCAGAAGCGAATGGTCCAAAGTAAAATCCTTCTTTTGTCTTTTTCCCCCTATGTCTTTTAATTTGAGACCATTGATCTTTGTTTCCAATAAATATGAAAGGAAATGATTTATCGTCTCTTAATAGGATATTAAACTTTGGTTTATGTTTTTTGATTAAATTAGCCTCAAGAAGTAATGCCTCACTTTCGTTAGAGGTAGTTGTTATTTCTAACTTTCTAGTTTGTGACAACATTCTCTCTGTTCTAATTATGTGATTTTTTTCCGAAACATAACTCTTAAGTCTATTAGGTAGGTTTTTTGCTTTTCCTACATAAAGAATTTCATTTTTTGAGTTTAGCATCCTGTAAACTCCTGGTAGTTTTGGAATTAAAGTGAGTTCTTTTTTTATTACTTCTTTACCTAATTCAGAACTTATCATGACTTCTTTTTTTGGTAATTTGAATACCAACAGAGGTACATTCTTTCAAAATTTCTAATTTTTCAATCTGAAGGTTTATTTTACCTATACGTCTGTCCTTAAAAAGGACGTCAAAAACATCTTCAGCAAGAGTTTCAAGAAAGTTATAATGTTTGTTTTTTGTAAGTTTTTTAATTAACTTTACTATTCTTCCGTAATTTACGATTGATTTTATATCTTTGTCACTTGTCGGCTTCTTGTCCTCGTAACCAACTTCAAGATTAAATTTAACTTTTTGAGGTTTTTCTTTTTCAAAATCATAATACCCAAGTTTAAGATCAAGAATTAATTCTTTAATTAGAATTTTTTTTTCGTAATTAAATAAAGCTTTATTTTTATCTATTTTAACTATTTTGAAGTTATTTTTTCTCATTCTTTACCCATTATATCTGGTGTTTGCCAGTTCAGATTTTGTCCGCTATCAATTGCTAGAACTTGACCAGTAATAGACCTATTTTTAATAAAAAAGTCAACAGCATTACATATTTGCTCAACGTCAACTTGTCTTTTTAAAGGAGTGGCTAGATACTGTTTTCTAAAATGTTTCTCTGATTGTCTCTGGTTCTTAATAGTAGGTCCAGGGGCTATTCCATTTACTCTTATATTTGGTGCTAGACTCATAGCACTTGTTTTTGTAAGAGTATAAAGGCCGGTTTTGCTAATAGTATACGAAAAAAAATAAGGTGTAAGTTTGAAAACTCTTTGGTCAATAATATTTATAATATTATTATTTTTTCCTTTAATATTTTTCGAAAATTCTTTTGATAATAAAGCTGGTGTTCTCAAATTTGTTCTTAAATGTTGACCCCAACTATCTGTTGAAAAGTTTTCTAATTTATCATTTTCAAATAAGGATGCATTATTTATTAAACAATCAAAAAACTTAAGTTTTAATTTAGCAAATTTAACAATTTTATTTACATCTATTTCTTTGCTTAAATCTCCTTTTACTAGATAAATTTTTGTTCCGTTATTTTCTAATTCTTTTTTGAGTTTTTCAGCCTTTGATTTGGATTTATTGTAGTGTATTAAAATTTCTATATTTTGACCTGATAGTTTTTTTGCAATTGCTGCACCAATTCTGGTGGCTCCACCTGTAATTATTATTTTCCGTGCTTCCATTTTTTATCTCTTTTTTTTGTAACCTTAGTTCCAGGCATTCCCATTGTCGATCTACCTTTTGGATAAAGTTTATTTTTCACATCATACTGTCTTATTTTTGGATTTAATGTTATCTCTAATTCTGTACTTTCTAATTTTCTTATTTCATCTCTTATTTTTGCCGCTTCTTCAAATTCAAGGTTTGAAGCAGATTCTTTCATTTTTTTATCAAGAGCTTTAAGATGTTTTTTTAAGTTTCCACCTACATTTGATCCTTCACTAATTTTTACATAATCTTTTTCATAAACACTCTCTAAAATATCACTAATTTCTTTTTTTACCGATTTTGCATCTATCTTATGTTTTTTATTGTATGCTAACTGTATCTTTCGTCTTCTATCAGTTTCGGCAATTGCTTTTTTAATACTTTTCGTTTCTTTATCTGCGTATAAAATAACTTTTCCTTCAACATTTCTTGCTGCTCTTCCAATTGTTTGAATTAAAGACGTTTCGGATCTGAGAAATCCTTCCTTGTCTGCATCTAATATACCAACAAGTGCACACTCAGGAATATCCAAACCTTCTCTTAAAAGGTTAATTCCAACTAGAACGTCAAATACACCCATTCTTAGATCACGCATAATTTCAATTCTCTCTAGTGTGTCTATGTCAGAATGAAGGTATCTAACTTTAATACCATTTTCATGTAGGTACTCAGTTAAATCCTCAGCCATTTTTTTGGTCAAAGTTGTAACAAGCACTCGGTGATTATTTTCAATAACTCTTTTGCATTCATGCATTAAATCATCCACTTGATTTTTTGCAGGTCTTATTTCAACTGGTGGATCTATTAGACCTGTTGGTCTGATAACTTGGTCTATTGATTTACCTTTAGTTTGCTCTAATTCCCAGGGACCAGGCGTTGCAGATACAAATACAGTTTGAGTTCTCATTAAATCCCATTCTTCAAATTTTAATGGTCTATTATCCATGCAAGATGGAAGTCTAAATCCATATTCTGCTAATGTACTCTTTCTGGATCTATCCCCTTTATACATCCCATTAAGTTGTGGAACAGTTACATGACACTCATCCACAAAAATAAGAGTATTATCGGGAAAATATTCAAATAATGTGGGAGGTGGTTCTCCAGGTTTTCTGCCTGACAAAAATCTGGAATAATTTTCAATGCCTGCACAAGATCCTGTAGCTTCAATCATCTCAAGATCAAATTTAGTTCTTTCCTCTAGACGCTGCGCCTCCAATAATTTATTTTCAGCTCTGTGTTTTTTTAAAGTAATTTCTAACTCTTTTTTTATATTGATGACTGCTTGTTCTATTGTTGGCTTTGGAGTTATATAGTGACTATTTGCATACACTTTTACTAAACTCAGATCTCTTATTTGATCCCCGGTTAAAGGATCAAACTCCTCAATTTGTTCAAGCTTATCTCCAAACAAACTTAATCTCCAGGCTCTATCTTCAAGGTGAGATGGAAATATTTCTAAATATTCTCCTCGAGCTCTAAAAGTACCTCTATAAAAATTTTGGTCATTTCGCTTATATTGAAGTGCCACTAAAGACTTTATTAATTCTTCACGGTTATAATCATTATTTTTTTGAAGCGTCAAAGTCATCTTGCTGTAAGCTTCAACAGATCCCAGTCCATAAATACAAGATACACTGGCAACTATAAGCACATCATCTCTTTCAAGGAGGGATCTAGTAGCAGAGTGCCTCATACGATCTATTTGTTCATTAATTGATGCTTCTTTTTCAATGTAGGTGTCAGATCTAGGTACGTAAGCTTCCGGAGTGTAATAATCATAATAAGAGACAAAATATTCCACGGCATTGTCTGGAAAGAAAGTTTTCATTTCACCATAAAGTTGAGCAGCAAGAGTTTTGTTTGGAGCAAGAATTAGGGCTGGCCTGTTAGTTACTTCAATAACTTTTGCCATAGTAAAAGTCTTACCAGAGCCTGTAACACCAAGTAAAACTTGATTAAATTGGTCTTTGTTAGCACCGTTGACTAATTTTTTTATAGCCTCAGGCTGGTCACCCGCAGGTTTGAAGTCAGATTTAATTTTAAATTTTTTTCCTCCTTCAAGTTTTCCACCGATTTGAGGATTTTTGCTTTGAATATCTGTAATTAAATCTTGATATGTATTTTCCATATATTAAACAAGGTAGTAGAATTTTTTTTTATTTCAATGAGCATAATATCAGACAGTTTAAAGAGAATTAAACCTTCGCCAACTATTGCCGTAACTCAAAAAGCAAGAGAGCTAAGAGCAGCAGGAAAAGATGTTATTGGTCTTGGTGCGGGAGAGCCAGATTTTGATACTCCAAATAACATAAAAGAAGCTGCTATCAAAGCAATTAGAGATGGGGATACTAAATATACAGCTGTTGATGGAACACCAAAATTAAAAAAAGCTATTGTAGAAAAGTTTAAAAGAGAAAATAATATAAATTATTCTGTTGACCAAATAACAGTTGGAACTGGAGGAAAACAAGTTCTTTATAACACTTTCATGGCGACGTTAAATAAAGGTGATGAAGTGATCATACCTGCACCTTTTTGGGTATCTTATCCAGATATGGTTTTATTGGCTGGGGGGAAGCCAAAAATTGTAAAATGCACTGAAAAAGATAATTTTAAACTTACCGCTAAGAAATTAAAAAAAGCAATCTCAAAAAAAACAAAATGGTTAATATTAAATTCACCATCAAACCCAACAGGTGCAGGATATTCTGAAAATGAAATAAAAGAATTATCTAAAGTTTTAGTTAAGAATAAAAAAGTTAATATTTTAAGTGACGATATTTATGAACATGTCAGATATGATAATTTTAGTTTTTTTACGATTGCACAAATTCCAAAACTTAAAGATAGGACATTGACCATGAATGGTGTTAGCAAATCTTATGCAATGACAGGCTGGAGAATTGGTTATGCTGCTGGTCCAAAAGATATAATAAAAGCTATAGGTAAAATTCAATCACAATCTACATCTAATCCTTCATCTATAAGTCAAGCAGCGGCGGTAGAAGCTTTAAATGGAAATCAAGATTTTATTCAACAAAGGGCAGATAAATTTAAAGAGAGACGTGATTTTGTAGTTAATAGTTTAAACGATATCAAAGGCATCAATTGCCTTACTCCAGATGGAGCATTTTATGTTTTTCCGAGTTGCAAAGGATTATTAAATAAAAAAACAAAGTTAAAAACAGATACTGAATTTGTTCAAAAATTATTGGAAAAATCTAATGTTGCAGTTGTTCAGGGTTCTGCATTTGGGTTAGATGGTTACTTCAGAATTTCATATGCAACCTCTATGGAAAACTTAAAAAAAGCAATGGATAGAATAAAATCTTTTTGTGAGAGTTATAACTAATAAGTGAAAACGGCACTTATATTTGGGTCAACAGGTTTAGTAGGTGGACAGGTTTTAAATCAACTGGTTGATAATACAGATTATTCTAAAATAAAGATCTTTGTAAGATCTGACGCTAAAGTTCAGAGCAATAAAGTAGAAATTATTAAAATAGACTTTAGTAATTTAGAAAATTTCAAAGATTATATTAAAGGTGATGATTGTTTTTTTTGTATAGGAACAACAAAAAAAAAATCTCGTGATCAAGATGAATATAGAAGAATAGAACTTGATATTCCAAAGAAAGTAGCTCAATTAGCAAAAATGAATGAGGTTAAATCTTTTATATTTATTTCCTCAATTTCAGCGAATTCAAAAAGTTCTAGTGATTATTTAAAATTTAAAGGACAAGTAGAGGAAGAAATCAAAAATTTAAATTTTCAAACAATTGCAATAATGAGGCCATCATTTCTAATGGGAAATAGAAAAGAAATTAGAATAGTTGAGATGGTAGGTATTCCTATTTTTAAAATGCTTTCACCTTTATTTTTGGGATCTTTAAAAAAAATGAAACCAATTCAGTCAGAATTAGTTGCAAAAATCATGATTAGAGCTGCAAATGAAAATATGCAAAAAACTATTTTTGAGTCTGATGAGATAGTTGAGTTAAATTTAGACCAAACCTAACCTAACAACAGATTTAGCAGTATCAGCCATACACCCTTTTGCAGGTTTAAATTTAAATCCTAATAAATCCTCAGAATAAGTAGTGTCAGTTTGCATTGTAATCTCAAGGTCAGGTATCATTGTTTTAGCACTTGAGTCGATGTAACTAAATAATTTAACCATAAAATTTGGCAAATGTTTTTTTGGAAGTTTTTTTGCATACTCAGGCATTGCTTCAGCCATTATTTGAGATAACTCAATAAGTGTTTTTACTTCCTTACCTACTATCAATCTCCTCCCACCAACCTTATTATTCCCAAGACAAGCAATGTGCGATTTTGCTACATCACGTACATCAGAAATTAAAACTCCCCATTTCGGTGCTGCTGGAAATTTACCTTTAAGAAACTGTCTTACATATTCAATTGAAGTACCCCCTTTAGTATCTAATGCATCACCAAATACCCCGCCAGGGCAGATAGTAGTCAGCTTATTCTTTAATCCCTTACTTTCCATGAACTCCCAAGCAATTCTCTCAGCTTTGGTTTTTGACAAAAAGTAATCTGTCACTCCCTTTGTCCAATTTTCATCTGTCCAATCATTTTCTCCAAATGAATATGGATTACTTCTGTTTGGTTTTCTAAACATTGCAACAATCGAAGAAGTTTTAATTATTTGTTCTACATTTGCATTTAAGCCAGCATTTAAAACTCTTAACGTTCCATCTACTGCAGGTGCCAATAAACTATCTCTATTATTTGATACTTTATAGGGGAAAGGGGAAGCGATATGCATTATATACTTACAACCTTGAGCTGCTTCATTCCAGCCTTCATCTTTTAATAGATCTAATTCAACAAATGATAAATTATTTATTGGAGCGAACTTACTTATAGTTTCTTTTGTTTGTTCTATTAAACTATTATTTCTTACCGTTCCTAAAACTTTGTAACCTAAATTTAATAATTCTATTGTAGTATGCTTTGCAATCCATCCGCTTATACCAGTAACTAATATCTTTCCATCCATAATTATACTTAACGTAATTATTAAAATTTTTCTACTGAAGTTCTCAATTCAATTTCCCACGCCCAAGCACTTTTTTCCTGATCATAAAAGCTAAGATATGATTTTGCAATTTCATCAGGATGCATTGTTTGATAATCACCGTAAGGTTCTCGACCTATTGCTCCATCGATAACAAAATGACCTATATGTATGTTTTGTGGATGAAGTTCTCTAGCTAATGACTGAGCAAGACCTCTTAAAGCGAATTTTCCCATTGCAAATGCAGAGGAATTAGCAAAACCTTTAACTCCTGCAGTTGCACTAGTAAAAAAAATACTTCCACTTTTTCTCTCCAACATTCTTTTTGATGCTTCTTGAGCAACCAAAAATGCACCAAAGCAAGTAATATTAATTGCTTTTTGAACCTGAATTGCTTCAATTTCAGTTATTGAACCCTTTACTCTCATTGATGGATTATAAATTACTAAATTTGGTACTCCAATTTTGTCAACCTCTTTAAAAAGATTTTGAACACTTTTCATATCGCTTGCATCACAAGAAATTGTTATTGCATCAATTTCTTTTTTTAAATTTTCTAATTTTTCAACATCCCTTGCAGCCAAAATAACTTTCATTTTTTTAGATGCACAAAGTCTAGCTATAGAAGAGCTTAATCCAGGACCTACTCCCACAATTAAAACTATTTCTGACATTTATATTATGATAAGTGCTTTTCAGCCTCTAAAGCGGCCATACATCCCATTCCAGCTGCTGTAACCGCTTGTCTAAAAGTTTTATCTTTAACGTCTCCAGCTGCATAAACTCCAGGTATGTTTGTTTCGGTTGAATCTGGTTTAGTAACCAAATATCCCTCTTTGTCCATATCTAATTGTTCTTTAAATAGAGATGTTGCTGGATCGTGACCAATTGCAATAAATACCCCATCGAGTTTTATTTCTTCTACGTTATTTGTTTTTACATTTTTAATTTTTATTCCTTTTACATTTTTAGGCTCTTTGTCTCCAATCACATCCTCTACAACCGAATCCCAAATAATCTCGATTTTTTTATTTTCCATCAATTTTTTTTGAAGCATTTTTTCAGCTCTCAAACTATCACGTCTGTGAATTAATTTAACTTTAGAGGCAAATTTTGTAAGAAACATTGCTTCCTCAACTGCCGCATTTCCTCCACCAACAACTGCTACTTCTTTATTTTTAAAGAAGAAACCATCACACGTTGCGCAAGCGGAAACTCCAAACCCTCTGAATTCTTGTTCAGACTTAATGTTTAGCCATCTTGCTTGAGCACCTGTCGAAATAATTATGCTATCTGCCGTATACTTTTGACCGCTATCCCCCATAGCTTCAAAAGGTTGCGATTTTAAATTTACGGATGCAATATGATCTTCTATCATCTCAGTTCCAACAGCTTTTGCTTGTTCTTTCATTTGGTCCATCAACCATGGTCCTTGAATTACATCGGCAAATCCAGGAAAATTTTCAACATCAGTTGTTGTTGTTAGTTGTCCTCCTGGCGCAGCTCCATATACTAATATTGGATTTAACATTGCACGAGCAGCATATACTGCTGCAGTGTAGCCGGCAGGACCGGATCCAATTATTAACACTTTTGTGTGTTTAGTTGGATTTTCGCTCATATGAAAGCTATATAATGATTAATGTCTAAATTAAAAGGTTTATTATTAACTCAGGGCATGCATGGAATGATCAGTCAAGTAGAGGGCTTAGCTAAAGCTCTTGATATTGACTTCATACACCACAAGGTTGAAACAAATAATATTTGGAAGATTGTTCCACCAAGATTTTCTCCAATCTCACAAAGTGTTTATAAAAAAATCAATCAAGTAGATTTTAACGTAATAATTTCATGTGGAAGAAAAAGCGTTATTCCTTCAATTCATTTAAAAAATATTTCTAATAAAAAAATCTTTACTATTCATATTCAAGATCCGAAAGTGGACTATAAGCATTTCGATTATATTGTTGCACCTGAGCATGATGCTATAGAAGGAGAGAACGTTATTAACACAAAGGGTGCCATTCATTACTTAACTGAGCAAGAAATTTTCGAAAACAAAGAATATCTAAATTCTTTTATTAAAAAAGATAGCAGAAAAATATGGACCTTAATTATGGGAGGACCAACGAAATATTATGATTATTCATCAAAAAATATAAAGGATATTTTTTCAATGTTTAACAATTTGTTGGAAAAACATGATTTCCAACTTGTAGTTATTCCATCAATGAGAACACCACTTAATACAATTAATTATGCTAAGGAATTTTTTGGAGAAAATCATACAATAATAATGAACGTAGATAAAAAAGCATACTTATCCGCCCTGGCAATTTCAGAAAAGATAGTAGTAACTTGCGACTCAAGCTCAATGATTTCAGAGGCTGCCCTAACTGGCAAACCTGTTTATGTTGCAAATATTCCACCAAAAAAAAATGATAAAAGATTTCAAAGATTCCGAAACTTATTTAGAGAATTGAATATTACAAGAAATCTAGGTGAAGAAATTGAAAATTGGAACTATGAAAAACTAGACGAAACGAATAGAGTGGCAAAAATTATTAAACATAAAATTCAATTTTAATGTCATTTTTAAATTCAATAAAAAATAATTCTACAAAACATGAAATTCCTTTTGATCATTGGGAGTATGGTGATGCGTTAAGTGAGGAGTCAATTAAAGAAATAATTAAAGCAGACATTCCAGATTTAAGTAAACTTAATCTTTCATATGATGGAACAAGGGCAATTGATGGTGGTAGTGCAGAATTTCGAGAGGGGATCGCCTCAGGGGGTAAAGCAATAAAATTCAGATGTTTTGTATCTAAAGAAAATTCATTGCAGTTTCCACATTTAGTAAAATTTATTAATGAATTACAATCTAAAGAAACACATAAAACTATTTCTGAAATGATTGGTAGGGATTTATCAAATTCATATGTACGAGTTGAAGTTATTTGTGATAGAGAGGGATTTTGGTTAAAACCTCATTGTGATATTAAAGAAAAGTTGATGTCTGGATTGATATTCGTCAATAATACCAACGAGTCTGAGGATTTAGGTACAGATTTTTACAACGATAAGTTAGAAAAAGTTAAAACTTTACCCTATAGAAATAATTATGGTTATCTTTTTACGAGTGGGCCAAATACCTGGCATGGAATGGAAAAAAAGAAAATTCTAAAAGAGAGACGATGTTTACAAGTTAATTATGTGACTTTTGAAACGGATTGGAAAGTTGAATAATTTTATTTTTCCCAATCAAATCTTGGAAAAGAGTCAAAAACTTTAATAATTCCCTCTGACCATTGATTACAAACCTTTGCATAATTCTCATCTGTAAGATTTAAACACTCAAGCGTAGAGAGTTTATCAGCGTCTTTTTTAAGAACTGCAAAATCAATTGGAGGTCCAACAGTAAGGTCGCTTTTTAATGTAGAGTCCATTGATATGAGTGCGCAGCGTGATGCATCACCAATTGAAACTGTTGGTTTTATAACTCTATCAAGAATAGGTTTTCCATATTTTACCTCTCCGATTACGAGGTATGGTTTACTATCAGCTGGCCTTATATAATTACCCTGAGGATAAACTAAATATAACTCATGTTGTTGACCTTTGATTTGTCCACCAACAATAAAAGTAGAACCCAACAAAACGTTATCTGTATTTATACCTTGAGGTGCTGAGTGTTCAATATTTAGTGAACCAACATAAGATGCTATTTGTTCAAAATCACTACAAGTGTTCAAATTCATTATACCTGTTGAACTTTTTAGATCTTTTTCAATCGATTTAAAAACTGCTTGAGATGTTCCTAAATTTCCTGATGTCACAATTACAACTGTTCGGTCACCCACATCGTGAGTCATCATTTTAGAGTAAATATTTACATTATCTAAACCAGCATTAGTTCTTGAGTCTGAAGCAAAAACAAGCCCTTCATTCGTTTTAATACCTATGCAGTAAGTCATCTCACTTAAATAATTAGTAAATTATAACATTTTTTCATAATCAATTAAAAGCATAACAGATATATCCAATACGCATTTGCATATTTTATTTAAGTGATAAACACTAATAAGCTATGGTTTCTAAGCTTTGGAAAAACTATAATTCGACACATGCTTATGATGGTTATTTTACCAAGGATAATAAACTACGAAAGCATGCTACCATCATTTCATCAATTTTAGAAAGATACGGTAAAAAAAAGCTTCAAGAAATCGAGAAGAATTGTCAAAGTACAATAAGCGCGAGAGGAATAAATTTTAGAGTATATGCTGCTAATAATAGAGCGGAGGAAAAAAAATGGCCTCTTGATATTATTCCAAGAATAATTCCGAAAACACAATGGAACAAAGTTTCAAAAGGTTTGAAGCAACGTGTAAAAGCTTTAAATTTGTTTATTGATGATGTTTATAATCAAAAAAAAATATTCAAAGATAAAGTGGTTCCAAAAGAAATAATTTTTAACTCTCCATATTATATAAAAGAATGTGAAGGGTTTTCTCCTAAACACAAAGCTTGGTCAAATATTTCAGGGGTAGATTTAATAAGAAATACAAATGGTGATTATTTAGTTTTAGAAGATAATTTAAGAGTCCCGTCAGGAGTTTCCTACATGCTAGAAAATAGAATGGTCATGAGAGATGTTTTTCCTGAATTGTTTACGAGGTATAAAGTTGCATCAATTCACCAGTACACAAATAAATTGTTCAATTGTATGGTTGAGTGTATTCCAAAAAAAACGGTGAATCCTCATATGGTTGTTTTGACACCTGGTATATATAACTCTGCATACTTTGAGCACTCTTTCTTGGCAGATCAGATGGGTATTGCTTTAGTAGAAGGAAAAGACTTGTTTGTTGAAAACGAAATTGTTTATATGAAGACGGTAAAAGGTCCTTTAAAGGTTGATTGCATATACAGGCGTCTTGATGATAATTTTTTAGATCCCAAGGTATTTAATAAAGAGTCAGTTATAGGTGTTCCAGGATTATTTAAAAGTTGGCGTAAAGGGAATGTTGGAATCATAAATGCTATAGGCACAGGTATCGCTGATGACAAAGTAGTTTACTCTTATGTTAATAAAATGATTGTTTATTATCTTGGCGAACAACCAATTTTAAATCAGGTAGAAACTTACTTATGTCACAATAAAAACGAAAGAAACTATGTCATTGAAAACATCTCTAAGTTAGTTGTGAAACCTGCTAATGCATCTGGTGGTTATGGAATAATGATAGGTCCCAAAGCAGACAAAAAAGAAAGAGATGATGTGATAGCCAAAATTAAGAAAAATCCTAGAGAGTACATAGCCCAACCTCTTGAAATCCTTTCAACCGCACCTACAATTACTGAAAATGATATTGAGCCAAGACATCTTGATTTAAGACCGTTTGTACTTAGTGGAAAAACTACTTATGTAAGCACAGGAGGATTGACAAGAGTTGCTCTTAGAAAAGGGAGTACTATTGTTAATAGTTCTCAAGGTGGAGGATCTAAAGATACACTAATCGTTGATGTCTAAATTTTTATATATCTTGAAGAGAAGTAACTTTTAATTTTTTTGTTTTAAGTGACTTGATTGCTTCTAAACATGCTAGTGCTGTCGACATGTTGGTGCAATAAGGAACTTTGTTTTTAAGTGTTCCTCGTCTAAGGGCTACTGCATCATTTAATCTGTGTTCACTATTTCCACCCCCAGTATTAATAACAAGACCAATTTTTTTAGAGTCTAATACATCTACTATATGAGGGGAGCCACTACTTACTTTATTAATAATTCTACATTTCATCCCGTGTTTTCTAATGTATTCAGCTGTTCCTCGTGTTGCACAAAGAGTAAAATTTAATCTAATCAATTCTTTAGCCAAACCTATTCCTTCATCTTTGTGACTATCTTTTAAAGAGATAAATGCTAATCCATCTTTAGGTAAAGAGTTAGCAGAGGCTATCTGGCTTTTTGCAAAAGCCATACCAAAGTTTTTATCAAATCCCATCACCTCACCTGTTGATTTCATTTCAGGACCTAAAAGCAGATCGCTGTTTGGAAATTTATTAAAAGGGAACACAGCTTCTTTAACTGCATACATTCCTTTAGATTTATCTCTTAAGTTAAATTTTGATAGTTTTTCACCTGCCATTACCCGTGATGCAATTTTTGCAAGTGGCAATCCTTTTGCTTTAGATACAAATGGTACTGTTCGACTTGCTCTTGGATTTACTTCAATTACGTAAATTTCATCTTTTTTAATTGCATATTGAATATTCATAAAACCTTTAACTTTTAAAGCTAATGCTAATTTCTTAGTTTGGTTTTCAATTTTTTTAATCAAAAATGGTTTTATAGATATGGGAGGTAAACTACATGCAGAGTCCCCAGAGTGAATGCCAGCTTCCTCTATGTGCTGCATGATCCCTGCAACATGAACTTGTTTTCCATCTGAGATGGCATCAACATCAACCTCCATTGCATGATCAATAAATTTATCGATTAAAATTGGATTTTCCTCTGCAGCTTTAAAGGCCTCTTCTACAAAATTTTTAAGTTGGCTTTTTTCATGAACAATCTCCATTGCTCTTCCACCTAACACATAAGAAGGTCTTACCATCAAAGGTAAACCAATTTTTTCAGAAATTTGTATTGCTTGTTTAAATGTTTTTGCAATCCCACTTTTTGCTTGTTTTAATTTCAGTTTATTTAACAAATTTCTAAATCGATTTCTATCTTCAGCTAAATCTATAGAAGTGTACTGTGTTCCTAGAATTGGAAGTTTGTGGTCATGTAAAAATTTTGCAAGTTTAATTGGTGTTTGACCACCAAACTGAGCAATAATTCCAATAAGATTTCCTTTTTCTTGCTCTTTCTTAATTATATTAAAAACATACTCCTCTTTTAGGGGCTCAAAATAAAGTCTGTCACTTGTGTCATAATCGGTTGAGACAGTTTCAGGATTACAATTAATCATGATTGTTTCAAAACCAGCTTCCTTTAGTGAAAAACTTGCCTGACAACAGCAATAATCAAATTCTATACCTTGTCCAATTCTGTTAGGTCCGCCTCCTAAAATTATAATTTTTTTATTTGAAGATGGATCTGCCTCACACTCTGAGTTAATTGAAAAATTTCGTTGATATGTTGAATACATATAAGGTGTGAAAGACTTAAATTCAGCAGCACAAGTATCTACTTTCTTAAATACAGGTAAAATTTTTAGAGCTGTTCTTTTTATTCTAACAATATCCTCAGAAGTTTCGGTTAATTCAGAAAGTTTTTTATCAGAAAAGCCAATGGATTTTATTCTATTAAATTCAGCAAAATCCTTTGGTAATCCATTCTTTTTGATCATAGTTTCATTATCTACGATTTCTTTAATTTGCTCTAAAAACCATGGATCAATTTTAGATAATGTAAAAATTCTTTTTAAGTTAATTTTCTTTCTTATGGCTTCTGCAATCACAAGAAGTTTATTTGGAATATTTTCTTTAAGTTTTTTTTCAATTTGCATTTTATTTAGATGAAACACTCTATCCAATCCTGAAAGTCCTGTTTCAAGAGAAACCAATGCTTTTTGAAGTGACTCTTTAAAATTTCTACCAATTGCCATTGCTTCTCCAACTGATTTCATTGAAGTACCTAATATTGCTGGAGAGGTTGAAAATTTTTCAAAAGTAAATCTTGGAATTTTTGTTACCACATAATCGATACTAGGCTCAAAAGATGCTGGGGTAACTTTTGTAATTTCGTTTTTTAATTCATCCAAAGTGTAACCAACAGCTAGTTTTGCTGCAACTTTTGCAATTGGAAAACCAGTTGCTTTTGATGCGAGTGCTGATGATCTTGACACTCTTGGGTTCATTTCTATAACAACCATTCGTCCATTTTTTGGGTTGATTGCAAATTGAACGTTGGATCCACCTGTCTCCACTCCAATTTTTCTTAGGCAAGCAATGGAGGCATTTCTCATCACTTGATATTCTTTATCAGTAAGGGTTAGTGCTGGGGCAACAGTTACCGAGTCTCCGGTATGAATTCCCATAGGATCAACATTTTCAATAGAGCAGATAATAATACAGTTATCTTTTTTATCTCTGACCACTTCCATCTCAAATTCTTTCCAGCCCTCTAAGCATTCTTCAACCAGTACCTGGCTAACTGGAGACTCATGAAGTCCACTTTTAATTATTTTTAAGTAATCTTTTTTATTTTTAGCAATACCACCGCCAAGACCTCCAAGTGTAAATGCAGGTCTTATAATTGCAGGTAAACCAATTTTTTTTAAAACTTTTGAGGCTTGGTTAATATTGTTGATAATCTCGGATTTAGGTAAATCTAAACCAATATCGATCATATTTTTTCTAAATTTTTTCCTATCCTCTGCATTGGCAATTGCTTTAGAATTTGCGCCTATGAGTTTAATTTTATATTTTTTTAAAATTCCTTTTTTTTCTGCTTCCATTGCAAGATTGAGTGCAGTTTGACCACCCATTGTAGGAAGAATTGCATCAAGTTTTTCTTTGATAAGTATTTTTTCTAAAACCTCTAATGTTATGGGCTCAATATAAGTTTTGTCTGCAACACCTGGATCGGTCATAATGGTTGCAGGATTTGAGTTAATTAATATTACTTTATAACCTTCATCTTTTAACGCCTTACAAGCTTGTGTACCCGAGTAATCAAACTCACATGCTTGACCAATGATAATAGGTCCAGCTCCCACAACTAATATTTTCTTAATATCTTTTCTTTTTGGCATTTTTTTTCATGTTATTAATGAATTCTTGAAAGAGGTAGACGCTATCTTGTGGTCCAGGGTTAGACTCTGGATGATATTGTACTGAAAATACTGGTTTGTTTTTAAGTCTTATTCCTTCAATGGTATTATCAAATAGAGACTTATGAGTAACTTCAATTTTTTTAGGTAAAGTTTCTTCAACTACTACAAAACCATGATTTTGACTAGTGATTTCAACTTTATCGTGGACTAAATTTTTAACAGGATGATTGGCTCCTCTATGGCCCAACTTCATTTTTTTTGTTTTACCACCCAAAGCTAAAGCTAAAATTTGATGACCTAAACAAATTCCAAATATAGGTAAACTTTTTTTGATTAATTTCTTAAGTATTTCTATTGCATATTTTCCAGTCGCTGCTGGATCACCTGGACCATTGGACAAAAATATTCCATTTGGTTTAAGATTAATGATTTTTTCTGCAGAGGTTTTACAAGAAACAACCGTTACTTTACATTTGAAATCGGAGAAATATCTCAAAATATTTTTTTTTATTCCATAATCAATTGCAACTACATGAAAAGTGTTGTTTATACTCTTTTTATATCCTATTTCTTTTTTCCAAGTTTGAAGTCCTTTCCAAATATAGCTCTTTGAAGTTGAAACAGTTTCTGCAAGATCAAGGTTATTTAAACCACTCCATTTGATGGTAGAATTCGTTAACTTGCTAACATTAAACTTTCCATTTTTTGAGTAAGCAATTGTTCCCTTAGGTGCGCCTTTATCTCTAATAAAGTTTGTTAAACTTCGAGTGTCTAGTCCTGTAATTCCCACAATTTTATTTTTTTTGAGCCAGGTATCTAAATGTAAAAATGCTCTATAATTTGAAGGAGAAGTTATTTCTGAGTTAAAGATTACTCCTCTTGTCCAGATTTTATCAGACTCGACATCTTGTTTATTGGTTCCAACATTTCCAATATGAGGAAAAGTAAAATTTATAATCTGACCTGCATAAGAAGGATCTGAAATTATTTCTTGGTAACCAGTTAATGAGGTGTTAAAGCAAACTTCTCCAGTTGCTTCTCCTTGATAACCAATCCCAATCCCCCTAAAAACCTTCTTGTTTTCAAGAACTAAAACGCCTGTATTAATTTGGGAATTTTTTGAGTTTGCTTTTTTTGCTTTTTTTATCAATTACAACTCATGAGTTAAAGGTTAATACAATAATTGCTTTATTATCGCAACAGAGATGTATTATAAAATTGTAAAAAAACAATTTTTCTTTTGAACAATTATTTCTTTGCAGTAAATTAAAAAAATTATGCCCTTAAAAGATATTATCGAAAGTGAGTATAAAACTGCTCTTAAATCAAAAGATAAAAATAAAATATCAACCTATAGGTTAATATTATCATCCATTAAGGATCTAGACATAGTCAACCGATCAGGGCCTAATAAAAAAGATACAGATGATGAAGACATCAAGAAGCTTTTAAAAAAAATGGTTAAACAACGAGCCGAATCGATTGATATATACAAAAAAAATAATCGAACTGATTTGTTAGAGGTTGAGCAAAATGAATATGATATTTTAACAGGATTTCTCCCAAAGCAACTTGGAGAAGAGGAAACTAAAAAAATCTGTGCAGATTTAATAGCTAAAGTGGATGCTAATTCAATAAAAGATATGGGAAAAGTAATGGGTGAGTTAAAGAAAGCCCACTCGGATGAAATTGATTTTGCTAAAGCAGGCCTGATAATCAAAGATCTATTAGATAAATAATGAAATATCCAAAAGAATACCTAGATGAAATTAAAACAAGGTTAAAAGTTTCAACAGTGGTCTCAAAAACAGTTTCCTTAAAAAAGAGGGGCAAAGAGTTTGTTGGTTTGTCCCCATTTAAAAACGAAAAATCACCTTCATTTACGGTAAATGATGAAAAAGAATTTTACCATTGTTTTGCAACTTCAGAGCATGGAAACATTTTTGATTTTGTTATGAAAATTCAAAATCTTAGATTTGGTGAGGCAGTTAAGTATTTAGCTCAATTAGCTGGAATGCAGCCCTATATGTTTTCAAAACAGGATGAAGAAAGAGAAAAAAAATGGAAAGAGTACCAATCAATTTTTAGTCAGTATGTAGATTTTTATCACAGTGAATTATTAAAAAATGAGAGTTATTCTATTGCAAGAGATTATTTAAAAAATAGATCTTTAACTAAAGAAGAAGTTAAAAAATTTAAAATTGGTTACATAGAAAAAAATCCAAATTTTTTTGAGAAATTAAAAGATAATTATAGTGAGCAAACTTTAGTTGAAACGGGTTTATTTTATTTAGATGAAAAAAAGAAAATATATGTTGAAAGATTTAGAGGACGATTAATCTTTCCAATCAATAATATCTCAGGTCAACCAATAGCTTTAGGAGGGAGAATAATCGAAAACGTAGATTATTTAGCTAAATATATAAATTCACCTGAAACAAATTTTTTTAAAAAAGGGTCTAATTTATATAATTTAGATTTAGCTCGAAAACTTTCTAATAAAATGGATCATATCTATTTAGTTGAGGGCTATATGGATGTTGTTGGTTTAAGTAAAAATGGGATTGACAATGCAGTTGCCAATCTTGGAACTTCTTTGACTGATAAACAAATTTTAACTCTTAATCAGTTTTTTGATGACATTATTATATGCTTTGATGGTGATGAAAGTGGTTATAAAGCTGCTTTAAGAGCAGCAGAGAACTCTATTAAAGAATTAAAACCAGAAAAAAATATTTCATTTTTATTTTTACAAGACAAGGAAGACCCTGATAGTTATGTGAACAAAAATGGCAAAGCTAATTTTATTAATTTTACTAAACAAAGTAAGCTTTCTATTCATCAATTTATTTTTAGTCATTATAAAAAACAAACAGCAAATAATCCTTCTTCATTAGCAATTTTTGAAAAAAAATTGAGAAGTATTGCAAGTACAATTAAAGATGATTTTATAAAAAAATATGTACTTGAGTATTTTTTAGAAAAAATTGCTGAATTAACACCACATTCTAATCAAAATAAGAAAAAGTTTTTTGTTAAAAGAACTAAATCTTTAGATACAACAAAAAAGCATTTTAATGACAGTCAATCATTGACAGGGGTTGAACTTAAAGAGTTTTCTTTATTATATTTAGCAATGAATAATTTAAATTTGTTACAAGCAAATATACATTTAATTGAAAATATTAAGTTATTTACTGATGTTAATAAAAAAATATTTGAATTAATAATTGAGAAACTGAAATCTGGAGAGCAAATTATAATTGAGGATCTAAAGTTAGACAATCAATTGATAGAAAAGATAAATAAATTTGCACCCATTAAACATATTCTTAAAAATCAAGCCGACGATGATCAAAAAACGATCGAATTGTTAGAGGATATTTCAAGAGATTTAATGAATTATGATCTTGAGTTTAGAATTCAAGAATTAGAATCGAAGTTCTCAGTTGATATGAGTGAGACCACATTTAATGAGCTAAAAGACCTAAAAAAAAAGCAGAATCTCAATTAATCCAGCCAATTTAGTCATGGATTTTTGCAAATTTGACATTATATAAGACTTCCAAACTTTTATTGTCGTGGAAAGAATTATAACAAAATCATTTGCTAGATTAATGGGTCGTGGAACTCATAGAGGTTTCATAACCTATGAAGAATTGAGCAAGTCTCTTGGAAAAAGAAATTTATCTGATGAAAACTTGGCCCAAGCTTTTATTCATATTTTGAATGAAAATGTTTCCTTAGTCGAAAAAAAATCTGACTTTAAAGTTCTAAGAAAAAAAGAAAACTCAGGTAAAGAAGAAGGCAAGACGATTGAGAAAAGCGATGACCCTATCAGGATGTATTTACGTGAGATGGGTGGAGTAGAGCTTCTTTCTAGAGAAGGTGAAATTGCAATTGCAAAAAGAATTGAGGCTGGAAAAGATGTAATGTTAATTGCGCTTTCTCAAAGTCCAATAACAGCTCAACAGTTTTTTGAATGGAATGAAAAATTACAAAAAGACGAAATCTTAGTTCGAGAAATTATCGATATTGACACAAATTATATGGAAGATGAATCAACTGGCCCAAGCGCAAAACAAAAAAATGCTGGTGAGACTGACAAAGAAGAGGGTTCTTCTGATGAGGATGATGACTTTAACCCCACTCTTGCTGCTATGGAAACTGAGATTAAGCCTAAAGTTCTAAAAACTGTTAACACATTAACTAAAGAATATATAAAATTAATAAAGTTTAAAAAAGAAAAATTGGATTGTGTTTTAAATTCACAAAATTTTTCACCAGCAAAAGAAAAAGGACACGATAAACTTGTTAGCGATATTTTAGAAAATATTAAATCACTTCAATTATCCCCATCGGTTCTTGAGGAGCTCGTTCAGAAGCATTATACTGAAAATAAAAAAATTGTTTTTCTTGAAGGTAATCTTTTAAGGTTGGCACTGGATCATAAAATTCCCAGAAATGAATTTATTAAATTTTATATTGGAAATGAAATTAACCCAAATTTAAAAAAGTTTTTGGATACAAACAATGTTTGGAAACAATTTTTCAGTAAAAATAAAGAAGAATTCAAAAATATTAGAGAGAGATTAATAGAAATTAGTCATAAACTTGGGATATCAGTAACGGATTTTAAAAAACTAGTAAGCAGAGTTCAAAAAGGTGAAAAAGAGTCAAGAATCGCAAAAAAAGAGATGGTCGAGGCTAATTTAAGATTAGTTATTTCAATTGCAAAAAAATATACTAACCGTGGTCTTCAGTTTTTAGATTTAATTCAAGAGGGAAATATCGGTTTAATGAAAGCGGTAGATAAATTTGAATATAGAAGAGGTTATAAGTTTTCAACATATGCAACTTGGTGGATTAGACAAGCAATAACAAGATCAATTGCCGATCAAGCAAGAACAATCCGTATCCCAGTTCATATGATTGAAACAATTAATAAAATTGTAAGAACTCAAAGATTAATTTTGAGTGAATTTGGAAGAGAAGCTACACCTGAGGAATTAGCTCAAAAACTTAGGATGCCATTAGATAAAGTTAGAAAAGTTCTAAAAATCTCTAAAGAACCAGTGTCTTTAGAAAAACCAGTTGGTGATGAAGAGGACAGCAGTCTTGGAGATTTTATCGAAGATACAAAAGCATTAGCGCCACTCGAACAAGCAATTAAGTCAAATCTTGGAGAAGCAACTACAAAAATTTTATCTACTTTAACCCCTAGAGAAGAAAGAGTTTTAAGAATGAGATTTGGGGTAGGTATGAATACCGATCATACTTTGGAGGAAGTTGGATTACAATTTTCTGTCACAAGAGAAAGAATTCGACAAATTGAAGCTAAGGCGCTTAGAAAATTAAAGCACCCTAGTAGATCAAAACAACTTAAAAGCTTCTTAGAAAGTTAGTACTGGGCCGTTAGCTCAATAGTAGAGTACTGCATTGACATTGCAGGGGTAGTTGGAGCGTAACCAACACGGCCCACCATAAACAAATATCTTTAATTGATTACTAAAAAAAAATGATATAACTAACATAATTTTTGGGCCTGTAGCTCAGTTGGTTAGAGCAGTACACTCATAATGTATTGGTCCCAGGTTCGAGTCCTGGCGGGCCCACCACTAATTATATTTTATTTAATATAAAATTCTTTTAAAGACTTAAATAGTGCATTTATATCATCATCATTGGAATTTAATATTGATCTAAATTCCTCTTTTTGTGTCCTTGCTAAACTAAGACCCTCTATAATCAAGTCTCTAATTAAGGGATTTTTTTGATCTTTGGTATATACTCTCCAATCTATTTTCACTTCGGGTCTCTCATCGGTGGCCACCAAAACACTTCTAACTATCGTATAATTTTTATTTAAAATCTCTTTATTTTTTACGTCTATTTCAGGGTTTGTATATTCAGCCAATCTACTAGAAAAACTTTTTAAAAAGTAATTTTCAAACAACACAGTATAAATATCAAGCTGGTTTTTATCTAAATTTTTTCTTTTAGAACCAAGAGAATAATATCCAACTCCTTTTATATCAACGGTTTCTTTTGCTATAATTTTTAATTGGTTCATTTTTTCTTCTTTAGAAATATTTTTAGATAATACCTCTGAAGCTCTGTTGACTGTAGATTGTATAAAAATATCTGGCGAAATTGCAAATACCTTATTTACACCTGAAAGTGTTATTAAAAAAAAAAGAAAAAAACCTATTGAGCTTTTCATTATGTACTAAATTAATTATTATCTACTTCTACCCAGTCTTGATCATCACTATAAATAACTTCTATATTTCCTCTTTGAATATTTTTAATTTTATTTTCTCTATCTTGAGTATATAAACTTTTAACTGACGCATAAAAATCTACAGAATTTTTTTCTAAATTATCTAATGACTCAATATTTGCTGCTCTAAATTCTACTCCTGATAAAATTTTCGTTGCTGCAAACAACTTACCATCTAAGTATTCATTATTGCCATTTACTGATATATTGTAATAAGGATCACCACCCATCACATTAACAAACATTCCTGCGGTATCTCTAACTGTTGATGGTCCTAAAACTGGTAAAACTATATAGCAACCAGGACCAACTCCCCATTTTCCAAGTGTTTGACCATAGTCTTCTTTGATATATTTTGGAAAGCCCATGCCAGTTGCCACATCGAAAATCCCAAGAATACCAATTGTAGAATTTATAACCAATCTTCCAGTATTAATACTTGCTGTTTTAAGGTCCCCCTGCAAAACGTTATTTGGTATAGTTATCAAACTAGATAAATTATTTAAAACATTACCTGTTCCTTTTTTTATAGGTGTTGGTAACGATCTGTATCCTTCAGCCACTGGTTTTAAAATAACTTTATCTAACCCCTGATTAAATTTAAAAGTTGCTCTATTTAGGGTTTCAAAACAGTCTCTAGTTGTAACATTTTTTTTTGGTAAGTTTAGCTCACTGCTAGATCCCGCAAAAACATTTGAGATTAGGAAAAAGTATATTATTGTAAATTTTATAAATCTTATCATTTCATTAAATACTAATTATATAGTGTATATGCATTTAAAGTAAATCAAGATTTAGTGCTAAAAATGACTTAATTATGGCCTTATATTAATTATTAATTCAACCTAAATGAGTATAAAAAAAATTTATAATTATTCACCTAATTTTAATCCCAGGAAAAGAAAAACTAATCAGATAAAATTTTTAGTTTTTCATTATACTGGCATGAAAAAAGAAAAAGAAGCAATTAAAAGACTCACAGATTTCAAATCCAAGGTTAGTAGTCATTATCTAATTAAGAATAACGGAGAAGTAGTGGTATTGGTACCAGATTTATATATTGCTTGGCATGCTGGGAAATCTTCTTGGAAAAATTTTAAATCATTAAACTTTAATTCTATTGGTATAGAAATATCTAATCCAGGACATTATTTTAATTACAAAAAATATTCAAATAAACAAATTAATTCTTTATTAAATCTAAGTAAATTTTTAATTAATAAATATAAGATTAAGTCTAAAAATATTTTAGGGCATTCAGATATAGCTCCAGATAGGAAAAAGGATCCAGGTGAAAAATTTCCATGGTCATTTCTTGCAAAAAAAAAAGTTGGGTTATGGCATTCGATTACAAAACAAAGACTTAAAAGTAGAAGAAAAAAAACAATAGATATAAATCATAAAAAAAAATTTCATGAAAATTTAATAAAGATTGGATATTTAAACAAGAAGCAAGCTAAGGATAAATTAATTGGTTTTGTTATTAAAGCTTTTCAAAGAAGGTACAGGCAAGAATTAGTAAATGGTAAATTAGATAAGGAATGCTTGCTTATAAGTGAAAATATTGCAAAGAAGTTTGATTAAATTTTCTTGAAAATTTAAATTTTAGATATAAGTTGAAGGAGCCAGATAAACGACTTATCGCTTTAATTTATTAAAGAGGAAAGTCCGGGCTCTACAAGGAAACAGTGCCAGGTAATACCTGGCGGGGGCAACCCTAGGGATAGTGCCACAGAAAATAAACCGCCATAACATGGCAAGGGTGAAAAGGTGTGGTAAGAGCACACCGGTTCTATTGGTAACAATGAACGCTGGAAAACCCCACTGTGAGCAAGACTAAGTAGAGATGACATTGTTGAAAAACTAAAAGCCTTCCTTGGCTAGTCATCAGGGTTAGTTGCTTGAGCTTAAGAGTGATCTTAAGCCTAGACAAATGATAAGTTTAAATGACAGAACCCGGCTTATAGTTTATCTGGCAAACTTACTAACTCCTTTTTTTAAAGTAAATTAAATGTTCTCCTAATGACTCATGAATGAGTCATAGATGTTGTCTTTTTTTGTTATCCAATTGAAATCAATAAACCGTTTTTTTTTAAATTTTATAAAGATTTGAAAAAAAACATTAAATCCATTGAAGAATAGCCAGTATTCAAGGTTTGACAGGTAATTAAAATACCCATATATTCCCATATATTCCCATTTATGGAATTTAAATATTATAAAATTTATGTTTTTAAGTACTTACGAGAACAAACTAGACAAAAAGGGAAGGGTTTCCGTGCCAGCTAGCTTCAGATCTCATCTTTCTAATTTAGGATATAATAGTGTAATTTGTTATCCTTCATTTAATAACGCATCCATTGAAGCTTGTTCACAGGATCGACTTGAAAAAATTTCATCAGCAATAGACTCTTTAAATCCATTCGAAGAAAAAAGAGATTTTTTTGCAACCTCAATTCTAGCAGAGAGTACTAGTTTACAATTTGATAGCGAAGGAAGAATTTCAATTTCAATAAAATTATTAAAACATGCAAAGATAAAGAATAGCATGTTGTTTGTTGGTCAAGGTCAAACTTTCCAAATATGGGAGCCAAAAGCGTTTGAGAAATTTAAGGTAAATGCAAGAAAAAAAGCAAATCTAAATCGAGCAAATCTTAAATGGGAAAAACATTTAAACAATAAAGAGGGGAACTAAGATGACAATTAACTTTAAAGCACCAGAAATAAAAGAACTACAACCACGACTATTAGTATTAGGAGTTGGAGGGGCAGGCGGCAATGCAATTAATGAGATGATTGAAAACAATCTACAAGGAGTAGAATTTATTGCAGTTAATACTGATGCTCAGGATTTAAAGTTAAGTAAAGCAAAATCAAGAATTCAAATAGGATTAAATTTAACTAAAGGTTTAGGTGCAGGGGCAAAACTAGATATTGGTCAAGCTGCAGCTGATGAGTCTTTAAATGAAATTGTTAATACTTTACAAGGCGCAAACATGGTTTTTATCGCAGCAGGTATGGGTGGTGGAACGGGTACTGGTGCTGCTCATGTCATCGCCAGAGCTGCTAAAGAATTAAATATTTTAACTGTAGGTGTTGTAACACTTCCATTCTTATATGAAGGCCCCTCAAGAATGAGAAGAGCACAACAAGGTTTAGAAGAATTGAGAAAACATGTTGATACTATTATTGTTATACCAAATCAAAACTTGTTTAAAATAGCAAACGAGCAAACAACGTTCGAAGAGTCTTTTAATCTTTCAAATAATGTATTAATGCACGGTGTTCAAAGCATTACTGATCTAATGGTTAGACCAGGCTTGATCAATTTAGATTTTGCAGATGTTGAAACTGTTATGGCTTCAATGGGAAAAGCAATGATGGGCACAGGTGAAGCAGAAGGAGAAGACAGAGCCACTAAGGCAGCAGAGATGGCAATAAGTAACCCATTGATTGACGATTATACATTGAAAGGTGCTAAAGGATTATTAGTTAATATTACTGGTGGCAAAGACCTTAAGCTCTTTGAAGTTGATGAAGCGGTAAATAAAGTAAGAGCAGAAGTTGACCCTGAAGCTGAATTAATTATTGGTGCAATTACAGACTCTGAGCTTGATGGAAAAATGAGAGTTTCAATTGTTGCAACATCTTTAGATGGTCAACAACCTGAAACTAAGTCAGTAATAAATATGGTACATCGAATACAAAATCGAAATCCCGGATACTCTGACTTTTCTAATATGGGTCCATCAGCAGCTTTTAATTTTTCAAACCCAACATCAAATCCAATTTCACATGGCGCAAATGCTTTAAAGCTTGAAAATGAAATAGTTCAAGAGCAACAGAGTGAAACTACTGAAACAAATGTTACAAATGAGGAAGTTTTACAGAGTACAAATCTTGAGACAGAAAGTGTTGTTGAAGATTCAACAGTTAATGAGATGGAGAAATCTTTTACACAAGAGGCTGTTGAGACACAGCATGAGACTAATTCAACAGACAGCGTTGAAAAAGATGCTTCAAACGATCTAAAAGAATTTGGTGTAGACTCGGACTCTCCAGATTTATTTAGCTCTGAGTTAGAAAATTCAAGTCCAGAAGATTTATTATCCTCAGATGAAGAGGAAGAGGACGATCTTGAAATACCAGCATTCTTGAGAAGACAAAAAAATTAATGGTCTTCAAAGAAATAAATGGACGCCGCCATAACACCAAATATGCAAAAGCATTATCCGGTGTTGCTAAAAGAAATTATTAGCATTATTTCCCCTCAATATGGCGGCACCTTTATCGACTGCACCTTTGGCCAAGGTGGTTACACAAAAAAAATATTAGAGTTTGATAAAACTAGAGTAATAGCTTTAGATAGAGATCCTGAAAGTAAAAATATTGCTTTAAAAATAGAAGAAGAATTTGAAGAAAGATTTAAGTTTAGAAATATTAAATTTAGTCAATTAAATAATTTAAAATTAAAAAACGAAAATGTTAAAGGTGTTATATTTGATTTAGGATACTCTTATACTCAAATAAAAGACCCAAATAAGGGCTTATCCTTTGACTCTGTTGGTAAATTAAATATGCAACTTGGTTTAAATTCTTATTCAGCTGAAGAAGCAATTAATAAATTAAGTCAAAAAGAATTGGAAAAAATTTTTAAGTTTTTTGGAGATGAAAAAGAAGGAAAATATATAGCAAGAAACATTATTAAAGGAAGAGTTATAGAAAAAATTGATACACAAGGCCTTGTTAAAATAATTGATAGTTCTAAAAGAAAAAAAAATTTTAGAGTCAATAATTCTACAAAAGCTTTCCAAGCATTAAGAATATTTGTTAATAAGGAGATTAGCGAATTAATTTACGGATTAATTAATGCCGCTAAAATTTTAAAAAAAAATGGGGTCTTAGCAGTGGTTACCTTCCATTCTTTAGAGGACAAAATAGTTAAATATTTTTTAAAAAGTCTTTCAGAAAATAAAAGTATTTCTAGATATACTCCTTTAACCGAAAAAACCGATCCACTATTTCATTTGACAAAAAAAAAACCAATTACACCAAATGAAGAGGAGTTAAGTGAAAACCCTCCTTCGAGGTCTGCAAAATTAAGATTTGCGATTAAAAAAACTGATTTTTTTGAGTTTGAAACTGATATTGAGGATCAATTTAAAAATTTAATAGATATTGAAAAATTTGGAGAAAAACTATGAAAAAAATTGGTCTTGTATCATTCATTTTTTCATTAATTTTATTCACCGCAATAATAAAAAATACAACAAAACAAATTGAAGATGAATTATTTACAGTAAACGAAAATTTAAGAGTATTAGAAACTGAATATGAGAATATTTTGTTAGAGCATGATTATTTGAGCTCTGCTGAAAAACTACTTGAATTTCAATCTTTATATTTTGAGGATCAGCTAATTCAAAAAAGTATAAAAAATATCAAAATTTATAATATTTCTAAAAATCAAAAAAATATACAAGATTTAAAAATAACACAGGATTAATGAATAAATCTAAACCAAATTTAATTATAGAGGATAATGAAAATGATTTTATATATCAAAAGAAAAAAACTGGACTAAATATCCAGTTTAACAGAGTAGCCTTTATTTTTTTTATTTTTTTTATAATTTATATAATTTACTCTATTCATTTAATTAAACTAGGCACTCGCTATTCAAAAGTAGAAAAAACAAATACTACATTAATTAATGAAAAGCTTTATAGAGCCGATATTGTAGATATTAACGGCAATTATTTGGCAAAAACAGTAAATTCAATTGATATTGGTTTAAAAACATCTGACATTATAAATCAAAAAAAATTATTACTCAGTTTAAATTTAATTTTTCCAAACAAAGATTTTGATGAAATTGAAAAAAAAATTGATCAAAAAAAATTTTTCTATCTTGAAAAAAAAGTTTCAGAGGAAAATTATGAAAAATTGATGAAACTTGGAGATAAGTCTTTGAAACCTGAAGAAAAGGTATTGAGGATTTACCCACAAAAAAATCTTTTTAGCCACATTATCGGTCAAATAGATAATGATAATATTGGAATTTCTGGACTAGAGAAATCTTTAAATGAGCTTTTAATAAAATCCAGAAAACCCATCAAATTAACAGTAGACAAAGATTTACAATTTCTTATTCGGAAAGAATTAATCAAATATCAAGAAATTTTTAAAAGTAAAGGCAGCGCCTCAATTTTAATGGATATCCATAATGGAAATATATTATCTCTTGTTTCTTTGCCTGACTTCGATCCTAATGAAAGACAAAATTTAACAGATGTAAATTATATAAATAGAGTAACAAAAGGGACTTATGAGTTAGGTTCAGTATTTAAGGCATTTACATTTGCAAGTGCGCTAAATGAAAAATTAATAAAACCAGAAACTGAATTTTTAGATCTTCCAAAATCAATCAATTGTTATGGTTTTCCAATAAGAGAATATGATAATGAAATTCCATCTGATTTAACTGCGGAACAAATCTTTGTAAGATCTGGAAATATTGGTTCAGTAAGAATCGCCCAAAAGGTTGGTCCAGAAAAATTTAAGTCATTTTTGGAAAAAATAGGTGTTCTCAGCAATATTCAGTTCGACATAGAGGAGGTGGCACCTCAAAAAAACTATAATTTTGGAAAATGTAAACTAGCAACAGCATCTTTTGGTCATGGCGTAGCTACTACAATTCTCCAACTTGCAAAAGGTTATGCAATCTTATCGAATGGAGGATACGACATAAAACCAACTCTTGTTGAAAATAATCTTGAAAAAAATACCAAGAAAAAAAAATTATTAAATGAAGGTGTCTCAGAACAGGTTGTAAATGCTCTTAGAAAAATAGTTAGTACAGAAGAAGGAACTGCAAAATTTGCAGATGTAGAATATTTTGAAATAGGTGGAAAAACCGGAACAGCAGATCAACCTAAAGATGGAGCATACTCAGAAGCTAAAATAAATACATTTGCATCTATATTCCCTACTTCAAATCCTCAATATGTATTTATAGTGATGTTAGATACTCCACAAAAAGCAAAAGATTACTATTATAAATACAGACACAGAAAAGGTGGATGGAAAGGAACTTTATATAACACTGCTGGTTGGACATCTGTGGAAGTAGCAGGAAAGATTATAGATAAAGTTGGGCCCATTTTAGCCACAAAATATATAGAAATTAAATAATCATGCGTTTAGGCGATCACTTTCAACAAATAAAAAAAAAATATCATAACACTTTTTTTTCTGGGATTTGTTTTGATCATAGAAGAATTAAAGAAAATTATATTTTTTTTGCAATCAAAGGAAATAACTTAGATGGTAATAATTTTATTCCATCGGTAGTAAAAAAAGGTTGTAAAATAATTGTTACCGAGAAAAATTTTGATGAATTTGAAAATGGAGTTTTATTTATCAAGACAAAAAACATTAGAAAATTACTAGCACAAATTTCATTTAGTATCTTTAAAAAAAAACCAAATAACCTAATTGCTGTGACAGGCACAAATGGTAAATCTTCAGTTTCAGATTTTTATTATCAAATTTTAAACCTTAATAATAAAAAAGTTGCTTCTATAGGTACACTAGGAGTGAGATCAAATAACTTTAATTTAAATTTGTACAATACAACTATTGATCCTATTTATTTAGGAAAAATTTTAAACAAATTAAAAAAAAGAAAAATAGAAAATGTAATTATGGAAGCATCAAGTCATGGGTTACACCAAAATAGATTAGATGGACTATTGTTTAATTCAGCAATATTTACTAATTTATCCCAAGATCATTTAGACTATCATAAAAATTTTAAAAATTATCTTAATGCCAAACTTTATTTATTTCAAAATCTGATAAAAAAAGGTGGAATTGTTATAACTGATGACAAAATACCTGAATTTAAAAAAATTAAAAATATCAGTTTAAAAAAAGAATTAAAATTATTTACCCTTAAAAGTAATTTTCAAATTTTATCACATAATTATAAAAATGAAGCTCAAATATTAAAAATAAAATACGAAAACTCAATACATGAAATAAGAGTCAATCTTGTAGGAAAAATTCAATTAAAAAATATTTTGATGGCTGTCATAGCAGCTTCAAAAAGTAATTTAGACTTAAAAAAAATATTTGGTGTTATTCCCAGAATATCTTCAGTTGAAGGTAGATTTGAAAAAATAGGAACAATAAAAAATAAATCTTTAGTATTTCTTGATTATGCTCATACACCAGATGCATTACAAACTTGTATTCTAAATATTAGAGAACAATTCACTGATAAACATATTTCAGTTCTCTTTGGATGTGGTGGTGACAGAGATAAAGGTAAAAGATCAAAAATGGGCAAAATAGCTGATAAATATGCGGATAAAATTTATCTTACGGATGATAATCCAAGACATGAAAGACCTAAGAAAATTAGAGAAGAGATTAAAAGGGGTATAAAAAAACGTCAAATTACTGAAATTTCTAATAGAAAAGAGGCAATTGTAAAAGCAATTAAAAACTTAAATACAGGAGATATTTTAATAGTTGCAGGCAAAGGCCATGAAAAAATTCAGCAAATTGGAAATAGAAAAGTTTTTTATTCAGATAGGCAAATAATCTTAAATTCAATTAAAAAAAAGAATTTTAACTTATCTAAAAATTTAAAATTAAACATTCTTAATGAAAGATTTGATCGAAATATTCTATCATCCAAATCTGTAATTAATAAAGTTAGCATAAATTCTAAGAGTGTTAAAAAAAATGATATTTTTTTTGCAATTAAAGGAAAAAAAAATGATGGTAATAAATTTGTTGAACAAGCAATTCAAAAAAAGGCATCAATAACTGTAGTAAATAAAATTCAAAACAAACTACCTAGAAATAAACAAGCAATCTCAATAAACCCTTTAGGTTTACTCACAGAAATTGCAAAAATATTTAGAAAAAATATTTCTACAAAAATTATTGCAATAACAGGCAGTTGTGGAAAAACTTCTTTAAAGGAATTGATGGGTAATACCTTAAATAAAATATCTAAAACAACTATTTCTCCAAAATCATATAATAATAAATATGGTGTTCCCTTAAGTCTTTTAAATATAAATCAAAATGATGATTATGGTGTTATTGAAGTTGGAATGGATAAAAAAGGAGAAATAGATCAACTCTCAAGAATTATTCAACCTGATATAAGTGTAATCACAAATATTAATTACGCACATGCAAAAAATTTTAAAAACATAAGACAAATAGCTTTAGCAAAAGCTGAAATAATCGATAATACTAAAGATAATGGCTGTGTAGTCCTTAACGCTGATGACGCTTTTTTTAGTTTACATAAGAAAATTGCACATAAAAAGAAGATCAAAGTATTATCGTTTGGGATAAACAACGACGCAGATATTGAACTACATAATATTATAAAATCCAAAAAAAAATACAAAATCTGTATTAAAATAAATAAAATTAAAAAGGATTTTATAGTTTTAAATGATTTCCAAAATTATATTTATAATATTTTAGCGGCGTTAACTGTTAAAAGCGTTTTCTTTAATGTTTTAAAATTAGATAAAAATATATTTTTAAATTTTAGAACTCCAGAGGGAAGGGGTGATATCAAAAAAATTAAAGTGAATAAAAAAATGATAAACCTAATTGATGAAAGTTATAATTCAAACCCATTGTCTTTAAAGACTGCAATATTAAATTATGACAAGATCAAAACAAAGAATTCCAAAAAGTATCTTATACTTGGTGATATGTTGGAGCTTGGTCATCATTCAAAAAAACTTCATGAGTCTATAGCACCAGTAATTAATAGAACGAATATTGATAAAGTTTTTGTCAAAGGAAAGGAAATTTCCTCCTTATATAATAAAATTTCTAAACTTAAAAAAGGCTCAGTTTTAAAGAATAATTTGCAAATAAATGATTTAATTGAAAATAACTTTGATAATGACGATTTCTTAATGATAAAGGCCTCAAATGCGACAGGTTTCAATAAGATTGTAAAAGAATTAAAAGGTTCAAATTAAATGCTTTATCAATTTATACTAAACTTTGTTGACACATTTGGTTTTTTGAATGTTTTCAAATACATTACTTTTAGAACTGGATTATCTCTATTTACATCATTAGCTATTGTTCTAATTATTGGGGGACCCTTTATTAAGTATTTTTCAAGCCAAAAAATTTTGGATCCTATTCGAGATGATGGACCTGAAGAGCACATTGTAAAAAAAATAGGAACACCAACAATGGGTGGTGTAATTATTTTAATAGGTTTATTAGTTTCAGTTTTCTTTTGGGGAGACTTAACAAATATAAATATTCTTTTTTGTATTTATATTGCTATTTCGTTTGGTGTTTTAGGCGCTTTTGATGATTATAAAAAAATTAAACACAGCGATTCATCTGGTGTATCATCAAAATTTAAAATAATTTCTCAGATTATTTTAGCAGTTACAGGTGTTTGTTTTTTTGTTTATTATGAAGACTATCAGAACATAACAAATTTATATTTTCCGTTCTTTAAAAACTTATTTATCAATTTGGGATGGTTCTTTATACCATTTGCTGTATTTGTTTTAGTTGGTTCCTCTAATGCAGTTAATCTAACTGATGGTTTAGATGGGTTAGCAACTGTTCCAGTTATTTTAGTTGCAGGATGTTTTGCGTTTATAAGTTATGTAACTGGAAATATTGTTTTTTCTGATTACTTACAAATACCATACATAGAAGGTACAGGTGAAATCTCAATTTTCTGTGGAGCAATCATAGGATCTTGTTTAGGTTTTTTATGGTTTAATGCTCCACCAGCTAAAATTTTTATGGGAGATACTGGATCCCTGTCCTTAGGAGGATCCCTTGGGGCAGTTGGAATAATAACCAAACATGAAATTGTTCTTGCAATAACAGGTGGACTTTTTGTACTCGAAGCAGTTTCTGTGATGGTTCAAGTCATTTCCTTTAAACTAACTGGAAAACGAATTTTTAGAATGGCACCAATTCATCATCACTTTGAGAAAAAAGGTTGGCATGAGTCAACAGTAGTTATAAGATTCTGGATCATCTCTATCATTTTAGCAATGATAGGATTAGCGACTTTAAAGTTAAGATAATGAACAAAATCGATAATATTTTTTTAAAAAAAAAAATATTAATTTATGGATTAGGTAAAAGTGGAATATCTACTTATAATTTTTTAAAACAAAAAACTATAGTAAACTTATTTGATGACAATCCTCAAAATAATCTCAGATTTGACAAAAAAAATCTTTCTTTCGCCAAAATACTTAAAAGTCATTTTGATTTTATAATAATAAGCCCGGGCATAGACTTTTCTAAATGCAGATTATCAAAATACTTAGAGCAAAATTCATCTAAAGTTTACACAGATCTTGATGTTTTTTGCTCATTTTTTAGCAATGAGAGTATTACAATCACGGGCACTAACGGTAAATCAACTACTGCAAAACTTTTATATGATGTTTTAAGGAATCAAAAAAAGGATGCCAGACTTGTTGGAAATATTGGTAACCCCATTCTATCAGAAAAAAAAATTACAAAAAAAACTTTTTTTGTAATTGAAGCATCCTCTTATCAGCTTGAATATAGTAAAATTTTTAAATCAAAATATTCAGTGATTCTTAATATCACACCTGATCACATTGAAAGACACAAAAGTTTTAAGAATTATATTGAAGCAAAATTCAGATTAATTGATTCTCAATCTACAAAATCTGTAGCTTTTGTAAAAATAAACGATCCTGTTATTATCAAAAAATTAAGGAGTAAAACCTATAAACAAAAGATTATTAAAATAGATACTTCACTTCAACCTCTAATTTTTAAAAGAATTAGAAATAAGTACTTCATGTCATCTGGTAATAGAGAAAATTTAATTTTTGTTTTAAAAATATGTAAAATTTTAAAACTAAATGAAGAAAAAATATTAAGAATAATAAATAAATTTAAAGGACTAAAATATCGTCAACAAATAATTTTTGATAATAAATATTTAACTATAATTAACGACTCAAAATCTACTAGCATAGCTTCATCAGAAAGCCTTCTTAAAAACATCAAAAATGTTTACTGGATTTTGTGTGGTATACCAAAAAAAAAGGACAAGTTTAATCTTACTAAATTTCAATGTAAAAATTTCAAGGGCTATATATTTGGCAAACATCAAGTAGAATTTAGCAAAAATCTTAAGAATAAATTAACAATTAAAAAGTTTAAAAATTTAAAGGATACACTTAATCAAATATTTTCAGAGATTAAGCATAATAAAAAAGGAAAAAATACAATTTTATTTAGTCCAGCTGGAGCATCATTTGATAATTTTAAAAATTTTGAGGATAGAGGTTTATATTTCAATCAAATAATAAAAAAATATTTAAATGATAAGTGATAGTTTTCTTTATAAGTTTTATTATCAATGGTGGAAAAATATTGATAAATCTATTTTTTTTATAATTAGTTTATTATTTATTATTGGTCTATTCTTTTCTTTAGTCTCAACTTCTTTAATAGCCTCTGATAAATTAGATACAAATAGTTACTTCTTTTTTTTTAAACATTTAGTATATGTTGTACTTGGTACTTTTATCGTTTTTGTATTTTCTTCTTTTAAGAAAGAGCAATTAATCAAATATTCAATAATACTTTTTTTTGTTTCCTTAATTTCATTAGTATTAGTTCCAATTTTAGGTGTTGAGGTCAAGGGTTCTAAGAGATGGATAGATCTATTTTTTTTACCAAGGTTTCAACCTATAGAATTACTTAAGCCCTTTTTAATAGTTTTTTTAGCTACCATTCTTTGTACTGAAAAAACTAATTTAATGATTAAATACCTATTAACGACATTAACTATCTCTATTGTTTCTCTTTTACTAATAATTCAGCCAGATATAGGGCAAACTTTATTAGTATTTTTCTCTTGGTCTGTTTTAATTTTTACATCAGGGATTAATATATTTATTCTTTTAGCATTTTTCTGCTTAGCAATGATTTTGTTAACATATCTAATAATATACGTGCCTAAGTTTGACTACATACAGGGACGTATTCTATCTTTCTTTGATAGGGAAACCGGAACTCACAATTTCCAATCTGACAAAGCAATAGACTCTATTACTAGTGGAGGTTTTTTTGGTAAAGGAATTGGAGAAGGCATACTTAAAAACAGAGTGCCGGAGGCGCATACAGACTACATCATCTCTGTAATTTCGGAAGAATTCGGAGTGGTGGCCATAATGTTAATATTATTATTGTTTTTAATCTTCATTTATATGGTCTTTAAAAAAATTAGTTTTGAAACAGATGATAAAATTAAGTTAATATTAATTGGTTCAATAAGTTTAATATTGATGCAAGTAACAATTCATATTGGGGTAAACATTAGATTAATCCCAACTACTGGTATGACTTTACCTTTCTTAAGTTATGGAGGCTCGTCAATTATAAGTACATCTTTATTAGCAGGTATTATATTAAATTTGACTAAAAGAAAAGTAAACTAATTAATGAAAAAAAAAATTTTGATTACTACAGGTGGATCGGGTGGACATGTATTACCAGCCTTGACAATTTACGATCATTTAAAAACTGAGTATGATATGATTATTTCAAGTGATCAAAGAGGATTAAAATATTTTGAAACAGAAAAGTATAAACCTATTATTGTTCATACTCCAAAACTAAAAATCTCTATTTTTTTTCCTTTTGTAATTTTTAAAGTTTTTTTATTAATAATAAAATCTTTAAGTATTTTAAAAAAAGAAAAAATATCGATTTTAATTTCAACTGGTGGATATATGTCTTTACCGTTATGTTTTGCTGCAAAATTATTGGGAATAAAAATTTATTTAATTGAACCAAATATGGTTATGGGTAGAGCAAATAAATTATTTTTAAAATTTTCAAAAATTTTTATTTGTTATTCAAAAAATATTAATAATTTTCCTAAAAAATTTGAAAACAAGTTAAGAATTCTAAAACCTTTAGTAAGAAAAAAGTATTATGAAGAAATAATGAATATTGAAGAAAAAAAGTTATTTACGATTACAATTATAGGAGGTAGTCAGGGTGCCAAAATATTTGATAATTTATTACATCAAACTTTAGCTAAAGTTTCGAAAAGCGTAAAAATAAAAATTATTCATCAAACAAGTGAAAGTAATCAAAATTTTCTTATAAATTTTTACAAAAAAAATAAAATTGAACACCACGTTTTTGTGTTTGAAAAAGATCTCAATAAACTTTTAATTAAAACTGATTTATGTATTACAAGGGGCGGTGCTTCAAGTTTAGCAGAATTGTCATTATTAAATGTCCCATTTATATCTATCCCCCTTCCATCATCTATGGACAACCATCAATATGAAAATGCAAAATTTTATGAGGATCAAAACTCTTGTTGGATTGTAAATCAAAAAAATTTTGACAAACAAAATTTTGAAGATCTTTTGCTCAAGATAATTAAAAATAAAGAGGAATATTTGGTAAAAAAAAAGAATTTAAAAAATTTAAATTATCAAAATACATGGATTAATGTTAATCAAAATTTATTATCAATTTTAAATGAAAATTAAATTAGCAAAAACTGAATTAATACATTTTATTGGCATTGGTGGTATTGGTATGAGTGGTTTAGCTTTAATAATGAAAGGCAAAGGTTTTAGAGTCCAGGGTAGTGATATCTCTATTAATAAAAATATTGAAAGACTTAAAAAAGAAAAAATAAAAGTTTTAATAGGACATAAAAAACAGAATATAAATAAGGCAACAATATTAGTTATATCTTCAGCTATAAAAAAAAATAATCCGGAAATGTTAGAGGCAATTAAGAAACAGTTGCCTATTTATAAAAGAGGCGAAATGTTAGCAAATATTGTGTCTTTAACAAAAAACATTGTTGTTGTGGGTTCTCATGGCAAGACTACTACCACATCTCTAATTGCTTCTATTTTTCAAGAAACAAAAATAGATCCAACTATCATTAATGGAGGTGTAATCATCTCTATAAATAATTCTGCGAAACTTGGTAAAAGCGAATGGTCAATATTAGAAGCCGATGAGTCAGACGGTAGCTTTGTTCATACCCCTCCAACGTATGCAATTATAACAAATATTGATAGAGAACACATGGATTATTATGGTTCTATGGATAAATTAAATAAATATTTTGTAAATTTTATTAACAAAGTTCCATCCTTTGGAAAATCATTTATTTGTTTAGATAATAAAAATAATAAAAACTTATTAAAAAATTTAAAAAATAAAAATTTTTATACTTACGGTATAGACAACAAATCTAACTATAGCGTTAAAAATATAAAACAATTTAGAGAATACTCGGAGTATGATTTAAAAATTAGATTGCCAAATAAGAAAATTATAATAATTAGAAAATTAAAAATTCCATTATTAGGCTTGCATAATATTAATAATTCAGTAGCCGCAACTGCAGTAGCACTTAATGTTGGCTTAAGTATTTCAAATATAAAAAAAGGACTTAAAAACTTTAAAGGCGTTCAAAGAAGATTTAATAAAATTTTTACATTTAACAAAGTTGATTTTTTTGATGACTATGCTCATCATCCAACAGAAATTAAAGAAGTTCTAAATGGGGTGAAAAAAGTTTATTCAAATTATGAAAAAATATGTATTTTTCAACCACATAGGATTTCAAGATTGAAAGATTTAAAGTCAGAATTTGCCTCTGCATTTAAAGATGCAGACAAAGTAATTCTTTTTCCAATATATACTGCAGGTGAAAAAATCAAATTAGGTTTTAATTATTATGACTTTGCAAAAGAAATAATAAAAAAATCTAAAGTCCAACTATTTCTGTTGAATGACAAATATCAATTAGCAAAATATATAAAACATAATATTTATGGAGATAAAATAGTAATAGGTATGGGGGCGGGTTCTATTTCATCATGGATGAGAGAAATTCCTAAATTTTTATAATGAGCGATTATTTAAAAGAATTATCTTCAGAATTTAGTGAAAATCTAAAATTAAATTATGATTTGAAGAAAATGAATTGGTTTAATATTGGTGGTAAAACAAAAATTTATTATAAAGCGAAAAATTTAAAAGAATTAATCAAGTTTTTAAAAAAAATAAATAATAAAGAAAAGATTTTTATTTTAGGAGGGGGCTCAAACACATTAATTACAGACAATGATTATGATGGTGTTGTAATTAAATTATTAAATAACTTTAATAATATTTCTTTATTATCAGAAGAAATAATAATTGCAGGTAGTGCTGTTAGTGATAAATCGCTATCAGAATTTGCCATTAATAATTGTTTGGGAGGTTTTGAATTTTTATCATGTATTCCAGGAACAGTTGGCGGTGGAATTAAAATGAATGCAGGATGCTTTGGTAGAGAATTTAAAGATATCCTTATTTCTATTCAAGCGGTAGATAAATCAGGCAAGGTTTTAACTATTCCAGCTAAAGATATAGATTTTAAATATAGAGAGAGTGGATTATCAGATGATCTTATATTTTTGAGCGCATCCTTTAAGGGACACAAAAAAGATAAAGTTCTAATTAAGAGCGAAGTTCAAAAATTAGTGAAAAAAAAAGAACAAGCTCAACCTACGAGAATAAAAACTAGTGGAAGTACTTTTAAAAATCCTATCAACCAAACTGATAAAAAGGTGTGGCAGTTAATTAGAGAGTCAGTACCACTTGAAAAATCATTTGGAGATGCGTCAATTTCAGAGAAACATTGTAATTTTTTTGTAAACAAAGGTAATGCTAAATTTAAAGAAATGAGGGATTTGATTAAATTTGTATCTGATTGTGTTTTCAAAAAAACTGGGATCAAGCTTGAAACAGAAATTAAAATAATTGAATAAATTGAAAAAGAAAATTTTAATAATATCAGGGGGAATTTCAAAAGAGAGATTAATTAGTCTTGATACTGGATTGCAAGTTGCAAAAGAATTAAGAAAAAATTCATATAATGTTCAAATTTCTGAACCAAATAATAATCTACAAAAAATTATTAATAAATTTAATCCTAATGTGATTTTTAATGCATTGCACGGACAGTTTGGAGAAGATGGTTATATTCAAACTATACTCGAAAGGTTTAATATCCCATATACCCATTCAGGTGTAATTGCCTCTGCAATAGCAATGGATAAAGAAATATCTAAAAAATTATTTATAAAATATAAAATAAATACCCCAAAATTCCTCACATACTCATTTGATAAAAAAAATTCACAACTAGTTAAAGAAATCAATAGCAAATTAAAATTTCCAGTTGTAGTGAAACCATTAAATGAGGGCTCGAGTGTAAACGTATATATCTGTAATAGAAAAAATATATTCAAAATTTTAAATTCTCTCAAAAATTACAAAAAGGTAATGATTGAAGAGTTTATAGGAGGTCGAGAAATACAAGTCGCAATCTTAGGAAATAGAAAATTAGGTGCGATAGAATTAAAACCTAAGAGAAAATTCTATGATTATCAAGCCAAGTATAATACTAACGCCAAAACACAACATATTATAAAAATCGGTTTACCAAAAAAAAAATTAAATCAAGTTTTAGAGACAGCTTATAAAGCACATAAAATAATTAAATGTAGAGGAGTTACGAGATCAGACTTTAAATATTTTAACGGTAAATTTTATTTGTTAGAGATAAATACTCAGCCCGGAATGACCAAACTGTCTTTAGTTCCTGAAATAGCTGCTCACCATGGTATGAGCTTCATAGAATTAATAGAGTGGATATTAGATGATGCATCAACAAAAAGGTAAAAAAATTTTAATTTATTTCTTTATATTTTTAATAGTGGGATCAATTAATAACACTGCATTAACAAAAATCAAATTTGAAACAATTAAAAGTATTCAAATCTCAGGATTAAATCAAAAACAAAATATTAGTCTTTTGGAAAGTATTAAAGAACTAGACTTAAAAAATATTTTTTTTCTTAATGGAAAAGAAATTTCTAAAATAATAAGCTCTAATAGTTTAGTTGAAAATTATGAAATATTTAAAAAATATCCATATGCCCTAGATATCAAAATTGAAAGAACTGACTTTTTAGCAAAAATAAATAATAACGGAAAAATATTTCTTATAGGAAAAAATGGAAAATTATCTGATTTAAAATTCTCAGATAAAGAACTACCTTTTATATTTGGCAAACCAAGGATAGATGAATTTATAAAATTTACTAATATAATTGAGGAATCCAAGCTCTCACTTAATCAAGTTAAAAATCTATATTTTTTTCCATCAAAAAGATGGGACTTGAAACTTAAGAATAATTTAATATTAAAATTATCAAAGAAGCATACTAAACTTTCTTTAGACCAGGCTTTGGAAATTATAAATGACGATAATTTTAATGATATTAAAGTAGTTGATGCAAGAATTAAAAATCAAATCATTTTGAATGACTGATAAATTAAGTTTTGAAACATATTTAAGTCTTTCTCATAAAAAATTTGAGATTTATTTATTAGATAAAAAAAATTTAAAGAATATTTATATGGAAGAAGTTTATGTAGAAAATGGTTCAGATTTATTTGATTACAAATTACTAAATAGCTTTCTTGATAAAAATATTTTTAAAATTGAAAAATTAATTGGTAAATTTTTAAGAGGTATTGTCGTAGTAATAGAAAATGACCAAACTTTAAATTGTTCAATTGGAATAAAGAAAAAAAGTTATGGTGAAAAAATCACTAAACATTATTTAGAAAGTTCACTAACTGAGCTTAAAGATTTGTTTAAAGAAAATTATCATAATAGAAAAATCATGCATTTTATAGTAAATAGATGTTTAATAGATGGAATTAATTATTCATCATTTGACAAAGAAATTGATGGTGAGGATATGTATATTGAAGTAATTTTTATTTCTGTTTCAAATATTTTAATTAAAGAAGTCAGTAATGAATTAGAAAAATATCAAATAAAAATAGATCGTTTATTTGAAAAGAAATATATTAAAAATCTTTTTGAGGGAGAAGATTTAGATCTATCCTTAATTGCTTTTAAAGTACAAAGCGGTCACAACCACAATGAAATTACTTTAGTTCCAAAAAACCTTAAAAAGACTGGCTTTTTTGAGAAATTTTTTCAACTATTTAGTTAATATAGTCATATCTGGTAATATTTGTTGTTTTTAATTAGTTAATTTAACAATTTAAAAACTTAATATGTCTTACTTAAATCAAAAAACGCTTAAAAATTCAATTACATTTAGTGGCGTAGGTTTGCACACAGGTTTAGATGTGAAAGTATGCATCAAACCCTCATCTCCCAACACTGGGATAATTTTTAAGAGAATTGATTTACAAAAGAATAATATTGTTCATCCAAATTTTTTGAATGTAAGTAGCACTTCGTTAAATACAACCATTGCAAATGAATACGGTGTTAAAGTTTCAACCATTGAACATTTAATGGGAGCTTTGTTTGGTTTAGGAATTGACAATGCCTTAATAGAAATAGACAACGAGGAAGTTCCAATTCTAGATGGCTCTGCTAAGGAATTCATTGAAAAAATTATCCCTGCAGGATTTGAAGTAAGTGAAGCTCCAATTAAAATTATTAAAATTAATAAAAAAATTGAATTTAACGACAGAAATAGATTAATTTCTATTGAACCCTCAAAATTAAGTTTAGATATAGAATTTAAATTAGACTATGAAAATCCAGTTATAGGAAAACAAAAAAATAAAATTAGTGTTTATCAAGATAATTTAGAAGATATTTTTAATTCACGAACTTTTTGCTTATACGAAGACATTGAGGCAATTAAAAAAGTAGGATTAGCCAAAGGTGGTAGTTTAGAAAATGCAATAGTTGTTAAGAAAGACAAAATTTTAAATTCAGATGGTTTGAGAAATCATAAAGAATTTGTTAATCACAAAATACTTGACTGTATTGGAGACTTATATACTTCAGGATACAGAATTATTGGAAGTGTAAAATGTTCAAAGGGAGGACATTTTTTAACTAATGAACTTTTGAAAAAAGTATTTAAAAATAGTGAAAATTTTTCTATAATTGAAATACAGGAAAGAAATTTACCACACACTTTAATCAATAGAAGTCTTTTAAAATCTATAGCATAGAACATATAGAACTTTCAAATTTTGCTTGAAAACTATATATATGTTTTATGAACTACTCTAAAATACAATTATTACTAATTCTTTTGGTTATTTTTGTTTCTTGTTCTAAGAAAGAGCCAGAGGTTAAAAATATAAAGGAAATTAGTCAAGAATTAGAAATGGCGATTGCATATAATGAAGGATACGAAAAACTTAAAGTTAACGACACCTTCAACGCGGCTCAAAAATTTTTAGAGGCTGAGCTTTTGTTTCCACAATCTGATTGGGCTCCAAAATCAGCCTTAATGGCTTCATACTCATACTACTTGCAAAATTATTATTCAGAGGCCATGCTAAATTTAGAGAGATATTTGAAAACTTATCCAAATGATAAAGATATTGTTTACGCACACTATTTGATAGGGATATGTTATTATGAACTCATAGAAGATGAAAAAAGAGACATTGATCCTTTAATAAAAGCTAAAGAAAAATTTAATTTAGTAATAAAAAGCTATCCTAATACTGATTTTGCTTTAGATGCAAAATTTAAATTAGATCTAATTGAAGATATTCTTGCATCAAAAGAAATGTACTTAGCAAGACACTATCAAAAAAAAAATAAATGGGTTGCAGCTATAAATAGATATCAAATAATTTTAGAGAATTATAATCAAACAATTTTTGTCGAGGAAGCACTTCATCGTTTGGTAGAAATAAATTACAATATTGGACTTTTAGAAGAATCTAAAAAATATGCTAATGTTTTGGGATATAATTACCAATCAAGTGAATGGTACAAGAAATCTTATAAAATTTTTAATAAAGATTATAAAGAAATAGTCCCAAAAAAAGTTGATAAAAATAAGAAAGGTGTAATAGAAAAATTTAAAAAAATTTTTGATTAATATGAGAAAAAATTTGATCAAAAAAGAATATTTAAAAAAAATTAAACAATTTGAAAATTATAATAAAAAGTATTTTGACGAAAATAAGCCTATAATATCAGATAGTGATTTTGACAATCTAAAATATGAAATAATTGAATTAGAAAAAAAATATCAATATTTAAAAAGTAAAAATTCTCCTTCAAATAAAGTTGGTTTTAAACCCTCTAAAAATTTTAAAAAAGCAAACCATAAAGTTCCAATGCTGTCTCTCTCAAATGCATTTTCAGAAGAAGATTTAATAAATTTTGAGAAGAAAACTGCAAATTTTCTCTCAGTAAAAAGTGATTTTAAGTTATTTTACAGTGTTGAGCCAAAAATTGATGGTATCTCAGCTTCGTTAACATACGAAAATGGAAATTTCGTTAGGGGTCTTTCTAGAGGAGACGGTAAAGAAGGTGAGGATATTACTGATAATTTAAATACCATCAAAGATATTCCAAAAAAAATAGTATCAAAAGATTTTCCAGAAGCAATTGATATTAGAGGAGAAGTTTTTATACGAAATAGTAAATTCGAAAATTTAAGAGATAAATTTGCAAATCCAAGAAATGCTGCTTCAGGCTCATTGAGACAAAAAAATCCTGAGGATACTAAAAAAATTCCATTAAATTTTATTGCTTACACTTTTGGTTTTGAAAATGGTTTAAAAGTTGAAAATCAATCCGATTTTCTAAAAAAATTGGAAGAATGGGGTTTTAAAATAAATCCTTTGAATAAATTAATTAGCGGAGTTGAAAATTTAATAGACAATTATAATAAAATTGAAAAAAAAAGAGCTGATTTAGACTTTGATATAGATGGAATTGTATACAAAGTTAATGATTTTGCTCTTCAAAAAAGATTGGGAAATGTTGCTAATGCTCCAAGATGGGCTGTTGCACATAAATTTTCCTCAAATAAGGCTATATCTCAAATCAAAGATATAGAGATCCAAATTGGAAGAACTGGTGCTTTAACCCCAGTTGCAAAAATTAAACCAATCAACATTGGTGGAGTACAAGTATCCAACGCAACTTTACACAATGAGGATGAAATTATTAGAAAAGATATTAGGATTGGTGATACTGTCACTGTAGAAAGAGCTGGGGATGTTATTCCTCATGTTGTTTCAGTTGATACATCAAGGAGAAAAAACATATTAAAGAAATTCATTTTCCCAAAAAAGTGCCCATGTGGTTATGAAACAATCAAAGAGTTTAATAAAATTACTAAAAAATTCGATGCTGTGAGAAGGTGCCCTGATAGAGGATTTGAATGTAATAGAATTGCAAAAGAAAAACTTAAACATTTTGTTTCAAAAGAAGCTTTTAATATTGATGGATTTGGAAAAAAAATTGCAGAAAAGTTTTGGGAACTCAATTTAATTAGACTTCCACAAGATATTTTTAAATTAGATTATGATAAAATTGAAAAATTGGATGGGTGGGGAAAATTGTCATCGGATAATCTGAGATATTCAGTCGATGAAAAAAAACAAATTTCTTTAGAAAGATTTATTTATTCACTTGGTATAAGACATATAGGATTAGAAAATGCTAAAATATTAGCAAGATATTTTGAATCTTTTCAAAAATTCAAAATTTTGTCAAAAAAAAATAATTATAACGATTTATTAAATATCGATGGAATTGGAGAAACGCAGTTAGTTTCTATTAAAAGCTTTTTTTCAAAAAATATTAATGTAAAAATTTTAAATGAACTAGATAAAGTCTTAAATATACAAGATGCCAAAGCTGTTAATAACAAGGGATTATTGAAAAATATGTCTTTTTTAGTTACCGGAAAATTAAACAATATTAGTAGAGCGGAGGTAAAATCACTAATCGAAGAAAATTCTGGAACAACAGTGAGCAGTGTTTCTAAAAAGTTAAATTATTTAATCACTGGCGAAAAACCAACCAAGAAAAAAGTAGAAAGTGCAAAAGCACTAAAGATTAAAATTATAGATCAAGACGAATTTTTAAGAATATTAAATAAGACTAGCTAGCCATTTTTTTTCATTTGAATTTAAATATTTTGATATTTTAGAATACACATTTAAATGATATTTAAATAAATATTTTTTTTCAAAGTTTGTTAATAGATTGAAATTGATTAAATCTATATCAATAGGAGCCATAGTTAAATTTTCAAAAAACAATTTATTATTTTGCCTTTTTACGTAGACTAAATTTTCTATACGAATTCCAAATTTATTTTTTTTGTAAAAACCAGGTTCATTACTTAAAATCATCCCTTCTTTAATTTTTACCTTATTTATCTTGGATATTGACTGTGGTCCCTCATGAACATTTAAAAAAAAACCAACACCATGGCCAGTTCCATGTGCATAATCTAAATTGTTTTTTTTAAGGAATTTTCTAGCTCTAATATCAATTTTTTTTCCAATATTATCCTTTTTTAGATCCGTAGTTGCTACTGCGATATGCCCTTTTAATACCTTGGTGTAAATATTTTTAATATTTTGGCTTTGTTTAGAGAAACAAAGTGTTCTAGTAACGTCTGTTGTCCCATATTTGTATTGTCCACCAGAGTCACACAAAAATATATCTTTTTTACTAATAATCTGACAATTATCTGGTTTCGCTCTATAATGAACTATTGCTCCATTTTTTCCAGTTCCAGCAATTGTATCAAAGCTTGGATAAAGATAATTTTTGTTTTGTTTTCTAAGTTTTTCTAATTTATTTTGTGCTTGTACTTCGGTGATTTGTTTTTTATTTTTATTCTTTATCCAATATAAAAATTTAGTTAGTGCTGTACCATCAGATATATGTGATTTTATCATATGACTGATTTCAGTCTTATTCTTAATTGATTTAAAATAATAAATAGGATCTTCTTTTTTTTTAATCTTGAATTTTGATTTAATTAAGTTTTCAAAGTAAATAGAACAAGTGTTTTCATCAATGATAAAATTGTTACCTTTTAATTTTGAGATTTCATTTAAACCTATAATTTGATTGGAATTAATGATTTTTTGATTAATTAGTTTTTTACATTTTATCTTCTTAGCTATTAAATAAATTCTTTTTGTTTTGCTAACTATCAATCTTGAGTTTGGCATAGGAGTATTTGGCCCATCTTTACCCCTAATATTCAAAGTCCAAGCTACATTTTCTGGCGCGCTGATAAATAAATAATCAGAATTATTTTTTTTTAAATATCTTGAAACTTTATTTAATTTTGAATTTCGACTTTCTCCAACAATATTTTTATCTAAGTGAAAAAATGGATGTACATCATTGACTTTAAATTTTTCTATTTGATCTATTAAGTTTTCATTTATAAATTTTACTTCATTAAATTTTAAGAAAAATTTATCAATCTGTTTATAAGTAAATAGTTTTGGATCAATACCAAGTGTAAGATTTTTAAATAAATTACAATTTATTAATCTTTCACTACCTAATATTTTAAAATTTTTACCACTCTCAATTTGGCTTTGAATCGTATATCTTCCATCTGTAAATAAGTAATTTTTATTTTTTAAAATAATTGCAAGTCCGGCAGATCCACTGAAATTTGATATTACTTTAAGTCTGTTAATTTTAGAATATTCAGTAAAATAATCATCATTTTTTGGAATAACATATCCGTCTATGTTGTGTTTTTTAAATTTATTTTTTAAAATTTTAATTTTATCCATCATTTTATTCTTTTTTGGTACCTTAACCATCCTGGACTTCTGGTTCCCTCCTCAGCTTCAAAATCTTGGTTGAATTCAAAATCCTCTTCAGTATTTACTTCTTCATCAAAAAAAGAATTTTTTTCTAAATTTTTTTCTGGTAACTCTTCGATAAATCTTGACGCCATACTATCAATCCAGTCACCTTGATAAAATCTGTTCATTGAAAATGAAATTATAGCCTTTTGTTTTGCTCTAGTAATCCCAACATAAGCAAGCCTTCTTTCCTCTTCGAGGCCTTTTTGGCCCTTTTCTTCAATAGATTTTTGATGCGGGAATAATCCTTCTTCCCACCCGGGTAAAAAAACCACATCAAATTCTAAACCTTTTGCTGCGTGCATTGTCATCATATTAACTTTTTCCCCATTCCATTCCTGATCTACTGAGGTTGCAAGTGAGACATGTTCTAAAAAACTTTCCAAAGTATCAAATTCTTTCATAGCACTTAGTAACTCCTTGATATTCTCTAGTCTGTTTTCGTTATCTAAATTTTTTTTATTTTTAAGCATTGCTGAATAACCCGACTCATCCATTACAATTTGTAATAATTTGACATGATTTGATTTTTTAACTTTCAAATCATTTCTCCATTTATTTAAGGAATTAATAAAAAAACTCAAACCAATTTTAGCTTTTGGCTTAATAAGATTTTGTTCTAACATCTTAATTGATGATCTTTCTAAATTTAAATTATTTTCTTTTGAAAATTCATGAATGTTTTTAAGGGTACTATTTCCTATTGCTCTTTTTGGGTTGTTTACGATCCTTTCAAAAGCTAAATCATCTTTTTCTTGATGAATTAATCTTAAATAAGCGATGCAATCTTTAATTTCTGCTCTTTCATAAAATTTAGTTCCTCCTAAAATTCTATAAGGCATCCCAATTTTAAGAAACCTTTCTTCAAATTCCCGAGTTTGAAAAATGGCTCTAACCAGAATTGCAACATTATTGTATGTAAATTTTTTTTTGATTTTTTTTTCTATTTCATCTGAAACCCCAATAGCTTCATCTTTTCCATTTTTAAAACAGTTTAATTGAACCAAATCTCCTTCTTCCATTGTTGTAGTCAATGTTTTACCAACTCGATTTTGATTGTTTGCAATCAGATTAGAAGCTACAGATAAAATATTCTGTGATGATCTGTAATTTTGTTGAAGTCTTATAACTTTCGTATTTTTATAAACTTGATCGAATTCAAGAAAATTTTTAATCTCAGCACCTCGCCAACTATAGATAGATTGATCATCATCTCCAACACAACATATATTTTTATTCTTTTCAGATAAAAGATTAAGCCACCTACTTTGAATAAAATTTGTATCTTGATATTCGTCAACAAGAATGTATTTAAAGTTTTTAGAATAAATTTCTCTTATATCAGAATAATTTTCTAAGATTTTAACTGTGTGTAGAATTAAATCACCAAAGTCACATGAATTTAAATCAGTTAATTTTTGTTGATAAATTTTATACAAGGGCAAGATAGTTTTTTCATAAATATCTTTTTTGTTAATAACTACTTCAGAAGGATAATATCCTTTGTTTTTCCAACGATCTATAATTGCTAATATAAATCTTGGTGATAATTGTTTAATGTCTACATTCTCAGCTTTACAAATATTTTTAATCAATCTTATTTGATCATCAGAATCTATAATTGTAAAATTTGAATTTAGGTTTGCAGCTGATGCGTGTTTTCTAAGCAGTTTTGCACAAATTGAATGAAAGGTTCCAAGCCAAGAAAGTCCAATTGCAGCAGAACCTAAAATATTGCTTACTCTATTTTGCATTTCTTTTGCTGCTTTATTTGTAAAAGTTACTGCTAAAATTTGATTAGGAAATGCTTTTTTTTCTTTAATAATATTGGCAATTCTAGAGGTCAAAACTTTAGTTTTACCTGAACCAGCGCCAGCAACAATTAAAAGTGGACCATCTAGGTGTAATACAGCCTCTTTTTGAGGTCCATTCAAATTTTCCAGATAATCTTTGTTTATCATTTAAAATAATACTTTATAAGATTGCTTGATTAAAATGACCAAGCCAAACTCATTTGTTAAAAATTTAAAAAAAATTAATAAATCAATTAATAGTCTATTAGAGCGAAATTTAAACAAGTTAAATTTTGATAATTTAAAAATTTTAGTAAGCAATAATAAATTTATCCTTACATTTGTCGCACTTTTTTTTTTATTTGTTTCTTACCTATTAGTGCCAACTTTTTATAAACAGGGTGATATTTCTAAAGAATTAAAAAATGAACTGCTAAATAAATTCAACTTAGATTTTACATTTACTCAAAAGTTAGATTATAATTTTTTTCCAAGACCACATTTTGTGAGTAGAGAGTCTTCTATTATTAAATATCAAAACAAAATTGCAGATATAGATAAATTAAAAATTTATGTTTCTTTAGATTATTTGTTTTCTTTAAAGAATATTAATATTAATGAAGTAATTCTTGAGAATACAAATTTTGAATTAAATATTAAAAATAGAGATTTCTTTATCAAACTTTTAGATAACAAATTTTTAGATGCTAAATTAAATATTAAAAATAGTAATATTTTTTTTAGGGACTCAGAGAATGAAATTTTATTTATCAATATAATAAAGAATTTAAAATATTATTATGACCCAAACGAATTAAAAAATATTCTTTACTCAGAAAATGAAATATTTAATGTTCCATTTTCTCTAGAAGTAGTCAATCATAAAGATGAAACAAAATTATATACTAAGTTAGATCTTAATTTTGCAAAATTACAAATCGAAAATTTATTTAATTATAAAGATGATATTAAATCAGGCTCTGCAACCATATTATTAAATTCAGATAAAAGCTTAATAAATTATAAAACTAATAAAAATTTTCTTGAATTTGACTATTCCAATGAATTAGAAAATAAAAAATTTTTTTATAAAGGAAAATTAAATTTTAAACCTTTTTATTCTTCGCTTGAAGGTGATACGGAAGAAATAAATTTTTCATATCTATTTGATACAAATGCAATTATTGCTGAATTATTAAAAACTGAAATTTTTAATAATAAAAATATAGACTTTAAATTAAATATCAATGCCAATAAGATTAAGAATTACTGGAATTTTACAAATCTTTTTTTAAAATCTAAAATTCAAGAGGGCTTAATTGACATAGATGATACCAAAATAGAATGGAAAGATAATTCACTTATAAAATTAACCGATACATTAATTTTTGTTAGGGATGGCAAACTGTTTTTAGAAGGAAAATCAAAAATAAAGATTACAAATGCTAAAAATATTTATAAATTTTTGTTAACACCTAAAAATTTTAGAAAAAATATAAAAACAATTGATTTAAGTTTTTCTTATTCATTTGATGAAAAAGGATTAATTCTTAATGATATTATGATTGACGGAAAATATAATCAAATAGTTAACAGTAAATTAAAAAATGTTTATTTTCGTGGTTCAAGTAGGCAAAATAAAATATTTTTAAAAAATATGATTAATGATTTACTTAAATCTTACTCTGGATAGATCATCTTTTTAGGATCAACTATTTTTTTATAATCTTTTTCCGTGATTAGCCCTGTTTTTAATGTTTCATATTTTAGAGTGGTATTGTTTTTAAGTGCAGTCTTTGCAATTTTAGCAGCGTTGTCATAACCTATTTGGGGTGCTAGTGCTGTAACAAGCATTAAAGAATTATCTAAGTGCTCCTGAATTTTCCTCTTATTCGCTTTTATTCCCTTAACACAATAAAGAGCAAAATTTTTGGTACTGTCAGCTATTAGATCTATCGATTGCAAAATATTATGTGCAATCAAAGGTTTAAAAACATTCAATTCAAAATGCCCATGAGATCCAGCCATTGTTATGCCATTGTGGTTTCCAATAACTTTTACACAAACCATTGTAACAGCTTCACATTGTGTAGGGTTAACTTTACCTGGCATAATTGATGACCCGGGTTCATTTTCTGGTAGTATTAATTCTCCATAACCGGCTCTAGGACCTGATCCTAAAAATCTAATATCATTAGATATTTTCATTAAAGCTACCGCACAAGTATTCAAAGTTCCTGAAAAATTAACTATTGCATCATGCGCTGCAAGTTCAGCAAATTTATTTGGTGCAGGTTTGAATTTTATTTTTGTATATTTTGCGATCTCTTTTACTATTTTTTTATCAAAGTTTTTTTTAGAATTTATTCCTGTTCCAACTGCTGTTCCGCCTTGAGCAAGAAAAAAAATTTCCTTTAAGGCATATTCAATTCTTTCGATACTTTTTTTAACTTGAGTATGATAACCTGAAAATTCTTGACCTAAAGAGAGAGGAGTTGCATCTTGAAGATGGGTTCGCCCAATTTTTACTATGTTTTTGAATTCTTTAGATTTTCTATTTATTTCTTTTTCTAAAATCTTTAAGTTTGGTAGTAATTTATTTAAGGTTTCTTTTGCAACGGAAATATGCATTGCAGTTGGAAAAACATCATTTGTAGATTGTGATTTGTTTACATGATCATTTGGATGAACAGGTTTCTTTGATCCTTTTTTTCCACCCATCATTTCTATCGCACGATTAGCAATAACTTCATTAACATTCATATTTGTTTGTGTTCCAGAACCTGTTTGCCAGACTTTTAATGGGAAATTGTCATCTAACTTACCTTTAATTACTTCATCTGAAGCTCTAATAATTGCTTTAGAAATTTTGTTATCAATTAATTTATCTTTTGCATGAACTATTGCTGCAGATCTTTTAATGATCGCAATAGATTTGATGATGGAAATATTTACTAAAATTTTACCAATATTAAAAAATTTATTAGATCTTTGGGTAGATGCTCCCCATAATTTATCATTAGGAACATTGACACCCCCAATGCTATCGAATTCTTTTCTTAATTTCATTGATTAATTTCTAAGTTACAAATAATTATAAATATACAATAAATTATTAAAAACATACAGGAGCAATATGTCGAATTTTAGCAAAGTAGGAACTTTCATGAAAACTTTTGGCCAAGAAGTCAAATTAAAGCCTTCATTTAGTACAGACAAAATTAATAAATTAAGGATAGATCTTATTAAGGAGGAATTAGAAGAACTAACAGATGCTATGAGTAAACATGATTTATTAGAAGTAGCTGATGCTTTAACCGATATTTTGTATGTTACTTATGGGGCAGGGCACGCATTTGGAATTGACTTAGATAAATGTTTTGAAGAGGTTCAAAATTCAAACATGAGTAAGTTAGATGAAAATGGAAAACCTATATTCAATGATGCGGGGAAAGTGATGAAAGGACCAAATTATTTCAAACCCGATCTTTCTAAATTTGTATATTAAATTTCTAATTTTAGATCGACTGCTGGAGCGCTATGAGTAATAGATCCAACAGAAATTCTATTAACGCCAGTTCCTGCAACAGACTTTACTGTTCTTAAACTTATATTTCCTGAAGCTTCAGTTTCATAATGTTTATATGATATTTTGACTCCTTGTCTCAAACTTTTAATGCTCATATTATCAAATAATACTGTATTAAATTTAAGTCCCATTATTGATTTTAATTGATTGAGATTGTCTACTTCGACTGTAATTTTTCTACCCTTTTTATTTTTAATAGCTTTAGAAACTAAAGTTTTTAAATCAGAACTAGCTATATGGTTGTCTTTAATTAAATATTCATCACTTAAATTAAATCGATGATTTGTTCCACCCCCTAATTTAACAGCATATTTTTGTATCACTCTTAAATTTGGAATAGTTTTTCTTGTACAACAAATTTTAGTTTTTTTTCCAGCTAGTGTACAAAATTGATTAGTTTTAGTTGCTATACCAGATATGTGAGATAAAAAATTTAGTGCAACTCTTTCAGCAATTAATATATTTTTTGCTTTTCCTTTAACTAAAGCAATAAGAGAACCTCTTTTTACCTTTGAACCATCTTTCTTTTTGATTATAAATCTAATTTTATTGTCAATTAGCGCAAAAGCTTGCTTTGCAAACAATAATCCACCAATAATTGCTTTTTCATTTGATAAAAGTTTAACAGTTATAATTTTATCATTTTTAACTAAACTTGAAGTTATATCCCCAGAAGGATAGAGATCCTCATTTAATGCAAGCTTAACGGTATTGCGAATAAATTCTTTGCTAAGTTTAATTTTTGACACTTATTATCTGCCAATAGCTGCCATTTTCTCTACTGAAATTCTTGCCTTATCGATAGTTTCTTTATCCATAATTATTTCACCTGTTTCATTTTCTAAACAGTCTAAAATTTTTGGAAGAGTAATTTTTTTCATGTGAGGACACATATTACATGGCTTGATAAATTCAACATTAGGATTTTCAACTTCAATGTTATCACTCATAGAGCATTCAGTAACCATCATAACTTTCTTTGGCTGATTATCTTTAACGTAATTGATCATACCCGATGTAGAGCCTGCAAAGTCACTTGCTTTAATAACATCTGGAGGACATTCAGGGTGTGCAATTATTTTTATTCCAGGATTATTTTTTCGAATATCATGTATTTCTTGCTCGTTAAACTGATCATGAACAATGCATATACCTTTCCACGAAATAATTTCCACATCTGTTTGTGAGGCAACATATTTTGCAAGGTAATCATCAGGTAAAAATATTACTTGTTTAACTCCAAGTGATTTTACAATTTTAACAGCATTCGCTGATGTACAACAAACATCTGTTTCTGCTTTAACTTCTGCAGAAGTATTTACATAAGAAACAACAGGAACCCCTGGATATTTTTCCTTTAATAGCCTAACATCTTTCCCAGTAATTGATGAAGACAAAGAACAACCTGCATCCATATCTGGCAAAATTACTTTTTTTTCAGGGCTCATTAGTTTCGCAGTTTCTGCCATGAAATGAACCCCTGCCATCAAAATTATATCTGCTGAAGTTTTAGAGGCTTCAATTGCTAATGCTAGAGAGTCTGCAGAAAAATCTGCAACTCCATGATATATTTCAGGAGTTTGATAATTATGAGCAAGAATAACTGCGTTCTTCTCTTTTTTTAATTTATTAATCTCATGAATATACGGTGCGTGAACTGACCACTCAATTTCAGGCATTACCTTAGAAATTTTTTGGTAAATAGGATCTGTTGCTTGCTTTACTTCTTGTGTAAATTCCATACAGATTTTTATCAATTTGAAAGATAGTTGTCATTCATTTATTATGAGACATATTGCGGTCGTGCTGAAATTGGTAGACAGGCACGGTTGAGGGCCGTGAGGACCTAGTCCATGAGAGTTCAAGTCTCTCCGACCGCACCACTAAATTAGTTATTTATCTATCCACTCAGGTTTTTTAATTTTGATTGACGCATCTTTTGTTTTGAATTCAGCATTTTCGTCAAAATCTTTATCTAGAAATTTTATTAGCGCAAAAGGATATTCATTATCAATCAATACTTTTCCAATCTCATTTTCTTTATTGAAAATCACTTCACCTTCATGCAACTTTCCGTCTATAATTTTTATCGGTAATAATCTTTTTGTAAGTTTATTTTTAAGTTTTATCCTTGCTGTATTTTCCTGTCCAACGTAGCAACCCTTTTTAAAATCAATTCCATTAAGTTCATCATAATTGCATTCAATTCCAAAAGCTTTGTTTTGTAATTGATTTAAGTTTTTTGGCACTATTCCAAGTTTATGACTTAGAGAATAGTATTCATTTACATCAGCGTCATGTAATTCTAATTTCTTTAAAGATAAATAGAGTTTCTCTAAATTTATAATTAATCTTGCACCTAATTGCTTGTTACGAGGATCTAGAAGTATCGGATCTTCTCTAAACTTTAATGTAAACCCAGGAATATCTTGAGCTTCACTAAAGGTCAAAAACTTTTCATAGCTAAAAGTAGCAACTGCAAACTCATTACTAAGATTTAAAATTTCAACTTTTGATCTTAATTTATAAGTACTGAGTTGCCTATATAATCCATCTGCTTGAGATTTTTCACAATCGATCAAGTAACCTGACTTATGTTTGACTAAAATAAATTCATACAAAAATTTTCCTTGTGGTGATAATAATGAAGCAAAGCAACTGTAGGTTTCACTTACTTTGTTTATGTCATTACTAATTAAATTTTGAAGAAAAATAACAGTATCATCTCCATTTATATAAAGAATGGCCCTGTCTTCTAAAATGCAAACGTTTCTCATATTCATATTTGATTAAATATAAGATGTAATATAATAACATTTTCTCAAAATGTTAGATCTAATAATTAGAAACGGCAAATGTTACATTGATGGAGACCTAAAGGAAGTAGATGTTGGTATAAAAGACAAAAAAATTCAACACATTGGTCAAATTTCAGAAGAAGCTAAAGAAATCATTGATGCAAGCGGCCATACAATTTTACCAGGTTGTATAGATACTCAAACCCATTTTAGAGAGCCTGGATCAACTGACACTGAAGATCTTCACTCTGGAAGTAGAGCAGCAATTGCAGGGGGGATCACCAGTGTTTTTGAAATGCCTAACACCAACCCACCAACTTCTAATAAAAAAGAGTTTCAAAGAAAATTAGATCTCGCTAAAAACAGAATGTATTGTAATTATGCATTTTATTTTGGTGCAACAGCTGAAAATGCAGATGATCTAGCAAGTTTAAAAGATTTAGAAGGTTGTTGTGGAATAAAACTTTTTGCAGGATCTTCAACTGGAAATTTATTAGTTGCTGAAGAAGATGATATCGATAAAGTTTTTCAAAATGCTTCAAAAGTTGTTGCAGTTCACTCAGAAGATGAAGCTATATTAAAAGTAAATAAAAAATTAATTAAGCAAGGAGATGTTCATACCCATCCCGTTTGGAGAAGTGCGGAATGTGCAATTTCATCCACTAGAAGAATTGTTAGAATTGCTGAAAAATATAACAAAAAAGCTCATGTTCTCCATATAACTACAAAAGAAGAAATTGACTTTTTATCACAACACAAAGGAAACATTACCTTTGAGATTACCCCTCAACATTTAACTATTTACGCCCCAGATTGTTACGACAAACTAGGAACTTACGCTCAAATGAATCCACCTATTAGAGACAAATCTCATTACGATCGGTTATGGTATGGAGTGAAACACAATTTTAATGATACCATTGGGTCTGATCATGCTCCTCATTTAAAAGTAAACAAAGATAAAGAGTATCCCAATTCTCCTTCAGGAATGCCTGGTGTTCAAACTTTAATGCCGGTAATGTTAAATCATGTAAATGACGGAAAATTGTCTTTAAATCAGTTGATCAATCTTGTATGTGAAAATCCTGTTAAAATTTTTGGCATCCACAACAAAGGATTTATTAAAGAAGGATATGATGCTGATTTTACAATAGTAGATATGAATAAAACGATTGAGATAAAAAATGAAAATATTGAAAGCAAATGTGCCTGGTCTCCATTTAACGGTTATAAGTTTAGAGGAACACCTACCCACACAATTATTGCAGGAAAAATTAAAATGCAAGAGGGTAAAATTTTAGGAGATCCAGAAGGAACTCCTTTAAAATTCAGCTAAATTCTAGGTATTTAGGATTTTATGTTTAATCAAATCCTCTTTTATTTCATTTAAAATTGCTGGGTCATCAATTGTAGGAGGCACTTTGTAATCTTCATTATCAGCAATTTTTCTTATAGTTCCTCTTAAAATTTTTCCAGATCTTGTTTTGGGTAATCTTTTGATAACAATAACCACTTTAAATGCAGCAACCGGTCCAATTTGATTTCTAACCATTTGAACACATTCTTTTGAAATAACTTCATCCTCTTTATTTACCCCAGACTTCAATACAACTAATCCAATTGGTAATTGACCCTTTAATTTATCTGCTATACCAAGCACTGCGCATTCAGCAACTGATTGATGTTCTGATAACACTTCCTCTATAGCTCCAGTAGATAACCTGTGGCCTGCAACATTTATGATGTCATCAGTTCTTGACATGATCCAAATGTAACCATCTTCATCAATATGACCCGCATCGTACGTTTGATAATAACCTTCATAGTTAGTCATATAGTTTTCTTTATATCTTTGATCTGCATTCCATAGAGTTGGAAATGTCCCTGGAGGTAGTGGAAGTTTAACAACAATATCGCCCATTTCATTGGGTTTTGCCAAAGTTTGATCAGGCTTAATAATTTTTACATCATAACCAGGTACCGCTTTGCAAGCTGAACCATATTTTGTCTCCATCATCTCAATTCCAGTACAATTGGAACTAATTGCCCAACTTGTTTCAGTTTGCCACCAATGATCAATTACTGGCACCTTAAGTAAATTTTCAGCCCATTTAATTGTATCTGGATCAGCTCTTTCACCTGCTAAAAATAAACTTTCAAAACTACTTAGATCATACTTTGAAAAAAATTTTCCTTCAGGATCTTCTTTTTTAATAGCTCTAAATGCAGTTGGAGCTGTGAATAAAGATTTAACTTTGTAATCTGAGATTATTTTCCAAAATGCACCAGCATCAGGAGTTCCAACTGGCTTACCTTCAAATAAAATTGTCGTACATCCTTTAAACAAAGGTGCGTAAACAATGTATGAGTGACCGACAATCCAACCAATATCGCTTGCAGACCACCAGATATCATTGGTATCAATATTATAAATATTTTTCATCGTCCACTTTAAAGCAACAATATGACCTCCAACATCTCTCACTATCCCTTTTGGAGTTCCAGTTGTGCCTGAGGTATATAAAATATATGCAAACTCATTGGAATTTATCTCAACACAATCAGCTGGTTCTGCATTGGATACTACTTCATCCCAGTTAATTTCTAGAGGAGTATTTAATTTTACCTCATGACCTGGTCTTTGAAATAAAATCATCTTCTCTATTTTATGATTTGCTGATTTTATTGCTTCATCAACTAAGGGTTTATATTTGACTGTCCTTCCAGGCTCAAAACCACATGAGGCAGTTACCATTAATTTTGCTTTACTATCATCAATTCTGCTTGCAAGTTCATTAGATGCAAAACCCCCAAACACCACTGAATGAATTGCTCCAATTCTTGCACACCCAAGCATTGCAATCACAGCCTCTGGGATCATTGGCATGTAAATAATTACGCGATCGCCTTTATTAACTCCTTGACCTTTTAATGCTCCAGCAAATTTTGCAACTTTAGATCTAAGTTCTTCATAGGTGAACTGACATTTGTTACCTGTTATCGGGCTATCATAGATAAGAGCAATGTTTTTACCCCGACCTTGATCAATATGAATGTCCAAAGCGTTGTAACAAGTGTTGGTTACTCCATCTTCAAACCATTTATAGAAGGGAGGATTAGATTTATTTAAAATTTTTGTAGGTTTTTTAAACCAAAAGATTTCTTCACTGGCTTCTTGCCAAAATTTTTCTGGATTTTGTATAGACTGATCATAAATTTTCTTAAATAACTCTGACATAAATTTTTGATTCGATTTAAGTAATTTGTTTGATTTTTAACTTATAAATTGCATTTAATTTTAAAAATTAAGTAAAATCAATGTTAATTAATGACAATTTACCCTTCATTAATCCATTTATATTTGCTATTTAACGTGAACTTTGACTTAGGGTAACCTAAGTCTAGTTTATATAAACTAAAAAAATAAAAACTAACTAGAGAGGGAGTTTTTTATGAATAAACTTAAATTGTTTGCTTTAGCAGCAATGGCCCTGATTGGATTTTCAGGTATAGCTATTGCAGCAGAAGCAACGATGTTGAATCAGGATGATTTCGTAGGAATTTCATTTTGGATCATCTCTATGGGAATGTTAGCAGCGACTGCTTTCTTTTTCTTAGAAGTTGGTAACGTAGCAGCAGGCTGGAGAACTTCAGTTATTGTTGCTGGACTAGTAACTGGTATTGCATTCATACACTACATGTACATGAGAGAAGTATGGGTTGCTACTGGAGACTCACCAACTGTTTACAGATATATTGACTGGTTAATTACTGTACCATTACAGATGGTAGAATTTTATTTAATTCTAGCAGCTATTGGTAAAGCAAATTCTGGAATGTTCTGGAGATTGTTACTTGGTTCATTAGTAATGTTAATCGGTGGATACTTAGGTGAAGCTGGATACATCAACGCTACTCTTGGCTTTATAGTCGGAATGGCAGGTTGGATATACATTCTTTATGAAGTATTCTCAGGTGAAGCTGGAAAAGCTGCAGCAAAAAGTGGAAGCAAGGCTCTTGTAACTGCTTTTGGTGCAATGAGAATGATTGTTACAGTAGGTTGGGCTATTTACCCATTAGGTTACATTTTTGGTTACCTAACAGGTGGAGTAGACGCTGACTCACTTAACGTTGTTTACAACTTAGCTGACTTCATTAACAAAATTGCATTTGGTCTGGTAATCTGGGCTGCTGCAACAAGTGTTAGCGGAAAAAGAGCTAAGTAGTTTTACTTAAAAAAGTTTAAATTAAGGGCAGGTATAATTTTATATCTGCCCTTTTTTTTATTCAAAATAAAAATATAGTTATTTTAAAGTGTCTAAAAATAGACTTAGTACTATTTTACTTACTTGCTCAATTTAGATAACAACCTATATATAAAACATGTCAAAAATTACATATATCACCCATGATAACAAAACTCATACAATTGATGTTCAAAATGGCTTGACTGTTATGGAGGGTGCAATACAAAATGACATTCCTGGGATAGACGCTGATTGTGGTGGTGGAATGGCGTGTGCCACTTGCCATGTTTATGTGAATGATAACTGGTCGGATAAACTTCCAAAAAAAGAGGACGGTGAAGAAGATATGTTAGATATGGCATTTGAGCCAAGATCAAACAGTCGTTTAAGTTGTCAATTGATTGTTTCAAATGAATTAGATGGATTAATTGTCAACATACCTTCTAAGCAAGTTTAAATGAATAAAGCAGATGTATTAATTATTGGAGCGGGGCCTACTGGATTATTTTGTGCGCACCAACTTGGCATCATTGGACTTAGTTCTGAAATTGTTGATAACCTGGATAAGGCAGGTGGTCAATGTATAGAACTTTATCCTGATAAACCCATTTATGATATTCCAGCAATTCCTGAATGCACTGGTGAAGAGTTAACTAACAATCTTTTAAAACAAATCAAACCATTTAATATTAACTTTCATTTAAATCAAAGAGTTGAAGAACTTAAAAAAGTTAATGATCGTTGGCATGTAAAAACTAATGGCAATAAAGAATTTGATGTTGCAAGTATTGTTATTGCAGGAGGTGTTGGATCCTTTGAACCAAGAAAATTTACAATTAAAGAATGTGAAAAATTTGAGGGAAATTCACTATTTTATGCCGTTAAAGACAAAACTATTTTTAAAGATAAAACTATTTCAATTTTTGGTGGAGGGGACTCAGCTCTAGATTGGGCTATAGAGCTTTCTAATACATCTAAAGTAAATTTAATTCACCGAAGAGATGGATTTAGCGGTATGGAGGCGAGTGTTCAAAAAATAAAAGAATTAAACGATAAAGGCAAAATAAATTTGTATACCAAATACCAATTAGATTCTGTTTCTGGAGACAACAAAATTAATTCAATAAAAATTAAACATGATGATGGAGAAGTAAAAGACATTAAATCTGACTATGTACTTGGTTTCTTTGGGTTGATTATGCAACTTGGTCCAATCTTAGATTGGGGATTAAATATTGATAAAAAGAAAGTTGAAGTGAATACAGAAAATTTTGAAACCAATATAAATGGTATATTTGCAATTGGTGATATTTGTTCTTATCCAGGTAAATTAAAATTAATTCTTTCAGGTTTTCACGAAGGAGCGTTAGCTGCTAGAGGTTGTTTTAAATATGCAAAACCTAATGAAAAGTTGAGGTTCGAATTTACAACAACTTCAAAAGCTGCCCAGGAAAGACTTGGCATTAAAAATGATTGAACTATTTTCGTCTGATACCCCAAACGGAAAAAAAATAAGTATTATGTTGGAGGAAATAGGGTTCGAATACAAAGTTACAAAATTAGATTTAGCTAAAGGGGATCAATTTAAACCAGAATTTAAGAAGATTAGCCCTTTTGCAAAAATACCAACAATTGTTGATCATTCAAATAACAATCAAGCAGTGTTCGAGTCTGGGGCAATCTTGATCTATCTATCAGAAAGAAGTGGTAAGTTTTATGATAAAGAGAATAAATTAAATGTTGATCAGTGGCTAATGGCACAAATGGGGTTGATTGGACCAATGATAGGTCAATATCATTATTTTTACCGTTTCAATAAAGGTTTGAGTGAAATTGGGGAAAAAAGATATTTTGAAATGACAAAAAGTATTTATGAGGTTTTAGAAGATCATTTATCAAAAAATAAATATTTAGCGGGTGAAAATTATTCAATTGCTGATATTGCAACGTGGCCATGGATTGCTAGACACGAATGGCATGATATTGGGCTTAAAAAATATCAAAATTTGTCCAGATGGTATTCTGAAATTTCTGAACGTGAAGCTGTAATTAAGGGATATGCCTTTATGGATGAAAATGCGATTATACCTAAGCCTTAATATAGCTTACCAGTTTATATAACGAACTAAAAATTCCCATTCCAGATAATTCAATTGCTATAACTATAATGATTATAAGAATTAATTTTTTGTTCATTTAAGAAATAAGTAAAGTATTAAAATTGCCCAAATAAATGGATAATAGAAATAGATATATTTTTTGGCAAATAAAAAAGAAATAGAATTTTGGTACGCAGAATTTTTTTTATTTTTTTTAGTCATCTGCATGAACCTTTTCATCTTTTTCATGTTTTTCTTGAGCCGCAATAGTATATTTTGCAACCGGTCTTGCCATCAATCTTTTTAAACCAATTGGTTCTGCGGTATCTAAACAAAATCCATATGTATCGTCTCTAATTCTCATTAAAGCTTTATCAATCTCAGAAATAAGTTTTATCTGTCTATTGATTGCTTTCATTTCAACATTTTTGTCAGTATAGGAGCTTGCTTGATCAACAATGTCAGCTGAAATACTATTGTCATCCATACTGCCATTATATAATGCTTCATTGTTTGCTTTCACTAATTCTTTTTTCCACTCATTCAATTTAATTCTAAAAAAAACTTTGTGTTTTTCGCACATATATTTTTCAGTATCTTTTGGTAGATATGTTTTTGAAATTTTAATTGGTGCTTTAGCTGCAACTTTTTTTGGTTTGCTTACAACTTTAGTTTTTGTTTTAGCGACTTTTTTCTTTGCTTTAGTGGTCTTTGGCATAGGTCAATTTTGAGATCCGGAGTATATTCAGCAAATTAGGGGTGTCAAGCAACCTGATTTAATATAAATATTTATAAATGAGCATTAACAGCAAAAATATAAATAATATTTTTTATATTTTTGTTACAGCTCATCTAATGTTCTGGACTTTAATTCCATCCCTTACGAATCATAACTTACCTTTAGATACAATAGAAGCTTTAGCTTGGGGAAGTAATTTAGATTGGGGATTTAACAAGCATCCACCCATGAGCGCTTTTTTTCCAGAGATTTTTTACCAAATTTTTGGTTCACAAGATTGGGCTTATTATTTACTCAGTCAAATCTTTGTAGTTATTTCATTCTATTATGTTTTCAAACTCTCAAAAGAAATCCTAAATAATAACTTATTAGGCTTAATTTCAGTTTTATTAATTGAAACTATCTATTTTTATAATTTTACTTCTCCAGAATTTAACGTAAACGTTTGCCAACTACCATTTTGGTCTCTTACGGCTTATTATGCATGGAGAATATTTAATGGAAAAAACATTAAATTTTCTGACTGTTTTTTAGTAGGGTTATTTGCAGCTTTTGGTTTTTTGTCTAAATATTTGTTTCTTTATCTTCTGGTATCTATTGATCTGTTGTTTATTTATTTAATCTTCATCAAGAAAGACCGAAGATTTGATTTTAAATATTTGATAACTACAGAAGTATTTTTGGTTGCTTTGGTACCTCATTTTATTTGGCTTACCAACAATGAGTTTATTACAATTACCTATGGTCTTGCTAGAACTGGTTTAGAACAATCAAGCCTAATAAATCATATTCAATACCCTTTAATTTTTATCGGGAAACAAATTGGAATATTAATTCCTTTTTTGATTTTAACTTGGTTGTTAGTTCAAAAATTAAAATTTAAAATTAATATCAAGGATAAAAAGTTACTTTTTTTATTATCTATAAATCTTTTACCAGTAATATTAATGTTTTTAACTTCCGTTATAGCTGGACCAAAAATTAGAACGATGTGGATGACTCCATTTTATTTATTTTTTGGGACTTTGTTTGTCTATATGCTTCAAAATCAAATCAATATAAAAAAATTAAAACCATTTGTGATTGGATTTATCTTCTTTTTCTTTTTGTCACCTGTACTTTATGCTTACGTATCAATTTCAAAGGATGATAAAAGAACAGATTATCTAGGAAAAGAAATTGCTATCAAAACTCAATATGCTTGGGATCAGCAATTTGACTCAAAAATAAATGTTGTTTTAGGAAATGAATGGAATGCTGGTAATTTATCTTATCATCTAAAATCAAGACCAGTTTGGGAGGGTTTTATAATTAGAGATAAACTAGATCAATTGAAAGATTATATGTGCCTTGATAATGTGTGTGTAGGCTCAAGATAGTTTATGAAAAAGTATACAATTTTAATTCCTATTTATAACGATAGAGAGTCGTTAACTAAATTAATTGAAAATATTAATGGAGAGCTAAATAGCGTAAATGCCGAAGTATCAATTTTAGTAATAAATGACGCCTCATCACAACAAATTGTAGATACTTATTCAAATCTAGAAAATATCCGCTCTTTTGAAATCATTAACATGAAACAAAACAGAGGACATGCAAGGTGTATTGCATCTGGATTAAAATTTATTTATGAAAAAAAAGAATTTGATTATGTAATTCCAATGGATGGCGATGGAGAAGATAGACCTGAAGAGATTAAAAACTTCATTGAACTTTCTGAACAAGCAGGAGAACAATCTATAGTAGGAGATAGAGTGAAGCGGTCAGAGGGATTATTATTTCAACTATGCTATAAATTTCACAAGTTTTTAACCTTAGCTTTTACAGGTCAAACAATTAAATTTGGAAATTTTACTTGTCTATCAAAATCAACGATTGAAAAAATGTTAAAGGAAAAGGCTACTTGGAGTAGCTTTTCTGGTTCGTTAAGAAAAGTAGAAAATGACTTAATATCTATGCCATCTATTAGAGGCGCTAGATATTTTGGACCCTCACAAATGAGTTTTTTTAATTTATTAAAACACTCTCTGTCAATCATTAGTGTTTATAGAAAAACAGTCTTAATTCGTTCTGCTTTATTTATTGTTTTCTATATTTTGCTAATCAAAAGTAATGCCTCAGTTATTACTTCTTTGCCTTTAGTTTTTTTACTTATAATGATTTATTCAATTTCTAGTTTAGCTTTAAGAGAAAATATTGATGAATTTAATAATTGTTTAACAAACATCCACGATATTGATAAAATAAAATAAATTTTTTATAAATTGTAAAAAATGAAGAATTTTTTTAGAAAAGTTGCTTATGGAATAGGTCCTAATGAAGATGTTCCTTCCGACCCATTAAACTGGGCACTTGATCAATTGGGTGATGTTCCAGATTTAAGTTGGAAAGGTAAAATACACTCTGAAAAAGAATTAAGAAAACATTATAGAGATTGGGTTTATGGTGACAGAAAAGTTTTAAGAAAAAAGTATAAAGACAATAAAACACTATATAAAACCCACAAGGATATTTTGAGACACAAAACAGGACAAAAGTTTTGGGAGTCTTTAGAAATTTCAGTAAGACATAACGAAGGTATTAACAGTCAACATCCAGTTTTAGCTAAACTTTGGATGTTTTGGGGAAATTTTTTTGCAATTAGTGAAAAAGATTTTCTGGCTAATTATTCGACAGGTCCTTATCACAGAGAAATTATTAGACCAAATTTAAATCAATCATTTGAAAAAATGGTTTATGATGTAACTACATCATGGGCCATGATACATCATTTAGATAACAGTGAGAGCGCAGGACCTAAGAGTGTCACAGCTGGTGAGGAATGGAGGCGAAGAAAAAAAGAACCTGCAACAATTAATGAAAACCATGGCAGAGAGCTCTTGGAATTACATACAGTTTCACCAAAAGCTGGATACACCCAAGAAGATGTCATTCAATTAGCATATATTATGACAGGTTGGCAACATAGATGGAGCAAACAAAATTTAGAAACAGGAAATGTTTGGTTTAACTCTGAATATCATCAAAGAGGAAAAAAAACTGTTTTAGGAAAAGAATATAAAAGAGGAAAAAAAGCTTTAGCTTCTGTGATAAAGGACCTAGTAAATCATCAAAATTGTAGAGATTTTGTAGCTGAGAGACTTTGTAGATATTTAATTACAGATGAACCTACAAAAGAGATGAAACAACCAATTATCGACGCATTTAAAAAATCTGATGGATTTATTCCAGAAATTCATAAAGCTGCAATTAAAGTAGCATTTGAATATAATGATAAATATAAAAAATTTCAAACACCAGAAAATTGGTTAATCCAAGTTGCCAAATTGGGAAATTTACAATGGCCACCCTCCCCAGAGGAAATGGCATCCTATGAACTAGGAACAAAACCATCAAGAAAACAAAGATCACCTGAAAGACTTTTGAGAAATTTAGGTCATCATCCGTATAGAGCTAAGCAACCCAATGGTTGGTCAGATCATTCAGATGATTGGATATCACCAGAATTATTAATTAGAAGACTTGTTTACGCAAAAGCAAGTTATAATTTTTCTAAAATGGAAAATAGTAAGAACGCCATATATTATGAAAGTATAGTTGAAAAAAATTTTGACAATCCAAGTAAAATAATGAAATACTTAAATCAAAAAAATAGAGCTGTTGAAAAACATACTTTACTTTTTAACCATCCAGAATTTTTAAAAGCATGAAGATATCAAGAAGAAATTTTTTAAAAACCACAGCACTAACATCACTGTATTTTGCAGGATTTAGTGGACAAACCTATGCAAGCTCAAGTAAAAAGAAAAATTTAGTAATCATAATGCTTCGCGGGGGAATGGATGGCTTATGTGCAATCCCAGTTAAAGGTGATAAAAATTTTGAGAAATTAAGAAGCAAAATTAATCTTGATAGAACATTAAAATTAACATCAGATTTTGATTTACATCCAGCTTTAAAAACATTCAAAAGTCTTTGGGATCAAAATTTAAGTGCCGCAGTACATGCAACAAATATTCCTTATACAGGTAGATCCCATTTTGATGGTCAAAATTTAATGGAGTCTGGTGGTAAAATTCCTTACCAAGAAAAAACAGGTTGGCTTGGAAGAGGGATGAAAACGGCTAGATTAACAGGACAAGGATTAGCTTTGGCATTGCCAATGCCTTTATTAATTAGAGGTGTTCCTATGAATAATAATTATTTTCCTGTAGGTCGTAGTCTACCATATCCTTCTACTCTAGAATTGATTCAAAAAGTATATAAAGAGTATGATGAAAAACTCTTAAATGAAAATTTAGAAATTATCTTAACAAGAGATTTTAACAATAGATCAAGCGATGATGCATGGATTTTAGCTTCAAGTGCGGGTACAGAATTGTCAAAACCTAACGGACCAAAAGTTGCTGTATTTGAAGTAGATGGTTTTGATACTCATGCAGCTCAAGGGGCAACAGATGGTGCACATGCAGACTGCCTATCAGATTATGATAATATTGTCAGATCTTTAAAATCGTCAATGAGCAAGGAGGCGTTTGATGATACTTTAATTTTAACACTTACAGAGTTTGGAAGAACAATTAAGCAGAATAGTAGCAATGGAACAGAACATGGTTATGGCTCAGCTATCCTAATGGCAGGTGGGTTAGTTAAAAAATCACAGGTTCACACTGATTGGCCAGGATTAAAGAGAAAAGAATTATTTGAAGGAAGAGACTTAAATTCTACAATAGACTCAAGAGCAATTTATGCCTCTGCAATGTCCACAGTCTTTGACGTAGATTTCAAAAAAATTACTAAAGAAGTTTTTTGGGGTGAAAATTTACCAAACTTATCTGACAAGCTATTTAAAGCTTAATTAGGCTCTAATCGTCGGCAAACAATAAAAGTCAGCTGTATCTATTTTGGAAGAGTATTGTCTTCGCATATTCCATTTTTTATGAACCCCAGCGCTTGCAACACTTAAGGTAGATCTTCCATATCGATGGTTAGTATTATCGATTGATCTCATTAAGCTATTTATTTTTTCATCTTTTTCGGATTTGAATAGATTTGTTTTATCACTAGCATTAGATAATCCCGTAAGCATCACCCCTGCTTTTTGATAACGATATCCATTTTTGAAAATTTTTTCTAATATTGAAACTGCTGTTTTTACAGTTTCAATACTATTATTTGTTGCAATTGGAAAATCAATAGTCTTTGCATTTGAGTAATAGCCAAAGTTTCTTTGAAATGGACTTGTTCTAACAAATACTGTGATTGCTTTTGCAACTAAAGATTCTGATCTAATTTTTTCAGATGCGTTTAAACAATAATTTGCAACTGCTTCTTTTAATTCCTGAAATGTTTCAATTCTTTTTCCAAATGATCTGGATACAACACAACTTTTTCTTTTAGTGGTAGTGGTCTCTAAACTTATACAAGGAACTCCTCTAAGCTCCATTGCGGTTCTCGAGCTTAAAACATTAGAAGATTTTTTGATCCAGGTGTTAGATTTATTTTTTAATTGTTTAGCATTATAAATTCCATGCTTTTGATAAAACTTAGTCAGTTGTCTGCCAACACCCCATACATCATTAATTTCAACTTTTTCTAAAATAGGATCTAAGTTTTCTATACCAATTAAACTAGTCACCCCTGATTGCTTTTTTTTTGCAATATGATTTGCAATTTTACTTAAAGTTTTTGTTTTAGCAATTCCAATACTAGTTGGAATACCCGTCCATTGTAAAACAGTTTCTCTAATTTCTTTACCAACTTTTTCTACATCTTGATCAGGAAAATTTGATAAATCTAAAAATGCTTCATCAATTGAATAGACTTCTATTTCTGAATTAAATCTTTTAAGAGTTCGCATCACTCTTCTAGATAAATCACCATATAAAGAATAATTTGATGAGAAAACTTCAACTTTATTTTTAATAATAATATCTTTTCCCTTAAAGTAGGGCTCACCCATTTTAATTCCTAAAGCTTTTGCTTCATTGGATCTAGAGATGATACAGCCATCATTATTAGATAAAACAACAACAGGTTTTCGTCTTATTTTAGGATTAAATAATCTTTCACAAGAAACATAAAAAGAATTACAATCAACTAACGCTATTTTTTTAGTACGTAGAATGGATGACATAAGTTACAACCCCCCAAATAAAAATATCTTGTTCTTCATTAATTAAAATTCTGTCAGCAAATTCTTTAGATCCAGACGTTAAAAATTTTTTATCTCGCTCTTGAACCAAAGTTTTTACCACTAACTCATCATGAACATTTGCAATTACTGTTGAAAAATTTTTTGGTTTCAAACTTTTATCAACGACCAATAAATCTCCATCATTAATCCCAACATCGACCATGGATTTACCCTGAACTCTGATGATGAAAGTAGCCGGAACATTTCTTATTAAATGCATGTTCAGATCGATATCTTCTTCGATATAATCAGTGGCAGGGGAAGGAAAACCAGCGCCTGCTTTATGTAGATAATAAGGAATTGTTAGTTTCATGTTCTTGTTTTGTTCTAATTTATAGACTATTTATACAATACACTCAAGAAGTTGTATTTTGAGTCTGTAACTGAATCAAAAGTGAATCAAAACGTGAACATCTAAACTACATTTTGTATGCTTGTGGATAACCTCAACCAGAGATAGTTTGAAATAGACTTTAAAATGAAAAATAAAATTTTAACAGGCGGATGTATTTGTGGTGAAGTTAAATATAAACTCACAGAAACACCTTTATTTACTCAAGCTTGTCATTGCAAGGATTGTAAAATTTTAACCGGATCGTCTTACGTTATAAACAGCAGTGTTTTAGAAAATACTTTAATAGTTGAAGGCGAGGTTTCATCTTCTGAGGGACTTAAAGGAGGAAGTGGCAAACCATTCAAAGCATATTTTTGTACTAAATGCGGAACTTATTTATATACCGATTATGACTCTGCTGTAGGTAGAATGAATGTTAGAACAAAAACTTTAGATGAGTCTAAAGAATTTCCACCACAAGTTCATATTTTTACAAAAGATAGAGACCCTTGGCTGAATTTAAAAGATAATGTTATTTGTTTTGAAAAAATGTATGATCCAAAAAAAACGTGGCCAAAAGAAAGTTTAACCAGATATAAAGAGTATATAGATAGTAAATTATAAAAATGTCTCTAACTAAAATTTTAAAATGCCATTGTGGTGAAGTTGAGATTCAGGTAAACCTTGAACAAGAGATAGATCAATTAAAGAGATGCAATTGTTCAATGTGTAAAAGAAAAGGAACAATGGTAACAACCGTAAACAAAAAAGACCTCAAAATTATTAAGGGAGAAAAAAAAATCAAGACTTATCAATTTAATACTAATGTTGCCAAGCATCATTTTTGTTCAGGGTGTGGAATTCATACACATAACTTAAGAAGAGCTGATGAAAATACATTTGGTATTAATGTTGGATGTATTGATGAAATAAAACCAAGTGAATTGTTTAAAATGAAGACCTTTGTTAGTGATGGTCAAAATCATATAAAAGATAGGAGCTAAATGAAAAAACTATCATGTCATTGTGAAAGTGTTGAGCTTGAAATTAAAGAGTCTGAAAATGCGTTGAATAAATTTTTGAGATGTAATTGTTCTCTTTGTAAAAAAAAAGGAATTATTATGACTTTCGCACCAATAGCAGATGTCAAAATCATTAAAGGTAAGGAAAAACTTAAATTATATCAGTACCATACCAAAGTAGCAGAACATTACTTTTGTACAGATTGTGGAATTTATACTCATCATAAAATGAGAAGTAAACCTGATACTTATGGTTTAAACGTTGGATGTATTGATGAGATAGATCAATTTAAATTAGAGAATATTGGTTTGAACGATGGGCACAACCATCCTATGGATCAAAATAAATAATTAGCCACTTAATGAAAACTGCCGAGTGTTTTAATAAAGTTAAAAAAGATTGTTTAAAATTTATTAAATCTCAGGAAACTTCTACAGAAAAATTTAGTAACAAGGAAGATATGCTTAAAGCTTATTTGATACCAATATGTTTTTGGATATCTAAAAAAGTAATTAATAAAAAAACTCTTTTCGTTGGCTTAGCAGGTGGGCAAGGTTCAGGCAAAACTACAATAAGTTCTATTATAAAAATTATTTTAGAGAAATATTTTAAACTTAATGTATTTAAAATATCTATAGACGATTTCTATAAAACCAGGAAAGATAGAGCTAATTTATCTAAAAAAGTGCACCCAATGCTAATGACAAGAGGAGTACCAGGAACTCATGATATAAAAATGATGTCAGATTTTTTTAAATGTATTAAAAGTAAAAACTTTAAGCAAATAAAGTTACCAAATTTTAATAAAGCAATTGATGATCGTTTCCCACAGAAATATTGGTATAAAATTAAACAAAGACCTGATGTAATTATTTTTGAAGGGTGGTGTGTTGGAGCAAGACCAGAATTGAACAAAACATTAAAAAAACCCATTAATTCTCTTGAAAAAATTAATGACCCAAAGTCTGTTTGGAGAAATTATGTAAATCAGCAATTAAAAACTAGATATAAAGCGTTATACTCTCAATTAAACTGTTTAATTTATCTTAAAGCAGAGAATTTCGATTTGTTACAAAAATGGCGAATAAAGCAGGAGCATAAACTTAGATTGAAAACTAAGAAAAAATCTAGTCACAAAATAATGAACAAAGAGGATATCATCAACTTTATGCAAACTTATCAAAGAATTACTCAAAATATGTTTAAAAAAATGCCTAAGTATGCGTCTATTATTTTAAATTTAAATAGTAACCACCAAATCAAATCTGCTGTATATAAAAATAAATGAAAAAATTATTAACAATAATTTGTTTTACATTGTTTTATTTTAACAACGTTTTTGCGTTGACTTTATATGATGCGTTAAACTTAACCTATAAAAATAATATTCAATTAAACGCTGAAAGGGAAAATATTAAAGTCTCAGAAGAGGATATAAATATTTCTAAGGCTGATTATAAACCATCATTAACATTAAGTGGATCTAAAAGTATTGAGGATACGAATAAGCTTACTAATCAAAGTGGAGGTGATGCAACTATCAGCGACGTTGATCCATTCACAACTTCTATAAAATTAGAACAAACTTTATTGGATTATGGACGTGATTTAACACTTCAAAAAAATATCACTGCTTTAGATTTAGCAAAAGCAAAATTAGTAAAAAAAGAACAAGATATCTTACATAAAGCAATTGACGCGTTCACAAACTTAATTTTAGCTAGAGAAACTTTTAATATTAATTCAAAAAATTTAAATTTATTAATTAGACAGGTAGAAAATGATAAAATCAGAAGAGATCGAGGTCAAATAACAAATACTGATTTAGCACAATCAGAGTCTTCACTTGCAGGTGCTCAAGCTCAATTTGCAAAGGCAAAAAGTGACTTATTAATTAGTAAACTTAATTACGAAAATATAATTGGTAAAATTAGTGATCCAAATGAATTACAAAAAAATTCTAATGCAATTGTAAGTATTCCAAATACTCTTGATGAGGCAATAAATCTCTCAAAACAAAACAATCCAGATATTTTAATTGCAAAACTTGAATTAGAAAAGTCTGAAAAAGATTTAGCAATTTCAGAGTCTGACTTGAAACCTACAGCGTCCTTATCTTTAGAAAGATCTTACTCAGACGACCTTACTTCTACCATTGATGAGAGAGAAAAAGATACTTTAAAAGCAACTTTAAGTTGGCCTTTTTACTCTGGTGGAAAAAAAAGATCAAAAATTAATAAAAATTCCAATTTAACCATTCAAAAAAGATTGTTGTTAGATGATGTGGTTAGAACTAATGAAACAAATGTAGCAAGTGCGTGGTCAAGTTTAGAATCTTCAGAAAGTTTTTTAAATTCTGTTAAAGTACAAGTTGGAGCATCTCAAATAGCATATGAAGGAGTTACTGCAGAATACGAAAGAGGATCTAGAACAACTCTTGATGTTATACAATCAAATGCATTGTTGCTTTCTGCTCAAATATCTTTAGCAAATTCTGAAAAAAACTACCTGATGGCCCAATATAATCTTCTTAGAGCAGTAGGGCTTTTGAATAGCGAATATCTAAATCTTAAGTAATTATTTGACTTTTTGAACTGTAAAATAAACATATTGCTAATGAGAACAAAATGTGTACATTTAAATATATGATTCGAGTGTTAAAAAATTTAATAAAAGAGGCTAAAAATGACTAAAAGTAACCTAAAAGTAGTTAAATCTACTAAAGATCAAGAAGTGGACAATAAAGAGAAAAATAAAGCATTAGATGCTGCGATAGCTCAAATTACAGATAATTTTGGAAAAGGTTCAGTGATGAAGCTTGGTGAAAAAAGAGCTATGGATATTGAGTCAATATCTACAGGATCTTTAAGTTTAGATTTAGCATTAGGAATAGGTGGATTACCTAAAGGAAGAATTGTTGAAGTTTACGGACCAGAGTCATCTGGAAAAACAACATTAGCATTACAAGTTGTTGCTGAAGCTCAAAAAGCTGGAGGAATTTGCGCATTTGTTGATGCAGAGCATGCTTTAGATCCAGTTTATGCAAAAAAATTAGGAGTAAATACTGAAGAACTTTTAATTTCACAGCCAGATGCTGGTGAACAAGCTTTAGAAATTGCTGATACCTTAGTAAAATCAGGCTCTATTTCAGTAATTGTTATCGACTCTGTTGCAGCTTTAACACCGAAAGCTGAAATCGAAGGAGAGATGGGAGACCATCATGTTGGTCTTCAATCACGATTAATGAGTCAGGCTTTAAGAAAATTAACAGGTTCAATTTCTAATACAAATACAATGATGATTTTCATTAACCAAATCAGAATGAAAATTGGAGTTATGTTTGGAAGTCCTGAAACAACATCAGGTGGAAATGCACTTAAATTTTATTCATCGGTAAGAATGGACATTAGAAGAATTGGTGCGATTAAAGATAAAGATGAAATTATTGGTAACTCAACAAGAGTTAAAGTAGTTAAAAACAAAGTTGCTCCACCATTTAAAGTTGTAGAATTTGACTTGATGTATGGAAGAGGAATTAGCAAGATGGGCGAACTCGTCGATCTTGGTTCTAAAGCAGATATAATTGAAAAATCAGGAGCATGGTATGCTTATAAAGGTGAGAAAATTGGTCAAGGTAGAGAAAATGCCAAGACTTATTTAGCTCAAAATCCTAAAGTTGCTGCAGAAATCGAAATGGCTATTAGGGAAAAAGCAGGAGTAATTTCTAAGAAAATAGAAGGAAACCCGCTTGATCCAGATAAGATTGAGAAAGAAAAGAAGGTAGCTGAAAAAGAGGAAGCAGAAAAAGAAGAAGCTACAGCACCGAAAAAGAATTAATTAATAGGTCATCTTTAATTATAAAAGGCGCTTAATTTAAGCGCCTTTATCCCATTTTAAACAATAATTTAATAAATTGGCAATAATAACATCATTTTAAAATTATATAAATTTGTTGATTATTATTTAATCATTATTCTCTTCAGGTTACAGGTCTTATTATTAAGTCCTGTAACCACGAGTATAAATGTATTTTACATAGATTAAAAAAGCTGTATTTTAAAAAATATGGCTGACAAAACATTAAACGAAATAAGAAATACGTTCTTAAAGTATTTTGAAAAGAACAAGCATAAAATTGTCGAGTCTAGTAATTTAGTTCCCAATAACGACCCAACACTAATGTTTGCTAATTCTGGTATGGTTCAGTTTAAAAATGTATTTACAGGTTTAGAAAAAAGGGATTATGTAAGAGCCACTACTTCTCAAAAATGTGTCAGGGCAGGAGGTAAACACAATGATCTTGAAAATGTTGGCTATACACCTCGTCACCACACCTTCTTTGAGATGCTAGGAAATTTTTCTTTTGGAGATTACTTTAAAGAACAAGCAATTCATTATGCTTGGGATTTAATCACTAAAGATTTTGGCATTGATAAAGAACGGCTTTATGTAACTGTATTTCACGAAGATGATGAAGCCTTCAATTTTTGGAAGAAAATAGCGGGTTTTAGTGATGATCGTATTATTAGAATTGCCACTTCAGACAATTTTTGGTCAATGGGTGAAACAGGCCCTTGTGGACCATGTTCTGAAATCTTTTTTGACCATGGAGATCATTTATCTGGGGGATTACCTGGTTCGAAAGATGAAGATGGGGACAGATTTATTGAAATTTGGAATTTAGTCTTTATGCAATATGAGCAAGTTTCAAAAGACAACAGAATAAATTTACCAAAACCATCTGTAGATACTGGTATGGGTTTAGAGAGAATAGCTGCTTTATTACAAGGTTCGCATGATAACTATGAAACAGATCATTTTAAAAAAATAATTAGTTCAGCATCCGAGATTGTAAAAGTTAAGTCAGACAAATCTAACCTTGCAAGCTTTAGAGTAATTGCCGATCATTTAAGAGCAAGCTCTTTTTTAATTGCAGAAGGTGTTTTACCCTCAAATGAAGGAAGAGGATATGTGCTTAGAAGAATTATGAGAAGGGGAATGAGACATTCTCATTTGTTAGGATCCAAAGAGCCAGTTTTTTATAATTTGTTTGATACCCTTAAAAATGAAATGTCAGGAAATTATCCAGAACTTATAAGAGCTGAGTCATTGATTAAAGAAACTTTAAGAATGGAAGAAGAAAAATTCTTAGTTCTTCTTGATAGAGGAATTAAAATTTTAAATGATGAAATTTCTAAGATTGATAAAGTTTTACCTGGCGAGGTGGCATTTAAATTATACGACACATATGGATTTCCGTTAGATCTTACTGAAGATATTTTAAAAAATAAATCAATGTCTATTGATACAGAAAAATTTAAATCCTTAATGAAACAAAGTAGAGAACTTGCTAAAAAAAATTGGAAAGGTTCAGGAGATGCTGCTGTTGAAGATATTTGGTTTGGGATTAAAGATAGGTTAGAGCCAACTGAATTTTTAGGTTACGAAACCGATCAAGCTGAAGGTATTGTTTTGTCTTTATTAAAAAAAAATAAGGAAGTCGATCAATTGAAAGAAAATGATGAGGGAATGATCATAGTAAACCAAACCCCATTTTATGGAGAGTCTGGAGGTCAAGTAGGAGATACTGGTGAGATCGTATCAAATGAATTTCAATTTAAAGTAACAGATGTTCAAAAAAAACTTGGCGACTTATTTGTACATTATGGAAAAGTAGTCAGTGGATCTATAAAGTTAAAAGATAGTGTTGAAATGAAGATAAATATTGAGAGAAGAAATGACACCAGAGCTTATCACTCTGCAACTCACCTTTTACATGAATCTTTAAGAAGAGTATTAGGGGATCACGTAACTCAAAAAGGTTCACTTGTAGAGCCTAGCAGATTGAGATTTGATTTTAGTCATATGAAGCCAATTCAAAATGATGAAATTGATAAGATAGAGAACTTTGTAAATAATATGGTTTCAAAAAAATCAGATGTAAAAACCAGATTAATGACACCTGATGAAGCTGTAGAAAAGGGAGCTTTAGCTTTATTTGGTGAAAAATATGGTGATGAAGTTCGAGTACTTTCAATGGGAGATGAGGATGGAAAGTATTTTTCCACAGAATTATGTGGTGGAACCCATGTTAAAAATACAGGGGATATTGGAAAATTTAAAATTGTCAGCCAATCCTCAATAGCTGCAGGGGTAAGAAGAATAGAAGCACTAAGAGACAAACAGTTAGAGGATTACTTAAAAAATAAGGAAAAAATCTCGGTATTATCTTCTGAAAGAAATGATGAGACTATAAAAATTTTAAGTGAACAAATCATCAAGCTTGGAGGCAAACCACATTTAGATCAGTCAGATCAAAAAGATTTAATTAAAAACTTAACAAAGCAATTAGACACTCTTTATGTAAATTCAATTTTAAATGATAAATCTAAAAATATTATCAAAGATCAAGATATAAATGGAATAAAGTTAAGACTTCAAAAAGTTGAAGATCTTCCTCCTAAAGAATTAAGAAAATTAGTTGATAAAGGTAAAAAAGAGTTATCCAAAGGTATTGTGGTAGTTTTTGCAAGTAAAGATGACAAAGTAGGAATAGCAGTTGGAGTTACAGAAAGCTTAACTGACAAATATAATGCTGTTGAATTTGTTAAAATTGGATCAGAGATTATTGGTGGTAAGGGCGGTGGAGGAAGAAACGATTTTGCACAAGCTGGCGGTCAAGACAAATCAAAAATTGAAAATGCCTTTAAAGAAATAAAGTCTTTAATTTAATTTAGATTTTAGATTGCCATCAATTTCGTCTAAAAATTGATTAGTCGTTAAGTACTTACTTGATGGGCCTATTAGTATTGCTAAATCTTTTGTCATAGCTCCGCTTTCGACACATTCAATGCAAACTTTTTCAATTATTTGTGCAAAATTAATCAATTCATTATGGCTATCTAGTTTCCCCCTATGTGCCAATCCTCTAGTCCATGCAAAGATAGATGCAATTGGATTTGTAGAAGTCTCTTTACCTTGTTGGTGCATTCTGTAATGCCTGGTAACCGTTCCATGTGCAGCTTCTGCTTCCATAATTTTTCCATCAGGTGTTAATAGCGTACTAGTCATTAAACCTAAGGATCCATAACCTTGTGCCATGGTATCAGACTGAACATCACCATCATAATTTTTACACGCCCAAATATATTTTCCGCTCCATTTCATTGCACACGCAACCATATCATCAATTAATCTGTGCTCGTATGTTAAATTATGCTTTTCAAACTCCTCCTTATATTCACTATCAAATACTTCTTGAAAAATATCTTTAAATCGACCGTCGTATTGTTTGAGAATTGTGTTTTTTGTAGACATGTATACTGGCCATTTTTTAATAAGTCCGTAACTGAAACACGATCTTGCAAAATCTTGAATAGATTTGTCTAAATTATACATCGAAAGAGCTACTCCAGGTCCTGTAAAATTAAATACCTCATATTTAATTTCATCTGTACCATCCTCGGATGTCCATTTAACTTCCAGTTTTCCCTTACCAGGAACTTTAAAATCTGTTGCTCTGTATTGATCTCCAAAAGCATGTCTTCCAATAATTACAGGATCTGTCCAAGATGGAACAAGCTTTGGAATGTTTTTGCAGATAATTGGCTCTCTAAAAACAGTGCCTCCAATAATATTTCTTATTGTCCCATTGGGAGATCTCCACATTTTTTTTAGATCGAATTCTTCTACTCTTGCTTCATCAGGTGTGATAGTTGCACATTTAATACCCACACCAATTTTTTTAATTGCATTTGCTGAGTCTATTGTGATTTTATCATCTGTGTTGTCTCTACTTTTCATACCCAAATCATAATATTCAATACCAAGATCTAAATAGGGGAGGATTAGTTTATTCTTTATGAACTCCCATATAATTCGGGTCATTTCATCCCCGTCTAATTCGACAATAGGGTTTTTTACGTTGATTTTGCTCATTAAAATAAAATTATCTTATTAATTGAATTTGAGTGGTTTATATACATATTAATCAAAAATTAGCAATTAGAAGAATATGTTTACCAAGATATTTCCAAAGATACACACTGAAGGATATAAGTTTATAGTTATTGCTGCATTCATAACTGTAATTTTGTTAATCGTTAATAATTTTTTAGGATTAATTGGCTTTTTGTTGACTATTTGGGTTTATTATTTTTTTAGAGATCCAGAAAGAACAATTATTGGAGATGATAATTATTTAGTCAGTCCAGCAGATGGAGAAGTAATTAAGGTTGAAGATGTTGATGGCCCAAAAGAAGTCGGACTTGAAAATAAAAAGTTTAAAAAAATAAGTATTTTTATGAATGTCTTTGATTGTCATGTAAATAGAACTCCTTGTTCGGGTACAGTGGAAGAAATTTTATATAAGCCAGGAAAATTTTTCAATGCATCACTGGATAAAGCTAGTGAAGATAATGAAAGAAATTATTATAAAATTAAGGACAAACATGGAAATGCTATCATTGTAGTTCAAATTGCAGGTTTGATCGCAAGAAGAATAGTTTGTGAGACAAATCAAAATCAAGAATTAAATCAAGGAGACAGAATTGGCATGATAAGATTTGGAAGTAGAGCAGATGTTTACTATGAAAATTATGAACCGCTTGTAAAAGTTGGTCAAACTGCAATCTCGGGCGAAACATTACTAGCTAAAAAATAAATATGGAACAACCAAAAAACAATTTAAAAATTGTTGCAGATAAAAAAAATGCAAGAATGATTTTGCCAAATATGCTCACTTTAATTGGAGTTTGCATTGGACTTACTTCGATTAGATTTGCACTGAGTGGTGAATTTCATCTTGCAATAATCGCAATTATATTTGCTGCATTAATTGATGGACTTGATGGAAGAATTGCTAGATTAATAAAAGGAACTTCAAGAGTTGGTAAAGAATTAGACTCCCTAACAGATATGATTAGTTTTGGAGTAGCTCCAGCATTTATAATGTATTTCTGGAAGCTAAATACATTTGGAAGATTTGGATGGTTGTTGTGTTTAATTTATGTGATTTGTGTTGCACTCAGATTAGCTCGGTTTAATATTAACTCGGATCAAGAGCCTTCTTGGAGAGATAATTTTTTTCAAGGTGTTCCATCTCCTGCAGGAGGAATATTAGTTCTAACACCACTAATAATTAGCTTAAGTGGATTTGACTATATTGAATTGAATTATAACGTACTAGTTCCATTATTTTTTATTGGAACTTCTTTATTACTAATAAGCAAATTTCCAACTTACTCCTTTAAAAAGATAGTTATTCCAAGAAAAGCAACAATTTTTTTGTTGTTTGGAATTGTTTTATTTTTTGGATTACTACTAATTTATACCTTTAATGTCATTGCAATAAGTAGCTTAATTTATTTATCTTTAATACCAATTAGCTTTTTTCATTATCAAAAATTAAAAAAGATTCATGAAAATGACAGAATTCAAGATGATGATGACTTTGAAGACGTACTTTAATGAAAAAAAATGTAATTGTTTCTCTAGCTGATGCTAATTACTACCCATTATTAGACGAACTTATAAACTCTATAAAAAGATTTAAAGATAGTGAAAATGTAGCTGTATGTATATTAGATGCTGGATTGACCGAGGACCAAAAAAAGAGTCTTTCAAGTAAAGTGGATGAAATTAAATCTGCGGAGTGGGACATCGAAGTTCCAGATTATAAAGTTAAAGGTAAAGAGTGGTTAAAGAGCCAAGTATCAAGAGCGTTTCTGCCTAATTATTTTCCTAATTATGAAAAATATTTATGGATTGATTGTGATGCGTGGGTAAATGACTGGAGATCTGTTGAGTTATATTTTAAGGCTTGTGAAAATGGAAAGCTCGGAATTACCCAGACTATTGGTCCTGGATATAAAATAACTTCAAAAGTAAATTGGTTATTTGGTAAAATTGCAATAATTAAGTCCCAGAACTTTAAACATGCAGTAAAGTCAAAAATTGGTTTTGATAAAGCAAGAAAATTAGCTTTTGCTCCACATATCAATATTGGTGTTTTCTCGATGGAAAAAACATCAATAGGATGGAAGTCCTGGCAAGATAATTTATTTCAAACTTTGAAAGCAGGAAATGTATTTGGGTCAGAGGGATTAGCTATTAACATGTCAGTATATATTGATAATTTAGAAACTGAATTTTTACCGTTAAATTGTAACTGGATCACAAGTAATTTATTACCAAAATATGACGAAGAAAATCAAACGTTTGTAGAACCATATCTTCCAAATTATAAAATTGGAATAATGCATCTAGCAGCTGGAATTTGGAAAAATGGAAAAGATATGAGAACAGATAAAAGTATTGAAATAGAAATTGATAGTTTAAATAATAATAAAATTCTTAAAAGCTTAAGATATAGAAATAATTGAAAAAAAATAAAATTTCTAAAAACTGGGTTAATAAACAACGAAGAGATACCTATGTAAGGCAATCTAAAGTTGATGGTTATAGAGCTAGATCAGCTTATAAATTAATCGAAATTGATGAAAAATTTAAAATTTTTAAAGGTGGTTTGTCGGTAATTGATATTGGAGCTGCACCTGGTAGTTGGTCACAATATGCTTTAAAAGTAATTAAAAGCGGAAAGCTTATATCAATAGATATTAAAAAAATGGCACAAATTGGTAATAGTATTCAAATCCAAGGAGACTTTACAGAAAACGTAATTCAGGAGGAAATTATAAAAAAATTAAGAAATAAGGCAGATGTTGTGATGTCTGACATGGCTGTAAATACGACTGGGATCAAAAATATCGACTCACTCCAAACAGGAGAACTGTGCATGGAAGCGATGTTATTTGCAAAAGATCAAATAAAAGACAATGGTTATTTCATTTCTAAAATTTTTATGGGAGGAACCTTCAACGAAATAGTCGCACAAGGAAAAAAATTTTTTAAAGAAGTTAAGGTTTTTAAACCAAAATCTAGCAGAAAAGATTCAAAGGAAAGTTTTATTATTTGTAGAAAACTTAGATAGGCACTTTAAATTTAAAAGGAATCGTATATAAAAGATTATGGTTCCTATAAAAGAAGCACTTACCTTCGATGATGTAACGTTAGCTCCAAAATACTCTAAAATATTACCATCCGAGGTCAATACAGAAATAGAATTAACAAGAAATCTAAGATTGAAAATACCTCTTTTATCATCAGCAATGGACACTGTGACAGAAGGTAAAATGGCTATAGCGATAGCAAAAGCTGGAGGAATAGGAGTTATTCATAGAAACTTAAGCATAAAAGAACAAATTATAGAAATTAAAAAAGTTAAAAAACAAAATTTACTAGTAGGTGCTGCAGTAGGAGCTGGAGTTGACGAATTTATAAGAGCAAAACAAATTCTAAAAGAAGATATCGACCTAATTGTAGTTGATACTGCTCACGGTCATACAAAAAAAGTTGCTGAGATTATTAAATATATCAAAAAAATTAAAAGTAAAAAAGTGGCTCTCTGTGCAGGAAATATCGCAACCCCAGAAGCCGCAAAGTTTTTGATAAAACTTGGTGTAGATATCATAAAAGTTGGAATAGGGCCTGGATCTATTTGCACAACAAGATTAGTTGCCGGTATAGGAGTTCCTCAATTAAGTGCAATAATATCTGTAAGAAATGGACTTAAGAACAAAAAAGTAAAAATTATATCTGATGGGGGAATAAAATATTCGGGGGATCTTGCAAAAGCTTTTGCCGCAGGTGCCGACGCAGTAATGATAGGTTCTTTATTTGCAGGTACAGACGAAACACCTGGAAAATTAATAAAAAAAAATGGAAAATTTTTTAAAAGTTTTAGGGGTATGGGATCTGTTGGTGCTATGAACAAAGGTTCAGCAGACAGATACTTTCAAAAAAAACAAAAAGATATTTCAAAATATGTTCCTGAGGGAGTAGAGGGATTTGTGAAATACAAAGGCGGTGTTGAAAGAATTATTTATAAATTAATCGGAGGTTTAAAATCTTCAATGGGTTATCTAGGTTCTAGTGAAATAATAAAATTAAGAAACAATCCACATTTTGTTAAAATTACCAAGGCTGGATTTTATGAAAGCATGGTTCATAATGTTGATGTGGTTAAAAATGAAAGTAAATATTAATGAGTAAATTAATTATAAATTTAGCTCTATTTGTTTTCTTAATATTTTTTCAAACTAATTCATTTGGTAAAGAAAATTTTTACGAAAAGGCACTAAATCTATTTAAAAAAGAAAAATATAATGAAGCACGATTTCTTTTTGAGAGGAATATAGTTTATAATCCAAAAGATGCGAATTCCTATTTGTACTTAGCAAAGATTTATAATCACGAAGAAAATCAGAGAAAAGAGGAGTTTAATTTAGAAACCACACTATTAATTGATCCTAAAAATGAAGAGGCTTTATTAATGTTAATGAAAATTGCTTTAAAAAAATCAAATTACAATAGGGTAAACGAACTTTCTGAAACATTCGCTAAAGTCTGCATCAATATGTGTGATGAAAATAAGGAAATTCAGGAGTCACTTAAAAATATAGAACCAGAAAATGAGTCTTGATCAAAATCTAGATAAAATCTTAATTATAGATTTTGGTTCGCAGTTTACACAACTAATAGCAAGAAGAATTAGAGAATTAGGTATTTTTTGTGAAATAATAAGTCATAAAAAAATTAAAATTTTTGACATAAGTAAAAGCGTTAAAGGAATAATTCTATCTGGGGGCCCCTTAAACGTTGACCAAATTAACAAATATTCATTTGATAAAAAAATATTAGAATTAAACCTTCCCGTTTTGGGAATTTGCTTTGGCCACCAGATATTATCTAAACTTAGTGGGGGGAAAGTTAAACAATCTAAACATAGAGAATTTGGATTAGCTAATATTCATAAAAAAAACAATAGTCTGTTAACTAGTAATTTTTTTGGTACAAAAAAATCAAAAGAAGTTTGGATGAGCCATGCTGATCAAGTATCAAAACTTCCTAGAAATTTTAAAGTTATTGCTTCAAGCACAAATTCTAAATTTGCCATTGTAGAGAATAGTAAAAAAAAATTTTATGGAGTACAGTTTCATCCCGAGGTAACTCATACTGAAAATGGAAAAAAATTATTAAGTAATTTCATTTTTTTAATTTGTAAAATAAAAAAAAATTGGTCTTCTAAAGATCAAAAAATAAAATTGATAAACGATGTGCAACATCAGGTTGGGACTAACAAAGTTATTTGTGCATTATCTGGAGGTGTAGATAGTAGTGTGGTTGCTCAGTTATTAAATAAAGCTATTGGAAAAAAGTTATACTGTATATTTGTGAATACAGGTCTTTTGAGGAAAAATGAAGAAACTCAAGTAATCAAAACTTTTAAAAAACGACTTAAAATGAATTTAATTTATGTAAATGCAGAAAAAGAATTTTTAAATAAATTAAAAAATGTTTCTGATCCAGAAAAAAAAAGAAAAATTATAGGAAACCTTTTTATTAAAATCTTTGAGCGATATTCAAAAAAAATCAAAGATGTTAAATTTTTAGCTCAAGGAACGCTTTATCCTGATTTAATTGAAAGTAAATCAGTTACTGGTAGCCAAACCTCTAAAATTAAATCACATCATAATGTTGGCGGTTTACCTAAAAAAATGAACTTAAAACTTGTTGAGCCATTAAAGTTTTTATTTAAAGATGAAGTTAGAAAATTGGGTTTAGAATTGAAATTAAGTAAAGAGATTATATCAAGGCACCCATTCCCTGGACCAGGTTTAGCAATTAGAATGCCAGGAATTATTACTAATGAGAAAATAAAAATTTTAAAAGAAGCTGATTACTATTTCATCCAAGCATTAAGAGATCATGGACTTTATGATAAAATTTGGCAAGCCTATGCTGCGTTACTTCCTGTTAAAACAGTAGGTGTAATGGGGGATAACAGAACTTATGAATATCTATGTTTATTAAGAGCAATTACATCTGAAGATGGTATGACAGCTGATTTTTACGAATTCAAAAAGTCATTTATGCAAATTATATCAAATAAGATTGTTAATAGTATAAGAGGTATAAATAGGGTTGTTTATGATATTACCTCAAAACCCCCCAGCACTATTGAATTAGAGTAATTTTTAATTATAAATACCAGTATGAAATATTTACACACAATGATTAGAATTAAAGATGTAGATGAGTCTTTAAGATTTTTTTGTGATGGTCTTGGACTAAAAGAGACACGAAGAAAAGACAGTGAAAAAGGAAGATACACTTTAATTTTTCTTGCCCCACCTAATGATGAAAATACAGAAATTGAATTAACTTATAATTGGGACGGTGATGAACTTGGAGAAGGTTCAAGAAATTTTGGTCATCTCGCTTATCGTGTAGATAACATTTATGAAACTTGCAAAAGATTAATGGACATGGGTTATACTATCAATAGACCTCCAAGAGACGGTCATATGGCATTTGTCAGATCGCCCGATAAAATTTCAATAGAAATTCTTCAAGAGGGAAACTTGGAGCCTAAAGAACCCTGGTCCTCAATGGAAAATACAGGTACCTGGTAAAATTTTTTTACTATGGATCTAAAAGTTTAGTAGACCATAAAAAAAAATTCTTAAAAACCTATTATTTTGGAACTTTACCGTAAAAATGTTTAATTATCTTACCATCTTTAAGATGGTCTATTTCAAGATAAGTAAAATTAGGATCAAAACCATTCACTGTTTTTACAACAATTTCTGGAGTGTCTATTAGGCATTTTATTTCATGCTTACCTGTCCAATTCGACATAGCATTCCCAACCATTTCCATCATTTCATCGTAATTTTTAACTGAGCTACCAGTGCTAGATTTGTGTATAGATTCACAATGAACATCTTTAGAGACTATTTCTTTAAAAGGTTCAATATTAGAATTGAATAATTCTATTGTAGCTTGTTTAACTTTATCAAAACTCATAAAACACATTATAAATTACTTTTGTAAAAGTTTTATTTAAATTTTGTTAAGATATTGTTTTAAATTAATATAAGTGTACTGAGTAAAATTATGAAAATAAAAAAGTTCATAAATAAGAAAAATAAAACTAAAATTGTAGCATTATCTGCCTATTCAAAAAATATAGCTTCAGTTTTAGATAATTATTGTGATCTTATTTTGGTAGGAGATTCACTTGGGTCAGTTTTATACAATTATAAATCTACAAGAGAAGTAAGTCTTAACACTATGATCGAACATTCTAAAAGTGTGAGGATGGGTGTTAAAAAAAGTTTGATGGTTGTCGATATGCCTCATAATACTTACAGAGATCCTAAGGAAGCACTTATCAATGCAAAAAAAATAATTTCTAAGACCAAGTGTGATGCAGTCAAATTAGAAGGAGGTCAAAAAATTTACAAGATTGTAAAAAATTTAATTAAATATAATATTCCAGTGATGGGACATTTAGGCTTGCTCCCCCAGTCGGAAAAAACATTTAAATTTAAAGGTCAAAAAAAATCAGAAAGAGACAAAATTTTGCAAGATGCAAAATTATTACAAGACGCCGGAGTATTCTCAATTGTATTAGAGTGTATTGAGACTTCGTTAGCCAAACTTATTACTAAAGAAATTAAAATACCTACAATAGGAATTGGTGCATCAAACAATTGTGATGGCCAAATATTAGTATTGGATGACTTAATTGGATTGAATAATATTAATGTTCGATTTGTAAAAAAATATTCTAATGTTCGAAGAGAGATTTCAAAAGCAGTTGCAAGTTATGCTTATGATGTAAGAAAAAAAAAATTCCCACTTAAAAAACATTCTTATTAAATTAATTTTTTATTATCTTATCGAAAAAGGGTCCATGGTCGGCTCATCTGAGGTGTAGAACCATGTCGTTTTAACTCGGGTATAATCTTTTACGGACTCGATACCTGCTTCTTTTCCATATCCACTATCTTTAATTCCTCCAAATGGAGCTGAGGGTGAAATTAACCTATACGTATTTACAAAAGTTATTCCTGCCCGGATTGCTTTAGAAACTCTCATACCTCTTGATAAATTCGATGTATAAACGCCAGAAGACAATCCATATTGATTATCATTCATTTTATTAATTACTTCTTCCTCGGTATCAAATTTCATCACGGACAAAACAGGACCAAACAATTCATTTTCTGCAGCCGGAAGATTATGGTTGTCACATTCAATAATTGTTGGAGGAAAATAATATCCTTTATTAGAAAACGAGTCTCTTTTTCCACCACATTTAATTTTTCCACCTTGGGCCAATGTATCTTTAATATTTTTTTCAATTGTTTCTAATTGTTTAAAGCTACTTAAGGGTCCCATTTCCGTTTTAGGATCCATAGGAGTGCCTATTTTTATTTTTGAAGCACGACCAGCAAGTTTATCCAAAAATTCATTATAAATTCCTTTTTGAATATAAAGTCTAGATCCTGCTATACAGCTCTGACCACTAGCTCCAAATATTCCAGCCGTAATTCCGTTAATAGCATTTTCTTGTTCGGCATCTTCGAATACCGCGACGGGACTTTTTCCACCTAACTCTAAACTAACTTCAGAGAGATTTTGTGCAGAATTTTTAATAATATGTCTTGCTGTTTCAGGCCCACCAGTAAAAGCAATTTTTTCAACTAAATTGTGAGTAGTTAATGTTTTACCACAAGGTTCACCAAAACCAGTGATCACATTTATTACACCTTTTGGAATACCAGTTTTTTCAATTAATTTTGCAAATTCAAATAATACAGCTGGAGCAAGTTCAGAAGATTTGATTACGACTGTATTTCCCATTGCTAGGGCTGGTGCTATTTTCGTAGCAGTTAAAAACATTTGAGAGTTCCAAGGTATAATTGCTGCTATCACACCAATAGGTATACGGGTTGTGATTGCTTGAACATTCGGTTTATCTATGGGCAACACCGTACCCTCAACTTTATCTGCTAAGCCAGCATAATAATCATAATATTCTGCGATATAGATAGCTTGTTTTTTTGTTTCTCTAAAAAGTTTTCCGGTATCAATAGTTTCTATCTTACCAAGCATTTCTGCATTTTCTCTTAATTGATCTCCTATTGCTCTTAGGTATTTTGCTCTATCTCTTGGTAATAACTTTGGCCACTCACCCTCAAATGCTTTTTGTGCTGCTCTAACTGCTTTATCAACATCTTTTTCATCTGCTTCTGGCACTATTGCCCATGGTTCATTATTTTCGGGATTAAGGGTCTCAAAAGTTTTTTTACTATTAGAGTTTACCCATTCTCCATCAATAAACATTTTATATTGTTTAAGTTTTGTCATTAGAGTCTATAAATTTTTTTATTGCTAAATTTACCTCATCTGCACATTCAATACTACAAAGATGTTTTCCATTCTTAATTATACTTAATTGGCTGTTATTAATTATCTTTTTTAGTTCTCGTGACATCTCAACTGTTGAACCAATATCAAATTCTCCAGTCATAATTAATGTATTTACTTTAATTTTATTAAAATTCTCATCATTTTTGTGTTTAACAAATAACTCATAGACCTTTAAAAAATTAGTCATATTATTTGATGATAAAATTGAGGTAATTTTTTCATATATATCAGGGTTATTTTTCAAATATTTATCAGTAAACCATCTCTTTAAAGCTTGTCTTGATAGTTTTAATTCTGATTTAGCTTGTTCAAATCTTTGGTTTACTATTTTTTGCTGTTCATTTGATCTCTTGTATATAGAACCTAAAAGAGTTAACGATTTTAATCTTTCACCAAATTTTGTTGCGAAATTTCTTGCAATTAGCGATCCAATTGAAAAACCTATTAAGTGAATTTGATCAATCTTAAGCTCATCAATTAAATCTATAATTTGATCTGAAAAATCTTTAAAACTGATTTTTTCTTTATTTAAAGATGATTTTCCATGACCTAGAATGTCATATACTAATGTTGAGCGCTCTCTAAAAAAATCCAACTGAGGTTGCCAAATTTCATGCGTTAAACCAACTCCATGCACAAAAATAATTGGTATCTTTTGATCTTTTTTATTAAATAAATAGTATGTTCCCGATGCAGTGGTAGCTGTTATCATTCACTGTTATTTGGGCTCAATACCCATTTCTTTCATATCTTGGTATCTATCTCCAGTCCGTGCATGCGCTCTACCACTAGATGCTCCACCTATAGCAATCACAACCTCATCATCAAAAGGAGCATCGTGAATAGTGAATTCGTGTGTCAAGTAATAAGGTCTTAAACCAGAGTCAGTTTTATGCATCATAGGAATAGATATTTTAGATCCAGCAGGAGATCTAGTGTTGGTGAAACTTAAATAAGATGTACCTCCAACTGCATCTCGAAATTTATTTCCAAACCTTAATGTATGAATAAATGCTGATGCATGTTCTATTTCTCCATTTAAACCAACCACACCAGCCTTTCCATATGCCAGTATTTTGTCTGGAGATCCCATTTCATTTATTAATTCTGGAACAAGTAAATCTCCGAGTTTTGGTGCCAAATCTAAAATAGTTGGTCTTAAATTTTCAACAAAGCCTTGTCCATGCCAAGGATTTTTAAAAACAGCTGCAACTGAAACTAATAAAACAGGTTCTTTGGCTTCTTTGCCACCTTCGATTAAAGTTTTATCAACAAATTTTACGAATTTTCTTAATTCTAACTTCATTTTTTTTCTCTGTGTTTGAAACTATCTCTTCTAAAACTGTATAGGGCTTTTGGATCCACATCAATATCAATAACCGATGGTTTATTGCATTTTATTGCGGCTGTAACTGCTTCATTTAATTCAGAAATTTTTTTAACTTTAAAGCCTTTTGCACCATATAATTCTGCAGCTTTATCAAATGATGGACTTTTTATATCTGCACCTAAATATCTTTTACCAAAAAAGTCTTTTTGATAAGCCTTTTCAGCTCCCCAGCTCTGATTATTCATAACAATTGTTGTTGTATTAATTCCATATTCTACAGCTGTACTAAGTTCTGAGATTGTCATTCCAAATCCACCATCACCCATGAGGCTAATCACTGTTTTTTTTGGCTTAGCAACTTTTACACCTAATCCACACGCAAAAGAAAATCCAACTAATCCAAAATCTAATGGAGTAAACAATGATGGAGGGTCGTAATATTCTAAGGCATCAGTCGCCTGTAAACACAACGTTCCAGCATCTAAAGTTATAGCGCTATTTTTAGGAAGCACTTTTCTTAACTCTTTAAACAAGCCTTTGGGCTGTATAGGAAAATTCTTTCCTAAATTGTCTTTATCTCTATTAATTAAAAATCGCTTTCTCTCTTTGAGATAAGAATTTGTCCAATTAGTAACATCTAATTTGAATTTTTGTTTACTTATTTCATCAAATAATTGCTTTGTAGCTGTTGCTGCATCAGCATTAATTCCCAGTACAATTGGAAAATATTTTCCAAGCATTTTTTTTTCTAATTCAATTTGAATAATTTTTGCTTCTTTATTTATATTTTCATAAGAATAGAAGGTTGAATTGAAGCCCAAACGAGTACCGATTGCTAAAATAACATCTGCTTCCTTTACTAATCTCGATGCAACTGGATTTCCTCTAGGACCCATTTGTCCAGCATTAAGTTTATAATTAAATGGAATTGCATCACCATGTCCTGCTGCTGTAACAATTGGTATGTTAAGTATTTCGGAAAGTTTTATTACTTCTTTATGTTTGGATGTATATTTAATTCCAGCACCCACTATTATTACCGATCTTTTGGACCCTTGAATTATTTTAGCTGCCTTTTTAATTTTTTCTTTTTTACTTTTAATTTTGCTCTCATTTTCAAATGACGTTTTGTTATAATTAATATTATAATTGTTAGTTTCTGCTAAAATATTTCTAGGTAAATTTATACACACAGGCCCTCTTCTTGGTTTCATTGCAAGCTTGAAAGCATCTCCAATTACATTTGGAATTATCTTAGAATTTTTTACCGTCCAAGTTTTTTTAGTGATAGGTGTAAATAATGATTGTTGATCAAGACCTTGGAACGCATCTTCCATTTTATCTTTCGTCGAATATGATCCAGCAATAGCAACTAGTGGGGAAAAAGCTGCTTTTGCTTGAGCAATTCCTGTAACTAAATTTGTTGCACCAGGACCGTTTTGTCCTGCTAAGATTACTCCTGGTTTGTTCGAGGCTCTTGCATAACCGTCAGCCATATGAGTGCCCGTTCTTTCGTCTCTAACTCCAATGAATTTGATACTTTTCTCATGATAAAGAGCATCAAACATTTCCATTGTTGCGGAACCAATAAGGCCAAATACATGTTTAACGTTTTCTTTTTTTAAAGATTGAACAGCGGCTTGACCACCGCTTATTTTTTTTCTTTTTTTTATCAAGAAACTTTTTTTACTTCAGTGTCAAAATCTTTCTTAAAGTGGGGCATTACTTTTTCTGTAAACAACTTAATACTCTTCATACAATCTTCGTGTTTGACACCTGGAAAGTTAGACCACACTTGCAAATTTTGCAAATTAAGTTCCGATTTTAATTCATGAATTTTGTTAATCACATATTCTGGTGTTCCAAAAAGCATGTTTCTTTTGTGTAAAAATTCATAATTTAACAAATCTAATTTACCTTTTGTTTCTGGAAGCTCTTCACCTGGGTCCATATGATTTCCTAAACCTCTCCAATGGCAAACCCACTTCATGTAATTTACCATATGTTGACCTGCTTTTTCTTTAGCCTCTTCCATTGTGTCAGCAACAAACATATCCCTTACCAAAGAAATACCTTCACCCATTGGTACATTTCTTTTTTCAGCCTCTGATTTTGCATTTTTAAATGCTTCAAACTTTATTTTTAACGCCTTAACAGTAGGTATCCACATAATAATATTTAAACCTTGTTGAGCTGCCCATTCAATTGATCTTATTCCATCCACAACTTGATGAATTGCTGGATAAGGTTTTTGATAAGGCTTAGGAAGTACACTTATATTTTCCATCACATTTGTTTCTAAATTTACCAAGTCTTTATTTGGTGGACTCATGTCGTGTTGCCAAACATAATCTGGAGCAGGATATGTATAAAATTCTCCTTTGTGATTAAAAAATTTTTCTTTCCAAGCCTTTTTCAAAATAGTCAACGTTTCTTCAAAAAGCCTAAAATTTTTTGCTTGGTCCTTCATATCAGCTTCTTTATTTAAATTTATTGCTTCTCTTCCATAAATTCCTCTTCCTATTCCTATTTCTACTCTTCCTTTAGACAATTGATCCAATAAAGCAATGTCTTCAGCCATTCTAATTGGGTTGTGAAAAGTAATTACGTTACAAGCTTGGCCTATTCGAATATCATTTGTTCTTGCAGCAGCATCGACACCCATCATCAAAGGGTTTGTCAAAGACTCCATACCCTCATGATTAAAATGATGTTCGGTATACCAAATAGAATCCCATTTAGATTTATCACAATACTCTGTGATCTCCCTAGTTTCGTCCAAAAGTATATCGTAAGGTTTGTGGGTCCAATTAGTTGTATTACAAAAATATCCAAATTTCATAAAGCCTCCTTTAAATTTTAATTTAAAGACGACCGATCCCACTTTCGTAAATCTATGAATTTAACGACGAGTTATGTATCGCTTTATCAGATAATGATATCACTTTTTTATAGCAGTGGAAATCTAAAAAAGCTTCTTTTTATCTGTCCATGGTCCTTTTTTTGTCTTAGGTAAAAACTTTTTAAGGTCAATTAGGACTTTTTCAGACAGTTTTCTATAGGTGGTAAGTTTCCCCCCATAAATATTCAATAGAGGTAATTTTTTTATAACCTTTAAATCAAAAATATAATCTCTTGTTACTTTTGAAGCTTTATTAAAATCTTCAATTAGAGGTCTTATTCCAGAATAGGTATCTACAACATCTTTTGTACTTATTTGTTTTTTTAAATAATTATTTACAGACTTAATTAAATATTTAATTTCATTTTTAGATATCCCTTTATTTTCAGGTGAATTAACCTCTACTTCTGTGGTCCCTATTAATGAAAATTTACCTTTATAGGGAATAACAAATATTATTCTTTTATCTGTATTTTGAAACGTGAAAGCTATATCTGCTTTGTACAATTTTTTTGTAATTATATGACTTCCTTTAACTAATCTTATTTTTTTCTTAGATTTGATTTTGATATTTTTGTGCAGGGTCTCATTTATCCATGGACCAGAAGCGTTTATTAAAACTTTTGATTTTATTTTTTTTCCATTTTCAAGACTAATTACCCACTCATTTTCAATAATTTCAGCTTTTTTAACTTTGTTATGTTCTAATATTTTAGCTTTATTTCTTTTTGCATCTTGCGCATTTAATTTTGTTAATTTTTTATCATCAATTTGAATGTCAAAATATTGAAAACCAGTTTTATATTTTTCTTTAAGTATATTTGGAAATTTCTTTTTAAGATCAAATGTTTTTGATTTTGGTATATTACTTTTACCACCCAAGTTATCGTAAAGAAATAATCCGAGTCTAATTAACCATGCTGGTCTAATTTTATCTGCATAAGGTATAATAAATGGAATGGGTTTTGAAATGCTTTTGGCAATTTTGTAAACAATTTCTCTTTCTTTAAGAGACTCTCTTACTAATTTAAATTCATAATTTTCTAGATAACGAAGCCCACCATGAATTAATTTTGTGGACCAAGAGGAAGTTGCGCCTCCAATTTCTCCTTTATCAGCTAAACATACAGACATACCTCTTCCAGCTGCGTCTCTTGCAATACCAGCACCGTTTATACCACCCCCTATTATGAATAAATCAAATATTTTGGACATTAATAATGAATTCTTTATAAAATGAAAATTTAAATTTTCAAAGATTCAAATTACTTTAACGTTGATACTCGATAAATTTCTTTAAAGATTTATTAAGAAATTTTTCATAAATCTGACCGGAGTTAGTATAATTTTTTGAATTTAAGAAAGATTTGTTCATTTTAAAGTCATATGAAGGCTCAAAGAAAAATGGAACAGAAAGTCTCTTACTTTTATTCCATAAGACCCGATGATTAGTCGCTTTAAATTGACCTTTGCTTAGAAACTCCAGCGCTCTACCAGAATTTACTACTAAAGCTTTTTTATTAAATGGAACATCATACCATTTTTGTGTTTTTCTATTCTGTACTTGCAGACCACCTTTTTTATCTTGGTAGAGAATTGTAAATATTCCACTATCAACATGTGTTTCGCAACCCAGAGCAACCCCATCTTGTTTTGAAATTTCTATTGGCTTTGTTTGATTTGGATAATAATTAAATCTTAAAGTGCTAAGTGTTTTTAATCTAGAAAAAGCTTTACTTGAAATGTTTGGATTCATATTGTTTATTTTGATCACACTTTTAAACAAAGTTTCGCTTAAATTATAAATATTATCAAAATATTTATCTAAGTTTTTAATGGAAGTTTTATTAAAACATTTATTCAGTTCTATATATTCAATATATTGATTTTTTAATTTAGAAGAATAATTCTTTGTAACTTTTAAGTCTCCTATATCTAAACCTTCTTTGCCATTCACATCATTAGGAAAATATCCCCTGTAGAAATTTTTATTTTTTTTGTTCCATTTTTTTGGTGATAATTTCCTTTTTTTACTATCTGGTAAATTGAAGAATTTATTTCCAATATCACATATTTTTTTTATTTCTTTTAAATTAAGTCCATGCCCTAAAATTTGAAAAAAACCAATATTCACACATGCTTTTTCAATTTGTTTAATTGTTTTGATTGCACTTTGTGTTTCAAAATTATTCATTATTAGTGATGATATATTGATTGTTGGTATATAATTTTTCTTCATCTTCTTACCGGTGTTTCAGTTGCAATATACTGATCTCTAGCCTTCTCTCTCAAGTAAATATAAATTCCAGCTACAATTATACATACAACTCCGATGAAGGTTCTCGATGAGGGTATTTCGTTAAATAAAAAATAACCAGGGATCATAGACATTATAATTAAAGAATACTCGAACAAGGATACAACAGATGGAGAAGCAACTATATATGCGGAAAAAATACAAACAAAAGCAACTGATGCAGCAAAACCAAAAAATAAAATAAATTTCCAAGTATATTCTATATTTGAAAACCATTCTCTAAAGATAAATTGTGTAGTTGGATCAAAGTCAGAATTATTGAACCGACCACTACCCATAAAAATATAAATCAGGACACAAAGTATTATTGCTATAAGATAAAAGTAGAATAACTGTGTATAAATCCCATCCTTGTCAGATGTATATTTAGTGATTGTCATTGAAGCTGCGTAACAAAATGCGCACAAAACAGGAAGTAAATTTCTATATTCAAAATTATCAAAATTAGGATTTAGGACTATATAAACACCTAAAAAACCAAATGCTATGGCTGACCATCTTCTTATACCGATAAATTCTTTTAAAAAAAATTTTGCAAATATGGATACAAAAAATGGACATGAGAAAAATAGAGCGTTTGCAGTTGCTAACGGCATATATGTCAAAGAAATAAAAAATGCAGAAAAGGCTAAAAAATGCAATACAACTCTTACAAAAGTTAATACTGGGTAATATGTCTTGAGAGATACTTTCTCATTTTTATATTTTATGAAACAAAATAACAAAATTGCTGCAACAAAATATCTTCCAAAGAAAATTTCATAAAGAGCTGCTTTTTCAAATATGAATTTAATGAGCGAGTCTTGCATTGCAAACAAAGACATTGCAATAATAATTAACACAATACCCTTTGAATTATTATCAGTACTCATTTTTCATCTATATCAAAAAAAAAATATTTAGAATATGAAATTATTTATTAGTCTATGATCTTGTTAAGGAGGATTGTAATTCTTGATTTGTAATATAACCTTTTATATTTCCTGTTTTATCAACAACTTCACAATTTGCATCGGAACAAACTATTTGAGGTAAAAATTCTTCAATAAATTGATCTTCGTGAACCTTAATAACATTTGATTTATCAATATCATCTACCTCATTTGGTTTTTTCATTATAACCTTAGCTTTAATTACTTTTGCTCTATTTACATCTTTTACAAATGCTTTAACGTAATCATCTGCAGGGTTCATAATTATTTCCTCAGGTGTTCCAACTTGAACCAACTTTCCTGCGTTTAATATTCCGATATGGTCACCTAATCTTAAAGATTCATCAAGGTCATGAGTTATAAATACAATAGTTTTTTTTAATTCTGATTGTAGATCTATCAATTGTTTTTGCATATCACTTCTAATTAGTGGGTCTAGGGCACTAAATGCTTCATCCATCAACATAATATCAGTATCAGTTGCTAATGCTCTTGCTAAACCAACACGTTGCTGCATACCTCCGGATAATTGAGCAGGATATTGATTTTCAAAACCGCTTAAACCAACCGAATTAATTTTTTCCATAGAAATTTTATTTCTTTCATCCTCGGTTTTTCCTTGCATCTCTAGTCCATAACCAACATTTTGAATAACAGTTTTATGAGGGAATAAGCCAAATCTTTGAAAAACCATGCTCATTTTGTGACGTCTAAATTCTATCAATTGTTCTTTATTTAAATTCATCACATTAGTGCCTTCTATTAAAATTTCTCCGTCTGTAGGGTCAATTAATCTGTTTAAGTGTCTTATTAGAGTTGATTTTCCTGATCCAGATAGGCCCATGCAAACAAACGTCTCACCTTCTTCAATCTTCAGTGAAACATTATCTAAGCCAACTGTATGTCCAGTGTTTTCTAAAATTTCGTCTTTAGTTGCCCCCTCTTTTACTTGAGTTAGTACAGATTTAGGGCTACTTCCAAAAATTTTATATACGTTATTGATTTCAATTTTTGACATTAAGCAATAGTTCTAACAGGCGGCGCCAATAGATCAAATAAAAGAAAAAAAACAATTCAACTCTTAATTGCATTGACAATTAATTATGAATAAATAATTATTTATTTATGGCCCAAATTGAAAAAATAGAAAAATTAAAAACTGATCTTAAAATAAAGTGGAGTGATGGAGAAGAGAGCGCATTTAATTATATGTGGTTGAGAGATAATTGTCCCACCGCTCACGATAAAGACTCACGTCATAGAATGTTTAACATATTGAATGTATCTGAAAATCTGAATGTAAAAAATTTTGAAATTAATTCCTCAGGTCATTTAAAGGTAGAATGGAATGAAGGTGATCACACAAGTATATATGATCCTAAATGGTTAAGAAAAAACTGTTACACTTTAAAAAACAAAAGCAAATATATTTCACCATATCAATTATGGAACAAAGATCTTAAAGGTGATTTTGATAAAATTTGTATAGATCACGACGAAATATTAAACTCAGATGCGGGCTTGATAAAGTGGCTAGAACTTTTGCATCATACAGGAATTGCAATTGTAAAAAATGCACCTATTTCAGAGAAGTCAGCTTTTCCTTTATTAAATAGAATTAGTCATGTTAGGGAGACATTTTTTAAAACACCTTTTGAAGTAATTAATATACCTAAACCAAATAACTCAGCTTATACTGCTCATGCACTTAGAAATCACATGGATCTACCTTGGTTTGAGTTGCCACCGGGCTATCAATTTCTGCATTGCTTAATTAACTCTGCTAAAGGGGGAGACTCTTCAGCAGTTGATGGTTTTGCTGTAGCTGAATATTTAAAAAAAAATGAGAGGGAAATTTTTGATACTTTAGTAAATGTGCCATTAAAATTCCGTGATATGGACTATACACAAGAGTCACATAGGGATTTTCATGCGCCAGCGATCAGTTTAACTAAAGATGGAGATTTTCATGATATAAGATTTAGTATAGCAACTATGGATGTTTTAGATTGCCATCCTGATTTGATGCAAAAAGTTTATAAAGCTCATCGTTTATTTGGTAAATTGTTACATGATGAAAAGTTTCAAATAAATTTTCGTCTAGAACCAGGTGATATTTATTCCTTCAATAACAGAAGAATATTACATGGCAGAACTGCATTCGATCCAAATTCGGGTCATAGACACTTGCAAGGTTATTATATGGATAGAGACGAGATCATCGGTAGATTAAATTATCTAAAAAAATAAATTTATAAGTTTTCAAATATCAAACAATTGTCATTACTATATTTATTAAAATCTTTTTTATTTTTAATTGTATAATAAAATTTTTGGATATTTAAATTTTGAATTTTTTTATGATTTAAAAATACTTTATCTAATATTAAATAGTCTATTTTTTTATTTTTTGATTTTTCAACAATTGTAGTAATTTTAGAATTGTACGAAAAAGATAATCCTACTTTCAAAGTCTGCTTAATCCTGAGTAATTTATTAATATTTTCATGTTTAAATGAGATAAAAATACACTTAGAGTATTTTGAAGTCTGTTTAACTAATTTTTTTAGCAATTTTAAAGATAAATTTGGCTTTATTTCAATCAAAATAGGATATTTATTTTTTGAAGCTTTTAATACCTCTTCTAATAAGGGAATTGGGTTTTTTTTAAAATTTTTTACAGTCTCAATATCTGAAAAATTTAAATTTTTAATACTTAATTTTTTTTTAAAAATTTTGTTTAAAGTAAAATCATGAAAACAAACAAAATTTTCATCTTTAGTTGCATGAATATCAGTTTCAACACCAAAACCTAAATCAAATGATTTTTTAAAAGATAAGAGTAAATTTTCCTTAAGTTTTTTATTTGCTATACCTCTATGGATTACATGCATATAAATTTAAATTTCATATCCTTTCTCTTCAGGCTCGTTGTCAACTAATTCGTCAGGAAAACCCTCAGCTCTAAAATCAATATTATTTAAATCTTCCATTCTTTTTACAATCATCGAAGACCAAGCTCTAGAACCGTATTTTTTTTTTCCATCATTAAATATTTCAACAACTTTAGGAGAGATTTCAAGAGGAGCGTTTAATTTTTTAGCTAGCTCATCGAATAAACCCGTATCTTTTAGAACTAAATCCATAGTAAAATTTATATTGTATGAACCATTAAGTATCACTTGGCTTTCTGTTTCATGGACAAAAGAATTACCAGATGAAACAGCAATGCCTTTGTATGCTTTTGCAAGGTCCAGATTAGATTTTTTTGCTACAGTCCATGCTTCACCAAGAGCAACTAAATGAACAGACGCTAAGTAATTGGTAATTACTTTAAGTACACTAGCACTTCCAAGATCTCCTGTGTGTAATACTTTTCTTCCCATTACAGTTAATGCGGGTAAAATTTTTTCAAAAGCGCTTCTGTTGCCCCCAACAAAAATTGCAATATTTCCTGTAGCCGCTCTATGACAACCACCACTTACAGGCCCATCTAAAGGTATAGCTTTTTTTGCAATTACCTTTTGACCAAGTCTTTTTACCTCAGCTTCGTCTGTAGTACTCATTTCAAGCCATATTTTATTTTCGGAAAGACCATTTAAAATACCATTTTCTCCTTCCATGACCTCTGCACAGATTTTAGGTGAAGGAAGACAAGTAATTATTAAATCTACTTCTTCTGCTAATTCTTTTGGAGAATTTACAACTTTTGCCCCTTGATCTTTAAATGATTTTGTTAAATTTTTATCTAGATCTCTCACAGTTAAATCAAACTTATTTCTTATCAAACTACCAGCAAGTTTTCCCCCAACATTACCTAATCCAATAAAGCCTATTTTCATTTTTCAACCTCTTCAGTTTTATTTTTTGTGAATACAATTAAAATTACCCCAACTATAATAATTGCTCCACCAATAAATAATTCTTGAGTTGGTTTTTCCCCCAAAAGAAATATTGCTGCCAATAAACCAGTTGGTGGAATACCCATAGTTACTATAGGAAGTACTTTATAAAGTGGATTGTTTTTTAAAACATAATAGAAACAACCATAAGTAACTGGCTGCATTATAAATCCTATATAAAAAGCAATAATCCAATGATCAAATTTTGCCTCTGATAAATATTTTATTGTATCTCCATCAATTATACTTGATAAAGCTATTAAAAGTGGCCCAGAAAATAGTGCAAGCCATGCAACAAGTGCTAATGGGTTTATTTCTTTGCTTAATGGTTTTACAATTACTTGACCTAATGCCCAGATCGCTGATCCAATAATTGTAAGTGATATCCCAAAAAATTTCCCCTCCAAGTTAGGTGATCCAGTCAAAATATAAACACCAACAAAAGCGATAGCTATCCCTATTAATGCTCTAATAGTTGGCTTTTCTTTAAGCATAAAAAATGCAAAAATTACACCAAATGGAACCTCCGTTTGAACCAATAAGACTGCAGCAGATGCATCTATATAATTAAGTCCCGTGTATGTAATGCTATACTGCAAAGTATTTGCAATCAATGATGCAAAAAAAATTTTTTTTAAATAGCCTTTAGGTATTGGAAACCACCAAATTAAAAGTAATGCGGCAAAAGTAAATCTTACTCCCATTAATAAAATTGGAGGAAAAGACTCAAATGCAGGCTTTGCTATAACAAAACCAAACCCTAAAAATATAGGTACTAGAGAGGCTATAAAGGTGTCTTTTAAATTCATGTCGTTATTTTTAATATTAATGATTATTAAAGATCCTATGATATATTCACTGTTTAAAATATGAATTCAACTAAAATAGAACCTAAATACATCAGCAAATCAAATCCAAGAGTCGGTCTTATTGCTCTCGCAAGTGATTTTATGATTGAAAGGGATTTTATAAATGTAATCAAAGATCGTGATATTGATTTATTTATAAATCGAATTGAATGCTATAATCCTCTGACAAAAGAAAATCTGATCAAAATGTCAGATAAAGTAACAGAAGTAACAAAAGATATTTTACCTGATCAAGATATTGATTGCATTGTTTACGGATGTACTTCTGGTACAATTGCAGCTGGATATAACTCTATAGAACAAAAAGTAAAAGCAGCTAAACCGATGGCTGATGTTACCACACCTAGTACTGCTGCAATTAAAGCATTAAAAAAAATGAAAATTAGTAAAATTTCTATTTTTACTCCTTATAGTAAAAAATTAAATGATGAAGTTTTGAAATATTTTAAAAGTGAAGGTTTTGAAATTACCTCTAATTCATACTTTGATATTGAAGCAGATTATGACATTGGGAAAGTTGATCAGAATTATCTATTTGATGTATTATCTAATATGGACCTTAAAGGCGCAGAGGCTTTATTCGTCTCATGTACCGCTTTGCCAGTTTTGACAATCATAAATAAATTAGAAAATAAATTAAATACTACTGTATTATCAAGTAATCAGGCATTGATTTGGGATACACTCGTTAAAATAAACAAAAATAATTCAGTAGAGGGATTTGGAAAATTATTCCATGCCAATTAATGATCTTTACTAGAGAAGAATATAATCAAAGATTAAAAAAAGTTCAAAAAATGATGCAAGAAAAGGGTGTTGAACTTTTAATATCGCATGACACAAATAATATTAATTATTTAACAGGTTATGATGCCTGGTCATTCTATTATGCTCAATGTGCTATTGTTCATGTCAATGCAGAAGAACCTTTATGTTTTGTAAGAGCTCAAGATGCAGGTGGAGCCTATATAAAATCATATTTAAAGAATGAAAATATACTTGTCTATGATGAAGAATATATACATAATTGGCCAAGTCATCCTTATGATCGATTAGTAGATATAATTAAAGAGAGAAATTGGGAAAAATTATCCATTGGTTTAGAAATGGATGCTCATTATTTTACTGCTTATTGTTATGAGAAAATTAAACTTGGTTTACCAAATGCTAAACTAAAAGATAGTGAACGATTAGTAAATTGGGCAAGATTAGTTAAATCAGATACAGAAATTAGCTATATGAAATCAGCTGCACAAATTTCAGAAAGAGGAATGAAAACAGCAATGGATGTCATTAATCCAGGCATAAGACAGTGTGATGCCGTGGGTGAAATTCAAAAAACATTGTTTCGTGGAACTGAGGAATTTGGTGGTGAATATTCAAGTATTGCAACGTTATTGCCCACAGGTAAAGGAACCTCAGCATCTCATTTAACTGCAACACAGGATAAATTTGTGGAAGGAGAGGCTACAATTATAGAACTCTCTGGTGTTTACAATAGGTATCACGCACCAATGGCTAGAACAGTACTCCTTGGAAAACCCAATCAATTAAAAATTGATACTATGAATAAAACTATTGAAGCCTTAAATGCAGGTATTGAAGCTATTAAACCAGGCAATACTGCTAATGATGTAGCCCAAGAGTTTTGGAAAATTTTAGATAAATATGGAATAGAAAAAAGATCAAGAACTGGTTATTCAATTGGAATAGGTTACCCACCTGACTGGGGCGAGCATACTCTTAATATTTATAAAGGAGATATGACAGTGCTAGAGCCTAATGTTTGTTTTCACATGATAGCAGTCATGCAATTTGGTGATTGGGGCGTTGAAGCTTCAGAAGCAATTAGAGTAACTGACAGTGGATCAGAATTATTTTGTAATTTTCCAAAAGAGCTTCATATCAAGAGTTAATTAGCTATTGAAATATATCAGTACAAATGTTTTATATTCATCTTAATGTCTAAAAATCCAGAATTTGTAAAATTCGATAAAGTTGACAAAAGTTATGATGGTAAAGTTTTAGTCGTTAAAGATCTCCAATTAGATATTGCTGAAGGTGAGTTTATAACTATGCTTGGTCCCTCTGGATCAGGTAAGACTACTTGTTTGATGATGTTAGCTGGGTTTGAAACTCCAACAAATGGAGAAATTTTATTAGACGGCAATATAATTTCAAACATTCCTCCACACAAAAGAGGAATTGGAATGGTTTTTCAAAACTATGCTTTGTTCCCACACATGACTGTTTATGAAAATTTAGCATTTCCTTTAAGAGTTAGAAAAATTGAAAAAG
>CACBHY010000005.1 GCA_902539165.1 uncultured Pelagibacteraceae bacterium
AGTTGATCCAGCAATTAATACATTTAGCTTAGGCATTTTTCATTATAACAGTTAAAAATTAAAAGAAAATTATCTTTTAGAGAACTGGAAACTTCTTCTTGCTTTTCTTCTACCAGGTTTTTTTCTCTCAACAGCTCTGGAGTCTCTGGTTGTAAGCTTTTCAGTTTTTAATGTGGTCTTAAGTTTTTCGTCAAATAAAACTAGTGCTTTAGATATACCATGAACCATAGCCCCTGCTTGACCAGTGGGCCCACCGCCTTTTACACTACATCTAACATCATACCCTGTTGCTTGATTAATTATTTCAAACGGACGAGTTATTTGCATTTTGTGTGTTTCATCAGCAAAATATTCACTAAATAATTTACCATTTACATAAATTTTACCCGAACCCTTTTTTAACCACACTTTAGCTATTGAAGTTTTCCTTCTGCCCGTGGCGTATTTACTATCTTTAAAATCTAGTTTTAATTTAGGTGTTTTAGAAGTTGTCTGAATATTTTCCATATTAGTTTCTAACAATATTTTTACTATTAAGTTTATCTAGTTCTATGACCTTTGGATTTTGCGCGCTATGTGGATGATCATTTCCAGAATATATTTTAAGTTTAGTTAATTGTTTTCTTCCTAATACGCCTCCAGGCAACATCCTTTTTACAGCTAGCTTTAAAGTTTCGCCTGGTTTTTTCTCACTTAGCTTTTCAGGTGTAGTTACTTTTATTCCTCCAGGATAACCAGTATGTCTATAATATTTCTTATCTTGAAATTTTTTACCTGTAAATTTTGCCTTTTCTATGTTTTTAACTACAACGAAATCACCATCATCCATATTAGGTGTATAAGTAGTTTTATTTTTTCCTCTAATTATATTGGAAATAATAGTTGCAAGTCTTCCAACTACTGCATTCTTTGCGTCAATTTCGTACCAAGATGATGTAACTTGATCTTTTTTAGTGAATTTTGTCATGGTGCGTGGATTAATACTATTATTAATTGCAAAGTCAATTTTATATTTACCTTGTAAAATTGTCTTTATCTGATAAAAATATACTTGCCGATTTGATCCTATTGCGGGCATAAAACTGCTAAAATGGAAATCTTAACATAATCGGTAGGCATTTGAACTATATTGTGCACCTTACATTTAGTTAAAGCACTAAAAAGGAAAGAAAAATGACAAAAAAAAATCATCCAGAAACCATAGCATTACATGGTGGTGACTATAGAAGCGACCCTACAACAAAAGCTGTTGCTGTTCCAATATATAGAACAACCTCATATGAGTTTGATAATACCGAACACGCAGCAAAACTTTTCGCATTAAAAGAATTTGGAAATATTTACACAAGAATAATGAATCCAACTAATGATGCCTTGGAAAAAAGAATTTCTGCTCTTGAAAGTGGTTTGGCTTGTGTAACTGTTTCGTCTGGTCAAACAGCTTCCTCTTTTGCTGTTTTAAATGTAGCTCAAGCAGGTGATAATATTGTAAGTTCTACTGATTTATATGGTGGGACTGTATCATTGTTTACTCACACACTTAGTAAACTTGGAATAGAAATTAGGTATGCTGATCCAAGTGATCCTAAAAATTTTGAAAAACAAATTGATGATAAAACTAGAGCATTTTATGGTGAAACTTTACCTAATCCCTATTTAAGAGTTTTTCCTATTCAAGAGGTTTCTAACATTGGAAGAAAATATAATATTCCCTTAATTATGGATAACACAGCCGCACCTGTTATTTGTAAACCGATTGAACACGGAGCTAGTGTAGTAATACATTCTTTAACAAAATATATTGGTGGCCATGGTACAGCGATTGCGGGAAGTATTGTTGATAGTGGAAATTTTGATTGGACAGCAGATCCAAAAAGACAACCTTTATTTAATGAACCAGATGCGAGTTATAACGGTGTGATATGGGGAAAGGCTGTGCCAGAAATGACAGGAGCAAATGTACCTTTTGCTGTAAGAGCAAGAGTGTGTTTACTAAGGGATTTTGGATCTGCTTGTTCTCCAGATAATGCATTTTCGATAATACAAGGATTAGAAACTGTTGCGCTAAGAATGAAGCAGCATTGCAATAACGCTCAAGAAGTAGTGAATTTCCTAAAAAAACATAGTGAAGTTAAAAAAGTAATTTATTCTACAGAGCACGAAAAGTTCATTGCAGATAGAGCAAAAAAATATCTTAATGGTGGAAATGGTCCCATGGTTGGAATTGAATTAAAAGGTGGAATAGATGCTGGAAAGAAATTTATTGAATCGTTAAGAATGTTCTATCATGTAGCAAATATTGGTGATGCTAGAAGTTTAGCTATACATCCTGCAAGTACTACTCATAGTCAACTTAATGATAGAGAACTTGAAGCGTCAGGTGTTACACAAAGTTACGTTAGACTTTGCATAGGCTTAGAACACATAGATGATATTATTGAAGACTTGGATCAAGCATTAAATAAATCATCTAAAGGAACTCTTAAAGCAGTTAGCTAAATTTGGTATTAATATAAAAAAAATAAATACACGAGCTTACTAGAAAAATTGAACTTATTTGGTGTGCAGCTGCAATGTAAATTTGTGCACCATATAATATTGTAAAAATACCTAAAATTATTTGTAATAAAATAAACAAACCCAAAACATTTATAGCTTTGTAAAGCTCATCCATTTTATTTTTATAAATATAATAAAAAATTGATAGGTAAAATATACCAATTATATATGCTAAATTCCGATGGATAAATTGTACTAATGAAGGTTCACTTAATGCAGAATATTTAAATAAATTAATTAAGTTATTATCATCTGGAAAATAATTGTTACCCATTAATGGCCATGAATTATATATTTTACCAGCATCCATCCCTGATACGAATGCACCAATTACTATTTGAACGTAAACTAATATTAAAAAGAAAAAAGGAATAAATTTATTTATTTTATTGTCCACACTATTGTAATTTTTTAATTTAAAATAATTCCATAAAATCAATGATAAAATTAAAAAAGCAATTAGCAAATGTAAAGATAGTCTAAAATGACTAACGTCTATTCTATCTACTAATCCGCTACTTACCATGTACCAACCTATAAAGCCCTGAATGCATATAAGGAAAAAAATTACATAAAGATTTAATATTTTTGAGATATTTATTTTAAAAGAAAAGTATACTAAAGGGATTAAAAAACCTAAACCAATTAATCTTCCCAAAAATCTATGAAACCATTCCCACCAGAAAATTATTTTAAACTCTTCCATGGTCATATTAAAATTTTGTAACCTGAACTCTGGAATTTCTTTATAAAGATTGAAGTACATTATCCAATCATTCTGATTTAAAGGTGGTAAAAAACCAGAAAACAACTCCCACTTTGTTATGGATAATCCTGAGTCTGTTAGTCTTGTCAATCCACCAACAATTATCATTATTGATATAATCCAAAACATAGTAATTAACCAAAGTGAAATCTGATGATTAATTTTTGGATTAAATGTGTACATATAAGGATAAATATAATAATTTTTATATTATCCAAATATATAAATGTCGCCTTTAAAAAAGAAAAAACTGAATAAAATTAGAATTCAATTAGATAAACTAGATAACTCTCTTATTAAATTAATAAAGATAAGAACTAATCTTGTTAAACGAGTACTGGTATTAAAAGATAAAAAAAATCAAATAGTTGACCAAAAACGAATAAAATTTATTTTGAAAAATATAAAAATTAAATCGATCAAAAATAAAGTTGACCCTAAAATTACAAATCGTATTTGGAAAAATATGATTTGGTCTTATATTGATTACGAAAAAAGAAATTTTAAAAAAAAATAACTATTTACTATGAGGTGGTAGTTTCTTCTCTACAAACATTTCATGTTTTCTTGTATCAGGATTATACTTCTTTGCAGAAAGCTTAACCTTGGCTTTTTCACCCCCAGCCGGTTTTTTTATATAATAAAAAAAGGAACTATCTGGTTTTGCTTCGGGAACTAATCTTACTTTAACGTGTGTTTTTTTTGCCATTTTATTTTAAGGTTTTTATAATTTTTGAAATTTTAACAATCTTATTTTTTAAATTTTCAGCTTTTATAGATTTATCTGCCATTTCGTCAAGCTTTAAAGAATCTTCATTATTTAAGATCTTTTTTACACCATTTATTGTCATGCCCTGATCTTTTAATAGATATTTTATTTTCTTTAAAAGATTAATAGAATGTTGATCATAATATCTTCTATTAGCATTTAGTATTTTAGGTTTAAGTTGATTAAATTGAGTTTCCCAAAATCTAATAGTATGGGTAGGCAATATACCCTTTTTGTTAGGTTTTAATTTTAGAATTTTAACTACTTCACCTATTGTTTTATAAGCAGTTTCTGATTTATCCATTATCCTTAATATTGATAAATTCCTTAAATTCTTTAGATGGTTTGAATAATACTACGTTTCTTTCTGAAATTACTTTAGTTTCTTTTGTTTTTGGATTTCTCCCAATTCTAGACTTTTTTTTTCTTATACTAAATGTACCGAATTTTGAAATTTTTAATTTTTTTTCAAGTTTAATATTATCAAAAATTGTGATTAAAAAATCTTCAATTAGATTTTCTGAAATTTGTTTTGAAAAACCCAATTGCATATAAACTAAATTAACTAAGTCTTTTTTAGTTAAATTTGATCTCATTTTTAAATATTTTGCTTAATCTTATCTATCAAACTACCATTTACAATTCTATAACAAACATCTAGTGAATTTGAAAAACCAATATAATCTGTACCACCATGACTTTTTACAACTGGTGAGTCTAATCCAATAAATATAGCACCATTATATAATCTTGGATCCAATCTTTGTTTAAATTTTTTAATATTAGAAATATTTAATAAAGAAGAAATTTTACCGATAACATTACCACTTAATGTTTTTTTAAGCTCGCTAGTAATAAAATTAGCAGTTCCCTCAGCAGTTTTTAAAGCAACATTTCCTGTAAAACCATCAGAAACAATTACATTAACATCGCCATCCATTAAGTGGTTTCCCTCAATATAACCAGAAAAATTATAATTATTTGAGTTTTTCTCATTCAAAATTTTAAAAGTTTCCTTAATTATTTCATTTCCTTTAAGTTCTTCAGATCCTATATTTAATAAAGCAACATTTGGCTTTTCATTTGGGTACAGAGATGTGTAAAGAGATGCTCCCATGACTGAAAAATCTAAAAGATTTTTAGAACTACATTCAATATTAGCTCCTAGATCTAAGACGACACTCATTCCTTTTTTATTAGGCCATAAAGCTGATAGCGCTGGTTTATCAATATTGTCAATCATTTTTAAATTCAATTTTGACACAACAAGAAGTGCACCTGTGTTTCCAGCAGATATGACGATATCAGCTTCTCTATCTTTAACACTTTGTACTGCCATCCACATACTTGTATACTTACCTCTTTTAGCACCTTCCAATGGACTATCGGTACTTTTTATTTTTTCTTTTGTGTGAACTAATTCAAAAAAATTTTTATCCATTTTATTATTAATTAAGTTAAAAATAAGATCTCTATCACCAAAAATTTTATAAAAACATTTCTTGTTAGACTTATGATTTAAGATAATTCCATCTATAATTTTTTTTGGCGAGCCATCACCGCCCATTGCATCAACTGCAATTTTAATAAAATCAGACATGTTTGTTTGGTGTATTCTATTCCTTAGGATCTAAAACTTTTCTACCCTTATACATTCCAGTTTTTAGATCCAAATGATGAGAGAGTCTATATTCTCCTGAGCTTTTATCCTCAACTATATTTTTAGATGAAAATTTCATTGTTTGAGCTCTTCTCATTCCTGTCCTGGATGGAGTTTGTTTACGTTTTGGTACAGCCATAATTAATCGTTACTTACACTTTTTATGAAAGAATTCAAAGTTTTTTTTGATAATTGGTGATTAAAAATTTCAAAATAATCAAGTAAATATTCAATATTGTTAAAATCTTCTAAAAATAAAGACAACTTTTTTAATCTATCATTTTTTGACAACTTTTCCCAAAAATGTAACTCTGAAACCATTGAGTGAAATAAATTAATATAATCTTTCATTTTTTTGTTAATTGTCTGATCACCGTACCCAATTTCTCTAATATTTAATTCAAGCTGTCTAAAATTAAAATCATATATTTCTTGTAGAGTATTTTTATTATTTTCATTTTTGTAGTTTTTTAAAATAAATGCAAAATGTAATAATAATATATTTAGTCTATCGGAAAATGTATCTTGCTTGTTAAAATCTTTATAAAGATCTTTATTAGTGGATAATCTAATAAGATTATTATAAAAGTCTATATAATTTTTTTTCATGAATAAAATATTATTATTAATAATTTTTTTACTTATATCAAACTGCTCATTAAATAAAGTAATTCAACATCACGGAATACACAATCTTGAGGAAAAACAGACAAAATTGAAAATTAATCAATCAAATAAAAATGATATAATACAAACAATTGGTCCTCCTATTGTAAAAAGTACTTTTGATAATGATGTATTGATTTATATAGAACGAAAAACTAGTAGTTCTAAATTAACTAAACTTGGAAAAAGAAACTTAATTGTGAACAATGTTTTAATTCTTGATGTAGATAAAAAAGGAATCCTAATTAATAAAGAGTTCTATAATAAAGATGACATGCAAAAAATAAAATTTGATGACAATAATACAGTTGCAGATTATAATAGAAGCTCTTTTGTAAGTGACTTCTTCTTTAGTTTACGTCAAAGAATTGATGATCCCTTGGGTAAAAAAAGGACTAAAAATTAACCAGCAATAACAGCTAGCAATAATAAAGCGACTATATTTGTAATTTTAATCATCGGGTTTACTGCTGGTCCTGCTGTGTCTTTATATGGATCACCCACCGTATCACCTGTTACTGCAGCTTTATGTGCTTCTGAGCCTTTTCCACCATGATTACCATCTTCAATATATTTTTTTGCATTATCCCAAGCTCCACCACCAGCTGTCATTGAAACAGCAACAAAAAGTCCTGTAATGATAACACCTAACAACATCGCCCCTACTGCAGCAAGTGCAGCTACCTGTCCGCCAATCATTAAAATAATGTAATACAAAACAACTGGTGACAGTACCGGTAATAAAGAAGGAATAATCATTTCTTTAATTGCAGCAACAGTTAAAAGATCAACAAGTTTTGCATAATCAGGTTTTTGTTTTCTTTTCATTATACCTGGAAACTTCTTAAATTGTCTTCTTACTTCTACAACTACTGCACCTCCAGCTCTACCTACTGCTTGCATACCCATAGAACCAAATAAATAGGGCAACATTCCTCCAATTAATAATCCAACCACTACATAAGGATTAGATAAATCAAAAGTCACAACAATACCTTCCAGAGCTGATCCAGCTTCTTTAGAAAAATGTTTAATGTCCTCGGTGTAAGCAGCAAACAAAACCAAAGCACCTAAGCCTGCTGAACCAATAGCATAACCTTTTGTAACCGCTTTAGTAGTATTTCCAACTGCATCTAGAGCGTCAGTTGTTTTTCTTACTTTTTTATCCAAATTAGACATTTCTGCAATACCTCCTGCATTATCTGTTACTGGTCCGTATGCATCTAAAGCAACAACCATTCCAGCCAATGCAAGCATCGTAGTTACGGCAATAGCTATACCAAAAAGACCAGCAATTGCGTTAGTAGCTAAAATACCAGCAACAATTATCAAAGCTGGTATTGCAGTTGCCTCCATAGAAACAGCTAAACCTTGAATTACATTTGTCCCATGTCCAGTTGTAGAGGATAAAGCTACAGATTTAACAGGTCTATAATTAGTTCCAGTATAATATTCTGTAATCCATATTAACAATCCTGTTATGACTAAACCAATTACTCCACAATAATATAAATTCATACCATTAAACGTTTTATCATTAACAGTATATTCATTTGAAAAACCAATTACATAATCTGTAACAGGCCATAATATTATTAGAGAAGCTACAGCAGAAACTATAAAACCTTTATATAAAGCATTCATTACGTTTTTATCTCTACCTAGCTTTACAAAAAAAGTACCCAATATAGATGTTAAAATACAAGCTCCACCAATTGTTAATGGATAAATCATCATATTTAAGTCACCAACAAAAAATATTGATGATAAAACCATGGTTGCAACTATTGTAACAGCATATGTTTCAAATAAATCTGCTGCCATTCCTGCGCAATCACCCACATTGTCACCAACATTATCAGCTATTACAGCAGGATTTCTAGGATCGTCTTCTGGTATACCAGCTTCAACTTTACCAACTAAATCAGCCCCTACATCTGCACCTTTTGTAAATATACCTCCACCTAATCTTGCAAAAATAGAAATTAGAGAAGCACCAAAACCCAACGCTACAAGTGCGTTAACAATTTCACGTTCATCAACATTAAATTTTAATAACATAAAATAATAAACAGCAATCGATAATAACGCTAATCCAGCAACTAACATTCCAGTGACAGCACCTGATTTAAAAGCCACTGAGAGGCCTTGCGCTAAACCTTTTCTAGAAGCTTCAGCTGTTCTTACATTTGCTTCAACAGACACTAACATGCCAACATATCCAGCTATGCCAGATAAAGCAGCTCCAATAAGATAGCCAAGTCCTACCATTGGGCTAAACGCAACACTTACAATAATTAAAACAACTACACCAACCAACGCGATAGTTTTATATTGTCTTGCCAAATATGCTTTTGCACCAATTTGAATGGCTGAAGCTATATCTTGCATTTTTGCATTTCCAGCGCTTGAATTAAGAATATTTTTTCCTGTAAAAAATCCGTAAACTATTGATAAAAAACCTGCTCCAATTGTGTATAATAAAATCGTCTCTATTGATGTACTCATGCTAACCTTAATGTTATTGGTTGTTAATTTTAAGTCCGCACAATACAAAAAAAGGTAAAAAAGACAATAATTAACTTTTAAAATTGATGAACATATCCTCTGTTAATAAGCTCAATTTTCTTACCTTTTTCATTAATTATAATGGATTTTTTATTTTTGGAAACTATTTTACCTATTTTAGAAATTTTAATACCATAAACTTTAGATAGCTTGTTTATGATTCTAAATTTATTTTCATTAGCAGTGAATAAAATTTGGTAATCATCTCCATTAGATACTAAACTTATTTTTTTAATTTTTTTCATTTTCATTAATTTTCTAAGTGTTAAAGAAATAGGTATATTTTTTTCGCTAATAACGAATGAAAGATTTTTTTGATTATTAATTAATTTTTCCATATCAGCTATTAGACCGTCAGATACGTCAATTGAGGAACTTGCTATATTTAGTAATTTTTTAGCTAATTTAATCTGTAGTTCAGGAAGATAATATTTTTTAATAAAATAATTACTGAGTAATTTACTAACTTTTATTTTTTTTTTTAATATTTGTAAACCAACATAACTATCACCTAAATTTCCAGTAACATAAATATCATCATTCAATGATGCTTTATTTCTATAAATAATTTTTTTGGAATAACCTATTGATGATATTGTAAATGTAAGATTGTTTGAAAATGTTGTGTCGCCACCAGACAAAAAGATATTAAACTTTTTTTGTTCGTCTTTTAAAGCTTTGGATATTTTTATTAAATTTTTTTTAGTAAAGGTTTCTTTATTACCAGATCCAGCAATAAAATATAATTTTGGCTCAACGCCTTTACATATCAAGTCAGAGATAGAGGATCTTAATATTTTTTTTATAACAAGATCAGGATTTTTAAAATCAAAAAAATGATTACCTATATTGTAGGTGTCAACAGAAACTACAATTTCTTTTTTTTTGTCAAAAAATACATCATCATTTAATTTTAAAGCTGATTTATTTTTTTTTGCAATTTTGGAAAAGTATTTTTTTATTAGTTCAAATTCATGCATTTATAAATCTTAATTTTTTTCCTAAATTGTCCAATAAAGCGTTTAAATATTTGGTCTGAGAATCTTCAAGAAAAAAATTAGATGAATTCAAATATTCCTTTATTATTATATTAAGTGATACATTCGGTTTATACATAAGTTCATAAGTAGCAGCTTTCAATATAGTTTGGAAAACTTTATCCAGATTTTCAAAAACAAAATCATCGCCCAATTTTGTGTGAAGTTCATCTAAAATTAAATCATTTCTCTCAATAGTGCCAAGAACTATATCTTTAATGAACTTTTTAAATCTATGTTTCGGAAATTGTAAAACGTCATCATCATTATAAAACTTCCCGTATAGTTTTTGAATAATAATTACTCTTGGATTTTTCTTTGGGTTGAAATGAGTTCTCATTTTTGTGACAATATAGAAATAACAGCACTAGCTGCTTCTGCACCTTTTTTTTTTCTTTCAATTGCTTGTTTCATATTTAAACAAGTGATAATCCCATTACCAATTGGTTTTTTGTTTTTAATGGATAAATCCATAATAGCATTAGTTGATGCTTGCGAAATAAAATCAAAATGAGGTGTTTGGCCTTTAATAACACATCCAAGTGCAATAAATGCATCAAATTTTCTAATGTTTTTTGATATTGTAACCGGTATCTCAAAAACACCTGGAACTTTAATAATTTTGACACTATTTGATTTGGGTATTATTTTCTGAGCACTTTTTAATAAACCGATTGAAATTTCTTTGTAATAGTCAGCTATAACTATTAAGTATTTCTTCTTCATTTATATTAATTCCTGTTTGGTAATTTTAATTCCGTATCCATCTAAACCAATTACTTTTTTTGGTGACTTTGTAATCAATATCATATTTTTAATTTTTAAATCTTTAATTATTTGAGCACCTATACCATAATTTCTGATTAATTTATCGTTACCTTTTTTATAAAAATCTTTATTTTTATAATCTTTCAATGTTTGTGTGACTGATTTTAAATTAGAATCTTTTATAAATACTAATACACAATTACTATATTTCTTGAAATAGTTCAGGGTTTTATTGAATGAATTTGGTAACTCTTGTTTAATTAAATAATTTTGAACTACATTAGAAGAGATCACACGAACCCTTGGAGTGGTACCTTTTTTGATTGCACCCTTTACCAATGCAAAATGTTCTGCACCATCTAACAGATTTTCATAAATTCGTATTTTATACTTTTGATTTTTAAATTCAATTTGACTATGTTTTTTTAATCGAATAAGTTTTTCCTTTTTAAGTCTATATGCAATTAAGTCCTCTATTTTAGCAATTTTTAATTTATGTCTTTTTGCAAAATTAAAAAGATCATCACCTTTAGCCATTGTTCCATCTTCATTCATAATTTCACAAATAACGGCTGAATTTTTCTTTCTTGCTAACTTTGAAATATCAACAGATGCTTCCGTATGTCCTGCCCTTACCAATACACCTCCATCTTTAGCTATAATTGGAAACACGTGTCCTGGAGATACTATTTCATTTTTGTTAACATTATTTTTTGATGCTATTTTAATTGTTCTTGATCTATCTCTAGCTGATATGCCAGTTGAAATACCTTTTTTGGCCTCTATTGAAACAGTAAATGCAGTTTTGTTTCTGGACTGGTTAACAGGCGACATTAAAGTTAAATTTAGTTTTTTAGCTTGATGACTGTCCATTGCAAGACAAATTAATCCTCTTCCATGCTTGGCCATAAAATTAATATTTTTAGGACTTGTGTCTGAGGCTGATATTACTAAATCTCCTTCATTTTCTCTCTTTTCATCATCAACTAATATGAACATACCTCCTCTTTTAGCAACACCTATAATGCTTTCAATTGGAGCAAAATTATTTTTTGTCATAAAAATAATTTCTAACGTATTTAGAAAGGATATCTATCTCAATATTTACAAGATCAAATTTCTTTAAAGTTGATAGATTAGTTTCTTTAAATGTGTGTGGAATTACCCAAATCTCAAAACCTTTTTTTGTAACTTTTGATATAGTTAACGATATTCCATTTACACATATAGAAGCTTTTTCAATAAGGTGATTTCTCTCTTTTTTAGTAATTTCAAAACTAAAAACGTATGATTTATCCACTTTTTTTATACTAAGGATTTTTCCAACCGTATCGACGTGACCTTGGCAAATATGACCTGAAATTTTTGTTCCATATTTTAAGGGTAATTCTAAGTTTATGAGATCTTTATTTTTTAAATATTTAAATTTTGATCTCACTATAGTTTCTTTCGAAAGATAAAACTCCATAAGTTTTTTTTGATAAGAAATTAAAGTTAAACAAACACCGTCGCATGCTACAGATAAACCCATATCTTTTTTGGTAACATTTAAATCACTTTTTATAAAAATATTTAGACCCTTAGGTCTTTTAATAATTTTTTTTATTATTCCTTGGTTGTATATAATTCCGTTAAACATATTAAAACTTATAATGCGTTATAGTATCATTCCCAAAATAGGATTTTAATTTTGTTTTTGATTTGGATCTCTTATTAAGTAAATTTAAACAATTGAATTTAATATAATCTGAATTAGTAGATATTTTTTTTTTACTTTTAAACAAATAAAATTGATTAAATAATCTTTCTTTAAAAAAACCTAGAGTTAATTCATTTCCACCTTCAACTAATACATTTCTTAAACCAAGTTTGTAAAGTTTTTTCATAATCAACTTAATATCTAGAGCTTTTTTTTTATTAACTCTAGATTTAATTAATTTAGTATATTTTGTTAAACTCACAATTTTGCTTTTTGACGCTTTGTTGTAAAATATTAAAGTATTTTTTTTATCAGCAGTTTTAAAAATATAGTTATTTATTTTAGAATTTAGATTTTTATCAAATACTATTCTAATTGGTGAATACTTTTCTAAACCTTTTAATCTACAATTAAGCCTTGGATTATCTGTATTAAGTGTTTTACTTGAAATAATTATTGAATCATTTTTGTATCTAAGAAAATGAGTAAATTTATCTGAATGGATATTTGTTATTTTATTTTGGTTTTTGCTATAAATTAGATGATTTTTTGAAATTGCAATTTTTCCGGTTACATATGGCATTTCTTTTTTTCTATTAAAAAAATAGGGCATATAAAATTTTTTTGTTTCTTTTTTTAAAAGACCTGTTTTCACAGCAATTTCTTTTGACTTTAAGATTTTAAAACTTTTATTTTTGACCCTTTTGTCAACATCTTCTATGGAATATATAACTTCGGATATTTTTGAATTAATTATCTTTTTTGTACACGGTGATGTAAGTCCATAATGATTACAGGGTTCTAACGTGACATACATTTTAGAACCAACTAAACTCTCATTAGCGTGTTTAATCGCATTTGCTTCTGCATGTGGCCTTCCATTAAATGATGTTTGACCAATTGATATTATATGATCATTTTTAACTATCACACATCCTACCGAAGGATTTGTACCAGTTAACCCTTCTCTTGCCTTTGCCAACTTTAGGGCAATACGCATGTAGGATTTATCTTTTTTAGAAAAACTAACTTTTTTTTGAGACATCAAGTTTGTCCACAAATTGCACAAAATCTTGCTCTTCTCTAAAATTTCTGTAAACAGATGCAAATCGAACGTAGGCTACTGGATCTAATTCTTTTAAACCTTCCATTACCATCGTCCCAATTGTGTTTGTTGAAATTTCATTTTGGCCAAGTTCTTCAAGCGCTCTTGAAATTTTACTTATAAATTTTTCCGCAGTCCCAGTGTCTATAGGTCTTTTCTTTAAAGCTATGTATATAGATTTAGATAATTTATCACGATCAAATGCTGATTTTCTGCCATTTTTTTTAACGACCATTAATTCTCTAAACTGAATTCTCTCAAATGTGGTGAATCTTTCACCGCATACGCACATTCTCCTACGTCTAATAGCGGTACCATCTTCTGTTGGGCGTGAGTCTACAACAGATGTTTCACCTTTTTTTTCACAAGGGCAAATCATTAATTAAAGATTCTTATAAATTGGAAAAGAAGAAGTTAAAGCAATAACCTCATTTTTAACCTCATTTTCTATTTTGCCATTATCTGTGGGGTTTTGGGATAATCCTTTAAGTGTTTTTGTTATTAGCTCACCAACTGTTTTAAATTCATTTAAGCCAAAACCTCTCGTAGTAGCTGCTTGCGTACCAAGTCTAATGCCTGAAGTAATCATCGGTTTTTCTGTATCAAAAGGAATACCATTTTTGTTACAAGTAATATTGGCTCGTGATAAACTTTCAGCCGCCAAATTACCTTTTACATTATAAGGTCTTAAATCTACCAACATAAGGTGAGTATCGGTTCCATCTGAATAAATTTTGAATCCATTATTTTTTAAAGTTTCAGCTAAAATTTTTGCATTAGCTAAAACTGATTTTATATAATTTTGAAAGTCAGGTTGCAAGGCTTCTAAAAAGCCTGCAGCTTTAGCAGCAATTACATGCATTAAGGGTCCACCTTGATATCCTGGAAAGACAGCTGTATTAAATTTTTTTGCAAGCTCCTCATAATTGGTTAGTATTATTCCACCCCTAGCACTTCTGAAAACTTTGTGTGTAGTTGATGTAACTACATGAGCATGATCACATGGATTTGGATAACCTTTGCCTGCAACTAATCCTGAAAAATGTGCCATATCGACCATTAAATATGCTCCAACCTTATCAGCTATTTCACGAAATCTTTTGAAATCTATTATTCTTGAGTATGCACTACCACCAGCAATAATCAATTTCGGTTTATGTTCTAGTGCTAATTTTTCAACATTATCATAATCGATCAATTCAGATTCTTTATCAACGTCATAACTTATTGCGTTAAACCATTTTCCAGACATTGAAATTTTTAAACCATGTGTAATATGACCACCAGAATTCAAACTCATTCCCATAAATGTATCGCCTGGATTTAGTAAAGCTAAAAAAACAGCTCCATTTGCTTGTGCACCTGAATGGGGTTGTGCATTGGCAAACTCACAATTAAATAATTTCTTGAGTCTATCAATTGCTAAGTTTTCTGCGACATCAACATGTTCACATCCATTATAATATCTTTTACCCGGGTAACCTTCAGCATACTTATTTGTTAAAACAGAGCCCTGAGCTTCCAAAACTGCTTGAGATACTATATTTTCAGATGCAATTAGTTCTATGTGCTGTTGCTGTCTTATTAGCTCGTCTTGAATTGCTTTATGTAGCTCAGGGTCTTTAACAGATAAACTATCTTCAAAGAAACTTTTATAACTATCATTTAAATAATTTTTTTCACTAGACATATTTTTATATTTTTTTAATTCTTTTAGAATGTCTTCCACCTTCAAATTTTGTATTTAAAAAAACGTTCACAAGATTTAAAGCTTTTTTTGTAGATAACAATCTAGAACCTAATGTAATGATATTTGCATCATTATGCAATCTTGATAATTTAGTGGATTTTAAATTAAAGCATTGAGCAGCACGTATATTTTTGTGCTTATTTGCTACAATATTCATTCCTATGCCTGAACCACATATCAAAATACCTCTATTAACTTTGTTCATTTTGACTTTTTTGGCAACTTTATGTGCAAAATCCGGGTAATCAGCTCTAGCATCATTTACTGGTCCTAAGTCTTGATAATTCATTTTTTTTTTTGATAGATATTTTTTTATTATTTCTTTTAATTTAAACCCAGCGTGATCAGAGGAAATAAATATTTTTTTCAAATTAATTAAATTTATAATCTAACACGCATGCAACTAAATGAATTCTATTCTCCTCTCCTCCATTAAATGCATTGTGATACTTAGTATTATTTGTAACCCAAACAGAACCATCGGCTGGCATGTGCTTAGCCACGTTATCAATTACCATTAAACATCCAGGATTTGTTATAATTGGTATATGAAGTCTCGGTTCTGGATCTCTGTGCCAACTTAATGTTGAACGAGGCTCTTTAAGTAGAATTCTTACTCGTCCTAATTTAAAATTTTTAGATAAAGTATCATAAACTTCTTTAAAATAAGTATTTTCATAGTCCTTAATAAATTCACTGTACTGAGACTCATCAATTTTAATATCTCGTGTGACTTCTTTTCCTGATTTATCAGGTTTGGTCCAATACACACCTCTCGCTTTGTTGCCTTTAACTGAGTCTGGATCTCCTGGAATTTGAGTTAATGAAATTGCTCCAAAATGAGTTACACCAGCATCTTCAAACTTTTTTATCTGGACTATTTGATTATAAGCTTCTTGAAGTTTGTCTATATCAAATTTAATACCTTGTTTTTGAAAATCTCTAAAATCTAAAACTCTTTCGTCTTTTTTTATATTTAAGTCCACAATATTTGTGTTATCTACGCTCATTAATTTGTTTTGTACTTATTTTAATATATATTTGTATAATACATTTGTCGCATTTATAAAGATAATAGAGCATGATTACAGGAAAATATCCAAGTCTTAGATTGAGGCGAAGTAGAAAAACTTCTTGGTCTAGAAGACTAATTCAAGAAAATACATTAACTCCTAATGATTTTATTTTACCTATTTTCCTTGTTGACGGAAATAACAAGAGAGAAAATATACCCTCTATGCCAGGCGTTTATAGGTATACAATCAATAGGATATCTCAAATTGTTGACAAAGCACTTAAGTTAGGAATACCAATGGTAGCTCTTTTTCCTAAAAATAAAAATTCTTTAAAAGATGAAATAGGATCAGAATCGCTGAATGAAAATAACTTAGTATGTCAGGCTATTCTAGAAATAAAAAAAAAATATAAAAATCAAATAGGTATTATGTGTGATGTTGCACTAGATCCATACACATCTCACGGACATGACGGATTGATTAAATCTAGTCAAATTATTAATGATCAAACTATCGAAGTATTAATTAACCAATCATTGCTTCAAGCTGAGATGGGTTGTGATGTATTGGCTCCATCTGATATGATGGACGGACGAATAGGAAAAATAAGAAAATCATTGGATAAATCTAAATTTCATAATGTTCAAATATTGTCATATGCTGCAAAATATGCCTCTAACTTTTATGGTCCATTCAGAAATGCAGTAGGTTCGAATAAATCTCTTAAAGGTGATAAAAAAACATATCAAATGGATTTTAGAAATAGTGACGAAGCTTTAAGAGAAATAGCTCTAGATATTAAAGAAGGAGCAGATATGGTAATGGTTAAACCGGCAATGCCATATTTGGATATAATTAAATCTATAAAAGATAAGTTTAAAATACCAGTTTTTGCATATCAAGTATCAGGGGAGTACAGTTTGATAGAGACTGCAATTAAGAAAAAGCTAATAAATAGTGATGCTATATATGAAAGCTTAATTTCATTTAAAAGAGCTGGAGCAAATGCAATTGTTTCATATTATGCGGACAGGATTAATAATATCCTAAAATGACTATTTTAAAGAGTTTAAAAATACCAGTCTGCTATTTGGATAATTTAAGTTATTGGGTTTCAAAATAGACTTTTCAAGATAATCCCCTACTAATTTCAAGCCAATTAATAATGTTTTAATATCATTAACCTCTATATCTTTATCAATCAAAAAGTTAGGTACGTATTTTTTTTCATATAATGAATCTGCATAATAAACAATTTCATTATTCTCTACTTGTTTTTTGACTAGGCTTTCCAGTTCAAGATCATATCCAACTAATTTAAGTAATTCTAATTCCCAAAAAATATATTTTTTTAACCAGTTATTTTCCATTAAAATTTCAAAAAAATTTTTTATAATAAGATAAATATTTCTATTTTCTTGAGACTCAGCTGTCAAAATCTTAACCAGATTCATAGCAGATGTAATACTGGATAATTTTTGCTTATGATCAAAATAAAGTGGACTATATGCATTAATTATTTCAATCTTAAAATATCCAATTCTATTTTCATTTTTGGAGCTATAATTAACATGTAAGTGGTTACCGATTTGAAGGTAACCTTTAATTTTTTTAGATATACCACCAAAAATAATGCCTGGCACTTTTCCATGATTTTGGGTGTAAATTTCTGCTATTATAGAATTTTCATTATATCTATTCTTACTTAATAAAAAACCTTGATCCGTCCAATTCATATTTTTTTAAAATCTTTCAAACACTCAATAGCTGCGTTTTGCTCTGCATCTTTTTTGGAATTGCCCATAGAATAAAAATATTTTGAATTTGGGAGCTTTACAGCTACTTTAAAAATAGGTTTATGTCTTGGTCCGGTATTAGAAATAAGCTTATAGGTTGGAAGTTTTTTAAATTTTTTTAAAGATAATTCTTGTAATGTAGTTTTGGCATCAATTTGGGTAATGACGCTTTTTTTAATCTCATCCTGCCATAAATCTAAAATAACATTTTCGACATTATCAAGTCCCTTTTCGAGATATATAGCTCCAACTAAAGCCTCACAACTGTCAGAAATTATTTTATCTTCAATCTTAATGTTTTTATTAGAGGGATTAAAAGTTTTTATAAATTTATCTAGATTTATTTTTTTCGCTACCGAAAGACAAGTTTTTTTATTAACTAAAGATGCAAATTTCTTATCTAAAACACCTTCTTTTTCATTTGGATATATTTCTAAAAGCTTTTTTGCAATTACGAGACCAAGAACTCTATCACCTAAAAATTCGATTTTTTCGTTGTTTTGTTCCTTATCGAAACTTTTGTGGGTAAGTGATTTAATTAGTAAATTTTTATTTTTAAAATTAACTTTAATTTTTTTTTCTAAGTTATGATAACTAATTTTCATTAATTAATTTTATTAAGAGTTCTTTTAAATCTCACCGATTTATGCCATTTCCAAAATTCAAAAAAACTTCCTATTTTTCTATCTGATGAAAAAAAAATAAAACGAGCTTTACCAATTAAATTATCTTTATGGACATACCCAACACTAGTTAAATATCTGCTATCCTTAGAACAATCTCTGTTATCACCTAAAAAAAAATAATGGTTTTTTGGAACAGTAAAAACATCTGAATTTTGATAGGTAAATTCTTTTAAGTATACTGAATGAAATTTTTTACCATTAGGTAATTTCTCCTCAAACTTAAAAACATCGATTGAATTATTTCCACAAAATATTTTAGTTTTTATTTTTACTTTTGATTTTAAAATTTCATTGTTATTTAAGTACAAATTTGCATCAATAAATTGAATTTTATCACCTGGTAATCCAATTAATCTCTTAATATAGTCAGTTCTATTATCAGCGGGTGTTTTGAATACCACAACATCCCCTCTTTTTGGTTCTTTAAACATAATTCTTTTACTCAAAATTGGTGGACTAAATGGAAACGAATGCTTGCTATAACCGTAAGAATATTTTGTAACAAACAATCTATCACCAACTAACAATGTAGGTTCCATTGAAGATGATGGTATATAAAAAGGTTGAATAAATAATGATCTAATTACAATAGCAATTATCAGCGCATAAAAAAGGGTCTTAATATTTTCACTAAAAAAGTTTTTATCTAATTTCATGAGGATTGAATTATTGTAAATGCGGTTGAGTAATCTTTTTCATCAGAAATAGACAGAAATGAATTAAAGTTTTTAATTTTAAATTTATTTTTAACAATTTTTATAATTTTTTTATTTTTGACATACAGAGGTTTTCCTACCTTATCATTAACAATTTCAATATCTTTAAATTCTAAACCTGACCTTAATCCAGTTCCTAATGCTTTTGAAAAAGCTTCTTTTGCAGCAAATCTTTTAGCAAAATAAGCAACTTTATTTTTGTTTTGTTTAGATAATTTAAGCTCTCTATCGCTGTAAATTCGACCTAAAAATTTTTTGTTTTTAAGTAAATTTTTGATTCTATTATTTTGAATAATATCTACTCCTATACCAATAATTTTCATCTTATTTTAATAATCTTTTAAAATTTTTGATTACCTTCGGTAGACCATGAAATATTGACTCACCTATTATATAGTGGCCAATATTATATTCTTCAATTTCACTAATTTTTGACAGTAATTGTGTAGTTTTATAATCCAAACCGTGTCCAGCATGAACTTCTATTCCTAAAGTATTTGCTAATTTTGAACTTTTTTTAATTCTATTAAGTTCTTTAATATAATTATTCTTTAACTTAACATTATTAGACAATTTTCCTGTATGTATTTCAACACAGTCAACATCAAGTAATTTTGAAATCTTAATATCATTTATAGATGGATTAATAAATAAACTAGTTCTTATTTTAGCTTTTTTAAATTTTGGAATAATTTTTTTTAATTTATTAAAGTTTTTTTTTAAATTTAAACCACCTTCTGTTGTAATTTCCTTTCTATTTTCTGGCACTATGCATATATAGGAAGGCTTAATTTTAAGAGCATTTAAAATAATATTTTGGTTCATAGATACTTCAAGATTAACTAATACTTTTTTTAAACTACAGATTTTTTTAGCATCATGATCATTAATATGTCGCCTATCTTCACGAAGATGTATTGTTACAGAATTGGCTCCACACTTAATTACATATAGTGCAGCATTAATTGGATCGGGGTGTTTTTCCCCTCTTGCATTTCTTAATGTGGCGACATGGTCAATATTTACACCTAATCTTTTCACTTAATAAATCTGCTTCCTGGTGTACTTACTGGTATAGACTTAAGTTCTTCAGGTAATTGTTTAGTATTATATACCGGCACTGTTATTTTTAGATGTGAAATAATTTTTTTTTTTATTTTTAATGATTGTTTGGAAGATCTATCTATGATTGATGCAAAACCTAATAATTTAGCATTTGCTTTCTTTATTAGTTTAACACACTCTAAACTAGATTTTCCTGTTGTAATAACATCTTCTATAATTAATACATTAGCTCCTTTATTTATACTAAAGCCTCTACGAAGCGCAAATTTTCCTCTAATTCTTTCACAGAAAATTGTTTCTTTTTTTAATAATCTACCTATTTCATAACCTATAATTATTCCACCCATAGCTGGAGCAAGGATTAAATCTATTTTTTTATATTTTTTTTTTATTTGACCAGCTAATGATTTACAAATTTTTTGGGCTAAATTTGGGAAGCTTAAAAGTTTAGCGCATTGTATATATTTTGAAGAATGTAACCCTGACGATAAAATAAAATGTCCTTCCAATAAGGCATTAGTTTTTTTTAAAATATCTAAGGATTTTTTGTGTGAAAGCATTTCTTTTTTCTTCGTGTCTGATTATCTTAAATTTTATACCTTTTTGCTTTAACTCTGCAATAAAATTTGTAAAATTTTTAAGATTTCTAATAATTAGTTTAAACTTAAAATTAATGTACTTTGGGTTTTTACCAACCATTTCTAAATTTGAGATATTCAACTTGTGACTTCCTATCAATGAACTTATTTCACCAAGCTGCCCGGGTTTATCGGGCAATGACATCCATAATGTTGTGTTATATTTTTTTGTTTTTTCCTCTTTTTGTTCACCTTTGTCATGCCAGTAACGTCTAATAGCCGCTCTAGCTTTCCCGGTCTTTGTTGTAGGTATCCAATGAAGTGATGGTGAATGATTTTTAGATGTAATAATATTAATTCGATCTCCGTTATGAAGAATAGTTTGTAGTTCACTTTTATTTCCATTTATTTCACAACCAATCGCTGAATTTCCAATTTTTGTATGCACGGCATATGCAAAATCAATTGCTGTGGCTTCTTTTGGCAATTTTATTACAGAACCTTTTGGGGTAAAACAAAACACGTTTTCCTGGAACATTTGAAGTTTGGTATACTCATATGAGTGCTCTGGATTTTCATTTTTTTCTATAATTTCTACTAGATCTTTTAACCAATCATATTCTTTCCAACTTAATGAATTGAATTTTTCTGAAGATTTATATTTCCAATGTGATGCTATGCCTCTTTCAGCAAATTCATGCATTTCATTTGTTCTTATTTGTATTTCAATAGGTTTCTTATTTGAACCAATTACTGAGGTATGAATAGATTCGTAGCCATTAATTTTAGGAGAAGAAACATAATCTTTAAACTTTCCAGGTATACAATTCCATTTTTTATGAAAAATTCCTAATGTTTTGTAACAGTCATCAATATTTTTCAAAATTACTCTAAATCCAATAATGTCAGTAACTTGTTCTAATGAAACTCTTTTTTTTTGAACCTTCCTCCAAATAGAAAAAGGGGTTTTTTCTCTTCCATAAATGTCTGCATTAATATGATTTTCGTTCAGAATTGAACTTAATTCAAAAGAAAGCTCCTCAAATAAATTTTTCTTATCGAGTTTGATTTCATCTAATCTTTTTTTAATTAATTTTCTTGCGTCATTATTTAAAATTTCAAATGACAAGTCCTCTAGCTCGTCTCTAATTCTGTGCATTCCCATTCTGTCTGCTAATGGCGCATATATTTCCATTGTTTCTTGAGCAATCCTTTTTCTTTTATCTTCTTTAGTTATTGCTTTAATAGTTCTCATATTATGAAGTCGATCAGCAATTTTAACTAATAAAACTCTAATATCTTTAGAAGTAGCTAAAATTAATTTTCTAAAGTTTTCTGCTTTCGAGTTGAAACTTGCGGTGTTTTCAAAAACAGAAATTTTGGTAACACCGTCTACTAGATCAGCAACTTCAGGTCCAAATTCATTCTTGATTGTTTCATATGTGGCAACAGTGTCTTCTATAGTGTCATGCAATAATCCTGTTGTAATGGTTGCACTATCTAATTTTAATTCAGTAAGAATATTTGCAACTTCAATCGGGTGCACAGAATAAGGATCACCAGATGCTCTTTTCTGATTTTGATGCGCTTTAACAGCAAAGTTATATGCTTTATCTAATCTCTCGTGATTTAGAAATTTGTTATAAACTTTAACTTTATTTATAAGTTCATTAGAATTTAACATTCTGTAATATATCATTAAATTAAATTTGTTTAATAGATGTAATATCGTCCATAGGTAGTAATGAAATTAAGGTCCTAATATCTAATTTTTTCGATGGGTGCTTCCAATTTTTTTCAATCTCAAACAATGGGATTAAAACGAAATTCCTTTTATGCATTCTTTCGTGCGGTAATTTAAGCTTAGTTTTGATATTTAGATTCATTCCATGATAATCAATGATATCAATATCGCATATTCGTGGAGAGTTTTTTTTTGTTTTTTTTCTACCTAAATCAATCTCAATTTTTTTACATATACTAAGTAAAGTTAATGGATCATGAAGGCATACAATCTTCAATATTATATTTAAATATTTTGGATATTGTGGATTAGGCCAGGATACGGTTTCATAGTATTTAGATACTGATATAAATTTTATATTATTTTCTTTTAATTGAAATTTAGCTTTTTCAATATTTTCTTTTCTAATACCAAGATTTGAGCCAATACCTAAATAAACTATTTTAGCTAGATCTTCTGATATATCTTGATTTTTCACGGTTCCAATCTCTATTTTTTTTAGTGGCTCTTTTATCGTATTGTTTTTTACCTTTAGCAACTGCTAGTTCAAGTTTAGCTTTACCTTTTTTAAAATACATTTTTGTTGGTACAATAGTAAAACCATCTCTTTGCATTTTTCCAATAAGTTTGTTTATCTCTCTTTTGTTTAACAAAAGTTTTCTTTCATCTGTTGGATTGTGATTTGAATAACTTGCTTGTTTATATGGCGAAATGTGTGAGTTGATTAGAACTAATTCTCCTTTTTTTTCAACGGCGTATGCATCTGCAATATTAACTTTGCCATCTCTTACAGATTTAATTTCTGATCCTTTTAAAACAATTCCAGCCTCTAAAAGATCTTCAAAAAAATAATTAAAGCTTGCTTTTCTATTTAAACAAATAATCTTTAAACCAGGATTGGTTTTTTTGTTCATTAAATAAGTTTTGCAGACTCTAAGGCTTTTTTAACTGATATTTTTGTATCTTCAGTAATTTTCACTAAAGGTAATCTTACCTCATCGTCACATAAATTCATTAACTTGGCAGCATACTTAACTGGACTAGGATTGCTCTCTATAAACATTGCAGAATGTACTGGTTGTAGAATATCGTCTAACTCTTTTGCTTTTAAAACATCATCTTTATCATCAGAAATAGAATTTTTTTGGAATTCTGAACAAAGTTTTGGTGCTATATTTGCAGTTACACTAATAGTCCCAACACCTCCTCTTTTATTAAACTCAAACGCATTATCATCGTTCCCTGTTAACTGAATAAATTCTTTGCCCATTTTACTTAACTGTTGATTGACTCTATCTAAATTTCCTGTTGCGTCTTTTACACCTACAATATTTTTTAATTCATATAATCTTGCCATTGTATCCACTGACATATCGATTACTGATCTACTTGGTATGTTATAAATTATAATAGGTATTCCACAGTGATCATTAATAGCTTTATAATGTTGATATAATCCTTCTTGTGTAGGCTTATTATAGTATGGTGTTACAACTAATGCTCCATTTGCGCCAGCCTTTTCAGCGTGGGAGGTAAGGGAAATAGCTTCCTCTGTAGAATTAGATCCTGTTCCAGCAATAACTGGTATTTTTCCATTACTCTCCTTAATGCACAAATCAATAACACGTTCATGCTCAGAGTGACTAAGTGTGGGAGACTCACCTGTAGTACCAGCTGGGACCAATCCAGAAGTACCATTTTCAATATGGAAATGAATTAGCTTGATATATGCTTCTTCATCTAAACCGTTATTTTTAAATGGGGTGATTAAGGCAACATTTGATCCTTTAAACATAAATCCTTATAACATAGTTTACGGATTCATATACTAAAAGATTATGTACAGAAAAATATTATTTATTATTGTAATGGTTGGATTAGTATCTCTTAAAACAATAAAACTTAATGCTAATGACTTGCAAATAGTACCTCCGCAAAAACCCTCTTTATCATCCGAGGAAATAATAAAAAAAATATCTAAAAATATTATTTCACCTCCAAAAAAACCTTCTAAATTTAAACAAAAAGAAAAAAAAATTACAATTGAAGAAATTAAAGAGAAAAAGTTAAGTTTTAAAATTCCTAAAAAGAAACCTACTATATCTGGAGTAACTAACTCCAAAAATATCAAAATATCAAAATATTATAGTAAAAAAGATTTTAGTTTGGCGAAAAAGGCGATTTCTGAAATGCAAAAAAGTAAATGGTCTACAGCATTAAATACTGCAAAGAAGGCTAAGGATAAATCTATATATAATTTTATTCAATGGAGACATCTGCTAACAACAGGAAATCAAGCCTCTTTTTATGATTATAAAGTATTTATAGATCATAATCCAGAATATCCAAGAATTGATAGACTAAGATATTTGGCAGAACAAAAATTGTCTACCGCTAAAGTCTCTCCTAAAAAAATTATTAATTGGTTTGGTGGCAATGAGCCTCATAGTGGATTTGGAAAAATGATCTTGGGAGAAAGTTACCTATTAACTGGTGATAAATCTAAGGGTATTAATTTAATTAAAGAAGGCTGGATTACAGCAAAACTATCTAAAAATGATCTAAAATTTTTTAGAAAAAAATTTAAAAAGTATTTAAACTCTAAAGATTATATAAAAAGAGCAGACTACTTGGCATGGAATGGAAAACATTGGGATCTGAAAAGACTCACAAGATATTTACCTAAAGATTATGAGCTTTTATATACAGCCAGACAAATATTAATAAGTAAAGGTTACGGTGTTGATCAGGCAATTAAAAATGTACCCCAAAAATTCAAAAATGATGCAGGTCTTAATTATGACCGTTTAAAATGGAGAAGAAAAAAAGGTCGTGTAGATTCTTCAGTTGAAATTTTACTAAAGATTAGAAATGATAAAGATTATTTAGTAATGCCAGAAAAATGGTGGAAAGAACGTGAAATAATATCACGAGCTCTAATTTACAAAAAAAAATATGAAATTGCATATAAAATTTCAAGTAATCATGGAATGAGACAAGGGCCTGAATTTGCTGCAGCAGAATGGATGAGTGGATGGATAGCTTTGAGCTTTTTGAATGATCCTTTGACTGCAAAAGATCATTTTGAAAACTTTTATAATAATGTAACCTATCCAATCAGTACTTCTAGAGGTGCTTATTGGCTAGGAAGAGCTTATGAAAAGTTAGGGAATAAAGACCAATCAAAAAGTTGGTATCAAGAAGCTTCAAAGTATTTAACAACTTATTATGGGCAGCTAGCTTTTTTAAAAATAAATCCAAATAATAAATTTGAACTTAGCAAAGACATGGAAGTTGACAATAAATATCGTTATGTATTTTTTAATAAAGAACTAGTGAAAATAACATATCTTCTTGATGAACTTAAAAAGGATAAGTATACAAAGTTTATATTAAGACATCTTGCTAATGATAATATTGCAATGGGTAGTGAAGTTTTGGCTGCTGAATTAGCAACAAGTATAAATAGGTATGATTTTGCAATTCAGGTATCTAAAATTGCATCATACCAAAAAAGGTTTCATAATAAATATAATTACCCATTAATAAGCACTCCTAAAACTATCAATGGAAGAAAAATTCCTGATGGAGCACTTATATTATCTATTATAAGACAAGAAAGTGAATTTGATTTAGAAGCAAATAGTCATGCTGGTGCAAAAGGTTTGATGCAGTTGATGCCTTATACTGCGCAGTTAGTCTCAAAACAGGCTAAACTTCCTTATTCAAAATCAAAACTAACTAAAGATCCTGAATACAATATTAATTTAGGTTCACATTATATTGCTGGTCTTATTTTGCAGTATGATGGAGCATACCCTTTTGCTATAGCCGCATATAATGCAGGACCTAATAGAGTTAAATATTGGAAGAAAATTAATAAAAATCCTCAAAAAAACCAAATTAATTATGTTGATTGGGTTGAGTTAATCAAGTTTAGAGAAACTAGAAACTATGTTCAAAGAGTCTTGGAAAACTACAATGTTTATAGATATATTTTGGAACAAAAACCTATTTCGATGAAAGACTTTTTTAAAGACGATCCTCTATATTAGTGGCGGAAGAGGAGGGATTCGAACCCTCGGTACAAGTTTCCTCGCACGGTCATTTAGCAAACGACTGGTTTCAGCCTCTCACCCACTCTTCCGTATGACATTGTGTATTAAGTGATTGTATTGAAAATTCAATATTTATAAAGTAATTATTCAATTATTATGAGAAATAAGTACTCAATATTTTCATTGATTAAAAATGCTTTATCATATCATGAAAATTGGCAGCGAGCTTGGAAAGATCCAACACCCAAAAAAGAATATGATGCTGTAATCATCGGTGGTGGTGGTCATGGTTTAGCGACTGCGTACTATTTAGCAAAAAAACATAATATGCAAAATATTGCTGTAGTAGAAAAAGGTTGGATTGGTGGCGGAAACACTGGTCGTAATACAACAATTATTAGATCAAATTATTTATGGGATGCTAGCGCTGGATTATATGATCATGCACTAAAAATCTGGGAAGGTTTATCTCAAGAACTAAACTACAATGTTATGTTTAGTCAAAGAGGTGTAATGAATCTTGCTCATAATTTACAAGATGTGAGAGATTTAAAAAGAAGAACTCACGCTAATAGATTAAATGGTATAGATGCAGTTTATTTAAATACTCAAGAGGTAAAGAAGTTTTGTCCAATTATCAATACCTCGCAAGATATAAGATATCCAGTTTTAGGAGGTACCTTACAAAAAAGAGCAGGTACAGCAAGACATGATGCTGTTGCATGGGGTTATGCAAGAGGTGCGGACGAAATGGGAGTAGATATTATTCAAAATTGTGAAGTTAAAGGAATTAAAAGAAATGGTGATGTAGTTGAAGGTATAGAGACAACAAAAGGATTTATTAAAACAAAAAAAATTGGTGTAGTAGCAGCAGGACACTCAAGTGTAATTGCTAATATGGCAGGAGTAAGATTGCCTCTTGAGAGCAAGCCATTACAAGCGCTAGTTTCTGAACCTGTAAAGCCAATTATCGATACTGTTGTTATGTCAAATGCTGTTCATGCTTATGTTAGTCAATCAGATAAAGGTGAGCTTGTTATTGGTGCTGGAACAGATGATTATATCTCATATTCTCAAAAAGGTAGCCATCAAATTGTAGAGGGAACGTTAAATGCAATTTTAGAATTATATCCAATTTTTAGTCGTATGAGAATGCTTAGACAATGGGGTGGTATCGTTGATATATGTCCAGATGCAAGTCCTATTCTTAGCAAAACGTCTATTAAAGGATTATACTTTAATTGTGGTTGGGGCACAGGGGGATTTAAAGCAACACCTGGTTCTGGAGATTTATTTGCTCATACTATTGCTAACGACGAACCTCATAAACTAAATGCTGCATTTAATTTAAATAGATTTGTAAGTGGTGACCTTGTAGATGAACATGGTGCTGCTGCAGTTGCTCATTAATGTTTTTAATTAATTGTCCATACTGTGGAGAAAGAGATCAGCAAGAATTTAAAGCTGGTGGAGAAGCACACATCGAAAGACCAAAACAACCAACAGAACTAAGTGATGATCAATGGGCAGAATACTTATTTATGAGAAAAAATATTAAAGGTGTACAGTTTGAAAGGTGGAACCATGCCCATGGTTGTCGAAAATGGTTTAATATGGCAAGAGATACATCTAATGATGAAATAAAAGCAATTTATAAAATGGGTGAAAAACCACCTCCACAATAATAATATGACCAAAAATCTACGGGTAAAATCAAGTGAGTTTATAGATGAGACTAGTAGAATTTCATTTAAGTTTGATGGAAAAACATACTATGGTTTTAAAGGTGATACCTTAGCCTCTGCTTTACTTGCAAATAATGTTCATTTAATTGGTAGAAGTTTTAAATATCATCGACCACGAGGAATTATGACATCAGGTTCAGAGGAACCGAATGCAATTGTTCAAATAAATCCTAATTCAAATATTACTGAACCAAACGCAAGAGCAACAGAAATAGAAATTTACGAGGGTTTGGAAGCATCTAGCCAAAATTGTTGGCCAAGTGTTAATTTTGATATTGGTGGAATAAATAACTTTCTAGCTCCCTTCTTGCCTGCTGGCTTTTATTATAAAACATTTATGTGGCCTAAAAGTTTTTGGGAGAAATATGAATTCTTCATTAGACATTCTGCTGGATTAGGTAAATCACCAACTACAAAAGATCCCGATATATATGACCATAGAAATATTCATTGTGATGTATTGGTAGTAGGAGCTGGCATATCTGGAATATTAGCAGCAAAGAATGCAGCTAAAAATAATTATAAAACGTTACTTTTAGATGAAAAAAATGAACTTGGTGGATCAATAATTTTTGAAACAAATGAAAATAAAAAAATTAACAATACATTTTCATCTGAGTGGCTGAAGAAAGAAATTAGTGAACTAAAAAATATTAAAAATCTTGAAATTAAAACTAGAACTAGTGTTGCTGCATATCACCAATATAATTATCTTCTTGCAAGAGAAAATTTAACTGATCATTTAGAAAAAAAAGATAAAAAAAATAAAATTAGACAAAGACTTCTTAAAATTAGAGCTAAAAAAGTTATCTTAGCAACTGGTGCACTAGAAAGACCATTGGTATTTAACAATAATGATAGACCTGGAATTATGCTTTCCTCAGCTGTGAAGAAATATAGTGATTTTTATGGTGTTGCTTGTGGAGTAAAAAATATTTTTTTCACAAACAATGATACCGCTTATGAAAGTGCTCTATCTTTGCACAACAAAGGAATTAAAGTTGATGCTATTATTGATATCAGGGAAAATTCAGATGCAAAAATAATTAAAAAAATTAATGATGCAGGTATAAAAATATACTGGTCCCATACAATAGTTGATACTAGTGGGTACAAAAGATTGAGTGATGTATCAATAATGAAACTTTCAAATGATGGTATGTCAGTTACTGGTAGTAAAACTTCTATTTCCTGTGATTGCTTAGGTATTGCGGGTGGTTGGACGCCTGCAGTGCATCTATACACACAATCTGGTAACAAACTAACTTTTGATGAAGATCGAAATGTTTTTGTCCCTAAAGCTGATAACTCAGCACAAATATGTGTTGGGTCTTGCGGTGGTGATTTTGAGCTAGATGAAATAATTAAAAATTTAAGTAATAAATTAAAAAATTTTCTAAATATAAGTCAAACTGATTTTGAAGATATTAGTTTAGAAAATGATAAAGAGACTTCAAAACGAAATATATGGCTTTTACCGTCTGATAAGCCTAATGGAAAAACTAAACCTTTTGTTGATTATCAAAACGATGCAACGGCAAAAGACATAAAATTAGCATTAAGAGAGGGTTTTAGATCAATCGAGCACGTTAAAAGATATACAACAACTGGAATGGGTACTGACCAAGGTAAACTTGGCAACATGCATGCTTTAGGAATAATTGCCGATACAGCTGGTGTAAAAATGGGTGAACTAGGTACAACAACTTTTAGACCCCCCTACACTCCTTTGACATTCGGAACTATTGTGGGAAGAAATGTGGGAGAATTTTTTGATACATTTAGAAGAACCCCTATGAATGATTGGCATATAAAAAATAAAGCAGAATTTGAAAATGTAGGTCAATGGAAAAGGGCTTGGTATTATCCAATCAATGATGAAACTATGCATCAGGCTGTGCAAAGAGAGAGTAAAGCTGCAAGGAAAAGTGCTGGAATATTAGATGCCTCTACCTTAGGTAAAATTGATATCCAAGGAAGTGATGCATCTGAATTCTTAAATAGAGTTTATACAAACGCATGGTCAAAACTTGCTATTGGTAAATGTAGATATGGATTGATGCTTAATGAGGATGGTATGGTTTTCGATGATGGTGTTACCACAAGATTAGGTGAAAATCATTATATTATGACAACTACAACAGGTGGGGCTGCAAATGTTTTGAGTAAACTTGAAGATTATCTTCAAACCGAATGGCCAGAGTTAGATGTATATTTAACATCTGTTACAGATCATTTTGCAACAGCTAGTTTATGTGGACCAAATAGTAAAAAAATATTAAATAAAATTATTCCTGAGTTAGATTTATCAGATGAAAATTTTCCACACATGTCGTTTAAAGAAGTTACTATAGATAAAATTAAATGTAGAATAATGAGAATAAGTTTTACAGGTGAACAAAGCTACGAAATTAATGTTCCAGCAAGTTTTGGTGAAGCTATATGGGAAAAATGTATAGAGGCTGGAAAAGAATTTGATATCACTCCCTATGGAACAGAAACAATGCATTTATTAAGAGCGGAAAAAGGTTTTATCATTGTGGGTCAAGATACTGATGGAACCATGACCCCTATTGATCTTCAAATGGATTGGATTGTAAGTAAGAAAAAATATGACTTTATTGGAAAAAGATCACTTTATAGATCCGACACAATGAAAGAAGATAGAAAACAATTAGTAGGTTTATTGACTGAAGATCCAAATATTGTTTTGGAAGAAGGTGCTCAAATTGTTTCTGAATTAAATCAAAAACCAGTTGAAATGCTTGGTCATGTAACATCAAGTTATTTCAGCCCAAATCTTAATAAATCAATAGCATTAGCAGTTGTTAAAGATGGAAAAAATATGATGGGTAGAAAACTTTTCGTTCCAATGGAAAATAAAAATATTAGTGTCACCGTGGCTAATACAGTGTTTTATGATGAGAAAAATGAGAGGCTAAATGCTTCATTATAAAACATCAATAAATGAAGAAATTAACTACAATGGTGTCGTTGTTAAAGAAATTTCACCTACAATGAAATTAAATTTAAGAGGTAAAAAAAGAGAATTTTTTACTAATATAGGTAAAAATCTAAATATGCTTCTTCCAACAGAGGCTAATACCTCAACAATCAGTGATAAACTAACAGCTATTTGGCTTAGCCCTGATGAATGGATGATAGTTACTAACGATGAGGTGAAAAAAGATACAAATGAATATCAGCTAAATGAAATACTTTTTAATGATATATCCAAATTAAGTTTAGGTGCTATAATTGATGTTACAGATCAATTTGTTCAATTAGAAATCAAAGGGAAAAATATCTACGAAATATTTTCTGCAGGAAGTCCATTCAATTTTAGTGAATTTAAAGATAAAAAAGGTTCATCTGTGCAAACAATTTTAAATCATATAGATGTTATAGTTCACAATAAGGGAAATCAAATTGTTAATTTATTTGTAAGAAGGTCTTTTGCTCAACATCTTTGGTCCTGGATTAATGACAGTGCTTCAAGATTATAAATTTAATTTTTTCTTCTAAAATCCCATGGCATTTCAAATTTGCCCTGCCAAATACCAAGTTTATTATTTTTTGCATTCATTTCATCTGAAATATATTTTTTAGAATACTTTCTATAAGCAACTGCATGACCATTGGCAACCAGCCAAGAGTTTAGATTTTGATTTCTTTTATAACATTCTCCAATAAGCCTACTATATCTATCAACATCCTTTATCTTGCATTTTATAATCTGATTATTTATTTTTTTAGTTAGTTTATTAGTAGAAACTTGTCCACATAAGTAGCTCTTGGTGAACGAAAAAAAACTAATTGTTAGGTAAGGCTTTTGACATGTTTGTTTTTTTTCTGGGGCATCTATCCCATGTAACCTTATTTTTTTAGAGTTTATTTTAATTGTATCTCCATCAATAATTTTTGCAAAACCAGTAATTTCCTTAATTTCTTCTGACTTAACATCATTGTAAGTAAATATAAAAACAACTAAACAAATTATAATCATTATAAAAACTTTTTTTTTAGTAAAAAACATCTTAAAATTTAAATAAACTATGTACTCGCTAATTTATTTTTTATATAATATTTAACATAAAAAAATAAAATAATTGATATAGACCATTGAAAAATAGCCCAGATATAAAAAAAAGTTTTAAAATCTGCATTAATATATCTAGCAATATAAAATGATAAAATAGGCACTATTACGTTTCTTATAATGTTATTTAACATTGCTTTTTCAGATTTTTTTAAAGCCATAAATAAACCATTTGACAAAAAGAAAATTGGATATGCTGGTAAAATAAAAGCAGATATTTTTAAATACATCGAGCCATATGCAATCACGTCAGAATTAGATGAAAAGAATCTAGGTATAATATCGGCAGTTAAATATACAATCGCTCCTGAAAATAACATTAAGTACAAACCATATCTAACAGATGTAAAATAAGATTGTTCAACACGTTTATATTGTTTTGCGCCAATATTTTGAGCAATTATAGAAATAATTGCTGTATTTATTCCTAGAATGGGGAGTAGTACAACTTGTTCAATTCTTGTAGCTGATCCATAACCTGCTACTGCATATTCACTCGAAAAACCAACGTAAGTAAAAACAATAGCTGCTGCAACAGAGTACCCTAAAATAGCAACTGTTATTGGCATAGATTGAAAAAAAATATTTTTCAAGAAAAAATATTTTACTTTAAAATATTCAAAAGTTATCTTCTTTATTCTATCGTTAATTAATATTTTTCTAAGTACAATCAGAAAAGAAACAAATTGAGCAATTAGAGTTGCTACTCCAATTCCTGTTATCCCTAATGCAGGAATAAATAAAAATCCAAAAATAAATACAGGATTTAAAATAATGTTTAAGAAAAAAGAAAAAATAAGTGCGTTTCGATAAGTGACAGTATCTCCTTCAGCGTGTAAAAATGAATTTAACGCTACAACTAATATAAATAAAATTGTACCTAAAAAAATTACATTAATATATTTAAGACCAAGACCGGTGACCTCATTTGAGGAATTCATTAATAAAAATACTTTTTCTCCAAAAGTAAAACCGAGCAATGAGACAATAAACGAAATTATAACAGCATAAATAATTACGTTTCCAAAATAACTTAAAACATTTTTTTCATTTTTTTCTCCTATACTGCTTCCAATTAAAGATGTACCAGCTACAGTTACTCCTATTGAAGTTGCAATTATAATAAAATAAATTGGAAAAGATTTACTTAAAGCTGACAATGCTTCTGGGGATATTTTGCCAGCATAAAATGTATCAACAATTGTATATAAAGTTTGAAAAAGTGTTCCTATACTAGCTGGTATAGCAAGTTTTCTTACTAAAACTGAAACTTCGTCTTTTAATAAATTCATTTATTTAATAAAGGCTTTATTAATATTCTTTTTGGAAGATATGTCTTTTTCCAACTTTTTTAGCAAGGTTAATTTGCTTTTGTCTCATTCTAAATCTTGTTTTTTGTTGATCTGTTAATTTATCGTGACAATTTGGACATGAAACGCCTTCCTCATATTTTTTTGAATTTTTAATCTGTGGAGAAATTGGTTTTCTGCAACCACTACAAATTGAATAAGAACCAGATTTTAGACCATGTTTTAAACTAACTCTGTTATCAAAAACAAAACATTCACCTTCCCATAAACTTTTTTTTTGATCAGTTTTTTTTAAATAATTTAAAATCCCACCTTTTAATTGATATACGTTACTAAAGCCTTTTTTTTCTAAATAGACGGCAGCTTTCTCACATCGAATACCACCAGTACAAAACATTGCTATAGGCTTATTTTTTTTAAGTTTTTTTAAATATTTTGGAAAATCTCTAAAATTGTCAATATTTGGATTCGTGGAACCTTTAAAAGTACCAACATCGTATTCAAATGCTTTTCTAGCATCAATTACAAGTGTTTTTTTATCCCTTATTAATTTATTCCATTTGTTTGGGTCAACATGACTGTCTTTTTTTTTGATCATTTGACTGAGTTTTAAGTTCATAGGAACAACCTCAGTCTTAATTTTTACTTTGGGTTTATGAAACGGTTGAAACAAACTTTTTGATTTATTGAAACTATTAAAATCTTTAAATTTTAAAATTTTTTTTAACTTATTAATAGTAATTTTAATATCTGGTCCTTTACCAGATATAGTACCATTTACACCTTCTTTTGAAATTATTACTGTTCCTCGAATATTATTTTTTATTAAAACTTCATTTATTAATCTCTTATTTTTTTTTAAATACTTAATATTTAAAAACCTATAGAAACCAAATACTTCGTACATTACAATTTCCTACATATAGTCATTCCATCCCCTAGAGGAATTATGGTTTTCTCTACTCTTTTATCGTTAGAGACAAATTCGTTAAAGTTTTTAATGGTTTTAGTAATTTTGTCATGTTCGTTTTTCTTTGCCACTTCTCCATACCAAAGGACATTATCAATTATAATTAAGCCACTTGTCTCAAGCAAACTCAATGATCTTTCATAATATTCTTTATAGTTTCCTTTGTCGGCATCTATGAATATGAGTTCAAATTTTTCTTTAATTTCGTCTAAACTCTCTAAAGCTGGTTTAATTAATGTTGTAATTTTATGATCTTGTTTTGCTTTTTTAAAAAAATTAATAGCAACTTTATTTGTTTGCTCATTTTTATCTAATGCAATTATTTTACCATCATCAGGTAGTGCTAGTGACATAGATAAAGTACTTAAACCTGTAAATGTGCCAATTTCTAATACTTTTTTTATATTAGAAACTTTAATAATTAAATGAAGTAACTGAGTTTGTGAGATTGATATCTGCATTCTTTTTATGTCACCAAGTGATGTATTGTACTCAATTATTTCTTTTTGGACTGGGTGAAGATTGTGTCCATGTTCTAAAATATAATCTTGCAGCTCTTGTGTAATATTAAGGTCTGAACCCATAAACTTTAAAGTTTCTTCTTTAAAATCTCATTTACTAATTGAGGGTTGGCTTTACCACCTGATACTTTCATTACTTGTCCAACAAAAAAACCAAATAATTTTACTTTACCTTTTTTGTATTCAGTGGCTTTTTCTCGGTTATCATCAATAACTTTATCAATTAGTGCTTCTAGAGCTTTAGGGTCACTTTCTTGCTTTAATCCTTTTTCTTCGACTATTTTTTTTGGATCTTTGTCCCCCTCCATCATGTTTTCAAAAACAATTTTCGCTATTTTCCCAGAAATAGTTCCATCTTTAATTAGATTTATTAATTTTGATAAATTTCCTGCACTTATGGGGCTTTCAGTGATTTCTAAATTCTTTTCATTTAAAGCAGCAAACAGCTCACCAATTATCCAGTTAGTAGCAAGTTTCACATCTGATTTTTTAATTACATTTTCAAAATAATTAGAGGTTTCATTGTCTGAAACTAAAATGGTTGCCTCATAAGGAGATAGTTTGAATTTTTCAATAAATCTTTTTTTCTTTTCATCAGGTAACTCTGGAATTTCTAATTTTAACTTTTCTATAAAATCTTCTGAAACCTCTAGAGGTAAAAGATCTGGATCAGGAAAATATCTATAGTCATGTGCATCTTCTTTTGATCGCATTGATCTTGTCTCATTTTTTTTAGTATCAAAAAGTCTCGTCTCTTGATCAATAGATCGACCATCTTCAATAAGATCTACTTGTCTATTAGCTTCGTATTCAATAGCCATTTGCATAAATTTTATGGAGTTGACATTTTTAATTTCACATCTAGTTCCAAATTCTTTTGTGCCTTTTTTTCTAACAGAAACATTGACATCAGCTCTTAATGAACCCTCTTGCATATTCCCGTCACACGTTCCAAGGTATCTCATTATTGATCTTAATTTTTTTACATAAGCATTTACTTCATCTGGTGATCTTAAATCTGGTTTACTAACAATTTCCATTAAGGCAACGCCTGATCTATTCAGATCAACAAATGTATTTTTTGGGTCTAAATCATGTATGCTTTTACCAGCGTCTTGTTCTAAGTGTAATCTTTCAATACCAACCTCTTTTTGACCATCTGGCATATCTAAAATAACCTTCCCCTCACCTACAATTGGATCTTTAAATTGAGATATTTGATATCCTTGAGGTAGATCTGCATAAAAGTAATTTTTTCTATCAAAAACAGATCGTTTATTTATTTTGGCTTTTAATCCTATGCCGGTTTTTATTGCCTGTTTTACACAATACTCATTTATAACTGGCAGCATACCTGGCAAAGCAGCATCTACTAAACTTACCTGAGTATTGGGTTCAGCACCAAATTTAGTTGATGATGTTGAAAATAACTTTGATTCTGAAGTGACTTGAGCATGAACCTCTAAGCCTATAACAACTTCATATTGATTATCTTTTCTATTGATTAGATACTCTGATTTATCTTTACTCATTTTATCCACCAATCAGTAATTTTATTTTTAAAATTAATCTTTTCTTCCATTGCATATGCGATGTTTAATAAATTTTGTTCATCAAATGCTTTTCCAATTATTTGTAGTCCTAAAGGATAACCTTTTGCATCATGACCAGCTGGTATCGAAATTCCAGGCAAACCTGCCAAATTTACTGGAACTGTAAAAATATCGTTTAAATACATTGAAACAGGATCATTTGTCTTTTCACCTATTTTAAACGCTGAACTTGGAGTTGATGGAGTTAATATAGCATCAACTTTTTTATAAGCTTCGTCAAAATCATTTTTAATAAGCTTTCTTACTTTTTGAGCCTTAAGATAATATGCATCATAATATCCTGAGGATAAAACATAAGTCCCAATCATTATTCTTCTTTGAACTTCTGCACCAAAGCCTTCAGATCTAGTTTTCTCATACATATCTATCAAATTTTCTCCATCAGCTCTAAATCCATATTTAACACCATCGTATCGCGCAAGATTAGATGAAGCTTCTGCGGGAGCTACAATATAATAAGTAGGTAAAGCATAATTAGTGTGGGGTAGTGAAATATCTATAATTTCTGCACCACAATCTTTTACATAATCAATACCTTTCTTCCAAAGATCTTCTATTTCCTTGGGCATCCCATCAACTCTATACTCTTTAGGAATTCCTATTTTTTTTCCTTTAATATTATTAGTTAATTCCTTAAAATAATTGTTTCGCTTAAAATCTATTGAGGTAGAATCTTTTTCGTCATAAGAACTAATAACCTCGTGTAATAAAGCACAATCTCTTACATTTTGAGCCATTGGTCCTGCTTGATCTAAAGAAGATGCAAATGCTACAATTCCGTATCTTGAACAACTTCCATAAGTTGGTTTTAAACCAACAATACCTGTGAAGGATGCAGGTTGTCTAATTGAACCACCGGTATCTGTTCCTATTGTAATTGGTGTTAATTGCGCTGCAACAGCTGAAGATGAGCCACCTGAGGATCCACCAGGAACTAAATCTTTGTCAATTGGGTTCTGCACACAACCAAAAAAACTTGTTTCATTTGATGATCCCATAGCAAACTCGTCACAATTTAATTTTCCAAGAAGAATAGCCCCCTCATTCCAAATATTTTGAGTAACTGTGGACTCATAAGTTGGAGTGAAATTATTTAAAATTTTACTCCCAGCAGTAGTTTTAACATTTTTTGTACAAAATAGATCTTTAACAGCCATTGGTATACCAGGTAATTTTAAATTTAGATTGGGGTTTTCATCAAACTTTTTAGCTTTATCAATTGCAGCTGAAAAGTCTTCAGTTACATACGCATTTAACTCTTTAGATTTTTCAGATCTTTCTACAAATGCTTTTGTAACTTCAGTGGATGAAAGTTTTTTATCTTTAATATTTTTAATTAATTCTGAAAGTGATTGTTTTGTAATATCAGACATTATTCAATCACCTTTGGCACAACAAAATAATCCTCATTTTCCTGAGGAGAGTTTTTAATTATTTGCTCTCTTAAATTTTTACTTTTTACCTCATCATCTCTTAACTTTAATGTTGTTTCTGCAACTGAAGTTAAAGGTTGAACATTATCTGTCTTTAATTCATTAAGTTTTTCAATAAATTCAAAAATTGAATTTAAATCTCCTACCAGTTTCTCTGCTTTTTTTTCATCAACAGAAATTCTTGATAATTTTGATATGTGCTTTATTGTTTTAAGATCGATACTCATATGATAATTAAATATGTCGCAAACTATCACTTAAGTCTTAATTATACAATATGATCACTATAGAAGAGTTTAAAAAAAAACAGTCAGAAACATGTAGATTAATTGGCCTAGATCTTGGCTCTAAAAGAATTGGAGTTTCAATCTGTGATGAAAAACAATCTATAGCTACACCATTAAAAACATTAAATAAAACTAGTGCAGATAATTTAATCAATGAATTAAAAATTATTATTGAGGAAAATAGTATTAAGGGAATTATAATAGGATATCCTATTAATATGGATGGAACTTTAGGCAGATCTGCCCAGTCTGTTCATGATGTCTCTAACAATATTGATAAGAAATTAGATATTGATGTTTGTTTATGGGATGAAAGACTCTCAACAGTAGGTGCGTTCAATTTATCTAGTCAATTGGATATAAATGTAACTAAAAGAGAAAAAAATATAGATCAGAATGCTGCTGCATTTATACTTCAAGGAGCAATAGATTTTTTGAATAATTAATGCTTGCCAACTAACTGTATTATAGTTATAGAGTTAATTTTAATGGCATCTAAAACCAATAAAGCTATTAAAATCTCTCAAAAACATTTGTTAGGTATTCAAGATTTGTCAGTTAGTGACATAAATATTATTCTTGATGAAGCTCAGACCTTTATAAAAGTAAATCGAAGTAAGAATAAAAAAATTGACGTTTTAAGAGGCAAAACTCAAATAAACCTCTTTTTTGAGCCGTCAACCAGAACTCAAAGCTCATTTGAATTAGCAGGAAAAAGATTAGGAGCTGATGTGATGTCAATGAATATGGGTAATTCAGCAATTAAAAAAGGTGAAACACTAATTGATACTGCTATGACTTTAAATGCAATGCATCCAGATATCATAGTGATTAGACATCAAGACTCAGGCGCTTGCAATCTTCTTTCACAAAAAGTTAATTGTGTAGTATTAAATGCTGGAGATGGTCGCAGAGAACATCCTACCCAAGCGTTACTAGATGCGTTAACAATAATTAATCGAAAAGATAAGATCCAAGGATTAAAAATTGCAATATGTGGAGATATTTTGCATTCACGTGTAGCTAGATCAAATATTTACTTGTTAACCATGCTTGGAGCTGAAGTAAATATAGTTGCTCCTACAAATTTGATGCCAAAAGAAATAGAAAAATTTGGTGTTAATACTTTTACTGATATGAAAAAAGGACTGAAAGATTGTGATATTGTAATGATGTTGAGATTGCAAAATGAGAGAATGACCAGCTCTTTCTTATCATCTAATAGAGAATATTATGAATACTATGGTTTAACACCAGACAAATTAGATCATGCAAAATCTGACGCCCTTATTATGCATCCTGGTCCAATGAACAGGGGTATCGAAATTGATACCAGGTTAGCTGACGATATTAACAAGAGTGTTATTAAGGAACAGGTAGAACTTGGTGTTGCTGTAAGAATGGCGTGTTTAAAAATATTTTGTGAATAAATGAAAAAACAATACTTTATAAATGCAAATATTATAGATCCTCATAATTCATTAAACGAAAATGGTGGATTAATTATTGATGAAGATGGAAAGATCGAAGCAATAGGTAAAAAAGTAAACAACAATAATCTTCCATCACGAGAAAAACCAATTGATTTAAAAGGAAAATATATCTTCCCTGGTCTTGTGGATATGAGAGTGTTTGTAGGTGAACCAGGTTACGAATATAAAGAAAATTTTAGAACTTTAAGTAATGCTGCTTTATCTGGTGGTGTAACTTCTGTTGTTACTATGCCAAATACAGATCCAATTATAGATAATGTTTCTATTGTTGATTTTTTAAAAAGAAGAGGAAGAGATAAATCTAAGATAAATATTTTTCCTTGCGCATCTCTAACTCATAATATCGAAGGAACTAACATGACCGAATTTGGCCTTTTGGCCAAAAAAGGAATAATTGCATTTACTGATGGAGTCAAAACTATTCAAAATACAAGACTAATGTCAAGAATAATGAATTCAGCAAAAGACCTGGGTTGTTTAATTATGCAGCACGCTGAAGATTTGCATTTATCAGAAAACGGTATGATTAATTCTGGAATAATTGCCTCAAAGCTAGGGCTGTCTGGAATACCAGATATTGCTGAAAGAATTATAATTGAAAGAGATTTGACATTGCTTGAAAAGGTTAAATGTAGATATCATATCTCACAACTTTCTTCTTCGAAGTCTGTTGATATTATAAAACAAAGAAAAGAAGATATAAAATTTACATCAGGAGTTTCAATAAATAATTTATCTCTGAATGAAAATGACATTGGAGATTTTAGAACTTTTTTAAAATTATCCCCTCCTCTCAGAAAAGAAGAGGATAGAGAAGCATTGGTCCAAGGATTAAAAGATGAGGTGATTGATGTAATAGTTTCAGACCATAAACCTGAAGATGAAGAGTCTAAAAGATTAACATTTTCCCAAGCTGCAACCGGAGCATCAGGTATTGAAACGCTATTATCATTAAGCTTAGAATTATTTCATAATGGATCTATTAAACTGGATACTATAATTCAAGCATTGACATCAAATCCTGCAAAAATATTAAATATAAATAAAGGAAACTTATCTATTGGAAATGAAGCTGATTTTTGTATTGTAGATATAGACAAACCTTGGGTTGTTAAAAAAGAAAATTTAATCTCTAAATCAAAAAATACATCTATAGAGGATAAAAAATTGCAAGGAAAAGTAACCAATACGTTTGTAAAAGGTAAAGAATTATTTAAAATATAAAAATGGAATACTTATCGATAGGTGTAATTTCATACCTAATGGGTTCAATACCTTTTGGTTTTTTATTAACAAAAATTTTTTTAAAAAAAGATATCCGTGGGATTGGTTCTGGCAATATTGGTGCAACAAATGTCTTAAGAACTGGTAACAAATTTATTGGATATTTAACTTTAATACTCGACATAATAAAAGCAGTTATTCCTGTAATTTACGTTAAAATAAATTATCCTGAACTAATTTTTTTAGCATCATTAAGTGCTTTTTTGGGACATGTTTTCCCTATTTGGCTCAAATTTAGAGGAGGCAAAGGAGTTGCTACTTATGTTGGAATTCTATGTTCTATAAATTTAATATTCGGTATTATTTTTGCTATTTCATGGGGGTTAATTTTTTTATTATCAAAATACTCTTCTCTTTCATCTTTAATAGCTTCATTATCAATTGCAATTTATGTTTTAATTGTAGGACAAATAAATAGTGCTATTTTTTTTGGTATCATGTTCATTTTAATCTTTTTTACACATAGGGAAAATATTAAACGACTGAAAAATAAAGAAGAAAGTAAGACAAAAATTTATTAATTTGACTATCAAACTCTTTTGAGTAGTTTGTTATTTAATGAATCTAGTCATAGTTGAAAGCCCTGCTAAAGCAAAGACAATTAATAAATATTTAGGAGATAATTATACTGTTTTAGCTAGCTACGGCCATATAAGAGATCTTCCATCTAAAAATGGATCTGTTGATCCAGATCAAAATTTTAAAATGGAATGGGAAGTTGATAGTTTTTCTAAAAAATATCTTAAAGAGATTACTGATGCTGCAAAAGAGTCCTCTAAAATTATTTTAGCGACTGATCCTGATCGTGAAGGAGAGGCTATAGCTTGGCATGTAAAAGAATATTTAGACGAAAAAAAACTGTTAAAAAATAAGGAAATTGAACGTGTTGTATTTAATGAGATAACCAAAAAAGCAGTCACACATGGGATTGAAAATCCAAGACAAATAGAGCCTCTATTAGTTGATGCCTATATGGCTAGAAGAGCACTGGATTATTTAGTTGGATTTAATATTTCACCTATATTATGGACAAAATTACCTGGTTCAAAATCAGCAGGTAGAGTTCAGTCTGTTGCTCTTAAATTAATTACTGAAAGAGAACATGAAATTGAGTTATTCAAGCCTCAGGAATTTTGGACTTTAAGTGTTAATTTTCAGGATAAAAACAAAAATAATATTATAGCAAATATTGCGCAGATAGATGGCGAAAAAATTGAAAAATTCTCTTTTAAAAATAAGCAAGAAATTGAAAAAGCAATTACTAATATAAAAATTAAAAAATTTAATATTACTGATATTTCATCAAAAATTATTAGTAGAAATCCTTCAGGACCGTTTACAACATCAACACTTCAGCAAGTTGCATCTAGTAGATTAGGTTTTGGTGCATCACGAACGATGCAGATAGCACAAAAACTTTATCAAGGAATTGAAATTGAAGGAGATACAGTTGGGCTAATAACTTATATAAGAACAGATGGAACTAATTTATCAAATGAAGCAATCACTAAATTTAGAGATTTTATAAAAAATGAATATGGAAATGAATATTTACCAGAAAATCCAAATAATTATTCGGGTAAAAAGGCAAAAAATGCACAGGAAGCGCACGAAGCGATAAGACCTACTGATATTAAAAGAAATCCAAATTCTTTAAAAAAATATTTAAGCTCTGATCAGCAAAAATTATATAATTTAATTTGGTCTAGGGCTTTATCTTCACAAATGGAAACAGCTAAATTTGATAGAAATACAGTTACTATAGAATCAGAAGATTATAAAACAATATGTAAATCAAGTGGATCAGTTTTGAAATTTGATGGGTTTTTAAAAATATATTCAAATCAAATCAAAGATGACGATGAAAAAATATTACCCGAAATGTCAAAAGGTCCAATAAATATTGAGGCTTTTATTGACGAACAACATTTTACACAACCTCCCCCACGTTACTCAGAAGCAAGTTTAGTTAAAAAATTAGAAGAGTTAGGAATAGGAAGACCATCAACTTATGCGAGTATAATTTCAACAATAGCAAATAGAGGCTACGCTGAAACACTTAATAAAAGGTTTTTTCCAACGGATAGAGGTAAATTAATCTCTGCATTTTTAGAAAAACTATTTTCAAAATATGTAGATTATAATTTTACAGCCGGATTAGAAGATCAGTTAGATGAAATAACTTCAGGTAAAGAAAGTTGGTTAAAGGTACTTGAGATGTTTTGGAAAGATTTTAATAATAATATTTCAGAGGTCAAAGAAAAAAGGACTAGAGAAGTTTTAGATCTCTTAAACGAAAGTTTAGGTGCATTGATATTTGATGCTGATAAAGATGGTAATATAATTCGAAAATGTCAATTATGTGAAACAGGTTCACTAAGTTTAAAGAATAGTTTCAGAGGTGGCGCTTTTATTGGATGTTCTAACTATCCAGAATGTAAGTTTACGAGACCATTATCAAAAACTAAAGCTGCAGCACAAGCTCAACTGAGTGAACCAAAATTTATTGGTAAGCATGATAATGGAAATGATATTTTTTTAAAAAATGGTAGATTTGGTCCATACCTTCAATATGAAAAAATTCTTGAGGAAATCGTTAACAAGGAAAAGCCTAAAAAGAGGAAAAAAACAAAAAAAATAAAACCTGATGTTAATGAATTGTTAAAAAATGTTTCGATACCAAAAGGCATTGAATTAGAGTCCATTGATTTACAAAAAGCTAAATTCTTATGCTCTTTACCAAAGATACTTGGAATAAATCCTGAAAATCAAAAAGAAATTATATTAAATACAGGCAGATTTGGACCGTATTTAAAATGTGAGAGTAAATCAGCGCGTATAGAAAATATTGATGAAATATTTTCAATTGGCTTAAATAGAGCAATAACATTAATTGCTGAGGCAAAACCAGGCAGAATTTCATCATCTATTATTAAGGATTTAGGTAACCATCCTGAAGATAAAAAACCAGTTAGAATTATGAAAGGTCAATATGGTCCATATATTAAATACAAATCGTTAAATGCAACAATCCCAGAAGAAAAAGATCCAACAGAAATCAATATGGATGAAGCTTTAATATTAATTGAGAAAAGAATAGAATACGATAAGAATAAGAAATCAAAAAAGAAAAAAAGAAAATGAACAAAATATTATTAATAGTAATTTTATCAATGTTTGTTGTTAACTTTAGCTCAGCTAAAGAAGACTGTTCCTCATATAAAAAACTATCAAAAGAACACCTAAAATGTTTAGGGTCAAAGATTAAAAAGAAATCTTCTAGCATTGGTTTAGATACAAATAATATAAAAGAAAAAAAGTATTTAACTGACTGGTTTAAGAAGAAAAATTAATGAGTTTTGAAGAAAATATCTTAAAAAATAACATTATATTACCAGAAGCAAAAGCACCGGTAGGATCATATGCTGCAACTAAGATTGTTGGGAAACTATTATTTGTATCAGGGCAAATATCTATTGATGAGAATGGAGAATTAATAAAAGGCAAAATTGGTAAAGAATTAACAACTGAAGATGGTTATAACGCTGCAAAGAGATGTGGTTTGAATATCGTATCACAAGTTAAAAATGCCTGTTATAATGATTTATCCAAAATTAGATCATGTGTAAAATTAACAGGCTATGTAAATTCAACTAACAATTTTATGGAACAACCTAAGGTAATAAATGGTGCTTCAGATATTATAGCATCTATATTTGGTGACGCAGGTATTCATACTAGAGCAGCTGTGAGTACTAATAGTTTACCATTAGGAGTATCTGTTGAGGTTGATGCAATATTTGAATTAATTTGATTTATCTTCCAACACCAAAATAGTCAATTTTTAATTTTTTCATTTTCAAAGGAGAAAACATATTTCGCATATCGTATATTTTAATTTTCTGTTTCTTTGTTAATTTTTTAAAGTTCAATAATTTAAAATCATTCCACTCAGTATGTAATATGATCAAATCTGACCTCAAACAAGCAGACGAGATTGTGCTACAATAATTAACATTTTTTAAATCTTTAAAATCGTCTTTTTCACCTGAAGGATCGTAATATTTGATTTTGCTATTTTTTTTATTTAAATATTTGATCATTGGTATACTTGATGCCTCACGCATGTCGTCTGTGTTCGGTTTAAATGTTACACCCAAAAAGGTTATAATTTTATTTTTTAAATTACCGCTAAGAATTTTTTCAACTCTCTTAATTAGTAAATTTTTTCGGTTTTCATTGGAATTAACTACACTTTTAACGATTGACAAATTGGTTTTAAATTTATTTCCAGTATCAATCAATGCACGAGTATCCTTTGGAAAGCAAGATCCACCATATGCTGGTCCTGCTCTTAAAAATCTATCCCCTATTCTTTCGTCTGAACCCATGCCTTGAGATACATCTTTGACATCAACTTCTGCTTTTTCGCACAAATTAGCTATTTCATTTATGAATGAAATCTTAGTTGCTAAAAAGGCATTTGAAGCGTATTTAATAAGTTCTGCACCTTTTCTTGAAGTATTAAAGTATCTACTTGTTTTTTTTATAATTGGTAAATAGAGTGATCTCAATATTTTGTTAGCTTTCGTGCTATTAGTTCCAATAATGACTCTATCAGGATAAATAAAATCTCTTATTGCTTCACCCTCTCTTAAAAATTCAGGATTTGATACAACGTCAACTAATTTTTTTTTCTTTAAGTTAATTAGAATCTTCTCAATTTTGTCTCCTGTTGATACAGGTACCGTAGATTTAGTAATTATTATTTTATATTTTTTTATTATTTTTTTTAAATCTTTAGCAACACTAAAAACATGTTTTAAATCAGCTGAGTTAGTATTTTTTTTGGTAGGTGTCCCAACACAGATAAAGATTATATCTGAATTTATTACAGCTTGTTTTAAATCTGATGTAAAAATTAACCTTTTTTGTTTAAAGTTTTTTTTTAAAATCTCTTCGAGACCTGGTTCAAAAATAGGTACAATACCTTTATTTAATAAATCAATTTTTTTCTGATCTTTATCTACACAATAAACTGTATTTCCAACATCAGAAAAGCATACCCCGCTTACAAGACCAACGTAACCTGTACCTATCATGCAAAGTTTCATAATCTACCTATTTCGATGTTGGAGTTAATGAAACCGTTCATTGTTCCGCAGTCTAAATATTTACCTGTAAAATTATGAGCAATAAATCTTTCATTTTTATTAATTAAGGATTGAATTGCGTCTGTTATATGAATTTCACCACCTTTACCAGGTTTTTGTTTGGATAATTTATTAAAAATTGTCTTTGGTAAAATATATCTACCAATCACTGCTTTATTTGAAGGAGCATTTTTTATAGATGGTTTTTCAATTACCTCTTTGATAATAAAATTATTTTTAGATAATTCTTTGCCTAAACTATAAATACCCCACCTAGATACTGTTTTTCTTTCTACTTTCATACTCGCCATTATAGATGATTTGTGTTTCTTGTGAGCAGAAATCATCGACTTTGAACAATTATGCTTCATTATCAAATCATCAGGTAGTAACATTAAAAAATATTTATCTTTTATAAATTTTTTAGTTTTAAGGACAGCGTCACCTGTCCCTTTAGGTTTGTTTTGATAAACAAATTTTATCATTTTTTTGTATTTAAGAATTTTTTTGTACTCCTCAATAATTTTTGGATCTTTTTTCTTTTTGATAATATTTTTATAAAATGTATCACTGTAAAAATATTTTTTTATCATCATTTTCTTCTTAGAAATAATAAAAATTATTTCTTTAATACCAGCGTCTATACATTCATCTAATATATATTCAATTCCAGGTTTGCCATTTATAGGTAATAACTCTTTTGCAAAAACACTCGTCAAAGGCAATAATCTGGTTCCAAGACCTGCTAATGGAATAATAGCTTGTTTAATCATTTAAATGTTTTACTTATTTAAGACATTTACACAAATGAAAATTTTATTAAATAGGACATCATTAACCAAATCATTGGCACCTTTTAATGACATTGGGTTTGTTCCAACTATGGGCGCCATACATAAAGGACATTTATCACTTATAAATAGATCGAATCAAGTTTGTATGAAAACAGTTGTTAGTATTTTTGTAAATCCAAAACAATTCAATAACAAAAAAGATTTTAAAACTTATCCAAAAAATATTAAGAAAGATTTAAGATTGTTAAATAAAACAAAACAAGTTGACTTTATCTATATTCCAAAATTTAGAGATATCTTTATTAATAATAAGAAACCAAAAGTTAAAATTAAAAAAAAAGATAAGATTCTTTGTGCTAAATTTAGAAAGGACCATTTTGAAGGTGTTTTGGATGTAATGGATAGTTTAACAAATATAGTAAAACCAAATAAAATTTTTATGGGTGAAAAGGATTTTCAGCAATTATTTTTAGTTAAAAAATTTTTAAAAAATAAATATAATACAGAAGTTATAGGATGCAAAACTATTCGTGAAAAAAATAAAGTTGCTTTATCCTCAAGAAATTATTTACTATCTGAGGAAAATCTTGCTTTAGCAAGTGTAATAATAAGAAAGTTAATTAATTTGAAAAAAATTATCAAATTTAAAAAAAATAAAAATAGATACTTAAAAACGGTGAGAAGTGATCTTGAGAAAAAATTTAATATCAATATTGAGTACTTAGAGTTAAGGAACATATATAACCTAAAATTATCAAGCGTTATGAATAAATCTAGATTATTTGTAGCATATTATTTAAATGGTGTAAGATTAATAGATAATTTATAAAAAATAAGCCCCTACTCCTAAAAAAGATACAAAACCAATTACGTCTGTTATTGTGGTAACAAATACACTTGATGCTATTGCTGGATCAATATTCAATTTTTTTAATGTGAAAGGAACTAATATTCCAAACAAACCTGCAATAATCATTGTCAATACCATCGAAATAGCAATTATTAGTGAGAGAAGATTATCTTGAAACCATATTTGTACAATAAAAGCACTTATTACTGCAAAAATTATACCATTTAAAATTCCAATAGAGAATTCTTTCATAACATTAGATGAAATGTTGTTTTTGGTTAAATCATTAGTAGCTATTGTTCTTACTGTTACTGCTAGAGTTTGCATTCCTGCATTACCACCCATAGAAGCAACAATAGGCATTAGAAATGCTAGCACTACCATTTGTTCTATTGTGGCACCAAAAAGACTTATACACCAAGTTGCTAAGAAGGCAGTAAATAAATTTAATAGTAGCCAATTAAATCTTCTTTTAGTTTTAGTTATAACTCCATCAGTGATTTCCTCATCTCCTACTCCAGCCAATCTTAAAGCATCCTCTTCTGCTTCTTCTTTTAAAACTGTTAATACGTCATCATTGGTTATCATCCCAACTAATTTATTATTTTTATCTGTTACAGCTGCTGAATTAAGATTGTAGTTTTCAAATAAATTTGCGACCTCTTCTTTATCCATATCTACAGGTACTAATAATTGAGACTCTGACATTACGGTTGCCATTTTGGTATCTCTTGGTGATGTTAATACCTTAGAAGACGGAACAGTACCAACGGGATTAAAGTCTTCATTAACTATAAATATTTCTAAAAATTCCTCAGGGAGATCCTTATTTTCTCTCAAATAATCAATAGTTTGTCCTACAGACCAGTTACTAGGTATAGCAGTAAAATCTCTTTGCATTAATCTAGCAGCCGTGTCTTCTGGATAACTCAAACTCTCCAATAAAGCAAAACGATCTTTGGGTGGTAAAGAACTTAGAATATTATTTTTATCTTCTTCAGGAACATTCTCTAAAATAGAAATTGCATCATCAGAATCTAAATTTTTAATAATACTTACAATTGAGTCAGAAGATAAATTAGTAATAATTTCTGTTTGTATTGACTCGTTTAACTCAACAAATACCTCTGGATCTATATTAAAATTATTTAGTTTAATTAAATTTTCTCTATCATTTTGACTTAAGTGTTCAATTATATCTGCCGCATCAGCTGGGTGCATTTCGCTGAAAGAATTAGTAATAAATTGAGCGTCATTGTTAGCTATTTTTGAGGTAACAACTCTGATGTACTCTTTATTAAATTCAAAATTTACTTTTTTATCTTTAGTTTTTTTTGTTAAAGACATAGATCTTCCTATAATTTAGATTTGCACTATTAATACATAATAAAGATAATACAATTTATAAATGAATATAGAGATCAAAAAGTCAGTAAAACCGGTAAATTATATTGATGCTATAAATATTATGGAAGAAAGATTAGAGCAAATATTTAACAATAAAGAGAAAGAATTGATTTGGACCTTAGAACATGAGGAGATTTACACTGCTGGAACAAGTTATAACGAAATAGACATTATTGACAAATCTATAAAAATAATTGAAACAAATAGAGGTGGAAAAATCACTTGTCATGGTCCTGGGCAACTAATTTTTTACTTTGTTTTAGATTTAAGAAACAAAAAAGATATTAGAAAATTTATAAATTCTATTGAGAAGACAATTATTGAAACTTTAAAAACTTTTGATATAGAAACTTTTTCCGATAAAGATAACATTGGAATCTGGTATAATGATAACGGTAAAGTAAAAAAAGTTGCTGCAATTGGAGTACGTGTGAAAAAATGGATTGCATATCATGGTTTTGCTATAAACATAAACAATAATTTAGATCAATATAAAAAAATTATACCTTGTGGTATTAAAGATAAAGGAATTACAAATTTAGTTAAAATTAAAAAAAAAGATTATTCAAAATTAGAAGATTTATTAATAGAAAAATTTATTTTAAACCTGAGAAACTAAGTCTTTTTGTTTTCAATAAATTTCTAAAATAATCGGGTAATAAAGCAGTATAAGTGTGTTTTACATTATTAATAATAAATTTTATTTGATATGAGTGGAGCATTAAATTTTTGTTAAGGCCTCTAGTAGAATTTGATAATTTATATTTAATATCTCCAAAAATAGGCTGACCCAAAGCATACAACTGTTTTCTTAATTGATGCTTACGACCAGTTATTGGCTTTAGTTTGACTAAACTTGCCTCTGAATTTTTATCGAGTACTTTGTATAGTGTTTTAGCCTTTTCTATAATTTTTTTTTCTCCATCATATCTTATTAAATCATCATTCCATTCACCTGAATCTTTAACTAGTTCTCCATGGCAGATTGCTAAATAAGTTTTGTGAACTTTCCTTAGTCTAAATAAAGAAGTTAATAACTGTGCGCTTTCTCTATTTTTTGCCATAATAAATACTCCAGATGTATCCTTATCTAAACGGTGAACTGAAAATGGTTTTGTACCTTGAAAGATTTCACTTTTAGAAAAAATATCTACAAGGTTTTTTTTTGACTTAGTTCCACCTTGAACTGATATTCCAGAACTTTTATTTAATACTATAAAATTTTCATTATTATCTATTATTTGATCTTCATTTGATTTTATAACTTCCTTGGATGGTTCAAATTTAATTTTTTTTTGTACAATCGACTCTTTGAATTCAATATTAAATAAATCAATATTATCTTTTGTGCTAATTTTTTGTGAACTTTTAATTTTTTTTTTATTTAATTTGATTTTACCTGAGCGTAAATATTTTTCTATTAGTCCTTGGGGTATATTTCCAAATTTAAACCTGATCCATCGATCAATGCGCATATCATTACACGTTGAATCAACGATGTAAGACTTTTTCATGACTTTAAATTTATGCTGATGCTTGTTTTTCTACAGCTTTTGGTGTTTCTTTAGTTGTATCTTTTTTTGGTTTGTCTATTTTTTTAGCTTCTGCATCTCTATCAACAAATTCTATTATAGCCATTGGTGCATTGTCACCATACCGAAATCCTGCTTTAATAATTCTTGTATATCCACCTTTTCTGTTTTCATATCTTTTAGAAAGTGTTTTTTTTACTTTATTAGCTGACTTAATATCTTGAAGCTTCGAAACTAACATTTTGGTTGTTTGCAAAGTTTCTCTTTTTCCTAAAGTAATAATTTTATCTGCTTGAGGTTTTAAAAACTTAGCTTTTGGTAAAGTAGTTTTTATTTGCTCATATTTTATTAAAGAATTTAGCATGTTCTTTAATAGAGCTTTTCTATGTTCAGAAGTCCTATTTAACTTCTTATTAGTCATTGCATGTCTCATTAGATAGCTTCCTCTAATTTTTTAGACATTTCTGCAATATTGTCTGGCGGCCAGTTGGGTATTTCCATTCCTAAGTATAAAGACATTCCAGTTAAAACTTCTTTAATTTCATTTAATGATTTTCTTCCGAAGTTAGGAGTTCTTAGCATTTCACCTTCAGATTTTTGGACTAAATCTCCTATATAGATAATGTTGTCATTTTTTAAACAATTCATAGATCTCACTGATAATTCGAGTTCATCCACTTTTCTTAATAAGTTTTTATTAAATTCAGGCTCTGTAGAAACCTCTTTGATAGGAGCCTCAACAGGTTCATCAAAGTTAATAAACATTTTTAGTTGGTCTTGAAAAATTCTTGCAGAGTAAGCAACAGCATCTTCTGCAGATATGGAACCATTAGTCTCTACTTCCATAGTTAATTTATCATAATCTAGTGCTTTTCCTTCCCTTGCTGTACTCACTGAAAACGAAACTTTTTTTACAGGACTGTAGAGTGAGTCTATAGCAATTAAACCTAATGGTGGTTCCTCTGGTTTATTAAGATCAGCAGGAACATAACCCTTACCTGTATTAACGTTCATTTCCATATGAAAAGATGTTTTTTCATCAAGATTACAAATTACTAATTCAGGGTTTAAAATTTCAACGTCAGCAACTTGCGTAATATCAGATGCTTTAATTTCACCTGGTCCTTTAGCGTCTAAAACTAATTTTTTTGTACTCTCTGAACTGGATTTTAGCGCTAATGATTTCACGTTTAAAACAATATCTGTAACATCTTCTCTAACACCTTTAATCGATGTAAATTCGTGAAGGACACCATCTATTTGAATTGATGTAACTGCAGTACCTCTTATTGAAGAAAGTAAAATTCTTCTAAGCGAGTTACCTAAAGTTAATCCAAAACCTTTTTCCAAAGGTTCAGCAACTATTTTTGCATGAGTCAAGTCGTCACTTATTTGCACATCTAGTTTTGATGGCTTAATTAATGACTTCCAATTTTTTATATTTACATTTTCGACTTCCATTAAACTCTCCTTTTTTTTGGTGGTCTAGTTCCATTATGAGGCATGGGTGTAGTGTCTTTAATAGACAAAATTTTAAATCCTCTTGCTTGTAAAGCTCTCAAAGCAGTTTCTCTTCCTGATCCTGGTCCTTTTACCTCAACAGATAAGGTCTTCATCCCATACTCTAATGCTTTTGAAGCAGCGGAATCAGCAGCAATCTGTGCAGCATAAGGTGTGGATTTTCTCGATCCCTTAAACCCTTTTTGACCAGCTGAAGCCCAAGATATTACATTACCATTTGTATCAGCTATTGAAATTATTGTGTTATTAAAAGTTGATTGCACGTATGCAATTCCATTTAAAATATTTTTTTTAACTTTCTTCTTTTTTGAATAAGAGCTTTTTGCACTCTTTTTAGAAGATTTTTCTAACTTCTGATCATTATTTTCAATTTTATCAGATTTTGCCATAACTATTTTTTAGTTGGTGTTAATTTCTTTCCTGCAATTGCTATTGCTTTTCCTTTTCTTGTTCTTGCGTTACACCTAGTTCTTTGACCTCTAACTGGTAATTTTTTTCTGTGTCTTGTTCCTCTATAACACGCTAAATCGATTAATCTTTTTATGCTGAGTGAATAATCTCTTCTAAGATCTCCTTCAACTTTAAAATTTTGATCTATATACTCACGTATTTTTAATATTTCATCGTCAGTAAGTTCGTTAACTCTTTTTGCTTTTGGAATTTCAAGCGATGAACAAATCTTGTTGGAAAATTTATCTCCTATACCGTAAATATAGGTTAGTCCAATGTGGACAAGTTTGTTCTGTGGAATATTTATACCTGCTATACGAGCCATGTGTTTTGTGATAAATTGTGCCTTTTATATAAGAAGATTAATCAAAGTCAACGTCTTAAACATTGATAAAAGTGTCAATTTTATTGGTTATTTGCTCAATTTCATCACTACCATCAATTTCATGGAAATTAGAATTTTTAGAATAGAAATCCAGAACCGGTTTGGTTGTTTCCATATAAGTGTCATACCTTTTTAAAATTGTATCCAATTCATCGTCTGATCTTTTTTCTAAGATTTTTCTTTTCTGTATTCGTTTGATTATTGTCTCTTTATTAACATTAAGAAAAAAAACAAAATCTATTTTCTGATTTGAGCTATCAAGTAATAGGACTAAATTTTTTGCCTGATTTATTGTGCGTGGGTAGCCATCAAATATTAATTTATTTTTTTTTTGAGGATCAAAAACTTGTTTCTCTAAAAGTTGATTAACAATATTATCACTAACAAACCTTCCATCATTCATAACATCAATAATTTTTTTACCAATATCTGAATTATTTTTTATTTCCTCTCTTAAAATATCTCCAGTTGAAATTTGAAAATTATTGAGTTTTTTAACTAAATATTTGGCCTGTGTTCCTTTACCAGCACCCGGAGGTCCAAATAAAATTATATTCACTTATCTACCAAATTTAGTTTTTTTAATTAATTGTTCATACTGTGAACTCATCAATCTAGTTTGGATTTGAGTTACAGTGTCAATGGCAACTACTACAACAATTAAAATTGAAGCACCACCTAAATAAAAAGGAATAGGATAATTTGCAATTAAAAATTCAGGCATTAAACACACCAAAGTTAAATATAAAGCACCAATAGTAGTAAGTTTGGTAGATATATTTTCTATATACATTGCTGTACTTTCACCGGGTCTAATACCTGGAACAAACCCACCATATTTTCTTAAATTTTCTGCTGTCTCTGTTGGGTTAAATGTTATAGAGGTATAAAAAAAGGTGAAAAATATTATCCCCGATGCATAAAGCAACATGTATAAAGGTTGTCCCTGAGTAAAAAACGAGCTTAAATTTAAAAAAGTCTCGTTATCCGAAAACGAAAAATTTGAAAAAGTCACTGGTAATAATAAAAGTGCAGAAGCAAATATGGCAGGTATTACTCCTGCTTGATTTATTTTTAAAGGTAAATGAGATGATTCTCCACCATACATTTTATTACCCATTTGTCTCTTTGGGTAATTGATAAGAATTTTTCTAAGTGCTCTTTCCATAAATACAACAAATAATATTGTCAAAATCAGTAGAACAAAAATAGCTAATATCATAAATGTTGATACAGCACCCGTTCTTCCAAGTTCAAATGTAGTTACAAGAGCCCTAGGTATTTCTGCAACAATCCCTGCAAAAATTATTAATGATATACCATTACCAATTCCTCTTTGAGTAATTTGTTCACCTAGCCACATTAAAAATATAGTACCGGCTACAATAGTTGTTACAGTTGTAATTTTAAAGAAAGCACCAGGGTTAATGACTAAATCTGCCGAAGATTCTAAACCAACTGATAATCCATATCCTTGTACAGTCGCTAACAAAACAGTTCCATATCTTGTAATTTGTGTGATTTTTGCTCTACCAGTTTCACCTTGTGCTTTTAGATTTTTAAAATAATCAGACACCCCAGTTAAAAGCTGAACAATAATTGCAGATGATATATAAGGCATAATACCAAGAGCGAAAATAGCCATTCGGCTGACAGCTCCACCTGCAAATACGTTAAACATTCCAAGCAATCCCTTTTGATTACCATCCATCATTATTTTTAATTGTTCTGGATCTATACCCGGTAGAGGAACAAATGTTCCAAATCTATATACGGCAAGAATAAAAATAGTAAATATTATCCTATTTCGTAGATCAGTTGTTGATGATGAATCACTCATATCAATTAACTATTTTTTTAGTTGAATAGATCCACCAATTTTTTCAAGTTTTTCTATTGCGGACTTTGAGGCTAAATCTGCCTCAATATTAATTTTATCCTTAACTTCACCTGTACCTAAGATCTTAAGTTTTTTTGCATTCTTGTTTATTAATTTTAACTTCTTTAATAATTCAGAATTAAGCACTACGTTAGTGTTTATATTTTTCTTATCAATATATGATTGAATTTTTTCTAAATTTAAAATTGCTATTTGATCCTTTGAAATGGGATTAAATCCTCTTTTTGGTAATCTTCGATACAATGGCATTTGACCACCTTCAAAACTTTTAATAGCAACACCAGATCTTGATTTTTGACCTTTAACTCCTCTACCTGATGTTTTTCCCTTACCAGAGCCAATACCTCTACCAACTCTAATTTTAGATTTATTTATCTTTTCTCTATTATTTAAACTTATCATTATCCTCTTTTTTCAACTATCTCGGAAATTTTCTTATTTCTTATTGCAGAAATTTGTTTGGGTGAACTTTGCTTCAACAAAGCTTTCATTGTAGCTCTAATAACATTATGTGCATTAGAGGTACCCATTGATTTAGCCACAATATCTTTTACACCTAAAACTTCACAAACTGCTCTAACAGGTCCTCCTGCGATAATTCCTGTTCCTTTAGACGCTGCCCTTAAAACAATTCTACCAGAGCCATCTTTTGCTTTAACATCATGATGTATAGTTCTCCCTTCTCTAAGAGGAATATGAGTAAGTTTTCTTCTAGCCATTTCATTAGCCTTTTTAATAGCATCTGGAACTTGTTTCGCCTTTGCATGAGCTATTCCGATTTTACCAGCTTGATTGCCGACTACAACTAATGCTGAAAAACCAAATCTTCTTCCACCCTTCACAACTTTGGTAATTCTGTTTATGTGAACTAATTTTTCAAGTATATCGTCGTTTTTTTTATTTTTAAAATTTTCCATATTAAAATTCCATTCCATTTTCTCTTAAGGTTTCAGCAAAAGCTTTAACTCTGCCATGATATTTATACGAACCTCTATCAAAATAGATTTTGGTTATATTTTTTTCTTGAGCCTTTTTTGCTAATTTTTGTGCCACTAGTTTAGATAGTTCAGTTTTATTTACTTTTTCACCAGACTTAAGATCCTTTTCAACTGAAGATGCAGACAACAATGTTACCTTTTTAATATCATCAATTATTTGAGCTGAAATATTTTTTGCTGATCTTGAGATGCTCAATCTAAATCTATCGCTTGCCGCAACCCTTTTAACTTTGTTGCTTACACGAAACTTTTTTCTAATACTTGTGTTTAGATTCATTATTTTTTCTTTCCTTCTTTTTTAAGAACATATTGTCCTTTTTCTCTTATTCCCTTACCTTTGTAAGGTTCTATTTTTCTCAAGGTTTTAATTTTAGATGCAACAGCACCAACAAGTTGCTTGTCTGATCCTGTGATTTTTAAAGTTGTTTGTTTTTCAACTGCAATTTTAATACCTTCAGGGATATCAAAATCAATATCGTGACTATATCCTAATTGTAAATTTAATTGATTGCTCTTTAGAGCAGCTCTATATCCTACACCAACTAATTCTAAGATTTTTTCATAACCAGCACTAGAGCCTATAACAGCATTATTAATTAAGCTTCTATTCATGCCCCAAAGTCTTTTTGAATTTTGATCAACTTTTTTAGGTTTTATAGATATTTCTTTTCCCTCTTTTATATCTAAATTAAACATATCAAGATCAATATTGATTGATTTTTTACCTAATGGACCCTCAATGTTGATAATATTACCAGCTAAAGCAACTTTAACTTTTTCAGGGATTGATATATTTACTTTACCTATTTTAGACATTAAAATACCTTACAGATTATTTCTCCACCGACTTTTTGTTTTCTAGCATCGATATCAGTCATAACACCTTTTGGTGTAGAGATTATAGCAATACCAAGTCCATTGTTAATTCTCGGTAGACCACTTGCACTTGAAAAAATTCTTCTTCCAGGCTTTGAAACTCTCTCAAAAGCACTGATAACTGGATTCCCTGAATGATATTTTAGTTCTAAGGATAAAGTAGGTTTTTTATCTTCAACATTAATTTTAAAATCTTTTATAAATCCTTCATTTTTTAATATGTCAGCAATTTTTGTTTTAAAATTAGAAGAAGGCAATTCTACTTTTTTATGATTTCTAGCTTGAGCATTTTTTACTCTTGCAATCATATCTCCTATTGGGTCACTTAAACTCATAATTATCCTTTCTACCAGCTAGATTTAACTAGACCTGGTATCTTTCCTTGTAATCCTAATTGTCTTAATGCAATTCTTGAAATTTTTAATTTTCTATAAACTCCATGCGGTCTTCCTGTTATTTCACATCTATTCATAACTCTGGTTTTTGCTGAGTTTCTTGGTAATTTTGATAATTTTTGTTGTGCCTTAAATCTTTCTTCAAGTGAAATTTTTTTGTCCATCACTATTTTTTTCAAAGCTGCTCTTTTCTTATAAAGCCTATCTGATAATTTAATTCTACTTTTATTTTTATTTACTGCACTCAATTTAGCCATGTTTAATTATCTCCTTTTTTTATAAATGGAAAATTCATTTTTTCTAATAATGCGAAACTATGTTCTTTATTAATAGCTTTGATTACAATTATTATATCGATCCCTCTCACTTTATCAGCTCTATCAAAACTAACTTCAGGGAAAATTATGTGTTCTTTGATACCAAATGTGTAATTGCCAAATTTATCAAATCCTTTTGGTGACAGCCCTCTAAAATCTTTAATTCTAGGTAGAGCAATATTAACTAATCTATCTAAAAATTCATACATTTTGTTCTTTCTGAGTGTAACTTTTAAACCAGCATTAGATCCTTTTCTTGTTTTAAAATTAGCAACTGACTTTTTAAATTTTGTTGTAACTGGTTTTTGTCCGGTAATCTTAGCCATATCTTCTTCACATGATTTTAGAATTTTTCCATCTGAAGCATCTAATCCAAGACCCATATTCAAAACAATTTTTTCAATTTTTGGTGTCATATAAATATTTTTAAATCCAAATTGATCTTTCAACGCTGGCTGAATTTCTTTATTGAATATTTCTTTTAATCTAGGAGTCATTATTTTTTAGCCTCTTTTTTTTTATCAGCTTTTTCATCAATTAATTTTAAGTTAGACAAATGAATAAAGCCCTCTTTAGGAAAAATTCCACCTTTTTTCTCTTTTGTCGTCTTAACATGTTTTTTAACCATATTAATTTCCTTTACTTTTGCTCTATTATTTGCTCTATCAATTTCTATGACTTCACCCTCTTTTTTTCTATCTTTGCCAGTCAAAACTCTCACTTTTAAACCCTTTTTAATCATCTTATAAAACCTCCGGGGCTAATGAAATTATCTTCATTTGACCTCTGCTTCTTAATTCTCTTGTGACAGGACCAAAAATTCTAGTACCAACTGGTTCGCCTTTTTCATCTACTAAAACTGCTGCATTATTATCAAATTTTACTTTTGAACCATCATTCCTATGAATTCCTTTTTTAACTCTAACAACAACTGCCTTATGAACTGTTCCCTTTTTGACTTTACCTTTAGGTATAGCTTCTTTAACAGCAATAACTATTGTGTCTCCAATACTTGCATATCGTCTTTTAGATCCTCCAAGAACTTTTATACACTCTATTCTTTTTGCACCTGTATTATCGGCAACTTGTAATTCTGTTTGTACACCAATCATTATTTTGTATTCTCCATAACTTGAAATTTTTTATTTTTTGAAAAGGGCTTACTTTCAATTATTGATACTTTATCACCTGTTTTGAATTTATTATTTTCATCATGGGCATTATAATTTTTTCTAACCTTAATTACCTTTTTAAGCAAAGGATGTGAATACTTTCGTTCAACCATTACGGTCACAGTCTTGTTTGGCTTATCGCTTATAACTACACCCGTTAATATTTTTTTAGGCATTTATTTTTCCTTTAAATATAGTTTTTAATCTCGCTATTGTTTTTCTTGTTTCTCTAATTTTTGCTGGATTTGTTATTTGTGAATTCATTTTCTGAAATCTAAAATTAAAGAGATCTTTTTTATGTTTCTCAATATTTTTCAAAACTTCATCCTTTGATAATTTTTTAATTTCTTGCTTTTTCATTATACAAATCTCTTAATTGTTTTTGTTTTGATTGGTAATTTTGCTGAAGCTTTATATAGAGCCTCTTTGGCTATTTGTTCTGAAACACCGTCAACCTCAAATAAAATTCTGCCCGGTTTAACTCTACAAGCAAAAAACTCAGGTGAACCTTTACCTTTACCCATTCTAACCTCAATCGGTTTTTTGGAAACTGGTATATTTGGAAAAATCCTGGTCCAAACTCGACCTTGTCTTTTCATATGTCTGGTTAGAGCAACTCTGGCAGCTTCAATTTGTTTACCAGTCACTCTTTCTGGCTGTAAAGCTTTTAATGCATAAGATCCATAATTTATAGTACTTGCTCTTGTAGCGGTACCATGAATTCTACCTTTGTGTGCTTTTCTCCACCTAGTTCTAACTGGTTGTAACATTACTGTTTACCCTCTTGTGGTATTGCTTTATTCGTTTCTTGGCTAAATTCTCTTGCAAAAACTTCACCTTTGTAAATCCAAACCTTAATACCAATTATTCCATAAGTAGTTAAAGCTTCTGCCTCAGCATAATCAATGTCTGCTCTTAATGTGTGTGACGGAATGCTTCCATCTCTTAACCACTCTGTTCTAGCAATTTCATTTCCACCTAGTCTACCGCTAACTGAAACTTTGATTCCTTTTGCACCTAATCTAATACACGATTGCATGGCTCTTTTCATTGCTCTCCTATACGAAATTCTTTTCACTAGCTGTTGTGCTATATTCTCTGCAACTAAATAAGCATTGGTCTCTGGTTTTTTTACTTCTTTGATATTTAAATTTACTTCGTTCTTAGTGAATTTCGACAGATTGTTTTTTATTTTATCAATGTCACTTCCTTTTTTACCAATCACAAATCCAGGTCTAGAAGTATAGATAGTCACGTAACACTTGTTAGATGTTCGTTCAATCATAACTTTGGACACACCTGAGTTAATAACATTTTTTTTTATATATTCGCGGATTTTAAAATCTTCAATTAAGTAGTTACCAAAATCTTTTTTTTTAGCATACCAAACAGAGTCCCAACCTCTGTTTACACCTAATCTAAAACCTATAGGATTAACTTTTTGACCCATGCTTCTCCATTTGTTTTGATTCTGATAAAATTATTGTAACTGAAGACCAAGGTTTCAAAATTGGGGCTGCTCTCCCTTTTGCACGAGGTCTAAATCTTTTCATAACTATTTTTTTTCCACAATATGCTTCCTTAACAACTAGACTGTCAATGTCATACTGAAAGTTATTTTCTGCATTTGCAACTGCTGAACTGATTGTTTTTCTAATATCTCTTGTAATTCTTTTTTCAGAAAACTGTAAATCTCTAATTGCTACATCAACTTTTTTTCCAACTATACTTTTTAGTATTGGATTAAGTTTTCTGACGCTTGATCTAACGCCATTATTGATAGACTTTACAGTCTTATCTTTATTCTTATCAATTTTCTTTTTTTTACCCATGTTTATTTCTTATCCGCTGTTGCAGGTTTAGCTTTTTTATCTGCTGGTGTATGACCAAAAAATGTTCTTGTTGGTGCAAACTCACCTAGCTTATGTCCAACCATATCTTCTGATATTGTAATTGGTATAAATTTTTTTCCATTATAAATTTGGAAACTTACTCCAACAAAATCAGGTAAAATAGTTGATTTTCTTGACCATGTTTTGATAGGAATTTTTTTTGGGTCATCTTTATATTTATCAACTTTCTTAATTAAACTTTCTTCTACAAAAGGTCCCTTCCAAACTGCTCTAGCCATTATTTATTATCCTTCCTTTTGTTTCTTCTCTTAACTATAAATTTATCTGTTCTCTTATTATCTCTAGTTTTTAATCCTTTAGCTGATTGACCCGTAGGTGAAACAGGATGTCTTCCACCAGCAGATTTACCTTCACCTCCTCCATGAGGGTGATCCACAGGGTTTTTAACAACACCTCTTGTGTGTGGTCTTCTTCCTAGCCATCTTGATCTACCTGCTTTACCAATTTTAATATTTTTTTGATCTGGATTACTTAAAATTCCTATTGTTGCTAAGGCTCTTGAATCAATTTTTCTTACTTCACCTGAAGCGAGTTTAATCAAACTGTAATTTCCATCCAATCCACTTATAGTTACAGAAGAACCTGCAGATCTAGCAATTTTTCCGCCACCACCAGGCTGAATTTCAACATTATGAATATTGATACCAACTGGAATATCTTGCAATGGCATACAGTTGCCAATTTTAATCTCTTTTTTTGATCCACTTTCAATCTTGTCACCAACATTTATTTTTTGAGGTGCAAGAAAATACGAATGAGTTCCATCCTCAAATTTGACCAACATAATATAGCATGATCTATTTGGATCATATTCTACTCTTTCAACTGTAGCTTCCATGTCAAATTTCTTTCTATAAAAATCGACATGTCTGTACATTTTCTTATGACCACCTGCTCTATTTATTGAAGTAATGTGACCGTTATTATTTCTACCCTTCATAGCATTTTTGGGAGACACAAGAGATTTAAATGGTTTACCTTTCCACAATCCAGTTCTATCAACTAAAATGGTGCCTCTAGTAGATTTTGTGTAAGGTTTGAAAGTTTTTAATGCCATTTATTAAATTCCTGTTGTTAGATCAATACTTTGACCTTTTTTAAGGGTAATTATTGCTTTTTTATATCCTGATACTTTTACTTTTTTCCCTCTAGTAATTTTAGTTCTATTCTGTTTGTTGATAATATTAATTTTAGTAACATTTACTTTGAAAATCTTTTCAATATTTTTTTTTAGATTTTTCTTATTTGCACCATCTGGTACTTTAAATGTAATTTTATTCAATTCAGATAAATTTGTTGATTTCTCAGTCACAACTGGTGAAAGAATTTTATCGTATAAATGTATTTTATCCATTTTAAGAATATCTCTTTTCTAGTTCTTTTACTGAACTCTCTGTAAATACAACTTTTTTAAATTTAATAATATCGTAGGCGCTAAAATGATTAACATCTGTAACCTTAACATTTGGAATATTTCTTGTTGATTTTTCAATTTTTTCTTTAGAATTTTTATCTAATATCAATAATGAGTTTGAAATTTCCAGTTTATTAATTATTGAATTCATTTCTTTAGTTTTTTTAATCTCAGAACTAAAATCATTTAAAATTAATAAGTTTTTGTTGTTATTTTTTTCGGTGATAAGTGAAGCAACACTTAATTTTTTTTCATTTTTATTTAATTTTCTTTTTTTGTATGCTAATTCACCTTTAGGTCCGTGTGCTATACCACCTCCTACAAAAATTGGAGCTTTTCTACTTGCGTGCCTAGCTCCACCAGTTCCTTTTTGAGCATAAATTTTAGAAGTTGGACCTCTAACTTCGTTTTGTTGTTTTGTCTTAGCATGTCTGCCTTTATAATTTGCGTTTGTTTTATAAAGTACGCTGCTAACAAGTTTGTTATTCACTTTTGCAGAAAAAATTTTATCTAAGACCTCAATACTGTCTTTTTTTCCATCTATACTAATTTTATCTAATTTCATTATTTTTTCTTCTTATCAGGTGTTTTTTTTGCTTGTTCAGACACAGCTAATTTTTCTGCAATTGTCATTTTACTAATATTTTTAACTGAACCTTTAACCAATACCTCAGAATTTTTTGAGCCAGGAATTGATCCTTTTAGGTAAAGCAATTGATTATCTAAATCTGTTTTAATAATCTCAATATTTTGCATGGTTCTTAATTTATCGCCCATATGACCTGCCATTTTCTTACCTTTGAAAACTTTTCCTGGATCTTGGCTATGACCTGTTGAGCCATGAGCTCTATGAGAGACAGATACTCCGTGACTAGCTCTTAAACCACCAAAGTTGTGTCTTTTCATAGCACCTGCAAAACCTTTACCAATAGTTTTTGATCTTGTGTCCACAAATTTAGTGTCTTTAAAAATTTCTAAGCCAAACTCGTTACCTTCTTTGTATGCAGAGGTGTCATTTACTCTAAATTCTTTTAATTTTTTCTTTGCTTCTGTATTTTTTTTGGCAAAAAAGCCTTTCATAGCTTTTGATAACTTCGAATTTTTAATCTTACCATAACCAAGTTGCACTGCTTTATAGCCACGGTTTTCCTCTTCAATAACTTGAATTACTCTAGCCTTCTCTACCTTCAAGACAGTTACGGGAACTATCTGACCAGATTTGTAAAATTCTCTAGTCATTCCAATTTTTTTACCTATTAAAGCAATTTCACTCATAATTAAATTTTTATTTCCACATCTACACCTGAAGCTAAGTCTAATTTCATTAATGCTTCTACTGTTTGAGGTGTTGGTTCAATAATATCTATCAATCTTTTGTGTGTTCTACTTTCAAATTGTTCTCTACTTTTTTTATCAATATGAGGTGATCTTAGTACAGTATATCTTTCAATTCTTGTGGGTAGAGGTATTGGTCCCTTAATTGTTGCACCAGTTCTTTTTACTGTATTTACTATTTCCTCTGTTGAAGCATCTAATACTTTGTTATCGTAGGCTCTAAGTTTAATTCTAATATTCTGTTTTTCCATAATTACCCTGCAATCTTTTTAGTTACTTCGTCCTGAACATTTTGTGGGACTTTGGAATAATGATCAAAAAACATAGAGTATTGAGCTCTGCCTTGTGACATTGATCTTAAATTATTAATGTATCCAAACATATTTGCTAGAGGAACCATTGCTGTAATTACAGTTGCGTTTCCCCTTTGCTCTTGGGTACTAATTTGACCTCTTCTACTGTTTAGATCTCCAATAACATCACCCATATAATCTTCTGGTGTTACTACTTCTACTCTCATCACTGGTTCTAATAGCTTCAGACCACCTTTTGTACATGCCTCTTTAAAACAAGCTCTACTTGCTAATTCAAAAGCTAAAACACTTGAGTCAACATCATGATGAAGTCCATCTAAAATAGTTACTTTATAATCTATCATTGGAAAACCAGCTAGAATTCCACCATCTGATATTGTTTCAATTCCTTTCTCAACACCAGGTATAAATTCTTTAGGAATTGCTCCACCTTTGATTTTACTTTCGACTTCTCTGCCTTTACCAGCATCTTGTGGTTCGACTAATAATTTAACTTTAGCAAATTGTCCTGCTCCACCACTTTGTTTTTTATGTGTGTATTCCACTTCAGAAGCTGATTCAATTGTCTCTCTATATGCAACTTGTGGCGCTCCTACATTCGCTTCAACTTTAAATTCTCTTTTCATTCTATCAACAATAATGTCTAAGTGTAACTCACCCATTCCTTTAATGATCGTTTGACCAGACTCTTCGTCAGACGTAACTCTAAACGATGGATCTTCTTTTGCTAATCTACCTAAAGCCTCACCCATTTTTTCTTGGTCAGCTTTTGTTTTTGGTTCTACTGCTATTTCAATAACAGGATCAGGAAATTCCATAGGTTCAAGTAAAACACAATTTTCCTCATCACATAAAGTATGACCAGTGATAGTATTTTTGAGCCCAGCTAAAGCAACTATATCACCAGCATTAGCCTCTTTAATATCTTCTCTAGAGTTGGCATGCATTAATAGCATTCTCCCAACTCTCTCTTCTTTTTCTTTTGATGAATTAAATACGGCAGTTCCAGTTTTAACTGTTCCTGAATAAATTCTTATAAAAGTTAAAGAGCCAACAAATGGATCGTTAGCAACTTTAAAAGCTAAAGCTGAAAATGGTACATTATCATCAAATCTCATTTCCATCTCATCTTCAGAACCTAATTTTGTTCCTTTAATAGAGCCAATATCAACAGGACTTGGTAAATAATGTACAACAGCATCAAGTAAAGGCTGTACACCTTTGTTTTTAAAAGCTGAACCAGTTAAAACGGGTACAAAACTAAAATTTAAAGTTCCATTTCTTATACATTTAATCAAATCGTCCTCTTTTATTTCATTTCCATTTAAATAAGCTTCCATGAGCTTTTCATCTTGCTCAACTGCTGTTTCAACTAGTTCAGTTCTATATTTTTCAGAAATTTCTTTTAGATCTTCTGGGATATCTTTATATTCCCACTCTGCTCCTAGAGCCTCATTTTTCCATACTTGCGCTTTCATTTTGACTAGATCAACAACCCCCGTTAAAGAGGCTTCTGCACCTATCGGAACCTGAAGAACCAAGGGTTTTGCCCCTAATCTATCTCTAATCATGTCAACACATCTAAAGAAATCAGCACCGGTTCTGTCTAATTTATTAACAAAACAAATTCGAGGAACTTTATATTTATCTGCTTGTCTCCATACAGTTTCAGATTGTGGTTCTACACCTGCTACACCGTCAAATACTGCAACAGCTCCATCTAAGACCTTAAGTGATCTTTCGACTTCAATTGTAAAATCTACGTGACCGGGAGTGTCTATTATATTAATTCTGTGATCATTCCAAAAACAAGTTGTTGCTGCTGATGTAATAGTAATTCCTCTTTCTTGCTCTTGTTCCATCCAATCCATTGTAGCAGCACCATCATGAACTTCTCCAATTTTATGACTTTTTCCTGTGTAATATAAAATTCTTTCAGTGGTAGTTGTTTTACCAGCATCTATATGTGCCATGATCCCAATATTTCTGTATTTGTCTAAAGTATGAGTTCTAGCCATAATTTTTTACCATCTAAAATGAGCAAAAGCCTTATTAGACTCTGCCATTTTATGAACATCCTCTCTTTTTTTAACTGCAGCACCTTTTTTTTCATATGCATCAAAAAGCTCATTAAAAATTTTATCTGACATATGTTTATCTTTTCTTTTTCTTGCTGAATCTACTAACCATCTAATTGCTAGAGCTTGTGCTCTTTTACTTTTTACCTCTACAGGAACTTGGTACGTTGCTCCACCAACTCTTCTAGATCTTACCTCTACAGTTGGCTTGATGTTATTGATGGCTTCATTAAAAATATTTATTGGCTCATCTTTACTTTTAGTTTTAATTTTATCAATTGCATCATAAACAATTTTTGCAGCAACGCCTCTTTTTCCGTCGTACATTATATTATTTATTAATTTTGGAATTATTGTTGAATTAAATTTAGGGTCTGGAACTACATTTTTTTTTGGTTGTGATTTTTTTCTAGACATTATTTACCTTTTTTAGTTCCGTACAATGATCTTCGTTTTTTTCTATTTGCAACTCCTTGAGTATCTAGATTACCTCTGAGAATGTGATATCTAACTCCAGGCAAATCTTTCACTCTTCCACCTCTAATTAAAACCACTGAGTGTTCTTGTAAATTATGACCTTCACCTGGAATATAAGCTGTAACTTCAAAGCCATTTGATAATCTTACTCTTGCAACTTTTCTTAAAGCTGAATTAGGTTTTTTTGGAGTGGTTGTATAAACTTTGACACATACACCTCTTTTCAAAGGTTGTTTTTGTAAAGCAGGAACTTTATTCCTGGTAATTTGTTTTACACGTTTCTTTTTTAACAACTGATTAATAGTTGGCATAAAATTTTTTATAAAATTAATTGTTTATTTTTAGATGAAAATAACTGACAGGTTATTTTGTGGCAGCGTTTAGCACTGTTAGAAGCACTACATTCCAACCAAAAACACCGCCAAATTACTTATTAATTGAGTATTGTCAAACTAAAAGTTCAAGTATTAAGCGATTTTTTTACTGATTAGCCTGTGTTTCAGACGGTTCTGAGCTCTCAATTTTTTCTTGGTCAGATAAGAAGTTACTATCGTCTTCAAGAGCTTTTTGGTTCCATTTATTTTTAATATTTCCAGTCCCAGCGGGCACTAATCTACCAACAATAACGTTCTCCTTTAGACCATTTAGTGGATCAACTTTACCTTTAATAGCTGCATCTGTTAATACTCTTGTAGTCTCCTGGAAGGATGCCGCGGAAATAAATGACTCGGTTTGTAAAGATGCTTTAGTAATACCCATTAAAACTCTTTCACCTACAGCTGGATCTTTACCTTCTGCAACTAATTTTTCGTTAGCATTATCAAATTTAATTCTATCAACTATTTCACCAGGTAAATAAGAAGAATCTCCAGATACTTTTACCTCAACTTTTTTTAACATTTGTCTTAAAATAGTTTCAATGTGTTTATCGTTAATGATTACACCTTGCAATCTGTAAACCTCTTGTACTTGATTGACAAAATATTCAGTTAATTCTTTTATTCCTAAAATTCTCAAAATATCATGTGGTAAAGGTTGACCAT
>CACBHY010000006.1 GCA_902539165.1 uncultured Pelagibacteraceae bacterium
TTAGAGGGATCCTCGATATAAGATTTAAAAACATTTGTAGTAACATAATTTAAATGTTTTTTTTCAAAACTTATAAGTGGTCTAACTATATTTATTTTGTCTATAAGAGTTTTTTCACTAAAAGAAACTAAGCCGTTAAGCCCACTTCCTCTTGAAATTCTTATAAAAAAATTTTCATACAAATCGTCAATATGATGACCTGTTAAAATAGTTTTGATATTCATTTTTTTAGCTTGATTAATCAAAAGACTATATCTTTTATTTCTAGCTAAAGACTGGATATTGCTAATAGGTTTTTTTCCATTCCACTTTAAAATATCTGACCTTATATTATATTTTGTTAATAGTTTTTTTACCGATTGTGCTTCAGTGGATGAATTTTTTCTTAGTCTATGATCAACTATATAATAATAAGCGTTACACGATTTTTTAATTGAAAAAATTTTAGATAAGAAACATAAAGCCAAGCTATCTGGACCGCCAGAAACCCCTACAATAAAATCTTGGTCCAGTTTGAGAATATTTTCAAATTTTCTATAAATTTGAAATATTCTTTTATCTCTTAATTTGTTAAGTAAGTTTTTATGAGTCTTGTTTGATACATTCAAATTTTTTGGACTCATATTTTGCTTTTTGTATTACTGATTGATTTGCATTAGGATATTGAAGCTCCACACCAGTGATCATTTTACATCCCTGATCTTTTTCTCCAATTTGTACCATTGATACACCTAGTTTTAATAAATTTATTGGTGCCTTCTTGCCTTTTGGATATTTTTGATATCCTTCTAAATAAGCTGATGCAGCATCTGTATATAATTGTCTTATTCTAAATGTTTCAGCATACCAATACTGAGCACTTCCTGCTAATTCGTGATCTGTATTAGAAAGAACAAATTCTCTAAAAGCTCTCTCAGCTGTACTGTAGTCTCCAACTTTTAAAAAACTAGTTGCAAATTCATACTGTTTTTCTGGCGAAACATCTTGGGGTAATATTTTATCCTCTGATTGAAAATTTTCAGTTACAATTGTCGCAGTAGTTTCAACTGATTGAATTTGCTGAGATGTATCAGAAGTTTCTGTATCTTTATATGATATTGAACCAAGATCTTGGGGCTGAGAACTTCCTGGAAGAATTTTATTTTCATCTATTTTGGGCTTTGAACTTAATTTAGATGAACTATTACTTAATATTCCTGAGCTAAGTGATGACTCTATATCTTGAAATCTTACTTGATTATCAGCTTGGATCTTTGACAATCGATTAGAAAGTTTGTCTAGTTTAAAATTTATTTCTTCAAAATTATTTGTTAATTGTCTAAATTGATCCTCGATTTCAGACAATTTAAGTAAATGTCTTGTGAGAACATCTTCTGAATTTGTATCTATTTCTAAGTCTGAGCTACTAATCGATGTATTTTCTATCTCAATTGATCCAGAGTAAACAGCCCTTTCAAGAGTTTTTAGATCATTTTTAATAATTTCTAAAGTTTCATAGATATTGTGATTATCTGCAAAGGAATTACTAATAATGAAAAAATTAAAAACAAAAATAATCTTAAATACAATTAATTTTAATATCATTTTCATTAGTTATTTACTTTATGATTATAAAAATGGCAAAAAAAAGACCCCAATACAAGTGTTGTAGTTGGGGTCTTTAGATTAAAATTTTTAATTTGCTTTAACAGTAACTGATCTTCTGTTTTTTGACCAAGACAATGGGTTTGAACCAGAGTCAACTGGTCTTTCTTTTCCATAACTTAATACTGTAATTCTGTCAGAAGATATTCCATAAGTCATTAAATAGTCTTTAGCTGCGTTAGCTCTTCTTTCTCCAAGGGCTAAGTTGTATTCTCTAGTTCCTCTTTCATCTGCATGACCTTCAAGTACTACATTGATACTTGAATTTTTTCTCATCCATGCCGCTTGTGCTCTTAAAGTTTCTCTAGAAGCAGTAGTTAATATTGACTCGTTTGTTGCAAAGAAAACTCTGTCAGGAACTCCTTCAGCTAGATATTCAACTGTATCTGTTCCTGTATAAACATCACCTTGCATTGAGCCTTTTATATCAGTTGCAATTTCTTTTTTGGTTGCACAGGCTGATAAAACAAGACATGCGGTTAATACAATAAGTGTGTTTTTAAAAATTTTGCTTAATATCATTAAATTGCTCCTTGCTACTAATTTTATTGGGTTACCTTTTCACAACTAATTAAAGGTTTCAAGTCTAAAAATCAAGAAATTTCAATATTTATAAGGTTAAATTTATATTAATTACTTAATAAAGATGACCATGATGGGTCAGATGCATCAGTAGGCGTCTTTATCTGACGCTCATTGTAACCTGTTAAATCAATAGACCACAACTTTGCAGTAAACCCTTCGCCTTTGTCGTTAGTCTTTGTTTCCCTATAAAAAATTAAAACTCTTCCATTTGGTGACCATGAAGGAGCTTCTTGATAATAATTTTCTGTTAACAACCTCTCACCTTTTCCATCTGTTCTCATAACTCCGATATAAAATTTGCCTTTGTGTAACTTGGTGAATGCAATTAAATCTCCCCTAGGTGACCAAACCGGAGTTCCATAAAGTCCATTTCCAAATGAAATTCTTTTTACATTACTTCCATCACTCTTCATTATATAAATTTGTTGATAACCACTTCTGTCAGAATTAAATGTTATAAATTTTCCATCAGGCGAGTAAGAAGGTGAGGTGTCGATTGATGGATGATTAGTAATCCTCTCTACAATTCTGTTCTCTAAATCCATGGTATAAATATCGGATTTACCGTCTTTTGCCAAACTCATAATAATTTTTTTTCCATCTGGAGAAAATCTTGGTGCAAAAGTCATACCAGGAAAATCTCCTACCACTTCTTGTGTCCCAGTCTCAATGTCTAATAAATAAACTCTAGGAAGATTTTTAAAGTAAGACAAATAAGTTACCATTTGACTTGTTGGGTTAAATCTTGGAGTGAGAACTAATTCATTTCCTAAAGTTAAAAATTTATTATTAAACCCATCCTGATCCATAATTGATAATTTTTTTATTCTTTGTGTCTTGGGGCCTTCCTCGGCAACATAAATAATTCTGGTATCAAAATATCCCTTTTCCCCAGTCAATCTCTCATAAACTTTGTCAGAAATGATGTGACCTACTCTTCGCCAATTGGTTGGAACTGTAGTAAATGCTAAAGCCATCATTTCTTTGGCTGCAAGTACATCCCATAACCTAAACTCAACTCTCAACTTATCATCTACATAATTTACCTTACCAGTTATCAGCGCTTGAGCTTTTATTAAATTCCAATCTTCAAATCTTGGTTTAAGATTGGCAATGTCAGGAGCTTGTAAAAAGGCCTCTTTATTTAAAGGATTAAATAATCCTGATGTACTCAAATTATTTTCCACAATACTTGAAATTTCTTCTCCAATATTTTCTTTGTTTAAAGTTTTTTCAAAACTTTTTCTTGATTTCTCATCAATAGATAAAGGTGAAACTGCTACTGGAAGAGGATCAAGATTACCACGCGTAATATCAACTTCGATTAGTGCATATGAATTTATCGGAATTAGAATTAAAAATAATGTAATAATTTTTTTTATCATATTAATATTTATATTAGCCTTCTAGCATCTCCCTTGCATCAAAATTTAACTGTAATTCTTTCCATCTTTCATAACCAGTCGTTGGAACTCTTAATGGTTGACATAATTTCACGGCTCTTAAAGCACTTTCTGCTAAGACTTTATAAAATCCTTGTCCTGGTTTATTCATCCTTGCATGATCTAAAATTTCAGTTTTTGTCACAGATCCATCTGGTTTTAATTTTAATTTAATTCTTACTAATAAATTTTCGTTATAAGGCAAACCTAATGGAATACTCCAACATCCAAAAATTTGCGCTTTAAGAGCATCTTCTTCGCTTAATGTTAATCCTGTATTCTCAATATTTCTCTCTTGATCTTGGGTAATATCATTATTTTTTTTAATTACTTTAGCAGTTTCCTCCTTGGATTTGTCAATTAATGCAGCAATGTTATTTGGATCAAATAAATCCTTTTTTTCAAACTCTGAAACCTGTTTTACCTCTTTGTCAACTTTTTCTGGATTTTGTTTGTTTTCTTCTTTTGTTTTAATTTTTTTTACTGTTTTATCTGGAAGAGGAATAGCCTCTGGTGTCTGATTTTCAATTTTTTTTTTATTTTGATCTGGAGAGACTACAGTTTTTGTTTTTGTTTTTTTAACTTTTTTTGGTGGAGCTTGTTCTGACACTAGCTTTTCTTTTTCCTTAACTTTCTCTATAATTTTTTTTGCTTTTGGTGCAAAAGGAACATTTGTTTTTTCCGCTATCTGAATTAACTCAACCGATACAATTGGGGGAATATCCAAGGGTTTCTTTGACAAAAAAGGAAGGCTCATTGCAGTAACAATAATTAATACTGCATGAAAAACAGAAGATATAATAATACTTCTATTCACTCTAGCTAACGTTGTTTATAAGGTTCTGAAATTAACGCTACCTTTGTAAAGCCTGAGCCTGATAGAAGCCCCATTATTTCAAGAACTCTTCCGTAATTTATAGTTTTATCACCTCTGACATAAATTCTTGTATCCGTTCTATTTTTTGAAACTGCCAAGACTTTTGCAATAATATTATTATACTCGACTTTAGACTCTTGAATGAATATCTCGCCTTTTGCATTTATAGATAATGTCAATGGTTCTGTTTCTTCAGGAAGGGAATCTGCAGAGCTTTCTGGTAAATCTACTTGGACTCCAACAGTTAACAAAGGTGCTGTTACCATAAAAATAATTAATAACACTAACATTACATCCACAAATGGCGTGACATTGATTTCACTCATGGGTTCTTTTGAAGAGCGATTTAATTTAAACGCCATTTAAATTATAGTTAAAAACCTTTTTGAAAAATTTTCTAATTTTTCAGAATACTTTTTGGAATCGTTGTTAAACTTATTATAAGCAACAACTGCGGGTATTGCTGCTAATAGACCTAATGCAGTTGCAAATAATGCCTCGGCAATTCCTGGTGCTACTATAGCAAGACTAGTATTTCTTGAAATTGCAATTGATTGAAAAGAATTCATGATCCCCCAAACTGTTCCGAATAAACCTATAAAAGGTGCAGTAGAACCAACTGTAGCTAAAAAAGTAAAGCCTTTATCAATTTTTGCCATTTGTTTCTCAATCCCACTTTCTAAAAGTGCACTCATCCTCTCACTTAAATTGTTTCTTGTTTTTTTTTTTAATAAACCTTCCATTGCATTTTGAAAAACTAAAGCCATAGGATCTTCGAGTTTAGATGGTAGACTATTGTATAAATTTTCAGCAGACTTTGAGTTCCAAAATTTTTCCTCGAATTCCTCAGAAGATTTATTTATTTTTTTAAATAATCTAAATTTATCTAAGATTACTGCCCAAGAATATACTGAGCAAAGTATCAAAATAATCATCACTGATTTTACAATTATGTCAGCTCTAAAAAATAAGCTGAATAAAGAAAAATCTGTGTTGGTACCTAATTCTACAGCATTTGCTGCTATATCTGCTTCCATAATTACTCTTCACACTTAAATGTGTCATGAATTTGACTTAAATTATGTTGTATCTACTCTTCTTTTTTATATGTCTCAAAAAAATAACTAGCTATTAGAATAGCATCTGCCTTATTAGAATCCTTTTTTTTTGATAGATTTGATGAATAATAAGGAAAAATTTCAATTGCTCTCGTTCTACTTGCGTCTTTTTCAGAATTAATTAAATTAAAATATTTCTTCCACTTTGCAGGTCGAACAAAGTAGACTGAAAGCTGCATAGCGCTACAAATTCCTTTAAGTATTCCAAAAGATTGACCAAAATTGAACATGCTAGTAACTCCTTGACCTGGCATTGCTGTGACATGCTCAATAACCACTTTTATATTTTTTTTATCCACATTTTTTATTTTCTCTGAAATTTCATTAAAAATCTGAGATCCATTTACTTGCTTTTTATTCTTTTTACCCTCAATCATAGTCGGCATCTCTACCACATCTTTTATTGCTCCATCTTGAAAGAAACAAATTGACCCTGATATTCCTGGATCAATCCCTATTATTAGCATCAATTAACCTCTAAATTAACATTTGAAAAAACATTTTGTACATCGTCATCATCTTCTAAGCTGTCTAAAAATTCTGTTACCTCATCTTTTTTTTCATTCTGAATATCTACACTATTTAGGGGTATCCATTCTATCTCTGTTGAAATAAAATTAGCTATTGTTTTTTCTAAATTTTTTTTAACATTATAAATTTCACTAATAGGACAATGAATTTCGTGAAAATCACTATGAGATATGCACTCATCAGCCCCAGCATTAATTGCTAATTCCAAAATATTATCCTCAGAAATTTCTTTGTTATCAATCTTAATGATTCCCAATTGTTTAAAATTATGAGAGGCAGATCCCTGTGTTCCTAAACTCCCTCCATTTTTTTGAAAAATTGTTCTTATGTTAGAGGCTGTTCTATTTTTATTATCCGTTAGCGTCTCAACTATAACAGCAATCTTATCAGGCCCAAATCCCTCATATCTTAAATTCTCAAAATTGGATCCAGTTGCTGCAGAAGATTTATCAATTGCTCTCTCAATATTGTCCTTAGGCATATTGGCAGATCTAGCAGCCTGAATAGCAGATCGCAATCTTGGATTCATTGCAGGGTCTTTATCACCGAGTTTTGCAGCAACTGTAATTTCTTTTGATAATTTTGAAAAAATTTTTGAACGCTGTTTATCTGCTTTACCTTTTTTATGCTTTATTCCAGCCCAATGAGAGTGTCCTGCCATATTTTTTATTTAATTTTTGATAAGATTTCCAAGTATATAGCTTTGAATGTTGTTTGCTAAGCCAGTTTCTATATTGCATTCAACCAAAACACCACTCAAGGTAGCATCTCCAATAGCTGGAAAATGTTTAGTGGAGTTTTTTTTTAAAAATCTATTTAATGAGTTTTCTTTATTCATGCCAATGACTGAATCATAGTCACCACACATACCAGCGTCTGTTTGATATCCTGTACCATTATTTAAAATTCTTGCATCATTAGTTGGAATATGGGTATGAGTTCCTACTACAAGCGTAGCTTTGCCATCAAAAAAATGGCCAATCGCATTTTTTTCACTTGTTATCTCACCGTGAAAATCAACAACAAGTATGTCGTAATCTTCTGTTAATTTCTTCTCATTTAAGAATTTCTGTGAAGCTTGAAAAACATCTTCACACTTTTTCATAAACACATTTCCCATCAAATTCAAAACGCCAATTTTTATATTGTCATTTGTTTTATAAATATTAAATCCTTTTCCTGGTGCGGGTTCAAAAAGATTTTTAGGACGTAATAATCTTTCTTCTTTCTCAATATACTCCATAATTTCTTTTTGGTCCCAAACATGATTTCCTGTTGTAATAACATTTACTCCACAATCAAAAAAATCTTTGCATATTTCCTTCGTTAGTCCCACTCCTTGAGAAGCAGCATTTTCACCATTAACAATTACAAAATCGATATTTTTTGATTTGATTTCACTTAAGAGATTTTTAGTCAACTTTGAACAACCAGCGATACCAACTACATCGCCCAAAAATAATATTTTCATTAAATAATCTCTTTCTCGGTTATAATTATATCTAATTTCTTATCATGTTTCTTAACTGGTATAGTTTTTAATTTTTGAAAAGAAAAAGCAAGACCAACTTTTACTACTTTTTTGATCTTTGATATCTTTTGTATGTAACGGTCATAAAAACCACCTCCATAACCTAATCTATTTAATTCTTTATCAAATGCCACCAAAGGAACAAATAAGATATCAGGGTAAACTCTATTTAAAGTCTTTGGTTCTGGGATGCCATATTTATTTATTAATAAAGGATCATTCTTATACCATTTATAAAATTCCATTTGACTTTTTTTTTTAATTTTTGGAAGTGAAATTGTAGAACCTCTTTTAAAAAAAAAATTTAAAATTTCTAAATCGTTAATCTCATAATTTGATGGATAGTATCCACCTATAATTTTTAAATTATAATTTTTATTTTTAAGATATGAATAAATATTGTTTGGATTTATATTAATTAATTTTTTTGACTTGCTTTTTCTTAACTTTAATACTTTATCTCTTAACTTTGATTTAATCACAAATTTATTGGGATAGATTGTCTATTTTTGCCTTTTTGACAAAATTTGATATTTGGTCGGCTGCCTCATCAATTAACCGTTCATATTTTTTTTGATTACTTTCAATTTCAATTTTAAAATCTTCATGTTTTAAATTAAGTTTTTTTATTTCATCCTCTTTCTTATCTCGATATTCATAAATTAAAGATTTAAGTTCTTTAAATTTATTTGACAAATCTTTGAATTCATTTTTTCTTTGCTCGACCTTCTTTTTAGTCTCATAATACTCATCCATTATTTTCACTGCTGTAATTAATAGAAGTTTATTTTCACCTAGATTGCCTAAATCATTTTTTAAATTATTAAACTTTTGACTAATTTTGATTAGCAATTCCTCTAAATGTTCTTCTTGTCCATCCTCACAGGACAATATGAATTCTTTATTATTAAAATTAATAGTTACATTTCCCATTTATCAATTTCTTCCAATAAAGTATCTGTTTCTTGATTTAATTCATCAATTTTTTCAGAAAATTCGATTTGTTTTCTTTCTTCTTGTTTTTCTTTATTTTTAATTTCCTCTAATTTTTTTGATAGCGACCCATGCTCCTCGAGTAGCTCTTTATATTTAATTTCTAGCTCTTTTTTTTCAATTTCTAATTGATTTTTTTGGATGCTTAAATTTTCAATATTATTTTGTAATTTTGGATTGGATAGGTCTAAATTTTTTAATTCATCTAAAACTGAAATTAATTTTTTTTCTTTTTCGTTTATAGAATTCATATATAGATATAGTATTAAATAGATTCTTCTTAGTCTAGTCAGGATAATTTTGAATAAACTACATAATGATTTAGCAAATTGTATCAGATTTTTATCAATTGATGCGGTTCAAAGAGCTAATTCTGGACACCCAGGTATGCCAATGGGTATGGCAGATGTTGTAACTGTACTTTTTAAAAATTTTTTAAAATTTAATCCTAAAAATCCAAATTGGATGAATAGAGATAGATTCGTTTTATCTGCAGGTCATGGATCAATGCTTTTATACTCTTTACTATTTTTAACTGGATATAAGAGTATTTCATTAAATAGTATAAAAAATTTCAGACAGCTAAACTCAATATGTGCCGGTCATCCTGAATACTATCCAAATTCGGGTATCGAGACAACAACAGGACCTCTTGGACAAGGAATAGCAAACGCAGTGGGATTTGCAATCGCAGAAGAAATTTTAAAAAAAAAATTAGGAAATGATTTAATTAATCACAAAACTTATGTTTTGGCTGGAGATGGGTGTTTAATGGAAGGTATAAGTCATGAGGCAATGAGTTTAGCGGGACATTTGAGGCTTAAAAATTTAGTAATGCTCTTTGATAACAATTCAATTTCAATTGACGGTCCAACTGATCTTGCTGTTTCAGATAATTTTAAAAAAAGATTTGAGGGTTATGGTTGGGATTATATTTTAATAAATGGACATAATGAAAAAGAAATATTTAAAGCATTAAAAAATGTTCAAAAAGCAAAAAAACCAACTGTTATTTCTTGTAAAACAAAAATTGGATATGGTTCACCAAATAAATCGGGTAAAGCGTCCTCCCACGGAAATCCCCTAGGTTTAGAGGAAATTGAACTTGTTAGAAAAGCCCTAAATTGGAATAATAAACCTTTTAATATTCCAAATAAATTTTTGAAAGAGTGGAGAAAAATTGGTCAAAGATGCGAAGCTCAAGAAAAAAAATGGATTAAGATATTTAAAAAAAACAAAACAAAATTTAAAAATATAAAAAATAAAAATTTAATAAGTGTTTTAAAAAGAGAAAAAAGAAATGCAATTATGGATCCTAAAAGTTTGGCTACAAGAAAATGTTCTGAGATGACACTTAATGCATTAACAAATCAAAATCATAACTTAATTGGAGGCTCTGCTGATTTAGCAGGATCTAACAATACAAAAACAAAACATCAAAAAATAATTAAGCCTGGAGATTTTAGTGGAGATTATATTCACTACGGAGTAAGAGAGCATGGAATGAGTGGAATAATGAATGGTATTGCACTCTATGGAAATTTAATTCCATATGGCGGAACTTTTTTAATTTTTTCAGATTATTGTAAACCTTCAATTAGGTTATCTGCGTTGATGAAAAAAAGAGTAATATATGTAATGACGCATGACTCTATAGGACTCGGGGAGGATGGGCCAACCCATCAGCCAATTGAGCAGCTCTCAGGTTTACGATCAATTCCAAATTTAAATGTTTTTAGGCCAGCAGATAGAGTTGAAACAATTGAATGTTGGGAACATGCTTTAAAAAGTTCTAAAACACCAAGTATTTTATGTTTAACAAGACAAGGCTTAAATCCCATAAGAAAATCATTTACAAATATAAATAAATGTTCCTTGGGAGCCTATGAAGTCTTGAGAACTAATAATAAAATTAATTTAACAATATTTGCAAGCGGCTCAGAGGTTAATTTGGCAATCGAAACTAGTCATAAATTAGCCAAAGATAAAATATACTGTAAAGTTATATCAATGCCATCTATGGAACTTTTCGATCTACAATCAAAATTATATAAAAATAAAATTTTAAACGAAACTAAATTTAAAATTTCAATAGAAGCTGGATCAAGTGATAGCTGGAAAAAATATGTAGGGAGTTCGGGTCTGACATTTGGAATTAATGAATTTGGCAAGAGTGCGCCCTACAAAGATATTTTTAGACACTTTGGGCTGACAGTTTCAAATATTGCCAGTAAAACAAAAAAAATGATAAGAAATTAAATATGGCAATCAAAATTGGAATTAATGGAATGGGTAGAATTGGTCGTATGATTGTCAGATCAATTTTTGAAAGTCGAAATAAAAATTTAAAGATACAGCACATTAATAACAGATCAAATTCAGATGCAACAAGTAAATTAATTAGATACGATTCTATCCACGGAAAATTTGATGCTGATATTAAATTTGATGAAAATCACTTAATAATAAACAAACAAAAAATTTCATTCTCTCAAGAGCCTAAGATCGAAAAAATTAATTGGAAAAAGTATGATGTTGAGTATGTTTTAGAATGTACAGGCAAATTTAATTCAAAAGAAAAACTTGAAGCTCATATTAAAAATGGAGCAAAAAAAGTAATTGTTTCTGCTCCGTGCAAAAATGCAGACAAAACAATAGTTTTTGGTGTTAACGAAAACACCTTATCTAAAAAAGACAAAATAATTTCAGCTGCGTCATGTACTACGAATTGTTTAGCACCAGTAGTAGATGTCATTCACAAAAAATTTGAAATTGAAAAAGGTTTTATGACTACGATTCATTCTTTTACTAGTGACCAAAGAATTTTGGATAATTCTCATAAAGATCCAAGAAGAGCTCGATCTGCAAGCCAGTCGATTGTTCCTACATCAACTGGAGCATCAAAAGCAATAGGTGAAATAATTCCAAGTTTGAAAGGTAAATTGGAAGGTGTAGCGATGAGAGTACCTACACCAAATGTTTCTCTTGTAGAATTAGTTTTTTGTACGAAAAAAGAAATTAATATAAAAAATATAAATAATGAATTCGAATTAGCTTCAAAAAGAGAATTAAAAAGGATTTTAGAAGTTACGTATGAAAAATTAGTTTCTGTTGATTTCAATCATCATTCGGCCTCTGCAATCGTTGATGCGTCTTTGACAAGTGTGGTTGGAAAAAATATGGGTAAAATTTCGGCATGGTATGACAACGAATGGGGTTTTTCTAACAGAATGTGTGATATATCTGAAAGTTTGCATAAAATCTCTTAATGCGAAGTATTAAAAACGAAACAAATCTTCGTGATAAAAAAATATTACTAAGATTAGATCTAAATGTCCCTATAGTTAAAGGAAAAATAATTGACACAACGAGAATAGATAAAATTCTACCTACTTTAAAATTTCTTAATAAACAAAAAGCTAAAGTTATTATCTTATCACATGTGGGCAGACCAAGAGGTAAGGCTTTAAAAGAACTTTCATTAAAACCAATTTGTGAAAATTTACAGGAACAATTGGGTTTAAATGTGAAATTAATTACACAAAATATTAATGAAATTATAAACAAGGATTTCTTTGATAGCTTTGAAGAGGAAATCTTAATGTTAGAAAATATTAGGTTTTATGCAGAAGAAGAAAAAAATGATAATAAGTTTGCAAAGCACCTAGCAAGTTTTGGTGATATTTATGTTAATGATGCTTTCTCTTGTTCCCACCGCTCACATGCTTCAATTGTTAAAATTTCTAAATTTCTTCCCTCATTTTCTGGACTACAAATAGATTTAGAAATTGATGCTCTGAATAAAATTACCTCTGAAATTACAAAACCAATATCCTGTATAATAGGAGGATCCAAAATTTCGACCAAAATTGATGTTATTAAAAATTTAATTCCTAAATTTGATAATATTATTATTGTTGGCGGTATGGCTAATAATTTTATTGAGTACTTTGGTCACAATATTGGAAAATCTATTAAAGAAAAAAATTGTGAACCAATCATTGAAGAAATTATCTCAATTTCGAAAAAAGAAAAATGTAAAATATTTTATCCAGAGGATGTGCTTGTATCTAAAGACTTTAATGGATCATGCAAAAAAAAAGAATTAAATGAAATTTTGAGCAATGAAATGATTTTAGACATTGGCCCAAAAACTATAGATAAAGTAACAAATATTATTAATTCAAGTAAGACCATATTATGGAATGGACCTGCTGGATATTTTGAAAACCCTAAATTTGCAAACGGCAGCATTAAAATAGCAAAAACAATAATTAAAAATAATAAATTAAACAAAATTTTTTCAGTTGTTGGTGGAGGAGACACAGTTTCATTATTAAATAGTATAAATGCTGTAAATAATTTTAATTTTGTTTCAACTGCAGGTGGAGCTTTTTTAGAATATCTTGAAGGTAAAAAGCTTCCTGGTATAACCGCACTAAATCAATAAATGTCAGAATTAAATAAAATAGCTCTTAAGATAATTTCTAACGGTAAAGGTATACTTGCTGCAGATGAAAGCAATGGCACTATGACTAAGAGACTTACAGCAGTAAATGTAGATTCTACTCCTGAAAATAGACTACTGTTTAGAGAAATTCTTTTCTCATCTAAAAGCATGAAAGAGTGTATTGGAGGGGTCATTCTTTATGATGAAACAATAAACCAAACTACAAGTTATGGAAAATCAATCCCTGACTTAATTTCAGCCTCGGGCGCTGTGCCAGGAATTAAAGTTGATACAGGTGCTAAAGAATTAGCAAACTCTCCTGAAGAGAAAATTACTGAGGGTTTAGATGGCCTTAGAGATAGATTGAAAAAATACTATAAACTTGGAGCAAGATTTACAAAATGGAGGGGGGTTTATTCTATTAGTAATAAATATCCAACCAAGCTAGCAATAAATAGTAATGCTCATGCACTTGCGAGATACTCAGCCCTTGTTCAAGAAAATGGTATGGTCCCAATAGTAGAACCTGAGGTATTAATGGATGGAGAACATTCTGCAGATGTTTGTTTAAGTAAAACATCAGATGTTATAAGAAAATGTTTTGAAGAACTAATTTTACATAAAGTTGATCTTTCAGGAATTATTTTAAAACCAAATATGATATTATCTGGCACTCAATCAAAAGAAAAAATATCTAGCGAAGAGGTTTCAAGCAAAACACTTGAGTGTCTTAAAAATTCGGTTCCTAGTGATGTGCCTGGGATCGCCTTTTTATCAGGAGGTCAGTCCGAATTAGAAGCTACAGAAAATTTAAATTTAATAAATAAAAACAACAATACTAATTTTATTATGACATACTCATATGGAAGAGCTCTTCAGCAAAGTGCTCTTAAAGAATGGTCTAAAAATATTAAAGAAATTGAGGAGACTCGTAAAATTTTTAATCACAGAGCTAAAATGTGTACATTGGCTGCTCAAGGTAAATGGGTGAGCGAACTTGAGAGTAAATAAAAAGAAATTTATTTATCTTATTTCTCCAAACAAAATATATAAAAAATTCTTTAAAGATCTTCAAAAAGTATTGGTAACAAAAAAAATTTCCTATTTTCAATTGAGACTTAAAAAATATTCCTTCAAACATAAAGTTTTGATTGGACAAAAGATTAAAAATATCTGTAAAAAAAATAAAGTAAAATTCTTAATCAATGATGATCCAATACTTGCGATGAGATTAGGTGCCGATGGTTGTCACTTAGGTCAAAAAGATATGGATATAAAAGAAGCCAGGAAAATAATTGGAAAAAAAATTATAGGTATTACCTGTCATAATTCTATTAGCTTAGCAAAGAAAGCTATTAAGGCTAAAGCAAGTTACTTAGCGTTTGGAGCTTTTTATTCTTCCCGAACTAAAAAAACTCATCATGTGGCAAATATCAGTATTTTAGATAAGATTAATAAAATTACCAAAACTCCAATTGTAGCTATTGGGGGTATTAATTCTGAAAACTATAAAAAACTGTTATTGAAGAATGCAAATTTTTTAGCTATCTCAGGCTACGTTTGGAATAATAAAAAATATAAACCCTTTGAAGCAATAGAGAGATTAAAATGAAAATTAACGCTGGTGAGATAAGAGCTGGAATGCTTTTAGAGTATAAGAATGATTTATGGCAAGTTTTAAAAAGCCAGCATGTTAAACCTGGTAAAGGTGGTGCCTTTACACAAGTCGAAATGAAAAGTGTAGGAAAAAATACAAAGTTAAATGAAAGATTTAGATCAAATGAAACTGTTGAAAAGGCTTTTTTGGAGGAAACAAAGTTTAATTATCTTTATGAAAATGAAAGTTATTATTTTTTTATGGACCCAAAAAGCTTTGAACAAATAGAAATTAAAAAAAATGTAATTGGAGATCAAGGAAAACTTTTAACAGAAAATCTTGAGGTTTCTGTAAATTTTTATAATGAAAATCCAATTTCGGTTGAGCTGCCTAACCAAGTAAAGTGTAAAATAGTAACAACTGATGCAGCTTTAAAAGGACAAACGGTCTCGTCATCATATAAACCCGCAACCCTAGATAATGGATTAAATATTCAAGTGCCACCATTTATTGAATCAGGAGACGAAGTAATAATAGATACAAGAAATTTAGCATACATAAAAAAAATTTAAACATATGATTTCAATATCCTCAAATCTTAATATTATGATAAAGGCTGTTGAGAAAGCATCTAAGTCAGTAATTAGAGATTTTGGAGAAATAGAAAATTTGCAAGTATCCAAAAAAGGTCCAAGAGATTTTGTTACCAAAACAGATAAACGTGTTGAAAATATTATAATTGAGGAACTTAGTAAAACAAAAAAAAAATACTCTTTTCTCTCAGAAGAAATCGGAAGAATTAAAAATCAAGATGAAGATAACATTTGGATTATAGACCCGATTGATGGGACAACAAACTTTCTTCATGGTATCCCCCATTTTGCAATATGTATTGCATTACAATCTAAAAAAGAAATTGTTAGTGGTTTAATTTTTGATCCTATTAAAGATGAAATGTTTTTTGCCGAGAAAAATAAAGGTTCTTATCTAAATAATCAAAGACTGAGAGTTTCAAAAAAAAACATTCTAGATGATTGTTTATTTTCAAGTAACCATGAAGGAATGAAATTTAGTAATTTTAATATGAGATATACTGGTTGTGTAGCGTTAGATTTGGCTTATGTGGCAGCTGGAAGATTTGATGGTTTTTTCCAGAATGATATTAATCTTTGGAATGTAGCAGCTGGATCTCTCATGATACAGGAAGCTGGTGGAGTAGTAAACGATGTAAATAAACTCAAAAACAATGCAATTAATATTAGAGCCTCAAATGATGCTATTAGTGATAAAATGCTTAGAGAATTAGAGAACTTTTAATTGTGTTCTGAATTTCCTTTGCTATAAGTCTCGATATGAAAAAAAATATTCATCCAAGCTACCACAAAATCAAAGTAGAAATGACAGATGGCAGTCAATTTGAAACTAAGTCCACATGGGGTGCAGAAGGAGATTTATTAAAGTTGGAGATAGATCCCAAATCGCATTCTGCATGGACAGGCGGAAAACAAAAATTAATGGATAAAGGAAGAATTAGTAAATTTAATAAAAAATTCCAAAATTTTAAATCAGAAAAAAAAAATTAAATGTCAGATTCCCCTTTGATGCCAATGGCTACTGCTGTTTGGCTAGTTGAAAATACAACACTAACATTTAAGCAAATTGCAGATTTTTGCCAATTACATGAGGTTGAAATTCAAGGAATAGCTGATGGTGAGGTGGCAAAAGGTATTAAAGCATATAATCCTATTATAGCTGGTCAATTATCCCGTGAGGAAATAGATTTATCCTCTAAAGATGATAATAGGAAACTTAATTTAAAAAACAGCCACGTAGAAATATCAAATATTCAGAAAAACACTAAAAAATATATTCCCCTATCAAAAAGGCAAGATAAACCAGACTCAGCACTATGGTTAATTAAACAACATAGCATGCTAAAGGACTCACAAATTGCAAAATTAGTTGGTGTTACAAAAAATTCTGTAACGTCAATTAGAAACAAGAGTTATTGGAATTATAACAATTTAAATCCAAAAGATCCTGTTGCATTAAATTTATTCACTCAAAAAGATTTATTAGACGCTATAGAAAAAGCAGAAAGAAGAATTAAAAAAGAAAAGAAACAGAAGGAAAAAGAAAAACTAAGTAATCTTGAGTCTAGATAATGAATAAAATTTATAGACATAAAATTATAAAAGTGGTAATTAACCACCTTTTTGGAGGTAGTTATTAAAATAGAAGTTAAAGATAATAATATTGAGCAAGCCCTTAGAGTTTTAAAAAGAAAACTTCAAAGGGACGGTTTTTTTAAAGTAATCAAATTAAAAAATAATTACGAAAAACCATCAGAAAAGAAAAAAAGAATTCTTCAAGAAAACATTAAAAGAGTTAAAAAATTAAATAAGCTTAAAAATAGAATTTAAGTATATCGCGGGGTGGAGCAGTCTGGTAGCTCGTCAGGCTCATAACCTGAAGGTCGGCGGTTCAAATCCGTCCCCCGCAACCAATGATGATCGATTATACAAAAAACTTTTACAATAAAACAACTTTCTTAGAGAAATCATTTATAATTCTACTTTGTTTATTTCCAATTAGTATAATTATTGGAAATTTATTTATAAATTTAACTTTTCTATTAATATTTATTATTTTTTGTGCGGACTTATTTATAAATAAAAACTTTTCTTTCACAAAAGAAAATATTTTTATAATTTTAACTCTTTTTTTTTTTTCTTTATTAGTAAATTTATATTTTAGTACAGATACACTAGCCTCATTACCTAGAGTTCTAAAAATTTTAGAAGTAATTTCTTTAATTATTTTATTAAAAAAAATTATTAATAAATATGAGAATGAATTCGAAGATATAATATTGGGCTTTTGGGCTATAGTTTTTTCTATTTTGTTAATAGACATTTTGTATGAATTAATATTTGGTTTTAATACTATTGGATTTAAATCCTACATGTCAGGAAGGGTTGCAAGTTTTTTTGGAGACGAGCTGGTAGCTGGATCATTTTTCTTAGGTTTTGTCTCGATATATGTAATCAGAATTTCAAATATATTGAAAAGCAATATTAATGTTAAATTATCAATTTTGGTAATATTCTTAATCACTGTTTCTTTTTTAATTGGTGAAAGAGCTAATTTTATTAAATTTTTTATTATTATATTTTTTATAATGCTATTTGTTATAAAAATTAACCTTAGATATAAAATTGCAATTACTCTGATAATAATTTCAAATCTTTTTCTATTTTTAAATTTGAATGAAAACATAAAATATAGGTATTATTCACAGCAACTAGAAAATTTTAAATCGGAAAGTAAAAATGTAAAAAATGAAGATTCTCAAAACATTTTTGTAAATAGTAAAAACAATATAGTAGATTTCTTTAAGTGGACTAAATATGGAGCACATTATAATGCAGCTTATAAAATCTTTCTTGAAAAACCTTATTTTGGCATTGGAATAAAAAACTATAGAAATGAAAGTTACAAAGAAAAGTATAAAAATGAAGAATACAAATGGACAAATGAAAGAATGACAACTCATCCTCATCAAATTCATTTTGAATTTTTATCTGAAACAGGTTTGTTCGGTTACATAAGTTTTTTGTTATTCATTTTAACCTCGCTATTTTTAAGTATTAAAAACTATTTAAAACATAAAAATTTTTATCAGTTAGCAACAATTCTCTACGTAAGTATTACATTACTACCAATTTTGCCTTCAGGAAGTTTTTTTTCAACTTATTCCTCAAGTTTATTTTGGATCAACTATGCGATAATGGTTGGATATATAAAAGTTCCAACTAAATCTTAAACCTCGATTTTCTTGTATCTACTAAAAAACCCTTGACTGTTTCAATACTTAATTGATTAAAAGTTTTTCCAAAGTTTTCAATTTTTTCAATTATATTGGGAGGAATAGTAATTATATGACAACCAAGTTGATCTGCTTGTGTATAGTTATAAGGTTCTCTTACACTGGCCCAAAGTATTTCAACGTTATTATATTTTTTTGCCATAGAAATACTTTTTTGAAATTCAGGGATAGGATCTTTTCCTGTATCTCCAGCCCTTCCTGCAAAAATTGAAATTATAACTTTAGTTTTTTTATTAATTAATTTGAGAATTTTTTCAGTCTGTTTTGAGCTATACACAGCAGTAATATTTAATTTAATATTTTGTGAGTTTAATTCTTGAATTATCCTTCCCATAAAATTTCCTTTTGAATTACATACTGGTATTTTTACATAAACATTTTTTGCCCACTTATTTATGGCAATCGCTTGTTTTTTCATATCTGCATATTCGTCTCCAAAAACCTCAAGTGATACAGGTTTATTATTACATATTTTGAGAATTTTCTTTGAATAAGATTTATAATCTTTAGCACCAGCTTTTCTCATTAAACTTGGGTTTGTAGTAAATCCTTTGACCAGTAATTTTCTATTAAATTTCTTTATTGTTTTTAGTTCTGCTGTGTCACAGAAAATTTTAGTTCTCAAAATAATATCCTATAAATTCTTTGTTATATCCTCTGTCATTTTCTTAGCGTCAGCGAATAACATAAGTGTATTTTCTTTATAAAACAGATCATTATCAATTCCAGCATAACCAGGGGAAAGACTTCTTTTAACGAATAAAACTGATTTACATTTTTCAACATCTAGAACTGGCATTCCATATATAGGACTTTGTGGATCTGTTTTAGCAACTGGATTTGTTACATCATTTGCTCCTATGACAAATGCAACATCTGCGTTTGCAAAATCATTATTTATCTCTTCTAATTCAAATACTTCATCATATGGGACATTTGCTTCTGCTAATAAAACATTCATATGACCAGGCATTCTTCCAGCCACTGGGTGAATAGCATAGGAAACTTTAATATCGTTTTTTTTTAAAGTATCTACCATTTCTCTTAAGGCATGTTGAGCTTGTGCCACGGCCATTCCATATCCAGGAACAATTATTACTGAAGAGGCATTTTTCATTAAAAATGCTGCATCGTCGGCATTACCACTCTTTACAGGTCTTTGTTCTTTTATTGAAGGGCTTGATGTATCTTCTGTGGCTCCAAATCCTCCTAAGATGACATTAAAAAAGGAACGGTTCATACCTTTACACATTATGTAGGATAATATTGCTCCTGAGGAGCCAACCAGAGCTCCTGTAATAATCAAGGCAGTATTTTCAAGAGTAAAACCAATTCCTGCTGCTGCCCAGCCTGAATATGAGTTTAACATAGATATTACTACTGGCATATCGGCTCCACCAATTGGAATAATTAAAAGAAAACCTATTAAAAATGAAACACCTAGTAATAACCAAAAAAGGTTAGATGATTGTGTTGAACATAATAAATAAATTAGCACAACTATAGAAACTAATATAATTGCATTCAGTGGGTGTTGGCCTTTGAACGTTATTGGTGAGCCAGACATAACACCTTGGAGTTTTAAAAAAGCAATTACTGAACCTGAAAATGTTATAGCTCCTACTGCAGCTCCAATTGACATTTCGATCAAACTACCTAATTTTATGTTTCCTTGGGTTCCTAGGTTGAATGCCTCTGGGTTTAGAAAAGCAGAAATTGCTACAAAGACAGCTGCAAGTCCAACTAAACTGTGAAAGCCTGCAACTAACTCTGGCATAGCTGTCATTGGAATTTTGTATGCAATAAAAGCTCCGATTGATCCTCCCACTAAAATAAATAGTAAAACAAAAATAAATCCAGTGGAAAAATTTCCTGTTGATAAAAAAGTTACTGTAATCGCAATAATCATGCCTAAAATTCCAAACAAATTGCCTTGTCTGGACGTTTCTGGCGACGACAATCCTCTTAGAGCTAGTATGAACAAAACTCCTGAAACCAGATAAAAAATTGCTGATAAATCTGCAGATATCATCATTTATCTTTTTTCTTTTTTTTATACATTGCCAACATCCTTTGGGTCACAAGGAAACCACCAAAAATATTTATTGCTGCCAAGGCTATGGCTAGAAAACCAAAAATACTTGATACATTAAATATGCTATCAGCATTTCCAGATAATCCGGCGATTATTGCTCCTACTATAATTACAGATGAAATAGCATTTGTGACTGACATCAATGGAGTGTGTAAAGAAGGAGTAACACTCCACACAACATAATACCCAATAAATATTGAAAGGATGAATATACTTAATCTAAATATTAAAGGATCTATTTCCATATATTTACTTTATCAGTGTTTTCTCAATTATTTCGTCTTCTAGTTTAATATTGATTGTCTTGTTTTCTTTATCGAATAAATTATCAACAAAATTAAACATATTTTTTGCATATAAGCTAGATGCAGAAACTGGCAATTTATTTAAAACATTGCTTTCTCCTATAATTTTTACTCCATTTTTTTCAATGATTTTATCAACTTCTGAATAGTCAGTATTTCCTCCTTGTATGGCAGCCAAATCATAAATAATTGAACCAGATTGCATATTATTAATCATTGTTTCTTTAATTATTATTGGAGCTTTCTTTCCAGGTATCAAGGCAGTACAAATTACTATATCAACTTTTTTTAAAGTTTCTGACAAAAGCTCTTCTTGCTTCTTCTTAAAATCATCTGAAGCCTCTTTTGCATAACCACCTTCAGTTTCAAGATTTTCCGAACCTTCCACAGTTAGAAATTTTCCACCTAAACTTTCGACTTGTTCTTTTGATGCCATTCTTACATCAGTTGCAAACACTATCGCTCCCATTCTTTTTGCAGTTGCAATAGCCTGGAGTCCAGCTACGCCAGCTCCAACAACTAAAACTTTAGCAGCAGGTATTGTTCCTGCTGCGGTCATCATCATAGGAATTGCTTTCTCAAAATATGCAAATGACTCTATTACTGCTTTGTACCCTGCTAAATTTGCCTGAGATGATAAAATATCCATAGACTGTGCTCTTGTTATTCTTGGAAGTAATTCTAAAGAAAAAAGTTTAATCCCATTTTTAACTAATTTATATAATTTTTCATTATTATTAAATGGGTTCAAAACCCCAATCAATATCTGGTTTTTTTTCATTAGAGAAAATTTGTCCTCAGATAACATACCTAGCTGAACAATTATATCTGAGGCATTTAATATTTCTTTATCATCTTTTGAAATTTTTACGCCTAATTCTAAATACTTCTCATCTTTAATTCCAATATGGGAACCATAATTTTCGCTTAGAATTATTTTAAAACCTAATGAAACATATTTTTTTACAATTTCAGGAGTTATAGCAATTCTTTTTTCAAGATTATCATTTTCTAACGTAGATCCTATTATCATCTATACAACCTTACAAATCATCCATACAACCTTACAACAAGAATACCGCCATTAAAACCAATACCAATATAACAGCGACAGTTCCCCACAGAACAAGCTTAGTAAAGTTGTTCCAGGTTTTTTTATGGTTTTCGTCATCCATAAAAATTATTTTTGTCTAGCTTTGAATTTAGGGTTTGTTTTGTTTATAATGTAAATTCTACCTCTTCTTCTAACTAGTTTAGAATTAAGGTCTCTTTTTTTTATAGATTTTAAAGAACTTTTAATTTTCATAATCTCAATTTCTGTGCCGGCAGTGTCCTACTCTTCCATGTCTTAAGACAAAGTACCATTGGCGCAGAAGGGCTTGACTTCCGAGTTCGGAATGGGATCGGGTATAACACCAACGCAATAACCACCGGCGAATGTGTTATATATAATTAAAACTGTTTGTAAACTAACTTTTATTAGGATTTTACTTATGTTTTTTACAGATAGTAAGAAAATTCTTTATATAATCTTTAAGGTCTATTTTTCCAAAACATTTGTGGACTTTATTTGACATGGCAATATTTGTTAGGGCTGACGCGTATCTCTCACCTTTTCTTTCCGGTAAATACTTTATTTTTGAATTAAACATCTTTGCAACTTGAATTATAGAGTAACTTTTTTTATTTGAAATACTATAAAACTTACATTTGTTTTTTTTCCAAGCTTTATAACAAACTTCGACTGTATCTTTAATATGCGTAAATCTTCTTGACTGTGTACCAGGTTTGACAACTGTTATTGGTAAATTATTTATGTAACAATTTTCAAAAATACCTATTACAGTAGCCATATTACCTTTTGTTATTTGATTGGGTCCATAAACATTATAAAAAAAAATAACTTCATATTTGAAATTAAACCATTTTTTTAAATTTTCTAAAAGCTCAATATTTTTAGATTTAGTAAAGGCGTAAGGAGATAAGTTTTCGTCTTTACCATTATTTCCTAAAGAGGCTGATGTTGCTGAGTAAACAATTTTAATTTTATTTTTTAAACAAAAATCAAAAACTGCATTGGATCCTATTGTATTGGATTGAATACATTCATTCATATAATCAAAACTTTGATAAATTCTTGAGAATTCACCAAAATGAAAGATTGTTTTAATTTGAAATTTATATTTATTTAATAAGTAGTATATATTTTTTGTGTGACCTTTTAGATATCTTACTTTTTTATGTTTTATATGATTTGTACGAGTGCCTGAGGAATAATTGTCTAGACTTATTATCCTATAATTTGTTTTTTTTATTAAAATATTTATTAAATTAGATCCAACAAAACCTGCTCCGCCAGTAACTACAATTATATTTTTCAATTTTTAAAACTTTAAAATTTTTAGTTAATGAATTTCATTTTTAATAAAGCAATTGACTAGCTTTGTAAAATAATAATCATACCCTGGTATAAATTTTTTATTCATTTTTTTCATCAGAAACTTCATATAATCGTAAGCTTCATTTCTTTTTCTCCACCAATTAAAAGTAAATTTTTTATACATTGAAGTAATTCCATTTTCATCATAGTTATATATGGTAAAATTTTTTTTAATCGACGAATACTCATTTTTTAAAAAAGCGTAAATACATAAACGCGCATCTATCTCCAAATTAGGAAATTCACCTTGTTTTGATAATTTCAAAAAATTTAAAAAAAACTTTCTTTTGATTGCGAGACAGCTAGTCGGATAAACACTGGGCCAAATAGTAAAGGAATTTTTTTTTCTTTTAAATTTAAAAATTTTTTCTACATTACCATATTTAGGCGTATCTTGAATAAAGTTTAAATTTTTGTTGCTTTTGAAATACTTCACAATGTACTTTATTTTATTTTTTTTATAATAGTCATCACTGTCTATTAAAAAAATTATCTCTCCTTTTGATCTACTAAACAAGTTTTTTGTTGCATATAATTGATTTAACGGTCCAGATTTATATTTTTTTTTCTTGTTAAAAGTTACAAATGTATTTTTTTTGTTAATATTTTTTAATATTTGCCGAGAACTGTCTAACGAACAGTCATCAAATATTAATATCTCTTTTTTTTTATAATTTTGGTTAAGACAAGAATTTATAGATTTAAGCAAAAATTCTGATTTGTTATAACTAGTCATCAATATTGATGCAAATCCCTTTTTCATATTTAAAAATTTTTATTAATATACAAATATTCGAATGATTTTCTAAATTTCATCTTTATTTTGAAAAATTTTTCAAATCTGTTTTTCATTAAATAATTATGTATATTTGTTAAGTTATAATTTTTAACTATCATGTCGTCAAAATGATGTTCAAAGTGAATAATTTTAACATTTTTAATTTTTTCTCCTAAACTTTTTAAAACCTTAAGTTCAAATCCTTCAGTATCAATTTTAATCAAATCTATTATGCCAAGTTTTTTAGACTTGAAGAATTCGTCTAATCTTATCACATCTATATCGATTATTGTCTCTACTTCTTTAGAATTAAAAAAATTCAATAAAAAATATTTTTTTTTATAATATTTAGACTCTTTATTAAGTTTATTTATAGATGATGACGATGTCTCTAAATTTTTATAAAATTTAACCTTCCCTTTTTTTTCAGATATTCCATAATTTAAAACATTGATATTTTTACCGTCTGTTTTTTTTTTTAATATTCTGAAAATTTCAGGGTTTGGCTCAAATCCATATATAGTTTGAACATCAAATTTTTTTTTAATACTGTTAATATATTCTCCCTTATGAGAGCCTACATCAATTAAAGTTGATATGTTGTTATTTTTAATCTTTTTACTTAAAGCTTTTAATATTTTTTGTTGAGTAAAAAAATCAAATAAATTTAGAACAATCTTAATTAATTCTTTCATTATATCTATTAATTATCTTCTAATATCTTATAATTAAAATTTTATTGATAAGATATCAAGAAAGTATATTAATTTAGTGACTTATGAATAAAATAAATTCAATTTTTTTTCTTTTAATTTTAATTGTTACTCCTAACACATCCTATGCGTATTTAGATCCTGGAACTGGCAGTATAATTTTACAAGCTATACTTGGATTTATAGCGGCTACTGTAGCGTCTATATCTATTTATTGGACAAAGTTTAAAATAATATTAAAAAAAATTTTTAGCAAAAAGAGAAATCAAAAAAATTTAGAAGATTAAATGAAAGAAGAAAAGGGTTCATTTAGAGATCCTGCAGGAAAAATATTTTACCATGAAAATAAAGTTTTTAGAAAATTAAGTGATTATGGTTTTAAAAGATTTGAATATCTTTATAAAAATGAAATAATCCAAAATTCAATAAACGCTAATTATTTAATTCATTCAAGACTTATTAGTGATGATGAAAAAGAAGAAATTAATTTAAATATAAGAGATAAAATAATTGAACATAAATCTATACCATATATATCTTACCCATATGAATGGTCATTTGCCCAGTTAAAAGAGGCGGCATTATTTCACTTAGATTTCAACTTATTTTTATTGAAAATGAACGCAACCTTAATTGATTCAAGTGCTTATAATGTTCAATTTATTGGTAATAAACCAGTATTTATTGACACTTTGTCAATTGAAAAATATCGAGAAGGTAGCCCATGGTTAGGGCATAAACAGTTTTGTGAAAACTTTTTAAATCCATTAATTTTAAAATCAAAAAAAGGAATTAAATTTAATAATTGGTTTAAAGGAAATTTAGAAGGGATTGAAACCGAAGATTTGGACAAACTTTTAGGTTTTTTTCAAAAATTTTCTTACAATATTTTTGTACATGTTTATTTGCTAAATAAATTAGATCAAAAGTTTAAATCAAAAAAATCTCTTCAACCAATGAATAAAAAGAGTTTTTTTTCAAAAAAAAATTTGGTTTCCTTATTAAATCAACTTAGAAAGTTTATTTTCAATCTCAATGATTATAAATCTATTACTATTTGGGACGATTATTCATCTAATAATTCATATAGTAAAGACGATGAAGAAAAAAAAAAAGATATTGTTAAAAATTTTATAAAAAAAAATCAATTTAACTTTCTTGCTGACATAGGTTGTAATGACGGTGTTTATTCGCACCTTGCCCTTAAAAATGGATGTAAAAATGTTATTGGTTTTGATTTTGATATTAATGCAATTAATCAAGCCTTTTTAAAATCAAAAAAAGAAAATATGAATTTTTTACCATTATATTTTGATGCTTCTAATCCAAGTACTAATTCAGGTTGGAATGAAAAAGAGAGAAAAAGTTTTAAAGAAAGAGCAAATTTTGATGCAATAATAGCATTGGCATTTGAGCACCATTTATCAATTTCAAAAAATATCCCTTTAGAGGATGTAATTGATTGGTTAGTATCATTAGCACCACATGGATTAATAGAATTTGTTCCAAAAAATGATCCAACAATTAAGAAAATGTTGGAACTAAAAGGTGATATTTTTCCAGATTATAATGATCAAAATTTTGAAAAAATTTTAAGCTTTAAATCTGAAATTTTACAAAAAAACATAATAAGTCAAACTGGTAGAATTATCTATGAATACAAAAGATAATATAATTTTTTTTTTAAGTTTTTTTCCAATATTCATAATTAAATCAAATTTAAAAACTCTTGAATTATCTATAATTATAATTTTATTTGTTGGTTTATGTTTTTTTAATTTCTTTTTATTAAAAATTTTAACTAAATTTAAAATTACGAGAATACTATATAAGAGTGCTATATTAACTTATGGAATCGATAATCACTTGGGTTTATTTAATGGATTAATCCAACCTAATACAGGTTTTTTTTTAAAACATTTTGATATTGTTTATATACCAGGTTTACTTCTAATGATTTTTATATGCTTATTAATTTTTTTTTGTCAACTTAAGTTAAATGAAAATAATTTGTCAAAAATTTTTGTGGTAACATTACTTACTATTTTAAGTTTTAATATTTTTGATGATACAAAGAGTTATAAAAATATACCTTTTTTTGAAAAAGAAATTGATAAAAATTATAATAAGACAACATTTGTCATGATCTGGGATGAAATGTCAGGTCTTGAGTCCTTGTCCAGCTCAACGAAGATAGGAAATGAAGTAAATAAAAATTTCAAGTCTTTATTTAAAAAATATAATTTTGATTATTTTCCACACGCATACTCTTCTTCGGACAACAGTGTTGCTTCAATAACTTCTTTACTAAATTTTAAAGAAAAATTTGAAGAAATAGAGGGAAAAGCTGTTAGTCCATCTAGAAACTATTTTGTTGAATATGATATTAATAAAAATTTATTTTTTCAAAAATTTGAATCAATATCGGTAATTCAAAATATTCATATGAATTATTGTAAAAATGAAAATGTTTTAAAATGTTATCAATATAATCCTTTAAAACTTAATATATTAAATGCTGAAACCGATATGTTATCAAAAATAATTTCCAGCTGGGCTCTTAATGGATCAATTGTTGGAAAATTTATTTGGAGATCTCTCAAACAACTAAATTTAATAAAGTCTATTCTGGAGCCTGAGGGAGAAAAATTGTTTATAGGAAATATTTTAGACTATACTACAAAAGATTTGTTATCTAAAAAGTTTGATCTTGTTTTTATGCATTTATTGGTTCCTCACAAGCCCTACGGCTTTAATAAGGAATGTAAATATGAAACAAAATTGAGTAATTTAAATATTTTTATGACTAAAGAAGAACATATATCACAGCATAATATAGAGAGAAATTGTGTAATTAAATTAATAGATCAAGTACTTAAAAAAGTAGATTTAATTGACAATTATAAAATAATAATTTTTTCTGATCATGGGTCAAGAATTACAAAAAATAAAAATAGTTCTCTTTCCACAATATTTGCATATAAAGATTTTACGAAAAATAACTATAATTTAAGATCTGAAAAATCATCAATACAAACATTATTTAGAATGATTAATGACGAGTGACTTGACACTAATAATTCCAGCCAAAAATGAAAAGGAATCTTTACCAATAGTGATTGATAAAATAAAAAAATTTGACCACAAAATAACTGTATCACTTAAAAAGGATGATAAAGAAACAATCAATTCAATTAAAAATATTTCAAATATTAAAATATTTTTTCAATCCGGCAAAGGTTATGGCAACTCCTTAAATGAAGCTATAAACTCATGTAAAACAAAATATTTTTGCATTTTTAATGCCGATGGGTCTTTTGATCCAAATGATTTAATAAAAATGTACAATTTAATTGAAAACAATGATTTTGTTTTCACAACTAGATACAAATATCCAGGTGGAAGTGAAGATGATACATTTATTACTTACATAGGAAATCAAATATTTTCTAAATTAGGTAATCTTTTTTTCTCATTATCTATATCAGATATTTTGTACACCTATTTAATGGGAAACACCGAGTCTTTCAAAAAGTTGAATGTGGAATCTAACGATTTTAGATTTTGTGTTGAGCTTCCAATCAAAATGCAAATTTCTAAGATGAAATATTTGTGCATTCCATCCTATGAAAAGAAAAGAATTGCTGGAAAAAAAAAAGTCGATGCTTTTAAAGACGGATTTTTGATTTTACTTGAAATGATAAGACTTTTTGTAATTTTTAAGTTGTTTAGAAAAAAAATTATAAGCTAATAAATATATACTAATATTAATAGTAACAATTGAAACTAAAATTATAGTTTTTGTTGGAAAAAAATTGGAAACTAAAAAACTTGGTAAATTAATTAATAAAATAATAATAGAGCAAAAACTATTAATATTTTTTTCAATTATGAAATTTTTTGATTTAATAAATTTATAAAATAGATGATGCAAGTGAGAATTATCAGCTTTAGAAATTTGATTTTTATTTACCAGTCTCCGCATGAATGAAAACAAATTTTCAAAAATTGGATACCATAAAATAGCAGCAATATAATATGGAGACAATATTTCATTTATTGTGTAAAATTTAATTAAATAAAATCCAACAAATAAAGAAATAATATAACTTCCACTATCACCTAAAAAAACATATCCAAAAATATTGAAAATAAAAAAAATAAATATTGCAAAGATAAAAATATTTAAAAAGTTTTTGTCCATCACAACTATAGTTGGATCTTTATAAGAGATAAATAAAATTGATAATAGTACTATTATAATATAGCCAGATAATAAGCCATTCAATCCATCAATAAAATTTGAGCCATTAATTAATATTGCAATACAAAAAACTGTAAAAAAAATATTAAATAAATTGTATGATAACATCTTATTTAATATATCAATTCTTAAATCATCTATCTCTAATTCTTGTAAATAAACAAATAAAAAAATTAATAGACATTGAATAAAAATTCTTACTTTAGGATTTGTAAGAAAATCTTTATCGGACAACAATCCCAAAATACCTATCAGTAAAAAAATAACTTTTAATGGATAAAATTCATATGGAATAAAAATTAAAATTATTGTCAGTAAGTATGGTCCGCCTAACAATATTGAAGATTTATTGTTTAAGACTAGTCGTTTATGACTAGATGATAAAATTTTATCATCTAAAAAATGAAATTTTTTAAGTAGTGCAAAGTAAAAAAAAAAACTAATAATAATTAAAAATAAATTATTAAACTCCATCATTTTTAATTTTTTCTATTTTCAATAACTTTTTTTAAACCGTACTTAAAGTGTATATTTGGTAACCATCCTAATTTGTTAATTAAAGATGAATCTAATTTTTTACGGAATGTTCCATCAGGAGATTTTTTATCAAATAAAATTTTTCCATTAAAACTCAAATATTTAGAAATTAACTCAGCCAACTTTTTAATTGTAAATTCTTGATTTGTTCCAACATTCAAAATTGGAAGTTTGTATCCAAATTGTTTCTGAATAATTTTTTTTTTTATTTTTAGAGAAAAAAGAATAGCTGATGCTAAATCTTCAGCATGAATAAATTCTCTTAAAGGTTTGCCTGTTCCAAGAAGATTTACTTTTTTCTTTTTTTCCCTCTTGGCCTCTTCTACTTTAGTAATTATTGCAGGTATCACATGACCATTAACTTTATTAAAATTATCATTATTGCCATACACATTGGTCGGCATTAAACAAATTATGTCTAATTTATAGTCTTCTTTAAGAGCCTCACAAAGTTTAATACCTGCTATTTTTGCTATAGCATAGCATTGATTAGTTTTTTCTAATTTTCCTGACAATAAACTACTTTCCTTAATTGGAATTTTTGTGAATTTTGGATAAATGCAAGATGTTCCTAAAAATATTGTTCTTTTAATTTTCTTTTTTAAAGCTAATTTTAACAATGAATTCTGAATTTCTATATTTTCTAAAAAAAAATCTTTTTGATTTCTACTATTAGCAATTATCCCACCTGCTCTTGCAGCCGACATAACCATATAATCAATTTTTTTTTTTCTGAAATAATATTCTAATTTATTATAATTTCTTAAATCAATTTTTTTTTTTTCCACGGTAATCAGATTTTTAAAACCTTTTTTTTTTAATAAATCAATTACAGCGCTTCCAACAAGTCCATTGTGTCCAGCTACAAATACTCTATCTGAAGTTTTCATTTAATTTTTTTAAATAGGTCTATATCTGAGTCAATCATATCTTTAACCAAATCTTTAAGATTATGCTTAAGTTTATAATTAAGTTTATTTAGAGCTTTTTTAGGGTTTCCTTTAAGATAATCAATTTCTAAAGGCCTATAATATTTTTTATCAACTTTAATAATCAATTCCTTTTTTTTATTTTTAATTACATATGCTTTTTCTTTTGTGCCTTTTCCTACCCAAACGATTTTTAATTTTAAATATTTACAACATTCATTAACAAAATCTCTAACACTGGTAGTTTTACCGGTTGCGATAACATAATCATCTGGTTTATTTTGTTGAAGGATTTTCCATTGCATTTCTGTGTAATCTTTTGCATGCCCCCAATCTCTTTTTGCATTAAGGTTACCCAGGTACAAAATATCTTTTGACCCTAAAATTTTTTTCGCAAAAAACATAGTTATTTTTCTTGTTACAAATGTTTCCCCTCTTCTTGGACTCTCATGATTAAATAAAATACCATTACATGCATAAAAACCATAAGCTTCTCTGTAAACCTTAGTGGTGTAATATGAAAATAATTTCGAAACACCATAAGGTGATTTTGGAACCATTAAAGACTTTTCATCAAAAGAATTTACTTTGTTTGGTTTCTCTCCAAAAAGTTCCGAAGTACTAGCCTGATAAAATTTTGTTTTTTTTAAATTTAAAAATCTCATTGCCTCTAATACTCTCAAGGTACCTAATCCGGTTACCTCTGATGTGTATTCTGGTATTTCAAAAGAATGTCCAACATGACTTTGAGCACCAAGGTTATAGATTTCATTTGGACGTACCTTACTAATTACATTTACAATGCTATTTGAGTCAGCAAGATCACCATAATGAAGACGAAAATTAGATTTAGTATGAAAATCTTTATAAATATGATCTATTCTACTTGTGTTAAAGGTGGAAGATTTTCTTTTTATACCATGAACAATGTACCCTTTCTTTAAGAGAAACTCTGCAAGATAAGAACCATCTTGTCCTGTTATACCTGTAATTAAAGCTTTTTTTTTCAATTAATAAAAATTCTTAATTATCTTTTTATAAGATAAGATCAATACACTATAAATAGATAATATAAAATTTTTTTTTTCGTAGATATAATATAGCTTAAACGCATCTCTTATTTTATAAAATATATTTGAGGATAAAGAGTTTTTTGTATCTCTCCAAGAAGATAGTACTTGATTAAAATGTTTTAATTTATGTCCTTTACGAGCCAATTTTAACCATAAGGCGTAATCTTCCTGAGTTTTAAGATTTGGAAAATATATATCTGGTAATATTTTTCTATTAATCATTACAGTATTTAAACCAATAAAGTTTGATTTTAAAAGGTCCGAATATGTTGCGTCAAAGAAAACTCTTCTTGTTTTAAGGATTTTGTCTTGTTCATTAATTATTGAATAAGAAGTATAAGAGAAGCTTACTAATTTTTTTTTCATAAATTTTAATTGTTTATCTAATTTATTTCTGTTCCATATATCGTCAGAATCAATAAAAGCTAAATACAATCCCCGTGATTTACTCACGGCAATATTTCTTGATTTAGCAACCCCTAAATTTTTTTTATTTATTATTAATTTTTTTTTCTTTACCTTGATTAGAATGTTCTTGATAAATTCAATATCTCTGTGATCTTCATCGTCATATACAAATATTATCTCATAATTCTTATATGTTTGATTTAAAATAGAATTTATGGTTTTATCAATAAATTGCTTTTTTCTATAATATGTAATTACTATTGAAATTAGAGGTTTTTTCATTTTTTTGAGTAAAAAATATAATTATTTTTTTTTGTAATTTTCAAAGTAGAAGTATGGGTTACACATGTCGAGGGGATATTCCAACATTTACCATTAGTTAAATATAATTTATGATTATTTAAAATCACTTCTTCAAAGTCTTTGTTTTCTACCCAGTAGAGAGGAAAATTATAAAAATTATGATGGCTTTCTTCTGATAAATTTAATTCATTATTTATTCTGTATATATTCTTATATAAAAAAATAGAATAAGAAATAAACAAAAGTATTGTTAGTTTTTTTGTAACTTGTTTATTAGAAAAATTTATTTTTTTTTCAACTAAAACTGAAAAAGGAAAAGCTAATAATAAAAATACAACTATATATCCAGAATATCTCAAGGTTGGAAAGTTTAAGAACCACATCAAAAAAATAATGATTAGAAATAAGTACAAAGCAAAATTATTTCTTTTGACAATTTTGATTTTATTCTTGACCAAAAAAATTTCTTTATAGTAAATAAAAGTAAACACTATAATGATTAATAAGATAACTAATAAATAATCTGAAAATTTTCCAACAAAATAAACATTAAACCAGTTTGGAACCCAATTTAGATATAAAACATATTTTTCTTTGTTTTCAACCGAGAAGCCTGGTCCAATACCACCTTTAGACCAAGCCTCATAATGAAAATTTAAATAATTTATTACTTCATTATTTAAAGCCCAATTGAAAGAATTTGAAAAACAAGTTTGTTCTATTGGATAAATTAAACATCCTGTTGAAGCAAAATTAAAAAAAATAAAAATTAAAGTTGATAATGTAACAACAGATATAAATTTTAAATCTAATAATTTAGATAATATATTTTTTTTTTTAATTATTATAAGAAGACAAGGTAATAAAAGAATAGAGTATATAATAGATATAAATTTTAATGTGAAGCCAAAAACAATCAAAATAAAGGCAAGTTTTAGGTAAGATATTTTATTTTCTAGATTTAATTTTTCATTGTAAAGCAATTCTAATATGAAAAAAAAGTAAATTGAAATAATTATTTGATTGGATATGTCAGATCCATACTCTGCTAACCTACTAAATTTTGTTAAAAACAAAATTAAAAATAGACTTAATATTATATTAGAAACATTTAAGTTTTTTTCATGTCTTAAATAAATTTGTCTCAATAAAAAAGTTATAAAAAATACTAAAAACAATAAATTAGTTAAATTAAATAAATAATATTTAAAAGGAGGTAAATATTTCAAAGACATTATCATGAACAATGAACTAATGTGCTTAAAACCATGATTCAAATTCCCAAGGCCGAATTGTATTTTTTGCTCTGAAAATTGAAGTGTATTTGGTAAATGATAATACCCAAAATCCTCGTTGTTTTTTGACAATATAATTGAAATAAAAATTAATAAAAATACTAAAGATATATATTTTAGTTCTCTAGTTTTTTTTTGTTTAAAAAAAATAAAACATACAATTCCAACAGAATAAACAAATAGATTATGAGAAAAGTTATGAGGTAAAAATAAATGAGTGTAACTTGAGATAATACTTAAAGTAAATAAACCTAAAATGCCAACTAGCCCATAATTATAATTAAATTCTTTAATATTAAGAAACTTTGTAACAAAAAGTCCATACCCTAATGTTGATAGTAAAATAAGAAATGAAATTAAAAAAAATAGAATTATCATAAGAATATATTAGTTTAATAGTTTAATTAAACTTTGATAATGATTAAATATTGTAAATTTTTTAGCTAACTTTAAGTTATTCAATTTTAGTTTTTTCGAATAAGAATTATCCATTAAATAGGGAAATTTTTTTAAAAAATGTTCCATATCATTACTTTCAAAACTAATGCCGTTATAGTTATCTTTAATCAACTCAACAGGTCCAGGCCACGCATTTGAAGATAAAATTAGAGTTCTGCAAAACGAGGCTTCAAGCAAAACAAATCCAGGATCTTCCCATAAAGAAGATAAAATGAAACCCTTGGAAGCTTTAAAGTAAGGATAAATATTATTAACATATCCAAGTAAAATTATATTATTTTCGAGATTATTTATTTTGATAAATTTTTGAATATTATTTTTTTCCTCACCGTTTCCAGCAATTACTAATTTAATTTCTTTATTTTTTTTTACTAATTTTTGAAATGCCTCACATAAAAACATAAAATTTTTTTGTTTTGTAAGTCTTCCAACTGACAGATAAAAGTTTTTAATGCTTATTTGTTTTTGCTTTTTTATATTTATTTCTTTAACATTTATAATAGGATCATATAAAAGTTTTATTTTAGAAGAATCGGTCAAATGTAAACTCTTTATATAGTTTAATGTATTGTTGGTAGGACATGTTATCAAATGAATCTTTTTAAATGTAATTTTCCACAATAATTTTCTGAAAAAATTCATTCTTGGATAGCCTGATATTCTCAAAATAAATTTAGTTTTAAAATTAAAAAAAAGTAAAAGCATTAGTGGTAGTGAAGTTATTAGATGTATAATGAGAAAGTCGGGTTTATTCTTTTTAAGTACCTTAGTGAGAGGGAAAAGGCCAAGCAAAAAAAATATAAAAAAAGAAAATCTACTTTTTATTTTACCTTTGTATGGCAGAATGTTTGCTATATCAAAATTATAAAAATCAATTAGTTGTATATTTTTTTTTTTAATTTCTTTGTCATATCTATTGAATTCACCAAAAAAATTTAAAATAGAACTTTCATAACCTGATCCAAATTGAGTTAAAGAGCCAGCTGAGTTTATAACAGCTTTACAAGTCGCTATTGGTGATAAAAAAGGTGACCAATAATAGATTTTTTTCACACTCAATGTATTTCTAATTTGTAATTCTGATGTAATAGTATTATGAAAATATATCTTATAAAACAATTAAATTAACAAAAATATTCAGATGGATAATTACAATTACAAATTAGACAATTATCTTTTTCCAATTGTTAAAAAAATTGATAATCCAATTATTCTTGAGTTAGGCGTTCAGAATGGAAGGTCAACAAAGAAATTTTTAGATGTTTGTAACAAAAATAATGGAAAGTTATTTTCTGTCGATATAGATGACTGCTCTAGTGTTTCTAATAGTCAAAATTGGACATTTATACATTCTAGAGATGACAATTTTAGTCATATAAAAAAAATAATTCCAAATGAAATAGACATACTATTTATTGACAGTCTTCATGAAGCCCAACACGTTGAGAAATTAATTAAAAAATATTATCCTTTAATAAAAAATGGTGGATACATTTTTGTCGATGATATCTCACATTTGCCATATTTAAAAAATAAAGGCAGAAACAACTTTTATTGTGAAATAAATAATAAAGAAACTTTTGAATTGTTGCTAGCAATTTATTCAGAAAATACCGAAAATTTCGAATTAAATTTTTCATTTTATTCATCTGGATTAGCAATAATAAAAAAAAAAACTAACAGTGACCTTATCAATTATAAAGAATTAGATATCAGAGTCTTTTCTTTAAAGAATTTCTTAAGAAAATTATGGAGAAAACTCAAAAAAGATTAATTTTTTTTATGCCATCAATGGAAGGTGGTGGTGTAGAAAAAAATCTTATTTTAATTGCAAATTATATTTCAAAATTTGAAAATAATATTCAATTAATAACTTTTGATAATACTTTTAATAAATTTTTTAACAAAAAAATTACTATTTTAAATGCTGTAAAAAAAAAATCAAAAAATTATTCAAAATATTATAAATATTTTTATTGTCTTTGTATTTTAATTAAACAATACTTTAAAAGTAAAAATTTTGTTTTATTTACATTTCAAGCAAATATTTATGCTTTGACTCTATCTTATTTATTAAAATTCAGAGTCATATCAAGGTCCAATTCATCGCCATCTGGATGGGGTAATAATTTTTTCAAAAATATAATTTTCAAATTTTTTTTTAAAAAGGCAGATTGTATTATTGTAAATAGTAAAGAATTCCAAAAAGAATTTAAGAAAAAATTTAAGGTTAATACTAGGCTTATTTATAACCCCTTAAATAAAAAAGAAATTATAAAAAATAGTAAAAGAAAAATTAATAAAAAAATATATGAAACTAACTCTCTTAAAATAATTAATATTGCAAGACTGACAGATCAAAAAGATCACTTAACTTTATTGAAGGCAATTAAAATCGTAACCAACAAGATAAAATGTAATCTAATAATAATTGGATATGGAGTTAACAAAAAAAATATTATAAATGAAATAGATAAATTGAAATTAAAAAAATTTGTCAAAATTGTTCATTGTAAAACAAATCCATTTCCATATTTAAAAGCATCAGAATTATTTATTTTATCATCTAAATTTGAGGGATTGCCAAATGTTATTCTTGAAGCACAAACGTTAAAAAAATATGTAATATCAACAAATTGTCCGACTGGTCCAAAAGAAATATTAATGAACGACAAATTAGGTAGCCTTTTTAAAGTTGGGGATTATAAAAAACTTGCATCAATTATATTAGATTTTAACAAAAACAAAAAAAAATATCAAAAATCGATAAAATTAGCATATGAAAATTTAGATAGATTTGATTATGAATTAAATTGTAAAAAATACCTAATATTAATCAAAACTTATCTATGAAACTAGATTTTAAAATTACAAGATCTAGAAAGTTTTGTGTTTGCAGATTATAACACAGATTTAAATTCTATTCTTATAAAATGTGATTATTTAATCACGGATTATTCAGGCGTTGTTTTCGATTTTTTATATTTAAAAAGACCAATTATTTTATACGTTCCAGATTATGAAGAATTTTTAAATAAAAATGGATTTAGTCTAAATATAGTAGAAAAAAAAATTTCCAAAATAGCAAATAACATTGATGATTTAATAAATTTGATAGAGACTAATGCTAATAATAATATTGAAAAAGAAATTATGAACAATATGTCTATAATAAAAAGAGAAGTGTTTCCTAAAATAAATAAAGGAATTGAGAATATTATTCTAAAACTAAAATCTTAAATTAAATACAAGTTTTTAAATCTTTTATCCAAGATTTTAAAAAATACATTTCTTTTTTTTTAAAAATTCTATTTTTAATTAAAGCTTCGTAGGATTTTATTAAGTTTTGTGAGTAATTTTTTGATCCTTTCTTTAATTTTAAATTTTTTAAAATTTTATAAGCTTTATGAATATTTTTGAACTCGGGAATCTCATCTTTCAAATCTTTTGATAAGTTGTGTATATTTCTATTCTGGAACATAGTTGTTCCAAAAAAAAGGGCTGTTTGATTATCATTTTGCATAATATTAAGTGCTACCATGCCTCTCCAAATATCCGTGGCTCTCATGGTGCATGTTATGGGGAGATACATTAGTGGAAATATTTTTTTTGACCAAATAGTATTTTGGCTGTTTATTGGGCAAAATGCATTTCCTAAACTAAATTTATAATTATCTTTAAATTTAATATTTATATTTTCATTCATTATTCTATAAATTGCATCAACATCAGGATTACCTTCACAAACTCCTTGCTTTAAAAAAAAATTTTTTTTTATTTTTTTTATTTTAAAATTAGGTAATGTATCAATTTTATCTAGGGGTAATCCTCTTGGCCAAATCTCAATTTTATTTGTTAGAAACTTAAAATAAACATTTACCCAACTTTTTTCTTTTACCTCATACACAGTATGTTCCAATTTTAAAAATTTTAAAAAATTGTCTTTAGGATAATTATCATCGTCTGTCTCAATTATTGTTTCAGAACCATTTTTAAATGATATTAAATATCCAATATTTTTTCTTGCATATGAGTTAACGGGACATTTTTTTGCAAAATCAAATTTTAATTTTTTTTGTTTATAAATATCAAAATAAAATCCATGATTAAGTTTAAATTCATTTGGTGTTTTAAGATCTCCAATGATTATTAGATCAAATTTGTTTTTTTTACTTAGCTTTGTAAGTTTTTTTATATTTATGTTAGGTTTATTTATAGTTGTTAAAACAATTGAGCCTTTCATAGGAAATAGAATTTTGATTTGTTCTTAAAGTACCTTATATAAATAATTGAAAATGATTAAACTTATAAAATATTTTATTAAATTTTTAAAGACAAATAGTAATTCATACGAAGCATCCCCTATAACAAAATTAAATCAGATTAAACATAATGATATTTTATTATCAATAAATACTAAAAATAATACAAAAGATATTTTTTATATAATTAAAAGAACACCAGGTGCTGGTTTGTTTTCAAATTTTATATTTGTCTTAAATCATATTAAAATTGCTGACTCATTAGGCTACAAACCTATTATTGATATGGAAAATTTTCCAACAATTTATAATGAGAAGAAATCAATTAATAAGACCAAAAATGCTTGGAATTATTATTTTGATAATAAAAAAAATTATAATTTAAAAAAAATTTTGAAAAATCATAGATTTATTATAACTAGTAATAGATTTAGTAAGTCATTTTCCCATACAATAGATAATAATCAATTTAGAATGTTATTTAAAAAGTATTTTAAAATAAATAATAATCATCTAAGATTTGTAGAAAAGTTTAAAAAAAAATTTTTTATAAATAAAAAAATTGTAGCACTTCATTTGCGTGGTACTAGCAATAAAACTTCTGCTAATCACCCCTTTCCTATAACTGAGGAACAAACAATTAATGTGCTTGATAAACTTATAAAAAAAAATAAATATGATAAAATCTTCCTCTGTACTGAAGATTTAAATTATTTTAATTTAATAAAAAGAAAATTTAAAAATAAAATAATTTTTTTAAATAAACCATACAGATCATATAAAGATGATGCTTTTAAAAGATATCCCAGAAAATTTCATAGATACAAACTTGGAAAAGATATCTTGATCGAGGCCTTGCTAATTTCAAAATGTGATTCGTTTATTTATACTAATTCAAATGTAAGTAAATTTGTTAAATTTCTAGATGATAAAAAAGTTATAAATTATTTTTTAATTGAAAATGGTTTTAATAGTTCAAATGCTTATATAGCAAAATGGTTGTGGTATTTTAAAGCTTTTTTACCACCATTATTGGGTGGCTTCACAAATACAACTTATGTTAAAAAAAATTAAAGAAACTTTTACTAATACTGGGCCTAAAATTTTAGTTAATAAAAAATTAAAAAATATAAATTTAAATAATTTTAATAACGTAAATTTTAAAAGTTTTGGAAAACTAAATAAAAACAAAATATTCTATATCATTAGAAGAAATCCCACTGCAGGTTTTTTTTCGAATATCACTTTTATATTAAATCATCTTAAAATATGTGGAAATTTTAATTTTATACCGATAATAGATATGGAAAATTATCCAACGCTTCACAATGAGATAAAATCAATTAAAAATGTAAAAAATGCATGGGAATATTATTTTAAAAAGTTAAATAATTATTCTTTAAAAGAAATTTATAAAAGCAAAAATGTTTTTTTAAGTTCTACTAGATTTGAAAAAAATATGTCCTTAGATATGACTGATGATCAATTGTCTACATATTTTAATAAGATTAAATTAAAAAAAAATATCATCAAAAAAGCAAATAAATTTATTAAAAAAGAATTTAAGAAAAATAATAAAATTCTTGGTGTTCATTTTAGAGGATCAACTTATAAAACTGCCAGAGGCCACGCTTTTCCTCCAACTATTGACCTTATGGTTAAAAATATTGATTTGCTTATACAAAAATACAAATATAATAAAATATTTTTAGTTACTGAAGAAGAAAAATATTTAAAAGCATTAAAAAAAAAATTTAAAGATAAGCTTCTATTCTATAAATCATTTAGAATGAATAACATTGATAGTTTTAAAATCTATCCAAGGAAAAATCACAGATATTTACTTGGGGAAGAAATACTTGTTGAGACACTAATACTTTCAAAATGCCAAGGTTTAACCTATATAAAATCAAATGTAATTTCAGCAGCAATAATGTTCGCAAAAAAAAAAATTAAATCACATGAAATATTTTTTGGATTAAATACAAGAAATAAATATTTATCAAAATACCTGTGGTTTATAAAATCTATTCTACCTTCAAAATTTGGTGGTTTAGAATTTTTTGATAAGAAAAAATGAAAATAGCGTTCGATCATACAATTTTTTTTATGCAAAAATATGGTGGAATTTCAAGATATTTTTTAGAACTTCAAAAAAAAATTCAATTAACAAATAGTATAAAAATTTGTTGCCCAATTTATTTGAGTAACTACATATCGAATAGAAAAGGCGTTCTTAAATTGCTTAAATTAAAAAAAATTCCAAGATATTCTACAAAATTATTAAATGGATCAAATAATATTTTAAATGAAATCTATTTTAATTTTTGGCAACCAGATATAATCCATAAAACATATTTTAATGAATATAAATATAATTTTAAAAAAGCAAAAAAAATTATTAATGTATGGGACTTAAGTCATGAAATTTATCATGATATGTACGACAAACCATCAAATTGGCGCCCAAAAAAAAATTCTCTAAAAGATATCGACCACATCATTTGTTCATCAAAAAAAACACAAGATGATCTAATTAATTTTTATGATGTAGATTTAAAAAATACCTCTGTTATATACCAAGGTACACCAAATATTTCGGAGTCTAGTTTAGATTTAAATATTGATTTCAAATATTTTTTATATGTAGGAAGTAGAAAAAAATACAAAAATTTTAAATTAATTTTAAAAACATTCAATTTAAATAAAAACTTTTTAGGAAATTTTAAATTAATTTGTTTTGGTTATGAAAAATTTGAAAAAGATGAAATAGAATTAATGAATAAATTAAACATTAATAAAGACAAAATTAAATTAATTTCAGGAAATGACGAAATACTGGCCTCATTATATAAAAATGCTGAAGCTTTAATTTACCCTTCATTAAATGAGGGTTTTGGTTTTCCTCCACTTGAGGCAATGAAATTTGGTTGTCCAGTAATTGCTAGTAATAATCTTGCAATTCAAGAAGCTGTTGGTAATTGTGGTTTTTATTTTGATCCAAGAGATGAAAAAAATTTAGCTAATACTTTAGAAAAATTTTTAAATTCTAAGGATGAAAGAGAATTAAAAAAAAAGGATGGCTTTCAAAGAGCAAATCTTTTTAACTGGGATAAAACTTCTCAAGATTTGTTGAAATTGTATAAAAAAATATTAAGTTAATTAATTTAAGTAAATATGATTAATTATTTTTTTTGATAATAACTTTGCTCCTTCAATGCTTACATGATCATCATCAAAAAATAATGGAACATTATTTTTATGAGAAAAACATCTTAAATCATCACAAAAAATATCATTTGGATAAATTAAATTTAAATTGTAGTTTTTTTTCATATAAACAAAAAAATTATCAATATCGCTGTTTCTTTCATTAAAAACTTTTTTTGAAATTGAAAGAGTATTTTTTTCAATTTTATTTTTAAAATGTAAATTTCTTGCAAGATTATTAGGAATTTCCCACCCCATCTCAGGTGTGGGCATTACAATATAAATATCTTTATCTAAATTTTTTATTTTATTAATAAAAATTTCAATATTTTGTAATATTATTTTTTGTCTCATCTCTTTTTCAACTAAAATGTCTGTATTTAATGGAATAAAATAATGACCACTACCTACCTCTATTCCACCTTCTTGGTTATTAAATCTTTCACCCTTTAAATTAAATGACCACCTTGAAAATAAAACTATTTTTTTAATATCAGGTTCATTTTTTAATTTCTCTAAGACTTCAAAAAAATATTTGTCACATTCATATCTATTATCATTATAAACTTTTAAATTTAAAGATGGCACACAACCTCCATAACTAAATTGATATGCCGAGATACCCAAAGAATTCAATTCTTTTTCAAACTCATTAGAAATTAGATCTAAATGAGAGTCACCTATTAGTGCTAGTTCAGTTTTTTGATTAGTACCTAAAATACATGCATTATCAGGAGAAATAAAATTTTCAGCACTCGTGCTACAATTAAAATTATTATTTTTATAATACTCTGAATAATTTGAAATATCATAAACTAAATCTGAATATTTTTTTGAATAATCTCTTTGGTATAAAGAGTACAAGCTAAATAAGATAATCAATATAGTTGATAAAAAATAAAATATAAAAATATTTTTTTGATTAATCCTTTTTTTATTTCTAAATGGCTGTTCAATAAATTTAAATGAAAAAAATGAGAGTATTATTAATAAAATTATGATTAATAACTTTGCAACATTATTTGTATCTATAAAATAAATTTGATTAAAAAACTGGTAAATTGGTTGATGCCATAAATATAAGCTGTAAGAAATTAAACCAATTTTCAATAATATATAATTATTAAATACTACAAAAACCCCATTTTCATTAAAATTTGTACTACTGTATGCTAATACTAATAAGGTGCCAGCAATTGGAATTAGGGTAATTACAGAGGGGTGCAAGGTATTTCTATCAAAAAGAAATATTGATAAAAAAATTAGCAAATACCCTATCAATGCAAAATTTTTATTATAAATTTTTTTTTTATTTTTAAAAAGAAATAAAGCAAGCAAACATCCAACTAGAATTTCCCAAATTCTAGTCAGTGTGAAATAAAAAGCAAACTGTGGTAATGCAAAAAAAGAAAAGGTGTCTTCTAAATAAGGATAAGTAAACTTTAAATTTCCTCCAAATTGTGAAAGAGAAATGCTGAAGAAAGCAAACAAAAATGTTAAAATAAAAACAATGTTAATTTTCTTAAAAAAAAGAACCAAAAAAATTGGAAAAACTAAATAAAATTGTTCTTCAATAGATAGAGACCAAGTATGTAAAAGAGGTTGTTTTTCATTTAATGGAGAAAAATAAGAGCCAATATCCTGAAAAAAAAAATTAGCATAAAATAAGGTAGTGGAAATAACTGAAAGAAATAATCTTTTTATTTCTGTCTCCAAAAAAATCATCTCAAATAAAAGACATGTAACGAAAATAACAAATATTAATGCTGGAAAAAGTCTTCTTATTCTTCTCTCATAAAAATTGATTAATGAAAATTTTTTTAAGCTGATCTCATTAATAATTATAGAGGTAATTAAAAAACCACTTATAACAAAGAAAATATCTACGCCTAAATATCCACCAGAAAAAAATTCAAATTTAAAATGATACAAAATTACAGCTAATACAGATATTCCTCTTAAACAATCGATATCTTTTCTGTAAACCATTTTAAGAAATTTATTCTTTTTAAATTAGTTTGTTTTTTAATCGAAAAGTATCTTTTTCATAATTTTTACCCCCTCTTAAACCATCTGCAAAAGCAAGCATTTTTGATCTAGTTTTAGCCTTAAATGCATGTGCTAGAAATGGTTTATGGGTTATAAGATCATTTTTTTTTACAATTTTTCTATTTTTTTTTCCTAGATATTTACCATTTTTGTTTACCTTAGATGTAATCATTAAAAGTTTACCTTCTAATATAAATGAATATTGTATACTTTTTTTATGGAAATGGTTTCCTCTTACCGAATTTTTTTCAAAACTCACTAATGAACAATGGTCTCTAGGCTTACCAACAAAAATATCCAAAATAAAACCTCTTTTATCTTTTTGATTTATTTTTTTTTTTGTTATCATTTTATGTTTTTAGTAATTTTTGCAATTGATGTATACTTAATTTTTTTAAAATATTTTTTTTTTAAAAGGTATTTTGTGATATTCCAGGGTAAGATTAATGCTGAAAAATTAGTTGAAAGTTTAGTTTCTTTTTTTATCTTTATACCTGACCCTGGTGTAAATTTATTTATTTTATATGATGATCTATCTAAAATAAAATTTATATCTTTATCATTAAATCCACAGCAGTTTAATAAAGTATTACCTTTTGTTGCAGCTCCAATTCCAATCACAGGACTATTATCTCTAACAAATTTTTTAATTCTTTCTATTATATAGACTGTTTTTTTTTTAAATTCTTTAAACTGGGCAAGTGTTATTTTTCTAAGTTTGATCTTTTTAGTTTTTCTTTTTGATGCAAAAACTCTTAAAGATCCAGACATATAGTTTATTTTTCTAATATTATAGATATGAAAACCATTTTTTTTCAAAATTTTATACATAGAATATTCACTAAAATAATGTCTATGTTCATGATAGATTGTATCAAAACCTACTTTTTCAATTAACGAATTTAAATCTGGAACTTCTAAAATTAAATTCCCATTGTCATTTAGTAATTTCTTTGCACCAAACAAGAAATCTTGAATATCATCTACATGGTTAAAAACGTTAGCGCCATATATAATGTCTGCTTTACCATATTTCTTTAAAATTTTTTTAGAAGTATTGTAATTAAAATAACTTGTAATGGTATTGATGTTCTTTTTCTTAGCTAAATTAGTAATATTTTTTGCTGGATCAACACCTAGTACTTTAGCTTTTGATGCATTGATTATTTCTTTTAAAAAGGTTCCATCATTACTTCCAGCCTCTATTACAAAGCTACCTTTATCAATTTTGAATTTTTTACAAATTTGATTGGCTATTTTTTTAAAGTGCGTTCTTGAGACAATAGAATTATCAGAGGTATAAGAATAATCATATTTTTCATATCTTAAGAATTTGGCAATAGGGTAAATGGCTGACATATGCGAACATTTGCAAAATCCTACAACTAAGGGAAATCTTTTTAAATTTATAGATAATTTTTTTGACTTTAAAAAAGTATCAGCACAAGGTTGATTTCCTAACAACAAATAACTTGAAAATTTTTTATTACAAATTCTACACTTTTTTAACATTTAAACTATTTTTTAAATATAAATTAATTATTTTTAATGAATCGAAATTTCTATAAATATTATTATTATTAATTTCAATTTTATTTATGTTTGGTGTTTTTGATACGAATTCACATTTAAAATTTTTTTTAAACAATTTAAAATAATATTTATTATATAATTTAACTAGATCACCAATTTTACACAATTTTTGATTACCAAAATCTTTAACAAAACTTTTATTTTTTTTTGAATAATTTAATAATACTTTGACAAAATCCTTTACATTTGAATAACCTCTTTTATCATTAATATTACCATTAAATAGATTGTATTTTTTATTCTTAATAAACATCACTTTAAACAAAATATTATGAAAATGATCAGATTGTTCATAAGAATTGCCAATTAAATTGAATGGTCTCCATATTTGATAGTTTTTAAACTTATTTTTATTTTCAATCACCAAGTTTTCACATTTTCTTTTATTTGATCCTATTAAATGATTTTTGGAATAATAAACACTTGATGAAGATAAATATATAATCTTATTAATATCTAAATTATATATAACTTTTTTTAACCATTTATATTCTTGATAAAATTTTTGTTTACTAAAATTTTTTTTCAATATTCTGGGACTTGCAAGAAAAAAACAGTTGTCGATATTTTTATAAGGAAAATATTTAAAATTTCTATTTAAATTAAATTTGAAAAATCCTTTTTTATTTTTTGAACTACTAATATAAATAAAATTTTTATTATTTTGGTTAACGGTTTTTAAATTTTTTCCAATTAAACCAGAGCCACCAAAGACTAAATTTACTCTGGGACTCATTATCTTAAATTTTGAATATTATTTTTTTTATACCAATTAAAAGTTTTATCAAAACTGTCATAAAAATTTGTTATTTTTAAATCATATTTTTTTCTAAAAGTTTTATTTTTTATTAAGCTATAGGAAATATATTTTACTAAATTTAATACTCCATGGGACGGATACATTCCTGATGTAATCACAACAAGTTTTTTCATGAAATTATTTTATTCTTTTTTTTATCATTTTAACTGGATTGCCCGCATAAACAGTCCATGATTTTAAATCATCTTTTACAAATGATAATGCTCCTACAGTTGCACCTGTGTTAATTTTACATCTGCCAATAACAACAGAATTTGAACCAATTATAACTTTATCAAAAATCTTAACAGAAACTTTATTTGTTTTATTAAATTTTCTTCCATCTAAATAATCATTAATTTTTGAGTAAATTTTAACACCTTGAGAAATATTTACGTTATTTTTAATAATAATTCCACCGGCACAACCTAAATAGCTTTGTCCTCCAATATGAACATTAGATCCAATTTCTAAGAAACCATCTTGAGCTGAAATTATTGTGTAATCATCTATTCTAACATTATTACCAATCTTAATTTTTTTAGCTCCTATGATTGTTACATTTGAAGATATTTTTACTTTTTTTCCTAAAAATCTGAGGTTAAGATTTTTTAATTCTTTATTATTTAAACAATCATCATTCATATTTTTATTTATTCATAGCATTTACAATTTATGGATTTTATTTTTTTTATACCAATCAAAAGTTTGATAAAGTTTTTTATAAAAATCTGAATAATTCAGTTTTTTAATACATTTTTTTAATTTCTTATTACAACCATGAGTTTTTAGAATATCTGCCTTATGCATCTCAACTAATTTAATCTTTAAATTAAATTTTTTTTTAAAATTTTTAACTACATCATAAATATTTATCGGGTTATTAGAACAGATATTAAAAACTTCGTGTTTATTAAATTTTTTTTTAATTAATTTTTCAACCGATTCAACCGCATCTCCAACATATGTAAAATCTCTTAAATGATTTCCATAATTATTTAAATAAAAAACATCTTTTGTGAGGTGTGCTTTAAATAACTTTAACATAAACATATCTGGTCTACCCCACTCACCAAAAATTGTAAAGAATCTTAAACCAATGAATTTGATATTACAAATTTGCTGATGCATTTCAGCTAATTCTTCATTTAATTTTTTACTTATTGCGTAAATGTTTTTAGGATTTAATTTTTCTTTTTCTTTTAATGGAAAATTTGTACTTTCACCGTACACAGAACTTGAAGATGCATATAAAAATTTTTTAATTTTATTTTTTTTTGCTACTTTAAGTAAATTAATAAATCCCAAAACATTAACATCTATATATTTTGTTGGATTTTCTAACGAATATCTTACTCCAGCTTGTGCCGCTAAATTTACAATTACATCAATATTGATACTATCAAAATAGAGCTCTAGTTTTTTTTTATTTACTATATCTAAATCTTTAAATATAAATTTTTTATCTTTTTTTAATATACTCAATCTTTTTTTTTTTAAAGGAATAGAATAATAATCATCAAAATTATCTATCCCGTATACATCATAATTTTTTTTCAAAAGATACTTTGCTAAATTAAAACCAATAAATCCTGCGGCACCAGTAATTAAAATTTTCATAATTTTTTTATATTTTTTAAAAATTTATAAATAAAGATAAATAAGACTAAAATTTTATTTTGACCATTATCTAACCTAATTCTGATTTCCTCAATAAAATGATCAAAAAAATTTATCCGGCTTGAAAAACCACCTCTTCTAAAAATACCAAATAATTCATTTTTTTTTGTTCCCAATCCATTTAATTTTTTTTTAACAATCATTCTAAAAAAGTAATCATAATCAGCTGAGTACTTATATTTTAAATTATATAAACCAACTTTCTTTGCAGCTTCATTTTTAATAAAAAATCCAGTTGAATGACTTGAATAAAATGCCCAACTCCAATGAATTTTGTAAGGTTTATACCCGTGTAAAATTCCCCAATGTTTTTTCACTGATCCAAAAAAAAAATCTTTAGAGGGATTATTTTTTATGTAAAGAATTAATATTTCAAGTGCATTCTCTGTATAAACGTCATCAGAATTTAAAAAACCTAAATAGTCACCTTTTGCAAGCTTCATTCCATTGTTAAAAGCATCATAAATTCCATAATCCTTTTTAGAGCACCAATAATCAATTTTATCCTCGTATTTTTTTATAACATCTAGTGTTTTATCAGTTGAGCCGCCGTCTAGAATTATATGTTCAAAATTTTTGTATTTTTGATTATGAAGACTTTTAATGCATTCCTCTAAATAACTTTCATTATTATAAACTGCCGTAATAATAGTAATTAAAGGTTTATTATTTTCAGAACTTTTAAAAATTTTTTTTGTTCTCAATCCTCCTTCTTGTGTGACTCCAGAAAGCATTTCGATTGATTCAAATTTTTCATTCATTTTTTATTTCTTATTGCTTAAAAGGTTGTAAATAACATCTGCATACTTATACTATAGAACCATTTTATTTTTCTTTTGATTTTTAAAGTTTTTCTTAATTAATAAATTTTTAATAGTTATATCTGCTATATTTTATTATACAATATTGGTGATTATATTTTTACTAGAAATTGCTTTCTTTTTGACTAAATTCTAATACATATATAAATCATTTTTTATTTACATTATTTCACAATTTATTTTTATGGTAAATTACTTTATTACACAGCTAAAATATTTAGTAATCTATATAAAGTTAAAAAATAAAATTAAAAAAAAAAGCCTTGATAATAATTATTCGAAAAAAATCATACTTTGTGAACTTAATAATTTTTCTAGTTTTCAAATACCAATATTTTATTTTTTAAATTATTTTTTACACTTTTTCCCATATGAAATAAGAGGTTACTATAATTATTCCGTAATTAAACATTCAATTGAGGAAAATTATTTTATATTTTTTTTAAGGAAATATGTATTAAATATTATAATAAAAAAAATTTATAAACTTTTTAATGTTAAAAATTTTATATACCCTAGAAAAGTCTACGATCAAACAAAAGTCAAAAAATATCATAATAAAATAGTTAATTTGAAATCAAAAAAAAAATTAACAAATTTTAAAATACAAGATATCTTAATCGGAGATTTAATTTATGATACATATTGTAAAAAATTTGGCGAACCGACTTTAAATTTTGATGATAAGAGATTTTCAAAATTAGTTAGAGAGTCTATTAATCAATTTTATTTTTGGTTAGAATATTTTAAAAATAACCAAAATATTAAAAAGGTTATTAGTTCACATGCTGTATATTCATACGGAATTATATTAAGAATTGCATTAAAATTTAATACAGAAGTTTACTTAATAAGTTTAGATAGAATTAAGAAATTAAATAAAAGGTTTCCTTTTGAAGTCCATCATAAAGATTATGATTTAAATAAATTTAATAAATTAGATTTAAAAAAAAGAAAAAAAATATATTTAAGAGGAAAGTATATATTAGATAGTGTGCTTAAAGGAAATGAAAAGTCTTTTAATATTGTTTCCACTCTTAAAAAAAATTCTTTCCTTAAAAATAATCAAAAATCAATGATAAAAAAAAATAATAAAATTAAAATATTAATTTCTCCTCATGATTTCTACGATGCTCCACACTGTTGGGGGGATCATGTTTTATTTTCAGATTATTATGAATGGCTCAAATATATTTATGATTTATCTATAAAAACAAATTACGATTGGTATATTAAAACTCATCCTGATTTAGTTGGTAAACTTGGTGTATATCAAAGAAAATCAAGAGTTATTATAGATGAAATGTTTAATAATCAAAAAAATGTAACTATTCTGCCCCCAAATTATTCAAATTATCGAATTGTGAAAGATAAAATTGATTTTATTATTACCTGTCATGGAAGTGTAGCCTATGAATTTCCTTATTTTAAAATTCCCACAATTACTTGTTCAGAATCAAATCCATTTATTAATTGTAAATTTAATATACATGCAAAAAGTAAAAATCATTTAAAATATATTATTTTTAATTTAAAAAAATTTAAAAAAAATTCATCAATTAAAAAAGAGGAAATATATAAATATTTTGCAAATAGATTTGTTTTTTATAACACTAATAATTGGTTATTTAATTTTCTTGAATATGCAAACTATTTAAAAGGATGGTATAGAAGAGACGGACCTGAGCTGTATGATTATTGGTTAAAAAATTATGAAAAAATGAATACAAAAAAAATTAATTTAACTATTGATAAATATATTAAATCTGGAGATATTTTAATGAATAAGGAACATTTAAACTAATTATGAAACCAATACCTTTATATTCTCCTAAAATTGGCAATGTAGAAAAGAGGAATGTTACAAATTGTTTAAATGAAAAATGGATATCATCGAAAGGAAAATTTATAAAATTATTTGAGAATGAATTTAAGAAATTTACAAACATAAGGCACTGTACTACAACAGTGAATGGGACAGCAGCTTTACATTTATGTCTTTTAGCACTTGATATTAAAGAAAACGACGAAATAATTGTTCCAACATTTACTTATATTGCATCTGTAAACTGTATAAAATATGTTGGGGGAAAACCGGTATTTGTGGACTCAGATTTTAGCACAATGCAAATATCAATAAATGATATAGAAAAAAAAATATCAAAAAAAACTAAAGCCATCATAGTGCCTCACCTTTATGGCTATTCATGCGATCTTTCAAAACTTCTTAAATTAAAAAAAAAATACAATGTATACCTTGTTGAGGATTGCGCCGAAGCTCTGGGTTCTTTTTATAAAAAAAAACATCTGGGAAATTTTGGTGACATTTGTGCTTTTAGTTTTTTTGGAAGTAAAACTATCTCGACGGGAGAAGGGGGTATGGTATGCTCTAATAACAAGTTCTTAATAAGAAAAGTTATTAATTTTAAAGGTCAAGGTTTAAATGTTACAAATAAAAAAAAATATTACTGGCATAATGTTATTGGTTACAATTACAGAATGACAAATATTTGTGCATCAATAGGATACGCCCAAATTAAAAGAATATCAAAAATATTAAAAAAGAAAAAATTTATATTTAATTTTTACAAAAAAAATTTAAATTCTAAATATGTGAAATTTCCTTCTGAAGTAATTGGGCTTAATAACTGCTATTGGCTGGTTGTAATTTTTTTTCAATCCAAAAAAATAAATCAAATTATTAATAAAACACTCTATAAAAATAAAATTGAGACACGGCCTACATTTTATCCTATTCACACTATGCCAATGTATAAAAAAAAAAACAATTTTAAAAACGCAATTCAACTAAATAACCTAGGCTTGTGTTTGCCGAGTTATCCTGACTTAGAAAACAAACAATTAAAAAAAATATGTAAAATAATTAATGACTATTTTAAAAAATTTAAATAATTCTAAATTTATTATAGTGAATTCAAAAATACAAAAAAGAGTCTTAAAAATATTTATTCAAGAAATTTAGTAGGAAAAAAAATTTACTCAATACCCTTTGCGCCAAATATTGATTTGAATAACTTTAAATTCAGAAAAAACTTAAAAAAAATTTATGGTATAAAAAAAAATATTTTATTGTTTGTAACCAGCTGTAGGTACATAAAAATCATAAATTTGTTATAAAAGCATTCCATAAATACTGCAAAAAAGAAGGGAAAAATGACCTAATATTTACTGGGAATACCTATGATAGGAGGATGCCAAATTACTTTGATGAAATATTAGAACTTATCAATAAATTAAACCTCAATGATAGAGTAAAAATTTTAGGAAATATTTTTAAAGAAGATCAATTGTTTCTTATGAAAAATTCTGAGGTTTTAATTCAAGCAAGTTTATTTGAAGGAGGTCCTGGAGGTGGATCTTCTTACGAGGCGATGAGTTTAAATGTTCCAATTTTTGCATCAAATATTAAAGTAAATTTAGAAATGGGTAAAAGAGAAAACTTGAGATATTTTGATCCTTACAAAGTTGATAAATTAACCTATTTAATGCTCAATCATAAATTTAAAACAAAAAAATATAATTTGAGAGAAATAAAAAAAAATTCAGAAATACAGAGAAAAAAATTAACTATTTTTTTTAATAGAATATTTTCAACTTTTTAAATTAAAGATTTTTTTACAAGTACTTAGAAAAAAATTTATATTTTTTTTTGATAAATCATTATAAATTGGCAATGAAAGCTCTTGATCATAAAATATTATTGAATTTCTAAAATCTTTTTTTTTAAATGAATATCTTTTTTGATAAAAGGGTTGGGAATTAACAGGAATATAATGTACCTGTAATTTTATTTTAAATTTTAAAAACTTTTTTATAACAAAATCTTTACTTATTTTTATTTTTTTGAAATTAATAAGCAAGGGGTATAAATGATAAGAATTAAAATTATGACTGATATTTTTAGGAATTTGGAAAATATCATATTTTGAAAAAAAATTATCATAGATTTTCGCTATTTTTCTTCTTTTAAAAATAAATTTATCTAGTCGTTTAAGCTGACTTATTCCAAGTGCACAATTTATGTCAGGTAACCTGAAATTATAACCTAATTCATTCATTTTATAGCTCCAGTATTTTTTTTCTTTTCTTTCGATTCCATGAGATCTTAATAATTTTAATCTGTGATAGAGATTTTTGTCATTACTTAAGACTGCTCCGCCCTCCCCTGTTGTGATGGCTTTTGCGGGATGAAAACTTAATGTTGTTATGTCTGCATATTTACAAGCATATCCAGAATTATTGTCAATTCTTGAACCTATTGCATGACAGTTATCATTAATTAATTTTATACCATATTTTTTTTTTAATCTTAAAAATTTTTTCCACTCAGCTGGCTGACCACCATAGTCAGTAATTATGGCTGATTTAATTTTTTTATATTTATCTTTTTTAAGTTTTTCCTCAAGTTTGTCCGCATCCATGCAATAGTCCTTCATATTTATATCTATAAAAAGTGGTCTTGCTCCTAAATGTTCAATTGCGTTTACTGAGGATAAAAATGTTATTGGTGGGACTGCAATATAATCTCCTCTTTTCCAATTTAAAACTTTACCAGCTAAAATTAGTGCTGACGATCCATTATTAACTACTACTACATTCTTGCATTTAAATCTTTTTTTCAGCTTCATTTCAAAAATATTTACTAATGGGCCTTGAGTAATAAATTTACTTTTTAAAGCTTTAGTAACTTCGTTTATATCAGAATAAGAAATACTCTGTTTTGTGTAGGAAATTTGAATTTTATTTTTCAAAATCAGATAAGTTTGCTGAAATTAATTTTTTGATTTCTTCAATTTTAAGATATTTTTTATTATTATAGCTATTATAAGATAGAAGATTATTTTTAATACCTTTTAATTTTTTTCTTAAAGGAAATAAAGTATAAGAATTTTTACTTTCTTCGGCGTAAAAAAACTCAGAATTATTTACTAACTCTTCATGAATTTTTTCTCCTTTTCTAATACCAATAATTTCTAATCTCCTTGATTTATTTATAGCTTTTACTAAATCTAATATTTTATAAGAAGGACATTTTGGTACAAATATTTCCTCACCTTTCATTTGGTTTATACACTTATCAACAAATTTAACTGCATCATTTAAAGTAATATTAAATCTTGTCATTCTTTTATCGGTTATTGTAAAATTTTGATTATTTAAATTTTGTTTTAGAAGTATGGGTATAACTGATCCTCTGCTTCCCATTACATTTCCATATCTTACAACACTAAATTTAGTTTTATTTTTTCCTTTAAATAGATTTGCAGATATAAATAATTTTTCAGCTGTAAGTTTTGTTGATCCATAAAGGTTTAATGGTGAAACTGCTTTATCAGTACTAATTAAGAAGGACTTTGGAATATTTTTATTTAAGCAAGTTTCAATTATATTCTGAGTTCCTATTATATTTGTTTTTACAGTTTCAAATGGATTATATTCTGTTGCTGGAACCTGTTTTAAAGCTGCAGAGTGAATTAGTATATCAATATCATTATTCAAAGCCCATTGAAGTCTGTCTTTATCTCTGACATCACCAATAAAGAATCTAAATATTTCCTGATTATTTTTAACTAATTTACTACTTTTTAAAATCAGTTGTTTAAATTCATCTCTACTAAATACTACAATTTTTTTTGCGACTTTTTTTTTTATTAATAATTCAATGTATTTTTTTGCAAAAGAACCTGTTCCACCGGTTATAAAATAATTTTTTTTCATCTTAAAATAGTTATAGATTATTTAACTTATTTTTATACATTTTCAATTTAAATTAAGTTGTTTGCTCTACCAATTTCTTATTTCTCAAAATAAATCTTTTATTACAAATTTCTAATGAAGAAACTTTATGAGAAACAAATATTATAGTTAGATCTCCACAATTATCCCTTAATTCGTTCAAAAAATCCTTTTCAGTTTCTGCATCTAAAAAGTTAGTGGACTCATCTAAAATTAAAACTTTACTCTGTCTATAAAAAGCTCTTGCAATACCTATTCTTTGTTTTTCACCTTGTGAAATTTTAGAGCCATTTTCTCCTAAATTTTGGTCTGATTTGTTTTCTAATTTTTTTAATAATTTTACTAGTTGAGCCTTTTTTATTGCTAAATCATATCTTTCTTTATCAAAATCTGTTTTTAAATCTCCTAATGCTACATTAAATTGAAGACTTTCATCAAAAACAATTACATTTTGGGGAACATAAGAAATAAGATTAAACCATCCTTTTTGATTTTTTTTTATATTTTTTTCATCAACTAAAACTTCACCATCTTTTGGTTCAATCAATCCCATAATTACGTTTAAAAAAGTTGTTTTTCCTATTCCTGATTCACCTAAGATTCCTATTTTATCTTTACTTTTTATTTCTAAATTACAATTTTCTAAAATATTTAAATTATCAAAACTTAAGTTTAAATTTTTGATCAGAATGTTTGATTTAAATTCAATATTTTCCTCTTTTGTTAGCTCATATTCATTATTATATGGTTGATCAATTGCTACTCTTTTAATTATATCTATAGTTGGTTGAGAAAATTTCATCTTATTATAACTAACACTTATTGCATTTAATGAAGGCATCAATCTAAATGTAGCTGCTACATATAAACCTAAAGTTGTAACCAATGAAGGTTGATTATTTGTATTTAATAAAACAATTAAAATCAATAAACTCAAAAATAACATTTCATACGATGCTTTAGGTATACTTGAAATTAATATTCTTTTAATATTAATTTTTAAAAGTTTTTTTAAAGTTTTGTCAATTTTATCTATGAAAAAATTATTAAGATTTAATAACCTTATTTCTTTAATTATGTTTAATCCATCATTAATATTTTGAAAAATTGTCTTTTGATAATTTTGTCTTTTTTTTCCTAATTCTTTCAATTGTTTTCCAAAAAAAAATCTAAATATAAAAAAAGCAAAAACTGCTGCTACTAAGATGATTAAACTAGATTGAAAATTATAAAATAATAATAAAGTTATAATAAAAGATATTAATAAAATATTTGATATAAGTGTTAAATACGGACCAACATAATTGTTTGTAAATAGTCCAGTTTCAGTAATTATATCTCTAAATAATTTAGATGAATGTGTTTTGGAAATATCAATTAAATTTTTATTTAAGTAATTAGCATAAACTTTTTTGATTAGTGAATTGCTCAATAAAATAATAAATTTAGCCTGATAATAATTTGTAAATACTAAGAAAATATTTTTTAAAAATACTAATATAAAAAATATAATAAGTATTTGAATAATTTTAGTTTGAAATTTAAAATCAACATATTCATTTATAAAACTTAAAAAATTACTTGGTTGACCTTGAAGTATTTCCATCAATGGGATAATCAATCCGATAGATAACATTTCAAAAAAATTAGTTAATATAAACATTAATATAATAAAATATGACTGTAACTTCTGTTTATTTGTTAATATTGGTGTAATATTTTTATTCATTTACTTAATTATAAAATAATTTTTTCAGCTATTGTTTCTAATTTACTAATTGTAAAGAGATATTTTAAATTCATCAAAACAGCTAGATTATTATAGATAAGATAATTTTTTCCAATTCTTATTTTATAATACGATAAATTAAAAGATAATATAATATAAAATCTATTAAGTGTTATTTTTGTTTAAAAAGTTAAGACTTATTGAAAAATTCTTTAAAAAATAAACTACAAATTTTAATTCGATTATAATTTGCTTTATTAATTTGATCACTTTCTTTTAAAACTATATTTTTGTCATCATATTCAATTAATTTTTTTTTAAGATCTGCTTGTGACTCAGATTTAAAGTAAAATAATTTATCATAAATTATTTCTTTATTAATAATTATATCAGATAGAATAATAGGAACATTCAATGCTATTGCATCAGTAACTGCTCCACCGCCTGGGCCACCCTCGAAAGAAGTGGGCTGGATAAGAGCTTGAGAATTTTTTAGATAATTTAGTTGTCGAATTTTATCAATATTGCCTGTTAAAATTATTTTTTTATCTAAATTTAATTTTGAAATGAGTTGCTTAATTTCGTTTATATATTTTGGAAACCTGTGATCTTTATATTCACCTGTAATCACTAAATCATTTTTACCGCCTTCTTCTAAATAGTCTCTAAATGCTTTTATTGCTAAAGTATGATTTTTATGCTTCCAAAACTGATTTGAAATTAAAAAATAATTATTGCTTGTTATTTTAGAAAATTTATTTTTGATTATTTCATCTAAAATTTTTTCATCCAAATATGGTGAAAATGGAACTACGTTTATTTTATTTTTATCAATATTTTTGTAAAATTTAATAATATCATTTTTTGTATTAATTGAATTAACTAAAATTCGCGATGAATTAAGAGTTTGCTTTATTTGATTTCTTCTGAATTCAATCTCGCCAGTAGAAAAAAATTCAGGTAGATATTCGTGCTGAAAATCAAAAACATATCCTACAGAATTAACATAATTTTGATTATTTATTACAACAGGCATAATTAAGTCTGGAGAAATTTTCTTAATTATTTTGTGCTCATCGACGAAATCTTTATAAATAATTTTTAATTTTATTTTACTCGTATTTAAATAATTCAAAATGTAATTTTCAATATCATTTGCTCCTTTATGTATTTTCCAAAAAAAATTTTTTTGAATTTTAAATTTAATTATACTTCTTAATATTTGAAAAAAAGGATAGAAAATTCTTTTCAAAAAAGATTTTGGATTATTCTTTGGTATAATTACGTATATTTGGAAATTTTTTTCATCATCCATTTTTGAAATCGCAGATAAAAAATAATTTATTAAGTCAACACCACCATTCCAGCTACAAAAATAAGATGTAAGTATTACAATTTTTTTTTTCATTATTTATTAAGCTTTTGTTTGAGTAAAAAAAAGATAATACAAATGTTTTACAAAATATTACTATCTTTAATTAATAATCACAGGTTTTTTAACAAATACTAAAAAAGTTTAAAAAATCTACAATTCCTTTGTTATAAATCTCTGGATACCTTCTAACAATTTTATGAGCACCGAGTTCTAGATTATTCCAGTGAACAATCCCTGAAAAAGCACCAAATAATGCTTTATGGTTAATATAAATTTCAGTTCTATGCATCTTTTTTTTACTTTTTAAATTTTTTAAATTAAATTCTACATTTCCGATAAGATATTTTTGCTTGTTATTAAGCTTATTTTTAAAAACTAAATTATTAAAATTTTTCCAATCAGGAAGAGCATAAATACATAATAAATGAGGATTTTTTACTTCACTTCTGCTCATTGCCCTATTTTTCGAATTGTTGAACAAAGTTTTTAAAACTCTAGGATTGTATGTTAAATTTTGGAAAGTTTTTTCGTAATCATAATGACTATGAATATGCTTATTTTTACTTAAATTTTCATTTATTTTTTTTGGTCTAAATGAGTTAAAGTATTTTTTATCTTTAATTGATTTTAATAAATCAATTTTTTTTCCAAATGGTTTTAGATATATTGCAAATTTATCCTTATCTAAAATTGATTTAACTTTTATTTTTGGTCTAAATTTTTCATATGCTTTCAGAGGTCCAAGATATTTTGCCCCTGCAGCAAAAGGTAAATGAACTTTAGAATTTATTGTATTGTGTGCTTCAAAATATCTACTTCTGAATTCTTCTCTTTGAACTTCTAAACTTTTGTTTAGCTCTTTATTGCCAATATCACATTTATAGTGTGTATGTGGCCATGACCCAGATGACATATAATTATATAGTGTTGCAATATTTTGCAATTTATTTTCATTTATTTTTTTTTGAAAATTTTTAAAATGTATTTTATTAAAACCAAAATCATTTAAATTAGTAACTGATACTTTTAATTGATTATGATAAACTATTATACCAGAGTCTACATCACTGAAACTTTTTGTGTCTCTAGGTATAACAATTAAATTCAAATCTTTTAAATTATGGAATCCTTTTAAATTCGAAATTATAAGTTTAGGTTTAATTCCATCGGCAATCATTTTTTTTTTAAGCCAGTTACGATCAACTCCCTTTAAATTTTTAAAAGATGATATAAAAATTTTTTTTTCTCCATACTTTTTAAAATAATTAAAAATACTTTTTGCGTCATAATGATCAGGGTGAATATGAGAAACATAAATAGCGTCGCAATTTCCAATTTTATTTACCCAATTTGAAACATCCATATCTGGAACCCAAGTTCCCTCGTAGGCAGCAGTATCAAACCAGGGGTCACAAATTATTCTAGTTTTATTTGTTTGTATAGACACGCACGAACAACCAAAAAATGAAAGGCTAAAGTGATTCAACATAAAATTATAATAACTTAATTAACATAATTAAAATTTGATTCAATGTTATGAAATATATTTTTTTTTCTATTTTATCTATTTCAATTATTTTGAGTAAAAATTCATAAAAGATGCAGCATTGTATAATAAAAAAATAAATTTTTGATCTTGTTGGGTTAAGCTACCATCTGATATTTTTTTTTCAATTAATCTTAAATTAATTATACTATTTATATATTTATTTTTTGTAATTACATTTAAAAATTTTTTTGAATTGATATTAATAGTCTCTTTCAATGGAAGAAAAAAACCTGTTTTTTCTGGATTAAATAAAATTGAGCTAGGTATTTTTTTTTTAAAAACATCTCTCAAAATATACTTTGCTAAACCATTACGTATTAAAAAATGCTTACTCATACTGTTTCTTAATAAATAAAAATCATCACTTAAGTAAGGCATTCTAGATTCAATAGAGTTATGCATGGTAATATTATCTATTGTATGAGTCTGCGCAGGTAGAATGTCATAAAATAAGTCGTTATCTAAATGTTGAATAAAAATATCTTTAATTTTTTTTTTATCTTTTTTATAAAAAATTTTCTTTTTATTTTTGGTTTTAAAATATTTTTCATAAATATTTGATTCAAAATTAAAACCTTTTTTTAATAAATTTTTTTCAAATAAGTTTAAATTTTTTAATATTTGAGTTCTAATAAATGGTTTTGTAGTATTTTTCCAATTTTTTAAATTTTTTTTAAATTTAGGAGTATTCTTTATCGAAATAAGATAACTCATATGATGGGCATAGTATCCACTAAAAATTTCATCACCCCCATTTCCTGAAATTAAAACTTTGTAACCATCTTTTTTAACTTTTTGACAAATTTTATTAATAGCTAAATTTGTAGTAGATAGTAAAGGAAAACCAATATCTTTAATTAAATCATCTATTATTTTGAAATTTTTTTGTAAATCATTTGTAGAGATATATTCATGTCTTAAATTTAATTTTTTTTTTAATAAGGATATATTAATACTTTCATTGTATAATTTGTCTTTCTGCTTTAATGAATAAAATTTAGTATTTTTTAATTTCTTTTTTGCCAGGTATGAAATTATTGATGAATCAACACCTCCGCTGAGCAAAAATGCAATTGGCACATCTGATCTAAATGTTTTTGGAATCGTTTCATTTATTTTTTTTTGTAAGATTTTTTTCCCAAAATTATAATTAATAATCTTTGGTTTATATTCACCATAATTAGTATAAGAAAAATTTTTAAATTTAAAATCTTTGTCAATTTGTATAATCTGACCCGGCTTTACAAAATTGATTTTTTCAAAAAAAGTTTTATTGTCAGAATATACCGATCTAAAACCATATTTTAAGTAATTATATATCTTATCCTTATCTACTTTATGATCATTTAAACTTAGTTTTCTAATATAATTTACATTTGATCCAAAAAGGAAACTTTCTTTTTTATTTTCCAATGAAAAAAAAACTGGCTTTTCTCCAAACTTATCCCTACATAAAAAAAATTTTTGTAATTTCTTTGAAAAATATGCAAAACTCCACATTCCATGAATTTGATTTAATTCTTTTACTCCGTAGTAATTTAAAAATTTTAATAGTACCTCTGTATCTGACTTAGTTTTAAATTTTATTTTTTTTCTTATTAAGTTTTTTTTTATTTCTAAATAATTATATATTTCCCCATTAAATGATAATATTCCTTCTTCATCTTCAATAGGCTGGTTAGATCTTTCTGATATATCAATAATAGAAAGTCTTGAGGCACAAAATAATATTTTGTTTTGTTTTAATTGAAACTGATTAATATCTTGTGAGTCAGGTCCTCTTAATTTCATTAGATTCAAACATGAATTTATTTTGATCTTACTAGGGTAAAATGTTTTACTACCAATATAACCTGCTATTCCACACATTTAATATTTATTTAAAATAGACTTATTGTTAATAAAGTTTATTTTCAAGTTTAAAAGATCATTAAATCTATTCACTGGGTCATTATTCAAACAAATTTTTTCAAATATTTTATATTTTTCTGAAAATTCATTTTTAATAAACTCATCTCCTTTTATCAGATTAACAATATAATTCTCTAATTCTTTTTCATTTTTTGCAAAAAAAGAAAGATTGTAATCTTGATATGGGGAACCGAATGTTTCTGAGGAAAGCTTCCACAATTCTATTGCTGGCGTTTTTGTAGATAGAGATTCCATGATTGATGCTGATCTAAAAAAATGTATTGAAAAATTAGAGCTTTTGCAAATCTCTTGCTGATGATCATTTGTTAGAATGAAGTTTAAATTTTTTTCGTTAATTAAAAAATTATTTAATTCATTCTGATTAGTATATGGATGCAATTTTACATAAATTTCAAAAATCTTGTTTATCTTTTTTAAAATTAATTTAATTTTATCTAGTTGTTCAATAGCTTTTTCAAACCATTTTTCATCTGGTAGATCTCTTCTATAAGACAAATATATTCTAAAAGTATTTGGTTTATATTTGATAGCTTGAATTTTTTCGATCCAATTATCAGCGTACCTTGGATATCCAATTATATATTGGTTTAACTCTGGATAAACTTTATTCCAATATCCTATATCGAGCTCATTAGAAAGTAATAAAAATTTATTTTTAATATTTGTTTTACTTACAACATTTGAAGAAATCTGGGTTGGCTTAAGAGAACATGAGCTTGGAAAATAAAAAGTAGATGCATTTTGTTCAATACTAAATTGATTTTCCCAATTATTAAAAAGTTTATCATAAGAAATAAATACACCA
>CACBHY010000007.1 GCA_902539165.1 uncultured Pelagibacteraceae bacterium
AATAGCATTATTAGGTTTGAATTTTTTAATCATTGAAAGTGAGTTTTCTAAATTAAAATGTGACGGGTGAAAATTATACCACAAACAGTCAATTACTAAATATTTCAAATTTTTAAAATATTTATAATCTTTATTATAAATTTTACTTACATCACTTATATAGGCTAATTTTTTATCTATTATAAAGCAATTTGATTTTACTCTACCATGCTCTACTTCAATAGATTTAATTTTTACTTTTCTATTGTTGTTGAGTGTAAAGAAATTATTTTTTAATTTATTTAATTTCAGCGTTGCAGGATATTCTCTTGAATAACTTTTAAAAATATAAGAAAAAGTTTTCAATAGATAATTAGATGTGAATTTATCAGCATAAACATTAATTGGTTTTCTGCTGTTTATGTAGAAAGATCTTAAGTCATTTATGCCATGTGTTTGATCACCATGCATATGTGAATAAAGTACTTTATTTATCTTTTTAATTTTATGTCTCAATAGTTGCTGTCTAAGGTCTGGTGAGGTATCTATCAAAATATTTTCATCTGAAGTTTGAAACAATGCTGAGCATCTTGTTCTATAGTTTTTTTTATTATTTGGATCACAATTACCATAAAAACCATCCGGTCTTGGTACACCCATTGAACTACCACAACCTAATATAATAAATTTCATAACTATTAAATAAAGAACAGTTGATTAAAATTATTTGTAGTTATTTCAACGAGTTTTGACTTTGGTATTTCTTTAATTTCAGCAAGTTTAACAGCTGTAAAATCAATAAATGATGGTTCATTTTTTTTACCCCTATTTGGTACAGGTGCTAAAAAGGGACTGTCGGTTTCAATCAATAAATTTTCTAGAGGTAAGGACTTAAAGGTATCCTGCAAATCGAATGAGTTTTTAAAGGTAATAATACCACTTGCTGAAAAATAGGAGTTCAATAGTAAAAGCTTTTTTGCAAATTCTTTAGATCCTGTAAAACAATGCATTAAAATTTTAAGGTCATTATTTTTATATGAATTAAGTATTTCATATGTTTCATCTTCTGCATTTCTTGAATGGACAATTAATGGGGACTTGGTCTCAATTGAAGCTTCTATGTGTTCTTTAAAACTAGATATTTGTTTTTCACGATCACTATTATTATAATAAAAATCTAGTCCAGTTTCACCTATACCAATAATTTTATCATTTTCTTTAAAGTTCTGAACTAATTGAGAGGAAGTTAAAACATTTTTGTCACTTTCGTGTGGATGAATACCAATAGTACCATAAATAATGTCATCTTTTTGGATCAATTGTTTAATTTTAGAAAAACTATCTATTGATGTAGATATAGTTAGCAATTTTTTTATACCAACATCTTTTGATCTTTGTATTACGTTATTAAGATCACTCATTAATGGTTCATGATCGAGATGACAGTGTGAATCAATCATTATCTTTTTCTATTTTTTTAAAAAGTATATCTATTTTATTTATACTATTTCCTTTAATTAAAAATTCATTTTTAGATATGTCTTCTAATTTAATGTCATTTTCATCAAGATTAAATATTTTTAAAGCCTTTAATACTGATCCTGGGATTATTGGATAGAGTAAAAAACTTATTTTTCTAATAATTTCCAAGGCAGTAAATACAATAGTATTTAATCTAATAATATTGTCTTTCTTTTTCCATGGCTCTTGGTCGTTAAAATATTTATTAGCCTCAAAAAGGGAATTAACTATATAATCAATGTAGAAATTTAAATTTTGTTGGTCTATTTTAGATCTAATATTTTCTAAATTATCTCTAAATTTATTTAGAATGTTTAAATCGTCTTTTTCAAATTTTATTTTCTCTGGTATTTTTCCATCACAATTCTTTATTGCAAAAGCAGTAACACGTTGACATAAATTTCCATAATTATTTGCTAAATCACTATTTATACAGTCCTCTAATCTATCTTGGGATATATTTCCATCATTGCCAAAAGAGACTTCTTTTATTAAATAATATCTTAATGGATCCAAGCCATATTCATCAATAATTTGCAATGGATCTAAAATATTGCCTTTTGATTTAGACATTTTCACATCTCCCGAAAGTATCCATCCGTGACCATAAACTTTTTTTGGTAGTTCAATTTTAGCAGCTAATAAAAAAGCTGGCCAATATACAGCATGAAATCTTAATATATCTTTACCAATTAAATGTATTGAGGCAGGCCAAAATTTTTTAAACAATTCATCTTCTTTATTGGGGTAATTTAAAGCACTTATATAGTTGGTAAGTGCATCAAGCCAAACATAGATAACATGGTTGTCATTCCCAGGCACTTTAATACCCCATGAAAAAGATTTTCTACTTACTGAAAGATCTTTAAGTCCACTTTTAACAAAACTTATTACCTCGTTTTTTCTTGATGCAGGTGAAATAAAATTAGGGTTTTTTTTATAAAAATCTAATAAGGGTTTTTCCCATTTAGAAAGTCTAAAAAAATATGACTCCTCCTCTATCCACTCAACGGGTGATTTAGAACTAATTGAAATTTTTTTACCCTCTACTTCTTCTATTTCATCTTCATTATAAAAAGCTTCATCTGAAACAGAGTACCATCCTGAATAATTGGAAAGATAAATATCATCATTCTTTTCAAGTTCTTTCCATAAATGTTGAACTGTTTTCTTATGTCGCTCTTCAGTAGTTCGTATAAAATCTGTATTAGTTAAATTTAAAATTTTGGATAAATCTCTAAAGGTTTTACTAATTTGATCACAGAATTTGAGTGGATCAAGACCTTCTTTCTCTGCTGATCTTTGTATTTTAAGTCCATGCTCATCAGTTCCAGTTAGGAAATAAACTTTGTACCCATCAATAGTTTTAAATCGTGAAAAAAAATCAGCAATAATACTTGAATAAGCATGACCCATGTGAGGTGTTGCAGAAGGGTAGTATATTGGTGTTGTGATATAAAAATTCTTATCCATTTAATATTCGATCTTCAAATTCCATAAAAAGAGTTTCTTCGTCTAAATTATAAGTTTTAGTATTTTTAATTTTTTTTAAAAAAAGGTTATAAAAATTTAATATTTCAACATTGTTAATATTAACTTTACTCCTAAAGTAATTATCAATAAATGAGTAGGTTAATTCAATTAATATTTTATCTTTTTTGTAAAGTTTATTTTTAATTATCAATGATAAAAAATTTTTTAATGACAAATTTTTTACATCTATTTCAAACTCTTTTGAAACTTTTAAAATTTTTAATAATTGTCCAGGTGTATTATAATAATTAATTAATTCTTCATTAAATATATCGTAAATATCTTGATTTATAATCTTGTTAGCTATTTCTATAGTTTGATTTTGAGAAAGAGAGATTTTAAAATTTATACATCTTGATTTTAAGGTAGTGAGTACACGTTTATTACTATTTATTAAGATAAAGTTTATATTATCATTTGGCTCCTCAATTACTTTGAGCAACGCGTTGACAGAATTAAGGTTAAGTAAATTAATATTATCAATCAAAACAAACCTCGGGTCTTCTTTAAATGATGATTTGTTTAAAATAGAAATTAGATCTCTGATTTGACTAATATCAATATTTTTTTTTCCTTCCTCAACATCAATGAGGTTAAAATTAGGATTAGATTTATTCTTAATTAATTTAAAAGATTTATTTTCACTATTAATTTTATAATTTTTCAAATCATAACTATGATCTTCATTTAAGGATAAAGTATAATTGATTAAATGATACGCTAAGGTACATTTGCCTATACCCTTTTCACCTGACAAAATTATTTTATTTGGAAACTTTTTGCTTAAATATAAATTTTTAAATGTGTCAAAAATTTCATAATGCCCAAATAAACTTTGTTGTGATGAAGATTCCATATATTAAATTAAATTTTTTATTTTATCTAAGATTAATTTCTTATTTTTTTCAATTTTTAAATTTGAATTAATTATCATATACGAATTTTTTTTTGAATTAGCTAATTTAATAAAACCATTCTGCACTTTATTATAAAAAGCTGAGTTAAATTTATCATACCTATTAAGAGATTTTCTTTTTTTTAGTCTTAAAAATAAATTTTTATTATTTACTATATTTAAGAAAGTAAAATTTATTTTGATGTTTTCTAGCAAATACTTATTTAATAAATTAATTAATTTCAAATTAACACCCATACCATAATGTTGGTATGCAATAGTTGAGTCTGTAAATCTATCAATAAGAATAACTTTTTTATTATAATTTTTTTTAATTAAACTTATATTCTCACTTCTTGATGCTAAAAATAACAATAGATCCGTATTTTTATTAAAATTAGATTTATTATTTAACATTAATTTTCTTATTTTCTCAGAATTATGACTGCCGCCAGGTTCTCGTATTTTAATAAAGCTGATTTTTTTTTGCTTTAAATATCTTGCAACTGAAGCTAAATGAGAACTTTTTCCACTCCCTTCAATTCCCTCAAAGACAATTATAGGTTTTTTAGACATCACCCCAGATTAAATAGTTTATTGATTTAATTAATCTGGATATAAAATTTACTTTTTTAACCTCTTTTGATGACAATAGATCATATTCACCAACTAATTCTTGGTCGTATACTACTCTTAATGTTGCTATTTTCTGGTCTTTTTGAATTGGAGCTTCTACTGGTCCTTGATATTTGACAGAAACTTTCAGTAATTTTTTTTTAGCTTTTTTGATAGTTTTATAAATATCTTGATCAGTATAAGCATCTACTGTGTCTTGTTTACCAAGCCAGACATTAATTTTTTGAAAAGGTTTATTTGATTTTGCTATTTCAACTAAATCATAGTTAGTTAAACCGTATGTTAAAAGTTTAGTGCTTTCTTTGGATCTTGCATTTTTTGTATTAAAACCACTGCCTACTGCTATCAGTCGTCTACCGTTTCTCTCTATAGATGATGCTAAAGAATATTTTTCAACTGCAAGATATCCTGTTTTAATCCCATCTGCTCCAAGGTTTTTATATAAAAGAGGATTTCTGTTACCTTGAGTAATTGAATCACCACCGGTACGATCCCAGGTAAATTCTTTTTCGGCAAACATTTTATAAAACTCAGGATGTTTTTTTATTAAATATCTAGACATAATCATTATATCTCTAACAGTAGAATAGTTATCAGGATCATTAATCCCTGAGGAATTTGTAAAATTTGTATTTTTCATACCTATTTCTCTTGCTTTTGCTGTCATTAGCAAAGCAAATTCCTCCTCAGTGCCAGCTATACCCTCTGCTAAAGCTATACAAGCATCGTTACCTGATGCAACAATTATACCTTTAAGTAAATTTTCCACTGAAACTTGGTCTCCTACCATAATAAACATAGAGGAATAACCAGAAGTTGACAATCTCCATGCCTTTTCTGAAATAATAAATTTTTCATCTAAACTCAGATCACCAGATTTGATTAAGTCAAAAGCAATGATAGAGGTCATAATTTTAGTCATTGAAGCTGGATAAATAGATCTATCTGGTTCTTTTTCATACAAAATTTCTCCTGAATAATAATCCTGTAATATTGCAGTTCTTGCTTTTACGTCAAAATTAGCATGTGAAATTGAGAAGAAAAATGAGTATAGAAAAATATAAATTAAAATTTTGTTAAGCATCCTTTAATATTTCTAAGTTTTCAAAATCTAATAATTTTATTTCATCAAATGATTGTTCTAGTTTTTTTATATCACTAAATGGTCCTAATAATACCCTATATTTAGTCTTAGATAGTTTTTTTATTAATGGATTTTTCAAATTTGTCTCGTTTTTAATTCTTAGGATCATATTTTCTGCTGAGTCTTTATAATAAAAATCAGCAATTTTAATTGAATATAAAAAATTAGGTTTATTGACTTTGTTTTTTTTATTTAAGTCATCACCTAAATTATCAATTGTAATACCATCAACAGGAGCTTTTTCAGCAACATTTTTTTCTTCATCAAATGTTTTTGCTTTTTTTGCAATAAATGTTGAATTTTCAGAAATAAGAACAAGATCAACATAGGGTTCGTTTAAATCAATAGATAGCTCACTTGCAATTCTTGTTGTTATTACTGAATTATAAAAGTCTGAAAATTGTACGTTATTTGAAATAACTTTAGCAATAATTGATTTATTATTTACAGGATTAGTAATTTTTACAAAAGAATTTTTTTTTATTTTTTTATGAAAAATAACTAAAGCATTATCATCAATTTTTTTTGATATTTTGTTATCTTTTTTAAGTTGTTCATCATAAATCAGCGTAAAACCTGTGTTATTGTATTTTAGATAGTTAGAGTAATTTATTACTTTCTTGTTATCATCAAATTGCTGACAAGCTGTTAAAAATAAAATTAAAAATATGGTTAAAATTTTATTGAAGTTCATTTTTAAATTTATCTTTTAAAGTACAAACAGCTAACGCAAATCTTAATGATCTGTTCCATTGTAATATTATTTCATAATTATCAAAAACAATAAAGGCTGGATTTAATGTGTCAGCATCAGGTATTATATCTTTATCGGGTGTAATTATGGCTACTTGAAGATTTTCGTATTTATTCTCAATATCATCTATATTTGTAATAAATTTACTGAATGATTTTAATTTTTGTTTGTTGTGCAGTTTCTTAGCTGAAACATTTAAATATTTTTTAGGTATATCATTGGATAAATTAACTCTCTTAAAACAGGGTTGACCAGCTTTCCAACCAATTTGATTTAAGTAGTTTCCAGCTGACGCATATGCATCTTTGTTATTTTTTAAATCAATTGAACCATTGTTATCATAATCTATTGCATAGTTTTTCATTGTAGAAGGCATAAATTGAAAAAAACCAAATGCACCAGCCCAAGATCCAAATAGTGTTTCATAGTTAACCTGCTCTTTTTCAATGAGATTTAGAAGTATTAATAATTCATTTGAGAAAAACTTAGACCTTCTTTTATCAAAACTTAATGTAGCAAGAGATGATAAAATATCCATTTTTCCAACATAAGTTCCAAAATTTGTTTCTATACCCATTAGTGATAATAGCAATTCTTGTTCAACGTTGAATTTATTTTCTACTGATTTAACTAAATTTGAGTTTTGTTTATAAAATGATAATCCTTTAGAAACTTTTTTGTCAGAAGTTCTTTTTGAAATATAAGTTTTTGTATCCTCATAAAATTCAGGTTGAAACCTGTCATATTTAATTACGTTATGAAGAAATTTTGTATTAGACATAACTTTATCAAAAGTTTTTTCAGAAATATTATTTTCAAGAGCTATTTTTTTAAAATTTTTTTTCCAATTTTCAAACTCTGTATTAATATCGGCGAAAACATTTACGTTATAAGTGAGTAGAATGATAAATAAGTACTTAGTTATTTTCATGTAAATCCTTCAAATAAATAATTACAGCAATCCAAATAAAAATAAAACTAACTAATTTATTGAATGAAAAAACCTCATCGTAGTAAAAAAAACCAAGTAAAAATTGCAAAGTTGGTGTTATATAAAAAATCATCCCAGTCGGACCCAGACCACACAGCTCTACACCTCTTACATACAAAAAAAGCGGTATTACAGTCATTGGGCCTGCCAAAAAAATCAAAAGCATCATCGGAGGGTCTTCAATTTTAAAATCGTTAAATCCATTAATTGATATTAAGTAGAATGCGACGACTGCAAATGGCAATATAAACAAACTCTCTATTAGTAAACCAACATCAGTATCAACATTAATTTTTTTTCTAAAAAGATTATACAAACCCCAACTAAACGCTACGACTAAACCTAACCAAGGTAAAGAATTATAACTCATTATAATTAAATAAAGAATAGACAATATAACTAATATAATTGAAAAAATTCTTTTCTTGTTAAGAACTTCTTTAAAAAAAATATACCCTAGCATTACGCTAAGAATTGGCATTATAAAATATCCAAAGCTAGCATCAATTATTCTATTGGTTGCTATTGCATAAATCCAAGCTGCCCAATTAATAAAAATCAAGCTACCTGAAAAAAAAAGATAAATTAAATTTTTTTTATTATTTATAATTTCAAAAAAAATATGCCATTTAGAAAAAAAAAAGGTAGTTATTATCAATGTAAAAGTTGACCAAAGACATCTATGAACAACAAGTTCTATATGACCAATATAAGTGATAGATTTAAAATAAATAACACCGATAAATCCCCACCAAAATGAGCCAGAACTAGCTAGTAGTAACCCCTTATTGAATTCTTTGTTCATAAGATTTAATGGAATTAGTCGTTATTAGTTTTAATAGACTATTTTAAGGTTGAATTAAATAATTATAATTATAAAACCTTGCGAACGGAGAGATGGCTGAGCGGTTGAAAGCACCGGTCTTGAAAACCGGCAAAGGGGCAACTCTTTCCTGGGTTCGAATCCCAGTCTCTCCGCCATTATTCAATACTTAAAACTTTTAAAAAGTAAATTTACTTTATTATTTTCTATTTCAAAATCTGTTTCGGCACCAGTGTAATAATTATATAAATTTGTATCATCAATATTTAGTAATTTTTCTAAATCAATTAAGTCTTCATAGTTCAAATAATTAATATTTTTTTTTGTAAATGAGCCCAAAAGTTTATCCATTTCTTTCGTGCCACGATAATTAGATCTATAAATAATTTTTTTTTTTAATTCATCTATATTGATGGTCATTATTAGAATATATTAATTTAATATGGACATTAAAAGTAATTATAAATATTTATTATCAGATTTAACAGCATTAAAAGGTGTCGGAGTTAAAACAACAAATTTACTTAAAAAGAAAAATATTAATAATTTATTTGATCTTTTGTGGAAACTTCCAAAATCTTATACAGATAGAAGTCTGTCTACAAAAATAAAAGATCTTAAAATTGGTGAGAATCAAACAGTTACGGTTACACCTCAAAAATATTTATTTCCTAGAATAAGAAATTTACCCAATCGAGTTATTTGTGGAGATGATACTGGAAATTTAGACTGTGTTTTTTTCAACAGTTACGAGGGATATGTAAAAAAAATTCTCCCACTAGGTAAGAAAATAACTATAAGTGGAAAAATTGGTTATTTTAAAAACAAATATCAATTAACAAACCCAAAATATATATCTGAAGACTCTTCTCTAATAAAACAGGTACATAATCAGTACTCTTTAACAGAGGGAATATCTGAAAAAGTTTATAATAAAATTATTAACCAAATTATTAGTAAATTACCTGTGTTAGATGAGTGGCATTCTAATCAAATTGTTAAGAAATTTGGAAATTTAAGTTGGAATAATTCCATTATAGAACTTCATAAACCAGAGAATATTGGGAAATATAGAGATAATTTTTATCAAAGACTCGCTTATGACGAAATATTTTCAACTTTTTTGGTAAATTCTGAAATAAGAAAAAAAATTAAAAAAATTAAAAAAAAGAGAAAAAAAATTAATTTTAATTTACAAAATGATTTAATAAATAAGTTATGTTTTTCTTTGACAAATGACCAAGTAAATTCCCTAAAAGAAATTAATCAAGATTTAAGTACATCGACTAAAATGTTTAGACTTTTACAAGGTGATGTTGGAAGTGGTAAAACAATTATTGCACTTCTTTCAGCTCACAATACCATAAACTCAGGCTACCAAGTTGCTTTTATGGCTCCAACAGAAATATTAGCTCGACAGCATTATAATTTAGCAAAAGAAATTTTTCCTAATAATATAAAAATTGAACTAATTTCAGGAAAATACGATTATAAAAATAAAAAAATAATTTTAGAAAAATTAAAAAATAATGAAATTGATATAATTTTTGGTACACACGCAATATTTCAAAAAAAAGTCAGCTATAAAAATCTTGGATTAATTATTATCGATGAACAACACAAGTTTGGTGTTAATCAAAGAAAAAAGTTATCTGATAAAGGTGGTGATGATTGTGATGTTTTATTGATGACAGCTACACCAATACCACGAACTTTAACCATGACAATGTATGGTGATATGGATTTATCAATAATAAAGGAAAAACCTAAAACTAGAAAACCAATTAAAACATATAGTAAATTAGAGAGCAGAATTAATGATGTTCTCAAATTTATTAAAAAAGAGATAAATTCAGGAAATCAAATTTTTTGGGTATGTCCTTTAATAGAAGAGTCTAAAAAATTAGATCATACTTCTGCCGTTAATAAATTTAAATTTTTAAAAAAATTATTTCCAAATCAGGTTTTATTATTACATGGAAAAACTGAAATAAATGAAAAAGAAAAAATATTAACTAATTTTCAAAAAAATAAATTCCAAATTCTAGTTTCAACAACAATTATTGAAGTCGGAATTGACTTTCCAAATGCAAACGTAATAATTATAGAAAATGCCAATAAGTTTGGTTTATCTCAACTTCATCAATTAAGAGGCCGAGTAGGACGTGGTGATAAAGAGTCAACATGTATATTAATGTTCAAGTCAAATTTATCTGAGAATGCAAAAAAACGAATTAATATATTAAAACAAAGTAATGATGGTTTTTTAATATCTGAGGAAGATATGAAAATTAGAGGTTTTGGTGACCTACTGGGTTTCAAACAAAGTGGTATTAAGAATTTTAAGTTAGCTGACCCTATTCATAATAGTGATCTTTTTTTACTCGCAGAGAAAGAGATTAAAAGAATTGAAAATGCTAACGAAGATATCAGTAGGTTTAAACCGCTGATCAAACTTTATGATAGAGCAGATATTATAAATGATATTGTTTAAGATTTTGATGATGTTCCTGCAGATACTATAAATTTAGATGCTTCTTCAAATGACATATTTAGATAAATAACATCATCAACTGGAAACATTAATAAAAAACCACTTGTTGGATTTGGTGTTGTAGGAACAAAAACATTTATCAATTTTTTATTAGTTTTTTTTGCCATTTCACCAGTGTTTTCTTTTGTAGCAAAACCTACAGCCCAAACTCCCTTTCTTGGATATTCAATTAAAACTACACTTTTTTGACTATCGTCTTTTTTAGAAAATGTTTCTGTCATTTGAACTATTGCAGAATATACAGTTCTTAAAAAAGGAATTCTTTTAAACAAATCATCAATTAATTTTAAAATTCTTCTACCAAAAAAAGAAAGAGATAAACCACCAACCAAAGTAATAAATATAATTGAAATTAATATCTCTACGCCAGGTATATTAAAAGGCAAGTAACTGTTCGGATTTATGTTTGAAGGTATTAGATTTGATGAAATACCAATTAGAATTTTAGATAAGTATAATGTAAACCCAATAGGTATTAAAACAACAACGCCAGCTATAAAGTAGTTTCTTAAAGTTAAAGATACTGATTTTTTTGAACTTTTTTTAGTCATTTTTTAACTGTAGCTTGCATAAACAACAAAAAGAATTGCAATGATAAATAATACAATTAATATTTTATTGTTAAGATTCATTAAAGTAAATATTATCAATTTTAATAGATATGAATAGAAGAAAATTTTTGTCTTATGTTGGTTGTGGATGCTGCAGCTTAATACTGCCATCTTGTACAACTACTCCTATAACAGATAGAAAACAGTTAAAATTAATTCCTGAAGCAAAACTAAATGCGCAAGCTGCTAAAATTTATGAAAAGGTAAAAGAAAAAGAGAAAATGAGCAATGACAAAAAAACCCTAAATTCAATAAAAGAAATTGGAAAAAGAATGGAAGATTCGATCAGTGAATATTTTTATAGAGCTAATATAAATGATCCTACTGCCAATTTTGATTGGGAATATATTTTAATTGATAATGATAAAATGAGAAATGCCTGGTGTATGCCTGGCGGAAAAATTGCTGTTTACACTGGTATACTCGATGTAACCAAAAATACTAATGGTTTAGCTGCAGTAATGGGTCATGAAGTTGCTCATGCAGTTGCGAAACATTCGGTAGAAAGAGCTAGTAGAGGTGTACTATTAAACACAGGAGCACGAATTATTGATATAGCAAGTGGAGGAGTATTGTCAGAAATCAATAGAACAACTGGTATGGATACAGTAGGTCTTTTAGCTCAGATAGGAATTATGAACCCATTTAATAGAAAACAAGAAAGTGAAGCTGATTATCTAGGAATGATTTTTTCATCTTTGTCTGGATATGATATTCGAGAGACTGTAAAAATTTGGGAAAGAATGAAAGAATTTAATAAAGGTAAAGAACCTGCACAATTTATGAGCACTCATCCATCGTCTGATACAAGAATTAAACAACTTAATGATTGGATGAATGATGTTATATTAGATTACCCGCCCATCGACATAGCTAAAGTTAGTTAATGGTGAGCCCTGATGGACTCGAACCATCGACCCATTCCTTAAAAGGGAATTGCTCTACCAACTGAGCTAAGGGCCCACAATTTATTCAAAATGAATGATTGTTATATACAGATTTATTTTATTTTTTCAAATGTCAATTTAGGCAAATATTAATTTTTACTACAACTTATCTATGTATTTATCATGAAATTTATCGAACGTACCTGACTCTATATTATCTCTAATAGAAGACATTAATTCTTGATAAAAGTTGATATTGTGCAGTGTCAATAGCATTGATGCTAGTATTTCATTTGTATTAAAAAGATGGTTTAGGTAATTTTTAGAATATTTGTTCAAGGTCAAATTATCACAATTAGAATCTAATGGTGTATTATCATTTTGATATTTATTATTTTTAATATTTATTCTTCCTTCCCAAGTAAAGGCAAGTCCAGTTCTTCCAGATCTAGTCGGTAGAACACAATCAAACATATCAATACCACGTTTAACAGCTCCAAGAATATCAGACGGAGTACCAACTCCCATTAAATAATGCGGTTTATCATCAGGCAGATATTCTTTTACATCATTTAAAACTGAAAACATTTCTTGTTGAGTTTCACCAACAGCAAGACCACCTAATGCGTAACCATCAAAACCTATATTCATTAATTCTTTTAATGACTTAATTCGTAAATCCTTAAATAACCCTCCTTGTACAATACCAAATAGAGCCTTGTGTCGATTTATACCAAATGCCTTTTTTGACCTTTCTGCCCAATACAAAGATAGATCCATAGATTTTTTTATTAAATCATAATCATTAGTTTTTTTTGGGCACTCATCCATAATCATAACGATATCTGAATTCAAACCTAGCTGAACTCTTATACTTTCTTCTGGACTTAAATAGAATTTTTTACCATCTACATGTGAATTAAATATGGCTCCTTTTTCACGATCAATTTTATTTAATTTCGAAAGTGACATTACTTGGAAACCACCAGAGTCTGTTAAAATTGGTAAATCACAATTCATAAATTTATGAAGGCCACCAGCAGATTTAATTCGTTCAACACCTGGTCTAATCATTAGATGATAAGTATTAGACAAAATTATCTGAGTACCTGTTTTTTTTATGTCATCAATTGTACAAGCTTTTACGGTTGCCTGTGTACCAACAGGCATAAAGGCTGGTGTGTTTATACTACCACGGTGTGTTTCTATAACACCTGATCTAGCAAACTTATCTTTTTTATGAACTTTAAAGGCAAAATTTTTTAATGCCATCCAAAAGATTATTGTGATTTAAAACTTATGATCTTATCTGGATCTGATACAGATCCATTATTGCTTTCATCACCTCTTTTAATTTTGTCCACTAAATCCATTCCTTCAATTACTTTACCAAAAACAGTGTATTGTCTGTCTAAAAAAGGTGCTGGTTTAAAACATATAAAAAATTGACTATTTGCACTATTTGGATCTGAAGATCTAGCCATTGATAAAGTTCCTCTATCATGGGGTAAACTGCTAAATTCTTGCTCCAAATCTGGTAAATCAGATCCTCCCATTCCAGCTCTTCTTAAATCAAAATCTTTAGACTCTGAATTACCAAACTTAACGTCTCCAGTTTGAGCCATAAATCCATCAATAACTCTGTGAAAAACAACATTATCGTATTTGCCATCGTTTGCTAGTTCTTTAATTCTTTTTACGTGATTTGGAGCCACATCTGCAAATAACTCTATTTTCACATCTCCATCTTTTAATTTTAAGATCATTATATTCTCCTCAGCTATTGATTGATTGGTAATAAAAAAAAATAAAATAAATAAATTAATTAAAATTTTATTCATATTTTTCTTTTAAAGTTTTGATAGTACTTTTAGTGGTGAATTTCTTAATATCACCGTTTAATTTTACAATCTCTTTAACAAATCTAGAAGAGATTATCTGATTTTCAACATCTGACATTAAAAAAATAGTTTCAATATTCTGATTTAATTTTCTATTCATTCCAGCTAATTGGAATTCGTACTCAAAATCCGACACAGCTCTTAATCCCCTTAAGATAATATTTGATTTATATTTTTTACACAAATCTGTAGTTAATGAGCTAAAAGATACAATTATAATTTTTTTTTTGTTAAGTTTTAAATCCTTAAATAGAGCTTTGTTGACTATCTCAATTCTCTCCTCAGAACTAAACAGATAATTTTTACTGCTAACATCAGATACACCAACAACAATCTTATCAAATAATTTTAAGGCTTTTTTTATTACATCTATGTGCCCATAGGTGATTGGATCAAATGTGCCTGGGTATATAGCTATTTTGCTCATAATATTAAATCAAGTTATCGTCTATTTTAATAGCAGACACAACTTTTTCCTCACCGGATAATTTAATAATTCTTACGCCTTGTGTATTTCTACCGGCAGTTCTGATTTCTTTAACAGCAACTCGTATAACTCTACCTTTGTTAGTTGATATTAAAATTTCGTCACCCTCATTAACAGGGAATGAGGATGTAATGTTTCCATTTCTTGGTGAATTAACAATGCCAATGATACCTTTGCCACCCCTGTTTGTAACTCTGTAGTCAAAATGAGAGGTTTTTTTTCCAAATCCATTTTCACTTATTGATAAAACAAATTTCTCTTTTGCATGTAATTCAGATTTTTCATCTTTAGATTTTTTTCCATTTTTTTTAATTTTATCACTATTAATAACAGATAAGGAAACTATTTGATCATTCGGTGATAACTCAATTCCCTTAATACCTTTTGAAGATCTTCCTTTAAAAACTCTTAATTTTTTTGCTTCAAAACGTATACATTTACCAAATTTTGTACTTAAAATTACATCTTGATCATATTTACAAATTTTAACCCCTACTATCTTGTCGTTGTTATCTAATTTCATCGCAATTTTCCCAGAGGCATTAATAGATGAAAAATCATCTAAACTATTTTTTCTAACTTTACCAAGAGCTGTAGCAAAGATTATCTGATAATTTTTAGATTCAGTTTCATCTTCAGGCATTGGCATAATTGAGCTAATTGCTTGATGGCTCTTCAAAGGTAAAATATTAAATAAAGATTTACCCTTTGATGTAGATGATCCTTCGGGTATTTTCCAAGCTTTAACCTTGTAAACCAACCCTTCTGTAGAAAAAAACAAGACTGAAGTATGTGTATTTACAGATAACGTTTGTATTACAGAGTCTTGGTCTCTAGTTGTAATTCCAGATTTACCTTTACCACCTCTTTTTTGTTTTTTAACACCATCCAATGAGCCTCTTTTAATGTATCCTTGAAGTGTCACTGTAATGATTACAGATTCTTTTTGAATTGTTTCTTCAATATCGTAGTTTAAAACTGCATCGATTATTTTAGTTCTTCTTGGTACAGCAAATTTTTCTTTAATATTTCTAAGCTCTTCACCTATCACTTTTAGTAACTCTTTTTTGGAAGATATAATTTTTTTAAAGTTTGCAATCAATTCTGCTAGTTTTTTTATTTCTACTTCAATTTCATTTATTCCAAGCGCAGTTAATTTTTGTAATCTTAATTCTAGAATAGCTAGAACTTGAGACTCAGATAAAGAATATAGGTTTTTGCCTTTTTTGCCTTCAACTAAGGAGATTAATTTTTGAGATTTATTAATTTTCCACTTAGTTTTTAATATAGATCCTTTAGCATCATCAGGTGTTTTTGAGGATCTAATTATTTTTATAATTTTATCTAAATTTTCCACAGAAACTGATAGCCCTATTAGGATATGCGCTCGCTCTTCTGCTTTTTGTAAATCAAATTTTGTTTTTTTAATTACAACATCTTCTCTGAAAGATAAAAAGTTTGCTAAAAAATCTTTAAGTGTGCAAGTTTTAGGTTTGCCTTCAACAATAGCTAAAGTATTAAATCCAAAAGAGCTCTCAATTTGAGTATTCTTATAAAGTTGTCTTTTAATGGTTTCTGGTTCAACACCATTTCTAAGATCAATAGCAACTCTAATTCCCTCTCTATTTGACTCGTCTCTTATATCTTTTATTCCTTCAATTTTTTTTTCTCTTACTAGCTGAGCAATTCTTTCATTTAAAACTGATTTGTTGACCTGATATGGTATGGAGGTAATTACTAGCCTTTCACGACCGTTTTTTTGCTGTTCTATTGAGACTTCGCCTCTAATTTTAAAAGAGCCTCTTCCATTTTTATAACCTTGTTTAATAATATCTTTCCCAATTATCACACCTCCGGTTGGAAAATCTGGTCCAGGAATATGCTTCATCAACTCTTTAATTTTAATGTCTTTGTCAGCGATAAGTGCCAAAGTTCCATCTATTATTTCACCTAAATTATGTGGAGGAATACTAGTTGCCATACCAACTGCAATACCACCAGCGCCGTTTACTAATAAATTTGGAAATTGAGCTGGTAAAACACTTGGTTCTTTTTCTGTTTCGTCATAATTACTCTTATAAGAAACAGTATTTTTCTCAATATCATCAATTAAAAATTGTGAAACTTTTGATAAACGTGTTTCAGTATATCTCATAGCAGCAGCTGGATCTCCATCAATTGAACCAAAGTTTCCTTGACCTTGCACCAAAGGCAGGCTCATTGAAAAATCTTGTACCATTCTAACAAGAGCATCATAAACTGATTGATCACCATGTGGGTGATATTTACCAATTACATCACCAACTATTCTTGCAGATTTTCTAAATTGTTTAGACCAATCATAACCACCTTTATACATGGCGTATAAAATTCTTCGGTGAACAGGTTTAAGTCCATCTCTGATATCTGGAAGAGCACGACTTACTATTACACTCATGGCGTATGAAAGATATGATGAGCTCATCTCATCATGCATTGAGATTAATTTAATATTATTATCTTTTGTTTCTTCAGATTTTTGCATAGAAACTAAAATGGAATTTCGTCATCCATGTCGTTAGGGACTTGAGAAGAGTCCTCCATATTATTTTGTTGATTAGGATCGTTTTGAATACCCCCACCGCTACTGCCACCACCTAACATTGTTAATGAAGAATTGTATCCTTGAATAACAATTTCAGTAGAGTATTTATCCTGACCAGATTGTTCATCCTTCCATTTCCTTGTTGTAATTTGACCCTCTACATAAATTTGTGCACCTTTTTTTAGGTACTGTTGAACGACGTTAACCAGACCTTCATTAAATACAACTATACGGTGCCATTCTGTTTTTTCCTTTTTCTCACCTGTATTTTTATCTTTCCAAGACTGACTAGTTGCAAGACTTAGTCTCGCTACACTCTTACCATTTACCATTTGTTTGATTTCAGGGTCTGCGCCCAAACGACCAATTAATAACACTTTATTTAAACTTCCAGCCATAATATTTTAATATTTGTTTATTTAATTAAATAGATTTATACCACAATTCTTCTGAATATTAATTTTATTAAGTCAAAGCAACAAAAATTATGATGAAAAAGATAGTTATTAAGGGTGCTAAAGAACATAATTTGAAGAATGTTTCTGTTGAAATTCCAAAAGATAAATTTGTCGTAATTACAGGTCTCTCTGGGTCAGGAAAATCATCTTTAGCATTTGACACTATCTATGCTGAGGGTCAAAGAAGATATGTTGAAAGTTTATCAGCATATGCAAGACAATTTTTGGATAAAATGAAAAAACCAAATGTTGATCTTATCGAAGGATTAAGTCCTGCAATTGCCATTGAACAAAAAAATACATCAAAAAATCCAAGATCTACAGTTGCTACTGTTACTGAGATTTATGACTATATGCGTGTACTCTATGCAAGAGCGGGTATTCCCTACTCTCCATTTACTGGTAAACCAATAACATCTCAAACCATAACTCAAATAGTAGATTTAATTAAAAAACTTCCTAAAAAATCTACAATTTATATATACGCACCTGTTGTCAGAGGACGTAAAGGTGAATACAGAAAAGATATTTTAAGTTATAAACGAAGAGGATTCAGAAAAATTAAAATCGATAATATTTTATACGATATTGAAAAATCTCCTAACTTAGATAAAAAACTAAAACATGATATTTCAGTTTTAGTTGATAGAATTGTTTTAAACTCAAAATTGGGAAATAGATTGGCTGAAAGTGTTGAAACAGCTGTTAATCTTGCAAACGGACTAGTTTTTGTTGAATATGAAGATGAAACATTACCTCAAAAACATCGAAAAATTGAAAAGTTAATTTATTCAACAAAGTTTGCTTGTCCAGAAAGTGGATTTACAATTGAAGAAATAGAGCCAAGATTATTCTCATTTAACAGTCCTTATGGTGCCTGTGAAGAATGTGAAGGTATTGGCATGAAACTAAATGTTGATCCAAACCTTGTTGTACCTGATGAAAGAAAAAGTTTAGCCGATGGTGCAATTGAACCTTGGGCAAAATCAACAACTTTATATTACGCACAAACATTATCGTCTTTAGCAAAACATTATGGTTTTTCATTAGATGAAAAATGGAAAAAACTTCCAAAAAAAATTAAAGATATAATTCTTTATGGATCAGATGAGGATGAAATAAAATTTAATTATGACGATGGTTATGAAAAATATTCTTATAAAAAAACATTCGAAGGAGTTATTAATAATCTTGAGAGAAGATTTTTAGAGTCTGATAGCGAATGGAAAAGAGAAGTTATAGCTGAATATCAATCAGATACTGCATGTGAGGCTTGTAATGGAGACCGTCTAAAAGAAGAAGCATTATGTGTTAAAATTAATGGTCTTAATATTAGTGAAGTTACCAAAAAATCAATATCTGACTCAGCTGAATGGTTTAAAGATTTAGTAAATCATATAGATAAAAGACAATTTAAAATTGCAGAACATGTACTCAAAGAAATTAACGAAAGATTAAATTTTTTACTTAATGTGGGTTTAGATTACTTAACTTTATCAAGAGAGTCTGGCACATTATCTGGTGGAGAAGCTCAGAGAATAAGATTAGCCTCTCAAATAGGTTCAGGTTTGACTGGTGTACTTTATGTACTAGATGAACCATCAATTGGATTACACCAAAAAGATAATGTTAAACTTATAAATGCTTTAAAAAGATTAAGAGATCTTGGTAACACAGTAATAGTTGTTGAACATGACACAGAGACTATGGAAAACGCAGATCATATTATAGACCTTGGACCTCAAGCTGGAACTAATGGTGGTCAAGTAACATCGCAAGGCACTTATGATGAAATTAAGAAAGATAAAAATAGTATTACAGGTCAATACCTTGCAAACAAAAAGAAAATTGAAATTCCTAAATCTAGACGAATAGCTAAAAATGGAAGATTTGTTGAAATCAATGGAGCAACGGGAAATAATTTAAATAATGTAAATCTTAAAATTCCAACAGGAACATTCACCTGTGTAACTGGCGTATCTGGTAGTGGTAAATCTACGTTAATATTACAAACACTTTTTCATGCCTTAAATTTAACTCTAAATAATAAAGCTAAAAAGGCGCCTAAAGCCTTTAAAGGATATAAGGGTGTTGAATTAATCGATAAAATTATTGATATAGACCAGTCTCCGATTGGAAGAACACCTAGATCAAATCCTGCAACCTATACCGGTGCTTTTGGGCCAATCAGAGATTGGTTTACAAGTTTACCTGAGTCTAAAACAAGAGGTTATAAGCCTGGTAGATTTTCATTTAATGTTAAAGGTGGAAGATGTGAGGCATGTGAAGGTGACGGTGTAATTACGTATGAAATGCACTTTTTACCAGATGTTTATATTCAGTGTGATGAGTGTAAGGGTACAAGATATAATAGAGAAACATTAGAAATAAAATTTAAGGGTAAAAGTATTGCAGATGTTTTAGATATGTCAGTTGACGAAGGTTGTGAGTATTTTGAAAATATATCAAATATTAAAACAAAATTATTAACTTTAAAAAAAGTTGGTTTGGGTTACATAAAAATAGGTCAACAAGCAACAACCCTTTCAGGTGGTGAGGCTCAAAGAATTAAACTTGCTAAAGAGTTGTCTAAAAGATCCACAGGTAGAACAATGTATATACTAGATGAGCCCACAACTGGTTTGCATCAGCATGATATTAAAAAACTTTTAGAAATTCTTCATACTTTTGTAAAACTAGGTAACACTGTTGTAGTAATTGAGCATAATTTGGATGTTATTAAAACAGCAGATTATATTGTTGATATGGGTCCTGAAGGTGGTGTTAAGGGTGGTAAAATTATCGCAGAGGGTAAACCAGAAGAAGTTACAAAAATCAAAGACAGTTATACTGGTCAGTTTTTAAAACCCTTATTAAATTAAATATAAAAACTTAAAAATAATCAAAATTTAGTGTATAGTTTGAAAGAATCATGAGTAACTTATTATCTTCATTATCAAAAACTATTCACGCATCGTTGGCTTTAGCAATAATTTTATTTGTTGGAATGTTTTTTCAAAATGAAGGTATTGCCTTTGACACATTATTTTGGAGTTGGTTATTTAGATATATTCATGTTCTAGTTGCAATAATGTGGATTGGACTACTTTGGTATTTCAATTTTGTTCAAATTCCAAACATGGCTAAAATTCCAGATGAACAAAAGCCAGCTATAGGAAAAGTGATAGCTCCAGCAGCTTTATTTTATTTTAGATGGGCTGCAGCCTTTACTGTTCTATCTGGTTTAATATTAGCTTGGCTAAATGGTTATCTACATGATGCAATGACTTTTAGTATTGGTTCGGGCATTCCAAAACATACTGCAATTGGAATTGGAATGTGGCTGGGTATTATAATGGCTTTTAACGTTTGGTTTGTAATATGGCCAAATCAAAAAAGAGCATTAGGAATTGTTGAAACTGATCCTGAAACAAAAGCAAAGTCTGCTAAAACAGCAATGTTATTTTCTAGAACAAATACACTTCTATCTCTACCGATGTTACTAACAATGGTAGCTGCACAAAATATTTACTAAAATATTTACTTACTATCGTCCTCTCTTAAGACAGTTTTTTGAGAAACTCTTAATCTAACCAATACTGTATTGGCAATATAAATTGATGAATAAGTTCCAAAAATAACTCCTAAAATCATTGCTAGTGAAAATCCTTTTAAGATTTCACCACCAAAGAAGTAAATAGCAAGCAATGCAAGTAAAGTTGTTGCGGAAGTAATTATTGTTCTAGATAAGGTTTCGTTTATTGAAATATTGGTTAATTCAAAAATTTTTATATCTGAATATTTTCTTAAATTTTCTCTAACACGGTCAAATATTACAACTGTGTCATTCATTGAGTAACCAACAATAGTTAAAACAGCAGCTATGATTGATAAGTTAATTTCTAAACTAAATAGAGAAAAAACTCCAAGGGTGACGATTACATCGTGAAATAATGCTAAAATTGCTCCAAGACTAAATTGCCACTCAAACCTTATCCAAATGTAAATAAGCATTATTGCAAGTGATAATGATATTGCAATTACACCTGATTTTAATAATTCAGCACTAACTTTAGGGCCCACATTCTCAACTCTTCTAAAATCATAATTATTACCAAAAGATTTATCGAGATTTACCTTTATTTCTTCAATAATATTTTTCTTATTATCTTTATTTTCAAATTTTATTAAAAAATCATTATCAGAACCGAATTTTTTAACTGATACATCACCTAGATTCATTTGACTAAATTTATCTCTAAGAGTGCTAACATTAATTTTGGTATCGTTGGATCTTAATTCAATCAAGGTTCCACCTTTAAAATCAATACCAAAATTAAGGCCTTTAAAAATTAATAACAGTAATGAAACAATAATTAGAACAGTAGATAAAACGTTAAAATGATTATAATATTTGTTGAAGGCAATCATTAGATTAATTTCCCACTATTTTTATTTTTAGATACATAAAGACTAGTAAATAACCTTGCTATAAAATAAACCGAAAACAATGTTGTAAATATTCCAACACCAAGAGTTACAGCAAAACCTTTAACAGGCCCTGAGCCCATAAAGAATAGAACTACTGCTGCTAGTAAAGTTGTTATGTTAGCATCAATAATGGCAGTTCTAGACTTCGTGTAACCTCCATCAAATGCTAAAATATTATTAGTCTCATCTTTTAACTCTTCTTTAATCCTCTCAAAAATTAAAACATTCGCATCAACTGCCATACCTACAGTTAAAATTATTCCTGCTATTCCTGGTAATGTTAAGGTTGCTTCAAATAAAGTTAAAACACCTAAAAGAATAAACAAATTAATTATTAGTGTAGCGTTAGTTATTAGACCAAAAAATTTATACTTAACAAACATGAATATAATCACTAACAAAAAACCAATTGCTAATGCTATCATTCCAGCGTTAATTGAGTCTTGTCCGAGATCTGGTCCAACTGTTCTCTCTTCTATAATATCTAACGGAGCAGGTAAGGCTCCTGATCTTAGTAATAATGCCAAATCTGTTGCAGATTGAAATGTAAATCCTCCACTAATTTGGCCAGACCCACTTGCTATTGTATCTCTTACGACAGGTGCACTTATAATTTTGCCGTCTAAAACAATAGCTAACTGTTTTCCAATACCAGTTGAGGTTGCTTTACCAAATCTTTTGGCCCCTACTCTGTCTAAAGTAAAAGATACAATTGTTTGGTTATTTTGTGTATCCATTTTAGGCTGAGCATCTAAAAGATTTTCACCACTTATTATAATTCTTTTACTTACATTAGCTTCTTGAGTTCCGTCTTCAAATTCTAATTTTTCAACTCCAAATCTGTCATCATCATTTTGGGTTACAAACCTAAACGTAAGGTTGGCAGTTTTACCAAGAAGAGATTTGATCCTCATGGGATCATCTAAACCTGGAAGTTCTACTAAAATTCTATTGTTACCTCTTTTTAAAATATTAGGTTCATTCGTACCAACCTCGTCAACTCTTCTACGAACAATTTCAATAGCTTGATCTTGAGAAGATGTTTTAAGAGTTATAAGGCCTTGACGAGAAAAATTTACTTTTAAATATAAACCTGTATCTTCGATTTCTAATTGATGAGATTTAAATCTTGGATAGTATGGGTTTATTTCACTTTTCTCATCTTGAAAAATATCTATAACTTTTTGCTTATTTTCATCTGAAACGTTAAAGAAAATATTTTTATCAACTATTTTTATATTGTTAATTTTAATATCTTTATCTTTAAAGTAATTCCTAAAGGTGGTTGTAAGATTTTGAAGTTTTTGCTCAATTACTGGCTCGTTATCAATTTCGAGTAATAAGTATGAACCACCTTGAAGATCTAAACCTAGATTAATTTTTTTATTAAAAAAACCATCATCAAACTTAAATAGATTTGAGGATGCAATTAAAACAAATAATAAAGAAAAAATAGTTATAAATACAATTCGTAACTTTGAAAAATAAAGCACTTATCTAAAATTAATTATTTTTTAACTTCTTGGGTATTTTGAAGACTTTGAATACCTGTAGCTTTTACAACTTCAACTTTAATATTTTCAGCTATTTCTACTTCTACTTTGTCGTTATCTATAAGTCTCTCAACTGTGCCAGTGATACCTCCTGAAGTAATAACTTTGTCACCTCTTTTAAGGTTTTCAACCATAGCTTTATGCTCTTTTACTTTTTTTTGTTGAGGTCTAATTAAGAAAAAATAAAAAATAACAAATATTAAAATTAACGGTATAAATTGTCCTATTCCTGAACCTTCCATAATTCTCCTTTTAAATATGGTGCATATTTATACTATCTATATCTCTAAAACAACTTTATTTCTGTGAAATTAATTCTAAATTATTCATATATTCTCTAAGAACTTTAGGAACAACAATCGATCCATCTTTTTGCTGATAATTTTCCAATACCGCTATTAAAGTCCTACCGACTGCAAGCCCGCTTCCATTTAAAGTACCAACAAAGACAGTTTCTTTATTTGTGTTTTTATATCTAGTTTTCATTCTTTGAGCTTGGAATGTAGAACAAGATGAACATGAAGAAATTTCACGATATTTATTTTCTGATGGTAACCAAACTTCAATATCATATGTTTTTTCAGCACTAAAACCCATATCCCCGGAACATAAAATAACTTTTCTGTAAGGTAGTTCCAATTTATCAAGAATATCAGTTGCACAATTTGTCATTCTTTCTAACTCTTCCAAACAATTTTCTTTTTCAACAATGCTTACTAGTTCAACTTTATAAAATTGATGTTGTCTAATCATTCCTTTAGTATCCTTGCCATAACTTCCAGCTTCTTTTCTAAAACAAGGTGTTGATGCTACAAATCTCATCGGAAGATGACTTTGATCAACTATTTTATCTTTGACAATATTTGTTAAAATTACTTCAGCTGTAGGAATTAAAAATTTTCGATCTGATCCTTCATCAAATTTGATTTCAAACTGATCGTTTTCAAATTTAGGTAACTGACCAGTTCCGTACATTGTGTTATCTGAAGCAATCAAAGGAGGTGATATTTCTTGATATCCATTTTTATTAATATGAGTATCCAACATAAAATTAGATAAGGCTCGCTCTAGTAAAGCTAAGTGGTTTTTTACAAAAACAAATCGAGATCCTGTAGTTTTAGTTGCTAGATCAAAATCCAGCATTCCAAGGTTCTCACCAAGCTCATAATGAGATTTAGGTTTAAAATCGAATTTTGGTATGTTTCCTGTTTTTAATACTTCTACATTATCATTTTCATCTTTACCATTTGGAACATCTTCATGGGGAATATTGGGTATATTAGATAGTAAACTGTCTAAATCTGTTTTTATTTTTTTTTGTAAATCGGTTAATTTATCTAATTCTAATGTGAGTTCTTTAGATTTTTTAAATAAAGTTTCATCTTTAGATTTTGAAATATCTTTTTTTTCTTTTTCAATAGCCTCTTTTTTTTGAATTAAATCTCTATTTTCTTCATCTAATTTTTGTAATTTTTTAAAATCAATTTTTAAAGATCTTTTTTTTAAAGCTTTTTCAAAACCAGGGAAATCTTTTCTAATTTCCTTTAAATTATGCATCAGTTTTTTCTAAATTTTTGTTTTCTATAAATTTTACTGAAAATATTGATAATTCATATAAAATTAACAATGGTATCGCTAATCCTATTTGTGTAATTGGATCTGGTGGGGTTAACAAAGCAGCAGCAGCAAAAATTATAACCACAACATACTTTCTTCTGTCTTTTAAAAACTGGCTATCTACAACGCCTATTCTTGCTAGAAGACTTAACACAACAGGTAATTGAAAACTAATTCCAAAAGCAAAAATTAATTTCATAACCAATGACAAGTATTCATTTACTTTTGCTTCTAGTTGTATTGGCAAACTTGTTGATAAACCAGTACTCTCAAATGATAAAAAAAACTTTATTGCTAGAGGCATGATCAAATAATAAACCAACATACCTCCAAGAAAGAAAAGAATTGGTGTAAGTATTAAGTAAGGTAAAATTGCTATTTTTTCATGCTTATATAAACCTGGTGCAATGAATTTCCATATTTGCATTAAAATAAATGGGCAGGTTACAAAAAAAGCAGTAAAAAAAGACACTTTTAAATATGTCAGAAAAGTTTCTTGAAGTGCTGTAAAGATTAATCTTCTATCTGAGCCATCATCTTTTACAGCTTTAGCAAATGGATCAACCAAAAAACCATAAATATATTCAGCAAAGAAATAGCAACCAATGAAAAATATAAATAAAAAAATAAAACTATGTATCAGTCTTTTTCTTAATTCAGTTAAATGACTAACAAAGCCACTTTCTTTATCATCATTATTCATCTTTTTTTGTTTCTTTTTTTACATTTTCATTAATTTTTTCATCATCAATTTCCAAATTAGAAACCTCGTTTTGGATATTGCTGACATATCTTTTTGCAGTGCCAATCCATGAACCTGCTTTTTTTAACATAACTGGAAAATCTTTAGGGCCAAGAACAACAATGGCGATAGCAACAACTATCAATATCTCAAACCAACCAATAGTAGGCATGTGAGTTATTCTTTATTATTGGAGTCTTTATTTTCGTCGGGAATATTTTTTGGCTCCGTATCGTCAGTTACATCTGACGCCATACCTTTTTTAAAGCTTTTAATACCTTTGGCAACATCTCCCATCAAACTAGAGATTTTACCTCGTCCAAATAATAAGACTACCAATATTACAACAACTGCTATTTGCCAAATTCCTATGCTCATAGAAACTTATAACCTTTTTATGATTAATTTAAAAGTTACTTTTTCGTTATTCTTTTTCTTCACTATCAAGAGTACTACTCAGCATCTCATCAATATTAGAATAAATATCTTCCTTTTTTTCTTCTTGCTTTTCTTTATAAAATTTTCCAGTTCCAAAGATAGCACTATCAACACTTGAGCTATCAATCATTCCAGCAGCACCTAATTCGTCAATATTTGGAAGATCTGATAGTTTTTGAATATTAAAATGACTTAAAAAATCATCTGTGGTTACATATTGAATAGGTCTTCCAGGTACATCTTTTCTTCCTCCAGGTTTAACCCAGTTTAGCTCCATTAAGATATCAAGTGTATTTGTTCCAAAAGCTACACCTCTTATTTCCTCAATTTCAGCTCTTGTTACTGGCTGATGATAAACAATTATAGCTAAAGTTTCGACTGCAGCTCTTGATAATTTTTTTTCAACAGTCTTTTCCTGAGACATAAGATTAGCTAATTTAGGAGATGTTCTAAAAGACCATTTATCTTTTATACAAACTAAATTTATTCCTCGATTTGAGTACTCTTGCTGTAATTTCTCTAATGATTTTTTAATGTTTAACTTTTTTGAAAGTTTACTCTCAATGGTGTCGATATCAAGTGGTTCGGCAGCAGCAAAAATTACACCCTCTATTTCTTTTTCAATTTCAGTCAGTTTTGAGGGGAATTTGACTACATTATCTTTATTTATTTTTTGTTTTTTAATCACTTACTTCCTTTACATAGATATCATCAAATAGTTTTTCCTGTTTAATAGAAAGATTACCCTCTTTAGCAAGCTCAAGAGAACCAGCAAAAATTCCTGCTTTGCCAGTTCTTTTATATCTAGAACCAGATTTAAAATTTGCAGGAATTAATTCATCAAGTTTTTTCCAGTCACCTAGTTTGCCAAAAAAATCTTTTATAGTTTTAATTCCATCTTCAGTAGTAAATACTGGTAATTTTGGAATATTCATTCTTTGAAAATCTTTAGTCATAATAATCGTTGAATAGGTTTTTAAAAGTTCAAATAAACTTAAATTATATTCAGTGCTGTAAATAGATCTGATATTTCCTTTCATTCCTCTTGTTCTTATTTCACGACCTAGCCTTTTTCTCTTAAGCATTTGTTCTGAAAGTAAACGAATAAGTTCTAATTTTTTTAGTTGTAACTTTAATTTCTCTGCTACTTCTTGAACTTTAAATTCTTCCTCAGGGGTTCCTGGTAATAATAACTTAGACTTTAAATAAGCAAGCCATGTTGCCATTAATAAATACTCCGAGGCTATTTCTAAATTTAAATCTTTTTCTTTTGTAATATATTCATGAAATTGATCTGCTAGCTTTGTTATTGATATTTCTTCAAGATCAACTTTTTGCGCTTTAGCTAAATCTAAAAGAACATCTAATGGACCGTTGTAGTTATTTATATCAACATTAAACAAAGCAGAATCAGTCTCGGACATATTAAGATATTAACTTAAATTTTTATAAAATAGTGATGTTTTTTTGATAATAAAATTATTTACTAGTGGTGAATTTTCAGCAACAACCCTCATTTCATTGTAATTACCATTGCAATGTAAGGCTAGGTTGCATCCTGCTTCAAAACTTTTAATTGTATTAGTAATTAAATCGTATTTTAAACTCTTCATTGATAAATCATCAGAAATTAAAACATTTTTAAACCCTATTTTTTTACGAATAATATTTATAATTTTTTTGGAATGCGTTGCAGTGTTAAGTGGATCAATTTTTTTATAAATAATGTGGGCAGTCATTGCGAATAAACTATCTTTATTCTTAAAAGGAAAAAAGTCATTTTTAATAAGGTAATTGATGGTTTTATCAACAACTGGTGTAAAATTATGGCTATCAACTTTAGCAAGACCGTGTCCTGGAATATGCTTAATTACAGTAGCTATTGAGTTTTGATTGAATAAATCAATACAAATATCACCTACCTTTGAAACAATTTTCTTATTTTCTGAGAACGATCTATCACCAATAATATTACTCGCCCCTTTAATTCTAAGATCCAGTACCGGTAGTGTATTAATATTTACACCTATTTGTTTTAGAAGATATGAAGATTTATCAATAAATAATTTATAAATAATATTAAATTTTCTTTTATCTTGGACATATAATTTTCCAAAATATTCACCTGTCAAATTATCAAAAGTAATAATATTTTTTAACCTATTCACTCTGCCTCCTTCTTGGTCAATCAAAATAGGATAGTGTGGATCTTTAAATAGCTTCCTGATGCTATCTGTTAATAGTTTGGTCTGGTTTACAGATTTAATATTTCTTGAAAACAATATTATTCCCCAAGGTTTTTGTTTTTTCAAAAATTTCACTTCACTAGTTGTTAATTTCAGTGATTTAATACCCGTAATAAAGGCTTTTCTTTTACTTATCATTTTCTAAAAGTTTCCAGAAATTAAACTTTTTTTTCTTATCTTTATTTGTTTGTTTTACATACTCAATAATGTCTTGGGTGTCATTTTCTAATATAGGTAAGTTTTCTGAATACTGTTTTATCTTCTCATCATTATTTTTATAGGAACGATAAGAATTTTTTAAATTTTCATCGGAAAAATAGTATCTGCCAGTAAAAAAAATAAATACTGAGATAACAATTATAAAAATTAAATATTTGATTTCTTTTAACATTACATTTTGGATGGAGTATCAACACCAACAATATCCATACCAGATTTTATTACATTAGAAATAACTTTTAAAAATACCAACTTATCTAATGGAACTTCTTTTTGTTCATTTATAAATCGTTTTTCTGGTTTTTGTTTTCCAAGGTTCCAATATGAGTGAAATTCTGAGGCTAACTCATATAGATAAACAGGAATTCTATGTGGTTCAAGTTTTGTACTTGATATATCAATACACTTTGGCCACTCAGATAATTTTTTTAAAATTTTAATTTCTTCTTCAGAATATTCAAAATTAAAATTATTAGTTTCAATTTTTTTATTTAAATCTTTATTAATATGTCTGAATACAGATGAAATTCGTGCATAGCAATATTGTACATAATACAATGGATTATCTTTTGACTTTTCTTTTACTGCATCAAAATCAAAATCGAGTTCTGCGTCACTGCTTCTATTCAACATAATAAATCGAGTAGCATCTTTGCCAACTTCTTCTATAAGATCATCAACAGTAATATAGTCTCCTTTTCTTTTAGACATTTTAAAAGGTTTATTGTCTTTTATAAGTTTTACTAACTGACTTATTTTACAAATTAATTTATCTTTTTTTCCAGAGAGGGCTTCAACTGATGATGAAATTCTTTTTATGTAACCAGCATGATCTGCACCTAGTATATTAATCAAATAATCAAATTTCCTATCAACTTTATTTTTATGATAAGCAACATCGCTTGCAAAATATGTCCATGATCCATCTGATTTTTGGAGAGCACGGTCTTTATCATCACCAAAATCTGTAGATTTAAACAGTAATTGCTCACGTTCTACCCAATTATTATTGTCCTCACCTTCTGGTGCTTTGATTTTACCTTTATAAACAAATTTATTTTTTTTTAAAAATTGAACAACATTTTCAACTTCTTTGTCTAAAACAATTTTTTTTTCACTTACAAAATTGTCATGATTTATACCAAGGCTTTTAAGATTTTTTTTAATTAGCAGTAATGCCTGTTTAATTGATAGTTCGGTTAATTCCTCACTAATTTCATCATAATTATCAAAATTCAAATTGGAGTTGGAGGATATATTTTTTGCAAAATCTATTAAATAATCACCGGGATATAGATCAGCATTATCAGATGGAAAAGTTTCTTTATGAGTTATTTCACGTATTCGAAAATATACTGATTTTGCAAAATTAATGATTTGATTGCCATAGTCATTTACATAGTATTCTTTAGTAACTTTATGATTGTTGAAGGTTAATATATTTGAAATAACATCCCCAAGTATTGCGCCACGACAATGTCCAACATGTAATGGTCCTGTTGGATTTGCAGAAACAAATTCCACAAGATAATTATTTTTTTTTTCTTTTTGATTTATTCCAAAAGTTTTAGAATTTTCACTGATTTCTTTTGTAAAAATTGCCCAGAATGATTTCTTAAACTTGATATTAATAAAACCAGGCTTTGCAATAGTTACTGTTTCAATTAATTTATCTTTATCTTTTAATATAGGTGCAAGTTGCTCTGCTAGTTCAATAGGTGGTTTATTATTAATTTTAGATAAAACCATTGCAACATTTGTTGAGATGTCACAATTAAATTTTTGCGGGGGTATTTCAGCATTTATTCCATTAAAATTATCAGGAACAATTATTTTATTATCTTTTTGAAGTTCACTAAGTATTGATTTTATTTTTTCTAGATAAATTTCAAATATATTCATTTATTTGCATTATAAAGGTTTATTGCATAACGATCAGTCATGCCAGAAATAAAGTCTGAGATAGCTCTATATTTATCTTTAGTCAATTGTTCTTTTGTAAGAAACTTTCTAGGGGAAGATTGAATTATCTTAAATAATTTTTTAATAATTTTTTTACCTCTTAGATTTTTTCTTAAAACAGATTTATTATCATACATATTAGATCTTAAAAATAATTTAATTTCTTTTTCTGAACTTTGAATATTTTTAGAGAAGCAAACTATTAACTCATTTGATTTTGCAATATCTTTATAAGATTTTATTTTAAATCTCTTTAAATTTTTTTGTGTGTTGGTGATTAAGTCTTTAATCATTAGATCAATTGAGTCTCTTACTATTTGATTAATTGCTATTTTATAATTTTTTTTATTAATCTTTTTTTTATAATTTACGTAAATGTTTTTAAGAAAATTAATCTCACATAGCTCTTCTAGCTTAAAAAGATTAGCTTTAATTCCATCTTGAATATCATGATTATTATAGGCTATATCGTCTGAAATAGCTGAAATTTGTGCTTCTAATGATGGAAAAGTATTAAATTTAATTTTTTTTTTAAATACTTTTGATCCAATAAGTTTATTGATTGTGGTTAATTCATTAATTGGTCCATTATGTTTTAAAAGTCCCTCTAAGGTTTCAATAGTAAGATTTAATCCTTTAAATTTTAAATATTTATTTTCTAAAAACATAACAATTCTCAAAGTTTGTAGATTATGATCAAAACCACCGTGATTATCCATACATTCATGTAAAGCGTCCTCTCCAGCATGTCCAAATGGTGTATGGCCTAAGTCATGAGCTAAGCTTAAGGTTTCAGCCAAATCTTCATTAAGGTTTAAATACTTTGAGATCGATCTTGCTATTTGGGCCACTTCAATTGAATGAGTTATTCTAGTTCTAAAATGATCACCTTCAGTGTTTACAAAAACTTGAGTCTTATGTTTTAGTCTTCGAAACGACGCACTGTGAATGATTCTATCTCTATCTCTTTGAAAAGGTGATCGATACTTAGAGTTAGCTTCTTTATTAAGTCTGCCTTTACTTTTAAATACGCCTAACAAAGTGTCTTTTTTCATCCTTTAATTTAAATAATTAAGTATTATATTAGTAATATCAGTGTTCAGTCATGATTAAAGAAATTAAATTTACGGATAATGCTTTAAAACAAATAGAAAATTTATTGTCTAAAAAAGACGAAGGTTCTTTTTTTAGAATCGCTATTAAAGGTGGTGGTTGTTCTGGTTTTCAATATGAATTTACTTTTGATAAATCGAAACAAGCTGACGATCTTAATTATCAAAATATTTTAATTGATAAGGCATCTGCTGACTTATTAAAAGGATCTGAAGTTGATTATGTATCTGAATTAATTGGTGAGTCTTTTAAAATTTCCAACCCTCAAACAAAATCTTCTTGTGGGTGTGGAGTTTCATTCTCTCTTTAATGCTCATCTCATCGTGGAATGTTAATTCTGTTAGAGCAAGAATAGAAAATATCAAAAGCTATCTACTAAAATATAAACCAGATATTTTAATGATGCAGGAAATAAAAACTGAGGATATTAATTTCCCTTATGATGACTTTTCATCAATGGATTATGAAAGTCATGTATTTGGTCAAAAAAGCTATAATGGTGTAGCAATTATTTCAAAAAAAAAACTAACTAATATTAGAACAGATTTAATTAAGGATAAATTAAAACAATCGAGAATTATTTCTGCTGAAGTTGAATATAAAAAAAAAGCTATTCAATTAATAAACATTTATACTCCAAATGGAAATCCGGTTGATTCAGAAAAATATGATTACAAAAAAAATTGGATGGATCAATTAATTAAACAATTAAAATCCTTATCAAAGAAAAATTCTAATATAATACTTGCTGGAGATTTTAATGTTATTCCTGCTGCAGAAGATGTTTATAATGTGAAAAGTTTTGAAGATGATGCTTTGTATCGACTTGAAATAAGAAAAAAATTTAGAGAAATGTTAAATCTTGGATTTAGTGATGTTTACCGACATTTTAATGAAGATAAAGAAGGCTATACCTTTTGGGATTATATGAGAGGTGCATGGCAAAAAAATAATGGGATGAGAATTGATCACTTTTTAGTATCAAGCTCAATAATTGATAATATTAAAGGTATTAATATAAATAAAGATCCTCGTGGAAGAGAAAAACCTTCGGATCACACTCCAATTGAGATTAACTTAGCTTAAAGATTTAATTTTATTAACCAATTCCTCGTTAATATTTCTTGGACTTTTGTCTAATCTATTTTTATGTCTTCTCTCACCTGGAAGTCTTACTTCACCCATAGACTTCATTTTATCAAAAAACTCATCTGCATGTTTTTGCCAGTCTGTTCCTGATGTTTTATCTGGACTAATTGCTAAAATAAATTCACCCCCACTTGGAGGACCACCATCATTGTTATCTTTAGCAGCTGTTTCAAAACTAAAATTATCACCAACGAGAGCACCAGCTAATAATTCTACCATCATAGCAATTGCAGAACCTTTGTAGCCACCAAAAGGAAGCAACACTCCACCATCAGCTATTTGTCCTGGATCAGTAGTTTCTTTTCCATCTTTAGTAAGTCCTGTTCCTAATGGAACTTTGTGCCCTTCTCTTTTAGCGACTTGTACTTCCCCCATAGCCATTGAAGCTGTTGCCATATCATAAACTACAGGTGTCTTTCCAGGTCTAGGCCATGCAAATGAAATTGGGTTTGTTCCAAAAAGAGGTTTAATTGCACCAGCAGGTGCAACAGCAGGCTTATAAGAAGTACACGCAAAAGCAACCAAACCATCTTCAGCTAATTTTTCTGTTTCAGGCCACATAGCAGCCATATGATGAGAATTATTTATTGCTAAGACAGCAACACCGTTTTCTTTAGCAGCTTTACTTAACTCTGGTAAGCTTTTATTTAATACCACAGGAGCTAAACAATTATTTCCTGCAACTTTAATCACAGATGGTGATATTTTTTTAATTTCAGGTTTTCCTTTACCATTTATTTTTCCACTTTTTAATCCTGAAACATAAGCTGGTAATCTAAATAAACCATGAGAGAGCGAACCATCTCTTTCTGCATTTGTAATTAATTCTGAAAGTATTGATGCTGTATCTTCATCACATCCATTTGCTAAGAGAGTTTTTTTCGCTAAGTTATTAATTTCGTCTAGGGTTAATGAAACAGTGTTCATTCTTTTGATTTACATTTCTTACATAAACCAAAAAATTCTAAATTGTATTTACTGTATTTCATTCCTGCTTCATCAGTAAAGTTTGATAAATATTTTGATAGTTTAGTGTTACTTATTTCAGAAACTTTTTCACAACTTTCACAAATTGAAAATGCTGTAGCCTTAGAAATTTGGCAACTAGAATTCTGACATGCGATGAAGGCATTTCTACTTTCAATTTTGTGGATTTTACCTATTTCAACTAATTTATCTAATGCTCTATAAACTTGTAGAGGCGCATTGATACCTTTTTTCTGTACATTAAAAAGAATTGAATATGCTTTTAACGGCTCATGAGATTTATCAATTAAATCAAAAATAATTTTTTGGTTTTTTGAAAGATTATGTTGTTTTTCCATTTTAAATTTCTACTTAGTTTTTTAATTTAATCGATTGTTTAATTTTAAACAAAGATAATATGAACAATATCAACGCCGCTGCAATAATTGAAGGTCCGGAAGATGTATTAAATTCTAATGAAGAATATAGTCCTAAGATAACAGATAATAGGCCCCCAATTATAGAAAATAGAACCATTTTCTGAGGACTATCAGAGATATTTCTAGCCATTGCAGCAGGGATAATTAACATTCCTGTAATCAATAATAATCCAACCATTTTGATAGAAATAGCAATTACCGCTGCCATTAATATTGTGAAAATAGCCTTTGCTCTATCAGGGTTTAATCCCTCTGCCTCAGCTAATTCATAATTAACAGTTGATGCAAGCAAAGGTTTCCAAATTAATTTAAGTACAATTAAAATTAATGCTCCGCCTGTCCAAATTACAAGTAAATCATCGGTCGTTACCGCTAAAATATCACCAAATAATAAACCCATAATATCAAATCTTATAAATGTTAAGAAACCAATAACTACTAATCCAACGGCTAATGATGAATGAGCTAAAAGACCTAGCAATGCATCACCTGGAAGATTAGTTTTTTTTTGAAGCTGAATTAATATTAGTGCAATAACTGATGAAATTAAAAATACTGAAATAGCGATGTTTAAATCAAATGTGTAAGCCATTGTAACTCCAAGAAGAGCTGAGTGAGAAAGCGTATCTCCAAAATAAGACAATCTTCTCCACACAACAAAACATCCAAGTGGACCAGTTACAAATGCTATTCCAATACCTGCAACTAGCGCTCTTATAAAAAAATCATCAAACATTAATTTTTCTTGATTTCCCCTTCATCGGAATGAACATGATCATGCTTATGTTCGTATGTTGTTAAAATTTGAGAAGCTTTTTCACCAAACAAAGCTTTATATTCATTATTTTTTGCTACATCTATTGGTGAGCCTGAACAACAAACATGACCATTTAAACAAACTACGTGATCAGTTGCTTTCATCACCATATGCAGATCATGAGAGATTAATAATATTCCACAATTTAAAGTATCAGATATTTTTTTAATTAATTCATACAAAGCAATCTCACCTGTATAATCAACTCCCTGCACTGGTTCATCTAACACTAATAATTCTGGTTTTTTAGAAATTGCTCTTGCAATTAAAACTCTTTGAAATTCTCCACCTGATAAACTACCTAAATTTTTGTTTTTAAGATGAATTACGCCTGTTAATGATAATGCTTCATCAATAGCACTATCTTCTATAGTTTCTGTTAAAAGCATAAAATCATAAACTCTAATAGGTAAAGTCCAATCAATTGAAATTTTTTGGGGAACATAACTAACTTTGGTTGTATATTTTTCAACAGTCCCCTCAATATTTTTATAAATTCCTAAAGCAATTTTAGCAGTGGTACTTTTACCAGAACCATTTGGTCCGATGAGAGTTACAATTTTACCTTTTTCAACCGTAAGAGAAACACCTTCCACTAACCATTTTTCGCTTTGACGAAAACCAGCATTATTTAATTTAACTAAAATATTATTATTAGAATTCATTTAACCCTTGACTTGTAAATGTTATATTATTACATAGTGTTATATTATAACAAGCAATTAATAGTGTATTTATGAAAATATTAAACAAACTTCCAATAATCATATCCATTTTATCTTTATTTACTTTTTTTCTACCAGCTAATGCTGATATTAAAGTAGTTGCCACAATTAAACCAATACATTCGTTAGCTAGTTACCTTATGAACGGAGTGGCTAAACCTGACTTAATCGTAGATGGATATGCATCTCCACACGGATTTGCGATGAAGCCATCTCATGCAAAGATGTTACAAAATGCTGATTTAATTTTTTGGGTTGGTGAAGATGTGGAAAATTTCCTAGAAAAGCCATTAGGATCAATTGCTAAAAAAGCAGAAACAATTGAATTAATGCAAATAAAGGGACTTCAAGTTTTAAAGTTTAGAGAAAGAAATATTTTTGATGAACACGATGATCATGGACATGATGATCATGATAAAAAGGAAGATCATGACTCACATGCTAAAAAGGAAGATCACGACGATCACGATGATCATGGTAAAAAAGAAGATCACGATGATCATGAAGGACATGCACATGGTGAATTTGATCCACACATTTGGTTAGATCCAATTAATGCAAAGGTAATATTAAATGAAATGGTTGAGCATTTAATTGAAAATGATCCAAAAAATGAGGCTAAATATAAAAGTAATTTAGATAAAGCTTTAAAGGATATAGATAAGCTTACAATTGATGTAATGACTGAATTAAGTAACAGTGTTTCCTCGATCGTATTTCATGATGCTTATCAATATTTTGAAAAGAGATTTAACGTAAATATTTTAGGTGCTTTTACAGTTAATACTGATGTAATGCCTGGAGCTGAGCAATTAGCGGAAATTAGAGAAATAATCGAACACGATAAAGTTGCATGTGTATTTTCAGAACCACAATTTAATCCTGATATAATTAAAGCTGTAGCAAAAGATATGAATATAAAAACTGGTGTAATTGATCCATTAGGAGCAACATTAAATCCAGGTAAAGATTTATATTTTTCTTTGATTAAAAATATGTCAGCATCATTTAAAGGTTGCTAATTTGTTAGTTTATTCAAAGCATTAATTAAAATTAATTTTAACAAATCTTTAATATGATGTTACTGTTTATTAAAACGATAATAGATTTAAAAAATATTAAGGAGAAAAATGACTACAAATATCAGAGTATTAAAATGGACAAGTACAGTATTAACACTTTTAGGTATATTAACTTTTTATTTGGATTACTATCCTTACAGCATGATACCACACAGCTTAGGTATAATTGGTTGGACAATTGTTGGCACTATTACAAAAGATAAGCCATTATTAACAAATTTTTCTTTACAAATACCAATAATGATAGCTGGTATAATTAAATACTCTTATACAACAGGAATATTTTAGCTTACTTGGTATCCATTTGACCAAACATTTTTTACAACAGGTAAATTTTGGTAAATTTTAAACCTTACTAAATCTGCTCTTTTGTTATTGTCAATTAAACCTCTATCATTTAAATTTGTAGCTAAAGATGGAGCGTGACTAGCTGCTGCAAATGCTTTCGGAAGATTATCAATTTCTAAACCCCATTTAATAACAGAAATAATTAATGAGGATGGAATATAATCTGAGCTTAAAATATCTAGACAATCATTTTCTAAAAGCTCTTTTGCTGATATATTACCAGAGTGTGAGCCACCTCTCATTAAATTAGGAGAACCCATCATAATTTTAATATCATATTCCTTTGAAGTCTTGGCTGCTTCTAATGTTGTTGGAAATTCAGCTAACTTTACACCATATTTATTTGAGTTATGTACGTCATTTTTTGTAGTATCATCATGACTAGCTAAAATACAATCATATGAGGATTTAAATTCTAGAATTCTATCTATGTGTTTCTTGCTATTTTTTTTTTGGAGATTTTTTAAGTGATCAAAATGAATTTCCATTTCATTTTCTGTCATACCATGTTTAATTGATAGGTATTCTTTGTACTTATCTATAACTCTAAATTGCCGCTGACCTGGTGTATGATCCATAATACTAATCAGTTTTACATCGTGAGTTTCATTGTATTCATCTAATTCATCAATCAAATTCTCTGAACATGTTTCGGCTCTTAAATGTATTTTATGATCAATCTTGAGAATATTATCCTTTTTAAAATTTGAAATTAAATCTGAACAGTTTTTTGCATATTTTTTATATTTTCCTGTTTTTTCAATAGAGCCAACTCTCAATGCGTCAAAAACTGTAGTTATACCAACAGATGCTAATTCTCTATCATGAGATAAAATTGCATTTTCTACTGGAAATGAAACTTTAGGTCTTGGTGTCATGTGTCTTTCAAGATTGTCAGTATGTAATTCAACCAATCCTGGAGAGATGTAATCTT
>CACBHY010000008.1 GCA_902539165.1 uncultured Pelagibacteraceae bacterium
ACAAAAATTAGACATCCTGAAAAAGTAAATAAACCGGTTAATCCAATTAAAAAAAAACCTGATTGGATTAGATCTAAACTTTCAAACAGTAAAGAATTTTTTTTAACAAAAACAATTGTTAATCAAAATAACCTAGTCACTGTTTGTCAGGAGGCTAATTGTCCAAATATTACTGAATGTTGGAGTAAAAGACATGCAACATTTATGATCATGGGTGACACTTGCACAAGAGCTTGTGCTTTTTGTGATGTAAAAACGGGTAAGCCAGAAAAATTAGATCCATTTGAACCCTACAAAATTTCAAATGCTGTAAGTAAATTGGATTTAAAACACGTTGTAATTACTTCGGTAGATAGAGATGATCTTGATGATGGTGGGTCAAATCATTTTTATGAAGTAATAAATGTAACTCGTAAAAAAAATCCTAAAACTTCAATTGAAGTTTTAACACCAGATTTCTTGAGAAAAGGGGACGCCTATAAAAAAATTTTAGATGCAGATTTAGATGTGTTTAATCACAACATTGAGACGGTACCACGTCTTTATTTAAAAGTTCGACCAGGGGCTAGATATTTTGGTTCTTTAGAACTTTTAAAAAATGTTAAAAAAATTAATAAAAAAGTTTTTACTAAATCCGGTTTAATGGTTGGACTTGGTGAAAATAAAGATGAATTAATTCAAGTAATGGATGACCTAAGATCAGCTGATGTAGATTTTATTACTATAGGTCAGTATTTACAACCTTCTCCAAAACATCATCCACTAAGCAGATATTATCACCCTGATGAATTTAAAGAGTTAGAAAATATTGCAAAATCAAAAGGATTTTTACTAGTTTCATCATCTCCACTTACAAGATCTTCTTATCATGCTGACGAAGATTTTGCTAAACTACAACAAAATAGATTAAAAAATAATTAATGCCCAAAGCCTCAGTTACAAGGCACATAGAGCGAGAAAAACAAAAGTTAATAGATTTTGTTTTGGATATAGAAAAATATCCTGACTTCATCCCTTTTTGTATAGATTCAAAAGTTTATGAAAAAGAAGACAAAGATGAAGAAATAGTAATTATTGCAGATCTAACTATTGGCAGAAAACCGTTTGTAGATACTTATAAAAGTGATGTTCGTTATGATAAAAAAAACGACTCAATACACGTAACTAATATTGGTGGACCCTTAAAACATCTTGAAAATAACTGGAAATTTATACAAAAAGACAATTTTACTGAAGTTCAATTTGATGTTGATTTTGAAATTAAAAATAAATTTTTAAATCTAATTATGGAAAAATCTTTTCAATTTGGTTTAAATAAAATTGCAGATGCTTTTCAAAAAAAGGCAGAAAGTCTTTAGTAAAATTTAATAAATAATTTAAATTGTAGATCTGATGATTTCCAAAGTTCTTTTAACTGTGGCATTTTGAATAGCTTTTCTACTTTTTTGTTTAAATATATTTTTAGTAATTAGAATTTTATTTTTTTTTTTTACACCTATATAAACTAATCCAACTGGTTTCGTTTTTGTGCCGCCATTTGGGCCTGCAATACCAGTAATTGAAACATTAATATGAGCTTTTGAGATTTTTGCTAAATTTTTAACCATAGCCTCACAACATTGGGGGCTAACAGCACCATATTTTTGAATAATTCTTTTATTTACTTTTAAAATACTTATTTTTGTTTGATTTGAATAGGTAATAAGACCTAGACCAAATACTTTTGATGCTCCACTGATAGATGTAATTTTTGAGGCAAGCATTCCACCAGTACAAGATTCTGCAAAAGATATCTTAAGTTTTTTTTTATTTAGTTTTTTTACTATAGAATTCATCAAATAAAGTAACTACTTAAAATCATAAAACAAATTAATGATAAAATAACATACAACCCGGCACACACATCATCCATTATTACTCCAAAACTATTTTTAAAATTTTTGTCAAAAAAACTGACTGGGAATGGTTTTACAATGTCAAAAAATCTAAATAAAATAAAACAAATACAATAAAATATGATCGCCTCATCAGGAGATTTTTCAGTGCCATGAGAAATCTCATATGAATAAATTGGAATTGCTTGACCTATTAATTCGTCAATTACTATTTCTCTAGGATCTTTATTTTTGTTATCTTTTATATAACTTGAAACAGCATAAAAAGAATAAATAAAAATTACAACTAAGCTTAATAGGACAAAATTTGAGGATACATTAAATATATGAAAAATTACATACAGTATAATGACTGTTGCTAATGATCCAATAGTCCCAGGAATAAATTTAATTTTTCCTAAGCCCAACAATGTAACAAAATAAGAGTTGAATGTTTTAATCATGTTTTGTTAATGATACCATTGCTTCACAAGCAATTGCTTTTTCCCTTCCAATTAATCCTAATTTTTCAACAGTTTTACCTTTTAGATTTATAAATGAGCTATCAATATTTAATAAATGAGATAAAGATTTAATTATTTTATTTCTATATTTTGAGACTTTAGGTTGTTCACATATTAAATTTATATCAACATTATTGATATAAAATTCATTTTTATTCATCATGTTAATTACCGGCTTCAACATTTTAGGAGATCTTATATTTTTAAATTTTTTTTTATTATCTGGAAATAATGTCCCGATATCTTTTTTTCTCATAGCACCCAATAGAGCATCAATTATTGAATGAATTATAACATCTCCATCTGAATGACCTTTTAACCCTGAATGAAATGGTATTTTTAAACCACCTAAGTAAAGTTTTTTCTCTTCAATTAATCGATGAATATCGAAACCTATTCCAATAAATGTTTTGTTAGTTTTAATATCTTCTTTATAAGTAATTTTACTATTAGAATTTTCACCTTTTATAAATTTTATTCTTAAATTATTTTCAATAAATAACGATGCCTCATCTTGAATTTTAGCTTTTTGTTTTATTGACAAATTGTAAAGATCATTAAATCTAAAAGCTTGTGGGGTCTGAGTTGAAAAAGAATGATCACGATTTAAATTAAATAACTGTTTTTTCACTTTATACTTAATAGAGTCTTTTGTATTTACAGTTGGGACCACGGCCTTATTTTTCTTAAGTGATTTAAGTAAATTTTTTAAAAGCTGTAATGAAAAATTTGGTCTTGCCGCATCATGGATAAAGATATTTGATGGTTTAAATTTTTTAATATACTTAAGTCCAATTAAAGAGGAGTCTGATCTTTCCTTACCTCCTTTAATAATAACTACATTTTTAGAATATTTTTTATTGATTTGTTTTTTGTTGTTAACTACTAAAATAATTTTTTTAAATAATTTAGATGCTAAGGCTTTTTCAATTGAGTGTTCAAAAAGTGGCTTATTTTTATAGATAATATATTGTTTAAGTTGGTTTGAATTAAATCTTTTGCTTTGTCCGGATGCTAGTATTATAAAATAGTTGTTCATTATATAGTGGTGACTTTTTACTTAAATGTCAGATTTTATTAAAAAAAACATATACTTAATAATATTATTTATTATCACATTATCGATAGGTTTTTTAACCTTTTTAACTTTCATCGACAAAGGCTTTATTGAATTAAATGATCAGAATTTACAGTATTTATTAATACTCAATATCATATTATTAATTTTTCTTTTTATATTTATTTTTTCAGAAATTCAAAAAGCAATTAAAAACGATATTGATAAAAATAGTTTAAAGTCTAATAAAAAATATATTACATATTTTGCATTATTTACATTAATACCTTCAGTTTTAATCTCAGTTTTTTCATTATTTTTATTTTCATTTGCACTTGAAAAATATTTCGACAAAAAAGTTACTACAGTTGTCAATAATTCTTATGAGTTGGCAAGGAGCTATGTCGAAGAAATAAGGAACAAAATTCAATCTGATATTGTCTTAATTGCTTTTGATACTAACAAGAGTAAAAAATTTTTAAATGATAATGATGATGAATATAAACGTTTTTTAAACACCCAAAAAATAATAAGAGAAGTAGATGAAATTCATGTAATTGATATCAATAAAAAATTATTATTTACAACAATAAATAATAGCCAGTTCTTTGTTCCTCCAGTTGATAAAGCACTTAATCTAGTTTTAGAAGATGACAGACCGTTAAAAATAATTAACGCTCCAGAGAATATTTCTGCAGCAATTATGCGACTTCAAAATTTTGATGACAGATTTCTTTATGTTGTAAAATATTTAGATAAAGATATTTCAAAATACTTGACTGAATCTCAGGAAGCAATTAATTTTTATTATACTGTTGAAGAAAAAAGCACTGGGATTAAAATATCTTTTGCAATTATTTATATTATTGTTGTGAGTGTTTTATTATTCTTGTCAATTTCTATTGCGATAAGATTTTCATCAAGATTTTTTAGATCTATTAATAATTTAATTTATGCCTCAAGTTCAATTGGTGAAGGAAATTTTAATGCCAAAGTTCCAGAGGTAAAAACCGATAAGGATTTAGAGATACTAAATAGAAATTTTAATTTAATGATTGATAGACTAAAAACACAACAGGAAAAATTAATTATTAATGAAAGACACGAAGCGTGGGGTAGTTTAGCTAGAAAATTAGCTCACGAAATTAGAAATCCTCTAACACCTATTCAATTAACAATAGATAGGTTAAGAGAAAAATATTCTAATTTATTAAAGGAAAAAGACTCTGAAAATTTTAAAGATAATTTGAAAATAATTAATAATCAGATAAAACAAATTGACAATTTAGTTAATGAATTTTCTGATTTTGCAAGAATGCCAAAACCAACCTTAAGAGAAAACAACCTTATTATTTTACTTAATGAGAATATTAAATTACTCAATGAATTAGATAATTCAATTGAGATAGATTTATCCAGTAATTCAAAAACAATCATTTTAAATAGTGATAAGGAGCAAATCAGTAGGGTATTTTTAAATTTAATTAAAAACTCTATCGAGAGCATTCAACAAAAAGCAGAAAATGATAGTAATTTCAGCAAAAAAATCACTATTGAACTTACAGAGAATGATGATCACATAGATCTGACTATTGTTGATAATGGAATTGGATTTGGAAAATTTTCAGAAAATATTAAAGATATTTTAAACCCTTACTTTACAACAAAAAAAAATGGAACTGGTTTAGGATTATCAATAGTAAATAAAATTATAAATGACCATAATGGTAAAATCGATTTTATTCCAAGAAATGATGGAGCTAAAATTAAAATAAATTTTGTAAAATAATATGAGTAGTGAAATATTAATTGTAGATGATAATACAGATATAAGAAATATTATTAATGAACTTATTCTGGACGCTGGTTATAAAACTAGACTAGCTGCTAATTACAACCAAGCTTTAACAGAGATAGATAAAAAATTGCCTGATGTTGCAATTTTAGATGTAAAGTTAGACAAAGGAGACAATGACGGTATAGAATTACTTTCTCATATTAAGTCAAAAAATAAAGATATTCCTGTAATTATGATATCTGGTCACGCTAATATAGAAATGGCAGTTAAGTCTCTACACAATGGTGCTTTTGAATTTATTGAAAAACCATTTGACAGTGAGAGGTTAATAAATTTTGTTAAAAGAGCTGTAGAAAATTATAATCTCAAAAAGGAAAATAAAGAATATGAAAGTAAGCTTTTCTCATCTTATGAACTTATTGGTAACAGTAAGAATATAATTAATATCAAAGACCAGATTAAGAAAATATCCATTACAGAGAGTAGAGTATTTATTAATGGTCCATCTGGATCAGGTAAAGAGTTGATTGCTAGAAAAATTCATAAAAATTCTAAAAGAAGTAAAAATCCTTTTATAATTTTAAATGGTGCTTTGCTAGATTCTAATAAATATGAGCTTGAGTTATTTGGTGAGGAAAAAGAAAATGGTTCAATTTCATATGGGTCTTTAGAAAAAGCTAATAGTGGCTCTCTATTAATTGATCAAGTTTCAGAAATTCCTTTAGATATTCAGTCAAAAATACTTCGAGTTTTAACTGATCAAAAATTTAAACGTGTCAATGGTAGTAGTGATGTGACAGTAGATGTAAGATTAATTTGTTCATCAAGTAAGGACTTAAAAAATGAAATTGAGATTGGTAATTTTAGAGAAGATCTATTTCATAGAATAAATGTTTTTGAAATAAAAGTTGATCCTTTAAATCAAAGGATTTCTGACATTCCATTATTGATTAATTATTTTTCAAAACAAATATCCAAGAATTACAACATTAAAGAATTAAATATTGATGAGAACAATAGTTATATTTTAAATCATAATTGGCACGGCAATGTAAGAGAACTTAGAAATTTAATTGAAAGAATAGCTATATTGCAACCAGATAATAAAGAAAAAATCTCAAATATAATTAAGGAGTCTTTAAAAAATAACAATTTTGATGACCAAATGGCAGAAAATAGTCTCTCTGTGCCATTAAAACAAGCTAGAGAAAAATTTGAAAAGGAGTATTTAACTATTCAATTAAAAAAATTTAATGGAAATATTTCTAAAACAGCTAATTTTGTTGGCATGGAAAGAAGCGCTTTGCATAGAAAATTAAAAGGTTTGGGTATTAAAGAATTTAATTAATGAATATTATTATTTGTGGTGCTGGAAGAGTAGGATTTACTATTGCCAAACAATTAAGTGAGCAAGGTCATTCTATAACCGTAATTGATACATCCAGTGAAGATATTCAAAAAATAGATGAAGCATTAGATGTTAAAGCAATTGTTGGTAAGGCAACATACCCAACTATACTTGAAAAAGCTAACGCATCAGAAACTGATATGATTATTGCAGTTACTAGAAACGATGAAATTAACATGCTTATATGTCAGATAGCATTTTCTATTTTTAATATCCCAAAGAAAATTGCAAGAATAAGATCTCAAGATTACTTAAATCCAAAATTTACCGCAGTTTATAATAAAGAAAATTTACCGATAGATGTAATCATCTCTCCAGAACTAGAAATTGCAAAATCAATTCAAAGAAAATTAGAGGCTCCGGGTGCAATAGATAGTGTTCCTTTTGCAGATAATAAAATTAGATTATTGGAAATTCTTATTAAAGATAGCTGTAATTTAATTGATATAAAGCTTAAAGATTTAACTAAAAAATATCCAAATTTAGATGCTAATGTTATTGGAATTATTAGAGACGATAAGTTTTTAATTCCAAAAAAAGAGAATGATATTAAGGAAAATGATAAAATTTATGTTCTTATTAATTCTTCACAAACAGCTGAAACTTTAGAAGCCTTTGGTCATACAGAAAAAGCATCTAAAAAAATTCTTATTGTTGGTGGTGGTAACATTGGCTTTAATCTTGCAAAAAATATTGAGGAAACTATTGACGCTGCAAGGGTTAAAATAGTTGAAAAAGATAAAGAACGAGCAGAATTTCTTGCTTCAGAATTAAACAATACCATAGTGATTAATGGTAATGGTCTAGACGAAGAAGTATTAGCTGAAGCTAATTTAGAAGAAGCAGAAACAGTTCTAGCATTAACTAATGATGACGAAGATAACTTGATGGTAAGTGTACTTGTGGAAAAATTTGCCAAAGATGAAAAAGAAATTGAAGATAAAAGAACTATGGCACTAGTAAACAAACCTAATTATTCTTTATTACAAGATTCACTAAAGATTGACGATTTAATAGATCCAAGGATGAATACTGTTTCAAGCATATTAAAACATGTTCATAAAGGGACTATTGAAACAGCTTATACAATTATGAATGGTGAGTACGAGGTAATTGAAGCTGAAATTATTGAGACTTCAGAGTTAATTAATAAAGAATTAAAGAATTCAAATTTACCTGAAGAAGTTAGAATAGGTGCAGTTTTAAGAGGAGAAAAAATAATTATTCCACGATCAGATTTTACATTTCTTAAAGATGATAAAGTTGTGTTTCTGGCTAAAAAAGACTCTATTTCGGTTGTGGAAAATATTTTCCGAATTAGTTCAATCTAATTAAATGTCCTTATTCAAAGTTAAATATTTAAGTTTTTTTTTTTTACTTGTCTCAATATTTTCATTTTTTAATATAATCTATTCTTATTATTTTAATTTATATCTTAATTTGAATACATATTACCTAAGCTTAATAATTTCAGGCTTAATCGGAATTCTTTTTTATTACTTAAAATCAAGTTTAAAAAAACCATCAATTTTTGAAAAAATTTCAACAGTTTTACTTGGTTATATATTAATACCTTTAGTATTATGTATTCCATTTTATTTAAGTATTTATAATTTATCTTTTTTGAATGCTTTTTTTGAATCTGTTTCTGGGTTTACTTCAACAGGTTTTAGTATTTTTGATAATATCAAACATATAGACGAAGGATTAATTTTATGGAGGTCGTCGATACAGTGGATTGGTGGATTATATTTTTTATTTTCAATAATTTTTCTTATTGATATTTACGATGAAAGTTTAAAAAAATCCTTAACAAATTTTTTATCATTTAGCAGCTCTGAGATCTTAAAACAAACTGTGAAAATTTTCATTTTATATTCAAGTTTAACAATATTTATTTTTGTTGTTTTAAATATTTTTGGGATCAGAACATTTAATTCACTTAATTTAGCAATGACAGTTATCTCTTCTGGAGGTTTTTTGCCTGATAATGAATTATCAGTTATCTTAATCAGCAACATTCAAATTATTGTTCTCTCTTTTTTGATGTTAATATCTTTTTTTAGTATTTTTTTTATTTATAATCTTATTTTTCTTAGAAAAAAAAATCTTAATTTTTTTTACGAAGATATTCATTTATTTTTATATTTATTAATATTAGTTAGTATTTTTTTAATCTTTTTTAGTTATGACAAAAATTTTTCATTCAATTTTTTAAATTTAGCAAGTAGCATTTCAAATATTGGTATATCTTTAGATGTTGAACAAAAAAATTTTCATCTTTTATATTTATTATTAGTAATAATTGGTGGTTCCTTTTTTTCGACAAGCTCTGGTTTAAGATTTTTAAAAATTTATTCTTTATCCAAGTATTCAATAAATCAAATTCTCTCTTTTAGTAAACCAAACAAAGTATTTATGAATAAGCTTATTTTTTCTAAAATTAATTTTGATAGCACTGACATTAATAAATACTTTTTAACCGTTTTGATATTTGTTGTTTCTCTGTTTTTATTAACGATTTTATTATCTTTAAGTAATATTGAATTTGAGAATTCATTTAAATTGGCAGTGTTAACCTTAATGAATACCGTGAATTCCTCTGCTTATGGAATTAGTGATTTTGACTTTCGAAATTTACATTTTTTAACTAAAAATTTTCTTATATTTTTTATGATTATAGGTAGGGTTGAATTATTATCTTTGTTATTGATAGCTAAAAAATTTCTTTTTAAAAATTAATTTAGTATTATAAAGTTATTATAATATTTATGCGCCCTTAGCTCAGCTGGATAGAGCATCGGTTTTCTAAACCGAGGGTCGGAGGTTCGAATCCTCCAGGGCGCGCCATCTTGTTCATTTTAGGTCATAATTATCCAGAAAATTATCTTGATGGTAAATATTTATCATGATTAAATTAAGAATATTCAAAAGTAATTTTGAATTATTTGTTAACAAATAAAAAACAAAAGGAAGAATAATGTTTAAATACTTAAAACAATTAACTTCTTTAGTTGCTATGGTTGCAGTGTTGTTTACTTTTACAACAGAAACTATGGCTGCTAAAAAATCTAAGACACTTAAAAACACTCAAAAAAAGGGTTTTGTAAGATGTGGAGTATCTCAAGGTCTTCCAGGATTTTCTAACGCTGATGCTGCAGGAAATTGGACTGGTGTTGACGTTGATGTATGTAGAGCGGTAGCTGCTGCAGTATTAGGTGATGCAAACAAAGTTAAGTTTACACCACTAAGTGCTAAAGAAAGATTTACAGCTTTAACTTCTGGTGAGATTGATATCTTGTCAAGAAACACAACTTGGACTCTTTCTAGAGATGCTGATATCGGACTTACTTTCGTTGGAGTAAACTTCTACGATGGCCAAGGTTTTATGGTTAGAAAAAGTTCTGGTATTACGTCAACAAGCCAATTCAAAGATGGTATCTCAGCTTGTACAAATATTGGTACAACAACTGAGCTAAACATGAGAGATTTCTTTAATTCTAGAGGAATTTCTTATACTCCTGTTGCTTTTGAAAAAGCTGATGAAGTCGTAGCGGCCTATGATGCTGGTAGATGTGATACTTATACTACTGACAAATCAGGTCTTGCTGCACAAAGAACAAAAATGTCTAATCCAGATGAACACATCGTATTACCTGAAACTATTTCAAAAGAGCCATTAGGCCCTGTTGTTAGACAAGGTGATTCTGTATGGGAAGATATCGTAAGATGGTCTTTAAATACTATGATTGAAGCTGAAGAATTAGGAATAACTTCTGCAAATGCTGACATGATGAAAACTTCAGATAACCCAGCTGTTAAAAGACTAGTTGGTGCTGAAGGCGAGTTAGGTGCTGCATTCGGTTTAGATAATGACTGGAACTTAAGAATTATCAAACAAGTTGGAAACTATGGTGAAAGTTATAAAAGAAATATAGCTGACACTGGTATTTTACCAGATAGAGGTCCAAATGAGTTATGGACTAAAGGTGGTATTTTATACGTTCCACCATCAAGATAATTTATAGTTATAAATTGATAAAAAGGGCTAGATTTATCTAGCCCTTTTTTTATAGTAAATTTTCAAATGAAATTAAAAAAAATCCTACCCCAGGTTTTAACTCTTTTATTTATAGTTTTAATTTTTGGTTTTTTTACCATGAATGCCCAAGAAAATATGGATACTAGAGGCATTGAGTTCGGGTTTGGTTTTTTAAAACAGGAGGCCTCTTTTGATATACAGTTTTCTTTAATAGATTACGATGGGTCTAAATCTTATGCAAGAGCCTACTTAGTTGGTTTATTAAACACATTACTTGTATCCGTAATTGGTATCGTTCTTTGCACAATTTTAGGAGTGATAATTGGTGTTGCAAGACTTTCACCAAATTATTTAATTAATAGAACTGCTAGTGTATATATTGAGTTTTTTAGAAATATTCCTTTATTACTTCAAATATTCTTTTGGTATTTTGCTGCACTAAGAGCATTACCTATGCCTGAAGATGCTCCATTACTTTTGGGTACATCTTTTATGACTATTAAGGGTCTTTTCACACCAGCACCAGTCTGGAATAACTTTGATGTTTTTTTAATAACGTTAATTATATCTTTAATCATAATCTTCTTTTTCAATAAATATGCTAAAAAAAAACAGGAGGAAGCGGGCATTCAATATCCTAAATTCTTAATATCGATAGGTATTTTTATACTAGTACCAGCTTTAACATTTATCTTTGGAGGAGTAGACTTAACCTGGAGCTTTCCTGAACTAAAACAATTGGCTAAAACATCTTATACATATGAAGGTGGAGTTGGAATACCACCAGAGTTAATTGCACTAACTCTTGCCTTAACACTTTACACCGCCACTTTTATTGCAGAAAATGTTAGAGCAGGTATTCAAGGCATAGGAAAAGGACAAAAAGAGGCTGCTGCATCCATTGGTTTAACTACAGTTCAGGTTTTAAAATTAGTAATTATGCCTCAAGCATTAAGAATTATTATTCCACCTACAACAAATCAATATTTAAATTTAACCAAAAATTCTTCTCTAGCAGCTGCTATAGCTTATCCTGATTTAGTTTTAGTATTTGCTGGTACTGCGATGATGCAAACTGGAAGAGCTATAGAGATAGTTGCTATCACGATGGCAACATATTTGACAATTAGTTTATCAATCTCATTATTTATGAATTGGTATAATAAATCAATAGCGATTAAGGAAAAATAATTATCATGAGTAAAGTTAATTTATTAAAACCTAACAAAGAAAATATTAATTTATTTTTAGGATTAGGAGTTTCATTTTTTATATTAGGAATACTTGATTTTTATTTAAATAATTTTTATGATAAAAATATTACCAGTTTTTTACCTGGTTTCATAAGTTATTTTACACCTTTAATTTTTGGAATGATTGGACTTCATTTTGTTAGAATTGAATTTTCAGGAATTAAACAATTAGATAAATTAAATAAAAATATTAATACAAGTAATTTTAATGCTGCCCTTAGTTTTTCGATAATTTTACTTTTAATATTTTCTATTCCACCATTATTAAATTGGTTCATTTTTGATGCAAATATTGCTGGTGATACTAAAGAAGCATGTACAGGAGGCGGGGCTTGTTGGGTTTATATTAAAGTGTGGTTCAACAGATTTATGTATGGCATGTATCCTAACGCAGAACAGTGGAGAGTTAATGCAACATTTATCATTGTCTTTATTTTTATGGGATTAGGATATTTCTTCCCATTAAGATTTAAAAAATACTTAACACTTTATTATGTAATTTTCTTACCAGTAATATCGTTTTTATTAATCTATTATTTGATTTCTGGAGGTGAATTTGGTTTGGAATGGGTTGAAACCGGTGCATGGGGTGGTTTATCCTTAACATTTATTGTTGCATTCTTTTCGCTAATATTTTGCTTTCCTATTGGTATGATGTTGGCTCTTGGAAGAAGATCCGATTTACCTGTCGTTAAATATTCTTCACTTACTTTTATTGAATTTTGGAGAGGAGTACCATTGATAACTGTTTTATTTATGTCTGCAGTTATGTTTCCAATGTTTTTACCTGATGGTACTTATGTTGATAAATTGATTAGAGTTATTGCTGCGATTGTTTTATTTGAAGCTGCTTACACAGCAGAGGTTATAAGAGGAGGTCTTCAAGCATTACCTAGAGGTCAATACGATGCTGCTAAATCTTTAGGAATGGGATATTGGAGATTACACTTATTGGTTATTTTACCTCAGGCACTAAAATTAGTTATACCTGGAATTGCGAATACTTTCCTGGCGTTAGTAAAAGATACACCTTTGATATTTGTTGTTGGTCTTTTAGAATTAGCAGGCATGCTTGGATTAGCAAAAACTAATCCTAAATGGTTGGGCTTTTCAATGGAAGGGTATGTTTTCGCTGGAATAATTTTCTGGATTATTTGTTATTCAATGAGTAAATATAGCTATAACTTAGAACTTAAGTACAAAACAGATAGGTAAATATGTCAGATGCAATAATACAAATCAGAGATGTAAACAAATGGTTTGGAGATTTTCAAGTTTTAAGTGGAATAAATTTAGAAGTTAAACCTAAAGAAAAAATTGTTGTATGTGGACCATCAGGCTCGGGTAAATCTACTTTAATAAGATGTATTAACAGATTAGAAGAGCATCAAGAAGGTTCAATAGTGGTTGATGGTACAGAAATTTCTGAGGATACTAAAAATATTGAGCAAGTCAGAGCTGAAGTTGGAATGGTATTTCAACAATTTAATTTATTTCCTCATTTATCCATAATAGATAACTGCACATTAGCTCCTATATGGGTTAAGAAAATGCCAAAGAAACAAGCTGAAGAAGTTGCTTTAAAACATTTGGAAAGAGTTCAAATTTTAGATCAGGCTCAAAAATTCCCTGGTCAACTTTCTGGTGGACAACAACAAAGGGTAGCAATAGCTAGAGCATTGTGTATGGAGCCTAAAATAATGCTTTTTGATGAGCCGACCTCTGCACTTGATCCTGAAATGATTAAGGAAGTACTGGATGTTATGGTTAATTTAGCAAAACAAGGCATGACCATGATCGTTGTTACTCACGAAATGGGATTTGCAAAAGAAGTTGCAGATAGCATGATTTTTATGGATGAAGGAAAAATAGTAGAAAAGGCTGAAACTAAAGACTTCTTCGCTAACCCCAAAAATGACAGAACTAAGCTATTTTTAAGTCAGATTTTATAAAAATCTTTAATTTTTATCAGAAATTTAAGTACTAATTGCAAGACTAATATGAGTTATTTAGATCAACTTATACTTGACAGGTTTTTAATTTACCCAAGATTTATTTAAAAAATAAAAATTTTTTTATTGCAGTAAATTTAAATATTCTATTGAATGAGATTTTAAAATTTAATTAAGAGGGGTCTTAATGGAAGATAATTTCAACAAACATTTGGGTAATAAGCTTAAGCTAAGAAGATTAGCTTTAGGTTTGACGCAAACTAAAGTGGCAAAAGCAATTAACGTAACATTTCAACAAATTCAAAAATATGAAAAAGGCACTAACGGTGTTAGTTCAATAAGATTATTACAACTTTCAAATTATTTAAAGGTTCCGATTAATTATTTTTTTGAAGATTTTTCTGAATACTTAATTAATTTAGAAAAATCACAAGAAGGTCACATGAATGTGAATTATAATTTTTTAACAAAATTGTATTCTGAATTAACAGCTGACCAAAAATTAAAATTTAATAAATCTTTACAGATTTCTTCAGTTGGAGTTTCAAAAACAGGTTAAATTAAAATAAAATTAAGACCCTTAAATTAATTTCTTTAATTTTTTTAATGAAAGTTTTTTTTGGCTCCTCGGGCAGGACTCGAACCTGCGACCAATTGATTAACAGTCAACTGCTCTACCAACTGAGCTACCGAGGAATGTAAAAAAGAAACTTACTTTTTTTTAAAACTAAAACAAGATTTATTTTGGAGGCAACGCCCGGAATCGAACCGGGATACAAGGATTTGCAATCCTCTGCGTAACCATTCCGCCACGTTGCCGTCTTGTTTTTTGACTTATAGCTACAGATGCCTTTTTATATTAAATATTTTTCATTAGTCTATTAAATAACGATCTAAATTGATTATTGTTAATTTAGATTATTAAATTATAAACTTTAAAATCCATGAGTAACGATAAATATATACATTCTGATGTTGAGGATAGAATTTATTCTTATTGGGAAGAAAATGGACTATTTAAACCTAAAGAAAATTCAAAAAAATTTTCAATAGTAATACCTCCGCCCAATGTGACTGGTAGTCTTCATATGGGGCATGCTTTGAATAATTCTATTCAAGATCTATTAGTTCGTTATCATCGAATGAATAATTATGAAACTTTATGGCAACCAGGAACCGATCACGCAGGAATTGCTACTCAAGCTCTTGTTGAAAAGAAACTTAGTGCAGAAAAAATTGATAAAAATCAAATTGGTCGAGAAAAATTCATTGAAAAAGTTTGGGAATGGAAAGAGCAATACGGTGACATCATTATTAATCAATTAAAGAAACTTGGATGTTCTTGTGATTGGTCCAGAAATGCTTTTACGATGGATGAAAATCTATCAAAATCAGTAATAAAGGTATTTGTTGATCTATATAATAAAGGTTTAATTTATAAGGATAAAAAATTAGTAAATTGGGACACAGTTTTAAAAACGGCCATTTCAGATTTAGAAGTCGATCAAAGAGAGGTAAATTCAAAAATTTATTATATTAAATATCCAATCGTTGGAACGGATGAATTTATAACAATTGCAACCACAAGACCCGAAACAATGTTGGGTGACACTGCAATAGCTGTAAATCCAAAAGATAATCGTTTTAAATCTTATGTTGGAAAAACTGTCACCATTCCAATTGTTAATAGAAAAATCAAAATTATAGAAGATGATTATGCAGATCCCGAACAAGGAACAGGAGCATTAAAAATAACTCCAGCACATGACTTTAATGATTATGATGTGGGTCAAAGAAATAATCTTGAAATTATAAATATTTTTACTGAAGCGGGTAAAATTAATGATAATGCGCCTAAAGAATATATTGGTCTTGATAGATTTGAGGCAAGGAAAAAAATTTTAAAAGAATTAAAAGAAAAAGAGTTTTTTGAAAAAGAAGAAAGTATAAAAAATAAAGTTCCTTATGGAGATAGATCTAATTCAATCATTGAACCTTTTTTAACAGAACAATGGTTTGCTGATGCAGGTAAATTATCAGTTAAAGCCAAAGAAGTTGTAAATTCTAAAAAAACTAATTTCTTTCCAGAAAATTGGTCCAAAACTTATTTTCAATGGATGAACAATATAGAACCCTGGTGTATTTCAAGACAGTTGTGGTGGGGTCATCAAATACCTGCTTGGTATGGTCCTGATGATAAAATTTTTGTTACTTACAATGAAGATGAAGCAAAACAATTAGCTAACAAACATTATGGTAAAGATGTCGAATTAAATCGAGATCCTGATGTTTTAGATACTTGGTTTTCTTCTGGTCTTTGGCCATTCGCAACACTTGGATGGCCTGATGATAAAAAATTTGTAGAGAAGTTTTATCCAACTTCAGTTTTAGTAACAGGTTTTGATATTATTTTCTTTTGGGTTGCAAGAATGATTATGTTTGGCACTGAATTTTTAAACAAAGAACCTTTTAAAGATATTTATGTTCATGCTTTAGTTAGAGATGAAAAAGGACAAAAAATGTCTAAATCAAAAGGGAATGTTATTGATCCCTTAGATTTAATTGAAAAATATAGTGCTGATGCTTTAAGATTTACTTTACTTTCTATGGCTTCACCTGGAACCGATGTTAAACTATCTGAGGATAGAGTTAAAGGTTATAGAAATTTTTTAAATAAACTATGGAATGCTAATAATTTTTTAATCACTAACGAATGTGATTTTAAAAATACAGATCAAATTCCAGATTTAAAAGTTAATATCAATAAATGGATTTATTCAGAGTTAGCAGAAACTACTAATAAAATAGTAAAAAACTTAGAAGATTATAGATTTGATGAAGCAGCTAAAAATGCTTATCAGTTTACCTGGCATTCTTACTGTGATTGGTACTTAGAGCTTTCTAAAACAATTCTTTTTTCAGATGATGAGGACGCCAAAGAAGAGGTCAGGATAGTTTCAACCTACGTATTTAAACAAATACTAGTTTTATTACATCCATTTATACCCTTTGTTACCGAAGAAATATGGCTAAAAAATAAATTTGATAATAAGGGTAATGATTATTTAATGCAAAAAAATTGGATATCTGCAAAATCAAATAAGGACTCACACACAGATCAGGTAGAAAATATAATTAATATAATATCCGAGTTAAGATCCTTTAAAAATGAGCTAAATGTAAGCCCTGGTTCATTTATAGACATCTCAATTAACAATATAAACAAAGATCAAAAGCAATTTATTAGTTCAAATGAAATAATTCTTAAAAAATTAGGTCGAATAAATAACATTCTAAGTAATGATTTAGATAAACCGGCTGCAACAATGGTTGTTTCAGGTGATTTATTTAAGATATATTTTGATAAAGATGTTGATTTAAAATTAATAAAAGAAAATTTAAATAGTAAAAAAGAACGATTAGAACAAGAGATGCACAAGATATCTCAAAGACTTGAAAATAAAAGTTTTGTAGATAGGGCACCAAAAGAGATTGTTGAACAAGAAAAAACTAATTATAATAATTTAAAGAACGATGTTGATAAAATATCAATAACAATAAAGGGTATATAATGGCAAAATTTAACAAGAAGAAACTTCCAAGTAGACACACATCATTAGGAGCAGATAGAGCTCCACATAGATCATTTTATTATGCCATGGGTGAAACTGAAAAAGATGTTGCTAAACCCTTTGTTGGCGTGGTTTCTACATGGAATGAGGCAGCTCCTTGTAACATAGCATTAATGAGACAGGCTCAATCTGTTAAAAAAGGTGTCAGATCAAATGGAGGAACCCCAAGAGAATTTTGTACTATTACTGTTACTGATGGAATTGCTATGGGTCATGAAGGAATGAAATCTTCTTTAATCTCAAGAGAAGTTATAGCTGACTCTGCAGAATTAACGGTCAGAGGGCATTGTTATGATGCATTAGTTGGTATTGCAGGATGTGATAAATCTTTACCGGGATTAATGATGTCGATGGTTAGATTAAATGTTCCAAGTGTTTTTATTTATGGAGGTTCAATTCTTCCAGGTAGATACAAAGGTAAAGACGTAACTGTAGTAGATGTATTTGAAGCGGTAGGAAAACATTCATCGGGTAAAATGTCATCTGCAGAACTAAGAAAATTAGAATTAGTTGCTTGTCCAAGTGCAGGTGCTTGTGGAGGCCAATTTACTGCAAATACTATGGCATGTGTATCTGAGGCTATTGGATTAGCATTACCATATTCAGCAGGAACTCCAGCTCCCTATGAGGAAAGAGATAAGTATGCAAAAGAAAGTGGCAAAATGGTTATGCAACTTTTAAAAAAACAAATTAAACCAAGAGATATTGTAACCAGAAAAGCTTTAGAAAATGCTGCAACAATAGTTGCTGCAACAGGTGGCTCTACTAATGCTGGATTACATTTACCGGCAATTGCAAATGAAGCAGGAATAAAATTTGATTTAATGGATGTTGCTAAAATTTTTAAAAGAACTCCTTATCTTGCTGATTTAAAACCAGGTGGAAAATATGTTGCAAAAGACATGTGGTTAGCAGGAGGTGTTCCTATGTTGTTAAAAACTTTATATGAGGGTGGTTACATCCATGGTGATTGTATGACTGTTACAGGGAAAACAATGAAAGAAAATTTAAAAAATATTAAATTTAATCCTAAACAAAAAGTTATGAGATCTTATAAAAATCCATTATCACCTACAGGAGGTGTAGTTGGTTTAAAAGGTAACTTAGCTCCAGATGGAGCAATAGTAAAAGTTGCTGGATTAGCTAAATTACAATTTACTGGAAAAGCAAGATGCTTTGACAATGAAGAAAGCGCAATGAAAGCAGTTCAAAGCAAAAAGTATAATGATGGTGATGTAATTATAATTAGATACGAAGGTCCAGTAGGGGGTCCTGGTATGAGAGAAATGTTATCTACAACAGGTGCAATCTATGGACAAGGTAAAGGGGAGAAAGTAGCTCTTATAACTGATGGAAGGTTCTCTGGAGCTACCAGAGGCTTCTGTGTGGGGCATGTGGGCCCTGAGGCTGCCCTAGGAGGTCCTATAGGCCTTTTACGTAATGGAGATATTATTGATATCGATGCCAAAAAAGGAACTATCAATGTTAGACTTTCTAAAAAAGAATTAGCTTTAAGGAAAAGAAAATGGAGAGCTAGAAAATCTGATTTTGGATCTGGTACATTATGGAAATATGCGCAAACCGTTGGTCCAGCATTTTTAGGCGCACCAACACACCCAGGTAAGAAAAAAGAAGTTAAGGATTATTCAGAAATTTAATGAAAATTCGTCCAGTCATTTTATGTGGAGGTGCTGGAACTCGACTTTGGCCAAATTCTAAAAATCATCAAGCAAAACAATTTATTGATTTTGGTAATTGGACACTACTTAGTAAAACTTTAGAGAGAACAAAAGTATCAATCTATGATGCACCAATTATCAGTACTAATAAGAAATATTTAAAAGAGGTTAAAAAACATCTTAAAAAAAATAAGATTAAAAAATATAAAATTGTTTTAGAACCTGCAAAAAGAAATACAGCTCCTGCTATTTTAAGTGCTGCTCTAATAAAAGATATTCCTATCAATCAACCTCTAATGTTTTTTACAGCAGACCATTTGATTGAAAAAATGAGCGTTTTTAATAAAGCCATTAATAAAAATAAGACAAAATTAACTGACCAAAATATTTTCATATTTGGAATTAAACCAACTTCACCATCAAGTGAATATGGATATTTTGTAACCAAAAAAATTAAAGGAAACATTAATAAAGTAACAAAATTCATAGAAAAACCTAAAGAAAGTAGAGCAAAACAAGTAATTAAACAAAAAGGTTATTGGAACTCAGGAATGTTTTATCTTCGAAAAGATTCAATAATTAATAACTTTAAAAAATATAATCCAAGTATTTACAGAAATTGTTTAAATTCAGTTAATAAAGCAAAATATAAAGCTAATACTTACTATTTAAATAAAGCTTCATTTATAAAAGCCACTGCTAAATCTTTTGATTATGCAATTTTAGAAAAAACCAAACAAATCAATGCAATTAAATTAGATATCCCTTGGTCAGATCTTGGTAGTTGGAAAGAAATATTAAAGATGTATGACAAAAATAAAAACAAACTAGTTAAGAAAAAAAATATTTTCCATCGTCCCTGGGGGAAATATACAAACTTATTCAATGGTAAAGAGTTCTTGATTAAAGAATTATTTGTTAAACCAAAAGGAATATTAAGTTTACAGAAACATCATCATAGAGCTGAACATTGGTTAGTTACACAAGGAAATCCCAAGATCACTTTAAATAAAGATAGTTTTATAAAAAAACCAAATGAGCATATATTTATACCATTACAATCAATACATAGAATTCAAAACCCAGGAAAAAAACCTGTAAAAATAATGGAAGCTCAAATAGGATCAATACTTAAAGAAACAGATATAGTTAGATACCAGGATTTTTATGGACGTATAAAATAGATTAAGCTGCTTTTAAGATATTAAATTTTCTTTCCGAAGACGAAACAACTATTTTTTCGTGCTCACCAAAATTATCACCATCAATTTGTACAGGTATATTATTTCCCAAACCATCAAATTTAATTTCATTTACGTGTATAGTAATCACAGATTTTGATTTATCCAAATTTCCATATACAGCTAATAAATAGATGTAATAAAGCAATTTATATCTTTTTAGATCCTTAAAAATATAGGTAGTAAATTTTTTATCAAATATATGTGTGTCTGTAATTTTATGGTGTCCAGCATAGTATTTACTATTTGAGCATAGCACCCAATCAGCAAATATATCTTCTTTATCTATTGATACTTTAATTTTTTTATTATTCATCGATAAAAATTTTTGGAAACCTTTTATACCGAAAATAACTTTTCCTAGAATTTTCTTTAGATAAGAGTCAATCGAATTAACAATTTGAGCGTCCCATCCAATACCTGCCATTAAAATAAAATGCTTGTCATTAATTTTAACCAAACATGTTTTATCATAATTATCTGAAGTAAGTGTATTAGCTATATGTTTTACATTTTTAGTCATACCTAATTCTGCTTGCAAAATATTAGCCGTACCAGCTGGAATATATCCAATTGCAAAGTTTTCAGGGAGTTTGAAATTATTTTTTATTAATTCATTAATTGCAAAAGAAACAGAACCATCTCCCCCAGCAACTAACAATCTATCGTAGTTATTTATTTCGAAGTTTTTTATTACTTCAGAGGCTTCAGACTCACTCGATGTTTCAAATAAATCAACTTCGTGGTGATTCGATATTTCTTCAAGTATTTTTTTGATAAATTTTGACTTTCTTCCACCTGCTGATTTCTTATTATATATAAGACAAAATTTCATATTTAATAAAACTGTAACATAAAAATGTATTACTAGGTTAAAGATTCTACTTATAATAGAATCACTAATTATAACAAGAAAATATGGAAATAAAAAAATCTTTAATTACATATAAAAGCTTATTTATTTCAGATGTGCATCTAGGAACTAAAGGATGTCAGGCAGATAAATTATTAGAATTTTTTAAATGTTCAAGGTCAGAGAATTTATATCTAGTAGGAGATATAATTGATGTATGGGCTATGCAGAAAACGTTTTATTGGCCTCAACAACACAATGACGTAATCCAAAAAATTTTAAGAAAAGCGAGGCATGGTACAAAAGTATTTTATATAATTGGAAACCATGACGAGGTTTTTAGAAAATTTATACCAATGCATTTTGGGGATATCAATATAGTTAACAGAGTTATTCATGAGACACCGCTTGGAAAAAAATATCTCGTAGTCCACGGTGATGCTTGGGATGGTGTAATGAAATATGCAAAATGGTTATCTAAGTTAGGGTCAGTTGCATATGAACTATTACTTAAATTAAATAATGTTATAAATTTCTTTAGAAAATTAAGAGGAAAAAGTTATTGGTCACTCGCAAAATTTTTAAAATATAAAGTTAAAAATGCAGTTAAATATATTGGTGAATATGAAAGAACAGTATCAGATTATGCAAAAAGAAAAAAATATGATGGTATAATTTGTGGACATATTCATCATGCTGAAGATCAAAATTTTGATGGAATTAATTATTTGAACTGTGGCGACTGGGTAGAGTCCTGCACTGCTTTAGCAGAGAAATATGACGGAACATTTGAAATTATTTATTGGGATAATGTTAGGAAAGAATTCATAACAGGGGACAAAGAGAAAAAAGAAATATATAAAAAAGATAACGTAGAAGATTTAAAGCGAGCCTCTTAAGAGTGAAAATTCTAATCGTAACAGATGCATATTATCCACAAGTGAATGGTGTAGTTAGAACTTTGCATGAAACTGGAGAAATATTAAAATCTCAAGGTCACAACATAGAGTACATCACACCCCAACAATTTCTTACTGTTCCTATGCCAAAATATAATGAAATTAGATTATCATTAAATGTTTGGCCAAGAGTAAGTAATTTAATCAATGCGATAAAACCTGATGCAATACACATCGCAACCGAAGGTCCTTTAGGTTTTATGGCAAGAAGGCACTGTATTAAAAATGATTTAAAATTTACTACTAGTTTTCACACTAGATTTGATAAATATATTAAACTTTACATGCCAATCATTCCTGCAAAATGGACAGAGAAGTTTTTATGTAATTTTCATAATAAAGCTGAAAGGATTTTAGTAACAACAGAGTCGATGCGAGAGGAACTAATAGCATTAGGGGTTGATAATAATAAAATGGTAACTTGGACAAGGGGCGGTAATCACGGAGCTTTTAAAAATCCAGTTAAAAGAGATTTACCTTACAAAAGACCTATATGGATTTACGTTGGAAGAGTGGCTGTTGAAAAAAATATTAAGGCTTTTTTAGATTTAGATTTGGAAGGTACAAAAGTTATAATTGGTAAAGGACCAGATTTAAATAATTTAAGAAAAAAGTTTCCAAAAGATATTTTTTTAGGTGAAAAAAAAAATGGAGAATTAGCATCTCATTTTGCTTCGTCTGATGTTTTTGTCTTTCCAAGCAAAACAGATACTTTTGGTATTGTTGTGCTAGAGTCTTTAAATTGTGGAACACCAGTTGCTGCCTACCCAGTTACAGGCCCGAAAGATATATTAGGTGGGAGTAACATAGATACATTAGATAATGATCTTAAAGCTTCTGCACTTAAAGCATTAAAAATTAACAGAGAAGATTGTTTAGAATTTGCTAAAAAATATAGCTGGGAAGAAACAGCTAAAATATTCTTTGAGAATATCTCCCCTAATTAATATTTAAAACTAAAGATCTGAGTTTGTCGACTATTTGTCTATTATTTAATCTTTCTTCGTGTAGTGATGAAATTTTTTTTCCAATACTAAGCTTAAATGTTTGATTTTTTTTATTTAATAATTCTCGTATAAATAAAATTCTTCTTAAATTATTATTTACAAAACCTACTGTGTGAAAAAGTAAGCTATTTTTTCCAAAAAAACGTACAGGAATAATTGTAGCATTTGTCTTATTAATTATAGATCCAATTAATGGTTTCCATCTTCTTTCATTAGCCTCATTAAAAATTAGAGAAGAAGTTGCAACTTCTCCTGAAGGAAAGGTTATTAAAATTCCATTTGAATTTACGTGCTCAATTGCTTTTTTTTTAGAAATGATGTTTTTTTTAATATCTTCTGTTAATTTTGAAAATTTAATTGGTAACAAGTATTCTCTTATTTGGTCAATTTGTGAAACTTCATCGTTAATTAAAATTTTATAATCCTTTCGGATATCACATATTATTGAACAAATTATTAGTCCATCTAATAATCCAAATGGATGATTTGCAACTATTATACTTGATCCTGCTTTAGGTATATTGTCAACATTTTCTGCAATGTAATTTATTTTTAAAATATCTAAAGTTTTTTTCCAAAAATTATTTGATAGTTTTAATTCCTTGTAATTAACTTTATACAAAGATTTGATTTCATCAATTTTTGAAATTTTCTCTAAGATTTGCTGCATTAGTCCAAAATTTTATTTACATATTCTTTATTTATTTTTTCAATTGGTAAAAAAATAAAAACATCTGTTGTCTTGAATTTATTGTCAATTACAGCACCTGTCCCGATAGATGCATTAAACTTTAAATATGCTTTGATTAAAGTTGGTAATTTTGCAAATAATCTAATATTTAAATTAATTTTCTTTTGGTAATCAATATTTACTCTATATTTTGGTAAAGCACTTACCGTAATGTTATCTGGCATTTTGTGATGATGATTAAGATATATTAACTGATCCTTAATCTTGCTAACATTAGTGCTTAAAAAACTGGCAGTACCAAACAAAGCATCGATATTATTTTTATTAATATAATGATGAATTTCTTTCCACATTAATTGGAGTACATTTTTATTTCTAAATTTTTTAGATATACATGATCGACTTAATTCAAGCATATTATTATAAATTCTTGAATTTAATAAATTTTCTAAATTAAATTCATCGCAACTATAAAAACCTGATTTTTTTTCTGCAACAGATTGTTTAAGTAAACGATAAGTGCCTATTACTTTTGTTTTCGAAAATTTTGATTTTCTGTGGGTCACGATTATGTGATCTGCATAATTATCAAATTTATCAGAGTCTCTTCTAAAATTTCCTATATTTAATATAGGGTTTTTAATTCTTTCAGAGAAGAAGACTTTATATCTAAGTTTTTGTGCAAGTTTTATTTCACCTCTGCTTTCAGCTAGTTTCACATTAAACGTAGGTTTAAAAAAATCATAAGTATTAATATTAAACCTTTTGTTCTGATTAACTTTTCTTAATAGAGTATTTATTGTCATGAATCTTTGATAAAAGATTCACATGTATTTAATGTTAAAAAATTATTTCAAATTTATTACACAATAATATTATGGATTTACTTACTATTTTTTTTATTTTCGTCATAATAGTATTAGTTTATTTTTTAGTTAAAAAAAATGTAAAACCTGAAAACACTGCTACTGTTGAAAACAAATCTAATAAAAAAGATTTAAGTAAAAGAGTTATAATTGAAGAATTAGAAGATCAATTTTTTGCATTAGATAGGTATAATCAAATTAAATATCTTAATAAAAGTGCAAAACAGCGATTTGGGCAAAATCTAATAGACAAAAATATATCTACTGTAATCAGAGATACCAAACTACTTGAGTCAATAGAAAAAACTATTGAGACACAGGTGACCCAAAATATTGACATTGAAATTAACCTTCCGTCATATCAACTTTACAAAATTTACATCATTCCTGGACCTACATATTTGTTTCCAGAAAATAATTCTGTTGTTTTGTTTTTGAAAGATTTTACGGAAATTACAAAAGCTCAAAAATTTAAAACAGATTTTGTTGCTAACGTTAGCCATGAATTAAGAACACCTTTAGTCTCTATAAAAAGTTCTTTAGAAACTATTTTGGGGCCAGCATCAGATGATGCAAAAGCTCAAAAAAAATTCATGAAAATTATGTCAGATCAAGTTGTAAGAATGGAGAATTTAATTAATGATTTGTTAATATTAAGTAGAATTGAACTTGAAGAACATATCAAGCCAAATCAAATTGTAGATATAAATGATATTGTTTTAAATATTAAAAGTAATTTTGAGATACCTCTAAAAAAGAAAAAACTAAATTTAAAAGTTAATTTAATGCAGCCAACATTAGTGTATGGAGACACCGATAAACTTTTTACTGTTTTTTCTAACTTAGTTGATAATGCAATAAAGTATTCAGAGGAAAATAAAAATATAAAAATAAAAAGTGAAGATTGTGATGGTAAGTTAATAGATAAACATTTAATGATAAGTGTAAAAGATTATGGAATAGGTATCCCACAGGAATTTATTCCAAGAATTACTGAAAGATTTTTTAGAGTTGATACTGAAAAAAGTAAAAAAATTGGTGGCACAGGTTTAGGGTTAGCAATTATGAAACATATAATTACCCAGCATAGAGGAGATTATGAGATTCTTAGTTCTGTTAACAAAGGTACAGAAATAAAAATTTATCTTCCAACAAAATAGTAAAAATTGAAAAAGTGTTAAAAATTAAATAAAATTCGATATTAATTTAACAAATCTTTTGTTGATTATTGTTACAGTTTATTTAAATTTTCTGAATGTTAAAAATATTTAAAAGTATTTTAATTTCATTTGTTTTTATTTTCTCATCAATTTTAAATAGTTATTCTTTAGATATTTCAACAATTTTGAGAAATCAACAATTAACCGTGTTTGATATAGGTGTCTTTAGATTGCAAGAGGATTTAAAAAAAACCTATCCGGTAATAAAGCAGCATTCTGCTGCTAAATATGAGGAAATTTATTTGGATGTTGTTTCATCTTGGTGGAGAAATAGTGTGGATATGCTTGTATCTATACCAATGAAAGAGGGGCTAGATAAATCTACTTACATGTCCGACTCATTTAGATGCAGAAATATATTTAATTCTGTTAGGGACCATCTTTTAAAAGATCAAAATTTGAGTAATTATAGGTACACTATGGCAACAAGTTATCTTACTTCAGTATTCTCAACACCATCTAATTGGCCTAAATGGAGATACGATCCAATGGTATTAGAAGAGCTTGTAAATTTAGTTAGACTTGAAGTTACTTTGTACCCCACACCTGACCTAGCTTTTAGTAATAATTCTAATCCTGTTTCTTGCAAAGGGGGCTTAGAAACTGAAACGAATGAGATAGTTATCTCAATGAAATACAACTAAAAAGTTATCATTTTAACAAAAGTGTAACAAATCTGTAATATTAAATATCCAATCAATTTGTACGAGTCGATCATCTTTTAATTAATTAATGAAAGGATTAAAGATAATGAAAAAACTAACTATAATTGTTGCATCATTAGTTGCGCTAACAATTGCAACTGTTGCACAAGCAAGAGATCAAATCAAAATAGTTGGTTCATCTACAGTATTCCCATATGCAACTGTTGTTGCTGAAAGATTTGGTGCTTCAGGATTTAAAACTCCTGTAATCGAATCTACTGGTACTGGTGGAGGAGCTAAACTGTTCTGTGCTGGTGTTGGTGAGAACCATCCAGATATAACAAATGCATCAAGAGCAATGAAAGATAAAGAAAAAGCTCTATGTAAAAAAAATGGTGTTAATGAAATCGTTGAAATCGTAATCGGTAATGATGGTATTACATTAGCATACAGCTTAGATGCAAAACCAGTAAACTTTACAAAAGAACAACTTTGGAAAGCATTAGCTAAACACTCTGTTGTTGATGGTAAACTAGTTGATAACATTTATACTTCATGGGATCAAATAGATCCAAGTTTACCAAAACAAAAAATTTCAGTTATGATTCCTCCAGGAACTTCTGGAACAAGAGATGCTTGGAATTCTTTGGTAATGAAAAAAGGTATGCCAAAAGAAGCTAAAGCGCTTTATAAAAAAGGTTTTGAAGCTGGAAACAAAAAATATAAAAAACCACAAAAACTTTACAGAGAAGATGGTGCTGCAATTGAGGTAGGTGAAAATGATAGTTTAATTATTCAAAAACTTACTCAAGATAAAGAAATGTTTGGTTTCTTTGGTTTCAGTTACTTCTTAGCTGCTAAAGATAAACTTCAAGCTGCAAGTATTGAGGGTGGTCAACCATCTTTAGAATCTATTCAAGATTACAGCTATGCAGTAGCAAGACCATTATTTTTCTACGTTAAAAAGGCTCACGTTGGTGTGATCCCTGGTTTACATGAATTTGTAAAAGAATTCACTACAACTAAAGCGATAGGTAAAAATGGTTATTTAGCTGACATTGGTTTAGTACCGTTAGATAAAGGGTTGTATAAAACAACTAGAAATAACGCGAAAAATCTTGTCGCAATGGCTGACTAATAAGTTTGATTAACAAATAGAAATTAAGGGGTCTTTTTAGACCCCTTTTTTTTAGAAAAGTGTAAAATCAACGTAAAGGGGATTCATTGAACTTAATATTGTTTATATTTATAGTTTTACTAGGCTTTACAAGTTATTATTTTGGTAGAAAAAAAGCATATACCATACAATCCACTAATAAAAGATTAACCGCACTCCCACAATTCTATGGATATTATCTTGCTATATGGTGTGCTATTCCTGCATTTATCATTTATTCTTTATGGGCGATCTTTGAACCAACCATCGTAAAATTACTAATTTTAAGTGATTATGCAAATCAAGGTTATCTAGATGATGAGCTAAATCTAATTTATGAAAAAACGAAAGCACTTTCCCGTGGTCAATTTACAGGAGAGGTTACATCTTTTATTCAAGTTTCATCAGAAAAATATTTAAATCTTCGTTCAATAGCTCAAAGTTCAAAAGTTGTTATAGTTTTATGTATTATTATTGCTTCTGTAGCTTATGCGTACAAAAGAATCTCATTGAATAATCGAACGAGAGAACCAGTAGAAAAGTTTTTTAACGCTGTTTTATTTACTGCTTCTTTAGCTGCAATTTTAACTACTGTTGGAATTGTCTTTTCATTAATATTTCAAACAATAGATTTTTTTAAAGTAATCCCTTTGTTTGATTTTGTTTTTGGAACTCATTGGTATCCAGCAAAAGCTTTTGTAAGAGACTCATCTGAAGCATTAGATCCAACAATGTATTCAGATACTTTTGGCGCAGTTCCAATTTTTGCAGGTACTTTTTTTATAGCTTTCATTGCTATGTGTGTAGCTATACCGATTGGTCTAATGAGTGGAATATATTTAGCTGAATATGCATCATATAAAGTAAGACAATATGCAAAACCTTTGATAGAAATTTTAGCTGGAATACCAACAGTGGTTTATGGTTTTTTTGCAGCTTTAACTGTTGGACCATTTTTAAAAGATATAGGAACAGCAATGGGACTAGAAGTATCTGCTGAGAGTGCACTTGCTGCTGGTGGAGTGATGGGGATTATGATTATTCCATTTATATCAAGTCTTAGTGACGATGTTATCACAAGTGTTCCTCAAAGTCTTAGAGATGGAAGTTATGCCATGGGTGCAACTAAATCAGAGACAATTAAAAAAGTTATTTTTCCTGCAGCCTTACCTGGAATTGTTGGATCAATATTATTAGGTGTTTCAAGAGCAATAGGTGAAACAATGATTGTAGTGATGGCATCTGGATTAGCTGCGAACTTAACTTTAAATCCACTAGAGTCTACTTCAACAATTACTGCACAAATTGTTGTCATTTTAATTGGTGACCAAGCATTCGGAGATCCAAAAACGCAAGCTGCATTTGCTTTAGGGATGTCATTATTTATAGTGACTTTGTGTTTAAACATTGTGGCTTTAAGAGTAGTTAAAAAATATAGAGAAAAATATGAATAAAAATAAAGAAAAACTGTTAGCAAAAAGATATTCCTCAGAAAAAAGATTTCAGTTTTTAGGTAAAAGTGCAATTTTTATGGCACTTTTGTTTTTGGCATTTTTTATATTTAAAATTTTTTCAACCGGTTATACAGCTTTTCAAAAAACTTGGTTGATAGTACCTGTCAATTTTGATGCTGAAACTATGTATTTAGATGCAAATCCGTCCAAAGAGGATTTGGAAGACGCTGATTATTTTGAAATATCACTCCAGTCAATGTTTAACTTAGATAAAAATGCAAATGAGAAACAACAAAATGAATTAAAAAAAATGGTTTCTTATTTCTTTGAAAGAGAAATTAAACAAGAATTGATTAATGATCCAAGTTTACTGGGAAAAACAAAAGATGTTTATATCACTGCATCAGATGATTTGGACCAGGTATTTAAAGGAAATTACCCAAGAGACCTACCCGAAAAACAAAGAAGAGTTACCGATTATCAATTAAAAATTTTTGATCAACTTGTAGAACAAGGAAAAGTAGAGAGTAAATTTAATTTAAGTTTTTTTACTTATCCAGACTCTCGTGAAGCTGAGTTAGCTGGTATTGCAAGTTCGTTTATGGGTTCTATATTTTCAATTTTAGTTTGTTTAGCTATTGCTTTTCCTGTGGCTGTTTTAGCAGCAATATACTTAGAAGAATTTGCCCCCAAAAATAGATTTACAGATTTTATCGAGGTAAATATTAATAATCTAGCAGCAGTACCATCTATTGTATTTGGTCTTTTAGGTTTGGGAATTTTATTAGCAGTATTTCAATTACCAAGGTCAACACCTTTAGTTGGTGGAATAACTTTATCTTTGATGACTTTGCCAACAATAATTATTGCTTGTAGAGCGTCTTTAAAAGCAGTGCCACCAAGCATAAGAGAAGCAGCTCTAGCAATGGGAGCTAGCCGTATGCAAACCACAATGCATCATACTGTACCTCTGTCGATGCCAGGTACGCTGTCTGGGACTATTATTGGATTAGCTCAAGCATTGGGTGAAACAGCACCATTAATATTGATTGGTATGGTAGCTTTTGTAAACACTATCCCTGGCTCACCAATGGACCCTGCTGCAAGTCTGCCTGTTCAAATTTATATTTGGGCTGAAAGTGCTGAGAGGGGATTTGTTGAAAAAGTTTCAGCTTGTATAATGGTTTTACTTGGTTTTTTAATAGTTATGAATTTGTTCGCACAAATAATAAGACATAAATTTGAAAAAAAATGGAGTTAATATGATTAAGATTAGTGCAAAAAATGTTGATGTTTTTTATGGAAAAAAACAAGCTTTGTTTAATATAAATTTAGAAATAGAGGAAAATCAGGTGACAGCCTTAATTGGACCATCGGGATGTGGTAAATCTACTTTTTTAAGATGCTTAAATAGAATGAATGATGTAATCGATATATGCAAGGTTCAAGGAGAGATAGTTATAAATGATTTTAATATAAACGATAAAGGGTGTGACGTAGTAAGATTGCGAGAAAAAATTGGAATGGTTTTTCAAAAACCAAATCCATTTCCAAAAACATTATACGAAAATATTTCTTATGGTCCTACAATCCATGGTATGGCTCAATCAAAACAAGAAATGGATGAAATAGTTGAGATAAGTTTAAAAAAAGCTGCGCTCTGGGAAGAAGTAAAAGATAGACTTCATGAACCTGGAACAGGTTTGTCAGGTGGCCAGCAACAACGGTTATGTATAGCAAGAGCTATTTCGGTACAACCGGAGGTAATCTTAATGGACGAGCCTTGCTCAGCATTAGACCCAATTGCAACAGCCCAAATTGAGGAGTTAATTGATGAATTAAAGAAAGAACATACAATAATTATAGTTACTCACTCTATGGCTCAAGCAGCAAGAGTTTCTCAAAATACTGGTTTCTTTCACTTAGGAGAATTGATAGAACATGGATCAACAGATAAGATATTTAAGAATCCAGAAAATAATAAAACGCAAGATTATATTACAGGGAGGTTCGGATAATGTCGGAAGCAACGCATACAGTAAAATCTTACGAAGAAGAATTACAAAGTTTAAATAAAAATATCATAAAAATGGGTGTTTCATGCGAAGAGGCATTAGGAAAAGCAATTATTGCAATAACTACTCGTGATAGCGAAAATGCAGAAACAGTAATAAAAAACGATGAAAAAATTGATAAATTTGAAACTTTAATAGAACAACAAGTTGTAAACCTCATTGCTTTAAGACAACCAATGGCTATAGATTTGAGAGAAACAGTTACAGCACTAAAAATATCCTCTGATTTAGAGAGAATTGGTGATTTAGCCAAAAACATTTCGAAAAGAACTTTGTTATTAAATGAAAATCTACCAAAAAATCTAGTTGACGCTTTAGTGAGGGTTTCCACAAACGTTCAAAAACAATTAAAATCTGTTTTAGACGCTTATCTGGATAGATCTTCATCGATGGCTGTGAACGTTTGGGAGAATGATGAGCAAATAGATGAGTTAACTAATCTTTGTATGCAAGAAGTAATTAAATATCTTAAAGAACATGAAAGCAATTTGGATGATGGAACTCACTTATTGTTTGTTACAAAAAATATAGAGAGAATTGGTGATCATACAACAAACATTGCAGAACAAATATATTATTTAGTTGAAGGTAATTATTTAGAAGGTGATAGACCAAAAGGTACAGAGCCAATAGTAACTGGAGAAAAGTAATAATGTCAGCGCATGTTTTTATTGCTGAAGATGAAACACCAATAGTAACTTTATTAAAATACAATTTAGAAAAAGAGGGCCATAAGGTAAGTTTTTCTGAAAATGGAGAGGAAGCACTTAAATTAATTAAAGATAAGCAACCTGATTTAATACTTTTGGATTGGATGCTGCCAGATCTTTCTGGAGTGGATCTTTGTAAAAATTTAAAGAAGGATAAAAAATTTAGTGATATACCAATAATAATGCTAACTGCTAAAGGCGAGGAAGCAGATAAAATTAAAGCATTTGACACAGGTGCAGACGATTATGTGACAAAACCGTTTAGTCAAAAAGAACTTAATGCTAGAATAAAATCTCTCCTAAGAAGGTCTAAACCTCAATCTTCAGTGGACGTTGTGGAATTTACTGATTTAAAAATAGATAGAGTAACAAAACGTGTCTACAGAAATAATAAAGAAATATCCTTAGGACCAACTGAATTTAAATTATTAGATTTTTTTATTAAAAACCCTAAAAGAGTTTATTCACGAGAACAACTTTTAAATAATGTTTGGGGTGAAAATATCTATGTAGAGTCTCGAACGGTTGATGTTCATATAAGAAGATTGAGACAAGCTATAAATATAGAAAAAACCAAACCATTAATAAGAACTGTTAGATCGGCAGGTTATTCTTTAGAGTCCTGAAGATCTTTTGGTCTAATAAACTCTTTAATTAATCCATTATTTTTTATTTCTTTCCATTCAATTAAATTAAAATTAATTTTGGCAAAGGCAGAGGTTGGAAATTTATAATTTAGTAATTTAAAATGATTATTATTTTGGTTCTTTGTTAAGGCTTTTACTAAATTTCTTACTGTAGGTTCATGGTTAATTAACAAAATGGATTTATATTTTTTTGGAATTGTTTTAATTAACTCAATAATTCTATCTTCATTTGCTAAATAAAGTTTTTTCGATGAAAAAATTTTTCTTGGTGTAGCGATTTTCTTTAAAAGTATACTTAAAGTTTTTTTTGTTCTATTTGCACTAGAAACTAATACATAATCAAACTTATAATTTTTTTTAATAAAAAATTCACAAATTAATTTAGCATTGTTCTTACCTCTTTTACTTAACGGTCTATCAAAATCGTCTAGACTGGGATCACTCCAACTGGATTTTGAGTGACGCATGACATATAAATGTAACATTATTTGTAATTATATGACTCCATTAAAAAAACAACAGAAACAAGAGTTAAAATCTAAATATATCAACAGAGAATTATCTTGGCTAAAATTTAATGATAGGGTGTTACTTGAAGCTCAAAATATAGATAATCCACTATATGAAAGAGTAAAATTTCTGTCCATAGCTGGATCTAATTTAGATGAGTTTTTTATGGTTCGTGTTGCTGGTTTATATAGCCAGATAAAACAAGAGGTAGAGTCGTTAAGTTCGGATGGATTAAATCCAGAAGAACAAATGAGTGAAGTTGTTCAAGAAACTAAAAATCTTCTTCATAAACAGAACTTAATTTACAAAAATCTAATTTCACAACTAAAGAAAAATTATATTACTTTAGTGAAACCACAAGATCTTAGCAAAAACGAAAAAATCAAATTAAAAAATATTTTTTATGAGGAAATATATCCTTTACTGACACCTTCAGCTATTGATCCTGCACATCCATTTCCGTTCATAGTAAATCAAGGCAGAGCAGTGGTTATGAAACTTAAAAAAAAAAATAAAAAAAGATTATTAAATTCAATCATCGTAATTCCCAAAGCTTTATCAAGATTTATAGAAATAGATGGAGGAAAAAATTACAAAAAATATGTTATTCTTGATGATATAATTAGTTTTTTTTCCTCTGAAATATTTCCAGATCACAATCTAGAGAGTAAAATGATATTTAGGGTTATCAGAGATAGTGACGTCGAAATACAAGAGGAAGCTGAAGATCTGGTAAGATCATTTGAATTAGCACTCAAGAGAAGAAGAATTGGAGATATAGTTCGTTTAGAAGTAATCAAAAACAGCAATAAAGATTTAATAAAATTTATTACTAATAAACTAGAAGTCAACCCAGATTATATATACGAAACAGAAGGACTTGTAGGTATTGAAGATATAGATCAAATATGTAAGTTAAAAAACTCTAAACTCAGATTTAAAAATTTTAATCCTAGAGAAGTAGAAAGATTAAAAGAATTTAATAATAATTTTTTTGACACTATAAAACAAAAAGATTTAGTTGTTCATCACCCCTTCGAAACATTTGATGCCGTAATTGAATTTTTAAATCAAGCCGCTTATGATAAAAAAGTTATTGCAATAAAACAAACTCTTTATAGAACAACTTTAGACTCACCCATAGTTAAAGCGCTTATCTCAGCTGCAGAGAATGGAAAAACGGTCACAGCTCTTATTGAAATTAAAGCGAGATTTGATGAAGAGGCCAATATTCAATTAGCTAGAAGTTTAGAAAAAGCTGGGGTTCAAATCGTTTATGGTTTTGCAAAGTATAAGACACACGCCAAGTCTTCTTTAGTGCTTAGACGAGAACTAGGTAAAATACAAACCTATGTTCATTTAGGTACTGGAAATTATCACCCTGTAAATGCAAAAATTTACACAGACTTATCTTTATTCAGCTCTAATAAAAAAATTGCTGGTGATGTAGAAAAATTTTTTAATTACGTTACAGGTTATTCAAAACCTAGAAATTTAAATAAAATATCAATTTCACCAATTAATCTAAGAATTACTCTTAACAAATGTATAGATATAGAAATTTCAAACGCTAAAAAAGGAAAAAAAGCTGAAATATGGGCAAAAATGAACTCTCTGGTTGATCCAATCATCATTGAT
>CACBHY010000009.1 GCA_902539165.1 uncultured Pelagibacteraceae bacterium
TAATTTTAAAGACAACATCTCCAGTAACAGAAATGTTTAATTTATCTCCAACATATTTTAATTGGGGTCCTTGGTAAGCAAACTCAACTATTGGTGCATTCAAAACATTATTTACCAATTTATTTGCTAGGTAAAAATTTCTTCTATCCATTGCACCACTAAATGGTATGCCAATATGATACAAATTATCCCTACCTTCATCTTGGAATGTGGTATTAATTCCAGCTCTAATTATTTCAAAATAGTTATTGTTCATGATAAGATTTATATTCATCTAGCGATATTTCATTAAAGGTAACTTCATCTCCTGGGCTAATCATATTTGGATCCTTTTCGTTGCCACTATCAAACACTTCTACTGGTGTATTGCCAATAATGTTCCATCCACCTGGACTTTCGAAAGTATATATATTTGCAAATTGTTCTGTAATTCCCACTGAGCCTTTGGGAACTCTAACTCTTGGGGTTTCTAACCTTTTAGTATGCATATTTTTATTCAAATTACCTAGAAATGGCATGCCGGCAATGAAACCTGTCATATAACAAAAATATTCTTTATTAAAAAAATTCTCTAAAATTTTTTCCCTTTTCAAGGAAAGTTTTTTTTCTAAAATATCGATATCAAGCCCAAATGTTGCTTCACAACATACTGGTATTGTTATTTTTTTATTATTTTGAACAAAAGCTTCATTAATATTTAGATTTTCGATTTTTTTTTTTATCTCTTTAAAATTAGTTAATTTTAAATCAAATGATATAATTAGCTTGTTATAAGACGGGGTAAGATTATTTATCCCCTTAATTTTCTGATTTCTGATTGAATAAAAATACTTAATTACATTTGAATTTATTTCTTTATTTACTTCTTTACCAAAGTCACAATAGACAGCTGCGTCACCAAGATTTGATATATTTTTTATCATGACATGTTATACTTCAAGTATTAGGTCATGGAAATTAATATCAATTGTGATTTAGGTGAAAAATCAAAACATCATTCAAACGAAAATGATCCTGAATTACTTAAAATAGTAAATTCTGCGAATGTTGCTTGCGGTTTTCATGCAGGTGATGATGATTCAATGAGAGAAGTAGTTAAAATATCTAAAGAAAATGGAGTAAGTATTGGTGCTCATCCATCTTTTAAAGATTTAGAAAACTTTGGAAGAAAAAGGATATATCTTTCATCAAGTGAAATCAAAAAATTAATGATAAATCAATATGAGATCCTTCAAAAAATAGCCCAAGATCATGGTGAGAATGTAACACATATGAAGCCACATGGTGCATTAAACAATATGGCATGTGAAGATATAGAGTTGGCAACTATCTTAGCTAAAGCAATTAATGATATAGATAAAAATTTGATATATTTGGTTCCTACAGGCTCAAAAATGGAAGAGGCAGCTAAAAAATTAAAAATGAAAATCGCTTGTGAAATTTTTGCTGATCGAAATTACGAAGATGATGGAAATTTAGTATCAAGAAAAAAAATAAATGCATTGATTATTGACCCTGAAGAGGCAAAAAAACATGTTCTAAGAATGGTAGAAAATCAGTCACTTAATTGTCACAGTGGGAAGCAAATACCTTGCGAAATTGACTCAGTTTGCATACATGGTGACAATATGAGTTCATTAGCAACTGCTAAATCGATAAAAAGTAATCTCGTTGGAAATGGACTTGCATTAAAACCCCTTAACTTAATGAAAAAATTTATATAATGATTAAAAATTCAATAATAGCTCTTTTAATATCAATCTTACTTACAACAAATTTGTATTCTGCTGGTTCAGATGGGGGTGATAATTCAAGTAAAGTTAAGTCAGATTACGATAAAGCAGTAACACATATTAAGTCAGCGAAAAAATATGAAAAAAAAGGAAAGCTTGAGAAGGCCAAAAAAAGATATAACAAAGCTCAAAAGCTGCTTTTAAAATCAAATAAGAAAAAACCAAATCAAGCAGATACATTAAATTATTTAGGTTTTACAACAAGAAAGCTTGGTGACTTTGAAAATGGTGAAAAGTATTATCTTTTGGGGTTAGAGATTGAACCAAACCATGAAGGTATAAATGAGTATTTAGGTGAACTTTATGTTGCAACCAATAGATTAGATCTAGCTAAAGAAAGATTAAAAGTATTAGAAAAATGTAATTGTGAAGAGTATGATGAGTTAAAACAAGTTATAGATGGGACAAAAAAATCTAAATATTAAATTTTGATTGAACAATTAATAATTTTAACTCAAATAATTTTTATAGATATTATCTTAGCAGCAGATAATGCAATAATTATAGGTCTTATTGCTGCAAATTTTAATCCAAAACATAGAAAGCAAATAATTTTATGGGGGGTTGCAGGAGCTTTAGTCTTTAAAGTAGTCTTTGCGATTTTTGCTACCTATCTTTTTGAATTTTATTTCATTAAAATTTTAGGAGGTCTATTACTAATCTGGATTGTAAATGATTTAAGAAAAGATTTGGTTGAAATAAAAAAAATAAAATCGCCTACAAAAAAAACAAAGGAACCCTCATATATCCAAAGTATATATAAAGTTTTGTTCGCTGATATTACAATTAGTTTTGATAATGTAATTGGAGTTGTAGGTGCTGCTAAAGGATATTTCGGATTTATGATTTTTGGCCTTGTTTTGTCTGTTGTTTTAACAGGAGCGTTAGCAACATATATGGCTAAGTATATTCAAAATCATATTTGGATAGCTTATGTTGGTTTAGTTTTTATATTAATTGTTGGTCTTCAATTAATAATTGGAGGATTGGTAGATTTAGAAATTCTCAAGATCAACGAAGAATTTAAGAAATATTTTTAGTAAAATTTACTTACTCTTACAAAATTGCCTTTAAGACCTTTGGATTCATAGGTAAATAGGATAATTTTGTCGTTGAATATTGTGTATATTCATAATTTAATTAACTTTTATAAATTGTTAACAATAAAGAGGAAGATAATGAGAAAACTATTTATCGCTGCATTTATGTTTGTATCAAGTTTTGGATCAAACGTAATGGCAGACGGACACACGATCAAAATGGGGATTATTTTAGGATTTACAGGTCCTATTGAATCTCTTACTCCAGCAATGGCTGCATCTGCAGAACTTGCTTTTAAAGAAGCCTCTGACTCAGGTTCACTATTGGGTGGAAAACAAATTGAGCCAGTAAGAGCGGACTCAACTTGTGTTGACTCAGCAGCAGCAACAGCAGCAGCTGAAGGTATTATATCACAAGGTGTAGCAGCAATTATGGGTGCTGACTGCTCAGGTGTAACTGGTGCTATTGCATCAAATGTTGCTGTACCTAATGGTGTAGTAATGATTTCACCATCTGCAACTTCTCCAGGATTAACAACTCTAGATGATAATGGATACTTTTTTAGAACAGCTCCATCAGATGCTAGAGGTGGTCAAATTCTAGCTGATATTACTAAAGATAGAAAAGTTAAAAGTGTAGCAATTACATACACTAACAATGACTACGGTAAAGGATTGGCAGATGTTTATGAAGCTGCAGTTAAATCACATGGTATTAAAGTTACAACTGTAACTGCACACGAAGATGGTAAAGCTGACTATTCGTCAGAAGTAGCAACTTTAGCTTCAGCTGGTGGAGATGCTGTGGCAGTTATTGGTTATCTTGACCAAGGTGGAAAAGGAATTATCCAAGCATCTTTAGACTCTGGTGCGTTTGATAAATTTATTTTATCTGATGGTATGATTGGTCAATCATTGGTTGATGCATTTGGAAAAGATTTGAGCAAATCTTTTGGTTCTATGCCAGGTTCCACTGGAAAAGGTGCTGGCATTTTTTCTGAAGTTGCAAAAGCTGGAGGTATAGAAGCTTCTGGTCCTTATACTGGTGAGTCTTATGATGCAGCTGCTTTAATTGTACTAGCAATGCAAGCTGGTAACTCAGCAGACAGAGCTTCAATTGCTAAAAATGTAATGGATATAGCTAACGAGCCTGGTACAAAAATTTATCCAGGTGAACTTAAAAAAGGCTTAGATTTATTAGCCAAAGGTAAAAAGATCAATTACGAAGGTGCTACCGGAGTAACTTTTACTGAAGTTGGTGAAGCTGAAGGTTCTTTTTTAGAACAAGAAGTAAAAGGTGGAAAGTTTAAGACTAAAAAACAAAGATAATTTGTATTTATAAAAGCCCTAGTAATTAAATTACTGGGGCTTTTTTTTTATATAATCAGCTCTAATAGTTGAAAGAGTAATTATAATTAAAAAAATTAGACAAATTATATTCATAGTTTTCCAACTAGTTAAAGTCAGAAATATACCAGCAGATAAACTAGCTATCGCTTGTATAGAATAAACTATTAAATCGTTATAGCCTTGAGCTCTAAATTTTTCTTCTTCTCTATAGCATAAAACAAGTAAACTGGTTCCTGATATAAATAAAAAATTCCATCCTAATCCTAAAAAAATTAAAGCAATTAAATAATTATTAAAATTTTGTTCAAACAAACTAGTTACTATTGTTACTGAAAATAATAAAACTCCCACATACATAATTTTACTATGACCAAATCTTTTAATTAAATTTCCAGTGATAAGTGAGGGTAAAAACATAGCTGCTATATGAAACTGAATAACAAAACCCGTTTTGGACAAACTTATGTTCTCCATTAGATGCATACTGATAGGTGTAGCAGTCATTAAAAATGTCATAACTGCATAGGCAAATGCAGAAGCTATAAGCGCCTGTAAAAATCGTGGTTGTGATAAAAGTTCAAACAAACTTCTTCCAGCTTTATATTGAATATTTAATGGTTTTTTTGGTTCTTGGTAAAAAAATAAAAATATTGTTGATGAGATCGCTAATACAGCAAGAGCAAGATAAGAACCGGCATACAAATGATCTGAGATTAATCCTTTAGAAATATTTGCAACATTTGGTCCAATGAATGCAGAGCCTATTCCTGCTAACAATATAATAGAAATCGCTTTTGGAGCATAACCTTTATCTACAACTTCAACCGCTGCAAAACGATATTGGTGACTGAAAGCTATCCCACCACCAATAAAAAAGCATCCTAAATTAAATAATATAAAGCTTTCTATTATTATTGAGTAAGCAGTTATTAGGGATGCAAAGCATGTACCTATTGATGCAAAAATAAATCCAAATTTTCGACCAATTATACTCATCAGTTTTGCAGCAAAAAATGCAAATAATGCGATTCCAACAACAGACAAAGCCATAGGAAGCGTTGCTAAAGATTTTGTAGGACTGAATTTTGAACCAATTATACCACTTAAAAATACAGTGACAGGTGCAGCTGTAAAAGCAAAAATCTGGCTTAAAATAAGTAACCATAGATTTTTGTTCATTAAAAAAACAAATACTTGTCAGCTATATATAAAGCCCAAGCAATTGCAGCGCCTAATATGATATATTTCATTGAGATTACTTTATTTCTATTTTTTCTGGAAGTATACCTTTAGGTCTGTACCTCATAATTAACAACAATCCTAGGCCCATCATCAAAAATCTAAAATATGGTACACTTTGAATTAAATGAGCTTTAAGTGTGTTTGATTCTGGTATTCCAACTGTGAAAAAGTTTATTAAAAATAGAGCTATTGGTGCAGATTCGATCCATAAAAACCAAACAACAAATCCCCCTAAAATAGCACCAAAATTATTTCCACTACCCCCCACTATTACCATGACCCAAATAAGAAAAGTATATCTCATTGGTCTATAACTGCCTGGAGTGAATAATCCATCTTGAGTGACCAACATTGCGCCAGCTATTCCAACAATTGCTGAGCCTAAAACAAAAATTAATAAGTGCTGCTTAACGACATTCTTTCCCATTGCATTTGCAGCTTCTTCGTTATCTCTTATTGCTCTCATCATTCTTCCCCAAGGCGAATAAAGAGCTTTCTGAGTTAAAATTAAAAGAATTATAACTACTATTAAAAATAATCCTGAATAACATAATTTTACAAACACTGATGAACCTTCAATTACAAACTGATTTAAAGTAGCTTGTCGATCTGATAAATTAGAAATTAAATCTAATTTTCCTGAATTAAATTTTTCAACTAAATTGATAAACCAATCAGTAGTTTGAAGATCAACCTCATAAGGTGCTGGTCTTTTTAAACCAATTACGTTTTTGACACCTCTAGTAAGCCAATCTTCATGTTTAATAATTGCTATTACTATCTCTGAAATTAAAAGTGTTGCAATTGCCAAGTAATCAGCTCTTAAACCTAATGCTACTTTTCCAATAACAAACGCCAATCCCCCAGCAAACAATGCTCCCACAATCCATGAAAAAATTATAGGCAAACCAAAGCCTCCTAAAAAACCTGTTTTAGCTGGATCAACTGCTTCTATTGCCTCGATACCTGGTTCCATTGAAAATCTAATTAGTAAAATTCCTGAAATAATTATTGCCGCAATGCTATAGGTTCTTATCTTAGATTTTTCGAACCTTTTTAAAACGAATTTAATAACTAATACCATTACAATTACGAGCCATAGGCCCATTAAAATATCAAAACCCCCAGCTCTCCAGGCCTCTTGTACTGGATCAACTGAAATCAAAACAGCCGCCAATCCACCTAAGGCGGTGTAACCCATAATTCCAAAATTAATGAGTCCAGCATACCCCCATTGAATATTAGCACCCATGGTCATAACCGCTGAAATTAAACAAAGGTTAAATATTGATAATGCAACATTCCATGACTGGAATATCCCTACTAATAAAATTAGCACCATCATGATACTATAAGCTGCAATTACATTTAAATTCTTTTTCACAGTACTTTTCCTTTGAATATTCCTGAAGGTCTATAAAGTAAAACAATGACCAGTATAGAAAATGATACCGCAAATTTGTAATCCGTAGATAAAAGTTGAACTAAACTTTCAGGCTCCATGCTTTCTGGAAGTATATAAATAAAAAATTTTTTATAAGCATAAGTTAAAAATATTTCTGAAAAGGCAATAACGTAACCACCTAGAAATGCTCCAAATGGATTACCAATACCACCAACTATTGCTGCAGCAAATATAGGAAGCATGTTATTAAAGTAAGTAAATGGTTTAAAACTTTTATCTAAACCATATAAAGCGCCTCCAATAGTTGCTAAAATTCCAGCTATTATCCAGGTAATCATTACAATTTTTTTAGGATCGATGCCTGAAAGAAGTGCTAAATCCTCATTATCAGAGTATGCTTTCATGCTTTTTCCAGTTTTGGTTTTATTTAAAAACCAAAATAATAATGAAACTAAAACAATAGTTACAAAAACAGTTAGTGCTTGGGTTGATTTTAAAGCTAGTCCCTCATTCAGACCTGTCATCTCTTTAAATTCACGAGCTTTTATAATAAATTTTTCTCCATCAAAAAATCTTCTGTCTGAAGGTCCTATAATTATCCTCACAACCGCTTGGGTAACAAACATTACACCGATACTAACCATGGCTAACTGAACAGGTGGGCTTTTGTTCGTTCGATAGTATTTGAATACAAATTTATCTATACTTAACATATACAAAATCATAAATATAATTGCAAAAGGTATAGCTAAGAGAGCTGTGGGCAACACACCTAATGAAATTCCTAAAGACTGAAAATACCAGGTGAACAATATTGTTACCATTGTACCAAACGCCATCATGTCTCCAGTTGCAAAATTAGCAAATCTTAAAATTCCGTAAATTAATGTTACAAAAATTGCACCAAGTGCTAATTGTGATCCATAGGTTAATGCTGGAATAAAAATATAATTTAGCAAAAGAATTATTGCATTTAATATATCCATATTACCCACCTAAGAATGAGCTTCTAACTCTTGGATCGTTTAACAGTTCATTTCCTGTTCCTGAATATCGATTTTCTCCAGTTACTAAAACATATCCTCTATCAGAAATACTTAATGCCTGTTTTGCATTTTGCTCAACCATTAAAATTGCAACATTAGTTTTTTTCACTTTAACAATATGATCAAACAATTCATCCATTACAATTGGAGAAACGCCTGCAGTTGGTTCGTCTAACATCAAAACGGTTGGTTTAATCATCAAAGCTCTTCCAAGAGCAACCTGTTGTCTTTGACCACCTGACAATTCACCAACTAGTTGATTTCTCTTATGTTTTAATATCGGGAATAAGTTATAAATTTCTTCAATTATATTTTTTATCTCATCATTAATTAAAAAAGCACCCATTTCTAGATTTTCTTCAACTGTCATCCCTGCAAATACATTTTTTGTTTGAGGTACAAATGAAATACCTTCTTTAACTCTATCCTGAGGTGATAATTTTGATATATCTTGACCATCTATTTTTACTAATCCAGACTTTAAATTTAGCAAACCTAGCATAGCCTTCATTGCAGTAGATTTTCCTGCTCCATTTGGTCCTAAAATAGAAACAATTTCACCTTTATTTACAGACACTGAGCAAGAATTAATAATATCTGGTCCGTTGCCGTAACCTCCTGTCATCTCTATACCTTCAAAATATGCCATCAGTTTTTTTCTTTAAGTTTAGATCCTCTGCCAAGATAACTTTCAATTACTTTCTCATCTTTTTTTGCCTGATCGACTGTTCCCTCAAATAAAACGGATCCTTCAGCCATTACAATCACTGGATCACACAATCTTCCAATAAAATCCATATCGTGTTCAATCATACAGAATGTATAACCTTTCTCTTTATTTAATTTTTCAATTGCAGTCCCTAGATCTTTTAACAGGGTTCTATTAACACCAGCCCCAACTTCATCAAGTAGCACTAATTTTGCGTCTACCATCATTGTTCTTCCAAGTTCTAATAATTTTTTTTGTCCGCCTGAAAGATTTCCAGCTAATTCGTTGGATAAATGTCCTAAATTTAAAAAATCAACAACCTCTATTGCTTTTTCCTTTACCGCAGACTCCTCTCGAGCTACCAGACTGGGTTTGAATAGTGCAGTCATTAACTTTTCCCCAGATTGGTTTCCCGGAACCATCATTAAATTTTCTAAAACAGATAAATTTGAAAATTCATGAGCTATTTGGAAAGTTCTAAGAAGTCCTTTTGAAAACAGCTCATATGATGGAACATCGGTTATATTTTCCTTATCAAATTTAACATTCCCACTTGAAGCTTTTAAATTTCCTGCAATTAGATTAAATAATGTTGTTTTTCCAGATCCATTAGGTCCAATAATTCCTGTGATAGTTCCTTTTTTAACATTCATAGAACAATCAGAAACAGCAGCAAGACCTCCAAAATATTTTGATAAATTGTTAATCTCTAAAATATTCTCAGACATTGAACTATTTATTAAGTCTTCGATAAATATTATTTAAAGTTTTTTCTAGTGATTTAAAAAAATTAGCTTTTGAAAGTTCTTTTAAGCCCTGTTCATTGAGACCTTTAGGAGTTTGAGATTCTTTAACCAATAATTTTAAATCCTTATTTGAATTAATTACTGCATCTTCTGATAAAGCTAAAAATAAAGATGTTACATATTTTTGCGCCTGATCTCTTTTAACACCACGTTTGACGAGCCAATGAGACATGACTCTTAATAATTCATAAAAGGAAGCCATCATACCCGATGTAGACCAAAAATTTATTGATGATTTTTCATCTTTAATCTCAACTGTATTTCCTAATTGATTAAAAAAAGCTTTTACTTTTTGGTTTGAGGGACAGATTGGTACAGGTCCTTTTTTCAAAGATATAGGAGGCAAAGGTATTGCTCTTACTATTTTTGCTTTTACTTTAATAGCTTTTTTCAAATCTGACAAAGTTATTGTAGAAATAAAGCTAATTATGGTATGATTAGAATGAAATTTTAAATCCTTAATAATTTTTTTACCTACTTCAGGTGTAATTGCTAAAAAAATCCAATCTGATTTATCAATCACATTTTGATTAGATTTTGCAATTAATATTTTTTTATATTTTTTTTTTATAAAATTTGATTTTCTTCTGTTTCTTGGTGAAAGAATTATTTTACTAAATTTAATATTAGATTTATTTATTCCTTCAATTACTGAAGATGTTATTTTACCAATTCCAATGAAGCCAAGTCTCATTTTATCATTATATCAACGTGTAAAAAAAAAGCCTCCAAAATTGGAGGCTTTGATTTTTTAATATTGAATATTTAAATTAGAATGATTTGACTATTGAAATTGTCCCTCTCGCACCCATCATATCTCCAACGCTAACTACGTTTCTACCGCCATTTGCAGATGTTCCTGATGATGCGGCAATTCCGTTATCTGTTTTTACGTCTTCAAATTGGTGAGCCATCACTTCAGCTCTTATAGAAAGTCCCATATCCATATCATACTGATAACCTATCGCTGCAACAAAACCATCTGTAGATACATCTCCATATGTGTTACCTGAAGCCATACTTTCATTAACTATTACATCAACTTCTGAATAACCAGCCTTTATATATGTTCCACCTAACATCGGAACATTAGCTTTAATATATACTGATACAAATTCTTCGAAGTCTACTTGCACACTAGAAGATCCTGGATCTGGAGCAGCATCTTGAGTTGCGTTACCTTCTCTAGAAAAGTTTCTAGGTGATGCAATAGCCCCTGGTACATAATCTAGACCAATAGAAATATTGTCTGTTAGACCCATTTCAACAAATACAGATGCAAAACCATCTGTGAATGCACCATGTTCCTGAGTAGTTGTTTTTATACTTCCAGCTTCATCAAAGTTGGTCTCTGTACCTGACCCTGCGAATGCCGAATTGTTGTATGAGATACCAACCGACGGGGTTAAGCTTGCACTAAAAGCGGATGAGGCAGAAAAAATTGCAAAAACTGCAATTGTTAATATTTTTTTCATTTTAATTCCTATTTTTTTTAAGTTAACTTAATAATCTTATATTAAAACTTACTCGTAAAATGTACTTTAAAAAATTAATTAAATCTATTTTTATTTAATTGTTGTAAAAATACAACACAAAAAACACGTAAATTTGCGACTGATTTTATTAACAATTTCAGGTTGTTAAATTATAATCCAAATTTAATCAGCTAATAATATTTATTAAAACAAGTATTAAAAACGATTCTCTGTAACTTCATTGCTTGTAATTTTATAAATGAAGGATTTTTTATAAAAACTTTATTTAAAATTCTTAAAGATAGTCCTTAAAAACCGGGAGCTAAAGATGGCTAAGAAGGACTATCATGACTAATATAACAGTTGATTAAAAAAATGCATCAAACATTTTTGTTAAATATTAGAAAGATATGAAAAAAAAAGGTCGCATACCAATTACTAGGGTTAAAAATCCTGAGCCAGATATAAATGACCCAGATTGGGTAATTTGGGCAGCATGGGCAGATAGGATTACCTTTGAAGAAATAGAGAAAAAAACTGGAAAAAAAGAATCTGAAGTAATCAAAATTATGAGAAGATCAATAAAGCCATCTTCATTTAGATTGTGGAGAAAAAGGGTAAATCAAAAAAGTATTAAACATAGAAAAAAATTTGAATACTCGAGAAAAGAAATAACTAGCAAAATAAAAAAAGGTGATTATTTATAGATCATGAAAAAAATTACAATTTATACAGGTCCATTTTGTAATTACTGTGAGGCAGCAAAAAGATTGCTTGCTAGAAATAATGTGCCTTACAGTGAAATAGATATTTCAAAAGTTGATGGAGCGATGGATGAGATGATAAAAAAAGCTAATGGTAAAAGAACGATACCACAAATTTTTTTTGATGATGAGCATATAGGTGGATATGACGAAGCCAGAGCTTTAGAAAAACAAAATAAATTACAAGATCTCCTTATATAAATTTTTAAATTTAGCTTTTAGGCTTAAAAATCAAACACACACCATTATTACAGTATCTTTTACCTGTAGGTTGAGGACCGTCTTCAAAGATATGTCCATGGTGTCCTCCACAATTCTTGCAGTGATATTCTGTTCTTGCATAACCTATATGATGATCTGTTTTTGTCTCAAATACATCTGGTAAAGACTCATAAAAAGAAGGCCAACCAGATCCACTTTCATATTTTGTTTTGGCATCAAATAATTTCACATCACAGTTTGCACAATGAAAGCTACCTTCTCTTTTCTCATTATTAAGCTCACTGGACCCAGCTAGCTCCGTGCCTTCCTCAAATAAAATTAATTTTTGCTCAACTGATAAATTTGGATTAATTTTTTTTGACATAATTAAATATATTTAGCACAACTTTGATGCAAAATTGAATGTAATTCTACTAGTTTATTGAAATCTTTGTTATATCCACCTCCCAAAACGCCGCAAAGAGGGATTTTTTTTGAAAAAAAATTCTCTACAACAATTTCATCTCTTAATCTAATACCCTCATCAGAAATTTTTAATTTTCCTAATCTATCATTAAAATGAACGTCTACCCCTGCAATATAAAATACAAAATCAAAATTTTCTTTATTTAAATCTCCCAAATAGTATTTGAGCTTCTTAATGTATGTTTGGTCTTCCAAATTATCTTCTAGCTCAACATCTATGTCACTCTTAGACTTTTTGGCAGGATAATTTGACTTGGAATGCATACTGAATGTAAAAACATTTCTATTTTCTTTAAATATATCTGAATTTCCATTTCCCTGATGTACATCAAGATCAACGATGAGAATTTTATTAGCCAAACCTCTATTAATTAAATAGTGAGCAGCAACAGCAACATCATTAAAAACACAATATCCTGCTCCCTCATTATAGTTTGCGTGATGACTTCCACCCGCTGTGTTGCATGATATTCCATAATGAATAGCAAGTTTTGAAGCTAAAACTGTTCCTCCTGTAGCTACCAAAGATCTTTTAACAACACTATCTACAAGAGGAAATCCAATTTTTTTAACCCCCTCGGTATTTAGAGTCTTATTTAAAATATTTTGAATATATTTGTCTGAATGAGCAAATTTCAAAGTTTCAACTGAACAAGGATATGGTTTGTGAAAGTTCTTCACAATATTATTACTTATTAGATAATTAGCTAATTCACCAAATTTATTTATTGGAAATTTATGATCGTCTCCAATTTTTGCAAAGTAGTCTTCATGATTAACAACTGGTAACTCCATAATTAATCTAAAACACGTAATGGTTTTCCATTAACACAAGCCTCTAATCCCTCGATCATTTGATTATAGTAAATAGTGTAGTTTTCAGCTGTAACATAACCAATATGTGGGGTTAACAAAGCATTGGGTAAAAATCTTAATTTGTTATTTTCTGCCAATGGTTCTTTTTGATATACATCAATTCCTGCACCAGCAATTACATTTGTCGACAATGCGATAATTAAGTCATCTTCATTAACAATTTCACCTCTAGATGTATTAATTAAAAATGCAGTTTTCTTCATCTTGTCTAACTCTTCAAGGGTTATGCAGTCTTTGTACCTATCACCACCTTGAACATGAATAGACAAAAAATCAGAATTTTTTATTAAATCTTCTTTAGTACACGGAAGTACATCTAAATCTTTACAAGCATTTAAGTTTAAATTTTCACTCCATGACATTACTTGCATACCAAAGGCTTTTCCAATTTTCGCAACTTGGGAACCAACACGCCCTAGACCAATTAATCCTAAAATTTTACCTTTCAACTCCACGCCAATAGTAGTTTGCCAATAACCTTGATACATATTATCAAATTCTTCTTTAAAGTTTCTTGCTAAACCTAATATTAAAGCCCATGTTAATTCTGGAGTTGGATGGACATTCGACTCAGTTCCACAAACAATTACTTTTCTTTTTTTTGCTGCGTTTAAATCAATTGATTTATTCTTCAAACCACTGGTAATTACAAATTTTAAATTATTTAAATTATCAATTACATTTTTTGTAATTGGTGTTCTCTCTCTCATAACAAGTAAAGCCTCGAAATCTGATAATTGTTCAATTACCTCTGCTTCATCAACAAATGGTTCGCTAAAAATTTTGAACTCATATTTTCCAGAAAGTTTCTCTAGATCGACAAATTGCTGAGCAACGTTTTGATAATCATCTAGGATGGCAACTTTAAGCATTTTCTAATTTCTTATTTGACAATAAAATTCCAATTATAATAAAACAAGCGCCCAACATATGATAAAACATAAATTTTTCATTAAAAAAAAATATCGCCATTATTGCACTTAGTATAGGCATTAGATGTAAAAAAACACCTGATCGGTTTGTTCCAATTAAAGATATTCCCTTTATCCATAAAAAAAATGAAGCTAGACCTGGAAATAGTACTACATAAGATAAAATCAAAATGAATGGAATATCTAGTCTTATTCTAGATCCAATTTGATGCTCAATAAAATATAGTGGTATCAAGAATATCAAACCACAAGTAATGACTACTTGAAGTAATGATAATTGTGAAATCTCATATGTTTTTCGTTTTAGTAAAGTAGAATATAGAGCCCATGAAAACATGGCAATCACCATAGTAATATCTCCTTTATTAAAGTCTAAATTTTTTAATATTTCAAAATCTGCTTTTGTTACAATCGCAATTACTCCTATAAAAGAAAAAATGACCCCTATAATTTGAAAAATATTTGTTTTTTCTATATTTAGAATAGACGAAAATAACATTATCATCACTGGAATTGTCGAAATCATTAATACTCCACTAATTACCTGGGTAAAATTTAAGGAGTAATAAACAATAGAATTAAAAATTGTTATACTTGTAACTCCTAATACTAGAAAAATTTTATAATTTTTTAAAATATACTCTTTTTTTTTTAGAATTTCTGGGATTGTGAATGGTGCTAGAATTAACCAAGCAAAGAACCACCTATAAAAATTTAATGAAAATGGAGGTACATCATAATAACTCGCATATTTCCCAACAATGAAATTACCTGCCCAAAAAGTTACTGTTAAGAATAGATATAAGTAAGCTGTGAGATTTTGATCTTTTCTCACTTAATTAAATCTGAGCGAACTATATGGTTTTAAATCTAAATTTGTATTTTCGTTAGCAATCATACCTGAAACAATTTTCCCAGAGATTGGCCCTAAAGTCCATCCTAAATGATGGTGTCCAAAACAATAATAAATATTTTTATGATTTTTAGACGGACCCATAACAGGTAAAAAATCAGGAAGTGTAGGTCTAAAACCTAGCCACTCGTCCTCATGTTCAGGTAGATCTCCAAGCATATATTTTGCGTTATTAATCAAATTTTTTACTCTTGATTTTGATAAAGCATTATCCAAACCTCCAAATTCTACGGTTCCTACTACTCTTAACCCTTGCTCCATTGGAGTAATGCCAAACCCTCGATTGGAAAATATTACAGGTCTACTTAGTAAATGATCACAGTTTTTAAAATGAACGTGATATCCTCTTTCAGTGTCCAGCGGTATTTTTTCATCAAAGTTATCGGTCAATTTTTTTGAAAAAGCACCACATGCTATTACTGCCTTATCAAAAACATAACTTTGAGTTTCAGTTTTAAAAACAGGTTTTTCCTCATCAAAATTAATATTTTTAATATTAATTTTTTTAAATTCACCCCCTTTTTTCAAAAATAAATCAAATAACTTTAGAAGAATTTTTTTTGGATTACGAGCGTGTCTTGCATAAGAATAATAAACTCCCGCATGATAAATCGGTTTAATGTGCGGTTCTAGGTCATGAATTTCTGCTTTGTTTACTAATTGCTGCTTAACACCCAATTCTTCTCTCACATTTATTTCAAGCTCTCGACTTTTTAAATTCTGATCATTCCAAATATAAAGAATTCCTTTGCTCTCAACTAAACCTCCTAGATCTATTTCATCAAATAATTCGTCATATGCTGGTAAAGCTAGATCTAAAATTTGATGCATGTTTTTTGCTGTATGCATCATTTTATTAGTAGTTGAGTTTCTGATAAATTTCAAAAACCATGGGATCATTTTAGGAACGTAGTTCCATTTTAATGCCAATGGACCAGAGGAACTCATTAGCATTGCCGGCACATCTAGTAGTACATCGGGTCTATTAATTGGAACAGAGGCATAAGGCGAAAAGTGTCCTGCGTTTCCGTAAGATGCTGCTTGAGCACCTGGGTTGTCTCTGTCAAAAATAGTAACTTTGAACCCTTTTTTTTGTAAAAACAAAGCGTTAGAAATGCCTTGGATACCAGCGCCTATTACCCCTATTTTAATTTTTTTGCTCACCGCCTCTTATACAATTAATAAAGAAGAAATTAAGAGTGACAAATTATGCTAATTTGAATTTAGTATGTTAAGCAATTGTTTGCTTGTGATTAATTTTTGCGCACAAGACAATGCCAAAACCAATCATAGTGGCTAACATTGAGGAGCCCCCATAGGACATAATGGGTAATGGAGAACCAACAATTGGAAGTAAGCCTAAAACCATTGAAAGGTTTACGACGATATAAATAAAAATTGAAAAAGCAAAACCAAAACAAAATAATTTAGAAAAATTACTTCTTGATAGTGCACCAATACGAATAATTCTAAAGATTATTATTGTGTAAAGGATTAAAAGACCAACTGATCCTATAAAACCAAATTCTTCAGAAAATAAAGTAAAAATAAAGTCAGTATGTTTTTCTGGTAAAAAATCTAGATAACTTTGCGTACCTTTTAAAAACCCCTTCCCATCTAATCCTCCTGATCCAATTGCAATTTTAGATTGGATAATTTGATAACCTGCACCTAAAGGATCTCTATCTGGATCTAAAAATGTTAGTATTCTCAATTTTTGATAAGGTTTTAAAAAAGAGATAATAAAAGGTAAAGAAATGAGAAAAGTTATAAGTGAATATATAAAATATTTAACTTTTACTCCCCCTAACCACAAAATAATTAAACCACTTAATGCAATTAACACTGATGTTCCAAGATCTGGTTGAGAGATTACTAATATAATTGGTAAAAGTATAATTGTTAAAACTATCATGATACTGGTTAAAGTATTTACATTTTCAATTTTTATTCGATGATAGTACTTTGCAAGACATAAGATAATAGCAATTTTCATTAACTCCGAAGGCTGCAGAACAAATAAATATAAATCCATCCATCTCTGAGAGCCTGATGCTTTAAGACCAAAGAAAGAAACGTATATTAATAAAAAAATGATTAAGGAGTAAAATATATATGCAAAGGTATGCCAAAATCTAATATTAAAAAATGCAATTAAAATCATAAGAGGAAAGAACACTACCAGTTTACTAAAATGACTTTTGGTATGGTAAAGTATCTCACCACCATCAGTTGAATACATTACTATTAAACTTGCTATTGATAATAAAATAATACAAATCAATAGCGTATAATCCAATTCTTGAATTTTTTGAAAAAATGATAGTTCAGAATTTAATCTATCTCTTTGAAACATTAGATATTAATATTTTCGAAGTTAGTTTGTTTATCTCTAAGATCGTGCCTATCAATTATTAACTTAAATAATTCTTTTGCCATAGGAGCAGCAGCTTTACTGCCTGAACCACCGTGTTCAACAATTATACTTAGTGCGTATCTTGGATTTTTGTATGGGCCATAAGCAACGTAAAGCGCATGATCTCTATCCTTATAAGGTATTTGTTCTAATTTTAAATCAAGTTCTCTTTCTCTCATGCTGATTCTTTTAACTTGCGCTGTTCCTGTTTTGCCTGCAAATTGATATTTCGGATCGTCAATTCTAGATTTATAAGAAGTTCCATATTGCTCGTTTGTAGAGCTAAACATTGCTTCTTGAACTATTTTAATATTTTTTTGATCATTAAATAATTTCGTATGGGGTGTTTGCAAAGACTGAAGCTCCATTGAGGTTTTTGCATCTTCTAAGCTTAATGGATTATTATTTACTATAATCTTCGGTTTAATTTTATATCCACCATTTGCAATTTGAGCAGTCATTAAACATAATTGTAAAGGTGTAGTTTGAGTGTAGCCTTGTCCAATTCCTGTAATTAACGTCTCCCCTAATACCCATCCTTTTCCAAGATTATTTTTTTTCCAATCTGTATTTGGAAATAAACCTTTTTTTTCATTATCAAAATATTGACCCAAAACTTTTTCTCCTAAACCAAACTTTTTAGCTGTAGTTTTTAATCGATCAACACCTAATAGTCTTGCAACCTCATAAAAATATGTATCACAAGATTGCTTCATCGCATTTTTTAAACTAACATAACCATGTCCTTTTTCTTTCCAACAGTGAAAAGTTTGGCCATATAATTCTGTTTTACCAGTACATTTAACTTTAAAAGTTGAATTGATAATATTATTTTCTAATGCGGAAAGGGCTACGATAGGTTTTATTGTTGAACCAGGTGAATAGAGACCAGAAAGTGTTTTATTAATCAAGGGTTTTAAAGGATTATTTCTAATTAATTGCCACTCATCATGACTAATACCAAACAAAAATAAATTTGGATCATAAGATGGTGACGAGTACATAGCAATTATATCTCCTGTAAAAATATCCATCACACTTATTGATCCTGCCTTATCCAAGAGCAATTGAGCAGAAAGTTTTTGTACCTCGGTATCTACAGTTAATCTTATTTTATTGCCTTGAAGTCCTTTTTGATGTTCTAGTTGATTTATTCTTTTTCCATAAGCATTAACTTCATACCTTTGAATTGCATTAATTCCTATTAGTTGATTTTCGAGCGTTTTTTCCAAACCTAACTTTCCGATTTTCATACCTGGAACAAATCTTTCTTTCACAATTTCATTTTCCAATATTTCCTCTTCATTTGGCTCACTTACATAGCCTAAAACATGAGTATACATTTCGTTAAATGGATAATTTCTTGAAATTGTCATTACAGGTTTTACCCCAACCAAATCATATAAATAATTATTAACCTTTAAGAATTGGCTCCAACTTAGATTCTCAGATACAATTATACTATCCCACGGTTTTAATTTATTTTTTAATTTTACTATTTTCTGAATTTTTTTATCACTTAAATTTAAAAGTGTTTTTAATCTTAATAATAGATAGTTAAAGTTTTCAACTTGTTCAGGTATAATATGCAGTTGATAAACTTTTAAGTTACCTGCAATTAAATTACCAAAATAATCAACGATGTTCCCTCTTGTAGGTGGAAGTTTCCATTCTCTAATTCTATTTTTATCAGAAAGTGTAAGATATTTTTTATTTTCATTTATTTGAAGTGAAAATAGTCGAGCAACAATACCTACAAAGATAACTATTTTTGCAGCACCAATGATAAACATTCTTCTGTTTATTACATCTGATTTTCTGATCCCCGAGTTTTCTTTAATCATTTTTTTTTTGGTAAATTATTTGGCTTAACCCGTTAAATATTACAAAAAATATTGGATAAAAAAGAAACGTAAATCCAGAATTAACGACATAGCTCATATAGCTAATTTCTATCAAAAATATCAAGTCTAATATAATAACTTGGATCGAATTAATTAAGACCATTGTAAATAATAATGAAAACCAATCTTTAACAAAGTTTGGGCTTAAGGTAATATTTCTTATATAAGCTGTAACTGCACACATTATCAAATAACATAAACTACTTATACCAATAGGAATACCTATAACGACATCATTAACAATCCCTGCCAAAAATATAGAAAAGTAGCCTAAGCTATCAGGACTTCTTAGAGTCCAATAAAAAACCAAAATGTAAACAAAATTAAATGAAAAATTTTCAATTTTTAAGTAATTAAAATCAAATTCATTAAAAACAGAAATAAACAAAATTATTATTGGTAAATAAGATGAAAATGCTCTTAGAAAATTGCTTTTATTTAGTGATGCCATTATTTTTTATCTCCTATAGAAAATGATATTATTTTTACATAATCTAATTGAGTAAAATCTGAAAAAAACTCTACCTTATAATTTGTACCTTTAGAAATTTTTCCAATGGGGATGCCAGGTTTAAAAAGGCCTCCAAGTCCTGAAGTGTAAATTATTGCATCCTCATCTTTCAAATCTTCTTCTATATCATCTTTGGTGTGCTCAATTATTCCATAATTTTTTCCAGTGCCTGAGATTACTGCCTGAATGTTTTGTGGCGCTAAAAGCGAGGGTATCTTGCTATTAAGATCAGATAATAATAAAGCCCTTGAATTTGTGTAATTAACTTCGATTATTTGGCCAACTAGATAAACCCGATCAATTATACCCATTCCAATTTTAACATTATCTTTTGTTCCTTTGTTCAAAATTATTGACTTTAGGAAAGGACTTTCTCGATCAATCAAAACTTTTGCGAATACTTCCTCAGAATTTATATTTTCATTAATTAAATTTCTAAGTTTTTCATTTTCTAGTTTTAAAAAATTATTCGTTACCTTTTCTTCTTTTAAATTTTCTAGTTCTGATTTTGTATTTTCATATTTTTCAAATAAATTCATATGTTCGTTAAATCTAAGTGTTAAATTTTTTAAATAATTTTCAGGTTTAGATATAAAATATGACGATCTATAAATGATTTCATTAATACCTATTTTCACAAATTGAATAGGTTTGAAATTAATATTGCTTAAAATAATTACAACAATTGATAATAAGATTAAACTAAGTAGTGAGAATTTTTGTTTATCTTTTTTTTTTAAAAAGGCCGATCTAAAGGCAATTACAAAATCGTCTCTGCCTGAAGCCATCTTTTTTAGTATTCAGATAACATAGTAGAAAAAGTTTCCTCTTGATCCAAAGCCTTACCAGTTCCAACTGCTACACATGATAAAGGGTCGTCAGCAACATGGACTGGTAAACCTGTTTCTTTAGAAAATCTTTTATCAATATTTTTTAATAATGCTCCACCACCAGTAAGAGTTAAACCCATGTCTACTAAATCAGCAGATAATTCAGGAGGTGTGTTCTCTAACGCGTCTTTAATTGCATTTACCATTTCTTTCATGATATCATTTAACGCTTCTGCAGTATCTTCCTCGGTAATATTTACTTCTTTTGGTGTACCTGATCTTAAATCTCTACCTTTTACTGGATAAGTATTTGTTCCAGTTGGGATTGCGGTACCCATCTCTTTTTTAATTTTTTCAGCTGTAGTATCACCAATTAATAAATTATATTCTTTCCTCATGTAGTTTACTATAGCTACATCCATTGCATCACCCGCAACTCTTAATGATTTAGAGTAAACTAAACCACCTAAAGACATAATTGCTATTTCACTGGTGCCACCACCAATATCAACTATCATTGAACCGGTTGCTTCGGAAATTGGAAGTCCAGCACCAATTGCTGCTGCAATTGGTTCCTCAATTAATTGAACTCTTCTTGCTCCTGCTGCAAGTGCACTATCTTGAATTGCTTTTCTTTCAACTGGCGTTGATCCAGTTGGTACACAAATTAAAATTCTAGGATTTGCAAATGTGCTTCCTTGGTGAACTTTTTTAATAAAATGTTTAATCATTTCTTCTGTAACAACAAAATCTGCAATAACACCGTCTCTTAAAGGTCTGATTGCACTGATGTTACCAGGTGTTCTTCCAAGCATTGTTTTCGCCTCATCACCTACAGCTAAAACATTTTTCTTTCCACCCTGGTCAACAATTGCAACAACAGATGGCTCATTTAGCACAACACCTTTGCCTTTTAATACTACAAGTGTGTTTGCAGTTCCAAGGTCAATAGCCATATCTTGGCTCCAAATTTTTTTTACACTATCAAACAATCCCATCTATATACCTCTTACCTTCTGACTTTCTTGCTCCATTGGAGCTGTTTTATCTCGTTTAATGATCATTTTATTTAATGCATTAATATACGCATTAGCAGATGCAACTAACGTATCAGTATCAGCTGCTTGTCCAACTGTGGTTTTTCCATTCTCTTCAATTTTAACACTAACTGTAGCTTGAGCATCAGTTCCTTCAGTTACAGCGTGTACTTGATAGAGCTGTAAATTTACATCATGAGGATAAAGAATTTTTATACATTTAAATATCGCGTCAACTGGGCCATCCCCAGTCTCAGTCGCATGTTTAATTTCATCATAAACATCTAATGTCATTTCTGCTCTTTGCGGCTCACCTGTTCCAGCAAAAACTTTTAGAGATTTTAAACTTATTGCATTAACTTTATTATCTATAATTAAGCTATCATCAATTAAAGCAATTATATCTTCATCATAAACATGTTTTTTCTTATCTGCCAATACTTTAAATTTTGCAAAAGCATTAGTCACCACATCATCAGTTAAATCTGGATATCCCATACTATTTAATTTATCTTTAAAAGCATGCCTTCCAGAATGTTTGCCCATTACTAGTGAAGTTTGTTTTACACCCACGCTTTCAGGTGTCATAATTTCATAAGTTTGTCTATTTTTTAACATTCCGTCTTGGTGAATACCTGCTTCGTGCGCAAAAGCATTTTTTCCAACAATCGCTTTATTATATTGAACAGGAAAACCTGTTGCATTTGAAACTATTTTTGAAGCCTTACTTAAAAGTTTAGTGTTAATTCCTGTTTCATAAGGCATCAAATCTGGTCTAGTTTTAATTGCCATTACAACTTCTTCAAGAGCAGCGTTTCCCGCTCTTTCACCTAAACCGTTTATAGTACATTCAATTTGTCTAGCCCCAGCTTGTACACCTGCTAGAGAATTTGCAACTGCCAAACCTAAATCATTATGACAGTGAGTAGATAAAATTGCTTTATCAATATTTGGAACTTTATTTAATAATGTTTCAATAATCGTTGTGAATTCAGATGGGATTGTATATCCAACTGTATCTGGTATGTTTATTGTTTTTGCTCCACTTTTAATTGCTAATTCAACAGTTTTACACATATAATCCATATCGGTTCGCGTTCCGTCTTCGCAGGACCATTCAACATCGTCTGTGAACTTTCTGGCATAAGAAACATGCTGACCTATGGACTCATACACATCCTCAGGAGTCATATTTAATTTATGCTTCATGTGTAAAGGACTTGTTGAAATAAAAGTGTGAATTCTAAATCTCGGAGCATGCTTTAAAGCTTCATAAGCTCTATCAATATCTTTCTTTGAATGACGAGAAAGTCCAGCTGGAATAGATTTTTTTAATATTTTACTTACTTCCGTAACAGCTTCAAAATCTCCTGGTGAAGCAATAGGAAAACCTGCTTCAATAACATCTATACCCAATTCATCAAAAACTCTTGCTATTTGAATTTTTTCTTCCAAACTCATTGATGCTCCTGGTGATTGCTCACCATCTCGCATGGTAGTATCGAAAATAAATACTTTATCTTTATCGCTCATAACCTAAATTTTTTGAAAATCCATAATACAATCTATAAGAGAGATTGCAAAATAATTTAGTTAAACTTCTATTAATTATCGGTCATTTTAGGCTAACTAAATTTACTTATAAATCGACTCGATTTTGGGCATTAAATGCAAAAGTTCTTTAGTGTAACTATCTTTAGGTTTCAAAAATAATTCTTCAGTATTTGATACCTCACACAATTTTCCCTCTTTTAAAACCCCTATCCTGTTACACATTTGTCTTACAACTGGCAAATCATGACTGATAAACAGAATAGTTAAGTTTAGCTCCTCTTGAAGATCTTTTAGCAAATTAAGTATTTGTGCCTGAATACTTACATCTAAAGCAGAAGTAGGTTCATCACAAATAAGCAATCTCGGCTGCGTTGCTAGAGCTCTTGCAATAGAAATTCTTTGTCGTTGTCCTCCTGAAAATTCATGTGGATATCTATCTGATGAAGTCTGTGATAATTCAACAGACTCTAAAAGATCAAAAATATAGTTATCTAAATCAGGTTTTGAAATTTTAGGATTATGCAGTTTGATAGGTTCTGAAATAATTTCTTTTACTTTAAGCCTGCCATTTAATGATGAGTACGGATCTTGAAAAATCATTTGAATTTGTCTTCTAAATTTCATTAATTCTTTATTTTTTTTAATTTTCGTTACACAAATATCATCAAAAAATATTTCACCTGAAGATGGTTTAAATAAATTTACAATCATTTTAGCGATTGTAGATTTTCCACTTCCACTCTCACCGACTAATCCAAATATTTCTCCCTCTTTAATATTAAATGAAATGTTATCTACAGCCATTACAGAATTTTTTGAATTTTCTAAAAAAAAATTATCTTCAAAACTTTTACTTAAATTTTTTACTTGAACTAAATTTTGGTCAGTAATTTCCGTTTTAGTCCATCTATTTAATATTTTTATATTATGTTTTGTATTTAACTCATTTTCTTTTTCAACAATTACAAATCTAGATATTTTTTTGTTTGTTGGTGGAACTGAGCTTACTAAACTTTTAGTGTAAATTTCTTTTGGGTCTGTTAATACTTTCTTAGTTGCTCCTATCTCAATTAAATTTCCATTCTTCATTACAGCAACCCTGTCTGAAGTCTCTGCTATAACTCCCATATCATGAGTAATTAGAATAACTGCTAGATTTCTTTCTCTTGTAAGTTTTTTAATTAAATCAAGAATTTGAGATTGGATAGATACATCTAAAGCAGTGGTTGGCTCATCAGCAATTAATAACTCTGGTTCACAACACAATGCAAGTGAAATTACAACTCTTTGTCTCATTCCACCTGAAAATTGATGTGGATAATTATCAAATCTTTTTTCCGCATCTTTAATTCCAACCTCTTTCAGCAATGAAATTGATTTATTTTTTGCTTGCTCTTTTGAAAGATCTAGGTGGGTTTGAATAGTCTCAATTAGCTGTTCGCCAATTGTGAGTATTGGATTTAGAGATGTTTGAGGATCTTGAAAGATAAGACCTATTTTTTTTCCTCTATAGTTAACGGTGTTATTTGTATGGGTTTGTAAATCAATACCTCCCAACATAATTGAGCCATTTGTTATTTTTCCTGGTTCGTCAATTAAATCAATTATTGCATTGCCTACTGTACTTTTTCCAGATCCAGACTCCCCTACTAGTCCTAAAATTTCTCCTTTATTTACCTCAATATTTACTTCTTTTGCAGCATATACTGTCTCTTTTCTCATTTTATAATCTACACTTAAATTATGAATTTTAAGAAAACTCATTTTTTAAGCCTTGGGTTTAATGTATCTCTCATCCAATCTCCTAAAAGATTAATTGAAAATGCAAGTATAACTAAAAACATTGCTGGAAAAAAAGTAATCCACCACTCCCCTGAAAATAAAAAATCATTTCCTAACCTAATCAAAGTTCCTAAGGATGGAGTAGTGGGTGGAACACCTACTCCTAAAAAACTTAAAGTTGACTCTGCTATAATTGCAAGAGCTAGACCAATTGTGCCAATTACTAAAATCGGTCTTAATATGTTTGGTAATATATGTTTGAACATAATTATTAAGTTTGACACACCTATTATCGTAGATGCCGAAACATAATCTTTATTTTTTTCTACTAATGTTGCAGCACGGGAAACTCTTGCAAACTGTGGCCATTCTGAAATTCCAATTGCAAATATTAAAACATAAATTGCCATATCATCATGCATCTCTCTTGAGATAATTCCTCTTGCAATTCCATCAACTAATAGAGCCATTAATATACTTGGTACGGTTAACTGTACATCAGTCAAACGCATAACTAACATTTCGTATTTTCCTCCAAAATACCCAGCTGTTAAACCCAAACCTACGCCAAGTATTAAACTAAAAAGTATAGCAGAAAATCCTACAATTAAAGAAATCCTTGAACCATACAGAATGGTTGATAGCATATCTCTACCTTGACCGTCTGTTCCTAAAATGAACTTAGCCATTCCGTCTTCTGTCCATGATGGTGGGGTAAAGGCTTCCATCAGTGATAACGATGATGGGTCAAAAGGATTATATGGTGTTACAATTTCAACAAAGAATGAACAAAAGAAAATTATAATTAAAATGAAAGATGATACCATGGCTGTTGGTGATTTCTTAAAATTATAATAAATGTCGCTATCTTTTATTCTACTTAAAGTAGTTAAATTATTGTTATCCACTTGACGTGTCTCCTTTAACTCTGATCCTTGGATCAATAAAATAATATAAAATATCTACAATAAAATTAATCATCACAAATACAAAAGCTATGAAAACCAAGTATGCAGACATAATCGGTATATCGACAAACTGTACAGCCTGTATAAATAAAAACCCCATACCTGGCCATTGGAAAACAGTCTCTGTAATAATAGAAAAGGCTATGAGTGTACCAATATTAATACCAGCAATTGTGATTACAGGAATTAAACCATTTTTAAGCGCATGTTTATACTTAATACTTTGTTCACTTATACCTCTTGCTCTTGCAAATTTAATATAATCTGTTTGTAAAATTTCCATCATTTCAGCGCGAACCAATCTAATGATGTAAGTCATTTGAAATAAACTTAAAGTCACCGAAGGTAATATGATTGCTTTAATTCCAGTAATTGTTAAAAATCCTGTAGTCCAAAAGCCTAAATCAACAACTTCACCTCTTCCAAATGAAGGAAGTATTCCAAGAATTACAGCAAAAAGATAAATAAAGAGAATTCCAATTACAAAAGTAGGAAGCGATACACCTAAAAGAGAAACAGCTAAAATAACATCACTTAAGAGACCTTTTCTTTTTATGCCTGTATAAACACCCAGCAAAGTTCCAAAAACTAAGGCTATTAAAGCTGAAACTACCACTAGTTCAATGGTTGCTGGCAATCTTTCTGTTATTAATTCAGAAACTGGCCTTCTCAGTTGATAAGATATTCCAAACTCACCATTCGAAGCATTTATAACAAATCTTGAAAATTGAATGTGTATAGGATCCATTAATCCCAATGACTCTCTAATTTCTGCTCTCTCCTCATCTGAAGTTTCTTCTCCAACCATATTATTTATTGGATCTCCTACAAAATTAAATAATGAAAAAGAAACAAACGCTACAACCAGCATAACTAAAGCTGATTGAAACAATCGTTTAAAAAAATATTTAATCAATTTAAGAAAATTTTTAAAGTTACTAGCCCTTTATTAAAATAAAGGACTAGTAATAATTTTATTTAGTTGAAACTAGCAAAACGGAATAACGGCTCATTATTCGGTCTGATAGGAACATTTACATTACTCTTGGCTGCCCAAGAAATTACTTGGTGATGTAAAGGAAGATAAGAAATATCATCTTTTACAATTTCCCAAGCCTTTGCAATTGCAGCATTTCTTTTATCTAAATCGACTTCACCTTCCATAACTCTTATTGCTGCGTCGACGTCTGCGTTACTAAAATTAACTTTATTCCAACTAGCACCACTTTCATATAGATAATGAAAAACATAGTGACTATCTAAAGTTGGAACACCCCATCCTAGCATATAAAAATCACCTTGATTATCTTTTAGCTCTTTGAAGTGTTTACTTTTAGTTTGAGCAAACAAATTTACATTAACACCAATTTTACCAAACATTCCAACAACAGCTGTACAAATTGCTTCATCATTTACATATCTGTCATTAGGGCATCTTAATTCAACATCAAATCCATTAGGATAACCAGCATCAGCTAGAAGTTTTTTTGCAGCTTCTGGATCATAAGGTAGTCTTTTATCAAGTTCCGTCGTATACCCATTTACACCTGGAAATGTTATTATTCCAGCAGGTTCACTTAGACCTCTCATAACTTTTTGCTTAATTGCATCAATATCAATCGCTTGATACATAGCTTGCCTTACCTTTTTTTTCTTAAATGGATTATCTCCTGTATTTCCAGTTCTAAGCTTGTCAGCTGCTTGATCCATGCCCAAGAAAATTGTTCTCATTTGAGCTGTACTTTCAACTTTATGACTTGAGG
>CACBHY010000010.1 GCA_902539165.1 uncultured Pelagibacteraceae bacterium
AGTGAAGATTTTAAAAATTTAATTAAAGACCCAACAACAAACCAGGATGATTTATTAAAAATTATAACTTCAATTTCAGAAAATTATAAATTTGAAACTTTATTTAAAAATTTTTTAAACTTTTTAGTTCAAAAAAGACGCTTCTTCTTTCTGGAAAGAATTCTTAAAAGCTTTATAGAAATTTGTTCAAAAAAAAGAGGTGAACTTAAAGCGGAATTAAAATCTGCAAAAGAATTGTCTAAAGATGAAATAACCAAAATTACAGATGAGCTTACCAAAAATTTTAGCTCAAAAATAAAATTAAACTATAAATATGATAAAAGTTTAATAGGAGGTTTGGTACTTCAAGTTGGAAGTACTATGGTTGACACCTCAATTAAAAATAAATTACAACAAATTGAACATAGAATGATAGAGGCATAAATGGAAATAAATCCTTCAGAAGTTACAAAAATATTAAAAGAACAAATCAAAAATTTTGGGGAAAAGACTGAGGTTACTGAAGTCGGCCAAGTATTATCTGTTGGAGACGGAATAGCTCGAATTTATGGTTTAGACAATGTTCAGGCTGGTGAGATGGTTGAATTTGCTGATGGATCAAAAGGTATGGCTCTAAACTTGGAAAGTGAAAATGTTGGTGTTGTAATTTTTGGTGATGATAGAAACATTAAAGAAGGTGATGTTGTTAAAAGAACAGGAAATATTGTTGATACGCCAGTTGGAAAAGAACTTTTAGGTAGAGTAGTTGATGGCCTAGGAAATCCTATTGATGGAAAAGGTGCGCTGGATAAAAGTGTTAAAAAAACAAGGGTAGAGGTTAAAGCCCCTGGTATTATCCCTAGACAGTCAGTTAGTGAACCAATGCAAACTGGATTAAAATCAATTGACAGTTTAGTACCAATTGGAAGAGGGCAAAGGGAATTAATTATTGGAGATAGACAGACAGGTAAAACTGCTGTTGCTGTTGATGCAATTATAAATCAGAAAAAAATTAATGAGTCAGGTGATGAGAAACAAAAATTATATTGTATATATGTTGCAGTTGGTCAAAAAAGATCAACTGTAAGACAAATTCAAAAAACTTTAGAGGAAGCAGGTGCAATGGAATACACCACTATTGTTGCTGCTACAGCATCAGATTCAGCTCCATTACAATTTTTAGCTCCTTATACAGGTTGCGCGATGGGCGAATATTTTAGAGATAATGGAATGCATGCTTTAATTATTTATGATGATCTATCTAAACAAGCTGTAGCTTATAGACAAATGTCTCTTCTTTTAAGAAGACCCCCAGGAAGGGAGGCTTACCCAGGAGATGTATTCTACTTACACAGTAGATTATTAGAAAGAGCAGCAAAACTTAGTGATGAACATGGTGGAGGATCACTAACAGCGCTTCCAATAATTGAAACACAAGGCGGAGATGTTTCTGCATTTATCCCAACAAATGTAATTTCAATTACAGACGGCCAAATATTTTTAGAAACAGAACTATTTAACCAAGGTATCAGACCAGCTATTAACGTCGGATTATCTGTATCGAGAGTTGGATCTTCAGCTCAAACAAAAGCTATGAAAAAGGTATCAGGTTCAATGAAACTTGAGCTGGCTCAGTACAGGGAAATGGCTGCTTTTGCACAATTTGGGTCAGATTTAGATGCTTCAACGCAGCAGCTCCTTAACAGAGGTTCAAAGTTGACTGAACTTTTAAAGCAAAAACAATATTCACCAATGACAGTTGCAGAACAAGTAATATCAGTTTTTTGTGGAGTTAAAGGTTATTTGGATGATATTGATTTAAAAGATATTGCCGAATTTGAAACTAAAATAATTGAAAAGTGTAAATCTGATAAGCCTGAAATAATTGACTCTGTTCAAAGTTCTGGAAAACTTGAAGAAGATAAAGAAAAACTATTAATAGAAGTAATTATGCAACTTAAACAAAACTTTAAATCATAATAAAAAAATGGCGAGTTTAGACGATTTAAAAAAAAGAATAGCAAGTGTTAAGTCTACACAGAAAATTACAAAAGCTATGAAGATGGTTGCTGCAGCGAAACTTAGAAGAGCTCAAGAAAGTGCAGAAAAAGGAAGGCCTTATTCAGAAAAAATGAATAATGTCATTTTAAATTTGTCTAGTGGAATATCAGATAAAGAGAATGCTCCAAAACTTTTATCAGGAACCGGGAATGACAAGGTTCATTTATGTGTTGTAATGACATCAGATAGAGGATTATGTGGGGGTTTCAATTCTAATATAATTAAAAAAGCCAAAAGTTATTTCTCAAAAATTTTAAGCGAAGGAAAAGAACTCAAAATCATAACCGTAGGTTCAAAAGGAAACGATCAGTTAAAGAGAATGTATGGGGATAAAATTATTGAAAATATTTCTTTTAAAGAGTCAAAAAATGCCAATTACTTTGATGCTGACAAGGTTGGTAAGATAGTGATAGATAAATTTGAGAGTAATGAATTTGACATTTGTACTATTTTTTATAACCAATTTAAAAATGTGATCACTCAAATTCCTCAATCCCAACAAATAATCCCTTTGAATAGCGAGGATAGTGAAGAGAATACTTCAGACGAAAGTTATGAATTTGAACCAGATGAAGATGAGATTTTGAGCAATTTATTGCCAAAAAATATTTCAACACAAATATTTAAAGCAATGTTAGAGAATTCAGCTAGCGAACAAGGATCAAGGATGAGTGCAATGGATAATGCAACCCGTAACGCAGGTGAAATGGTTGACAAACTTACTATCCAGTATAATAGAAGTCGTCAGGCAGCAATTACAAAAGAACTAATAGAAATCATATCAGGAGCAGAAAGTTTATAATTATGAGTAAAGGAATAATCACACAAGTTATTGGAGCAGTAGTTGACGTAAAATTTGACGGAGAGCTTCCAGAAATTCTAACAGCATTAGAATGCAAAAATGGGGATAACAGATTAGTTTTAGAGGTTGCTCAACATTTAGGTGAAACAACAGTTAGAACAATTGCAATGGATGCTACCGAAGGATTAAAAAGAGGTGACGAAGTAATGAATACTAATGCTCCTATCCAAGTACCTGTTGGACCCGAAACTCTTGGAAGAATTATCAATGTAATTGGTGAGCCTATAGATGAAAGAGGTGAAGTTAGAACGAAAGAAAGTTGGCCAATTCACAGAGCGGCCCCTGAATTCAATGACCAGTCAACTGAAACAGAAATTCTTGTAACTGGTATAAAGGTTATCGACTTATTAGCACCTTATGCAAAAGGTGGAAAAATTGGATTATTTGGTGGAGCTGGAGTAGGTAAAACAGTTTTAATTATGGAACTAATTAATAACGTTGCAAAAGCTCATGGAGGATTTTCAGTTTTTGCAGGAGTAGGTGAACGAACCAGGGAAGGAAATGATCTATATCATGAAATGATGGACTCTGGAGTAATAAAAAAAGATGGTCCTGGATCTAAAGCTGCATTAGTTTATGGGCAAATGAACGAACCTCCAGGAGCAAGAGCAAGAGTTGCGCTTACAGGTTTAACAGTAGCTGAGTATTTCAGGGATCAAGAAGGTCAAGACGTTCTATTCTTTGTTGATAATATTTTTAGGTTTACTCAAGCCGGCTCAGAGGTTTCTGCGCTTTTAGGAAGAATTCCTTCTGCGGTTGGCTATCAACCAACATTAGCAACTGATATGGGAAACCTTCAGGAAAGAATTACCACAACAAATAAAGGTTCAATAACATCAGTTCAAGCAATTTATGTACCAGCTGATGATTTAACTGATCCAGCTCCAGCAACTTCATTTGCACACTTAGATGCAACAACTGTGCTTTCAAGACAAATTGCTGAAATTGGTATTTATCCTGCTGTTGATCCATTAGACTCGACATCAAGAATTTTGGATCCAAGAGTTGTGGGAGATGAACATTACAAGGTGGCCAGAGATGTACAAAAAATATTACAGTCATACAAATCACTGCAAGATATTATTGCCATTCTCGGTATGGATGAGTTATCTGAAGAAGATAAATTAGTTGTAGCTAGAGCTAGAAAAATCCAAAGATTTTTATCTCAACCATTTTTTGTAGCTGAAGTTTTTACAGGCTCACCTGGAAAATTAGTTGATTTAGAGTCAACCATTAAAGGCTTTGATGCAATTTGCAAAGGTGAATATGACCATTTACCAGAAGCAGCGTTTTATATGGTAGGTACAATTGAGGAAGCAATTGAAAAAGCTAAGAAAATGGAAAAAGAAGCAGCCGCTTAATGAGCGAAGAATTTAAAATTGAGATTGTAAATCCAGAAAAATCTTTTTTAGTAAAAGAGGATGTTTCAGAAGTTGTTGTTCCTGCTTTTGAAGGAGAAATGGGGATATTAAAAGATCATATTTCAATTATCTCTTTTTTAAAACCTGGCATAATAAAAATTTTATCAAAATCAGGGGAAGAGAATTATTATGTTGAAGATGGTATTGTTGAATTTAAAAATAATAATCTTTCAATTCTAACCAGTTCAATATTTAATGTAGCTGATATAGACAAATCAAAACAACAAGATTTTTTAAAAAAAGCAGAGGAAGAGTCTGTTAAAGAAGAAATAACTGATCAGTCTAAATATTTAATTGATCAAAAAATTGAAGTTTTAAAAACGCTAAATTAAATAAATTTTTGAACTTTTTTTTGGACTTCTTTGTAGACATGCAATTTAAAATCTACCACTACCTTAGTAAGTTGATCTAGCTCTATCCATTTCCAATCTAAAAACTCAGGATGACGAGTGTTAATATTAATTTCTTTATCCTCACCAGTAAATCTCATTAAAAACCATTTTTGTTTCTGTCCTCTATATTTTCCTTTCCATATAATTCCTAATAGACGGTCTGGAAGCTCATAGGTTATCATCCCATCTAATTCATTAATAAGTTCAACGCTTTTAATACTTGTTTCCTCTTCAAGCTCTCTATAAGCAGCTTTTAAAAAGTCTTCACCAGTATCAACTCCACCTTGAGGCATTTGCCAAAAATCTTTTGGATTATCAATTCTTTTAGCAACAAATACTTTATTTTCTGTATTTAAAACAACTATTCCCACTCCACTTCTAAGTGGTAAATTACTATACTTTTTTTTCATATTATCCGTTTAGTAATTTAATAGCGTAACTTAATTGGTTGTCTGTATCTGAATTAATTCTAAAATCATCTCCTTCTTCACTAATTTCAATATCAGGTCTCACGCCAACTTCAGAAATAGATTTCCCAGATGGGAGGTAGTATTTTGCTACTGTTAAACGAATTGCTCCTCTATTTTTAAGTGGAATAATGGATTGAACAGACCCTTTTCCATAGCTATTTTCGCCAAGAAGTATTGCTCTTTTATGATCTTTTAGGGCTCCTGCTACAATTTCAGATGCTGAAGCTGAACCATAATTGATTAGTACTAATAATGTTTTGCCACCTGTAATATCTCCACCTTTTGCAAACCACTTTCTATTTTCAGATTTTTTTCTGCTTTTTGTAGATACAATCTCTCCATTATCTAAAAAAAAATCTGAGATTTTTATTGCTTGGGACAAAAGTCCCCCCGGATTATTTCTAAGATCTAAAATGTAGGAATTTATATTTTTATTCTTGTTTAGTTTTTTAATTTGTTTTTCTATTTGGTCACTACTGTTGTCATTGAATGAAGTGAGCCTAATATATCCAATATCATCTTCTAATACTTCAGATTTCACTGATTGAACTTGAATTACCTCTCTGACAATATTAAACACTAATGCTTTTTTCTCTCCAATTCTCCTTACAGTCAATTCTATGCCCGATCCAACCGGACCTCTCATCAAGTCAACCGCCTCACTTAATGATTTTCCTTGTACTTGTGTATTATTAATTTTCACAATGTAATCACCTGCCTTTAAGCCTGCCTTTGATGCAGGAGTATCATCTATAGGTGATATTACTTTAACAACACCAGCTTCCATCCCCACTTCAATTCCAAGGCCTCCAAACTCTCCACTTGTTTCAGTTTGCATTTGTTCAAAAATTTTAGGTGACATATAAGCTGAATAAGGGTCTAAAGATTGCAATAGACCATTAATAGCAGAGTCCATACTTTCAGATTGATTTACCTCATCAACATACTCTTTATTTATTTTTTCAAGAACTTCACCAAAAAGATCAATTTTTTTGTATATATCTACTTCAGTTGAATTTATTGGGCTAACAAAAAAAAAAATTGAAAATAAAATAATTAAATAAACTTTAAATCTTCTCATATCATCACCTTTTCTTTAGGAATAAACTCTGACCAAATTTTTTCAAGTTCATAAAATTTCCTCTTTTCTGGATGAAAAATATGAACAATTAAGTCAATTCCATCCACTAATTTCCACTCTGTACTTTGTTTACCTTCAATTTTAGATTCGTAAACACCATTATTCTTAAGTTTTTCTAAAACCTGTTCCGATAAAGATTGTATATGTCTTGAGGAAGTACCGCTCGCAATGATCATATAATCAGCCATTGAGCTTTTATCTTTTAAGTCGATAGTTATAATGTCTTGAGCTTTGTTTAAGTCGAGAGTGTTAACAATAATCTCTTTAAGATCTGAAATTTTATCCATTAATTAGATTAAGACTATCAAATTTTTCTTAATTGAGAAGATGAAATGTTGACCTTATTAAATTCGACGAATTTAAGTACGTCCTTGTTAAGTTGCTTAAATGTCTTTGATTTCAATGAACTTTTTTTATAACCGTGGCGATCAAATACTAAAATGTTGCATTTTTGTGAAATTAATTTTGATTTATGCCATTTATGGAAGTCAATTAAATTGTCAGCTCCCATCAAAAAATAAATTTCTACTGTTTTGTTTTTTTTTAAATGATTTATCAGGTCAATTGTTTTATTTGATTTAATAATATTTTCATAAAATTTTACTTTAATAAATGAGTTTGACCCAATTATACGCTTACATTCTTTTATTCTTTTTAACACAGATGTCCCACTTTCGGCTTTAAAAGGATTCTTTTTTGTAATTGCCCAAATTATGTTGTTTAGATCAAATCTTTTTTTTGCCTCTTTTGATATTGCTAAGTGCCCTTTGTGAGCAGGATCAAACGAACCTCCAAGAACTCCAATTTTTATTTTTTTTTTATTCAATTTATTTTCTTATTTTACCACTACTTGTAATTTCATATTTATATGAAACTAATTGATTTAATCCCACAGGCCCTCTTGGTGGTAAAGTATTAGTAGAAATTCCAACCTCTCCACCAAAACCGAACTCTCCACCATCAGCAAATTGTGTTGAGGTATTATGCATAGCAATTGAACTTTTAACATTTCTCAAAAAATTTTTTGCTGTTTTTTTATTATTTGTAATTATTGAGTCAGTATGCATAGTTCCGTATTTGTTTATGTGATCAATAGCTTCGTCAAGATTATTTACAGTTTTTACCGATACTGCTGGTGCCAAATATTCAGTAGACCAATTTTTTTCTTTAGCTGAAAATATTTTTCCTTTGTAATATTTTTTTAAAAATCTATCTCCATATATTTTACAACTTTTATTTTCGAGCTCGCTTAAAATTGGATTACAAAAATTCTTTACAACTTTTTTATGAATAAGGATTGTTTCTGTAGCCCCACAAATACTTGTGTTTCTTAACTTTGCATTATAAACAATTTTTTTTGCCATTTTTAAATTTGCATCTTTATCAATATAAGTATGACAAAGTCCCTCAAGATGTCCAATTATTGGAACCTTAGATAATTTTTGAACTCTTTTTACTAAGTTTTTCCCTCCTCTTGGAATAATTACATCAATATAATTTTTCATACCTGACAGCATGATATCCACCACTCTTCTCTGTTTTGTATCAATGAATTGAATAAAGTTTTCATCAACTTTATTAACCTTAAGCGCTTTTCTAAAAATTTTTGCTAAAATTTTATTAGTATTTATTGCTTCTGAACCACCTTTTAAAATTACTGGATTTCCAGATTTAAAGCATAGACTAGCTACATCTGATGTAACATTAGGTCTACTTTCATAAATAACTCCAATTACTCCAATTGGTATAGATACTTTGCTAATATTCAAACCATTAGATCTTTTCCATTTCTCCAAAGTATTATTTATAGGATCTTTTAATTTTGAAATTTTAATAATCGAATTTTGTATATCTTTAAGTTTAGTTTCGTTAATTAACAATCTACTTACTAAATTATCTTTAAGACCTATTTTTCTTGCATAAACAATATCTTTTAAGTTCTGCTTAAGTATTAATTTTTTTTCTTTTTCTAATAATTGTGCATATTTGTTTAATACTTTATTTTTAACTATTGTATTAACCTTATGCTCACAAGCTTTCCTTGCTTTTGCCCCAATTAAATTCATATATTTGATCATTTAAACTTCCACCATATCATCTTTGTGAATTACTTCAGATTTTGAAACATACCCTAATAATTTTTCTATTTGATTTGAATGATGACCCATAATTTTGATTATCTCATCAGAGGTAAATGAGCTTAATCCTCTTGCGCATTCAACATTTTTCTTATCTAAAATTTTTATATGATCACCTTTATTAAATTTTCCTGAAATATTTTTAATCCCAGCAGCTAGTAAACTTTTACCTGATCTTAGTGCTTTTTTTGCACCATCATCGATAATAATTTCTCCTTTTGGTGCTACTGAACTTATTATCCATTTTTTTCTCGCATCAAGTTTCGAGACCTTAGGACTAAACCAGGTGCAATTATTTAGCTCGATTATTTTCGTGATAGGATTATTATGTAGCCCATTTGCAATGACCATACTACTACCTGCTAGTTGACAGATTTTTGCAGCTTCAATTTTGGTTTGCATACCTCCGCTTCCAAATTCATTCATACCTTTAATATTTACATTACTTAAATCTTTTTTTAAATTTTTAACTATCTTAATTAATTTTGCGTCCTTAAAAATCTTTGGATTCTTTGTGTAAAGTCCATCAACATCGGAAAGAAGAATTAAGGTATCAGCGTTAGTAATTTGTGTAACTCTAGACGCTAACCTGTCGTTATCCCCATATTTTATTTCTGTTGTAGCTATGGTATCATTTTCATTAACTATTGGAATGAATCCTAATTCAAATAAATTTTCAAATGTTCTTTTTGCATTTAATGATCTTCTTCGTTCCTCTGTATCTTCCAGAGTAAGAAGTATTTGAGAAATATTAAGTTTATATCTAGCAAATGTTTGTGAAAACAAGTTCATTAATTCCATTTGACCTATAGATGCAATAGCTTGACTTTTATCTAGTTTAATATTTTTTTTATTATAATTCATTTTTTTACAACCAAGAGCTATTGCTCCTGAACTAACAATTACAACTTTTTGATTTCCATCCCTCAATTTTTTGATATCTTTTGCAAAACTAGACAACCATTTCTTTCTAATTTTTTTATTTTCATCTACAAGGAGCGAGGAACCAATTTTAACAACAATTATTTTAGAATTTTTAAGATACATAAGATAAAAGTTTAGCCTTTATTTTAGATATAGAACCTTTTTCTAAAGTTGTCATAGTCAATATCTCACATTTTTTATCTTTAGAAAAATGATCAATCACCACTTTTGCTGTATCTTCGTCAATTAAATCAATTTTATTTAACACTATAAGCTCTTTTTTATCTAATAATTTAGAGCTGTAGCTCTTTAATTCATTTTTAACTTGATCATAAGACTCATTAAGATCAATGTTTGTTATATCGATTAAATGTAAAAGAGATTTACATCTTTCGATGTGTTTTAAAAATTGGATACCAAGACCTACACCCTCATGTGCACCTTCTACTAGTCCAGGTATATCTGCAATTGTTATTTCTTTATCATCATAAGAGGCAACACCAAGATTGGGATTTAATGTAGTAAATCTATAATTTGCTATTTTTGGATTTGCATTTGTAATTGCGGCGAGCAAACTTGACTTACCTGCATTCGGTAAACCAATTATACCAATATCAGCAATTGTTTTTAGTTGTAGCCAAATTGTAAAGTCTTCCCCAACAGTTCCTTTAGTAAACTTTCTTGGAGCTCTATTCGTTGAACTTTTAAATCTGGTATTTCCAAGACCACCCTTGCCACCATTTGCTACAATAAATTCTTCTCCCTTTTTACTAAAATCAAAAAGTAATGTCTTATTGTCTTCTTCAAAGACTTGTGTCCCAAGAGGAACTTTTAGAACTAAATCATTTCCACTTTTTCCAGTCCTATTTTGACCTGCACCATTTTCACCTCTTTCTGCTTTATGATGTTGCTGATATCGATAATCAATTAAGGTATTTAAATTTTCCTCTGACTTTAAAATTATTGATCCACCTTTACCGCCATCACCACCATCTGGACCTCCATACTCGATATATTTTTCTCTTCGGAAACTTGGGGATCCGTCTCCACCATTACCGGCTTTAATATAAATTTTGACTTGATCTAGGAATTTCATAATACAACATCTATTTTAGTCGTATTATTAATTAGGTTTTACTGAAACGAAAGTTCTATCTGCTTTTGATTTTTTGAATACAACTTTACCTTTGACTACTGAAAAAATAGAGTGGTCTTTACCCATACCTACATTCTCACCAGGAAAAATTTTAGTTCCTCTTTGTCTTACAATTATGTTTCCAGGTACTACTGTTTCACCACCATATTTTTTGACACCTAATCTACGTCCAGCACTATCCCGGCCGTTTCTTGATGATCCACCAGCTTTTTTTGTTGCCATAATTTACCTCTACTTATTTACTTACAACTTCTTTAGTTTCTTCTTTTTTAGAAGTTTTAGAAATTTTTTCTGCCTCTGATAAAACTTTTCCATCTTTTGAAAAAATTTTATTAATTCTTATCATAGAATACTCTTGTCTATGTCCATTTTTTCTTCTTGAGTTATGTCTTCTTCTTTTTTTAAAAATTAATATAGTTCTATTTTTACTATTTTTAATTAAATCTGCTTCAACTTTTGCTCCATTTACATGAGGAGTTCCTATCTCAATAGATTTATCATCTCCATACGCAAGGATTTCATTAAATTCAATTTTAGTTTCCGGTTTGGAATCTGGTAATCTATCTATTTTAAGAATCTCTCCAGATTTAACTTTATATTGTTTTCCACCTGTTTTTATTACTGCGTAAGACATAGTATGAATTTTTAATTAAGTATCCGCAATATAGTTGTAGTCAGGTTTTAGTCAAGCCGAATTAGTTAAAAATTATCCTTTAAATCTCGCAGTTTTGAAAAGGTTTTGACATCTTTAGCTCTTAGAAAAATATTACAATCCATTTCTTCTTTGAGGGTAGATGGAATTGTTGGCAAGCTATCGTTAAATTTTATTTCTATATCCTGAATTTTTTTTTGAAGACTTAAATTTTCATTATCATGCTTAATGCAAAATTTTGAATTATTTAAAGTATATTCATGACCACAAAAAATTTTAGTATCAAGGGGTAAAGCCTTAATTTTCTTCAAGGAATTAAACATTTGTTCATATGTGCCCTCAAAAATTTTTCCACAACCAAGTGAAAAAAGAGTGTCCCCAGTAAAGAGTAATTTTTCTTTATAAAAATTAAAACAAATATGACCTTTAGTATGTCCTGGCACATGTATTATTTTGGCAACAAAGTTATCTCTTTCCCATATTTCATTATCTTCAACAAGGATATCAATTTCAGGAATCCTTTTTGAGTCATGTTTGTAACCTACAACAATAGCATTATATTTTTTTTTTAATTCTTCATTTCCTCCTACATGATCAAAATGATGATGAGTGTTTAGAATATATTTAAGATTAATATCTTTATTTTTAAGATAATCAATTATTGGTCTAGCCTCACTTGGATCAACAACACATGCTAAATTGTTTTTCTCATCAATAATTAAATAACTATAATTATCTTGGAGACAGGAAATTATTTCAACTTTCATTTTATTTCTCTATTAAAAATATTCCTAGATCTGCAAAAAGATTTTTAATTGTTAAATTACTATCACTTATTATCGAGACATTCTTATTATTTATAGCTAATGATTTAAAGATTTTTATATCTCTTGATTTCACAAAGTTAAAAAAATCCTTAATTGAACACATATGAATATTTGGAGTATTGTACCACTCATCCGGTAAGGTTTTTGTAATTGGCATTGTGCCTTTCAAAAGCAAATGCAGTCTTATTTTCCAAAAACCAAAGTTAGGAATAGTTACAATTGCTTGTTTCCCAACCCTTAAGAGTTCTTTTAAAACCAGTTCAGGGTCTAAAAAAGCTTGAAGTGTTTGGCTAAGAACAACATAGTCGAATGATTTATCTGGAAATTGTTTCAGATCTTTCTCTGCATTTCCTTCAATTACAGTCAATCCTTTTGCAATGCACTCTTGTACTTTGCTTTTTGATATTTCTAGTCCTCTAATATTAATATTTTTATTGTTTTTTAAAAACTCCATTAAAACTCCATCGCCGCAGCCTACATCTAATACTTTTTTCTCTTTTTCTATTAATTCGGCTATAACTTGAAATTCGTTTTTCATGATTCATTATCTATATAAGATTGATCTAAAAAGTTTTTAAGTGCACTTAAAAAGTCTGGAACATCTAATAAAAAGGAGTCGTGACCTTTATCAGACTCAATTTCAACAAAACCTACATCTGCGCCAATAGAATTTAAGGCAATGACAATATCTTTGTTTTCTTGAGTTGGATAAAGCCAATCAGATGTAAAAGATATTATAAAAAACTTTGCTCTTGTAGCTCTAAAGGCATCAGACAAATTCCCCTTGAATTGTTTTGCTAAGTCAAAATAATCCATTGCTCTTGTAATATAAAGATAGCTGTTCGCATCGAATCTGTCGACAAATACTGAACCTTGATATCTTAAATAACTTTCAATCTGAAAATCTGCATCAAAACCAAATTTTAAATCCTCTCGTTCTTGAAGTTTTCTTCCAAATTTTTCTTGAAGACCTTTTTTTGAAAGATAAGTTATATGCGCAGCCATCCTTGCAACAGCCAAACCTTTATTTGGGATTGTATCTTCAGAGAAATAGTTTCCGTCTTTCCAATTACTATCAGCCGCAATTGCTTGTCTTCCTAACTCATTAAATGCAATATTTTGTGCCGAGTGACTAGACGTGCATGCAATTGGGATAACAGTTTTAGCTTTATCAGGAAAATTACTAATAAACTGAAGTACCTGCATACCACCCATAGAGCCACCTGCGACTGAAAAAAGTTTATCTATACCAAAATGATCAAGCAAATTGTATTGTGCATTAACCATATCGTTAATTGTTATAACTGGGAAATTTGTGCCAAAAGTGGTCCCTGTATTAGGGTCTTCATGGTTTGGTCCAAAGGAGCCCATGCACCCACCAATTACGTTTGCGCAAATAACAAAGTATTTTTTTGTATCAATAGCCTTGTCAGGACCAACTGCATAAGACCACCAGCCATCTTTTTTTGTTACTGGATTTAAACCAGTAACAAATTGATCTCCAGTCAAAGCATGAAAAACTAAGATGGCATTATCTTTATTTTCATTTAATGAACCATAAGTTTCATATGCAATTGGGAATTCATTAATAGTTTTTCCGCAATCCAACTTTAAAGGTTTTTTTACTATCAGTGTTTTAATATTACTCTCAGTATTCATAACAAAGCTATTATTTGAATTGTGAGAAAAAAAACTATTTTAGCGGTTTTTTTTAAGCGCTCGCAATTCAGTTAAATCAGCGCATATTTTTTTGTACTAGAACTTATTTACTATGTCAATTTTTTAAAAAACGTCTTATTCTCTATAAAAATTTGTAATTTTATCTATAAAGAGCCCATAAAAATTAAAAAAAAATGATAACTCCAAAATTTAAAAAATTTAAAATTGAAGCTTACAAACCTGGAAAGTCTAATGTTAGGAGGCTAAAAAAAGTTATAAAGCTTTCTGCTAATGAGTCTGCTCTTGGAATAAGTCCAATGGCAAAAAAAATAATTGAAAATAAAAAGTTGATTTTAGACAAATATCCTGATGGGAAGTCTCAGGAATTAAGAACGGCAATTTCTAAAAAATATAAGTGCGATCCAAATAAAATAATCTGTGGCGCAGGATCTGATGAAGTGATTCAAATGTTGTGTCAATTATATCTAAATCCTAAAGATGAGGTGATAGTGCCCGAATACAGTTTTTTGATGTACAGGATTTATGCAAAAATTGTTGGCGCCAAAGTTTTATTTGCAAAAGAGACAAATTATAAAGTTTCAATTAAGGAGATTTTAAAAAAAGTTACGAAAAAAACAAAAATTGTATTTATTGCTAATCCAAATAATCCAACAGCAACATACTTAACAAAAAAAGAAATATTAAAATTAAGGAGCACACTAAAACAGAATATTTTGCTTGTAGTTGATGATGCTTATTCTGAATATATGAAAAATCCTGATTACACGTCTGGTTTAGATCTATTCAGAAATAGAGATAACGTTTTTATTTTAAGGACATTTTCAAAAATGTTTGGATTAGCTTCTTTAAGAGTTGGTTGGGGATATGGATCTAAAAAAATAGTTAATGCTTTAAATGTGATTAAACCACCATTTAATGTAAACGGTATAGCACAAGTAGCAGCTGCAGAGTCACTTAAAGATCAAAAATTTATATCAAGATCGGTACAACATAATTTATTTTATGCTAAAAAAATTAAAGGATTTCTTGAGACTTACAATATTTCCTCTAATAAAATTTCAGCAAATTTTTTATTCTTAAATTTTGATAAATGTAAATTTACTGCAAAATATTTATATGAAAAACTAAAGCTAAGAGGTGTTATTTTAAGATCAACAGAAGACGGTTATGGAATTAAGAATAAATTAAGATTAACAATAGGTTCTAAAGAAGAAAATAAAAAATTTATGAACACCATAAAAACAATATTAAATTAAATGAATAATATTTTAATTATAGGATGTGGTTTATTAGGATCATCTTTATTAAGACGGATACATAAAAAAAAGATTGCAAAAAAAATATTTATTTATGAAAAATCAAAATCAAATATTTTAAGAATTAAAAAATTAAAGCTGCCCGGGATCATTCTAAATAAATTGGAGAAAGGAGTAATTAACTCTGATTTAATTATTTTTTGCACCCCCATGAGTGAATACAAAAATCTTATACTTAAAATTAATAACTTTATATCTCCTAAAACATTAATTACCGATATTGGATCATCTAAAATAGAGAGTTCAAAAATTATAAAAAAATTTCTTAAAAAAAATATTCATTGGATCCAAAGTCATCCCATTGCGGGTTCTGAGGTAAGTGGTCCACAGCATGGTAAAGAAAATATGTTTGAAAATAAATGGTGCATTTTAACAAAAGAAAAAAATACAAAAAAAGCTAACTTAAATATCTTAAAAAACTTTTGGAAAAAAATTGGTTCAAGAGTGGTAGTTATGACGGCTGAAAAACATGATAAAATTTTTTCTATAACAAGTCATTTACCCCATTTAATCGCATATAATTTAGTTAAATCTGCACAAGATTTTGAAAATAAACAAAATTATGACCTAATTAAATTTAGCGCTGGAGGACTAAGAGACTTTTCAAGAATAGCTGCCTCAAATGAAATTATGTGGAGAGATATTTTTTTTAACAATAGGAATAATATTTCAAAAGCTATTGATTTATTTATTAAAAATTTAATATCATTTAAAAAAGATATAAATTTAAAAAATAATAAACCAATATTAAAAAAATTAATTCAAACTAAAAAAGTAAGATCAAAAATTATTTTGTTGAAACAAGATACAAACAAACCAGATTTTGGTAGAAGTTAGATCTTTATACTTGAGATTTTTTTTACTTTAAGATTTGCAGTTTTTAAAATTCTCAAAATTGTTTTTTTGATAGGCATAATTACCACTTTTTTTTCAGGGCCATATGCATGGATCAATTGTGAAGAGTTTATACAGATAGCTACGTGACCTTTCCAAAAAATAATATCACCCTTACCAAATCGTTTTGATGTTTTATTTATAGAATAATTTATTTGATCCTTGGTATCTCGTGGATAAAATAAATTATTGTAATAAAAAAATATTTGTAGTAGCGCTGAACAATCAATTCCATTACTGGTTTTACCACCCCAAACATATTTTGTTTTAAGAAAAGTTTTAAATATTTTAATAAAATTTTTTTCCTTATGATTTATTTTTTTAATATCTTTTAATTTAAGCCATTTATTATTCTCGTATCTAACAAAGCTGTTTCTTCTCTCAATTACAGATAATCTAGAACCAAAGGGTAAAGCTTTTAAAGTTTTATTATTAGGTTTATTATAGATATTTGCACGAATAGCACCTACTTTGTGCGTAATTTTTAATTCATTAACATAGTTTTTGTTTTTAATAAATCCAACGTATCTATCGTATAATAACTTTATTTTAATCCAGCCTTTTCTTTTAGACAAAATTTTAAATTTTTCTCCATACAATATTTGAGATGTTACTTCTGAACGTCTATTAGGTAATTTATAAATATTTGAAAACGATTCTTTAAAATAAAAATTATTTTTCACTTAGTTTTAATTTATTTTTTATCATCCATAGACAAATTAAAGAAGGAATAACCATTATTGCTGTTAATATAAAGAAAATACCCCAGTCTCCATTTAGCCAGTCAACCAATGCACCTGATGAAGAGGCGAGCGTTGTTCGACCTGCTGTTCCGATTGATGCTAGTAAAGCGTACTGAGTAGCCGTATAGGTTCTATCTACCAATAATGAAATGAAAGCAACAAAAGCCACAGTTGCAAAAGCTGCAGCAATATCATCAAAAATTACAGCAAATGCAAATAATAGTTCGGATTTTCCTGTCCAAGCTAGAGCAGAAAATAATAAATTAGTTGCTGCCATTAAAATACCAGCAAGAAACATTGCCTTTATTACTCCTGATCTAATTACAAATAGACCTCCTAACAATGTAAATACAACTGTCGTTATCCAACCTAAAGTTTTTGAATAAATTGCTATATCACTCTTAGAAAATCCTATTTCTTTATAAAAGATAACTGACATTCTTCCTAAAAATGCCTCACCAATTTTAAACAGAAAAACAAAACCAAGGATACCTAATGCTATAGAGAAACCGTTTTTTTTAAAAAAACTTACTACTGGTCCTCCTAATGTTCCACTTATCCATGCAATTATTTTAGTTAAAACATTTTGTGAACCCAGCTTATTTTGAATTAGTTCATCAGTTTCATTTTGTTTCTGACTTCTATTCAAAGAAAATGGTTCATGAACAAACATCAAGCCTATATTCATTAAAATTACAACAACACCTAAAATTAAAAATGTCATTTGCCAATAGTCTGTAAGACCAATATTCTCAAAATATTCTGCAGTAAAAAGAGCAATAACACCACCAAGTTTATACCCACTCCACCAACCTACTACAGCCATTGCTGCTCCAGCAGCCATAGATTGACTTTCACTTTCACCTATTTGTTCAATTCTTAGTGCATCAACAGTTATATCCTGTGTTGCTGATGAAATTGCAATAATCAGTCCAACAGAAATTACTAAAGCTAAATTCTCAGTTGGATTAATTACACTCCAAATTACTAAACAAATCAGTATAGATAGTTGCATTAAAACTATCCAGCCTCTTCTATGACCAATTTTTTTTGTAAGGTAAGGTATTTGCAGTCTGTCTATAAGTGGTGCCCACATATAATTAAAAGCATAAACTGCAAAAATTAATCCTGCCCATCCAATTGTCGATCTACTTAGACCGTCTTCTTTTAACCAAAGGCTAAGGCTACTTCCAATAAGAACCCAAGGAAATCCCGAGATAGCTCCCAACAAAAAAATTCTTAACATTCTTTTGTCAAAATAAACCGAGAAAGTTTCGGACAGTGTTTGTTTTTTAATCTCGAGCATTTAATTTTTCCAAAAAGATGGAAGAAATAATACTAGTATTGCGAATAACTCAAGTCTACCCAAAATCATTCCAACTGATAAAACCCATTTTGATATATCTGGTAATGATGAAAAATCACCATTTGGTCCAATTATAGGACCCAATCCCGGGCCAACATTTGAGATGGATGTTGCAGCACCAGATAAAGCAGTAATAAAATCAAGTCCAGTTAAAGACAATAAAGCAGCTAAAATAAAAAAAATTACAAAATAAAAAAAAATAAAAGATATAATTGACGCTATAAACTTTTCATCTACTGAGTTTTGGTCGTATTTAATCAAAAATATTCCTTTTGGATAAATAATTTTTTTAAGTTGATTTAGTATGAACAGATAAAGAATTTGAATTCTAAAAATCTTAACTCCACAGGTAGTAGATCCTGCACACCCCCCGATAAACATTAACGCAAGAAAGATGGTTATTGGAAAACTTCCCCAGCTATCGAATTCAGCATTTACATAACCAGTTCCAGTTAAAATAGAAATAGTATTGAAAAATATAGATCTAAAAGAATAATTTTCATTATTAGTTAAAGCTAAATAAAAAGACAAAATAATTATGGATAAAATTATGATTTTTAAAAATGATTTGATTTGGGTATCATTTATAAATATTTTTTTATTACCATTTAAAAATTTTATATAGGCGATGAATGGGATGCTTCCTAAAATAATAAAGATCATCGAGGAAATCTCTATATAAATACTATTAAAATAACCTATAGATTGATTGTAGTTTGAAAAACCACCCGTTGCAATTGTTGTCATTGAATGGGTCAAGCTATCAAATTTTCCCATACCAAAAACCCAATAGCTGATCGCGCATACAGCAGTCAATGCAGAGTAAATATATATTAATCTTAAAGCTATCTCTTTAGATTTGGGGAGTATTTTTTCTGATGAATCATTGCTAGAGATTTTAAATAATTGCATTCCTCCAACATTCATTATTGGCATAAGAGTAATAGCCATAACAATTATACCTATACCTCCTAACCATTGTAAAATAGCTCTCCATAAAAGAATACCTTTCGGAGCATTCTCTAAATCAGACATGATAGTTGAGCCTGTAGTGGTAATTCCTGACATGCTTTCAAAAAAAGCGTCTGTAATTGACATTTCCATTGAAGAAAAAACGAAAGGTAAAGATCCAAAAACAGCAACACTCAACCAAGATAAAGCAGTTAACAAAAAGGCTTGTTGTAAATTAACTTTTCTATCATGATCAATATTTGCTAAAAAAAAAAGCGTTCCAAAAACTATTGTGACAATTGATGCTCCAAAAAAAGATGAGTCAATTTCAGAATAAATAAATTGTACAATTATAGGTACAAACATAGATACTCCTAAGACTATCTGTAAAATTCCAAGCGTAAAAAATACCGTTTTATAATTAGACATTTTGAAAGAACATTATTTTATGGTAAATAAATTTCAACTCTATAAGAATTAATTAAATCACTAATTTGAGATTTTAATAGAACAATTCATGATTAAAAAAGAAGTTTTAGATAAAACCAGCGCATGGCCTTTTGTAGAAGCCAAAAAAATGTTGAGAGAAAGAAAATCGTTCATAGAAAAAAAAGGAAAAATTACATTACAAACTGGTTATGGACCAAGCGGTTTACCTCACATAGGTACCTTTGGAGAAGTTGCAAGAACCTCTATGATGGTTAATGCTTTAAAGCAATTAACAGATTTACCAACTGAAATTATTACTTTTTCTGATGATATGGATGGTCTAAGAAAAGTTCCAGAAAATATTCCTAACCAAAATTTATTAAATGAAAATCTTCATAAACCATTAACTGAGGTTCCAGATCCATTTGGGAAATTTAACAGTTTTGGTGAACATAATAATGAAATGCTGAAAGATTTTTTAAATAGTTTTAACTTTAAATATAGTTTTAAAAGTTCAACAGATTTGTACAAAACTGGATACTTTAACTCAACGCTAAAAATAATTTTAGATAATTATGACGGTATAATGGATATTATACTCCCAACCTTAGGCAAAGAACGTCAAAAAACTTACTGTCCATTTTTACCTATATGTCCAGACACTGGGCATGTGCTTGAAATACCAATTGTAGAAATTAATAAAGCAAAATCTCAAATAATTTTTGACAATAAAGGTAAAAAACTTGAAAAAAGTATTCTTGATGGAAACTGTAAACTTCAATGGAAGGTTGATTGGGCTATGAGGTGGTATGCTCTTGATATTGACTTTGAAATGTATGGTAAAGATTTAATTGAAAGTGCAATACTATCTACAAAAATTATCAACTTACTTGGTAAAAAAAATCCCTCTGGTTTTGCCTATGAGTTATTTTTAGATGAGAAAGGGGAAAAAATTTCTAAATCAAAGGGAAATGGTATTACTATTGATCAGTGGTTAAAGTACGCATCTCCAGAGAGTTTATCATTATACATGTATCAAAACCCAAAAAGAGCAAAAAAACTTTATAAAGAAATTGTCCCAAAAGCTGTAGATGAATATTTAGATAATATAGAAAAATCAAAAAAACAAACTAAACAACAACTGATAATGAACCCAGTTTGGCACGTCCATAACGGTAAAATTCCAAGTGAAGAAATGATTATGACTTTTTCGATGTTGTTAAATTTAGTTGAAACAAGCAATGCAGATAGCAAAGATTTACTTTGGAAATTTGTTAAAAAGTATAAATCAGATATTCATGAGGAAAACTTTCCAATATTTGATGGATTGGTTGGATATGCAATTAAGTATTTTAATGACGTAATTAAATCTCATAAAAAATACAAAATACCAAATAAAATTGAAAAAGAAGCTCTACAGGCTTTAGTAAAAACTTTAGAAAAATGTAATGACGGTATGTCACCTGAAGATATTCAAACTTTAATTTACTCAGCTGGTAAAGAAAATGGGTATGCTGACAAACTTAGAGATTGGTTTAAATTAATTTATGAAGTTGTCTTCGGTGATGAAAATGGTCCAAGAATGGGTTTTTTTATAAGTTTTTTTGGTGTAAACGAAACTAAAGAGCTTATAACCAGTAAATTAAAATAATGTTCTCAAACCTTAGATCTTTAATATTTAAAATAGATCCTGAAAGAGCCCACTTTTTAGCAATACAGTCGCTTAAACTCAACCTAGTTTCAAATATATTTGATGAGCATAAGAATGACCCTATTTTTAAAACAAAGATTTTTAACAAAGAGTTAATTAATCCTATCGGGATAGCAGCAGGCTTTGATAAGAATGCCGAGGTTTACAACCCTTTATTTAAGTTAGGATTTGGGTTGGTAGAGGTTGGCACAATTACACCTTTAAAACAATATGGTAACAGCAAACCTAGAGTTTTTAGATTAGTTAAAGATCAAGCATTGATAAACAGATTGGGCTTCAACAATCATGGTTCAGATGTTGTATTAAATAGGATTAAATCAAATAATAAATTGGGCGTATTAGGAATTAATGTTGGTCCAAATAAAGACTCTGATAATCGAATAAATGATTATTTAATAGGAATTGAAAAATTTTATGAGGTTGCAGATTATATTACTGTTAATATTTCGTCGCCGAATACTGAAAATTTAAGAAATTTTCATGAAGAAGGAAAATTGCAAGACTTATTAAAATCTATTTCAGAAAAGAAAAAAAATTTAAAAACAAATATACCTATAGTAGTAAAAATTTCACCTGATATAAGCGAAACCCAAATAAACTTAATTTCCGAAATTCTCTTGGAAAATGATATAAGTGGAATAATCATTTCAAATACATCAGAGTCATCAAGAGAGGTGTTGAAAGATATTCAAAAACATCAAAAAGGAGGATTGTCAGGAAAACCTATTGAGAAAAAATCAAATTTATTAATAAACAAGTTTTACAATCTATTAAAAGGGAAAATTAAGATTATTGGTGTAGGAGGAGTAGACTCAGGACAATCGGCTTATGAAAAGTTTTTATTAGGTGCAGATTTTATCCAATTATATACTGGTATGGTATTTCAAGGTCCAAATATTGCAGGTAGCATTAAAAAAGAGCTAAAAGAATTATTGATCAGAGATGGAGTTAAGAATTTTAGTGAAATTATAGGAAATAAAACTCTTTCTTAAATCTAATAAACTTGACGCCATCAACATCTAACCTTATATAAGCACTGTTATTATGTCAAAAAAATGCGAACTTACAGGAAAAATCCCCATGAAGGGTCATAATGTTAGTCATGCTAACAACAAAACTAAAAGAAGATTTTTGCCTAATCTTAAAAAAGTAAAATTCACTAGCGAGTTAATGAAAAGAAGCCTTAAATTAACTGTTAGCAATGCTGGAGTAAGATCAGTTGATAAAAAAGGTAGTTTTGACGAATATTTAAAAACTGTAAAAAATAAAAACTTATCTCCGAGACTTAAAAAATTAAAAAAAGGTATTCTAATTAAATCTCCATTTAAGAAAAAACCTCTAGCTAAATCTGCATAATGAATACATTATTCTTATTTCTCTCATTTTTAATGGGAGTGGTTGTTTTATCATCAAATTATTTAGTCCAATTCCCAATTAAATACTATGGACTAGAGGAAATATTAACATATGGAGCATTTAGTTATCCAATAGCTTTTTTGATAACTGACTTAGCGAACAGATCTTATGGAAAATTAGTCGCAAGAAAAATTGTTTACATTGGTTTTGCTATAGGAATTAGTTTTACTCTATTATTCTCAACTAATTTTGCAGACTTAATTTCAATAAGAATAGCAATCGGATCAGGAACTGCTTTTTTAGTTGCTCAACTCTTAGATGTTCAAATATTTGACCAATTAAGAAAAAAAAAGTGGTTTATAGCGCCACTAACATCTTCATTGGTCGGATCGACGATCGATACTTTTTTATTTTTTTCAATATCTTTTTATGCAACAGGTATTCCTTGGGTTACCTTATCTTTAGGAGATTTAGCAGTTAAGATACTAGTTGCTCTTGTCATGTTAATTCCTTTTAGATTATTATTAGGAACATTTAAGGCTGTTAAAGCTTAATACGAAAATTTATAACTTAAAATTTTATAAGCTAACTTGGCAACAAGAAAGTTATATGAATTAAAACCTTTTATAGGAGATAATTCGTTAATATCAGCCCCAACAATTTGGGAATTTTTTGCAGCAATTTTTATTATATTTAAAGTTTCGTCCCATAACAATCCGCCTGGTTCAGGAGTTCCAGTTGCTGGCATAATACTGGAATCAAGTCCGTCAACATCAAATGTTAAGTAGACTTTTTTATTTTTAATCAATTTTTTAAATTTGTTAAGATCCCATTTCATTTTATCTTTAGCCCAAAAAATTTTTATTCTAGAAGAATTTTTTTTTAAAAATGGAATTTCACTTTTAGAAATATTTCTGATTCCAAATGAAATTAATGAAACATTTGGATAATCCAAACATCTTTTTATAGCCGATGCATGTGAGAATTTTTCACCATTATAACTTTCTCGTAAATCTGCATGGGCATCAAAGTGTAAAAGACAAATATCCTTATATTTCTTAGTAAATGGAATAATACATCCAGGTGTGATTGAGTGTTCTCCACCAAAAGTCATTGGAAAAAGTTTTTCATCTAAAATTTCTTGATTTATTTTTGACATTTTACTTAATGCCTTTTTAATATTTTTATCTATTTTGAATGGTTTTAAAGTTTTAATACCTATCTTTTTGTAAGGCTCGCAATTTAATTCTTCATCATAAAGCTCAACTTGGTGAGAGGCTTTAATAATCTCTTTTGGTCCATTTTTAGTTCCACCACCATAACTTACAGTTTTTTCAAGACCGAATGGAACTATGACAACTTTTTCTTTAAAATTGACTTTATTGTCAATTCCAAGAAAACCGTTTTTATTAGAAAGATATTTCAATTTTATTCAAAAATTTTTGTAAAGTTTTTTCGATCTCTACTTTTCCATTCTCCCCTATGATAAGCATCACTAGCTATTAGAGGTAAAACACTTGTAGCCTCTGCAAAAACCATTTGTTCTTTCGTGATATCAACTTTTCCCCAAGAACTTGCTTCCTTTAGAGTGGAGCTACTACACGCTCCATCTCTACTGTCTGCAACTGTAATTTGAACAGCATACTTATGCATGTCAACATTTTTTCCTAAAAGTTCAGCGCATATAACAGTATCTTGAATAAAGTTTTTTGGCACCCCACCACCAATCATGAACAATCCTGAACCTTTGGATTTAATTTTTATTTCCGTAAGTTCTCTAAATTCTCTAACAGAATCTATAGTCATATGTTTTTTCGGGTTTTTTTCCTGATGCATGACTAAGCCAAATCCTGCACTTGAATCTGTAAAAGCAGGGCAGAAAATTGGAACATCATTATCAAATGCCGTTTCAATTAATGAAGCTTTTTTTTTTGACTTTTTTTTAAGATATTTTCCCATTTCATGGATGAACTCTCTAGATGTGTAACTCTTTGGTTCTAATGTATTTGCAATTTCACATATAATTTTGTCACACATTTGCAGCTCTTCTTCATCGATATAAGTGTCATAAATTCTATCGATATAATTATTTCTTAACTCTGTATCATCTTGAAACTGGGAGCCCTGGTAATGTTTAAACCCTAATGCTTCAAAAAAATCCATATCCACAATAGAAGCGCCCGTTGCAACAACTGCATCAACCATATTATATTTAACTAAATCTTTATAAATATCCATACATCCAGCAGCTGATGTTGATCCAGCTAGGGTAAGAAAAATTGTACACTCTTTATCTTTCAACATTTCATTATAAATATTTGCTGCATTAGCTGTATCTCTAGATACAAATGACATTTTATCCATTGATGAGATTATTTTCCTCGCATCAAAAGAGGTAATATCAATGTGTTCAACTGGATTTTTTAAGAAATCTTTTTTACTATTGTGACCCAAGTTTTTTTGGTCTGACATTAAGCAACCATGTTAGCTTTGTTGCTCTCTTTATCGTACATCGTCATTAAAGGTTTATCTTCAACTTCATAAATTTCATTTGAATAATATCCATTAAACTGAGTCCTAAAAGTTAAACCGTAAGCTCCAAGTTGACCAAGTTCTATATAATCATTCTCTTTAATATTATTAGGAAGCAAGAAAGGACCTTTCATATAATCCATACTATCACATGTTGGTCCAAAGAAATCAAAAGCTGTAAGTTTTTTAGAAATAATTTTATTTGAATTTTCTTTAATCATTTTTGAAGGATAAACAATATTAGGCGTTCCAGCATCAAAAAGGGTCCCATAGGTCCCATCATTAATATAAAGTTTTTGTTTTTTTCTTAGGTTAACTTTTACAATTGTTGATCCACTTTCAGCAACTAGAGCTCTTCCAGGTTCACAAATTATCTTTGGTAAATTATCAAGTTTTAAATTAACTAAACTTTTTTTTAGTTCATTCAAGTAACTGTCAAGGGATTGGGGAATTAAATCAGGATAGATGGTTGGAAAACCACCTCCCACGTTAATATAATCAGGTACGATTTTTGTTTTTTTTATTATATTTCCAATTTCACTTACACCTTTAGAATAAGATATTGGATGCATACATTGAGAACCAACATGAAAACTTAAACCAATTTTTTTTGCATGTTGTTTTGCTAATCTTGTTAGACCAATAGCTTCAGATGATAATGCTCCAAATTTTTTAGACAAGTCTATTTCAGCATGTTCATTTGAAACAGCTACTCTTACAAATAACTCTAAATCTTTTGCACTATTTGTGCTTTCTATAATTTTAATTAGTTCATCTTTAGTGTCTAATGAAAAAGTTTTAACACCGTAATTAAAATATGCTTCTCTTATACTTTCTCTACTTTTTACTGTGTGCATATATGAACACTTTGCAGTCTGACTAAAATTTCTCTCCTTTTATTTTGTTTTATTTCATGAGCAGATTTCAATAATTTTTCTAAGGTACCATATTTATTAATAAGCTCAGCAGCAGTTTTTATACCGATTCCAGGAACACCTGGTACATTATCACTGCTATCTCCCGCTAGAGACTGAACATCTATTACTTTTGAAGCATCAACCCCAAATTTTTTAAAAACATCTTCTTCAGTTATGAATTTATTTTTCATCGGATCAAAAATACGAACGTTTTTTTGATATAATTGCATTAAATCTTTGTCAGATGAAACAATTGTAACCTTCGCACCTTTTTTAAGTATTTGATCTACATAAGTTGCAATCAAATCATCTGCTTCATAATTGGGTAGATCTACAGAGGGTAAATTGAAAGCCAAAACAGACTTCCTGATATATTCAAATTGTGGTGCCAAATCATCGGGTGCCTCAGATCTGTTTGCTTTATAGTCACTGTAAATTTCATTTCTGAATGTTTTCCTAGCAGAGTCGAAGATTACCGCAAAATGAGTTGGTTTTTGCAAATTCTGATCTGATTTTGAGTCCTCTAAAAGTTTAAAAAGCATACTACAAAAACCACTAACAGCTCCTGTTGGCAGCCCATCACTTTTTCTACTTAATGGTGGTAATGCGTAATATGCTCTAAAAATATATCCTGAACCATCGATTAGATAAAAGTGATCAGTTTTTTGAATTTTACTCATTAGATTATGTAAATGTTTACACTCAATATAGTCTAAACTTTAATTTAATCTACTAATCACTAGATTATATTAACATTTAAGAGTATTATTCATTTTATGGAATTAACAAAAAGTCTTACACAACCTAAAGTAATTAAATCTTTTTTAGCTATAGTGCTTGGTTCAATAGCTTTAACTATCTCTGCAAAAATAAAAATTCCTTTCTACCCAGTTCCTATGACTATGCAAACTTTTGTGGTCTTATTTTTAGGAATTAGCTTGGGTTATAAAATTGGATTGGCTTCTGTTGGATTGTATTTATTTGAGGGAATTATAGGATTACCAGTATTTTCAAATTCTCCAGAAAAAGGTGTTGGACTTTTATATTTCACTGGTCCAACTATGGGATATTTAATTGGATTTTTAACTGCCTGCTATTTAGCCTCTATGGTTAAATTGGAGGATAGTTTTTTGGTTGTTTTGGGCAAACTTGTATTTGCAACTTTAACTATATATATTTTAGGATTATTGTGGCTAGGAACATTAATTGGATGGGAGAAACCTATATTTGCATTAGGAGCTAAACCTTTTCTGTTAGCTGAAATATTCAAAATTAGCATTTTAGCCTTATTAGCGAAACAGATTGTAAAAATTAGAAAATTTATCTAGGCGATCTTTTTGAAAGAATTCTTTGCAAAGTTCTTCTATGCATTTTAAGTCTTCGAGCAGTTTCAGAAACGTTTCTATTACAAAGTTCAAAAACTCTGTGAATATGCTCCCATTTTACTCTGTCTGCAGACATGGGATTTTCTGGAGGAGCCGCTTTTTTTGATGGATCTGCCAGCAAGGCTTTTTCTACATCCTCAGCATCAGCTGGCTTTGCAAGGTAATCGATTGCACCCTCTTTAATGGCTGCAACTGCTGTTGGTATGTTGCCATATCCAGTTAACATTATAATTCTACTATCATTGTTCGAATTTTGGATTTCTTTTACAACTTCAAGTCCATTTCCGTCACCTAATCTTAAGTCTACAACTGCAAAACCCAGTTTTTTTGATTTTACAGTTTCAACGCCCTTTTGCACACTTTCGGCTTGCAAAACCTCAAATCCCTTTTTTTCCATAGCTCTGGCCAATCTCTCTCTAAATGGATTGTCGTCATCGCATATTAATAGTGATTTATTATCAAAATT
>CACBHY010000011.1 GCA_902539165.1 uncultured Pelagibacteraceae bacterium
GGTGTTTTAATTATGGTAATCATTAATCAATTAATCAAGAAATATGAAAATTACAAAAATTAATTATTTTTTTATAATACTATTTTTAATATCTGGATGCTCATCAGTCCCAAAAAATACATCTGACGGTTGTTCAATATTTAACGAAAGATATTTGTGGTACAAACATATAAAAAAATCTGAAAAAAAATGGGGAACTCCTATTTACCTTCAACTTGCGATAATAAAAATGGAGTCAGATTTTGATTGGCTAGCTAAACCCCCGAGACAAAAACTTTTTAAAGTAATCCCATATAAAAGACCCTCAAGTTCATTTGGTTATTCGCAAGCCGTTAAAGGAACCTGGAAACAATACAAAGAAGAAACAGGAAATAAATTTGCAACGAGGACAAGGTTTAAAGATAGTGTTGACTTCATTGGTTGGTACACAAATAAAACTGAAAAAATCTTAAAAGTTTCAAAAAAAGATGCTTTTAAACAATACATTGCGTATCATGAGGGTTGGGGAAATTTTAAAAATTATAAAAGTAATAAAAAAGTAATCAATTTAGCTAACAAAGTACAAAAACAATCAAATACTTATAAAAAACAATTACAGAATTGTAAAAATACTTTATCAACAAGTAGATATATTGTTTTTTAATTAAGTTGTTTTTTTAATTCTATATCAATAGCATCAATACGTTTAGTATTCTTTGCAAGGGCCAAGTACATTGTAGGTGTTACGTATAGTGTAAAGAAAGTAGAGATGATCATTCCACCCAAGATAGTTGCTCCAACAGCTAATCTTGATCCTTCTCCTGCGCCAGGTCCAATATTTCCTATTACCAAAGGTAACATAGCAATCATAGTACTTAACGAAGTCATAATAATTGGTCTAATTCTAAGTTGACACGCTTTTATGACAGCTTCTTGAATTTTAACTCCTGTAGTTCTTATCTGGTTTGTGTACTCTACTATCAAAATACTATTCTTCGTTGAAATACCAATTAAGATAATTAATCCTATTTGAGAAAAAATATTTATTGAGCTATTTAAAAATAAAATAAATACTAATCCTCCAAAAACAGCAAGTGGAACTGTTAATATAATTATAAAAGGATGAACAAAAGAATTAAACGTCGCAGCCATTACCAAATAAGCAGTTACTAATGCCAATGCAAAAATTAGATATATTTCATTTGTAGTTTCTTTTAATTCCTCTGATTTTCCTTTCCAAGTTAGTTGATTTTGTGGAGAAACTTTGCTCATAACATCTTCCAAATACTTTATTGCCTCAGACAAAGTGTAGTTTTCGGAGAGTGCTGCAGAAATTGTAACTGCTCTTTGTCGGTTGTATCGTGGCAATACTTCAGCAGTACCTTTTTCTACAAATTCCACAAGACTTGCAACAGACACAAGTTGTCCTGTTGTTTCAGATCTCACAAAAATTTTAGATAAGCCATCTTTATCTCGTCTATCAGCTAAGTACTGTTGTAAGATAATTGGATATTCCCTACCTTCTTTACTAAAGGTTGTTACTTTTTTACCACCATAAAGAGTTTCTAAAGTTCTTCCAATATTTTCTGTAGACACACCTAAGTCATTTGATCTATTTTTATTTGTAATTAGCTTAACCTCAGGTTTATTTTTTGTGTAATCGCTCTCTATTCGTGACATATTTCTATTTTTTCTTAATTCTGATAATACATTTTTTTGTATTTCCTCTAGCTCTTCGTAACTCGATCCATAAATAACCATTTGTACAGGTTTGTTATAACTTGAAACTCTTATAGATTGAGGAGATATTGGAAAAGCAAAAGTTTCAGGCACAGAAACAACTTTACCGATAGCCTCTCTAAGAACAGTTTGACTACTTTTCTCTCTATTTTTCCAATCATCTAAAAGAGCGATGATTATAAATGTATTATAAGTAGTTGCTGATTTACCAAAGCCTGGTACTCTCATTATTAATCTTTCATAAGGACTATCTTCAGCTTGTAATAATTGAAGTATTCTACCCTCAATAATTTGTGCCTTTTCTTGAGTATATTCAAATGAGCTTCCCTCATCTGTTGAACCAATTATTAGATAAACACCTCTATCTTCTGTAGGTAAAAGTTCTTTTTTTGAAAAATTAAATAAATAAACAGAAGCAGCAATAACCAAAATTATAAAGAAAGAAATTGTTTTTTGTCTATTGATCCAAAATTTTAAAGTATCAATATAAAAACCTGTAAATGACTTAAACCCATTGTTAAATTTTTTAACGAAAAAATTTATCTTTTCTTTTTTGTTTAAAAATTTACTACCAAGCATTGGTGACAAAGTTAAAGCTACAAAAGAAGAGACAACTATTGAAAAAGATAGTGCGATTGCTGTTTCTTTAAACAAAGTTCCCGAAATACCTTCTATAAAGATCAATGGTAAAAAAACTGCGATCAAAATTAATGTTGTAGCTATGATAGCAAAAGTAATTTGTTTTGAACCCTTATAAGCAGCTACCAGTGGCGTTTCTCCATTTTCTATTCTCGTGTATATAGCATCTGTCATTATAACTGAGTCGTCTGTAATTATTCCTATGGCTAGGATAAAACTCAATAAAACAAAAATATTTATTGAGAGACCAAATAGGTACAGACCAAGAAATGAACCAATAAGACTTACAGGTAGTGCTACTGCTGGGACTATGACAGCTTTTAAGTTTCCTAGAAATAAATAAATGATCAAAACTACTAAAACAAAAGCTATTATTAAACTTTTATAAACTTCTTCAATTGCTGCTCCAACATATGTAGCCCTGTTAAAAGCAACTTCCAATTTTAATCCATCAGGCAAAGATTTATTTAATTCTTCTAACTTTAGTTTAACTTGTTTTGAGAGCTCAACTGTTGAAGCTCCGCTTTTTGCATAAATCCCAATACCCACAGTTTTTAAATTAACAGCGTTTTTCCTTTGAGCTTTGAATAAAGTTTTTTCAGAAACAGGTCCTAATTCCACATTGGCGACATCTGATAATATGATTACTTTGTCCTTATTTTTTCTTAATGGTAACTGCTTTATAGTATCTATGTCCGAATAAGATTTATCGATATTTAAAGTAAGATCCTTATTGTTTGCCTCTAATGTTCCTGCTGGAAGATTCACATTCTCATTTCTAAAAGCACTTTCTACCTCTTGAATGGTTAGATCATTCGCAGCCAATTTAATAGGATCTATCCATACTCTAACACTTAGTTCTCTTAATCCGCCAACCCTAATCCTTCCTACATTTGGAACACTTGAAAAAGCATCAATAAGGTATCTCTCAGCATAATCACCAAGATCTAAATCACTCCAGGTAGGGGATGAGAGAGCTACCCACATTGTAGTTGTAAATCCAGCTGCTTGCTTTAAAATTTGAGGTGGACTTGACTCACTAGGTAGATTGTCGACTACTCTTGAAACTCTTTCTCTTATATCATTTGCTGCATCGTCAAGATCTATATCAGTATTAAATTGAATATTAATTCTACTTCTGCCACTCAAGGAGCTAGAGTCGATATTTTTAATTCCTTCTGCACCACCTATCACATCTTCAATTTTTTGGGTAATCTCCTCATCAACTATTTCAGCAGATGCTGATTTATAGTCTGTCTGAACCTGAACTATTGGAGGCTGAATTCCATCTGGCAATTCTCTTACAGGTAACTCTGAAAAAACAAATATACCAAATATAATTAAGATCAAAGACATGACCCATGCAACTACAGGTCTTCTTATGCTAACTTCAGTTATATACATTTAATTAATTATTTTTTTTCGACAGGTTTTATAGTTAAATTTGGTCTCACTTTTTTTGTTCCTTCAGCAACTATTTTATCTCCAACATTTAAACCACCTAAAACCTCAACAAATCCCAAATATCTATCTCCAGTCCTTATTTTTGTTTTCATCGTTTTGTTTTTATCATTTACTTTATATATAAATACATTTTCTCCCTCTACTATTGTGCTAGTATCTGGTATACCAAGACTTTCTCTGACGTCATACTTAATCGATATTTCTAAAAAAGAACCAGGAAGTATTTCACCTGAGGAATTATCCATTTTTATTCTAGTTGCTAAAGATCTTGTATCTTCACTAATTCTGCTAGCAAAAGAATCAACTTCACCGGTATAAACTTTATTTTTATAACCTGAAAATTTTATATTTACTGGCAAACCAATTTTAATAAATGGGACAAAAATTTCTGGTATATCTACGTCACAATATATTAAACTTATATCTTCAAGATTTACTAGAATCGACGATTTTGAAACCTCTATGTCCTCAGAAAATTCTCTTTTTCCAATTATTCCATCAAATTTCGCAATAATTTTTCTATTTTTTAAATCAGCAATAACTTCTCCTTTTTTTACTCGCTGATTAAATTTAATCGGTTTAAGTATTTCATATTTTTCAACCTTAAACGATTGTGTTTGGATTGGGATTGCAGTTCCATAAGTACTTATAATATTTTCAAAAACTCTTTCTTTTGCAAATGTAACAATTATTCCTGGAGGTGGACGTTTGCTAAATTTTTTTTTAAAGTGATTACCAATCATTGTTCTACCTACAATGACAGTTGCTATTATTATGAAAAATATAACGATTATAGTGGTTATTTTTGTAGATGTTTTCATAATTTAGATTTTGCCATATTCAGCCCATGATCCGTCGTATATGACAGGAAGATAATTAGCGTTAACTAGAGAATATGCAAGCGCTAATACACATGCTGTTACGCCTGAGCCACATGAAAAAACAGGCAAATCAGATCGTTTCTGTAAAGTTTTTTCAAAAATCTTTTTCAAATGATCTCGGCTTTTAAAACAATAATCTTCATTAACAACTTGTGAAAATGGAAGACAAACTGAATTTGGTATAGATCCACTTCTAACATTTTTCCTTGGATCTGATGCTGTACCTTCAAATCTCTCTTTGCTTCTTGCGTCTACAACTACAAAATTTTTTGCTACAATATTTGAGTCAATTTCATTCTTATCTTTTACCAATATATTTAATTCTGTACTTGAATAGTTTGTTTCTGAAAATTTAGTTATTTTACTAGATGTTATTTTTTTTTCTTTTTTCCACTTTCTAAATCCACCATCTAGAATACTAACTAATTTTGGGCTGTGTCCAAAATAAATAAAGGTGTACCAGCACCTGCAAGAACTAATTACATTTGAATTATCGTATATTACAATCCTATCTTTTTTTGAAATCCCCAATTTTGATACTATCTGATCCCAATCATCTTTACTTGGTAGCATATGTGGAAGATCTGTATCCTTTTTCGAATTTTTGTCTAAATCAAAAAAAATAGCATTTGGAATATGTTCATTTTTAAACTCTTTTTCAAAATTTTTATTTACAGATGGCAAATCCCAGGAGCAATCAATTATTTTCACCTTATTTAAATTCTTTTCTAACCAATTTGTATTCACTAAGGACATTTTATCTTTTCTCTAAATATCTTTGATGATATTCTTCTGCCGTGCAATAATTCTTCACTAAAGAAGTCTTTGTGACAACTTTACCAGAAAGTTTCAAATTTTCTTTTTCAATCATATTCTCGGCAATATTTTTTTGTTGGTCATTTAAATAAAATATCTCGCTTCTATATTGAGTTCCAAAATCTGGACCTTGCGAATTTAATGTTGTTGGGTCATGCATTTGAAAATAAAACTCAATAATTTTTTCATAAGATATAATTTTTGGATCAAAATCTAATTTAACAACCTCTGCATGATTTGTTGCGCCTGTACAAACTTCTCTATAGTTAGTTTGTGAATTTTTTCCTCCACAATAACCAACCTCCGTTTTTATTATGCCGTCAATTTTACTAAATTTTATTTCTGGCCCCCAAAAACATCCTAATCCTAAAATCGCTATTTCCATTGATAATTAAGTTAATTAAACTAAAGTTAAACACATGCTACCAAAAAATCAATTAGGCTTTTTTTACATGTTTATATCTGTATGTGCCTTTTCAGTTATGGATCTAATTGTTAAATGGTCCGATTCTTATCCTATAGGGCAGGTTTTATTTTTTAGAGGTTTTTTTGGAATAATACCTTTATTATTTTTAATACCCAAAGATAGATATTTAGATTTTTATAAAACAAAAAGATCATTTCTTCATTTTAAAAGATGTTTAGCTGGATTGATTGCACTAGTTTCAATTTTTATTGCTTTAAGAACTTTACCATTAGCGACTGTTGTGAGTATTTCTTTTGCTGCACCAATATTTACGACAATTTTTTCGATTTTTTTATTAAACGAAAAAGTAGGATTTTATAGATGGTTAGCTGTTTTTGTAGGTTTTATTGGAATTATTATTATTTCGGAACCAGGTTTAAGTTCTTTAAATTTTCATTATATCTACCCATTGATATTTTGTTTTGGCTTGTCTTATGTGGCTATCACTATAAGACAATTATCATCCACAGAACCAGTTTGGTTAATTAGTTTCTTCTTTTCTATTTCAATTATGATCTTTAGTTTTTTTACATTTTATCAAAATTGGATACTACCTAGTTTTAAAGATCTATGCCTATTATCTATGGTTGGTATTCTTGGAGGTCTTGCTAATTTATGGTTGTCTCAATCTTATAAATTTTCAGAAGTTAGTTTGGTTACTCCACTTAAATATTTAGCTTTAGTATTTGCAATTATATTTGGTTATCTTATTTGGGATGAAATTCCATCCCAAAAAACATTAATTGGATCTTTATTAGTAATATTATCTTCTATAATAATCTTTAGAAGAGAAATAGTTTTAAATAAAAGTTTATCATCTGCAAGACATGAGTAAAAAACCTAATTATTGGAACAAAGCAAAAAAATATTTATCTAATAAGGACAAGGTTATGTCTTCTTTAATAAAACGATATAGGTCACCTTCTGAAACGGTACTTACAACTAGAAAGGATGTTTTTTTTTCACTTTGTAAAAGTATTATAGGCCAACAAATAAGTGTCGCTGCTGCCAATGCTGTTTTTTTAAAATTTAAAAAAAAATGTCAAAATAAAATTAATGCTAAAACTATAAATAAATTATCTACCGCACAACTTAAAAGCTGTGGTTTAAGTAGACAAAAAGTAAAAGGAATTAAAAGTTTAGCTAAACGAACTTTAGATAAAACATTTAATCCAAAACTTATTTCTAGTATGTCAGACGAAGAGGCAATAATATATTTGTCTCAACTAAGACAAATTGGAAGATGGTCCGCTGAAATGATTTTATTGTTTACTTATAATCGTTCAAATATTTGGCCGGTCCAAGACATAGGGTTGTTGAGAGCAATATCTAAAAATTATAAAAAAAAATATCTACCACCTGATAAATATGTAAATTTGTTAAATAAACGGTTTTCTCCATACTGCTCAGTAGCAACGTGGTATTTATGGCGAAGTATAGATCCAGAGCCTATTCAATATTAAACCCTTCAACTATTTGTAAATTTCTCTCAGTGGTATCTTTTGCTAGCGCCCAACCGCTCTGGTATTCTTGTGAGTCATGACAATTTATAGCTTCGATTAAGCTTGGAAATTCCCAAATCACAGTTCTAGAAAATTCTGATCCAGAAAAGGATTTATATTTTCCACCTCTAACTAAAGGAACTCCACCATATTTCTTTAGAATTGGTATGGCCACTTCACTATACTTTTTTAAATTATCTTCATTTTTGATTTTGATATAAAGTGCTATCCAATATGCTTTCATAGTATGGGCTTGTTGAACTAAAAATTAACTGCTTTCCACTATTTGATGATGTCTTAAAACGTGACCTTCAAGAATATCATGTGCCTCTTGATACTCGGGAGAATCATAGCACGCTACTGCTGTATCATAATCAGGAAATTCAACTACGACTGTTCTTGGAGAGTTAATTCCATCATTAGTTCTATTTTTTCCTCCTCTTACTAAAAACTTTCCAGAATACTTTTCTACTGCAGGCTTAGCTTTCATTGCGTATTCTTTTAGCTTTTCTGAATTATAAATTTTTTCGTATATACAAACCCAATAGCTTTTCATAATCTCTAATTTAACCAATTTTTATATTTTTCAAAATTATTCTTTAAATACACTGGTAATTTTGACATTGGATAATCTATAAGTTTGCTTCCATTTCCTATTTTGTTTACTTTTTTATCAACTTTTAAATCATATATAGCTTGTTTATTTTTAATAATATTTTCTATTTCTTGAACCGACATAGGGTTAATGTCAAATTCCCGGTGATGAAGGTAAGATTTTAATTTATGTTCAATTTCTTCTGGAGTTTTTATATTTGAAAAATGCCAACCCCCATTTTCGATAAATTTAATATTGATATATTTTTTATCCGAAAAAAAAGTATCTAATCTATAGAAACTATATTTTCTATCTTTAATATTTCTCAGCCATTGTGGAGATATTAGAAATTTTTTTTTGCAAGCCTTAGTTCCAGACCATATAAGATCAGGAAGCTTTAAATTTAATTTATAGTAAAACATATCTTGTTTGAATAAGATAATTTGATTTTTTATCTTTTTAAGATCTATTTGTTCCAAATTAGGAATTTCATCGACATCTGATATTAAAATTAAATCTTCTTTATTAGAATTTTCTAAACCTTTCGTAATATAATTTCTTTGCCCATTTTCTCTAATTGCTGCATTAAGAATAAACTTCCTTGATTTTTCATCTTCATTATCTTTATCAAGTATTTTTTCAGTGCCGCTTGGTTCTTCATCATAAACTAAATAAATAATTTTATCCTTTAGCTTACTGAATTTATTGATATCAAATTTAAGATCTCTTTCGTCCCCTTTGTGAGTAAATTTACTCTCAACAATCACAAAATAATCTACATATGGATTAAGTATATTTAATCTTAAATCTAAAACAACCTGTTCGTCAAAATACATAAAACAATCAAAAATTTTCATTTTTATATTTTTAAATCTTTTTAAAATTTATATATATGATAAGAAATTTTATGGCAGATAAATTAATCATCAATTTTGAAGAATATACTAAAATCGTTGAAAAGTTAGCAGTACAAATTCATAAAAATTATCAACCAACAGTTCTTGTAGGAATTATGCGAGGTGCAGCTCCAATACTGGATATACTCTCGAGAATTTTAAAACTTCCAATAGCTTATATTGTAATTCAAAGCTATTCAGGTGAAGGAATGGAAGACCAACAGGGAGAACTCATGTTTGCTAGAGAAATTAGCTCACTCGCAAATAATGATGATTTTAAAAAAGTACTATTAATCGATGATCTTTCGGACACAGGTTTAACTCTAAATAAAAGTATTGAATGGTTGAAAAATTATCCTCAAACTAAAGATTATATTGAAGAAGTAAAAACAGCTTGTTTATGGAAGAAAAAATCATCAACATTCGAGCCAGATTTTTGTTCTGTAAGATTAGAGTCTGATCCATGGATTGTTCAGCCAACCGAACATTATGAAGAAATTTCTATAGAGGAAATAATTAAAAGATATTAATCAACAGGGCTAGTTTAATCTAGCCCTGTCAAAATTTGTTTAACTTACAGCAAAACTCACAACACTTAGTATCGCAATTACCCATATTGCTGGTGAAGTGGTTGAAAACTTTCCAGTAAATATTTTAATTAAGGCATAAGAGACAAATGCCAATGCAATTCCATTACTTATACTATAAGTCAATGGCATGGCTATCATAGCAAGAATTGCTGGAGCAGACTCTGATATGTCGTTCCATTCTATGTCAGTTATGTTTCTTATAAATAATACAGACACAAAAAGTAATGCTGCACCATCAATTTGTTTAGGTAAGCTGGTTGCAAGAGGTGCAAAAAATATACAAGCTAAAAACAATAAGCCGATAACGAGAGAAGTCATTCCAGTTTTTCCACCAGCTTTAACACCAGCACCAGATTCAACATAACTGGTAACTGTTGTTGTACCCATGACAGCACCAGCAACTGTACCAACACTATCTGATAACATAGCTTTATTGATATCTTGAACTTTTCCATCCTTGCCAACTTTTCCAGCCACGTTAGCTACAGAAGTTAAAGTTCCAGCGGTGTCAAAGAAGTCAATAAATAATAATGTGAATATTACAGTCGACATTCCTGCAGTCATTGCTGCTGATAAATCAAATTTAAACAGATAAGTCATCGGGGGTGGAGCACTCGCAATCCCATTAAATTTTGCAAGACCGGTTGCCCAAGCAATTATACTAAATACTAAAATTCCAATTATAATATTTCCTTTAATATTCATTTTATCCAAAACAATTATTGCTATGAATGTTGCACATCCTAATAGAACTAATGGATCACCCAGATTACCTAGCTGAACTAATGTTACAGGGTTATCTACAACAACTTCCATTATTTGAAGACCTATAATTGCTAAAAATAAACCTATTCCAGCACCAATTCCAAGTTTTAAACTTTTTGGTATTGAGTTAATTAGCCAAGCCCGTATTGGTGTAAGAGATATTATTAAGAACAAGACACCTGCAACTAATACAGCGCCTAAAGCTTCTTGAGGTGTATAACCCATACCTGCGCAAACTCCAAAAGCAACGAATGCATTTATTCCCATTCCAGGAGCAAGTCCAATAGGCCAAGTTTTTCCGTAAAAAGCCATAATAAAACAAGCTAACGCGGTTGCTAATATTGTAGCTGTATAAACTGCGCCGAAATCAAAGAAACCTTTTTCGGGTCCGGCAAACTCTCCCGATAAGATGAATGGATTTAAAAACATTATATAAGCCATAGTAAGAAAAGTGGTTGTTCCAGCTATGACTTCAGTTTTAAAATCAGTTTTGTGTTTTTTATAATTAAAATAATTATCAAGCATTTGTCCTCCTAATATCTGAGGATTATTCGATTCTATTAAAGAATACTCTCATTAAGTGCTGTTTATTCACAAATTACAACTTCAAGGTTTATATTTATGCCATAATTCTATCGTTAAAGTATATCTATGAAAAAATTAAAAATTTCTATTATTTCTCTAATTTTTTTTACAATGATTGCTGGGTGTCAAACAGTGAAAGACAAAACAGATAAAATTGTTGAAAAAGAAAATGAACAATTAAGTAAGTTTCTTGGAAAACCTTCTAGTGAACTTCAAATGGAACTTGGTAAACCAGATGAAGACTTTAAAAATGCAAAGGGGAATTTTGAGCTAGTTTACAATAGCAAAAAATACTTAGTTCCTTGCGAAAGAAGATTTGAGGTTAATTCTGAAAATATTGTAATAGGTTTTGTATCTAACGGTTGCTTTTAGACATACTTGCGAGGAAAAGTTCCCCGCAAGTAAGGTAATGCTTATTTAATTTCAATAAGCTTCTTTTTTTTATGTTCTGGGACAATTCTTTCACATGATATTGTTAAAAGACCATCTTTAAGTTCAGCACCATTTACCTTTACATCATCAGCAATAGTGAATGATCTTGCAAATTGTCTTTGAGAAATACCTTTGTGAAGAATTTCTCCATTAACTTCACTGTCTTCAGATTTACTAACCTGCTTAGTTCTTACGGTTAATAAATTATCCTCAAACTCGACCTCAACATCTTTCTTATTAAAGCCAGCTAGTGCTACCTCAATAGCATAGTTGTCCTTTCCTGTTTTACGGATATTGTAAGGTGGATAATTTGACTGCATTGTCAAATTTCCATTTCCTAACATATTTTCAAATTGATCAAACATGTCGTCAAAACCAATTGAAAACGGTCTTAGTGAGTTAAATATAGATAAATCCTTACTTGTCATTTATCCTCCTTTGTTAAGCAAGTTTATTTATGTAAGCCCCATTAGGCGGCCTACTAGACTTATTTAGGTATTAAATTAAATTTTTCAATGAGAGAAAATCAGATTTTTTCTGAAATTTTTAAAGCAAAAGCATAATCTAATGCGATCTCTTCTATAGCACCATCTCTTCCTGATTTTCCACCATGTCCCGCATTCATTTCAGTTTTTAATAATAGTAAATTATTATCTGTTTTATATTCTCTTAGCTTTGCTGTAAATTTTGCTGGCTCATCAAATAATACCCTATTATCACTAAGACTTGTTGTAATTAGCATATGTGGATAATCCATTTTCTTGATATTGTTATAAGGTGCATAAGAAAAAATATAGTCAAAGTGTTCCTTATTCTCTTTTGCATTTCCAAATTCATCAAATTCTCCAACAGTTAATGGCAATGAATGATCTAGATTAGTTGTTAAAGAGTCTACAAAAGGCACAGCCATAATTATTCCTAGAAATAACTCTGGGGCTTGATTAACAACTGCACCCATTAATAATCCTCCTGCAGATCCACCCATACCTATAATTTTTCTATTAGATGTATATTTATTATTAATTAGATATTTAGCTGCGTAAATATAATCCTCAAATGTATTTTTTTTATTTGTGAGTTTTCCCTCTTTCCACCACTTCATTCCTTTTTCCATTCCCCCTCTAATGTGCGCTGTAGCCCAAATAATATCTCTATCTATCAAACTTAATCTTGTAGAGGAAAAGCTTGGACTCATAGAGTTTCCATAAGATCCATAACCATATAACAATAAGTTTGCTGAGCCATCTATTTTAGTTTTTTTATGTCTTGTAATAGTTAGAGGAACTAATCTTCCATCATGTGATTTGAATTCAACTCTCTCTACAATGTAGTCATCTGGCTTATGTCCCGATGGAATTTCTTGCTCTTTAACAAGTTCTTTAGATTTGGATACTAAGTTATATTTATAAACTCTAGAGGGTGTTTTTGGAGAAGAATATCCTAAATAAACATCATCAGTATTTCTATCCCTTTGTGTTAAAGAAACTCCTGGAACGATAATTGTTTCATCAGAAAAAATTAACTCCTCTTCTACATTTGTTGAAATGTTTCTAACAAATAGTTTATCAAGGGCATTCGAAGTTTCTGATCTAATAATCCAATTTTTAAGAAATGAAAGACCCCCAATCAAAACTTCTTTTTTTGCAGGAATATAGGATTGCCAATTTTGATTTTCTAAACTATTAGAAATTTCAATTTTAAAGTCTTCTGCATTCTTATTTGTATGATTATAAAATTTTCCATTCCATGAACTAACTGAGTATAAAATTCCTTTTTCTCTTTTCATAATAAGTTTTGGAGAAGGCTTTTGTTCGCCTACTCCAAAATAATATTGTTCAGAGGTATTATGATCAGAAGTATTTATAAAATAATATTTTTCGTCAGAACTTAAGCCAATACTTACAGTAAAGGCCTCACTTTTTTCCTCAAAAATTAAAGTATCTTCATCATTATAATTTCCAATTTCATGACGATAAATTTTTCTTGGTCGGTGATTTTTGTCAAGTTTGGAATAAAAAATGTATTTATCATCCAGGCTAAAAGTAATTCCCCCTGATGTTTCAGTAATTTCTTTGGATATGATTTTTTTATTTTTAATATCTCTAATATAGATTGTATAGTATTCAGATCCTTTTAAATCTAAGGAATATCCAAGTAATTCGTCATTATTGCTTACTTCTAAATCACCAACCCCGAAGTACTCAGTATTAAGACTTTCTTTTTCTTTATCACCATTCCATATCTCTTCAATTTTGTTTGTTCCTATTTGTTTTCGAAGCTTGATTGAATAATTTCCCTCCGCAGTCGTTTTGGTCCAATATTCAAATGTATGATCTTTATAAGGAAGTGACTCATCATCTAATTTTATTCTTCCCTTAATTTCATTAAATAATTTTTTTTGTGTATCTTTTGTTGGTTTTAAGTGGTGCTCTGTGTAAGAATTTTCTTCATCTAAATATTTTTTTACCTCAGGATCTAACTTATTTTTGTCTCTCAAGACTTCTAAAATATTTTTTTGATGTATCCAGCTATAATTATCTTCCCACTCGATATTGTGACAAGATTTTATCTCTGGTTTTTTTTTTAAATATGGTACTTTCATTTAAATAGCAGATATATGAATATTATAATTTA
>CACBHY010000012.1 GCA_902539165.1 uncultured Pelagibacteraceae bacterium
TGCAGAATGTTTAATTCCAATAATTGACACCAATGAAGATAAGGCAATCAAAATAGCGACCGAAATCATCGATAATTTTCAGAAAATTTATGAAGATAAATGGCTTAACATGATGAGGGACAAGCTTGGATTATTTGGGGAGGATAAAAATGATAAAAATCTAATCAAAGGTCTGCTGGATTGGATGGAAAAAAATAAAGCAGATTATACAAATACATTTTGCTATTTAATGGGAATTAATATGAATGAAAAAGTTTATCAAGATGAGGGTTTTAAAAATTGGGTTAGTGATTGGAAAAAAAGATCAACTCTAACCAATCCAGGTAATGAGAAGCAAAATAAACTTATGAAAGAAGTCAATCCTACCATTATTCCAAGAAATCATAAAGTTGAGGAAGCATTAGTTGCTGCAGAAAATAATAATTATGAAGTTATGAATAAGTTATTAAATGTATTAAAAAAACCTTATGATATTAATAAAGATATTTCTGAATTCCAGACACCTGCTCCACTTAGTAAAGAAAAATATCAAACTTTTTGTGGTACGTAAAAACTATAAAACGTAGGGTTCGTGTCTAGCACTGTTACCTAAAACTCTTTCAACTGAAAAATCACTTATATCTATAGTCTGATAAGATCCAGTTGTTATCAGTTCAGTTAATGCTCTACCAATCCCGGGTGCTTGCATTAATCCTCTACCAGTAAATCCTGAGGCCATAAACACATTATCATATTTTGGATGTTTTCCTACGACCGCATTGTTATCTAATTTGTTACAATCATAATATCCTGCCCACCCACCTGTTAATTTTAACTCTTCAAAAGCGGGAATTCTTTTGGCTAATGCTGGCCAAACAAATTCTTCAAAATCATTCCAAGCTGGTTCAAGATCTTCTGCATCAAATACAGAATGAGGTGATCCTGCTAGATATTCCCCACCTTCTGGTCGCCAATAAACGCCAGTTGTTAAATCACCACTTAGAGGCATTTCTTTAATGTATTTTGGGCATTTTACCCTAAAAACTGTATGTTTTTGAGGAACAACTGGGATGTCATCTAACAAGTTTTTAGTCCAACATCCCGCTGCTGAGACAATTGTTTTGGCATTAATTTCAGAAATGTTCTTTATTTCACCTTTAATAAATTCTGCGCCAAGCTCTATAGCTTTACTTTTTAAGGCGCTATGGAATAGAAATGGGTCAATCCAACCTTCACTTTGATTGTCTGTGTATGTGGCTGTTTCAATTCCTTCGTCATTTATATAGGGAAATACTTTTGATAACTCTGATCCTCTAATATTCTTAGTGCCCGCTTCACACTCTTTATGATTTTCCAAAGCTTTATACTGCTCCTCAGCATGCTCAGGTCCAAACATTAATAGATATCCATTAGTCACCATGCTGGCGGTTGGATTTGGGTTTTTTTTAGTTTTTAATAATTCTGGTATTTGAAAGATAAATTCTCTTGCAAATTTTCCTAATAGAATATTTTCTTTTTGGAAAAATTGCCTTCTAAAACCTCCTAATGATAATGGGAAAGAAGCAGTTTTATAAGTTGGATCTCTTTCAATCACTTTTACTTTCCTACCCTCTTTTGATAAAAAATATGCTGTGGCTACTCCTATTATACCTCCACCAATTATTACTACATCGTCCATAATCAATTTATCATTATAAGTCTTATATTTAGAATTAGTGCAAAGCAGCACCAAAGTAAATATGGAATCATTAAATAAGTACTAAACAACTTGACACGTCTAAACCTTAAAATGAGATTGATTATCAATCCAATCAAACAAATTAAAACGAATAATGCTACAATCATGTTGTGAAATACAAAGAAAACTATACTCCAAGTTGTATTACATATTAAATGAATGAGGTAAATATAAACTGTTTTTATATCTCGATTTTTAGAGTGCCAAAAAAGCCATATAGCAATCGTCATCATTAAATATAAAATAGTCCATACAGGACCGAATACCCAATCTGGAGGGCTAAACACTGGTTTATTTAAAGATGAATACCAAGGCTCTTTATAGTTAATTGTAGATAGACTCCCAATTAATGATGCCACAAATGTAGTAGATAGAAATAAGATAAAAGTTAAAGATTTATTTTTAAACATGTTACTAATATACACAATAAAAAAATGAATAAAAAAACAATTTGGATAACGGGTGGAAGTACTGGAATTGGAAAAGCTTTAGCAATTAAATTTGCAAATAAAGGCTGGAATGTAGCGATTTCTGCAAGAAGGGAAGAATTGTTAAATGAAATTTGTAATCAATACGAAAATATCTCTGCTTTTAAACTTGATGTTACTGATAAATCAAAGTGTGTAGATGTATTTAATGAAATAAAAAGTAAATATGAAAACATTGATATTTGTTTTTTTTCAACTGGTACTTGGAATCCTAAAAAAGAGAAAGATATAGATGTTGATCAAATGGAAGAGGTTTTTAATGTAAACTTTTTTGGAACTGTAAATAGTATCAAGGCAGTAGAACAGTATTTTAAAGATAAAAAAAACGGCATAATTACTATAGTTTCATCAATTGCAGGTTATCGAGGTTTGCCTAACTCTACAGGCTATGGGCCCTCTAAGTCTGCATTAAATAACTTAGCTGAGAGTTTATATTTTGATTTTAAAAGATCTAATGTTCGAGTTTGTTTAGTATCCCCAGGTTTCATAAAAACTCCAATGACAGATAAAAATAATTTTAAAATGCCTTTCTTAAAAACTCCAGAATATGCAGCAGATCAGATATATGATGGTTTGGTTAATAAGAATATTTTTGAAATACATTTTCCAAAAGCTCTAACAGTAACTTTAAAATTGTTAAGCTTTTTACCAAGTAAAATTTATTTTAAATTAGTTGGTAGATTAACGAAATACCAAAAAAATAGTTAATCTTTAACGAATACAACTGTTAATTCAGCAACTTTAAATCCAAATTTTGTCATCGTTGCCCTATTAATTGCAACTCTATCATCCTGTTTAAATATCCAGTCATCGAATGTAATTTTTAATTCTCTTCCCTTAACAGGAACCAATAAAACATATTCAAATTTAAATGCGGGACCGTATGAGAAACCTTTTGCTTTTCCAACTACATCACCTGCTGTTCCTTCATAATTATGTTCGTCAATTTTATTAATAGTCCATTCTCTATCTTGAATTTCTCCATCATCCCAATTGAATTTTTCTTTTAGAATTAATTGTTTTCCATCCCATGTACCGTTTAGATCAGCTGAAAATTGTCTAGTAACTTTTCCTGATCTATTTTGTAAAACCCCCCAGGCTTTTACATTACCTGAAAGATATTCTTCAATAATTAATCTGGGTTCTTTATTTTTAAAATCTTCAGGTTTCATTGCATTATTATTAGAACAACTTGTAATTAAGAAAAATGAAATTAGCAATAAAATAGATTTAATTATATTTTTATAAATCATTAGTATCTCCAATCTTTGTTATTTATTTTGTAATGAAAATTGAATTAAATCGATATTTTTTGATTTAAATCCAGCTTCACAATATGAAAGATAAAACTCCCACATCCTCTTAAATGTTAAATCAAAACCTTGATTTTTTATTAAATACCACTTTTTTAAAAATTCTGCTCTCCAAATAGCGAGTGTGTTTGCATAATGATCAGCGTATGAGATATATGAGTTAATAGTTAATCTATTATTTGATACATATCGATTGATGCTATTTTTATTTGGTAAAAATCCACCGGGAAAAATATATTTTTGAATAAAATCTTGTTTATTTTTGTATCTCTCAAACAAACTATCATCAATTGTAATTGCTTGAATAGCAGCTTTACCTGTTTTTGATAAATTATCTTTTACTGTTTTAAAATAACTTTCTAAATAATTTTGACCTACTGCCTCAATCATCTCAATAGAGGCTATAGAATTATATTTACCCTGAAGATCACGATAGTCTTTAATTTCAATATTAACTTTTTCATTAAGACCGCATTTATGCATTCTTTTTTTTGCATATTCATATTGTCTTTTCGATATAGTAATACAGTCAAGTTTTACGTCATATTTTTTGCCTAAATATTCTGCAAAACCGCCCCAACCGCAACCTATTTCTAAAACTTTATCTCCACTTCTAGGCTTAATTAAATCAATTAACTTCTGATACTTATTGTTTTGTGCTGCTGAAAGATTTTCAGATCTACTATCAAAAATTGCACTAGAATAAGTAAGTGAGTCATCTAACCATAAAGAAAAAAAATCATTTCCTAAGTCGTAATGTTTGGCAATATTTTCTTTACTTCTATTTTTTGTATTTTTAATAATTTTATTTTTAAAAAAATTGATAACTGGAAGATCAAGTAGACCAGAGAACTTATGGATAATTTTAATATTTCTTGCAGTCAACTCGATTAGGTTAGGCAGGTTAGTTGTTTCAAATTCACCTCTCATATAAGATTCGGCAAATCCTATACTACCTCCCCTTATTAAATTATAATTAAAATTTGGTTTTTTTATTATTATATTTGCCTTAAGGTTATCTTTTGGGTCACCAAAATACAATTTTTCACCATAAATAGTCTCTAACTCTAAAAATCCGCAATTAATTTTATTTAAAAAATTAAATACTAATTTATCTGCTGCTTTATACAAAAACATTATTTTTCTACTGTTAAATTATTTTTTACTTTAAACTTTTTTTTAACTAACTTAATTCCTTTAATCCACAATTTAAACGCTTCAAAATGTATCGCAGATATGATTTTAAATGTCATTAATGGGTGTTTTAAATAAGATTTAATCAGTTCGGTTCTGGTTAGATCTGCTTTTTTGCCATCTTGTGAGGCATATAGAATTTTTCCTATTTGATCATATTGATCAATTACTACGGATAATCTCTCCCCAGGTTTTAATATTCTAAAAAAATAATTACAGTCCATGTCAATAAATGGAGATACATGAAATTTTTTAGAGCAAGTATTTTGTATGAGATTGTTTTCATTATCTATTTTAAATACATAGGTATGTTGTTCTCCAAATGTATTTTTTACTTCATATAGGATTGAAACTAATTTTTCGTTTTGATCATATACAAAAAAAATACTAAGTGGATTAAATACATAGCCAAAAATTCGTGGATAACATAAAAGTTTTATTTTTATATTTTCAATGCTGATTTTATTTTTCTCTAAATTATTTTTTACCCAGCCCACTAAAGATGAGCCATCCCTATTTCCATGATCTTTTTCAAAGAAACTTATTAAATTAAACTTATTAAAAGAAAAAAAACTAATTTTATCATTTAAAATTTCTAATTCAGATAGATCTAATAATAAGGAAAATACACTATACTTAAAAAAATGTTCCTTAGGTTTATAACGTTTGTGGACAACTGTTCCGTTGTATATACATGAATTAATCATTGAGATTTTTCAGCATTTCAAGGGATGATTTTATTCCATCTTCATGAAATCCGTAACCAAAATAACTTCCACAAAAAAGAGTATCTTTTTTATTTTGTAAGATAGATAGATTTTGCTGAGTATCTAATGCCTTTTGATCGTAATAAGGGTGAGTAAATCTTACTTTTTTCAATATTTTTGTCTCTTCAATATTAAAATATGGGTTTAAAGTTAAAAATATATTCTCTTTACATTTTAGGTTTTGTAAAAGATTAAGCCAATATGTAATTGAATTTTTTTTAGTATTTTGTTCATCTATTGAAGAATTCCATGAACACCATGCTTTTTTATTTTTAGGCATTGCTCTCGTGTCTGTATGAATATAAGCAGTGTTTTCTTTGTAACTAAAACTGGAAAGAATATTTTTTTCGTCCTCGGTTGGATTTTCAATTAATTCTAGAGCTTCATCAGCATGAGTAGCAATTACTACTTTGTCGTAATCAAAAAATTCACTTTTTCCACCATAATATAAATCTACACCAGATGACTTTCTTATAATTTTCTTAATTTTATAATTTTTATAATATTCTCCAGAAATTTTTAAAATTACTTTGTTTACATAAGTTCTGCTTCTATTTGAAACAGTGTACCACTGTGGTCTATTTTTTAATTTAAATAAACCGTGATTTTGAAAGAACTTCAAAAAAAAACTAATTGGCATTTTACTAGCTTCGACGGGTGGCATAGACCAAATAGCTGATACCATAGGTATTATATGATAATTCACAAACGGTTTTGATAACTTGTTTATTTCAAGGTACTTACCCAATGTTAGCTTTTGATTTGAATTAATTTCTTTATCACTAATTTTATAAAATTTTATAATATCAAAAAACATTTTTAAAAAACTTAGATTAAATAGATTTACTTTATTACAAAACATTCCTTTGAGTCCGTTCCCGCAGTACTCAAAGTTTGTATTATCAACTGACACTGAAAATGACATATTGCTTTTTTCGATTTGAACATCATTCTCTTTAAAAAAATTTATTAGATTTGGATATGTGTTATGGTTAAAAACAATAAATCCAATATCAACAGAAACTTTATTTTCTCCAAAAAGAAGATCAATAGTATGTGAGTGACCACCAAAATGATCTTCCTTTTCAAAAAGATCTACATGATGTTTTTTTGATAAATAATATGCAGCACTTAATCCTGAGATACCTGAGCCAACTACAGCTATTTTCATTAAAAATTATGCTGCATCTTCTTTAAACTCATCCATACTTGGACAAGTACAAAAAATATTTTTATCTCCATAAACGTTATCAACTCTTGCAACTGGAGGCCAAAACTTATTTTTTTTTAAAAATTTTGCTGGATATGCAGCTTGTTGACGCGTATATTTATGATCCCACTCGTCAGATGCTAGTTCTGTATCAGTATGGGGTGCATTTTTAATTGGATTATCAACCTTATCAAATTTACCAGTCTTAATCATATCAATTTCATTTTTAATATTAATTAATGTATCACAAAATCTGTCTAGTTCAGATAAGCTCTCACTTTCAGTTGGTTCAATCATCATTGTACCAGCAACTGGCCATGACATAGTTGGTGCATGAAAGCCATAATCTATCAATCTCTTAGCAATATCTTCCTCTGTAACTCCAGTCTCACTTTTAATTGATCTAATATCTATAATACATTCATGGGCTACATTTCCATTTGAACCTTTATAAAGAATTGGATAATGATCTTTTAATCTATTCGCTATATAATTAGCGTTTAATATGGCTATTTGGGTTGCTAGTTTAAGCCCATTAGAACCCATCATTTTGATATACATCCACGAAATAGATAAAATACTTGAACTTCCCCATGGAGCCGCTGAAACAGAACCTATTCCAGTTGCAGGTCCACAATCTTTAACAACTGGGTGATTAGGAAGATAAACTTGTAAATGTCTTTTACATGCAATCGGTCCCATTCCAGGTCCTCCTCCACCATGTGGAATACAAAATGTTTTATGTAGGTTTATATGGCAAACATCTGGACCAAAATTTCCAGGTTTAGCTACTCCAACAAGTGCATTTAAATTTGCTCCATCCATATAGACTTGACCACCATTTTTGTGAATTAACTCACATATATCTGTGATTTTTTCTTCAAACACACCATGAGTTGAAGGATAAGTTACCATTAAAGCCCCAAGATTTTCAGAATGTATTTCTACTTTTTTCTTCAAATCTTCAAAATCAACATTTCCCTCTTTATCACAGTTTACAACTACTACTTTCATTCCAACCATCTGTGCGCTTGCTGGATTAGTTCCGTGAGCCGAACTTGGTATTAAACATATATTTCTATTTTGATCTCCTCTATCTAAATGATATTTTCTTATTACCATTAATCCTGCATATTCTCCTTGAGCACCTGCATTTGGCTGAAGCGAAACTCCAGAAAAACCAGTAATTGATCTAAGCCAATTTTTAAGATCAGTGAACAATTCCCTATATCCTTCCATCTGCTCAATAGGAACAAACGGATGAGGCTCAGCTAATTCTCTCCACGAAATTGGTATCATTTCTGCTGTAGCATTAAGCTTCATTGTACATGATCCTAATGCAATCATGGTTTTGTTAAGAGCTATATCCTTATCCTCTAACTTTTTGAGATATCTAAGCATTTCTGTCTCAGAATGATAAGAATTAAAAACAGGGTGTTCTAAATATTTTGAAGTTCTAAGCAAATTTTTTGGTAAATTTGGTAAACTTGCTGTAGGGTCTTCTTTTTTAATGGATTCTGCTGCATTAAAAATTTTTAATAATTGATTTACTCTATAAACATTTTTTTTTTCGTCAAAAGAAACGGATAGCATTTCTGAATTTACTTTTCTAATATTAACTTTTTGATCTAAAGCATTTTTAAAAATCTGATCAGTCTTTTCTTTGGTGATAATAGTTACAGTATCAAAAAAATAATTTGAATATAGTTCATATCCAGATTGTTTTATTTTATCAGCAAAATTCTTTGCTAATTGAGATACTCTTTCAGAAATATTTCTAATTCCATTTGGACCGTGATATATAGCATAAGCAGCTGATACAATTGCTAACAATGCTTGGGCAGTACATATATTGCTTGTAGCTTTATCTCTTCTAATATGCTGTTCTCTGGTCTGCAGTGATAATCTGTAAGCCTTATTTCCATGTCTATCAACTGAAACTCCAACTATCCTACCTGGCATAGATCTTTTATATTCATCTTTTGTTGCAAAAAATGCTGCATGGGGACCTCCATAACCCATTGGAATTCCAAATCTTTGAGAGCTACCGACAGCAATGTCGGCTCCTAGTTCTCTAGGAGTTTTTAGCAAAGCTAACGCTAAAAGATCTGAAACTAATATTGACTTTCCGTTTCTTTTATGAATCTTACTAATTGCCTCACTTGGATCCTTAATATCCCCTAATGTGCCTGGATATTGGAGTATTCCGCATACTAAGTCCTCTTTTAATTGATTTAAAACCTTGGTCTCATCTCCAACTAACACTTTAAGTCCCATTGGCTCTGCTCTTGTTTGAATAACATCGATGGTTTGAGGGTGACAATTTTCTGAAACAAAAACCAAATTACTTTCTTTTTTATTTAATCTGTGACTTAGACCCATTGCCTCTGCTGCTGCAGTTCCTTCATCTAATAATGATGCGTTAGCGATATCCATACCTGTGAAATCAACAATCATTTGTTGAAAGTTTAAAAGCATTTCTAATCTACCTTGTGCGACTTCAGGCTGATATGGTGTATAAGATGTGTACCATCCAGGATTTTCTAAAATATTTCTTAATATCACATATGGTGTGTATGTTCCGTAGTATCCCATCCCGATAAAGTTGGAAAAAATTTTGTTCTTTTTTGAAATTCCTTTTAATTTTCTTAATGCCTCATACTCTGAATTAGATTCCCCAACATTTAATTCACCTTTATAATGAATTTTTTCTGGTACTGTGTTTGCAATAAGATCATCTAAAGACAGATAATTTAGCGTCTTAAGCATTTTTGATTGGTCCTCTTTAGAGGGACCTATATGTCTTCTTAAAAAATCTTTTTGTGGGTTATGTAACATTATCCAGCATTCTCCTTTGCAAATTTTTCATATTCTTCTTTATTCATTAAGCTATCTATTTCAGATTTATCTTTTAGCTTTAGTTTAAAAAACCAAGCTGACCCCTCAGGATCATCGTTAATTTTAGATGGATCATCAACAATTTCTTGGTTTGTATCAACTACCTCTCCACTAACTGGAGTATAAACATCGCTTGCGGCTTTGGTGGACTCTACTACACCTGCATTTCCATCTTTATCTACACTTGATCCTTTTTCTGGTAACTCAGCAAATACTATGTCTCCAAGCATTTCTGTTGCATGTTTTGTGATTCCAATTGTTGCAACATCTCCGTCTAAGGTAATCCACTCATGTTCTTTTGAAAATTTTACCTCACTCATAACTTGCTCCTTTTATATGGTTTTTTTTATAAAATGGTAATCCACAGATGTTTGCTGGATATTTTTTTCCTCTAACCTCTACTAAAACTTTTGTATTAGTTTTGGAAAACTCTTTGTCGATATAGCCCATTGCAATAGGCCCGTTTACACTTGGGCCAAAAGTGCCACTTGTTATTTCGCCGATTGGTAAGTTTGATTCATTAAATATTTTTGATTTCTCTCTAGCGATTAATCGACCATCGGGTTTAATTCCTACTCTTAATTTTTTTGGTCCTGCTTGAATTTGTTTTTTAATTTTATCTGATCCTAAAAAGCCACCATTTGACAACCTTTCTTTAGAGATGGCCCATTTAAGATTTGCTTCGATTGGAGTTTTATTTAGGTTCAATTCCTGTCCATATAAGCATAGTCCCGCTTCTAATCTCAAAGTATCTCTGGCGCCAAGACCAATTAATTCTGCACCATTATTGATTAAATTTTGCGTAAATTTTTCAACTAAATCGTTGATAATTGAAATCTCAAAACCATCTTCTCCCGTATATCCTGATCTTGTTATGAATATCTCTTCACTTTGATAATCAAACCAACCACCAGTCATAAATTTCAATTTATTAACTTCCGGTATAACTAGTTTTAGAATTTCTGCTGATCTTGGCCCTTGTATAGCAATCAATGATCTCTCATTATCAAGTTTAATTTTAAATTTATTTTTTAATAATTTAGATAAAATTTCATAATCTTTATCTTTACATGCTGCGTTCAGAATAATTAAAAATCCACCTTCTATTTTTGTAATAATTAAATCGTCGAAAATTCCAGCATCATCATTCATCAAAAAACTATATTTTGAACAATTATTTTTTAAGTTTTTTAAGTCTAAAGGAAAAATTTTTTCAAGTTCTATAGTCAGATCTTTTTCACCATAAATAAAAAGTTGGCCCATATGAGAAACGTCAAAAATACCAGCATTAGTTCTGGTAAATTTGTGTTCTTCTATAATTCCTTTTGTATATTGAATGGGCATTTCATAGCCAGCGAACTCTACAAACTTAGCTTTATAATCTTGGTGAAGTTTGTTTAAAGATGTTTTTTTAATTCCCATACTAACTCTGTTTTACCCATCTGTATATTTGCCTGAGAGTTTTACTCCTTCGGCGAGAATTGAATCTCTTTCCAGAGTTAATATTTTACGGTCCTTTTACCTGAGAGTTTCCTGGGTGGTTGCTCCTTCGGTGCCACATTTATTTGTGATCTCTCCCGTTAATAAATATTCTATCAAATATCAATTAAAGTCAATTAGTATTAAACTACTTTTTTTTCAGCAGAATATAGATTGTAAAATTGCAGTAATACTGCAGATATAACAATAGCACCTCCAATAATCACTATAAATGGAGGTTGTTCATTTATAAATAGCCATGCCCAAAGCGGCCCCAATACCGCTTCCGTTAACATGATTATTCCTACCATTGCTGAAGGTGTTCTTTGAGCTCCAATTGTGATGAAAATAAAACCTAATCCTAATTGTAAAAATCCAGCCAAGAAACCTAAAAAAATATCGTGCGCAGAAATTAAAATTTTACCCGACATCACAAATCCTATAATTAATGCGAAAATTCCAGCAACGAATTGGGCAGGTACCATGTCTATGTTGGGATATTTTCTTACAACTAAAATTAAAACTGCAAATGATATTGGCATTATGAAAGCAGCAATATTTCCTATCATTTGACCTGAAGTCAAAGAGCTACCTACCATTAATAAAATTCCTGATATTGCTAAAATTATAGAACTGAGCGTAATAACTGATATTTTCTCTTTTAAAAAAAAATATCCAAATATTGCTAAAAAAATAGTTTGCGTCTGAATTATAAAATTCGCATTAGCAACAGTTGTATTGTACATGGCAAACACGTAACCACAAAAACCAAATGATAAAATAAAACCTCCCAAGAAACCTGCGAAACCTAAATTATAAAATGACTTAAAAACTTTTTTTTTATAGGTTATTATCAAATACAGACTGATTACGATTAGAAAAAATATAGTTCTCCAAAACAAAATTTGCCATAACGTTGCTCCTTCAAAAGATTTAACTATAAGACCACCAAAACTTAAACTACATGCACCAAAAAAAACTAACAAAGGTCCAGGTAATTTTCTGATGATATTCATTAAATTTGAGATAAAAGATTTTGAGTCTCCATTTCATACAACTTAAATAATGTTTCTGCATCAGATAATTCTATTTCTTGAAATTTAATTTTTGATCCTGGGGAAATTTGAACTAAACGGTCATAATCTACACTAGCAACAACTCCAATTTTTGGATATCCTCCAATAGTTCCATGATCTGAAAGCATGATTATTGGATTTCCATCGGCAGGAACTTGTATTACCCCTTTTATTAAGCCTTCAGACTTGATATTAGAGTTTACAATATTTTCTATTTTCGGTCCTTCTAATCTCATCCCCATTCTGTCAGAAAGCTTTGAAACAATAAATTGTTTACTAAAAAAATTTTTTGCTCCTTCTAGTGAAAAATAGTCAAAGTTTGTGCCTTTAATTATTCTTAGGTTTTCAACTTTACTATTTATATAATTTAACTTTTTTTTATTTTGTTTTGTGTTTATATTTAAAAGATTAAATTTTTGACCGTCAGT
>CACBHY010000013.1 GCA_902539165.1 uncultured Pelagibacteraceae bacterium
AAAAATTTATTACAATAATAATGTAACTTGCCTATCTGTACTCACAGAAGAAGATTTTTTTTTAGGAAACTTAATTCATATCAGTAAAATTAAGCAAAATTTTAATTTACCAATTTTATGTAAAGATTTTTTCATTGATAAATTTCAAATACCACTGGCAAAAAGCAATGGTGCTGATGCAATATTAATTATTTTAGCTGGTGTGTCTGATGATTTGGCCAATGAACTTTATGAAGAAGCGTTAAGATTTAACATGTCGGTAATTGTTGAAGTACATACTGTGGATGAGGCAGAAAAAGCTTTAAATTTTAAAGATGCGTTAATTGGAATTAATAATCGAAATTTAAAAACTCTTAAAACTGATTTAAATACAACCTACGATATTCATAATGTGCTTTTAAAGCATCAAGGACCTTTAATTTCTGAGAGTGGAATTAAAACAAAAGATGAACTTTTGGATTTGAAGAATAAAACTTCAATAAAAACTTTTTTAATTGGTGAATCACTTTTAAAAAATTTGACAGAAAATTCTATTTTCTCAGTTTTGTAGTTAAATTAACCCCTATTTTACTTAGTTTTTTTACTATTGTTTCTTTAAAAGAACTTTTATAGAACATTGTTTGTACGATATTTGTTCTTATGCTAACTAAAAAACAAAAAAACCTACTTTTATTTATCAACAAGAAGTTGAGAAGTTCTGGTGTCTCACCCTCTTATGAAGAAATGAAACAATCACTTAATTTAAAGTCGAAATCAGGAATTCATAGATTAATTAGCGCATTAGAGGAAAGAGGATTTATTAAAAGATTAGCTCACAAAGCAAGAGCTTTAGAGGTAATTAAATTGCCAGAAACGGCATCTGCAAATGATATTTACAACAGTTTCTCACCTAGTGTAATTAAAGGTGGTTTGGATGAAGTTAATAATAATTCTGATGAAATGGAAGTTCCTGTTCTTGGAAAAATAGCTGCTGGTACTCCAGTTGAAGCCATACAAAATGAAGTATCAAGAATTCCTCTGCCAAGTAATCTAGAAAAAAATGGTGATTATTTTGGATTAAAAGTTCAAGGAGACTCTATGATAGAAGCTGGTATTAATGAAGGTGATACTGTCATTATAAAAAGAACAGACACTGCTGATAATGGAAAAATTGTAGTAGCTTTAATTGATGAGCACGAGGCTATGCTTAAAAGAATTCGTAAAAAAGGTAAAGTAGTTGCACTTGAGAGTGCTAATAGGAACTATGAAACTAAAATTTTTGGACCAGATAGAGTTAAAGTTCAAGGAGTTTTAGTATCTTTATATAGAAACTTCTAAAAAAATAGTCTAAACATCACTGATGTCAAGAGTAGCAACTAGATTTGCTCCCTCACCTACTGGAGCTCTTCATATTGGTGGTGTGAGAACAGCACTCTTTAATTGGTTATTTTCGAAAAACCAAAAAGGGACATTCCACCTAAGAATTGAAGATACAGACAAAGAAAGATCTAAAGATGAGCATAAAATTCAAATCATTAAATCTCTAAAATGGCTTGGCATAGAACATGATGGTGAAGAATATATTCAATCAACTAAAATTAATGATCATATTAAAGTTGCAAACGAATTACTTAAAAATGGTAATGCATACAAATGTTATTGTTCAACAGAGGAAATTGAAGAACAAAAAAAGAGAGCTAGACAAAAAAAACTTCCCTATATCTACAATAGAAAATGGAGAGATATACCAGAATCTGATGCTCCTAAAGATATAAAACCAGTAATAAGATTTAAAAGCAAAATAGAGGGATCAACAATACTAAAAGATTTGGTTCAAGGTGATATTGAAATTGATAATAATACAATTGAAGATTTTATCATCTTAAGAAATGATAATACACCAACATATAATTTGTCTGCCACTGTAGATGATCACCAAATGAACATGACACACATTATTAGAGGAGATGATCATAAAATTAATACATTTAAACAAATGCAAATTTATCTAGCAATGAACTGGAACTTACCAAAGTTTGCACATATACCGCTTATTCATACAATAGAAGGTAAAAAATTATCAAAGAGAGATAATGCTTCAACATTAGATGACTATTCTAAAATTGGCATAATGCCTGATGCATTAAGGAATTATTTATTAAGATTAGGTTGGTCTTTTAAGGATAAAGAAATATTTACTTTAGATGAGAGTATTAAGCATTTTAACTTAGAAGGTATAGGAAAATCTCCCTCTAAGCTAGATATGAGCAGAATCTTATCAATAAATGAGCATTACATAAAAAATATTGATGAAAATGATTTATTTAATCAACTAATCGAATACAGCAAATTATATAAAAGCGAAATTAAGTCGGATAAAAAAGATAAAATCAAAAGATCTTTAACTTTCTTGAAAAATAAAGCAAAAACATTGGAAGATATATTTAATAATGGTCAATATATTATCGTAGATGAAGTGAATTTTAATCAGGAGGATATTAAGCTAATTGATGATAGAGCAAAAAAAGTTATTTCTTCATTTGTTGCTAAATTAACTACTATTGACAGACTTAGCAAAGAAACATTAGAACCAATAGTAAATGACCTAATTAGATTAAATGAAACAAATTTTAAGGGAGTTGGTCAGCCTCTAAGAATAGGTTTAACAGGTTCAAAATTTGGTCCTGGAATATATGATATAATAATTTCTCTAGGAATAGAGGAAGTAACAAAAAGACTAACTAATAAGAAACTTAGTTAATACTGAGGCCGCTTCATCAGAGGATGAACTTTTTGACCTAATTTTAGTTAAAGTTTCTTCGCAATCTCTAATTTGTTTTTTCATTAAATCCGGATTTTTTAAAAAATAAATAACCGAATTATAAATCTCTTTAGCATTACACTCATTCTGGATTAATTCAGGAATTATTTCTTTATTATTAATAATATTAATTATGTTAGCAAATTTTATTTTTACAAGCAATTTAACAATCAAAAAATTCAAAAAGTTCATTTTATAAATAATTATAGAGGGCACTTTTGCATTACAAATTTCAAGAGAAATTGTACCAGATTTTGAAACAGCAAAAATAGATTTATTTAATATTTGTTTTTTTATATTTTCATCCGAAATAACCTCAATATTTTCTAAATTGATATTTTTTACTTTGTCAATAATTGAATTTTTATTCTCATCAGTGACATGAAGCACAAAAGTAAAATTATTAAATTTTTTATTCATCATATTTATAAAATCTATCAAAATAGGTAAAAGTAAATCTACCTCAGATGATCTACTACCGGGAAAGAGGGAAATAATCTTTTTTTCATTTGATATGATGCTAGATAAATCTATTTTATTTTTTGATTCTTGTTCTAACAATGGATGACCAACAAATGTATTTGGAATACTCTCTTTATCAAAATATTTTTTTTCAAAATCAAATAATAATAATATATGATCTAAAAACTTTTTAAATTTTTTTACTCTACCTTCTCGCCATACCCATACTTGTGGAGCTACATAATGAACAGTTTGTATTTTGTTATTTAATTTTTTAACTTTTTCAGCAACTCTTAATGTAAAATCAGGGCTATCGACACTGAACAAAACATCTGGATTAAATCTTATTATTTCTTCTACAGTTTTGTTTATTTTATTCTTTATTTTGAAAATATTTAACAAAACACTTGTAAAACCAATATAAGTAATTTCTTTAAGATCAAAAATAGATTTTATTCCTAATGAATTTAAATGTGTTCCCCCAACACAAGAATATTCAATATTAGGATCATTTTTTTTAAGTTTAAATATGACTTTAGATGCAAGTTTATCTCCAGAAGGTTCGCCGGTTAATATAAAAATTTTTTTCATTTTACTGAGATAAACATCTTATTTTTGTTAGCAAAGTTAATACATTTGCTTTTATCTAAAAAAACATGTTGTTTACTTTTAACAACAATCCCTTTTAATCCAGCAATTTTACTTTGCTTAAAAGTCTTCAATCCAACAGTAGGTAGATCAAGTCTAATATCTTGTTTTTTTTTGGGAAGTTTTACTAAAACACCATGATTTCTTAACTTTTTACTTCTGCTTTTTTCCAGCATTTTTTTAGTTCCACCTTTTCCCTCTATTAAAACTATTTTTTTATTTCTTACTACAACCCCTTGACTAAAATTATATTGTCCTAAATTATTGAGTGTTTTTATTGCTTTTTTAATATCTAATTGATCTTGTTTGTTAGGTTTGATCTTTGAAAAATTACCTTTCTTTAAAGATAGTTCAGGATTATATTTCAGTGAATTTTCAGTTCTAATCTTATTTTGTGCTAATATTTTTATAATTTCTTTAAGTATTGCTGCATCTCCAAGCTTTGAGGCTTTGATTATTCTTGGGATATAATAAATTCCTTTTAAATCTAATTTCAATTTAGAAAAATTTGGTTTGTTAACTTTTCCAGCAAACAAAACTTTTTTACATTTATTTTTTTTAAGAATATTAATAATTTTACCAATCTGACCAATAGAAACTGCATAAGATTTTTTATCTTTTTTAAATTTCTTTGATTTTGACAAGTCAACTATCAAATACTTTATTTTTCTTTTTTTGATAGTTTTTAAAATTTCCTTTGGAAAATCAGTATCGCCAAAAATTAATCCTATCATTTTATGAAAATGGTGTGCAAATAGACCTTTTTTTATCTTTTGTTATAAAATCAATTACATTTTTAACTAACGGATTCTCTTGGAAAGAACCATTCAATTTACTTATATTTTCATTTATATTTTTTGAGGCAAAAATTTTTTTATAAGCTTCACTTAAGCCTAAGATATCCTTATTTTCAAACTTTGCTCTTCTTAATCCTATTAAGTTCAATCCCTGTAATGAATTTCTATTTCCTGTTGATAGTCCATAAGGAATTACATCATGCAGTACACCTGTCATACCACCAATCATAGCCATTTTTCCAATTCTAGTGAATTGTTGAACTGCAGAGTTGCCACCAATAACAACATTATCCTCAATGATTGCATGACCACCTAATGGCACATTATTTGCAATTATTACGTTACTTCCAACTTGGCAGTCATGAGCGATATGTGATGAAATCATAAATAAACAGTTATCGCCAATAACTGTTTTACCGCCACCACCTACTGTTCCAGGATTTATTGTTACGTACTCTCTGATTTTATTATTATCACCAATTACTAAATTGGTAGACTCACCATTATATTTCAAGTCTTGTGGATCATTGAATGAAACAAATGGATAAATCTTATTCCTCTTTCCAATTTTAGTATTCGCAGAAATATTTACATGAGAATGAATGATGGTGTTTTCGTCAATTTCTACATTTGGACCTATTACGCAATATGGACCAATTTCTGCATTTGAGGCTATATTTGCTTTTGGATCAATAATTGCAGTTTTATGGATCATTTATTTTCTTTAATAAATTTCTTAAGATTTTTAGCTGGATAACCCATAACTTTAGAATTATCAGGAATATCTTTTATTACACCTGAACCACCACCTATTTGGACATTGCTACCTACTTTTAAATGCCCTGATATTCCTGCCTGTCCACCAATCATAACATTATTTCCAAGGGTAGAGCTTCCAGCAAAACCTACTTGACCTGCTATAATACAGTTTTCACCGATCTTGTTATTATGAGCAATATGTACTTGATTATCTAAAAAAGTATTTTTACCAATTATTGTATTTGATAAAGAACCTCTATCAATTGTTGATCCACAACCAATTTCACAATTATCCTCAATTATAACAATACCAATATGAGGATAACGTATATTCCCGTTCTTACTTGGAAAAAAACCAAATCCTTTTTTTCCAATTACACTACCGTCTAATATCGAAACATTGTTTTTAATTAATGTATTTCTAATAATAACGTTAGACCCTATTGAGCAATTATCACCAATAACAACATTGCTTTCAATAATTGTGTTATGACCTATTGAACAATTTGATCCAATTTTAACATTTTTTCCAATTAATATATTTTGACCATGATTTACAGAATTATTGTAAGGAGTTTTTTCTATATTTAAGATATGAACGTCAAATTCATCTGTAATAGCATCAGGATAAAACATAGCAGTAATCACTGCAGTTGATACAAGAACATTATCAACTTCTATTGGTCTGCAGTTATCAGGTAATTTACTGGATAAATTTTTTGTTGTAATACAAAAAGCTGCTTTTGTTTTTGAAGCGGCTAATTCATACTTTTTAGAATGAAAAAATGTAATATCTTTATTTGAGGCATTGACAAGATCTTTAATATCAGAAATATTTATTCCTCGATATTCAGATTTGTTTTGAGGTTCGATCTGAGTTAAAATATCTTCAATTTTTTTTGGACCTTTATTTTGAAAAAATGGATTTTCCATGTAAAGTTTTTTATCAAAACATTGATATAATACTTATCAATAAATATTACTGATTATTTTCTATCAACAATTGTAGCTGACCATTGAGCATCTGCCATTTTTTTTCCGTCAACAAACGCTTCACCTTTATATTTCCATACTCTTCCATGAGATCTTATAGCTTCTATGTTAAGTTCTAATCTACAATCGGGTATGACGGGATTTCTAAATCTGGCTTTGTCTACACCCATCAGAAATACTAATTTGTTATCATATTCCTTTTTTTCTATACCACTTGCGGTTAAAGCTGCAGCAGCTTGACCAAAGGCTTCAACAATTAAGACACCTGGCATAACGGGTTGACCAGGAAAGTGGCCTTGAACAAAAAAACTATCTTTTTTAACATTTACGATTGCAGTTCCAGAATGAAGTTTTTTAATGTTTATTAATTCATCAATTAATAACATGGGTTCTCTATGAGGTAGCAATTCAGTTATTTGGGATTTATTTAGATACATTTACTTATTCTATCTCAATTTTTGTTATTTTTTCATTAAATAACTTGAAAATTACTTGAGTTATATCTAAATCTTTCTTAGCCATTAATAAATTTTCTCTTTTCAATATAATATTTATTGAATTATTAGAAGAATACTCTTCCAAAAGTATATTTAAACTCCTTGAAAAATTATTTTCTACTTTTTTTTTAAATAAATTTAATTCTTTTTGTTTACTTGAAACAGCTGAATTTAATTCCATTATTTTTTTGTCAAGTAAACTTACTTTTTTATTATATTCTTCGATTGATAAAACATTTTTTTGTGACAAAATTTTATTTCTTTCATCATCAATTTTAATATTAAATTCGTTTATTTCTTGATTTAACACTTCATTTCTTTGTTTTATTTGAGCATGAAGATCTTTTCCTGCATTAGAATTTTTAAATATATAATTTATATCTATAAAAACAATTTTATCACTCGCAAATACATTAGAGAAAAATAGCAATGCAATAAATGCTACTTTTATAATCATTCTCATTAAAATGTTGTGCCTAGATTAAATCTAAATACCTCAGTTTTATCAGACGATTTTTTTGTTATAGGAATTGCCCAAGAAAAATTTAATGGACCGATTGGAGATAAATAATCTAAAGCAATACCTGTAGAACTTCTTATTTCGCTTGCATCGTTTACATTTGCGTCATAATCAACTCCCCAAACATTTGCTATATCGAAAAAATAATTAAAATCAACGTTCTCTAGAGTGTATAAAAGACCTGGCAAGTTAGTTGAAAAATTTAAAGAAGTTGCATAATTTCCACCTACAAAATCACCATTATCTATAGGCCCTATTTTACCTTTTTCGAAACCCCGCAACCTACTAGCTGGAAGATTTGCTCTCTTAGAAATTCTCACATCAGAATTATCTAAAGAATTTATTGCTTTTAAATAAATACTGACCTTACCTACCATGTCATTTGAATTTAATTTTTTATATTTTGTATAAATAAATGTATTAGATATTTCTTTGTTTGTGGTTATTATTGGAACATCCTGATAAAAAGACATTACACTTCCACTGGTTGGTTGATAAGCCATATCTCTAGTGTCATAAATCAAGCCATAGTTAAAATAGAAATCACTATAGGAACCTTCTTGCTTCTTTAAGTTAGTGGACGCAGTAGAATTAGTAGTTAAATCCTCTTGAGATAAATCTAATTCAGGTCTAAAAAATAAATTTTCATACTGTTCAAACTCAGTCCCAACAGAAACTCCTATATTTGTAATTTTATATCCAGAATTTTTAAGATAATCTTGATTTGTAGACTTTATTGTAGTGAATAAAGTATTATCAGAATAATTAAAATTAGGTTTGGCATATGTTACTTTACCTTTAATTCCATCGTTAGTTAATTGTAAGTCAGCGTCTAGAGTAACCCCTTTTCCTAAAAAATTTTTCTCCGTTATTGAGGCACCAAAAACTCCTCCATCTGTTCCATATCCGGCACCCATAGAAATTTCACCTGTGGGTTTTTCCTCAACTTTAAGGTTTAAAATTTTAGAATTTTCATCTGATCCATCTAATATTTCAGAGCTAACAGTTTTAAAAATTCCTAAACTTTTTATTTCGTTAATTGATTTATTAAATAATAACTCGTTGTATGGATCACCCTCATCAACTACCAATTTATTTCTTATAACTTCTTCAATAGTATTAAAATTTCCAAGGATATTAATTTTTTCAACATAAAACTTCTCAGTTTCGTTAACTATAAAATTTAAATTTAAATTGTTTTGATCAACAATTTTTTCTTCAACTTCAACACTTATAAAATCATACAATCTTAAAGAAGCAACTCTATCAATTTCATCTAAAATAGAGTCAATATTATTTAAATTATAGGGTTTTTTTTTTAAATTATTTAAAACCTCATAAATATTTTTAAAATCAGATGGATCATAATCATCTGGTAAAACTAAATTTAAATCATTTAAAAAATATTTATCACCTGAATTTATATTATATGTTAATTTGAATGAGCCTCTTTTATCTAATTCAGCAAAAGAGTCTAAAACATTGACTTTATAATAACCTTGATTTTTATAGAAATTTTCTAATAATCTTCTATCTAAACTTATTAAAGATTGGTTTAAATAAACTCTATTTGTAAGAAATTTCCAAAATTTGTGCTCTTCAGAAGCAATAATCTCTAATAATTTTTTATCTTTAACTTTTTTATTACCTATGAAAACAATTTCATCAATTTTAGCTTTTTCTCCTAAATCTATATCTAAATTTAAAATTATAGAGTTGAGTTCTAAATTAGTCTGCTGATCAACACTTATTTTAGAAAAATAATAACCATTTGTTTGTAATATATTTTTGATTAAATTTATATCCCTATTAAACGCATTCTCAGTGTATGACATCCTATCCTTTAATGAAATTGAGTTATATATTTGCTCAACAAAGGATTTTTTTTTTATACCTAATATATTTAATTTCTCAATAATTGGGTTTTCATTTAACTGTATTTTTAACAAACCATTATTAAGTGTAAATTTAATATCATTAAAGAAATTTGTCTCATATAATTTTTTTAAAGACTCATTTAATCTAATGCTTGAAAAATCTTGACCTTTTTTTATTCCAG
>CACBHY010000014.1 GCA_902539165.1 uncultured Pelagibacteraceae bacterium
GACCTACCATTAAGAGATCCCAAAGCTTTTTTAGGTATAATTGATGTAGATTTAACTTTAAGTACTATTAGAAATATATTTAATGAAACATTTATTCTAGATAATTGTCAAGCAAGTAGCAGCATAAATGTTAAATCAAATTATAAAACTTTAGTTCATATTGACTCCCATTTACCATGTAAATCAAATGAAAATACGTCAGATATTGTAGTTTGTTATTGCTTAAACGACTTTACAAAAAAAAATGGCGCAACAAGAATTTGGCCAAAAAGTAATTTATCAGGTGTAAGAATACAAAATGACAAAAATTATGAAAAGAAAATTAATAAAAAATACAATTATGTAGAAGCAAAAAAAGGAGCAGCTATATTTTTTTTAGGGCAAACTTGGCACCAAATTGGAAAAAACATAGATTCAACAAAACGATGGGGAATTTTATGTCACTATAAAAGATGGTGGATAAAACCTTCCACGGATTGGACAAAATGTGGACCTAAAATATTCAACCTACTTAATAAAAGACAAAAAGATTTATTTGGTTTTACATCAATTTCTCCAAAATTTAATCTTAAAAAACAAAGTAGAACACTCAAAACATTAAGAAAATCAAACCAATTAAATTTAAATTATTTTAAAACAATTCAATATTAGACTATGACTATCTGTGTTATACCCGCCAGATCCAACAGTAAAAGAATAAAGAACAAAAATATTATTAATTTTTTTGGCAAACCTTTAATTTATTATTCAATCAAAGCCGCTAAGAAATCAAATTTATTTAAAAGGATAATAGTTTCAACAGATAGTGAAAAAATTGCAAATATTGCAGTTAAATTTGGAGCTGAAGTTCCATTTTTAAGGTCAAAAAAACTTTCAAATGATTTTGTCACAACCACGGATGTGATCAGAGATTGTGTTAAGAACATTTCATCAGAAAAGGTCCCTTATCATTTTTGTATTTATCCAACCTCTATATTTATAAAAAAAAAAGATTTAAGAGCCGCTTTTAAAAAAATTAAAAAAACTAAAAATGATCTTTTAATATCTGTATCAGAATTTAATAGTTCACCACATAGGGCTTTAAAATTAGTTAAAAATGAAAGAATTGATTTTATTTCACATAAATATGCTAATTCAAGATCTCAAGATTTACCAGTATTGTTTCATGACGCAGGATCATTTTATATTTACAAAACCGATTCATTATTGAAAAGAAAAAAAAAACTTCCAAAAAGGACTACATTTTTTAATATAAATAGACTGGATTTTTTAGATATAAATGATCAGGTAGATATTGAATTAGCTAAAATACAATTTCAATATTTAAAAAAAATTAAGAAAAACAAATGAACAAACAATTTTTTAAAAAATATTTATTAGGATATGAAACTTATTTTTCAAATAGACTAGACGATGTAAATAGAATTTTTATAAACATAAACAGATTATTAGATCATAAAAAACTAAGCGAGATTGACAAAAACAGTATTGTTTTAGACTTAGGATCCGGTGACGGCTCCTTTGTAGAACTATGTAAGGAAAAAGGAATTAAAATTAGCTCTGTTGATGGGTCTCAGGGTGTTAACTTTGAAAAAGATCAATTAAATTTCAATGATAATACTTTTGATTTTGTTATTTTTAATTCTGTTATTGAACATCTCTATTCACCAAATAATATTTTGTCAGAAGCTAATAGAATTTTAAAAAGTAATGGAATTTTGATAACGATAACTCCAAATTTTGAGTTTGCATATAAAAAATTTTATGATGATCCAACTCATGTACACCCTTATACACCTAAATCTTTAGATAAAATTTTAAGTGTTAATGGTTTTTTAAAAAATCATTTATTTCCAAATTTGATTAATAAGCCAAAGTTTATGTGGGATATACCATTAAAATTTTATCTAGCAAGCATACTTCCTTTTAGAAATCACACTTTTAAAAATTTACCTATACCAAATTTTTTAAGAGGTAAATCAACCTCCATGATTTCAATTTCAATAAAATAAAATATGAAAGTTAACAAAAAAAATAAAAGTGTTTCTATTATTATAAGATCTAAAAATGAGTCAAAATGGATTGGTAGTTGCTTGAAGTCTGTAATTAATCAAAATTACGACAAAAAAAAAGTTCAAATAATAGTTTTAGATAATGGTAGCTCTGATGGAACAAAAAAAATAGTAAAAAAATATAAAATTAAATTAATTAATTATAATCCTAAAAAATATTTTCCAGGCGCCGCTTTAAATACTGCAATTAAATATGCGAAAAATGAAATTATTGTATTTTTATCTGCCCATTGTATTCCTGTTAATGAAAATTGGCTTAAAAATCTTTTAAGTAGTTTTGAAAATAATACAGCTGCGGTTTACGGAAAACAATTTCCATATTCATTTTCTTCTGCAGTTGATAAAAGAGATTTATATAATCAATTTGGAATAGAAAGAAGAGTTCAAAAAAAAGATAATTTTTTTCATAATGCAAATAGTGCAATCATTAAAAAATTACTTAAAAAGTATCCATTTGAAAATAATGTTGAACATATAGAGGATAGAATTTGGGCAAAAAAAATTTTAAAAAAAAAATTTAATATTGTATATGAGCCAAAAGCAAGCGTTTGGCATTATCATGGATTAAATCATTCAAACGAAGATAAAAGAACTTCCGGTGTTGGTAAAATTTTGGAAGATTTTGTTTTAGACAAATCAAAAAATACTGCAAATATCCATAATACTCACAATTTACTTACTGTAATTTCGCACAACCCTAACACTTCAGCAAAAAAATTTTTTAAAGAACTACAGATATTTAGCAATATTTTAGGTGATAATAAATTGCTAGGAGATATATGTGTTGTATCGCATCTAAAAAATATAAAACAAAAAATTTCAAAAAAAAATAATTTTGAAATTTTTTATTTCAAAAATAAAAATTTTCGTACCATAAAAAAAATAAAATTTGGTCTAAAAAAATATGAGGATTTCACAAATAAGATAGTTGATGCAGTTTTAATAATAGATACAAGTAAAATTTTGAAAAATATAAAAAATTATAAAAATTTATTTGATAAATTTTTTTCAGATAAATATGATACTGTTATACCCATCAAAGAAGACTTTGAAATGTATTGGAAATTGACAAATTACAATGAACTACTCAGACTTGATGAACCTAACAAATTAAAAAAAGATAAAAAACCTTTATATAAAAGTTTTAGTTCTAATGCGACAGTAATAAATCCTGAGTTAATTATTAATGAAAAAAGATTAGGAACAAGAATTGGATGCGTAATAATTAAATGAAACAAAATAAATTAAATGTAGGTGTAGTAGGATGTGGTAGAGTTTTCTTACATTATTTAAAACTATTTAAAAAAAATAAAATTCCTCTTATGGAATTAGTTTCATGCTGCGATATTAATAATAAAAAATTGAACAGCTTTAAATATAAAAATATAAGTAAGTATCTTAATTTTAACGAAATGTTAAAAAATGAAAAATTAGACTTAATACTTATACTAACTCCTTCTGGACTTCATTATAAACACAGTAAGATGGCTCTTCTAAAAAAAAAAAATGTTTTATGCGAAAAACCAATGTGCTTAAAAGTTTCACATGGAAAAGAATTAATTAAAATTGCTAAAATAAAAAAAGTTTTTTATGGTGTAGTTTTCCAGAATAGACTCAATAATGCAATTACATGCTTGAAAAAAAATATTGATAAAAACAACATAGGAAAAATTATTTTTTGTAATGTTAGATTAATTTGGTCTAGAGATAACAACTATTACAATGATGGTTGGCATGGAACTTGGAAAATGGATGGAGGTGTTTTAAATCAACAATTAATTCATCATTTAGATGCAATGATTAATATTGTTTCAGAGATAGATGAAATTAATTCTTTTTCTTCTACAAGAATAAATAAATTAGAATGTGAGGATAGTATTATTGCTTCATTCAAACTAAAAAATGGTGCCCTAGGTCAAGTTTTAGGAACAACTGGTTTTAGACCTAACGATACGGAGGCATCCCTCGAATTAATCACTGACAAAGGCTTATTTAAAGTTGGAGGCACTGCATTAAATAAGATATCTAATTGGGTAATTAATGGAAAAGAAAATAAAAAGCATTTCCAAAAATTTAATGAGAAAATTGAGAATAGTTATGGCAATGGTCATGAAAAATTACTCAATAAACTATCTAAAAAATTAATTTATAAAAAGAAAATTGATGAATTTAGCTGGTCAAGTTCCAAGGCTTTTGCTACATCAATAGCTGTTTCAAAGATTTATAAATGTATTGAAACTAAAAAAAATGTTAGATTTAAAGATAATAATTTTTCTTCAAAACTAGGATAAAGAATGGATAATAAATTTCCCGGAAAAGATATCTCTATATCAGATTTAAAAACAAAAATACCTTTATGTGCAAAAAAGAATAAAAATCATAAATCTATAGTTAAAGTTAAAAATATTAGTTTTGGAGGAAAGGAAATTCCAGTTTTAGCTGGACCAAATACTGTAGAGAATCTAAAAATGATAGATAAAGTTGGATATTGTTTAAAACAAAACAAGATTTCAGGTATGAGAGGAGGAGCTTTTAAACCATTAACATTTCCTTATAGAAGTAAAAAATATTTTGAAACAAAATTAGATGGTCTTAACTGGTTAGAACAAACTAAAAAAAAATATGATTTGATTGTTACTACAGAGCTAATGGATATTAAATATATAGATGATGTGTGCTTGGCTACAGATATTATCCAAATTGGTACTAGGAATATGCAAAATTATCCTTTATTAACTGAATGCGCTAAAACACAAATGCCAATAATGCTAAAGCGTCACTATGGAAGCTCTCTAAGAGATTGGCTAGGTGCAGCAGAATATATTCTTTCCGAGGGTAATAATAAAGTTATACTATGCGAAAGAGGGATTTCAGTTCCACATACTCATAGGTCAACTTCAAGATTTCTTTTAGATTTGCAAGTTATACCGGCACTAAAAGAAATAAGTCACCTACCAATTATTTCAGATCCATCCCATGCAACTTTTTGGGCTCCCTGGGTAGAGTCAATGACATTGGCAAGTATTGCTGCAGGTTGCGATGGCTTGTTAATTGAAATTCATCCTGATCCAAAAAATGCTGCGGTTGATCCATTACAACCTTTAAATTTTAAACAATTTAAAAACTTAATGAATAAATCACGAAAGCTTGCAAAGGTTTTTTCTAGGAAAATTGTTTAATGTTAGATTTTAAAGGTGTGCTAAAAAAAATAAGTACAATTAATTCTGATAAGTACTGTTTAATTATAGGAGGTCTAGGTACAAACCAAGCAAGATCACCAAAGATCTGGAATTTTTTTTTTAAAAAAAATAATTTAAATTGTAAAATGATACCAATAGAAATAAAAAAAAATAATTTAAAAAAACTTTTTAATTATTTAAGTAAAGATAGAAAATTTATTGGTGGAGCCGTTACTAAACCATATAAAGAAATAATATTTAAGTATTTAAAAAAAAAAACTGATATTGCTACAAAAAAAATTGGATCACTAAATTGTATTTATAAAGATAAATATTTAAAAGGAGTAAATACTGACGGTTTAGGATTTTTAAAAAGTTTAAAAAAATACAAAGTTCAAAGAAATTATAAATATGTATTACTATTGGGATATGGAGGCGCTGGAAAATCAGTATTGGTTTATTTAAAAAAATTCTTTTCTAAAAAAACAAAAATTTATTGTTCAAATAGAACTAATAAATCTAAATTCGTCAAAAAAATCGGATGCAAATGGGTAGATTGGAAAAATAGACATAAAATATTAAAAAATTCTGATATGGTAATAAATTGCACATCTTTAGGCTTTAGCAATAAACAGCATTTAAGCCCCATTAATTTAAATAAATCACAAAACTTGAAAATGGTTTATGATATTATTTATAATCCAAAACGAACCACTTTATTGAAACAGGCAGAAAAACTTAATATTAATACTATAAATGGATTAAGTATGAATTCTTTTCAAGCATTTCATGCAATCAAAAGTGTGTTTAGAGGAAAACTAAATTTTAAAATGTTTAATTGATAAAATTAGAACTTTATAAAAAAAGAAATAAATTGAAAAATATAAAGAAAAATTTAAAAGGCACAATTGTTCCAGTTCCATCTTTTTATAAAGATAATCTTAATTTAGATTATGATAAATTGGGAAAGTTTATAGATTTTCAACTAAAAAATAATATTAATAATTTTTATTTGGCACTATCAGCTTCAGAATTTGAATTTATGAGTGAGAAAGAAAGAATAAGTATTGCAAAATTTATTTCTAAGATAATTCCAAAAAAAAGTATTCTTTTGAGCCAACCTATTGGCAGTGGTAGTTTAGAATCTCAAATTGATGAAGGAAAAAGAATGATTGATGCTGGTGCGGATGCTTTAGTAATAAAGCCTCAGTCATTAAAAGAAAATGCAAATTTTTTTAGCAGTAAGTATTTGTCTAGATCTTATTCTCCAAAAAAACATGATGGTTTTTATATAAGTTTTATGGAAAAATTTTCTATTTCAACTAAGTGTCCTCTAGTTTATCACGACCATCCATTTTCAAATGGATTTGGATTATCCTTAAATGGCATAAAAGAATTAATGAAAAATAAATTTATTGAAGCATTCAAAGTACACACTCCAGATCCTGGACATTTAAAAAATCAATATAATTTAATAAGAAAAAAAACTGCAAGTTTTGATGGATTTGGTAAAACTTTGCAGTTTTGGTCATTACAATGGGGAGCTACAGCAAGACATAGTTGTTGGTCTTGGTTCGAGCCAAATATTGATAATAAATTTTTTAAATATATGATTAATAAAAAATTTAAAGAAGCAATAAAAATTATAAATAGGGAAACACCAATTATTGATGTAATCAGAATTACTGGCTTCCCCGGATATAAAGAACTAATGAGACTTTCTGGGCTACCCAACTCAAAATCAAGAATTCCTGGTGAGAAGCTAAGTTTAAATCAAAGAAAATTGATAAGTAAAGCATACAAACAAATAAAAAAAATTAAAATTGTATGATTATGAAAAAAATCTTAGCAGTAATTCCTGCAAGATCAGGTTCAAAGTCAATTAAAGATAAAAATTTAATTAAAATTAATGGTAAAACTCTAATAAATATTGCAGTTTCAAAAGCTATTAGCTCAAAATTATTTTCAAGAGTTCTTATTTCAACTGACTCACAAAAATATGCCAATGAAGCAATTAGATGCGGAGGTGAAATACTAGAATTAAGACCAAAAAATTTATCTGGTGGAAAAGTTACATTGGCTTTAGTTTTGAAAGATATTCTTCAAAAACTTAAAAATAATGGAGAGATATATGAAAGCATAATTTCTATTCAGCCAACTTCACCTTTTTTAAAGATTAGTACCTTAAAAAAAATGGTAAAAATTTTTAATAAAAAACAAGCGAGTGGAGTTGCTACAATATCAAAAATATTTGATTTTCACCCTTTGACTGCCCAAAAAATAAGTTCTGAGGGAAAATTATCTTATTTAGTAAAACCAAAAAACTTTAAAAAACTATTTCCACGACAAAATCGTCCCGATTCCTACAAATATACAGGTGGGGTGTATTTAAGAAGAAGTAATAATATTATAAATTATCGTGGAGATGGATGGGCACTAGGAAAAAAGTCATATGGTGTAGTAGTATCTCATAAAGAAGCTTTAGACATAAATTATGAAGAAGATTTATATAAAATTAAATATTATGAAAAATAAATGAAAACTTATATTAACCCAAAGAGTTTAATTAAAACTAAAGATGTAAAAATAGGAAAAGGAACAAGGATAAATGGTGAAATTCTTATACACGGAAAAGGCTCTGTTGAAATAGGAAAATATTGTGCATTCGGTTATGGAATAAAAATTATTAGTACTAATCACAAAACTTCTTTCGCTAACCAACAAATATTCCTCCAAAGAGCAATTAATGGGATAGAATTGGAATATTCTAAAACAAATAAGTTTTCCGTCAAAATTGGAAATAATGTTTGGCTTGGAAACAATGTTTTAATAACATCAGGAGTAAAAATAGGCAATGGTGCAGTGGTAGGAGCCGGAAGTGTTGTTACTAAAAATGTAAAGCCTTATTCAATTAATGTAGGAATTCCATCAAAAAAGATCAAATTTAGATT
>CACBHY010000015.1 GCA_902539165.1 uncultured Pelagibacteraceae bacterium
AAAAGCCCTCTTTCACCAGAAACAAGATTGAAACCAAAGTAAAGAATCAAAAACAATGATATTAATAGAAAATAATTCCTTTTTATTAACCTTAACATTAATTGATTTTATTCATTCTCACTTTTTTTCCAAGTTCTTCTTCAATACGAATTAATTGATTATATTTAGCTACTCTTTCTGATCTTGCTAATGATCCAGTTTTAATTTGATTTGAGTTGGTCCCAACTGCAAGATCTGCAATAAAAGTATCTTCACTATCACCAGATCGGTGAGATATTATTGTTTTATAACCAATGGTTTGGGCAAATTTGATTACATCTAGCGTTTCAGAAACAGTTCCAATTTGATTTAATTTAATCAAAATTGAATTAGAAGAAATATTTAAAAACCCTTTCTTAAGTCGTTCTAAGTTTGTCACATAAAGATCATCCCCCACTATTTGAACTTTATTAATTGATCTCATCAATTTATTCCATGCCAGCCAGTCATTCTCGGCAAAAGGGTCTTCGATGGATTTGATTTTATATCTTTTGATTATTTTTTGATATTCTTTGATAGATTTTTCAACAGATATGTAATTTTTAGAATGAATTGAATATTTATTTTTTTTAAATAATTCATTTGCAGCTACATCCAAACAAATTGAAACATCTTTGCCATTAACAAATCCTGCTTTCTTTATAGCTTTTACAATTAAATCAAGAGCTTGGTTGTTACTACTGATCATGGGTGCAAAGCCACCTTCATCTCCAACAGAGGTAGATAAACCTTTATCTTTTATTAATTTTGATAAATTTTTAATCACTATGAAGCATATTCTCATTGCTTCAGAAAAACTCTTAGCATGGTCAGGTCTGATCATAAATTCTTGAATTCTAAGACCATTGTTTGCATGAGCTCCACCATTAATAATATTCATTAAAGGATAAGGTAGTTGGAAATTTTTCTTTATAAAAAAAGTTTTGTACAAAGGTATTTTCTTAACTTTAGCTGAAAGTTTTTTTGCTGCCATTGAAACTGCAAGCATAGCATTTGCACCAAGATTTGTTTTTTGTCTTGTTCCATCTAAGTTTATTAATAATGTATCAATCCGTTCTTGGTTATGAACACTCTTTCCCTTTAATTTTTTTGAGATTTTAGTGTTAACTAAATTTACAGCACTTAAAACACTTTTGCCTAGATAACGTTTATTATTTTTATCTCTTTTCTCAAATGCTTCATACGTTCCAGTTGATGCTCCAGATGGACAAATTGCGATTGCACTATTATTTTTTGTATAAACCTCAGCTTCTACAGTTGGATTTCCTCTACTGTCAAATACTTGACGGGCCTTTACTTTTAAAATTTTACTCACTATTTTTTTATTAATATATCTATATCTGATAATTGATGTAACAGATTTTCTAACTTATCCAATGGGACCATGTTAGGACCATCTGATGGTGCATTATCTGGATCTTGATGAGTTTCAATAAAAACTCCAGCAACGCCTACCGCAACAGCAGCTCTAGCTAAATACTCAACAAACTCTCTTTGACCTCCGGATGACTCTCCTTGTCCTCCAGGTTGTTGGACTGAATGGGTTGCATCAAAAATTACTGGATAACCATTCTTAGCCATAATAGGCAAAGATCTCATGTCAGAAACTAAAGTATTGTAACCAAAACTTGCACCCCTCTCGGTTACTAAAATATTTGTATTTCCAGAATCTGAAATTTTTTTAGTAACATTAACCATATCCCATGGTGCTAAGAACTGTCCTTTTTTTACATTAATAATTTTATTTGTTTTAGCAGCAGCTATCAAAAGATCGGTCTGTCTGCATAAAAAGGCAGGAATTTGTAATATGTCAACATGATCAGCTACTTCTGAACATTGATCAATATTGTGAATGTCTGTTAAAATAGGAATATTAAATTCTTTTTTTATTTTATCAAAAACAGGTAAAGAGGCTTCAAGTCCAGCTCCCCTTTTTCCTTTAAGGCTAGTTCGGTTAGCTTTGTCAAAAGAAGTTTTGTAAATAAAGCCAAGTCCAAATTTTTTTGTAATTTCTTGAATTTTGCCAGCCATATCCATTGCATGTTGTTCAGTTTCAAGCTGACAAGGTCCGGCAATAATGCAAATTTTATTATTATTTGAGATTTCTATATTTCCACAATTTACTTTTATACTATTCATTTATGATTTTTTGCTGCCTTGATAAATGAAGAGAATAAAGGATGGGGCGATAAAGGTCTAGATTTAAATTCAGGATGGAACTGAACCCCAATAAACCATGGGTGATTTTTAAGCTCAATAATTTCGGGTAATTGATTATCAGGCGATAAACCTGAAAAAATCATACCCCTTTTTTCAAATTTTTCTCTATAAGCAATATTCACCTCATATCTATGACGATGACGTTCTTTAATTAACTTAGACTTATAAATTTTTCTTATCTTTGAGTTATTTAGTAATTTAGCATCATAAGACCCCAGTCTCATCGTTCCACCAAGAACCTTATCGGTACCCTTAATAGTTTTACCGTCTTTAGACCATTCGTCTAGTAAACCAATAATCGGAAGACCTTTTTTATCAAATTCACTCGAGGTAGCATTTTTTAAATTGAGTTGATTTCTAGCAAATTCAATAATTGCCATTTGCATTCCATAACATATTCCAAGAAAAGGAATTTTGTTCATTCTTGCATGTTTTATGGTTTCTATTTTTCCATCTGTACCTCTTTTGCCAAATCCACCGGGTATCAATATTCCTGAAATATTTTTTAGTTTTTTCTTTATTTCTGAAATTTTTAATTTTTCAGAGTCAATCCTGACTAAATTAACTTTAATTTTATTATCTATTCCACCATGTGTTAAGGCTTCGTCTAATGACTTATAGGCATCTTGAAGCTCAACATATTTCCCAATAATAGCAATGTTCACTTGTCTCTTATTTTGTAAAATAATTTTTGTTATTTTTTTCCAAGGATTTAAATTTGCAGGCTTCTTTGTTTTTAATTTAAAATAATTTAAAACTTGAACATCTAATTTTTCTCTAAAAAAACTTATTGGTGCCTCATAAATAGTTTTGACATCAACAGTTTCAATTACATTTTTAATATCCACATTACAAAACAAAGAAATCTTCTTTCTATGATCTAATGGTATGGGTCTTTCAGATCTACAAATGATAATATCTGGCTGGATACCTATGCTTCTTAACTCTTTTACAGAATGTTGAGTTGGTTTAGTTTTTATCTCATCTGATGCTTTTAAGTAAGGAACTAGAGTTAAATGAATAAATAAAGCATTTTTCTTACCAACATCGTTTGCAAATTGTCTTATCGCTTCAACAAATGGAAGGCTTTCTATATCTCCAACTATTCCTCCAATTTCACAAATAACAAAGTCTTCTTTGGATGAATCATGTTTAATGAATTGTTTGATGCGATCTGTAATATGTGGAATTACTTGGACAGTTTTTCCAAGATACCCTCCTTTTCGTTCTTTTTTTAAAACATCATTATAAATTTTGCCTGTAGTGATATTGTCTGATTTCTTTGCTGATACTCCTGAAAATCGTTCATAATGACCAAGATCTAAATCTGTTTCAGCACCATCGTCTGTTACATAAACTTCACCATGCTGAAATGGACTCATTGTTCCTGGGTCTACATTTAAATATGGATCAAGTTTTCTGATCCTTACTTTAAAACCTCTTGATTGTAAAAGGTATGCTAGCGAAGCTGAGGATAAACCTTTGCCTAATGATGAGACCACGCCGCCCGTGACAAATATATATCGCGCCATGGAATTATCTTATAGCGAATAAAAAAGAAATTGAAAAGTATTAATTAATTATTTTCAGGAATTGCAGGAGTATCTTCTGTTTTTTCCTCAACCGTATCTAAAACTGAGCTAGTTGGTGTTAGTTCTGCTCTTGAAATAATTGTAAGCGCTAAGCTGCAGATAATAAATAAAGTTGCAACAATTGCTGTAGCTTTGGTCATGAAACTACCAGCAGACCTTGATAACATGAAGTTTTCTTGTGACACGCCAATACCTAATGCACCACCTTCTGATTTCTGTATTAAAACTAATAAAACCAAAATAACCGCTAGTATGATGTTAATTACCAACAATATAGTTTCCATGGCGAATTAATTAATGGTTTTTTTAATTATATCAATAAATTTCTTTGGATCTTGTGAGGCACCACCAATCAAAAAACCATCTATAGTGTTAATATTTTTAATTTGATCAATATTATTTGGGTTCACAGATCCACCATATAATATTTTTGGACTTTTCTTAACAAACTTGCTTTTGATAAATGAAATAGATTTAATCAAATCATTTGGTTTTGGAATTATTCCACTTCCTATAGACCAAATTGGCTCATAAGCAATTATAATTTTTGAATTATTATTAACTGACTTTAATCCAACTTGAATTTGTTTGCTAAGAATTTGCTTTGTTTTTTTATTTCTTTTTTCTCTCAATGTTTCACCAATACAAAAAATAACCTTTAATCCAGCTTTTAATGCACTTTTTATTTTAAGATTAATCTTTTTGTTATCATCACCCTTAAGTCTATTTTCAGAGTGTCCCAAAATAATATATTTTGCCCCAACATTTTTTAACATTTGTGAATTTATCTGACCAGTAAAAGGTCCAAATTTATCACTCTCATGACAGTTTTGGGCACCAACCTCAATTTTTGTTTTTTTTAATCTTTTAGATAATGGTCGTATAAGCGTGCTGGGAGGACAATAAATAATTTTAAATTTTTTTTTTTTATTGTCTTTTGAAAACTTAATAACTTTATCTAGTGAATTTAATGTTTTTAAATCTCCAAACATTTTCCAATTAGCTATAAAATATACATATTTATTTGTCATAAATGATTTTTTAATCTATAGATTTGCTTTTAACAGATCAATATATTATTGGCACATGATGAATGCTTTGAAGAATTTTGGTGGAAAAAAATTAGGAGGATTAATCCTTATAATTGTAATTATAATTGCATTTGGATTTGGTGGTTTTGGTGGAGGGTTTAGCACTAATAATCAAAATAATATCGCAAAAATAAATAAAACAAATTTAACCACTCAGGATTTTATGGATTATGTAAATCAAAGTGGGCTTTCACAAGAGGTTATAAGAAATAATCTGGACAACAATGTAATTGAAGAATTATTATCTGGATTAATTTCGACAACATTAATTAATTTAGAAGTGAAAGATTTTAATCTTTCAATTAACGAAAGAA
>CACBHY010000016.1 GCA_902539165.1 uncultured Pelagibacteraceae bacterium
TAGTTTTTATCTCTGCCATGACTATTGCTTTGGAAAATAATCTTTTAATTCACCTTCTCTATATACATCTGCTGTACAACAATGAAGTCCTCCACCGAATGCATAGGCATCTCTTAATTCTACTGGTACTACTTCCATTCCAAGATTATCTAATTGTTCCGCCTGGTAAATTTCGCTTTTTTCAACACAGACAGTCTTTGGATCTAAAACAAGAACATTCATTGAAAGCCAAGTGGATGAATAACATAAAGGTGGTGGCTCATTATGAGCAGGTTGTGCACTATCTATAATTTCCCAACCATTATTTTGAAATAATTTTCTTTGTTCCTCTGGTAATCTTCTTTGAGGATTATTTATAATTAATCCCTCTTTAATTGGGGTAAAAGTTGCATCAATATGAATTGGGTATGGATCACCTGGAAAATTTACTGCATGGACGCGATGATCTTTATAATGTCTTTTTAACCAATTAATTCCTTTTAGATTGGTAGTAAAACCATGTTGTACAACTAGATCTTTTCCAAATCTTAAAACGTCGGCCGCATCAAATAAAGGTTCTTCCTCTGTAGTTACAAAGTGTTTTTTTTCAGTCCATTCTAGTCTTTTTTGAACGCCAATTTTATCTGAAAGATAATCTTTCCTATAATCTAAATCTGTTAATCTTGGTTTTGGTGCAGATTCATGACGCATATTAGGATCTTGATTATAATAATCTTTTAACAGCGGTCGATAACATAAATATTCGAACCATCTACACCGATAACTCATAGTTGCTTCTAAAATTTCATTGCCGACAGTAAGCAAAACATCTCTTGGAGGCATACAACCAAACATAGTTTGTGTCTCCCAGTCAGGTGTTGCTGTTTTTTGATTAAAATCAATTGGCGTTGGTCGATCAACTTTAATTCCTCTTTTGTTAAGTATGTTTGAAAAATCATCTAATAATTGATTAGCTTTATCCACTGTATCTTTAGTTCTTGGTCCAAACTTACCTCTCATATCACTATCTTCAGGTACTTTTGCATCTAAAGCCGGTTCTGGTGCAGGAATGCAAGTACCATCGGCTTTACCAACTATAACATGCTTTAAAGGGTCCCACTCATTCCAACTATTAACAATAATATTGTTTTTGCTCATAAATTAATTTAAGGCGATAAATCTTTTATTCCATCGCATAATAAGGCTGTAATAAACTATTGATACAAAAAGAAAAAAACCACCAATAATCGTGTTTGTTTCAGGCACTTCATTGATACCGAATAATGGTAACCATACCCAAAATATTCCACCAATAACTTCTGTAAGTGATAATAAAGTTAGTTCAGCTGCAGGAATTGCTTTAGAGCCAATTGAATATAAAATTAAACCAAAACACACTAACGAACCATGGATAGAAAATAATGATCCATTATAACTTGTAGAAAAAAAAACTAAATCATTTGTAATAATTGCAACTGAAGCGAATACGAAACAAAAAAAACCAGCAAAAGCAACTGTAGTAAATTTAGGAGTTTCCTTTCTCCATCTAAGTGTTACAGAAAAAACTGAGAAACCTATTGAAGATGTAAGTCCAAATACAAAACCTATTAAAGACTTTTCACCAGTATTGCCCATAGCCATAATTAATATACCAACAGTAGCGATAATAATTGATATCCAAACATTAAAAGAAATTTTTTCTTTTAAAAATAAAAAAGCTAGTAATGCTGTAAAAAAAGGCATTGCCGCAAGACAGAGTAAAGTTACAGCAGCACTAGTATTAGTGATTGAATAAATAAATGTAATCATTGCAACGCCAAGACCTGAACCACCAATTAATCCTGACAGACCAACTTTATAATAATTTTTATAAAAATTTTTTCCTTCTTCAAAAAATAAATAGAGATTTAATAAAATAAAAATAGTAAGTCCTCTTCCAAAGATATATTGCCATGGAACTAAATGTGGATTGTCCATATATCTTACAACCAAAGGACCAAACGACCATAATAGTCCAGCAAACAAGACAATTGGAACAGCGATTTTGGGACTTTTAAGCTCTAACATATGCCGAAATCTAATTCTAAATAGAATATTCTACAACAAAAATGTATTTACTAAATCAAACTTTGATTAGGATGATTGGGAAAAAAACAATCAATGATCTCACCCTTTTTAAATTTAGACTTGCCCGATGGCAATAAAGCCCAAATATTTGATTTAACAAAAGATTTAATTCTAAATGACTCTTGACCTTTTAAAATATGAACCTCTATTTTTCCATCTTTGGTTGTGCTTAGTTTGCTCTTTGCAAATCTAGTAAATTGTTTCTTTTTTAAAAAATCATTTTTTAAAACAGCTTTAACTGGTTTTTCTACCTCCAAACCTAAAATATTTGCAATGAAGGGATAAACAAAAAACCTAAAACAAGCAGATGATGACATCGGATTTCCGGGAAGACCAAAAATAGCTTTTTGTTTCCCTTGAATTTTAGCAAATAAAATTGGTTTACCTGGTCTTATAGCTACACTTTTAAAATAATGAGACAAATTTAGTGTTTTAACAATACCTGGTATATAATCGTACTTTCCTGCTGAAACTGCTCCTGAAGTAATGAGAATATCTATTTTAGAGTTCAGTATTTTTTTTATTTTCGTTTTAAAAATATTTTGATGATTATCTCTTAATATGCCCCCATTATTAAAATTAAATAGGAAACTATTATTTAGGCTTTGTATGTAATGACTGTTAGAATTTCTAACCTTCCAATCGGGTATAAGATCTTTATTAGATATTTCATTTCCAGTTGAAAAAAATAATATGTTTATTTTTTTTTTGACATTAATTTTTGTTATACCCAAAGTTTTTAACGCTAATATATGATTAGGTAAAATTATAGTGTTTTTCTTAATTACTAACTCGTTTTTTTTGTAATCGGATCCAGCAAATCTTACATGGTTGTATTTGTTTATTTTTTTATTAATTATTATAGATTTCTGATTTTTTTTATCTGGGTAAACAATTACTTGCTCAATCGGAATAATTGTATCAAAACCCTTTGGAACAATACCACCTGTCATTATTTCTACTGCTTCGTATTTATTTATTCGTTTATTAATAGGTTTTTTACCAGCTGAAATAGATCCGATTATTTTAAATGCTTTAGATTTATTTTTGTTTAAATTTTTTGTATCATTTGAATTAATTGCGTAACCATCAAATGCAGCATTATCTCCAGATGGATAATTAAACTTAGCATAAATATTTGATGCAGAAACTCTGTTCAAAGAATTAATACTTAAAATACTCTCATTTTTAATTTTAATTTTTGCTTTATTTAAAATTCTTCTTGAATTTTGATAACTAATCATAATTTATTTTTTCTTTAGCTTTTTCCAAGTCTTCTTTTGTATTTATATTAAAAAAAGGATCCTTATTTATAAATTCCATATTAATAACTTTAACACCAACACTATTTGCCCATACCTCAACTTTTCTTTGACCCTCATTTAAATCATGTTCTAATTTTTTCATTAAATCAATAGACCAAATTCCAAAAATATTATGTCTTGTATTATTAGATTTTATAAAAAAAAGTTTACTTTCTTCTGAATCTATTTCACTTAAAAATTTTTGTAATATGTCTTTTTTAAAGAATGGTGTGTCTACAGGAAAAGTCGAAATCCATTTATATTTATCATTTTTTTCTTTAGCCCATTTCATAGCACTTAAAACTCCTCCTAGAGGTCCTTGATCTTTTTTTAAATCATTTATCAATGATATATTTTTATAATTTTTATATTTAATTTGATTATTAGAAACGATCAAAATCTCCTTAAATTCATCTATTATCTCAGACAAAATATAATCAATAAGTAACTTGCCATTTAACTTCACTTGCGATTTATCCTCTCCAAATCTTTGGGACTTTCCGCCTGCTAGCACTGTGCCTAAAATATTGTTATGATCCATCATACAAAATATAAAACATTAATACTTGAATTAAAGAAATATAATGGATCTAAGAATTTTAGAAATTGCTTCACATACTGAAAATAACAAAGTTATTAAAAATTTTACTCATAAATCAAAACATAAAAATCCATTATGCGGTGATGAGATGGAAATAAGCCTAATTGTAAAAAATGACACAATAAAAGACATGGGATATCAATGTAAATCATGCATTTATTGTCAAGCATCAGTGAGCTTATTATCACGGAAAATCAAGGAAAAAAAAATTAATGAAATAAAAACTTTTATATCAGATGGAGAAAAATTATTTGATAATGTCAAAACCAATTTAGAAAAACAATGGAAAGATTTTAGAGAATTATTTAATACAAAAAACTCAGCAAGAAAAGAATGTTTGCTTTTACCTTTAAAAACTGTGTTAAAGGCACTAAAAATTTAAATGATTAATATTACTAAATCTACATTACAAAAAGCACTTATTGCAGGTTTTTTTTCAGCGTTCACAATTGGTGTTTTAACAATTCTTACCTATAAAAGTACACTAGGTTTTTTTATTGCAGGATCGTTCGGATCTTCAATGGTTTTATTATTTGGTTTTCCTGAAAGTCCCTTTGCACAACCAAAGAATGTTTTTTTTGGACATTTATGTACTGCTCTTGTTGGAGTATTTTTTGTAAATTTTGTTCCTTTACCAATTTATATAAATATTGCTTTAGGTGTTGGTGTGGGAGTTTTCTTAATGATTTTATTAAATATAGTTCATCCTCCTGCTGGTGGAAATCCTATAATGGTAATTATAGGTAGTGCATCATATGATTATTTAGTTAGTCCAATTATTTTTGGATGTATAATAATTTTATTGTTAGCTATTTTAGTTAACAAATTTTTACTTCGGAAAAATTATCCATTAAAATAAATAAATGAATTCAAAATATAATGTTTTAAAATTTATTTCTAAAAAATTTGAAAAAGTAG
>CACBHY010000017.1 GCA_902539165.1 uncultured Pelagibacteraceae bacterium
TATTTCTTGGGTCTGTCACTTCATCCAAACAAACAAATGTGATATTATTTTTGTCTTTTATAAATTGTTTAAGATCTGGTTGATCTAAATGCTCAAGCTCAGCAACGAAACCGTTATGCATTAACTGTTCTTTAGATGAATATTTATCCAATTCTTTTTTTGATTTAAAGTAAACCTTAACGTCTTTTAGAAGATTTGTATTTTGGTTTTTTCTGTGAATATTTTTTTTTGCTTCTTCAGTTAAAAAAACTCTTAAAACCTTTCTTTGTGGGTTTCGAAGAGCCTCGATAACAGCATGTTGACCGACAATAAAAAATGAGGATTTGTTCATAAATTATGATGAGTTTTACACGTTTTTTTGAATATTTGGCTATTAAATCACGTGTTGCATTTGTATAAATAAAATATATAAAACGCATGTTGTTTAAAGCTTTATTGAACAGGGGACACTTCCCCAAAAGGAGGGGTTCCAGAGCGGTCAAATGGGGCGGGCTGTAAACCCGTTGACTTCGGTCTTCGAAAGTTCGAATCTTTCCCCCTCCACCATTCAGTATAACTTTAAGTGGCAATGGAGTGTTACTCTTGGGGTTGTGCGGGTGTAGTTCAATGGTAGAACGCTAGCCTTCCAAGCTGGATGTAAGGGTTCGATTCCCTTTACCCGCTCCAAGAAAAAATTATTAATGAAACAAATAAAACTGAGGTAAAAAAGTAATGTCGAAAGAAAAATTTGTAAGAAATAAACCCCACTGTAACATTGGTACCATTGGTCATGTCGACCATGGTAAAACTACTCTTACTGCTGCAATTACAAATGTGTTAGCACAAGCAGGCGGTGGAACTGCTGTTGCTTACGATCAAATTGATAAAGCACCAGAAGAAAAAGAGAGAGGAATAACAATTTCAACCGCCCACGTTGAGTATGAAACAGAAAAGAGACACTATGCTCACGTAGATTGTCCTGGTCACGCTGACTACGTAAAAAATATGATTACTGGTGCAGCACAAATGGATGGTGCAATCTTAGTTGTAAATGCTGCAGACGGCCCAATGCCACAAACTAGAGAACATATTCTTTTAGGTAGACAGGTTGGTATTCCAGCAATCGTTGTTTATCTTAATAAAGTTGATCAAGTTGATGATAAGGAAATGATCGAACTTGTAGAAGAGGAAATTAAAGAACTTTTAACTTCTTATAAATATCCTGGTGATAAAACACCAATCGTTAAAGGTTCTGCTTTAGCAGCAGTTGAAGGAAGAGATGATGAAATTGGAAAAAATTCAATTTTAGAATTAATGAAAGCTGTTGATGAACATATCCCACAACCAACTAGAGAAGTAGATAAGCCTTTCTTGATGCCTGTAGAGGATGTGTTTTCAATTTCTGGTAGAGGAACAGTTGCAACTGGTAGAGTCGAGTCAGGTGTAATTAAAACTGGTGAAGAAGTTGAAATAGTTGGAATTAAAGAAACAAAAAAATCAGTTTGTACTGGTGTTGAAATGTTTAGAAAACTTTTAGATACAGGTGAAGCTGGTGATAACGTAGGAATTTTATTGAGAGGTATAGAAAGAGATGACATCGAAAGAGGTCAAGTACTTTGTAAACCTGGATCAATTACTCCACATACTAAATTTGAAGCTCAAGCGTATGTACTTAAAAAAGACGAGGGTGGAAGACACACTCCTTTCTTTACTAAATACAGACCGCAGTTTTATTTTAGAACAACAGATGTAACAGGTGAAGTAGAATTACCAGCTGGAACTGAAATGGTTATGCCAGGTGATGATGCTAAATTCACAGTTAAATTAATTACACCGATTGCTATGGCTGAAAAATTAAATTTTGCCATTCGTGAAGGTGGAAGAACTGTTGGAGCAGGAGTAGTAACTAAAATTATAGAGTAACTCTATAAATAGGAGTGTAGCTCAATTGGTAGAGCGCCGGTCTCCAAAACCGGAGGCTGAGGGTTCGAGTCCCTCCGCTCCTGCCAATTAGAGCTAAAAAACTATGAAAAACCCGATTAAATTTATTCAAGAAGTTAAACAAGAAGCATTTAAAGTTACTTGGCCAACTTGGAAAGAGACTTTGCAAGGTGCCTTGATGGTATTTGCTATGGCTGTGGTGATGTCTCTGTTTTTCTTACTTTTAGATCAGGTTTTAAAGTTTTTCTTAGAACTTTTACTTAAGGTGAGTATTTAATGAAAAATTGGTACATTGTTCAATCTCATTCTAGTTTTGAAAATAAAGTTGCATCACTAATTAAAGAAGAAGCAGATAAAGCTAAAATTAGCGAAAAATTTGAGGAAATAGTTGTTCCAACTCATGATGTTACTGAGGTAAAAAGAGGAAAAAGAATTCAAAGAAAAAAGAAATACTTTCCTGGATATGTTTTAATCAAGAGCGAGATGGATAATAATATCTATCACATGATAAAAAACATAAAAAGAGTGAGTGGTTTTCTTGGTACAAAGGGTATTCCAGTTCCTGTTTCTGATAAAGAAGTAGAAAAGATTTTGGGTCAAATAAAAGATGGTGTGGCTCAGCCAAAATCTGGTATAGAATACAGTGTTGGTGAAAAAGTTCAGGTTGTTGATGGCCCTTTTGCTTCATTCAGTGGAATGATTGAAGAAATAGACGAAGAAAAGTCTAGACTTAAAGTGTCAGTTTCTATATTTGGACGACCAACACCAGTAGATTTAGAATATAACCAAGTTGAGAAAGCAAGTTAATGGCAAAAGAGATTAGTGGGTTTATAAAATTACAAATTAAAGGTGGTCAAGCTAACCCAGCTCCCCCAGTAGGACCTGCTTTAGGTCAACGGGGTGTTAACATTATGGAATTTTGTAAAGCTTTTAATGACAAAACAAAATCAATGGCAGGTAAACCTGTTCCCGTTGAAATCACTGTATATAAAGACAAAAAGTTTGACTTTAAGATTAAATCACCTCCCGCATCTTACTATATTAAAGAAGCAGTAAAACTTAAAGGTGGATCGAAGGAACCAGGAAGAAATATTGTAGCTTCTATTTCTAAAAAGCAATTAGAGGATATTGCTAAAGAAAAAATGAATGATCTTAACGCTCATGATATCAATGAAGCAGTAAAAATTATAGCAGGATCAGCAAGATCAATGGGCATAGAGGTAAAAGAATAATGCCCTCAAAGAGATTTAAAAAGTTGCCAGAAAAAACAAAAGATATTAGTGCTGAAGCTTTTGAAAAATTGATACCAGAGCTAAAAAAAAATTGTACTACAAAATTTGATGAGTCTTTAGATTTAAGTTTTCAAATAAACAACAAACAAAAGAAAAGTGAAGTTAATATTAGAACAGTAGTTAATTTACCAGGTGGTACAGGTAAAAAAGTAAAAGTTGCTGTTGTTTGTGAAGACAATAAAGCTCAAGAGGCTAAAGATGCTGGAGCAGAAATTGTAGGTAGTGATGAATTTGTTGAAAAAATTAAAGGTGGTGAATTAAATTTTGAAAAATTAATTTGCACACCTGGAATGATGGTAAAACTTTCAAAATTAGGAAAAGTTTTAGGACCAAAAGGTTTAATGCCAAATCCAAAACTTGGTTCTGTCTCTGATAATATTAAAGAAGCTGTAACAAACGCAAAATCAGGTCAAGTTGAAATTAGAAACGATAAAGATGGTAATATTGGTGTTAGCATCGGTAAAAAATCTTTTAGTGATGACCAATTAATGAAAAATTATAACGCTATATTAGAAACCTTAGAAAAAGAAAAATCGAATAATACTCTAAAAGGGGATTTAATAAAAAATGTTTTTGCAACCTCAACAATGGGTGTTTCTTACAAAGTTAAATTAGGTAAGTCGATATAGTTATGATGAATAAAGATCAAAAGAAAAATTATATTGAAGAAATGTCTTCAAAATTCGAGAACAGTAAAGCTGTTATGGTTACTCATTATCAAGGTTTAACCATGACACAATTAGATGATTTAAGAGCAAAAATGAGAGAGCATGGAATAGTTTTTAAAATCACTAAAAATAGAATTACTAAACTTGCATTAGAAAAAACCAAATGTAAAGATTTGACTAATTTGTTCACTGGCCCAACAGCGGTTGCTTTTGGTGAAGATGCAATTATGTCAGCAAGGATTCTCTCAAAATTTGCAAAAGATAACGAAAATTTAAAATTAATTGGCGGTATAATGGATAATGAAGTCTTAGATCAGGCTGGTGTCCAAAATGTAGCAAGTTTGCCAACTTTAGATGAAGCTAGAGCTAATATTGTGGGTATTTTAAATGCACCTGCATCTAAATTAATTAGCATTTTACTTGCACATTCGGAAAAAATGAGTAGTTTGTCCGCAGAAAATTCTGAAACACAACCCAAAGAGTAATTGATATGCCTGACCTTAACAAAATTATTGAAGACCTTTCAAGTTTAACAGTTGCAGAAGCAGCTGAACTTTCAAAACAGTTAGAAGAAAAATGGGGTGTAACTCCAATGGCCGCAGCAGCTCCAGCAGCAGCAGGTGGTGCAGAAGCAGCTGAAGAAAAAGATGATTTTACTATCATGTTAGTTTCTGCTGGTGATAAAAAAATTAATGTTATTAAAGAAGTAAGAGCAGC
>CACBHY010000018.1 GCA_902539165.1 uncultured Pelagibacteraceae bacterium
TCCAATGAAAGCACATTGCTACATTTGGATTTTCTTTAAGTTCATGTCCTTTTTGACTATCCAAATTTGTATAAAATACAAATCCATCTTGATTAAAGTCTTTTAATAAGACCATTCTTACAGATGGGATGTTATTTTTGCTAGATGTTGCTAGCGCTACAGCGTTTGGGTCGTTTGGCTCAGTTTTTTTTGCTTCTTCCATCCAAGTATCAAATAAATGAATTGGATCATCTAAATCCAGAAAACAACTATTAAGCCCAAGTGAGTTTTTTTGATTCATAATTTAAACAAAATAATCTATATAATATAAATAATGTCATTTAATACATTTGGAAAGCTATTTCGTTTCTCTACTTGGGGTGAGTCTCATGGTCCTGCAATTGGTTGTATCGTTGATGGATGTCCCCCAAATATTAATTTGGGTGAAAAAGATATACAAAAAGAACTGGATAAGAGAAAACCAGGTCAATCAAAATTTACAACTCAAAGAAAAGAAGACGATAAAGTTCAAATATTATCTGGAGTTTTTGATGGAAGAACCACCGGTACACCAATATCTTTAATTATTTATAATAAAGATATGAGATCAAAGGATTATGGAAATATTAAGGATAAATTTAGACCTGGTCACGCTGACTTTACTTATTTCAAAAAGTATGGAATTAGAGACTATAGAGGTGGTGGAAGATCTTCAGCAAGAGAAACTGCTTCAAGAGTTGCAGCTGGTGCAATAGCAAAATTGGTCTTACAGAAAAAATTAGGTAAAAAATTTAAAGTTATTGGTGCTGTCACTCAATTAGGCATATTAGGATGTGATACTGACAAATGGAATGACAAAATAATCACAACAAATCCTTTTTTTTGTCCTGATGAATCAATGATAAAACTTTGGGAAAAATATTTATTAGGGGTAAGAAAATCTGGATCTTCGTGCGGTGCAGTGATTGAAATAAGAGCAAGAGGAATTCCAGTAGGATTGGGAGCACCCATTTACTCAAAACTTGATTCTGATATTGCATCTAGTTTTATGAGTATTAATGCTGTTAAAGGAGTTAATATTGGGGCAGGAATGAACTCTGCGCAATTAAGTGGTGAGCAAAACTCAGATGAAATTTCACAAAAAGGTAAAAAACTTAAGTTTAATTCAAATAATGCTGGTGGAATTTTGGGTGGTATTTCAACTGGACAAGAAATTATTGCTTCATTCGCTGTAAAACCAACATCTTCAATCTTAACAACAAGAAAAACAATTGATAAATTTGGTAAAAATACATCGATATCTGTAACAGGAAGACACGATCCATGTGTTGGCATAAGAGCTGTACCTGTTGGTGAGGCAATGATGAATTGTGTTTTATTGGATCACTATCTGATGAACAAAGCACAATGTCATTAAAACAATTTAATTTTTTACAATTTTGATTGAATTTTTGTTAAATAAAATATCTAAAATTTTCTCTGAAATTTGAGAAGCATTTAACCCAGCAATTTCATACATTTTTTCAGGGGTATTTTGTTCAATAAATTTGTCTGGTAAGTTCATTGATCTAAATTTTAGACCTTTGTCAAATATTCCTTTCTCTGCAAGTAAGTTTTTGACATGTGAACCAAATCCACCAATTGACCCTTCTTCAATAGAGACTAAAACTTCATGCTCTCTAGCACATTTAATAATTAATTCTTCATCTAAGGGTTTGGCAAACCTTGCATCAACAATAGTAGTTGAAACTCCTTTTTGTTTTAAATGTTCTGCAGCTAATTTACATTCTTCTAATCTTGTACCCAAGTTTAATAGACATACTTGACTACCATTTTGAATTATTCTTCCTTTTCCAATTTCGATTTTTTCCTCAATTGATGGAAGTTCAACTCCAACACCTACTCCTCTTGGATATCTAATTGCACTTGGTCTGTCATTAATATCTACTGAGGTATTTATCATTTTAACCAATTCAGCTTCGTCACTTGCAGCCATTACAATAAAATTCGGTAAAGTTGATAAATAAGTAATATCAAATGAACCGGCATGTGTTGATCCATCAGCACCAACTAGTCCAGCTCTATCAATTGCAAATCTCACTGGTAAGCTTTGTATAGCAACATCATGAACAACTTGATCGTATGCTCTTTGTAAAAAAGTTGAGTATATTGCAGCATAAGGTTTGTATCCCTCTGTGGCCATTCCAGCAGCAAATGTGACTGCATGTTGCTCAGCTATACCAACATCAAACATTCTTTTTGGAAACTCTTTACCAAAAGTATCCATTCCTGTTCCACCAGGCATGGCAGCAGTTATTCCAACAATTTTACTATCTTTTTTGGCATGTTTAACTAGAGTATTTGCAAATACTTTTGTATATGAAGGTAAATTAGATCCACTTTTATTCTGTTCGCCAGTGTCAACATTAAATTTTGAAACTCCATGATAATGATCTTTAGCTTTTTCTGCGTAACTGTATCCTTTGCCTTTTTGTGTTTTAATATGAATCATAATTGGACCCTCATGATTTGAGTCCCTTGCATTTTTTAAAATTGGAATCAGAGTTGATAAATCATGTCCGTCAATTGGTCCCACATAATAAAAACCTAATGAATTAAACATAGTGCCACCAGTGAATGCTGATCTTAAAAAATCTTCTGCTTTTCCTGCCCGTGCACTAAACCTCTTTGAAAATGCAGAAGTAATTAATTTAACAGTTTCTCTAAAACTAAAATATATTTTTCCAGTCAATAATTTTGCAAGATATGTTCTCATCGCTCCAACTGGTTTCGCAATTGACATATCGTTATCGTTTAAAATGACAATCATTTTGGTTTTTGAAGCGCCTGCATTATTCATTGCCTCATAAGCCATACCAGCACTCATCGCACCATCACCAATTACTGCAATTACGTTTGAAGTTTTATTTTCCAATTTATTTGCCTCAGCTATACCTAATGCAGAAGAGATTGAAGTTGAGCTATGAGCAGCACCGAAAGGATCGTATTCACTTTCAGTTCTTTTTGTAAAACCTGATAATCCATTACCTTGTCTTAATGTTCTTATTTTATCTTTCCTTCCTGTTAAAATTTTATGTGGGTAGGATTGATGTCCGACATCCCAAATCAATTTATCATTTGGTGTATCAAATACGTAATGAAGGGCCACAGTTAGTTCTACAACACCTAAACCTGCTCCTAAATGGCCGCCTGTTTGAGATACAGCATCTATCATTTCATTTCTAACTTCATTTGCAACTTTTGGTAAATCCTTTTCAGAAATTTTTCTTAAATCAGACGGGAAATTTATATCTTTTAAAAATGTACTTTTGTTTATCATCTGTCTCTATTTAAAATATATTCTAAGGTCTGTTTTATTTTTTTTGAGTTAGAACCATATTTTTTCAACTTACCTGTAATATTTATAACTAAATTGTTACAATATTTAACGGCATTATTATAACCAAGCAAACTAATAAGTGTTGCCTTACCTTTTTTTTGATCTTTTCCAGTTTTTTTACCAGCTATTTTTGAATTTCCCCTATAGTCAATAAGGTCATCAGAAATTTGAAATAATAAGCCAATATCGGATCCAATATTTTCAAAAAATTTAAGCTCTAAATTTTTTTTATTTTTTATTATTGCTGGGGCTATACAACAAAAACTAAATAACATTCCTGTTTTTTTCTTTTCCATTTCAATAATTTTATTTCTTGATACTTTTTTTTTCTCATAATTCAAATCTAAATATTGACCACCAGCAATACCCTGATGGCCCGAGCATTCAGATAATTTTTTTATTAAATTGACTTTGGTTTTTTCAGATAAATCTAAATTTTTATTTGATAAAATTTCAAATGCCATTATCA
>CACBHY010000019.1 GCA_902539165.1 uncultured Pelagibacteraceae bacterium
TATGTGGTTTAATGATAAAAAATCATTAGATTTTGAAATAGATGAGGATCTAGCAGGCGGTTGTTCCTATGATAAGCATGGAACTCCAATTACGGATGAGGTATTTTATAAAGCATTAGAAAGCGAAGTTGTCATGTTGGGTGCTGTAGGTGGACCGAAATGGGATAATGTCGATTTTTCAAAAAAACCTGAGAGAGCATTACTCAAACTTAGAAAAGAATTAAAATTGTTTGCTAATTTAAGACCTGCCATTTGTTTTGAGCAATTGGTAGATGCATCCACACTTAAGCCAGAAATTGTTTCAGGTCTAGACATCATGATTGTGAGAGAATTGACTGGTGGAATATATTTTGGTGAACCAAGAGGAATTAAACCAATTGAAAATGGTGAGAGAAAAGGAATTAATACACACACTTATACTACAAGTGAAATAACTAGGGTAGCTCGTATAGCTTTTGATTTAGCAAGAAAAAGGTCAAATAAAGTAACATCTTGTGAAAAATCGAATGTGATGGAAGCAGGACAGCTATGGAAAGAAGAAGTACAAGAACTTCATGATAAAGAATTTAAAGATGTAGAACTAAGTCATATGCTTGCAGATAATTGTGCAATGCAGTTACTAAGAAACCCAAAACAGTTTGATGTAATTGTGACAGATAATTTATTTGGAGACATGCTTTCAGACCAAGCATCTATGTTGACAGGCTCTCTAGGGCTTTTGCCGTCAGCTTCTTTAGGCGCAAAAAATAAAGATGGTGAGATGAGAGCGATGTATGAACCTATTCATGGATCGGCGCCTGACATTGCAGGCAAAGGAATAGCAAACCCTATAGCGTCAATCCTAAGTTTTGCAATGGCACTTAGGTATTCTTTAAACTTAGACAATGAAGCAGATAGTTTGGAAAAAGCTGTCCAAGAAGTATTAAATGATGGCTTAAGAACTAAGGACACTCTATCTGAGGGAACGAAAGAGGCATCAACGTCCCAGATGGGTGATGCGATAATTTCAAAATTGCAATAAATCAATTATTATTCTAAGGTCCCAGAATGCCAAATTATACAGCTCCACTTGATGATATGTTGTTTCTCTTTGAAAAATTAAGAGATAACAAAAATTATAATGAATTAGAAAAATATAATGAAGTTAATTCTGATTTAGTTAAAGATATTTTAGGTGAAGCTGCAAAAATTAGTGAAAACTTAATATTGCCGTTAGCTTTGTCTGGTGATGAAAATCCAGCTAAATTAGAAAATGGTGTTGTCAGAACTCCTCCAGGATACAAAGAAGCATACAATAAATATATAGAAGATGGGTGGATATCCTTATCTTGTGATCCAAAGTATGGTGGTCAAGGAATGCCAAAAACTGTAAGTGCATTTTTCGATGAAATGTTATCTTCTGCTTCACTTTCTTTTAAACTCTATAGTGAATTGACTATTGGTGCTTACAACTGTCTTTTGCGACATGCACCCGATGAGATGAAAGACAAATATCTTCCTAAAATGGTAGAGGGAAAATGGAGCGGTACGATGTGTTTGACAGAGCCCGTATGCGGTACAGATTTAGGAATGTTAAAAACAAAGGCTGTTGAACAAAAAGATGGAACTTTTAAAATTAGTGGACAAAAAATATTTATCACATCCGGTGATCATGATCTTACAGAAAATATTATTCATTTAGTTATTGCTAGGGCGTCAGACTCTCCTTCTGGAACTAAAGGTATAAGCTTATTTCTTGTCCCCAAGTATATTGTTAACGAGGACGGATCCATTGGCCCAAGAAATGGAGTGTCAACTGGTTCAGTAGAACACAAGATGGGAATCAAAGGCTCAGCTACTTGTGTATTAAATTTTGATGAAGCGGTTGGTTATATGATTGGTCCAAAAAACAAAGGGTTAAATCAAATGTTTACAATGATGAATTTAGAGAGAATTGTAGTTGGCATACAAGGTCTGGGAATATCTGAAATAGCTTATCAAAATTCACTTTCTTATGCAAAAGAACGAAAACAAGGAAAAACAAACAATTCTAAATCTACCAATGGTGCAGATTTTATAATAGAGCATGCTGACATAAGAAGGTCTTTGCTAAATATGAAATCAATTATAGAAGGCGAAAGGGCTTTATGTTTTTGGCTATCTCAACAAACTGAAGTAAGCCTTTATCATTCTGATGAAAAAGTTAAACAGGAGGCATCTGATTATGTTTCATTGATGACTCCAGTTGTAAAATCACTCTTTACAGATTTAGCGATGGAGATAACTAGTGATGCAATGCAAATACACGGTGGCTATGGATTTACAAAAGATCAAGGAATTGAACAATTATATCGTGATAATAGAATAACGCCAATATATGAAGGTACAAATTCAGTGCAAGCTGCTGACTTAGTATTTAGAAAATTAATAAATAAAAATGGTGATATTATTAATAAATTTGTTGAAACTATTAAATCTGAAAGCGACAGCAAAAATGATAAAGTAAAAATTTTCTCAAAAGAACTTAATTACTATGTTGATATTTTATCAAAGTTCTCAGATTGGATTAAAGATAGACACTTAAATGACAAAGATGATGTAAGTGCTGCAGCGAATGATTATTTAAAAACATTAGGGTTTGTATCCTTAGCTTATGCTTGGATCAAAGTTCTTGAAGTAAGTTTTGAAGATTATGATTCTAATAAAAAATTTTATGAAGATAAAATAAATACAGCTAAGTTTTTTTTCGAAAAAGTATTACCTAGAGCAGAGTTTCACTATAAATCAGCAATTTCTGGAAGTTCAAATATAATGAACTTTAAATTTAATTAGAACTGATGAACCACTACGAAACAAATTTAGATAAAAATAAGGCAAACTATGTACCACTTACACCTTTAACTTTTTTAAAAAGAGCCACAGAAATATATCCAAATTATGAAGCAATAGTGTATGAGGATAGAAGTTACACTTGGACTGAAGTTTATAAAAGAGCAGTAAAATTTGCTAGTGCTTTATCTAAAATAGGAATTAAAAAAGGAGACACGGTATCTTTTTTGGCATTTAATACTCCAGAAATTTTTGAAGCACATTATTCTGTGCCGATGACTGGAGCAGTGTTAAATACGATAAACATCAGATTAGACGCAAACACTATTGCCTACATTTTAAATCATAGTGATGCAAAAGTATTGGTTGTTGATAGACAGCTTCATGGAGAGGTGAAGAAAGCACTTAGCACATTAAAAAAAGATATTACAATCATCGATATAAACGACATACATGCTGATCAATCCAAGTTAGAAAAAATTGGTGATTTAGAGTATGAGAGCTTTTTAAATACTGGTGATGAGGAGTTTAAGTGGCAAATGCCAGAGGATGAGTGGCAATCAATTTCTTTAAGTTACACATCCGGTACCACAGGAAACCCTAAAGGAGTAGTCTACCATCATAGAGGAGCTTATTTAATGTCTACTGGAAGCTCTGTAGCATGGAATATGCCAAATCGGTTAAATTTTCTTACCATTGTTCCAATGTTCCATTGTAATGGCTGGTGTTATCCATGGACAATTCCAATGTTAAACGGAAGAACAGTTTGTTTAAGAAATATTGATGTTAAAAAAATATTTGAGTTAATTGAGAAGTATGATGTAACTCATTTTGGTGGAGCCCCAATTGTATTGAATATGATTACAGGAG
>CACBHY010000020.1 GCA_902539165.1 uncultured Pelagibacteraceae bacterium
CCTTTAGAGATACTTAAAAAAACAAAAGTAGATATTTTATTTGAAGTAATTGGTCAATCAGATGGCATATCAAAAAAAATTGTTGAAGCTGCCTTAAAGAACAAAATTCATGTAATTACGCCCAATAAGGCACTAATTTCGAAACATGGTGATGAACTTGCAGCACTTGCTGAAAGAAATAAAGTTAATTTAGAATTTGAGGCATCTGTTGCTGGTGGTATTCCAATACTAAAATCAATAAAGGAAGGGCTGACTACAAATAAAATCACAAAAGTTTATGGAATTTTAAACGGCACTACAAACTATATTTTATCAGAAATGGAAAATACTAATGAAACATTTGAACGAGTTCTTAGAAAAGCACAAATGTTGGGATATGCAGAACCCGGTAATCCAAAACTAGATTTAAATGGTTTTGATGCATTTGCTAAAGTAAGAATTTTGTCAGCACTAGCTTTTAATAATCAAATTTCAAAACATAAATGCATTATGGAGGGAATAGAAAATATTAATTTAAAAGATATTAAAATTGCAAATCAATTAAATTTAAGAATAAAATTATTAGGCATTTCTGAAATTATTAATAATCAATTATTTGAAACTGTTCATCCATGCATGGTAAGTAATAACTCTTATATTGGCAATGTCAGTGGTGCAATGAATGCTGTTATTACTCATGGAAAGCCTGTAGGCGAAAGTATTTTACAGGGCGAGGGTGCTGGTCCTGGTCCAACATCATCATCTTTACTTTCAGATTTAGTATCTATTTTAAGAGGTAATTTAAACAGTCCATTTGGAATACCTACTGCTTTAAGAAAAAAAATAAAACCGTTTAATAGTAAAAATTACACTAATTCATTATATTTGAGATTTGAAGTTAAAGATAAATCTGGCGTTTTATCGATGATCACTAATAGACTAGCAAAATACAATATTTCAATAAAAAGAATTATCCAAACGCCAGATAAAATAAATAAAAAGGCTACAATTGTAATAATTACTCATAAAGCATCTGAAATTAATTCAAAAAACTGTCTATCAATTTTCAAAAATAATAAAAATATTCTAAAATTTCCTACATTAATTAGACTTTATAATTAATGGAAATTTATATTAAAATTTTTGAAGTTATTTTTCCAGTTTTTTTTGTAATTGGTGTTGGTTACTTTCTAGGAAAAAAAAATCCAAAATTTGATACAAATTTCATAACTGTTTTTGCTGGTAATATAGGTACACCAGCAATGATTTTTTATACTGTAACAACGACCGGAATTACGTTAAATATTTTTGTCCATTATTTTTTTTATGCATTAATAATGATAGGTGGGTTTGCCTTAATTGGTCTGATATTATTATTTCTATTAAAAAAAGACTTAAGTATGGAATTGCCTCCACTAATTTTACCTAACACAGGTAATATGGGTATTCCAATTTGTCTTTTTGCTTATGGAACGGACGGGCTAGGCATAGCTTCTGCTGTTGCTTCAGTTATTATTTTGTTTCATTTTACATTAGGTATTTTTTTAGCAAAAAAAAAATTTTCCTTAGATGTGGTTATTAAAAGCCCACCTGTTTATGCTATAATTATATCTGTTTTATTTTTATTTTTTAAGATTCAAACACCATTATTTCTTGAAAACACCACATTTCTTTTAACTTACGCAACAATATTTTTAGTTCTTATGTCACTTGGTATAGCCTTAACAAAACTAAAATTTTCCTTAAAAGATTCAATATTACTCTCTTTATGTCGAATAATATTGGGTCCAATAATTGCATTTATTATAATATATTATTTTAATTTATCTGGATTTGCTGCAGGTGTATTGTTGATACAAAGTGCTATGCCTAGCGCTATATTAAATTACCTAGTAGGCAGTATGTATTCACCAAAAAAAATTGTAGACAGTATTGCTAGTACTATCGTTCTATCTACCATCATGTCCTTTTTTACAATCCCGATAGTAGTATTCTTTGCTTTAAAATACTTCATTTAAAAGATATTATTTAAGAGTGAGGGCTATAATTTTAAATGCATCGGCCTGGATGATTGTTCCAGTTATGGATGCTTTTGCTAAACATTTAAGTTCTTCTATGGATGTTTTTCAAATTGTCTGGGCAAGATATTTTTTTTCAGCATTTTTTACATTATCTTTAATGTTAATTTTTTATAGAAGAACTTTTGTTTGGAGTACAAACCCTAAATTACAATTGATCAGAGGTTTTGTTTTAGCCTTTTCTACCTTATGTTTTTTTTATGCAATTTCCATTATTTCACTTCCAAAAGCTTTAACGTTAGCATTTGTAGCACCTATAACTTGCACTGCTTTTTCTCCAATATTTCTAAAAGAGAAGGTTGGGTTTAGAAGATGGTCTGCTGTTTTAATTGGTTTCTTTGGTGCTTTGATTGTAATTAGACCTGGTTTTATTGAGGTTAATTTAGCAACTTTAGCAGCAGTTTCTTGTGGAATTTGTTATGGTTTCTATTTTATTATCACTAGAAAATTGAGCAGTTCTGACAATTCTTTATTAACTTTGTTATTTACTAGTTTAGTAGGTTTGACAATAATTAGTTTACTTGTCCCCTCTGTCTGGGTTAAACCATCAATAAATGAGTGGATTTTAATGGCCTTAATTGGCCTTATAGCTGCCGTAGCGCATCTTTTCCTCATATTATCACTCAAATACGCTGATGCATCTAAATTAGCTCCTTTAGGCTATACAGAGATAATAACCAACATTCTAATTAGTTACTATTTCTTTAATGAATTGCCAGATAATTGGACATATTTAGGTTTATTTATTATTGTTTTCAGTGGTTT
>CACBHY010000021.1 GCA_902539165.1 uncultured Pelagibacteraceae bacterium
CTACAAATCCTTTAATGGGATGGGAGAGTTCTAACGATACTCTAACTGAATTAAAATTAGAATTTTCATCAAAAGAACTAGCTATAAACTATGCAATAAAGAAAAACATTGACTATGAATTAATTGAATCGCGAAAAAGGAAAACTATAAAAAAATCCTATGCAGATAATTTTTTAAAATAAGTTATGTTTAGATTTTTTACTGAACGAAGTTGGTATCTGTGGTCCTGGTTAGGTTCAGCCATAATACTTTCATCACTTTGGATCCAAGTAAAAATTGATGTTAAAATCAATGAGTGGTTTGGGGAATTTTATGACATGATTCAAAAAGCCCTTAGCGCACCAAATGCAATAACTATAGAAGAATACTGGGCAAGTTTACTTTCATTTATAATTTTAGCAGCTATGTATGTTGGTGTTGCAGTATTAGTAAGTTTTTTTACCTCACATTATTTATTTAGGTGGAGAGCAGCAATGGTTGAATGGTATCATTCTGTTTATGACAAAGCTCGTAAAATAGAGGGAGCTGCTCAAAGAGTTCAGGAGGATACAATAAAATTTTCTCGTATAATGGAGTCCCTTGGAACTAGTTTAATCGAAGCTCTAATGATTTTAATTGAGTTTATGCCAATTTTATTTGGTTTAAGCATTGGTATTCCAATTTTCTTTTTTGGAGATTGGGATTACGGCTTAATTGTTGGTGCCCTTATTTGGTCCATTGGTGGAACTATTTTTTTGATAATTTTAGGTCTAATTTTAAGATTAGTTGGAGTTGAGTATGATTTACAAAAAAAAGAGGCTGCTTATAGAAAAATTTTAGTTATTGCTGAAGATGATGGAAGCATAAGACCTAAATCCATAGATGAATTATTCGAAGATGTTAGGAGCATTCATTACTTAAGCTATTTAAGATATTTATATTTTAATATTGGTAGAATTGCTTACCTGCAAGCTAATGTACTTTCAGCATATGTATTTTTAGCACCAGCAATTGTTGCGGGAGCTGTTACCCTTGGCGTTATGCAGCAAATAATAAGAGCGTTTGGAAGGGTAGAAGGGTCAATGCAGTATATATTAAAAGCATGGCCTACACTAATAGAGTTAGCAAGTGTTTATAAACGCTTAAGAGAATTTGAATATAAAATTGAACAAGATGAATTAATTGATGAAAAAATATAATGGCCATAAATCAAAAATTTATAAATCAATTTGCCTCTGTTACATCTAAAGCAGCAGTTGCTTCATATAAATTAGTTGGAAAAAAAGATAAAATCGCTGCTGATAAAGCAGCTGTTGACTCAATGAGAAATGAATTAAATAAATTAAACGTTGATGGTAAAATAGTTATAGGCGAAGGTGAACTAGATGAAGCACCAATGTTATATATTGGTGAAAAAGTTGGTACAACTAGGGGTCCCGAAATAGATATTGCTGTTGATCCTTTAGAGGGTACTAATTTTGCTGCAAACAACCTACCAGGTGCTTTATCAGTAATTGCGATTGCAGAAAAAGATAATCTCTTTCATGCCCCTGAGACTTATATGGAAAAAATTTCTTCAAAAGTAAATGAAAAAGGCGTCGTTGATTTAGATTATACTGTTAAAGAAAATATATTTAATTTATGTGAGTATTTAAATAAAAAACCTGAGAGTATAACTGCATGCATCATGCATAGACCTAGGCATAAAAAAATAATCACTGAATTAAATAAACTAGGAGCTAAAGTAAAATTAATTTCAGATGGAGATGTATCTGGAGCTTTATTAGTAACTGATGAAAAATATGATGTTGATATATTTCTAGGTATAGGTGGAGGTCCAGAAGGAGTTCTCGCAGCATCTGCTCTTGATTCTTTTAATTGTTTTTTTCAAGGAAGGTTTTTATTTGATACAGATGAAGATAAATTAAGAGCAAATAAAATGGGAATTAAAAATTTAACAAAAAAATACGAATTGAGTGAGATTGTAAAAGGAGATACTATTTTTTGTGCGACAGGTATAACTACAGGTGATTTGGTTTCAGGTATAAAAATTGAAAATAATGAATTAGTTACAGAAACTTTAGTTACGCACAAAAGCTCTGGTATAAAAAAAAATATTACAAAAAGTTATAAATAGATAATGTTCTAACGCGGTTCTATTAAAGCTTGATTAAAAGACTTTTTTACCATAAAAAGCAGCAGATTGGTCCCTTCGTCTATCGGTTAGGACACGTGGTTTTCATCCTCGAAAGAGGGGTTCGATTCCCCTAGGGACCGCCATTACATATGTCTCACTATGTTTACATCATTAAAACAAAGAAGGGATATAAAAAAACTTACGTTGGTTATTCAACTAATGTTAAAAGTAGACTTCTAAAGCATAACTCTTCAAAAGGTGCAAAAGCTACCCGTGGGCATGAATGGGAAATAATTTTTATAAAAAAGTTTTCATTAAAATCAAAAGCCTTATCTTTTGAATATCAATTGAAAAAAGATAGAAAAAAAAGGTTATCCATAATAAAAGGTCTAATATAAATAATTATGAAAATAGCAACAATTTTACCATATAAGGAAAATTACACTTTTTCCAATGCACAGGCAGCAGCT
>CACBHY010000022.1 GCA_902539165.1 uncultured Pelagibacteraceae bacterium
TGCAGTTCAATGAATAGGGCTTATTCTTTAGCAACAACTGATTATATTTTATACGCGCATGATGATATGTATTTCTGTAAAGATTGGGATATTTTCTTATCTGATGAAATTAAAAAACAAGGTAATAATTTTTACTATTTAAGTGGTACAAATATCTCTACACGATATGGTTTAATTAATTTTGATTGTGGAGGTACAATTGAAGATTTTGATATAAATAAATTTAATACTTTTTGTTCAGAAGATAAAACTCCTGACTTTCAAAGTTCTCATTGGGCACCTCATTTGGTCCATAGAGAATTATGGGATAAGATTGGAGGATTTAGTGAAGAATTTAATCCTGGTGATGGATCTGATCCAGATTTTTGTATGAAGTTGTGGAATAAAAACGTAAGAATATTTAAAGGTATTTCAAAGTTTAAGGTATATCATTTCAATTCATTAACCACTCGAAGCGATAAAGTTGTCTTAAATAATGGTACTAAAACTTTCTTGTTAAAGTATGGTTTTAATCCGAAATTTTTTAGAAAATATTATTTAAAAGGTGACAACTCAATTATTCCTTTTAAGGGTAAGCTTAGAGAGCCTAAATTTAATGTTATAAAGGAAATCGAACTACTAATTAACAAACTTAAAATAATTTTAATTAATATCAAATTTTAATTTTATTAAGTGCATTATTTTTGAATAAGTTTGCTTCTTTAATATATCTTCTTACCATTTCAGAAGATTTATGTCCCGTCATGGCCATGATATTTCTTTCTTCAACTCCTGATTCTGCTGCAGATGTCGCAAAACCTGATCTTAAACTGTGACCTGAATAATTTTTATTATCTATACCTGCTAATTTTGTGTATTCTTTTATTAGAAGGGCAACAGTTTGATCGGACAATCTATTAACTGATAAACTCGAACCCTTGGTGAAGCGTCTAAATAGAGGACCAGAGTAAATATTTGATACATCAATCCATTTCTTTAACGATATCACAGGACAATACTGTAAGTTATCAAAGTAGGGAATACCTTTTAGTAAACCTTCTCCAAATTGGTCGGTTTTAGACTTTTTTATGTTAATTTTTACTCCTTCTTTTACAAAATCTAAGTCCTCATAATTCAATGATGTTATTTCATTTCTTCGAAAACCTCCTGAAAATCCCACGAGAATAATAGTTCTGTCTCTTAATTTTTTTATTTCCTCATTATTTTGATTATCTATTACATTGATTATTTGTTTTAAATCATTGATTAATATCGGTTTTTTTGCTTTTTGAATACTACCTTTTCTTCGCTTTATACCCATAATGTTTTCAATAATCGAAGGATGTTTTGTGTCTAGATAGTGACCCTTAAGCTTATGAACAACTCCAATTGAAACTAATCTCCTCTTTAAAGTACTTATTTTTATGTTTTTAGTTGATAAATGAGTTAAATATAAAGATACTATTTTAGGTTCAGTCGGAAGAGACTTAAATCCATTTTTTGCACAAAATAGTCCAAAGTTATTAAAATCTGATTTGTATGCTTTAACAGTATTAATGGCTTTTGAGTGCTGCAAATTTAATAATGTTTCTTCTTGTAATGCTTTTATGTCAGTAATTATACTACTCATATTTTTTACTATCGATAACCATTAATTATCGCTAGTAATATATCGAATGTTTTTTAATGTCAAATAAAAAATAATTCATTAATTGTAGGAGAATTAATAATATTGCGAGCTCAATGAAGATGAAATATGATTTAAAAATGGGCATAGACGGAGAAATTGAACCAATATATTTCTTAATTACTTCGATTGGCTTTGTTATTTTGAGCTTTATTCAATATAAAAAAAAAGGAATAACATTAGAAACGATTTATATATCTATTTTAGCAGTTTTTTTTATTGTTTGCTTTATTATTTTAAATTTTTATTAATGAAAGGCACTGAATTTCAACTAAAAGTTTGGAAATATCTTAAAACTATACCAAAAGGACAGGTAAAAACTTATAAAGATGTAGCAATTGCTATAAAAAGGCCAAAATCAGCTCGTGCTGTTGCTAATGCATGTGGAAAAAACCCATATGCACCCAAAATACCCTGTCATAGAGTAATTCGGTCTGATGGAGGACTGGGTGGGTACTCTGGCAAGGGTGGAATTAAGACAAAGCTAAATTTATTGAGATCTGAAAAAGTTGATATTTAAGGTTATATTAAGTTCATTTATTGTCAAAAAAACTAATAAAATCAACAAATTTTCGATATTTAAGGCTTCTTTGGCATAAATAGTGATGTGCACCCTTAAGTTGTACTATATATCGAGATATACCAAAATAAAGCACCTCTATGGCCGATTAAAGCATATATTCTTGAACTGCATTGCTTTACTTTTAAATGATAACAAGGCTCTTTTTAGTGTCAGATTTTAAAAAATTTTTATGAATTTTTGTTCCCCTACCGACTTATTCAAATAAAAAATTTGAATTTTGAACTTAATTGGTAAAAAAAACTATTGGTATTAAACACTTTTAAATATTATGTTTTATTTTCTATATCAAGCTTATGTTATTTGCCTTTATCAATTCAA
>CACBHY010000023.1 GCA_902539165.1 uncultured Pelagibacteraceae bacterium
TGATATTGATTTGACAAACGGTAAAAAAATTACCGTATCTCCAATACCCATTCTATTTTGAATCGCTAATATTTTCACATCTATTTATAAACTTTACTAATGAATATTTTTAGATAAATTTTGATTATGAGTAAAATTAGTGGCATTTACGCGGCATCAATGTCAGTTTTAAATGATGATTTAACACTGGATATTAAAAAAACCATTGAGCATGCAGAAATGCTGATAGAACAAGGATGCCATGGTGTGGTTATATTTGGAAGCACAGGTCAATCACAACTTATTTCAGTTTCAGAAAAAATTAATTTGTTGAATAGTTTAGTTGCAAACAAATATAAGGAAAAATATATTTTAGGAACAGGTTTAAACTCTTTAGGTGAAACAATTAATTTCATGAGAGTAGCAAGTTCATTAACTTTTAAAAATTTTTTAATTATGCCTCCTGCTTATTACAATTACGGAGACAAAGAGGTAATTCAGTTTTATTCAAAAATAATTGATGCAGTATCTAACTGTCAGATTATACTTTATAATTTTGAAAAGCTCTCTGGATATAAATTTAGTGCTTCATGCGTAGAGGAGCTTGTAAATAAATACCCTCAAAATATTATTGGACTTAAGGATAGCTCTTATAATTTATTTGAAAATTTAAAAATAGATGATTTTTCGATGATGCCTGGGTCAGAAACCAAATTACTGAAAGGTCTCGAATTAGGTTGTTCTGGAATTATAACAGCAACCTGTAACGTGACATCTGAGTTATCTAGAAAAGTATATGATGATTTTCAAAGTGGTAAAAACCAAACAGTTAACCAAAAATTATGTGATGTTAGAAATGAATTTGAAAAATATAATCTAATATCTGCTTTGCATACATTCTTTACCAAAAAAAATAAATTTTACAGAAATGTTCTACCCCCTTTAAGTTTATTGAATCTTGATGATCAAAAAAAATTAGAAGGTAACCTAGAAAAACTAAATTTTTCAACTAAATCGTTAATAGCTGCTTGATATGCAATTAGCAAGATTTTTAAATAGTGTTTTTAAGAAAGATGGTTTTATTCTTATCGATGCTAATTCAAAAAATTATATAATTGGAAATCCTAAAAATGAAAACCCCATAAAGCTTAAAATTTTAAATAAACACTTAAATTATAAATTATTATTTCATCCGGATCTTTATTTCGGTGAAGCTTATACTAATGGTGAGATTGTCATAGAAAATGGATCTCTTACAGATTTTTTAGATTTAGCATTAATGAATTTTGGCAGGGGAGAACTTAATTTCTTTAGCTACTTAATTAATAGATTAAGGGGATCTTATAGATACCTAACTAATTTTAATTTTATCAAAAAGTCGAAAATGAACGTTTCACATCATTATGATATTTCTGATGATTTATACGATTTGTTTTTAGATCCAAAAAGACAATACTCATGTGCATATTTTAATGATGTAAATGATTCATTGGAAACTGCTCAAAATAATAAAATTAGTCATATAATAAAAAAACTAAATATTAAACCTAACCAAAAAGTTTTAGATATAGGTTGTGGCTGGGGTTCACTAGCAATAGATATTGCTAAAAGTGCTAACTGTGAAGTAACTGGCATAACATTATCTGAAAACCAATTTAAATATTGTAAAAAAAAAGCAAAAGAGCTCAATTTAGAAAATCAACTAAATTTTAAATTGATGGACTACAGAGAGCTTGATGAAAAATTTGACAGAATTGTAAGTGTTGGAATGTTTGAGCATGTTGGAAGAAAATTTTATCGTAAATTTTTCACACAAGTCGAAAAATTACTTAAAGATGACGGTGTTTCTTTAATACATACTATCGGATCAGTAAATCCACCTAGGGACCCACATCCTTGGATCACAAAGTATATATTTCCAGGAGGATATACTCCAAGTTTAAGCGAGGTAACAACTCCTATTGAAAAAGCTGGTTTAATTGTTGCAGATATAGAAGTTTTGAGACTTCATTACTCTTATACATTAAGACATTGGAAAGAAAATTGTATTAAAAACAAAGAAAAAATAATTCAAATGTTTGACGAGAAATTTTTTAGAATGTGGGAGTTTTATCTTGCTGGTTGTGAAATGGCATTTAAATGGGGTGATCAAGTTGTTT
>CACBHY010000024.1 GCA_902539165.1 uncultured Pelagibacteraceae bacterium
TCCCTGTAAAAAAAAAAAATTTAATATTGATATAAACCTAATCCCGGTTGAAGGTAGGGATTTACAATGCGGTTCATGTGATCGTATTTGGTTTTACAAAAAAGAAAATCTAATAACAGATCCACCACATATAAATGAAAATCTTATTATTGAAGAAAATGATAATGTTAATCAAGTAAATGAGGATAGCTCAAAAAAACATAAAGAATCTAGCCTAGTTAAAGATATAGAGGATAAAGAAACTGAAATATCAGAAATTAAAGAAATAAAAACAAAACCTGATGTGACCAAATCGAATCCGAGTATTAAGTTTTTTTCTTATTTAATTGTATTTTTAATTTCATTAGGTGCTTTATTTATTTTACTCGATACCTTAAAAACTCCACTAATCAATGTATTTCCTGGTCTTGAACTAGTGTTATTCAATTTATATGAAACATTGAAAGATATTAAACTATTTATTATAGACCTCTCATAATTTATGATCAATTATATTTCAAAACCTTTTAAGTGGTTCTTTAAACTTGAAGCAGCCAGTGGATTAGTTTTATTATTCGCTGCTATAATAGCTTTAGTCATAAGCAATTCCAATTTAGCTGATTTATACTTCTCAACTTTAAATCAATATCTATTTATTGGTATTAATAATTTTGGACTAAAACTTTCTGTAATACATTGGATTAATGATGCTTTAATGGCTATTTTTTTCTTTTTTGTAACACTTGAGATTAAACGAGAATTTTTACAGGGAGAACTTTCAAATATAAAACAAGCCTTACTGCCAATAATTGCAGCGGTAGGTGGAATGTTGGTACCTGCATTATTTTATATTTTTATAAATTTTGGAGACAGTGAAACTTTAAAAGGATGGGCTATACCTTCAGCAACAGATATAGCTTTTTCCCTAGGTGTTTTATCACTACTTGGAAAGAGAGTGCCTTTATCTTTAAAAGTTTTTTTAACTGCACTAGCTATTATAGATGATTTAGGAGCGATAGTTATCATAGCTCTTTTCTATTCAGGCGACTTAAGTATAAAATATTTAATATTGATGCTGGCGGCATTTATCATTTTATTATTGATTAACAAATTTAATATCAAAAAATTTCTACCCTACTTGATTGTGGGATTGTTTCTATGGGATTTTACCCATAACTCAGGGGTACACGCGACCATTGCTGGTGTTCTGTTAGCTATGACAATACCTCATAGAAAAAAAGAAAAAGATTTCTCACTATTAATTAAAATTGAACATGCTATCAGTCCTTATGTCGCCTTTGGTATAATGCCATTATTTGCCTTTGCTAATGCAGGTGTATCTTTAGAAGGTTTAACTTTTGGGTCTTTACTAAGTAAAGTACCATTAGGAATTTTATTAGGATTATTCGTTGGTAAACAACTTGGTGTTTTTATTTTTTCCTATGTATCTATTAAAACAAAAATAGCTCAAATGCCAAATGATACGAGCTGGTACAATTTTTACGGCGTTGGTGTGCTGACCGGTATTGGTTTCACAATGAGTCTTTTTGTAGGAAATCTCGCTTTTGCCGAAAATATGCAGTACATGGATGGAGTTAAAATAGGTGTTCTAACTGGGTCATTATTATCCACTTTATTTGGATACTTTTTAATATTACTTACACCTAATAGACCTAAAAGTTAATTTAGCTATATGAAAAAATACTTTTTAACAGTTATAACAATAATAATGTTTTTTTTTAATAGTACAGTTAAAGCTGAGTATGAGAAAATTTTTTATGATTTTAACATAGAAAGTATAACTGGTGAGTTAATAAATTTTAAAGAATACAAAAATAAAGCTGTTTTATTGGTTAACACAGCTAGTTATTGTGGTTTTACTAATCAATACGAAGAGCTTCAGCAATTATGGGATAACTATAAGGCAAAAGGTTTAATTGTTCTTGGTGTACCTTCAAATTCATTTAATCAAGAAAAAAAAAATAACAAGGAAGTAAAAGAATTTTGTGAGGTTAATTTTAATATAAATTTTCCTTTAACAACTATTACTGATGTTAAAGGTGATAATGCTCATGAAATTTTTAAATGGGCGAAAAAAAACTATGGAAAATCTGCTATTCCAAAATGGAATTTTCATAAAATATTGA
>CACBHY010000025.1 GCA_902539165.1 uncultured Pelagibacteraceae bacterium
TGGTATAATTGATAAAGGAGAAAATCCTTTAAGTGCAGCTTGTAGAGAATTTTATGAGGAGACAGGATATAAAATATCAGGTACACCAAAAAAAATATTCACAATAAATTGTGAGCCAGGAAGACTAACAACTAAAATCTACTGTTATTATTCAAATAATATAATTAAAAAAAAAAAATCTGAGAAAGGTATTAAGATACATTTACTATCTAAAGATAAAATTAATAAGTTAATTCTTAAAAATAAATTTTGTAATGCCTCTCATATAGCATCATTTCTAAAAGTTATAGAGGCGCCTACTAAGTAAGCACCCCCACAAGAGAAGAATAAATTAAAAACATCTACATATTAGTCAAAAATTGTTTCAATTATATTATTAAAATCTTAAGTTTATTTTAAAAAAATTTTAAATTAATTTGAATAAATTACTCTAGGTTCTAAAAATAATTCTCTTGCTAGGGCTTTAAACTTTTTTGTAACTTGTTTAGAAATTATTTCTTGATGATGAGACGGTATTTTCAAAAAAACAGAGTTGCCTCTTTTATATAATTTAAATTCCTCTAAAAAAATTGTTGATATTGATGTTAATGCGTGTGCAAATCTTAAAGCTGAACCTACTTGTTTACTTGAAAAGATTTCATTATTGTTCAGAAAAGTTAAATATTCAATCTTAGGATTATATTTGATGCTGCAATATCTCCAGTAACATGACAGTGCTATTTGAATTCTTTCTTTATGTGTTAGTTTAAGCAAAGGTGTATTAAGAGTTTCTTGAAAAACTAATTCTGCCTTTTGAAAAGCGCCAACTCCCCAGTCCATATGGCTTAAAACACATGCTAGGTTTAATAATTTTTTATTATAATGCTCATTACCCTCAAAAACAGGCTTAATAAAATCATAATATTTTTTAAATGTTAATCCTAAATCACCTCTTTTTTTTGCGATATGCTCAAGAGATTTATTAAACATATCTGGACTTTCAAAATCTTTAAAATGTTCTTTTACTAAAGCTCCTTCCCTCAAACCGCTTATAGAACATACAATTTTTTTAGGATTTGTTAAATTTATTATCTCGTTTAAAATTATCGAACTATACGGCAAATATTGAGTTCTAGATTTTGAAATATATTCTACAGTTTTTAATTTTGACTTACTAAAAGATGAGATTTTATCTAAAAATTTTGTTAATCTATCATTATCAATCGAATATTGATGAATAATATGAACGGGGTATTCATTCTGAAATAAATGAAGTTTAAATAAAGCTCTCCATGTACCTCCAACTAAATATAAATTTTTAAATTTTTTCTTGGATAACCATTTTTCATCAGCAAATAAATTTTTAATGTACTTTGATAAATTTCTTTTTTTAATTATTGGATTATTAATTAATCTTAAAACACCAAGGGGTAAGGAAGTTTTATTAGTGATTACATTATTTTCAACTCTAGCCAATTCTAAACTACCTCCACCTAAATCAGCAACAAGACCATCAACGTTTTCAAAACCTATTTTTACACCCTCAGCTGCACATTCTGCTTCTTGATCACCACTAAGAATTTCTATTTTTTTTTTAAAAAATTTTTCAACCTCTTCAGTAAAAGACCTAGCATCCGAAGCTTCTCTGAGAACTGCAGTTGCTATGATTTTTAAATTTGTAATTTGTGATACATTTAAAATTTCTGAAAATCTCTTAAGTACTTTAAGAGCATATATTTTTCCAGAATGGTGCAACTTTCTAGATTTATCTAAATTTTTGCCAAGTTCACATACAGCTTTTTCGTTAAAAAAAGGAACTCTAGACGAGGTAAAATCATCATAAATTAGCATTCTAATTGAATTTGAACCTATATCAATTATAGCAAGTTTCGCTTGCTTTAACTTTAAATTTGGATTTGCTTTAAGAACTTTGAGTGTCATTTTTAATTAATCTCAAATTAAGTTTTTTTGGACGAATTTTTAATTTTGCTTTACCTCTACCTGACAAACTTGGATTATTCATAAAATATTCATGGGCTG
>CACBHY010000026.1 GCA_902539165.1 uncultured Pelagibacteraceae bacterium
AATTCTATAAATTTTTCGGTAACAATTAGCCCCGCTGCCGCATTTAAACAAACAGCTTTTGAAAAATCATTATCTTTCCCTTTAAAAATTTCAATAATTTTATCAGCGTTAAAGTTAGCATCATCTCCAATTAAATTTTCAAATTTTTCAGCATTAACATTAATTGATTTTGGATCAATTATGATTTCAGATATAATTCCATTTTTTAATTGAATTACATTTGTTTTTGCATAGGGAGAGATTTCATCTAAGCCATCTTCACTATTTACAATCCATGCAAATTTAATATGTAAATTTCTTAGTCCTTCAGCGAATATCTTAAGTAATTTTTTATCAAAAACACCTATAACTTGTCGGTCAACTAATGCAGGGTTACTTAACGGTCCAATCATATTAAAAATCGTTCTTTTACCAATTTTTTTTCTAACCGGTCCAACAAATCTCATTGCACCATGGTAATTTGGTGCAAATATAAAGCCGAAGTGATTATTATTAATTTCTTTTTTTATATCATTTGGTTCAAGATCTATTTTAATCTTAAGAGCTTCCAGAACATCTCCAGACCCACATTTTGAAGATACAGCCTTATTACCATGTTTAGCTACTTTTGTGCCCATACTAGCTAAAAGTAAAGCAGAGGCAGTAGAAATATTAAGAGTATTCATACCATCCCCCCCCGTTCCACAAGTATCTACGCAATCTGAAACATTTACTCTTTTAGATTTTTCTCTAAGAACATAAACACCACCAGCAATTTCATCAGAAACTTCACCCTTTTCAGAAAGTAGAGTTAAAAAATTATAAATTTCGTCCTCACTAGCCTTACCAGTCATTAACAATTCAAATGCAGTTTTACTTTCTTCAAATGTTAAATTTTCTTTTTTTTTTAATTTTTCTAAAATTTTTTCCATTTATTTATAATTTATAAAGTTTTTTAATATTTTAATTCCTAGTTTAGTTTTAATACTTTCTGGGTGGAATTGTACACCATGAATATTGTATTCTTTGTGCTGAACACCCATTATTAATCCGTCATCAGTTTCAGCAGTAATCTTTAAATTTTTAGATAATGATTTTTTATCAATAATTAAACTGTGATACCTTGTTGCTTCAAATTTACTTGGAAGATTTTTTAAAATACCAATTTTTTTGGATTTAATTTTACTTATTTTTCCATGCATAAGTTTTTTAGCTTGAATAATCTTTGATCCAAATACTTGTCCAATAATTTGATGACCCAAACATACACCTAGGAAAGGAATTTCTTTATAAAGTGTTTTTAAAATATCTAAGCAATTTCCAGATTGATTTGGATTTCCAGGCCCTGGTGAAATTACAATCTTAGTATATTTATTTTTTACAATTTCTTTAGAAGTTATTTTATCATTTCTAATTACATCTACATTGGCCTTTAATGATGAAAGATAATGGTAAAGGTTATATGTAAAACTATCGTAATTATCTATCAATAATATTTTCATTATCTCAAAGCGTTAATCAAAGCTTTAGCTTTATTAACGGTTTCCTCATATTCTTTAATTGGTTTACTGTCTGCTACAATTCCTGCTCCAGCTTGAACATAAAATTTTTTGTTTTTTGCAACTGCTGTCCTTAGAGCTATACAGGTATCAAACTCACCATTAGCTGAAAAATATCCAATACCTCCAGCGTAAACTTTTCTTCTTGTTGATTCTAATTCATCTATAATTTCCATAGCTCTTATTTTTGGTGCACCTGACACAGTTCCGGCAGGAAAGCCGGATAATAATGATTTAAATTTCGAGAATTTTTTATTATATTCGCCTATAACATTGGAAACAATGTGCATAACATGAGAATATCTTTCAATTATAAAACTTTCGGTAACTTTAACAGTATTAATTTTTGAAACTTTACCAGCATCGTTTCTACCCAAATCTAAAAGCATTAAATGTTCGGCCAATTCTTTTTTGTCATTTAATAAGTCCTTTTCGAAAAAAAAATCTTGTTTTCTGGTTTTACCTCTCGGT